>NZ_JAFICQ010000001.1:0-1944961 GCF_017833835.1 Herbaspirillum sp. 1130
GGCTATCAATCACCTAACCAGTTCGAAGCACAACTTGCTCGGAAAGCGGCTTAGTTTCTCGACCAACCTTGGTCCAGCCCGAGGGGTTCACTCCAGTTTAGACCACAATCCTGCTCAAGACAGCGAGCGGGAGAACGGAGTGATAAACGTGGCCCTACTTGGAATTATTCGGCGCTGGTACATCAGAGACCGCGTTTCGATCAGGGAAATAGCCCGTAGGCTAGACATTTCCCGAAACACTGTTTGTCGCTATATTCGGTCCGAGGCGATCGAACCGTCCTATCCCACCAGGCAATCACAGAGCTCGCTCGATGAATTCGCGCCTAGACTTTCCGCCTGGCTGAGCGCTGAGGCAGTCAAATCACGGAAGCAAAGAAGAACCCTGAAACAGATGTTCCTGGACCTGAAAGAGCTGGGATATGAGGGGTCGTATGACCGCGTAGCTGCCTTCGGAAGGCAGTGGAAAGTGGGTCAGATGGCGAGGGTCAATTCAGCGAGCAAATCAACAACCCAACCTCAGTGTGATATGCCATCTACTTCGATAGTAGGTCGAGTCGGCGTGGCTTTCAAATCGCATATGGGCAGCACTTAGGCTCACTGGTATTGCAAACGAACCATGCAACTCGGGATTTGGAACTTTATCCTTTTGGTAACTGTGGTGTGTAATGGTCCAACTGCGCTAATTCTTGGCTGTGAGATCTGGCGTGCCGATGAGGTCATGTTGGTGAGTGGGAATAGCAGGGGGATTAGAATCGACCGCCTCTGCCAGGTGATGGTGAATCGCGTTCTGGGCCATTTTTGTTCTGCGTTGGCCGAGTCAACGCATACCTGTAGTGGCCGCTAATTCGATTAACTAGGACTTGTGCATCCCAGGGATTACGTGAGGCATCCAAGTGCTTGGTTGCGGCGACCAGATACAGAGGGCGATTTTCGGCGACTGACTGGAGGAAGCGAACGATAGCTCCTGCATCTGAGAAACTTCCCGTTCTTGACGACGCTTTAAGAGCGCTGTGCGCCATGACGAGCTCTGGGAGTCGCGCGCCTTTTTCGCCCAGGTTCACTTTCAGGTCTCCGATAGGATTATATGTGGTTAGGGAGAAAGACGGGATGAAGGAAAGTTTGGGTGTGTAGTTGATATAGGCTCCGAACGAACCAAGGTTCGGTTGGTGCACGCGCCTGAGTCTATTGAGCTGTAGTTCCGCCGTGTTCTCATAACTGCAGTCTATCGTGTAAGGACTTGCGCCATCTGGAGCTTTCTTTGCTTGAATCCAGAAGATGCGGGCGCCGCCGCCTTGAATGAGATTGTCTCCCGCCACGACAAGCAGAATATCTGCACCGACGTCTTCCTCTTTCAATCCCGGTCGAGCTTGTTCGTAGATTTTGCTATAGGCCATCTGCAAAGATGGCGTGCCGTTATCTAGCATCGAAGACAGGTTTTTGGCGTGTTCTGTTAGCGCCTCCAGGAAATCACCTGAAATGCCATTTTCGATTTTAATTCGCGTGGAGGCGTTGGCTGTTCGAGAAGCATGAGCCAGGCACCAATATAGCTCCCACAGACCTTTGGATTTGAATTGTGAGCGTGATCGCAAATCGTACATTCGCGCGTTTCGATCGGAGAGCGCTAATCTCGCATAGCCCAGCGTATTTTGGTGAAAATTTGTGGGGGTGCTAATAGGGAGTTCGAGCAGGCGAGTATCGCACCAAGCTTCTCGTTGCGCACTTCGGTCAAACTCCTGTTGCTGTACTTCGAGTTTGGTTTTTATTTGAGCGCGCTGGAGATCCAAGGTTTTGGCGGAAGAAGTAGCATGCTCCTTCTCTCGTAAGGCATGCGCCAATTGAGTTTCAAGCTTTTTCTTGTCTTTGATTGCTTGTATCAAGTAACCGCGTAATGTAATGACGACATCGATGATGGTGGAGATAATTGCAACTGCCGCAATAGCGACGAGTGCGAGCTTGAACATAGTATTGTTGACGCGCGAAATTATTTTCCTGGTCCGAGCATTGGGGACGTCCCGATGCTACTGATCGCAACGCTGGTGTGTAGGTCTGCCCTGGGGCAGGGCAGGTCTACTGATATTTCTTTGCCTCGTCCTTCATTCTCTGTTGATACGTGCGGTACCTTCTGTCGGCGTCGTTGTCTGGAGAGGGCATAGCTTTCTCCACTTCCTTGGAGCGCCGGGCGTCGTCGCTTCCGTCTTTGTATTTCTCCGCTTCTGCTTTCATCTTCTTTTGATAGTCCGTATAGCGGTCGCTGGCCAGCGCCGGGGAAGCTACGCAGATGTGCAGTACCGCGGTCCAAAGCCATGTGAGTCTTATTTTCATATTTATTGGAGAAAGATCGTGATCGAGGTAGGCCAGATGTACCGAAAATTGGCGGTGCGAGGCCGGCCAAGAGATCCAGTTGAGCCATTCTCTGGCTTATCGACGGCCGTGGTTGAAATTTGCGCAAGCTTCCAAAACAAGGGCTCCTGGTATTTTATTGCATTTGGGAAATTTGGTGCATTGCGGCCGTCTTTTCGATTGGACCAGAACTGCATCGATTAAATCTCGCTCGTTAAGGCGAGCCTGAATGCAGCGGTTCATAGCGCGGAGAGAGCTGGGGGCGGGGGAGGGGGCGTATGTCCAAGTGGTGGCCTTCGGCCTGCAATGGAAGTTACGTAAATGGAGGGGGAGCCAATCCATGGTTAATTCAACAGACGCAATGCATCAAGATGGGAAATGGCATGTACTAATATTCCTCTCGACCCGTAATATTTTGGAATTGCAAAATTAAGGGCTTGGCAATCCAATCGGGAACACTATTCCAGATCTAAACATCAATTCTGCGGTAAAGCCTTGAAGGTAAGTTATTGATTTTAATAAGCGCATTTTCCAGTTCCAATTGCTCCATACACCTCAACAATTATGGGCAACATCCAGAGATATTTTCATTTGGGGATAAATATAGAAGGTAGTCTCTCTAGTGAGCGTGGTGGGGCGGTGCCGATTCGTACCAGTGTTTCGAATCGTTGACGATCTTCACCACCAGAAGCATGACCGGTACTTCGATCAATACACCGACAACGGTTGCCAGCGCGGCGCCAGACTGGAAGCCGAACAGGCTGATTGCTCCAGCCACAGCCAGTTCGAAGAAGTTGGAAGCGCCGGTTGGCAAAGCTTGAAGCGCTTCAGGTAGCGATCGACTTGAAAATGTCAATTTATTAATAAAAATTAAAGCTCAACTACTATATTTAGTATATTGACTCAACATTTTACTCCGTATATAGTTTTAGCACTCTCGGCGGCAGAGTGCTAAAAAGGCTGCCATCTATCCTAGGAGGAGTTATGGCAGACTTGCATAAGGTACTGTTTTACCCGGTGGGTAATGGCGACACCAGTCAGATCATCTTGTCAGGTGGTCGTCGCGTTCTCTTCGATTTTTGCCATCGCGGCAAAGCAGAAGATGCTGACACCCCAGAGATCGACCTCAAAGCACGGCTAAAAAACGAATTAAAAGAGGCTGGCTACGATTACTTTGACGTCGTTGCGTTTACTCACGCAGATCTCGACCATATTCAAGGCAGTACAGAGTTCTTCGAGCTTCAGCATGCGAAGAAATATCACGGCGAAGGCCGCATCAAGATTCGGGAACTGTGGGTGCCTGCAGCCATGTTGCTGGAAGAGGCAGACAACGAACATCAGCAAGAAGAGTTTGTATTGCTGCGCCAAGAAGCACGTCACCGGTTGCTTGAAGGTAAAGGCATTCTTGTTTTTTCTAAACCCCAGGCGTTGGCTAATTGGCTGGAGCCACGCTTGAAAGAGCGCGGCGAAGCTGCTTCGGCTCGCGATCATCTTTTTATTGACGCTGGCACGCTTGTTCCAGGCTTTTCACTTGCGAACGACGGTGTCGAGTTTTTCTGCCATTCCCCTTTCATTAAACACTACGACGACGGCGACATCATTCGTAACCGTGCATCTCTCGTCTTTAATGTTCGCTTTAGAGCTGACGGGGCTCATTACGATTACTTGGAAGTCGGCGATGCTACTTGGGAAGAAATAGAGGACATCGTACGTACCACGAAGTACCACAAAAACGATGACCGCCTTGCCTGGAATCTCTACAACATTCCACACCACTGCAGTTATCTGGCGCTCAACGAAGAGGGGCAAAAAGGCGACAAAGAGACAGAACCAAAACCATTGGTCAAAGAGCTGTTGCTAATGGGGAAGCCCGACGCCTATATCGTCAGCTGTAGCAAACCCGTTACAGACGTGAACGACTCTTACGAACAAACCCAGCCACCGCACATTCAAGCACGTAATGCTTATGCACGCTATCTGAAAACGGTGGGTGGACGTAAGTTTCTGGTGACGATGGAAGAACCAAATGCCAACAAGCCCGAACCCATTGTCTTCGAGATCGCAAGAGGCGGCGTGACGTGGAAACGTTCAACGTCAATTGGGGCTGCGGCCATTATCACATCGACGCCGCCTCGAGCTGGCTAAATCTCGATAATGACGGACGCATATCACCAACTGGCAAACGTTGTAGAAGTGCGGGACGCCAGCGAACTTAAGATTCTACGCGCCAAGACGTTGCTTAATGCGATTGAGCGTCACCGTGACTATTCGCTCATAGGGATCCTCCGACACGGCGATGTAGCTGGTCCTTCGGTCGAGTGTCTCGTTGTCGACGTTGAATGTGATGATGTACCACCAGAGAACTCTGCCGGTATTCAGTATCGTGAGCGCTTAGCGTTATGCGTTCCTAGTGATGACGAAGAACTGGTGGAGGTCCTTGCGTTACGTAAAAGCTTTCCGATTCTGATGCACCTAAACCAGGGTGGAGCAAATTCGATAGCAAACCTGTGTCTGTATTTTGAAGCTTCTTCGGCGGTTAGAAGAACATGGACGCCACAAGCATTTCTACGTCGAATCCAGTGGTGGTTAGAAAAAAGTGCAAGAGGCGAGCTGCACCCCGCCGACCAGCCAGTGGAGCATCTGTTTTTCGCCAGTAAATATGAACTGGTATTGCCCTGGAATCTTGCCGAGCTACGAAAAGATGCTACCCGTCGCTTTGTCGTCCTTCGGCAGAAGGAACGTGTCGACGGCGGTTTCACTTGTCTACTGCTATCCGTTGTGCCGGGTATGCCGCAAGATAAAACCGTCAAACACATCGAGCTCCTGTTACCGCCAATCGTTCATGGTTCGGTGGAGCGTAACCCCAGTACCCTTGGGGAATTAGCCGACCTTTTGTCAAAGCGCAACACTGACCTGATAGGTCCTCTGAGTACGGCGTTGAAGGAAGGTATAGGTTCAGGTGGTGTAATGCCTACGAAGAACGATAACGGCACAGTGATTCTGCTGTACATACCGGTGCGTCGAACCGCTACAAGCGAGCCTGACACCGTAATACGCCGAGCGTTCTTCATCCCCATCAGTACACTGGATCTGGGTGTCGCTTGTGGCGCATTGATGGTGTACGAAGGACGATACTTCCAAGATAGTTTGAATCCGCAACCATCCGCTGCGTGGCGCGAACAGCAAGTTATGACGATGGACGTGCGAAGCCAGAATGACGCTGCTGCTGCACGTAGACAATCAGGAATCACCGACGCTGGTCCGCCCGGACTCTTAATCGGTGCGGGGTCCTTGGGCAGCGCATTGCTGAACTTATGGGGGCGTAGTGGCTGGGGCACGTGGACTGTGATCGATAAGGATCATATTAAGCCGCATAACCTCTCAAGGCATGCCGCTTATTCAGCAAATATTGGCGAAGCGAAGGCCGAGGTAGTGGCTGAACTACACGCGGGTGTAATGGATGGAGCAAGCATTGTCACGCCTATAGTGGCCGATGCGTGCGATTTGAATCAAGACAGCGTTATACAAGCTCTAGGTCACGCAGCAGTAGTCATCGATGCATCTACTACGCTTGAATATCCAAGACTCGTCAGTGGCAACGACACGCTGCCGCGACATTTCTCGGTCTTTATCACGCCAAATGGCAACGCCGCTGTTCTACTCGCTGAAGATGCAAAGCGCGCACATTGCCTTCGCACGCTCGAAGCACAGTATTACCGAGCACTCATTCAACAAGAATGGGGAAAAATACATCTGCAAGGGCATACCGGTACATTTTGGAGTGGTGCCAGCTGCCGTGATATTTCCTTGGTGTTACCTTATTCGCGCATTCTGGGGCACGCCTCCACGCTAGCGGAACAAATACAACAAGCAACAGCATCGGACAATGCACGGATTCGCATCTGGCAGCGAAATCCCGAACTTGGTAACGTCGACGTACATGACATCGACGTCATGGTTGAGCAGCAATTTGATCTGGGCGAACTGAACCTTTACATCGACGCCGGTGCGATACAACGGTTGCGTGACCTCCGTCAGCAAGCATTTCCTCACGAAACCGGTGGCGCACTCCTTGGGTACTATGACTTCAATATTCAGGCCGTAGTAGTGGTGGCCGGGTTGCCCGCACCTCCTGACAGCAAAGCCAGTCCGTCTTCTTTCGAACGTGGCACCGAGGGATTGTTCGAGGCGATTGCTGAAGCATCGAAGCGTACTGGCGGTATGGTTCGGTACATAGGAGAATGGCATAGTCATCCTCCGGGACAGTCCGCCTCACCTAGTCGTGATGATGTGATCCAACTCGTACATTTAGCTCTTGGCATGGCTGACGACGGATTGCCGGCCGTTCAACTCATTGTGGGCGAAACAGATGTTCAAGTGCTGCAAGGGGCAGCCGGCTAGTTGCGGGCAAGAAGGTCTGGCTGAACCACGATTGCGCATAGCGGCAAAAGCGTGAAATGCGATGACAGCTTGCCATACAGAGACAGCTCTTTACATATCCCATGTATATGGGATAGCGGCCTGACTTGGCTTCACCAATACTTTGCCGGCTTCTATAAGCGCGGCATCACATGAACAACAATGGTCATAGCAGCCTGATACGAAGTCTGCGTGTGCTTTATTGACACTTTACAGTTGCGAATGCGGTGCCCCCAGCAACTAAAGATTATTCGCAATCCAGGGAGATAACAACAATGAAATACGAAGTCGACTTCTTGCCTATCGGCGAAGGTTCCGGGGACGCAATCGTTATCCACTACGGTGACGATGTCGGTGGCTATTACCTCCACGTAGTCGATGGAGGCCGGGCTGGAACTGCGGAAACCATCATTAACCACATCAACAAGTACTACCAAGGTGAATACATCAGCCACATGGTGCTCTCGCATGCTGACGACGATCACGCTACCGGGCTTATTGGTGTGATGGAGAAGATCGAGGTTAAGAATCTGTGGATGAACAGGCCATGGCTATATGCAGAACAGATTCTTCCACACTTTCACGGCAACTACACGCTCCAAGGCCTGATCGATACCATCAAGAAGGAGCATCCCTATCTAGTAGAACTTGAACGGCTCGCCAATCAAAAAGGGATTCCGATCCATGAGGTGTTTCAAGGAGCGAAGATTGGTGAGTTCACCGTTCTCGCTCCAGATAAAAACCGGTACATCGATTCAATTCCCGATTTTTCGAAGACGCCGGATAGGTATAGGATAGAAGCTACGAAATCGGAAGGACTCGGTCTACTCCGGCTCATCGCCGAGGCTGCTAAGAAGTACTTGGAAGAAAAGTGGGATGTTGAAACGCTCTCAGAAAATACTGAGACGTCGGCGTCCAATGAAAGCTGCGTCGTGCAGTATGGTGTACTGAATGGTAGGGGCGTTTTGCTTACTGCGGATGTGGGTCCTATTGGGTTGCTAGAAGCAGGCAACTACGCTGCAGGGCTTAGATTGAAGAGGCCCAAGTTCGTGCAAGTGCCACATCATGGAAGCAGGCACAACGTGACTCCCGCTGTGCTCGATATGTGGTTAGGGGAGAAGCAACCGCAAGGCACTGAAGTCGGTGTGGCTTTCTGCTCAGTCGGTTCGAACAAGAATGACTATCCCCGCGGGCAAGTTAAGAACGCGTTCATGCGTAGAGGCTTTAAGGTTTACTCTACCCGTACAAAATGGATATCGGACTACGGTGGCGGCGGTGGGCATCCAGGTACAGTTCCGGCAGTTCCGGAACAGTTTGCTGACAAGGTGGAAGGAATCTGATGGACATATTGAAGTTTTTCGATACCTATTCGATACGCGCAAGGCTTTTTCCAGCCATCATTGCAGCAGCACCGGCGTTCGCTGCGTTGGCGCTGCTCATTTCGTGGAAATCGTTGGGTCTGTCGAATCTCATAGCGACGTTAGGCATACTCGTGCTGTTGTTCGCCATATCGGACCTATCACGTGCACGTGGGCGCGCGATAGAGAAAAAGCTTTACGCCGAACATGGAGGTATGCCGTCAATTACTATGTTCCGCCGAAACGACGAAACCATCGATGCAGGTTCAAAAGACCGATATCGCGCTTTTCTCGCAAACCAGCTGGCCGTTAATGTCCCGAGTCCGGCCGACGAAATGGCAAATCAAGCCGCCGCTGACGCTTTCTATATTCAGTGCGGCAACTGGCTGCGTCAAAACACTCGCGATACAAAGAAGTTTTCACTTCTGTTTGCAGAAAACATCACGTATGGCTTTCGTCGAAATCTTCTTGGGGTAAAAGCGTTGGCACTATGTTTGAACGTGATCGTCGTTTCGGTCTGCACGTTCGCCCTATGGCGCCTGTCCTGGAATACTGACACTTCACAAGGAAGCCGAATTATAGTGGTCTTAGTTGTGGCGGTGGCTCATGCCGCTTACATGCTTTTGGCGGTCAATCGTTCCGCCGTGTGGGATGCCTCTAGAGCGTACGGTCGGGAGCTGATTCTTAGCTGCGAATCATTTTTAGCGCAATCGAAGAGTCCGGCGAGGAAAACACCGACGCGCAAGAGCGCGTCAAAAAACTGAGGTCTGGCTCGCAGCTTTGTGGTCGCCAGTGTAGTAGCGCCATCCGTAGGGCGAAGAAGCCGCCTTCAAAGGCGGCGGAGCAAGGATGCTTGTGGCGTTTTTCATCTTCCTGGTTACCTTGGTACTCGTCATCTGGCAGCCCATGGGCCTGGGCATCGGTTGGAGCGCCAGTGGGGGCGCGGCGGTGGCGTTGGCCTTGGGTGTGCTCCATGGGGCCGATATTCCAACAATGTGGCACATCGTCTGGAATGCCACTGCGCCCTTCATTGCCGTCATCATCAGCCTGCTGCTGGACGGAGCCGGCTTCTTTGAATGGGCGGCGTTTCATGTGGCCCGCTGGGGAGAAGGTAACGGCCCCCAGTTGTTCATATTGCTGGTGCTATTGGGAGCGTTGTGTAGGCCGTGTCTAAGGCCAATTTTCCCACATTGAAGAAAGATTTGGTTATGCATCCCAGCTGAATGCCATTGTCCGCCGATGGGCTGGAGAGCTCGCCTGAGCGAAGCTGAAGCGTGATAACATCTTTGGATGATTCTATATTCAAGCATGAATGAGCCTTCTCGTTACGACTTAAAGGTCGCTGATTCGCTTGGCAATGTTCCAAGCGAAGCCTGGCAGCGATTGACGCAAGGCAATCCATTCGTAGGCTATGGTTTCTTGGATGGACTCCAGCGAACTGGATGCGCACATCCTTCCACTGGATGGTATCCTAAGTTTCTCCTCCTGTATCGCGACGGCTTTCTCGTCGGCGGGGCACCATGCTATTTCAAAAATCACTCTCGAGGAGAATTCGTCTTCGATCACGGTTGGGCTGATGCTTTCCAGCGCCATAGCCTTGAGTATTATCCGAAGCTTATCGTTGCTTCGCCATTCACGCCTGTTCAAGGACCGCGGCTGTTGGCGGCCGACGGCGAGGCGAGGGCGATGCTGGCTCAGGGCATCATTGCGTTAGCCAGATCAGGGGCTGCGTCCTCTGCGCACGTGCTGTTCGTCGAAGAAAAAGATAAGCAGGCTCTGCTGGAAGCAGGATTTGTGGTGCGTGAGGCCTTCCAGTTTCATTGGACCAATGCCGGTTACCGGACGATGGATGATTTCTTCGCCAATTTGAACCAAGAGAAGCGAAAGAAGATTCGTCAGGATAGTCGGTACGTGGCCGAGGCGAATATCCAATTCAAGTGGCTGGAGGGAGATTCGCTGACTAGGCAGGATATTGAGTTCTTCTATGATTGCTACTGCAATACATACAAGGAGCATTGGTCGTCTCCGTATCTAAGTCTAGATTTTTTCCTAGAGATGCATAAGACGCGTTCGCTGCATTTTGTGTTGGTGTTGGCGGAGAGGGACGGGACGCGAGTCGCATGTGCGCTCAATGTCCGGGGAGGTAACGCTCTTTACGGTCGCTATTGGGGAACGACGGAGTTCTGCAAGGGGTTGCACTTCGAAACTTGCTATGTGCAGGCAATCGCCTACTGCATCAGGAACGGCATTCCGGCGTTCGAAGGTGGAGCCCAAGGCGAGCACAAGATGGCTCGTGGGCTCTTACCAACAAAGACATATTCAGCGCACTGGATTGCAAATAAAAGTTTCGCTGCGGCTATCGAAAACTTTCTTGATCAAGAGACCGAGGCGATAGACAGATTTGTCGACCAACTTGAGGATAGCTCCCCCTTCAGGAAGTAGTGCTCTGGTCTTTCTTCTTTCGTGGGGCCTTAGGTGCTTGCCTCAATTGTGCTTGTTCGGCCACAACCGCTAATGCGGCATTTTTTTCACGCTCGTCCTTAAGTGCAGCAAGTGCGCTAGCAAGCTCAGCGTGAAGTTCATGGTTTTCGACTCTTACCTTTGCGAGCTGCTTATTTAGGCGTTCACTTAAGGAGCCTTTGGCAATTCGGGTTGTGGCGCGCAGATATGATTGCTGAGCCTCCTTGGTGGAGTGCCCAGCTTTTTCCATTACAGCCGCTGCAACATCTTCGAGCGAGACTGGCAGCTTTGCGGACTGGCGATATTCAATTTCGGCGACAAATATATCGTCTAAAAATTTTCGCCGAATTGCATGAGAGCCCGCGCCTTTTGGCGCACCGGTGGCCTTGAATGCTTTCGAAAAGATATCGACCCATGATCGGGTCAGCAAAGGGCTACCTTTCGTCAAACTCAAAAAAACTGCGTGCTTGGCAACCGATTCGTCCACACCGGTGATCCGAAGAATTGCCTTTCGACCCGAAACATCATCATCGCAATATGCACGAATAGCGTGGGCAAGCTCCCAAGGTATTGGGAAGGGAAAGTCTAGACCGCCTTTTTGCACTGGCGGGACAATGATGTACTCGTCAGCATTTTCTCGTTCGACGAGCGCTTTCGCCGAGAACTGGTCAACCATAAGCGAGTTGGAGCTACTGATTCTGAAGCCGACCGTTTCCATAAGCGTTAGCATCAATGAGTTTCTAGTCGACGAAATCATGCTCTTGATCGCCCAAAATTGCTTGTCTATTGCTAGGATTTCGTCATCTGTAGCCCAATGTTGAAGCGCTCGTGTCTTCCCAGCTGCCTTGCGCTTGTAACGAAGCGGGTATTTGTTTTTGGGTTTATTGTCGTAATCGGTTCCTCCATTCTCCAGGCGAGGGCGAGTGCTCGCCACTGAGGCGATGTTGGCATTGCCAATAGTGTGAACGGGAAGTAGGCCGTTGGTCTGCCCCCAGTTGAGGCATTCGTAAATAATGACGAGCTGTCGATTGACGGTCTGGTACCAACTTGCCGACTGATTTCTATTTCTAGGATTATTTTTGACTACTTCAAGCTGGGCATCTCGGAATTTTTCGAGCAATTCATCGTTAATTTCAGCTAGTGACAACTTCATCTTACGCAGAAATTGAAACAGAGCGCTCAAGGTGTAAACAGTTGGCTCTATCTCGGATTTCGAGGAGGATTTTGTCTTCCTCTCTCTAAAATGGAGTTCGGCTAGGTGGTCAATATAGTCGTTGATTACCGGAATAGTGTAGCCACTCTGATCACGAATCGTGGCGGTGTCATAGCCCTGGTATTTTCCCCAGTGAATAGTAAAGAGTGGCGAGCTCATTCCTTGTCCGTGTTTACGCTTTTTAGTGGCGTTACTTTTGCCAAGATCTTTTTGAGCGCGATATTCTCTTCCAATAAAGCAGAATGGTCTTTGCGCAACTGTTCTTCATTGCTCTCGTATTGCCGCTTTGCTTTATTCATCTGCTTGTTAAGCTGAACCACGGATATCCGTACTTCCCTTATTTCATCCTCTTGGGCAGCATTGATCTGCTCTAGACGCTTTAGTTTTTCCAGCAGTTTGGCAATCCTATTCGTTTTGTTCGTTTCCGCTAATTGAAACTCCGCTCTTTCCTTCAAATTTTCAATCGTCGCTAAACAGGAGTCGCGCTTAGCTATATGAATTTTACTATTTTGTGTAGAGCGACTCAGCCCGGTTAATTCAGAGAGACTGCAAGATCTATCGGCAAATAGAAATTTCTTACTAGCTAGTAGTGGGCTGTACTTTCCTGTCGCTGCCGTCCATTCTGCTAATTCTTTTATTCCAGTGGGGAAATACGCCAAAACTAACTCTCCCGCAGCGTCTCTTTTTACCTCTCCGTCGTCTGTTGTGAGCCAAGGAATACCATCCCTGAGCCAGGCTCTAAGAATGGTTTCACGGATTGACATCTGATTAGCAGCCTCATCCCGAAGGGGATTCGCTCTTGTTTTTTCAATCATCTACTCCCAGCTCCATATTGAAATGCTGTAAGTACGATTCCATCAGATTTCGGTTTTCTTCCGAGATTGCGCAATCCTTCTCGTAGAGTTGTAGATACTCGTCCGCTTCGCGCTCAAGGCCTAATGCCACAGCAGATGGAGTTGTTGGTAAAGCCGCCTCTGCACGCATATTCTCAGCCTCTTCCAGAATATTCCGTTGATAGTTTTCAGTTGTCCAAGACTGAGGACAGCCCGAACAGACAGACGGTGAAGAATTCTGTCTCTGCAGAGCTCCGTTCTTTGCGCATTTAGCTGACGCCGAGGCATGTTTAGCGGTGCCGGCAGTACATGCCACATGCGGCATCGGAGAAACAGCATATCCTTGTTTTGTCAGACGTTCAGCCAATACATCAGATTTTTCCTTCACTGACAGCACGGAAAAATTTGCAACAGAAGATAAACGTTGAGCCAATTTGATGACTCTCTTTGGGAATATCCCTCCAGTGCGATTTCCCCTGAAAAGTTTCTGAATTAGCTCAGAGAGGTAGGTTGCTCCTTCCTCTTGAATGGATTTCAAGAGATCTCGAGAATCCGCATCCAAATTGCGAGAGTGAATCTCGATGACTGACTCGCCCGCTGCTCTCGCATGTTTGTCTGAGGCGTAATGGAGTAATTGTGGATAGCCTTGATGCCCTAGCTGCCGAGCCGCAGCTGGCAACTCAGGCATATCGTAGCGGCGCAGACTAAGCTGCACATACATTCGTCGGAACGGCGAAGCCGAACCTTTCCATTTGGCCAGGTCTACCCCCGCGCGAACGAACAGATGTTTTGTGGACCCCGAATGGTCTATTAATGTCTTCTCGTCCGAGAGAAGGCCTGAGCTAGTAAGGTAGCGACGAGTGAATAACTTCATCTCACGAAGCACTCTTCTGTCGCTTGTTACGGGAATCTCTTCGTCTTTCTTTCTAAATACCCAGTAAAAATCCTCAAGTAAGGCTACCGCATCAGCGACCAGTCCATTGGCAGGGAAATTTCTCCACGCCTTTTCTCCTTTGGACACCCAGAATTCAGATGTAAAGCTTTTTGTGACAGCGTCGATCGGTTGGACGCAACCATAGTAAGTTCCATATGAAATTCGATAACCACCATAGATCTCCTTGGCTCTGCGCGCGTGATTGACTCCAATGACGTTGCCGCAGGCAGTCATTGTCATCTCGACATATGTGATGTAGTCATCAGCCTTTAGGCCATTTCCATCGCCCGGCAGTTCGCCGCGGTTAATTAGAGTCTGAATACGATCTCTAATGGTAAAGCGTATCTTTGCGTCCCTATACTGAGTAGCGAATGACTCAAACTCGCCTTTATCGATCAATAGTCGCACCTCTGTAAGGGCACTGGCTACCTTAGGGCCGTAATCAAAAAGCCATGCTAGTTGCTCTTTAATTAGCTTGATAGAGTCACTTGGGTCGATATTGGGAGTCTGTTTTGCGTTCTCATTCTTTTTGCGATCATTGGTTGCTTTGTGGGCACTCGGGAAAGGGATGAACTGAAATCCATCAATTTCTCCTCTCAGATTCTCGAGAATGTTAATCGCTAAAGCAGCGACTCTAACTGCTCCAAAAGTGGGTTTTACTTCGTATTTTTTTTGTGCAATCTCTCGAGTATTTCCTACTAGTGCAGATAGTTCTTCTATAAACCAGCGGGGAACGGCACGATGGTCAAAAGGATGGCCCACCGCAGCTTCCAGCTTTGCTCTAGAAATTGTGAATGTTGGAGCGTTACTATTATTTGTAAATTCATGTGCGAGCACAGGATTTTCCTTTAGTCGCGACATCAAATTTTGGAGTTTCTCATCCAATTTGGTGACTCCAGCCCAAGTGGATTGAGCGACCTCGTCAAGGAGCTGCTCCAAGTCCGAAATTTCGGCTTCTCGCAGCCAATAAATCCCTCTACTTACTAACCAAGAGAAAACGTTTTGAATGATGCGTACATTTCCAGGAGCGTTAACGGATAGAGCTCCTTCATTATGCTTGAGGCACATGAGGTTTATAGCGCGCTTCATCGCTTCAACCAGATTTGGGAAATGTGTAAGGGGAACGATGCCATCGTAGATTCCCCCTGATCTTCTGTCGCAGCTAAGAGTCATCTTGTCGATGTCAAATGTTTGGAAATATTTTCCGAGCTCGGTGGATGCGCTAGTGTCAATGGTCACTTGGTTTGAGTCCCAAGGGGAAATGTAGCGAACATGGCGATTTACCTCTCGCGGAAAGTCATTGGCGAGAGTCTGAGGATGGGGCTCGACATTCGCTAAGATTTTTGGTTCCTGGCGAACTTCAACCGGTAGAATTTTTCCCTTTGGACTCATTTGAGTTGCCTTTCATATTCTTTAATCAGTCGCGCGTGGGGGCTTGCTAAGATTACTTTTCTTAAGGCACTGCTGAATACTAGCCGCGGGAAATGCACCTTATAAAAGCGCACCGGATTTTCTTCCACGAGTTTGCGAAAGTGTTTCTGATAGAAATGGAACTGATAGGCGCAGTGTTGAAGTTCGGCGACCCCGACTTTGAACTCCGTCATAGCTCCTCGTATCCATTCATCCGCGACCGAACTGGCGCTGGATGATGGCGAGGCAGGGAAAAGGAGTGGTTGAATATCTTTACCCGACAAGCCTCGTTCAGCTAGCTTGTCACCGCGGCCGCATACGAATAGTTCCGTTGCTTCCATTTTTCTCATGCAGCGTCGAGTATTTGCCTCGAGTAATATCGGGAAGAGGGAGCTATCCAAGTAAATCTTTGTGGTTTCGGGATCCGCGTGACCCAATAAAGCCTGCGTGGTGAAGATGTCTCCACCTTGGGACAAGTAATCAATATGTGCACCGAGCTTTCGTAGTGCTCCCAATTGAAATGGCTCGTAAGGGAATTTCTTAAAAAAGGCCGCCATCGCAGGGATAACGGGAAATCTTTTGATAGTCATCGGCCCAGTGTTGTGTCTATCAATCGTAACAAAAAGCCGGCTATCTGAAATTCCGAGCCATTGCGATATCGCAGATTCATTAGAGAGAAGAAGTTTGATTGCGGTAATGGCTGTTTTTTCAGTGATCTCACTATCAGGGTGGACGGAGTTTTCATCGCCCTTCTTTGCATCTTCAATCTCGCTCGTTTGTAGAGAATTTACTTTCCCTTTGACGCCCACGATGAAATATTTATTGCCGCGAACGACGATGTCCTTTGACGTCAGGCTAAGTGCGGTCTCAGGATTCCACGAGGTTTCAGCAATGATTGCGAATAGGCATGCAAGCACTACTACTGTCGGGAGGTAGTGTGTGGATACAAGGATTTCGAACATACACGACATGCTGTCTGCTGACGCATTCGTGCGAAGCAACGGAATGCCTGTGACATCAATGAACTTATGTTTTACAAACGCAAAACCATTTACTCGACTAAAGGTCGCGAAAGTTCTCAGTTGCTCATCGGGAGTAAGTGCTCGTAACTTGTGTCTGAACCTTAAGAAAGTGGAAGCTTTCGGCTTTCGACGCACCATTTTTTGTAGTGCTGGATCTTCAAGGTCGGGCATGCCCAAGTCTGCAGCGGCATTAATTGCTTCTTTTGTGCGTTCGTAGTCCTCAAAAATCCTATCGCATAGTGCAAACAAGTCATCCCTTGTACTAACCAGACTCTTCAGGAATTTGTCATTTCGTTCCTCAAATGAGTTGAAGTCCTCCAGGAATGGCTTATCTAGAAGAGCCATCTTGGTTTTTTCGACCAGCTTCATCGACCGCCTGGAGGTGTCAGGTTTGTCATTCGGAAAGCGGCTTTTAAAACTGGTCACGCCCATGGGCGAGCCATCGGCGTAGGTTGCCTGTGTATCTTTGAGAATTCCTCGGGTCTGGGCAGAAAGGGTAGATTTGTATTCAACCTCTCGAGTAGAAATGTGATCCTCGATAAGCATCATGAGCCTCGGGAGCTCCCAGCGTTTGCAGTTGCCTACGGACGTGCGGATGATTTCCCTGACTTCTGCGTGTTGCTTATGCAAATATAGGAATGTCCTAAGCCTAACAGCCTGGTCGTATCTAGTCGGGCAGGGCAGGCCCCTGAATATATGAAGCAAAAGGGAGTCTTCCTGAAGGTCAAATTCATCGAGCTCAAAATGAACTGCACCCAGACGTTCCTGACTATAAGTGGTTTTAATTGTCATTAAGACAACACTCGTACGTGTGCAAATGTTATTCTTAAATTGTTTGAGTAAATTTTGACGCTGGTTTGCCCCTTCTGCTCTTTTAGGTCTAGCCTTAGATAGCCTTAAAACCGCCTCTATTTGCATTTTTTGGTCAGCTGTCATGGTGTTTAAGGATCATTGATATTAACTCGTACATTTATTGATAGCATACATAAAACGATGTATTCGCCATACGAGTGAAACTTGCGGTACAGGGGCAGGGCGGCCACCAGTTGCTCTTGTTGGCCCTCACCCTGCCACAGCGTCAGGTAATGCGGCTCCCAGCCGGACTCGGGACTGGCGCTGCCGCTCTCATGCAGCGCATGCAGGAAGGCGTACGAAAGGAAGGGATTGCCCTCGGCCTGGGCGGCGACCAGCGCGTCCCAGCGGGCCGGGCCGATCTCGGCCAGAGAAGAAACGATTCGCGTGCGATAATCCATGGACTGCGAGTGACCTGCGAAAGTTGGCGCGGCCCTCGGCCCCGCTGGAACAGGCATTCTACGCAAAATGAACAGAACGCGTCGCCGCCATGGCGAAGTGCACGGAGTCCAACACACGCTATGCCTAGCCCCTTCTTCAATCTCTACAACCACGGTTTCGCACGCATCGCCGTAGCGGTGCCGGACTGCAAGGTGGCCGATCCCGCCTTCAACGCCGAGCGCACCATCGCCTTGGCCGAACAGGCCGCCGCCCGTGGCGCGGCCCTGGTTTCCTTCCCCGAACTGGGCCTGTCGGCCTACAGCTGCGAAGACCTGTTCCAGCAACGTGCCTTGCTGGAGGCTTCCCTGCAGGCATTGCAATCGGTGCTGCAAGCTTCCCTGCGCATCGCCCCGGCACTCATCGTCGGCCTGCCGCTGAAGGTCGATCACCAGCTCTACAACTGCGCGGTGGTCGTGCATGCCGGCCGCATCCTGGGCGTGGTGCCCAAGAGCTACCTGCCCAACTACAGCGAATTCTACGAAGCGCGCCAGTTCAGCAGCGCCGATTGCGCCGTCACCCGCCGCACCCGCCTGCTGGGCCAGGACGTGGACTTCGGCAGCCATCTGCTGTTCGAGATCGGCAATATCCCCGACTTCCGTTTCCATATCGAGATCTGCGAAGACGTCTGGGTACCGATCCCGCCGTCCTCCTTCGCCGCGCTGGCCGGTGCCACCGTGCTGGTGAACCTGTCGGCCTCCAACATCGTGGTCGGCAAGTCGGGTTACCGCCATCAGCTGGTGTCGCAGCAATCGGCGCGCTGCCTGGCGGCCTATCTGTATTCGTCGGCGGGCAATGGCGAGTCCACCACCGACCTGGCCTGGGATGGCCAGGCCCTGATCTGCGAGAACGGTGAACTGCTGGCCGAGTCCGAGCGCTTCGCCGAAGGCGGTCACGTGATCTATGCCGACATCGACCTGGAACGCCTCTCGCGCGAGCGCTTCCACCAGACCACGTTTGGCCAGTCGGTGCGCCGCCATGCGGAAGAAGTGCGCCGCTTTGAAGTGGTGCGCTTCGACGTGCAGGTGCCGCTGGACCAGGATTTGCCGCTGCAGCGCCGGGTCGCGCGCTTCCCCTATGTGCCGGCCAACGCCGAACAGCGCGAACTGCGCTGCCGCGAGGTCTACAACATCCAGGTGCAGGCCCTGGTGCAGCGCCTGTCTTCCTCGAATATCAAGAAGGTCGTCATCGGTGTCTCCGGCGGCCTCGATTCGACCCATGCGCTGCTGGTCTGCGCCAAGGCCATGGACAAGCTGGGCCTGCCGCGCGCCAACATCCTGGCCTATACCATGCCGGGCTTCGCCACCAGCAGCCGCACGCTGGTGCAGGCGCATCAGCTGATGGCGCAAGTGGGGTGTTCGGCGCAGGAGATCGATATCCGCCCCAGCTGCGAACAGATGCTGAAGGACCTGGATCACCCGTATTCACGCGGCGAGCCGGTCTATGACATCACCTTCGAGAACGTGCAGGCCGGCGAGCGCACCAATCACCTGTTCCGCCTGGCCAATCATCACGGTGCCATCGTCATCGGGACCGGCGACCTGTCCGAACTGGCGCTGGGCTGGTGCACCTATGGCGTGGGCGACCACATGTCGCACTACAACGTCAACGCCAGCGTACCCAAGACCCTCATCACCCACCTGGTGCGCTGGGTGGCGGAATCCGGTTCGCTGGAACTGAAGCAGCCGGAAGTGCTGATCCACATCCTCGAAACCGAAATCAGTCCGGAACTGGTGCCGGGCGCCTCCGACGGCGAACCGGGCCAGCGCACGCAGGATTTCATCGGCCCTTACGAGCTGCAGGATTTCAATCTCTACTACATCTTGCGCTATGGCTTCACGCCGGCGAAGGTGGCCTTCCTGGCGCACAGTGCGTGGCAGGACCGCAGCATCGGCCACTGGCCGGATGGCCTGCACGGGGCGCGCAACCAGTACACCTTGCCGCAGATCAAGAAAAACCTGGGCATTTTCGTCTATCGGTTCTTCAAGACCAGCCAGTTCAAGCGCTCCTGCGTGCCCAATGCCCCCAAGGTCGGTTCGGGCGGCTCGCTCTCGCCGCGTGGCGACTGGCGCGCACCCAGCGATGGCGAGGCCACCGTCTGGCTGCAGGATCTGGAGCGCATTCCCGATCTGGAGACCTGAAAAACGGCTTTTTATGGCCCGGCTGGCTCAAGAAGGTTGAAAGCCGGGCACGCCTGATTGACAATGTGCAAGTGGGCAGGACGCCACGGTCTTGCCAGTAAAATAAGAACAAAGGTTGTATCCGCTATTCAATAGATCGTTGAGATCGTTTCTTTACGACATACCAAGAGAGGAATTGCCATGAAACAAGTGACCGCCATCATCAAACCGTTCAAGCTGGACGAGGTGCGTGAATCCCTCGCCGAAGTCGGCGTCACGGGCCTGACGGTCACCGAAGTGAAGGGCTTCGGACGGCAGAAGGGCCACACCGAACTCTATCGCGGTGCCGAATACGTGGTCGACTTCCTGCCCAAGGTCAAGATCGAGGTCGTGGTGGACGACAAGGTGGTCGAGCAGGCCGTGGACGCCATCATCAAGGCCGCCCGCACCGGCAAGATCGGCGACGGCAAGATCTTCGTGCAGGAAGTGGAGCAGGTGATCCGTATCCGTACCGGCGAAACCGGCCCGGATGCCGTCTGATCCACAGATCTCCGCGCATCGCGAAAGACCGGCCGCTGGCCGGTTTTTTTACGTCCTCAGAAAAGCGCTCAGGGTGTGGCAGGCTGTTGCTGCACGCTGTCCCAGGCTGCGCCAGATTGACACAGCGTGACACTGGCGCTGGCGCAAGAGCCGCTTGCAGAGCGGGTTTGCAGGCTGGCATGCGATTTGCCATCTTGAGGGGTGAACGTCCGCTGCGGCCATGATCGCGGCGGGATTTCAACCATAACCCGAACGGAGACGACATGAACCTGGCAGACATCAGCAAACTCGGCGTACGCGATCCCTTCAAGCAACGTTACGACAACTTCATCGGTGGCAAATTCGTGCCGCCGGTCAAGGGCGAATACTTCGAGAACATCAGCCCGGTGATCGGCCGCGCCTTCTGTGAAGTGGCGCGTTCCAGCGCCGAAGACGTGGAACTGGCGCTGGACGCCGCCCACGCCGCCAAGAAGAGCTGGGGCAAGACTTCCCCCGCCGAGCGCGCCAACGTGCTGCTCAAGATCGCCGACCGCATGGAAGCCAACCTGGAATTGCTGGCCACCGCCGAAACCCTGGACAACGGCAAGCCCATCCGCGAAACCATGGCCGCCGACATCCCGTTGGCCATCGACCACTTCCGCTATTTCGCCGCCGCCGTGCGCACTCAGGAAGGCAGCATCTGCACCATCGACAGCGACACCTACGCCTATCACTTCCATGAACCGCTGGGCGTGGTCGGCCAGATCATCCCGTGGAACTTCCCCATCCTGATGGCGGTGTGGAAGCTCGCTCCGGCGCTGGCCGCCGGCAACTGCGTGGTCCTGAAACCGGCCGAGCAGACGCCGGCTTCCATCATGGTCCTGATCGAACTGATCGCCGACCTGATCCCGCCGGGCGTGGTCAACATCGTGCAGGGCTTCGGTGTGGAAGCCGGCAAGCCGCTGGCCTCCAACAAGCGCATCGCCAAGATCGCCTTCACCGGCGAGACCACTACCGGCCGCCTGATCATGCAGTACGCCTCGCAGAACCTGATCCCGGTGACCCTGGAGCTGGGCGGCAAGTCGCCCAACATCTTCTTCGCCGACGTGCTGGACAAGGACGACGAATTCTTCGACAAGGCCCTGGAAGGCTTCGCCATGTTTGCGCTGAACCAGGGCGAGGTCTGCACCTGCCCCTCGCGCGTGCTGGTGCAGGAATCGATCTATGAGCGCTTCATCGAACGTGCCTTGAAGCGCGTGGCCGCCATCAAACAGGGCAACCCGCTGGACAAGAGCACCATGATCGGCGCGCAGGCCTCGCAGGAGCAGTTGGAAAAAATCCTCTCCTACATCGACATCGGCAAGCAGGAAGGCGCCAAGGTGCTGGCCGGCGGCGGACGTGAAGAACTGGGCGGCGACCTGGCCACCGGTTACTACGTCAAGCCGACCGTCTTCCAGGGCAACAACAAGATGCGCATCTTCCAGGAAGAAATCTTCGGCCCCGTGGTGTCGGTGACCACCTTCAAGGATGAGGAAGAAGCCCTGGCCATCGCCAATGACACCTTGTACGGCCTGGGTGCTGGCCTGTGGACCCGCGATGGCACCCGTGCCTTCCGCATGGGCCGCGAAATCCAGGCCGGCCGCGTGTGGACCAACTGCTATCACCTGTATCCGGCGCATGCGGCCTTCGGTGGCTACAAGCAATCCGGCATCGGCCGCGAGAACCACAAGATGATGCTGGACCACTACCAGCAGACCAAGAACCTGCTGGTCAGCTACAGCCCCAAGGCGCTGGGCTTCTTCTGATCACGTAATTTCGTTTGACTCCTTGCAGCAAGGCAGCTTCGGCACCGGTCCGCAACTCGCGCGGCCGGTGCCGCTTTTATTGGCAGATCCAGACTCAACAGGAGAGCGGCGAATGAATGCATTGCCCAGGGTGACGGCCACCGAGGCCACGGTGGAGTTGCTGCGCCAGTTGAAGGCGCGGCATGGCGAGCTGATCTTTTTTCAATCCGGTGGCTGCTGCGATGGCAGTGCGCCGATGTGCTATCCCGCCGGCGACTTCACGCTGGGCGATACCGACGTGCATCTCGGGGAGATCGATGGCGTGCCGTTCTACATCGGCGCCGACCAGTTCGAATACTGGAAACACACGCAACTCATCATCGACGTAGTCAGCGGCAACGGCGGCATGTTCTCGCTGGAGAACGGCAGCGGCAAGCGCTTCCTGACGCGCTCGCGGCTCTTTACCGATGAGGAATACGACGCGCTTGCCCCGCTCAGTGCCCGCGCGACTTGAAGCGGCGATAGAGCGTATTGCGCGACACCCCCAGCGCCTTGGCGGCGGCGCTGACGTTGCCGTCATGGGTGCGCAGGGCGCGCTCGATGGCGGCCCATTCGCTGTCGTGCATGGAGAGCGGTTTTTCGTCCGTTTCTTCATGCGCTGCCGGGGCCGGCATGCCGCAAGCCGCCTGCAGCGGCGCTGCCTCGTCCAGAAAGTCATCTGGCAGGTGTTCCACCCCTATCCAGGCCTCGCCATCGGCCATGGCCAGGGCGGTGCGGATCAGGTTGGACAGTTGCCGCAGGTTGCCCGGCCAGCGGCTGGATTGCAGCAATGCCAGGGCCTTGGCATCGAAGCGCGGCGCGTGACGGCCGCCTTCCTGCTCCACGATGCGGTCGATCAGGGCGCCCAGGTCGCTGCGCTCGCGCAAGGCGGGCAGTTTTACCTGCAAGCCGTTGATGCGGTAGTACAGGTCTTCACGGAAGGCATGGCGCGCCGCCATCTCGCGCAAGGGCTGGTTGGTGGCGCATACCAGAGCGAAGTCCACCGGAATCACGCGCTGGCTGCCCAGCGGCGTCACAGCGCGTTCCTGCAGCACGCGCAGCAGGCGGCCCTGCAGGGCCAGCGGCATGTCGCCGATTTCATCGAGGAAGAGAGTGCCGCCCTGGGCTTGCGCGATCTTGCCCAGTGCGCCTTTGCGGCGGGCGCCGGTGAAGGCGCCGTCTTCATAACCGAAGAGTTCGGCCTCGATCAGGTTCTCGGGAATGGCCGAGCAATTCACGGCCACGAAGGGCGCGGCGCCGCCCCGGGTTTGCGTGGTGTGGAAGCGCGCGCTTTCGCGGTGGATGGCCTGGGCCAGCCACTCCTTGCCGGTGCCGGTTTCGCCGGTGATGAGGACCGGGATGTCGCGGTCGATCACCTTGCGCAACTTGGCGATGATGGCGCTCATGCGGGCGTCCCCGGTATCGAGGGCTTGCAGTCCGCCGCGCGGCTGGCCCGGATGGGGGCGCACAGGTGGGGCCGGGCGAGCAGATGGGCTGGCGGGCAGTACTTCCGGTGCCTCGATCACGGCTTCCCGCGCATTCTGGAAATGCTGGTCGCGCAGCCGCAGTTCGGCGCGGCCATGGATGCGGATGCCGTTGTGCAGGCACAGCTCCAGCAAGCCCGAGGCGGCCTTGCGATGGTGTTCGAACAGCAGCGACAGCGGCACCCCGAAGAGCGACGCAAAGGTATGCGACTGCAGCGCCGCGAGTGTCAGCCCCAGCTGGAACTGCGCACTGCGGTTGGCCGCCAGGAAACGCCCGCCGGGCGTGAAGCTGACGATGCCTTCGACCAGCGTACCCACGAATTCGGAGCGACTGTGGAAGTGCAGGGTGATGCAATCGGGGAAGCTGCCGGCCAGCAGGTGGTTTTCAATCATCTGCGCCGACATCCGCACCAGGGCCATGGTGTGCTTGTGGAAGCTGCCGCATTCGCCCGAGACATCCAGCACTCCCAGCACTTGGCCGCGATGGTCGAAGATGGGGGCGGCCGAACAGGTCAGGAAGCGGTTGGCATCCAGGTAGTGCTGCTGGGCGTGCACGGTGGTGGGCTTCTGCTCGAAGAGCGCCGTACCGATGGCATTGGTGCCGCGCAATTGTTCGGACCAGCGTCCACCGGGCCCGAGGGACACACGGTCGGCCTTGGCCAGGAAATCGCTGTCGCCCAGCGTATGCAGGATGGTGCCTTCGGCGTCCGAGAGGATGACCATGCTGTGGGTATTGCGGATCTGGTCGTAGAGGGTTTCCATGACCGGGCGGGCATGGCCGGAGAGGGCCTGGTTGGCTTCCAGCGTCTGGGCCAGGTCGGCGCGCGAGAGTGAATCCAGGTCGGGCCGCTGGCCGCGCGTGATGCCGTAGGACGAGCTGCGCTGGTGCGAGCGTTCGATGGCCTGCAGATCCGGCACGCCATCGGCGCTGGCCTGCACCAGGGGCGAAGCGCCCAGCAATGCACCGGCACCGGGCCGGTTTGCCTGGTATTGCATCCTTGTCTCCTTGGGACCTCTGGCGGTCCTTGTTCCCCCTTGTGTCGGCTTTCTTCTCTGATGGGAAGCTGAGGGTGAACAAGCATAACCGATTAATGTGGCAGCCGGACAAATTGAAACAGCATTTGCAGCGCGTGCGAAGTGAAGGCAAAATACTGTATATAAATACAGTATTGATGAGCTTTACGTGGCTTCCTTCCCTAAATTTCCGCAGGGCATTGCCCGGCCTTTTCCAGAGCAGCCGACCAGGTCGGCCGCCTCCGGCGAGGACGACGCGACCCTGACGCCAGAAACCTTCATCCATCGCGATCAGACCGCCCAGAAGGGCCGGGGCGCGGTCACCAACCTGCGCGGCCGCTATGAATCGGTGGCGCGGGAAGAGTTCGATGATGGCTGGCAGTCCGTCCGTTTAGCCGAGGCCCGGCCGCAGGCGGCTGAGAGCCCGGAGGAGGATGAGCCACCCCGCCTGAAGACCATCGTCACCGAGGAAGACGCCCGATCCATCATCACCCGCAACAGCTCGCCGGATTTGCCGTTTTCGCTTTCGCTCAATCCCTACCGGGGCTGCGAGCACGGCTGCATTTACTGCTTCGCGCGGCCTTCTCACAGCTATTTGGGCCTGTCCCCGGGGCTGGATTTCGAAAGCCGGCTGGTGGCCAAGCGCAATGCCCCCGAGGTGCTGCTGCGCGAACTGGCCAAGCCGTCCTATGAACCCGACACCATCACGGTGGGCATCAATACCGACGCCTACCAGCCCATCGAGCGCGAACGCCGGCTGACCCGGCGCATCCTGCAGATCCTGCACGATTGCGAGAACCCGGTGGCGCTCATCACCAAGTCCTCGCTGGTTGAGCGCGATATCGACTTGCTGGCCCCCATGGCGGCCAAGGGGCAGGCCATCGTTGCAGTGACGATCACCACGCTGGATGCGGCCATCGCGCGCACGCTGGAACCACGCGCGGCCAGCCCGGCGCGGCGATTGCGGGTGATCCGCACGCTGGCCGAGGCGGGCATTCCGGTGAGCGTGTCGATTGCGCCGGTGATTCCCTTCGTCACCGAACCGGACCTGGAACGCGTCATGGAAGCGGCCGTGGAGGCCGGGGCGCGCCAGGCGGGCTACATCGTGCTGCGGCTGCCCTGGGAAGTCAGCCCGCTGTTTCGCCAATGGCTGCAGGCGCATTTCCCCGACCGTGCGGCACGGGTGATGAACCGCATCCAGGACATGCGTGGCGGCAAGGATTACGACGCCGATTTCGCCACCCGCATGCGCGGCACCGGCGTCTGGGCCGATTTGCTGCACCAGCGCTTCGAGAAGGCCAGCCGGCGCCTGGGCATCGATCATCGCAATCGGGCTTTTGCCACCCTGGATGCCAGCCGCTTCAAGCGGCCCATGGTGGTGCCGGCGGGGCAGGGGCGCCCGGCGGGCGATGCCCAGCTGGATTTGTTCTGAGGCAGACGGCCGGCGGCTGGTAAGATCCGCGTTTTAGTCCGTTTCTTCACTTCTTTGCATGCACACTCTGGAACAACTGCGCAGCGGCGCGCTGGAAGGCATTACCCGCCTGTCTCTCTCGTGCGGCCTGCGCGAATTCCCGCCAGAAATCTTCACCCTGGCTGAAACCCTTGAGATTCTGGACCTCAGCGGCAACGAACTGACCGCCTTGCCCGACGACCTGCCGCGTTTGCACCGGCTGCGCATCGTCTTCTGTTCCGACAATCCCTTCACCGAATTGCCCGCCGTACTGGGCCGCTGCCCGTCGCTGGAGATGATCGGTTTCAAGGCCAACCGGATCGAGCATGTACCTGCCGAATCGCTGCCACCCACGCTGCGCTGGCTGGTGCTGACCGACAACTGCATCGAACAGCTGCCATCGAGCATCGGGCAGTGCCTGCGCCTGCAGAAGCTGATGCTGGCTGGCAACCGCCTGCGCGCGCTGCCGCCGGAACTGGCGGCCTGCCGCAACCTGGAACTGCTGCGCCTGTCGGCCAATGCGCTGGAGGCGTTTCCGCATTGGCTGCTGACGCTGCCGCGCCTGAGCTGGCTGGCCATGGCGGGCAATCCCTGGTGTGAAGCGGTGGAAGAATCTGCGGATTGCAATGCGCAAGTCGCGGCCATCGACTGGGATGATCTGGCCTTGGGCGAAAAGCTGGGGGAAGGCGCCTCCGGTGTGATCCACGCTGCCCGCTGGACCGTGGAAGACAGGTCGCAGCCTGTGGCGGTGAAGCTCTTCAAGGGCGCGGTCACCAGCGATGGCCTGCCCGAGCGCGAGATGGCGGCCTGCATCATGGCCGGTAGCCATCGCGGTCTCATTCCCGTGCTGGGGCGCTTGCAAGGTCATCCGCAAGCGGTGCAAGGACTGGTGATGCCGCTGATCGATCCCGATTTCAAGGTACTGGCCGGTCCGCCCAGCCTGCAATCCTGTACGCGCGATGTGTATGCGCAAGGCTTCACGCTCGCCTGGCGTCAAGTGATCGCCATCGCACGCGATATCGCCTCGGCAGCCGCCCACATGCATGCGCAGGGCATCGTGCATGGCGACCTCTACGGTCACAACATCCTGCATCGGGATGGCGAAGCCCTGCTCGGCGATTTCGGCGCGGCCTGGTTCTACGATGTCCAACAGCCGCATGCCTGGGGCGTGCAGGCCATGGAAGTGCGGGCCTATGGCTGTCTGCTGGAAGAGTTGCTGGCGCATGCCCAGCCGGAAGATGAATCCGGCAAGAAGCAGCGTGCGGCCCTGGCCGGGGTGCGCCAGGCCTGCCTGAGCGCCGATGCTGCCGCCCGGCCGCATTTCGAGGCCATCGTGGCCATGCTGGACAATCTGACTGCGGACTGAAGCGGCGTTCAGACCCGTTCGCTCGAACGCAGCAGCACCACCAGCGCGCCCGCACCGCCATCGGCTGCGCGCGCCTGGCAGAAGGCCATCACTTCATCCTTCTGCGCCAGCCAGTTGCGGACCTTGTGCTTGAGCACGGGCTCCTTGTTCACCGAACCGAGTCCCTTGCCGTGGATCACCCGCACGCAGCGCAGGCCGCGGCGGCGTGACTGGCGCAAGAATTCACCCAAGGCCTCACGCGCCTGGTCGCGGCGATAGCCGTGCAGGTCCAGCTGGGCCTGGATCACCCAGTTGCCGCGCCGCAGCTTGCTCAAGACATCCATGCCCACGCCGGGGCGGGCGAAACTGAGGTTTTCGTCGCTGTCCATGAGCGTGTCGACGGTGAACTCGTCGGAGAGCGACTCCAGCAGCGCGGCCTGTTCATCGGCCAGGTGCTGGCGGGGAATGGGGAGGGGAGGTTCCGGCAGGTAATGGGCCTTGTCGACCACTTCCGGGCGCAAGGGCGCCACCTGGCCTATGCTGTTGCGGAAGATGTTGGCTTCCTCGCGGGCTGCCGCTTCCTGGCGCTGGCGCTCGGCCAAGGCCAGTGCGCGCGCTTTTTACTGTTCCTGCAGATCGCGGCGCAATCCCTGGAGCGCCGAGAAATCCTTCATTGTCGCCATGACAGCCACCCAACCCTGTAGCGGTTTGTTCCCTAAGTGACTACTTTAGCAGAAGCAGGCGAGCTCTTCAGCCGCAGGCCACCTTGATGATCACCAGGCCCGGATCGACGTGCAGATTGAGGCGGCGCGGGTTGAAGTCCATGGTGGCGGCGTCGTCCGGCTTGAGCACGCGGATGTCGGTGGCACCGGATTCGGCCAGTGCCTGGCGCTCCACGTAGCCGCTGTAGTTTTCGCCGATCAGGTGATCGGCACGCGAGGCATCGCATTGGCCGGCCGTGGCGTCGGCCACCGGGGTTTCGCGGGAAGCACTGCAGGCGACCAGCACGGCACCCAGGCTCATGGTGGCCAGCACGGCCTTGAGCACCGGCGAGCGGCGACCGTCGCGGGAAGGGGATGAGTAATAGGGCACGATGCTTTCCTCGGTCTTGATGATTCTGATATGGGATTGCTCGAGTGAAACAAAAAAGCCGGGACGACAACTCGTCACCGGCTTTTGGAGTGCCCGTTGCGTTGCGAGTTCTCGCAGCGCAGCATTTTACATCTCTTTACCTGCTTATTCGAGGCCTTCCAGATAGCGTTGTGCATCCAGTGCTGCCATGCAACCCGTACCGGCGCTGGTGATGGCCTGGCGGTAGATGTGATCCTGCACGTCGCCGGCGGCGAAGACGCCGTCGATGCTGGTGGCGGTGGCAAAGCCTTCGGTGCCGGTGCGGGTCTTGAGGTAGCCGTTCTGCATCTCCAGCTGGCCGTCGAAGATGCTGGTGTTGGGCTTGTGGCCGATGGCGATGAACAGGCCGTGCACCGGGATCTCGGTGATGGCGCCGTCCTGGGTCGACTTGATCTTGATGCCGGTCACGCCGCTGTCGTCGCCGACCACTTCATCCAGGGTGGAATGCCACTGGATGGCGATCTTGCCTTCGGTGACCTTGTGCAGCAGGCGGTCGATCAGGATGGGCTCGGCGCGGAACTTGTCGCGGCGGTGCACGATGGTGACCTTGCTGGCGATGTTGGAGAGGTACAGCGCTTCTTCCACGGCGGTGTTGCCGCCGCCGACCACGGCCACTTCCTTGCCGCGGTAGAAGAAACCGTCACAGGTGGCGCAAGCCGACACGCCACGGCCCATGAAGGCCTGTTCCGAGGGCAGGCCCAGGTATTGGGCCGAGGCGCCGGTGGCGATGATCAGGGCATCGGCCGTGTACTCGCCGCTGTCGCCGATCAGGCGGAACGGGCGCTCGGAGAGCTTGGTGGTGTGGATGTGATCGAAGATGATCTCGGTATTGAAACGCTCGGCGTGCTGCAGCAGGCGCTGCATCAGTTCCGGGCCTTGCACGCCCAGCGGGTCGCCGGGCCAGTTCTCGACGTCGGTGGTGGTCATCAGCTGGCCGCCTTGCTCCACGCCGGTGATCAGCACCGGGTTCAGGTTGGCGCGCGCGGCATAGACGGCGGCGCTATAGCCGGCGGGGCCGGAGCCGAGAATCAGGACCTTGGCATGTTTGGGCGTGCTCATAAGCTACTCATCAAATGTTGTGGGATCGCTTCTGCAAATGAGGCGACTCCCGGGGATTTCAATTCCCGGCCGGTCAGGCAGTTCAGCCAGACCGGCCGGCACAAGCGGGGCGGTTGCCAGCGCACAAGTTTGCGGTTTGCCGCGCTGCAAAACGGGTAAGATTATAGTCCATGCCCTCAACGGGGCTCATGGAATTACGCTATGCCGGTGATAGCCGCCGGCGTGGCAGACAGTAGCAGCAACGCTGTCGAAAATATGAACAAAATGACAGCACCCCCAGAACGATAGCGGTCAATCAAGGTCAGTGCAGCGGGTTTCCCGCCGCCCAGCGCAAAACCGCGAAGCGCCAAGTCAATGCCGTTACAATGACGGCTAGTTTTTTTTGTACGGAAGTTATGTCCAAGACGAGTCAAGCCCACATCCGCACCAACAAGACGCCGGCACCTCCCATGCCCAACCGTCTGGTACGGCTGTTATCGGAGGCGCGCTGGCTGGCGCTGGCGGCCTTGCTGGCCTATCTGGCGCTGATCCTGCTGAGCTATGCCAAGACCGACCCCGGCTGGTCGGTGGCCAGCTCGGTGCCGCGCGTGGGCAACTGGGGCGGCCGCGTCGGTGCCTGGATGGCCGACTTGCTGCTCTACATATTCGGGCTATCCGCCTGGTGGTGGTGCGTCTTGCTGGGGCGCTCGGTGTGGACCGGCTACCGGCGCCTGTCGAATCGCTTCCTGGTGGCCCAGCCGGTGGAGCCGGAGCATCACCAGGAGCCGCTGATCCGTGCAGTCGGCTTCGTCTTCATGCTGACCGGCAGCATGGGCATCGAATTCACCCGCATGCAGCGCTTTGCGCCCAAGTTGCCGCATTCGTCCGGTGGCGTGCTGGGCGAGATGATCGGTTCGGCCATGCAGCCGACCTTCGGCTTCACGGGCTCCACCTTGTTGCTGCTGCTGCTGTTCGGGCTGGGCTTCTCTCTGCTGTTCCAGGTCTCCTGGCTGGCGGCGGTGGAGCGCATCGGCGGCATGATCGAGGATGGCCTGTTCTGGGTGCGCGACTTCTTCGCCGCCCGGGCCGATCGCCGTGCCGGCCAGGAAGCCGCCGTCAAGCGCGAGGAAACCGTGGTGCAGGAACGCGCCAAGATCGTCGAGGCGCCGCCGATCCGCATCGAGCCCCAAATCGTCGAAGTGCAGAAATCCGACCGCGTCCAGAAGGAGAAGCAGACCAGCCTCTTCGATGACCTCAACAGCGAATTGCCGCCGTTGTCGCTGCTGGATGAAGCACCGCCGGCGCAACAGACGGTCTCGGTGGAAACCCTGGAATTCACCAGCCGCCTGATCGAAAAGAAGCTGGCCGACTTCGGTGTCGAGGTCAAGGTGGTGGCGGCCTATCCCGGCCCGGTGATCACCCGCTATGAAATCGAACCGGCCACGGGCGTCAAGGGCAGCCAGATCGTCAACCTGGCGCGCGACCTGGCGCGCTCGCTGTCGCTGACGTCGATTCGCGTGGTGGAAGTCATCCAGGGCAAGAATTTCATGGGCTTGGAGCTGCCCAATCCCAAGCGCCAGATCGTGCGCCTGACCGAGATCCTCGGCTCCAAGGTCTACAACGACAGCCATTCCAGCCTGACCGTGGCGCTGGGCAAGGACATTGCCGGCAACCCGGTGGTGGCCGACCTGGCCAAGATGCCGCACTTGCTGGTGGCCGGTACCACCGGTTCGGGCAAGTCGGTGGGGATCAACGCCACCATTCTTTCGCTGCTGTACAAATCTTCGCCGCGCCAGGTGCGCCTGATCCTGATCGATCCCAAGATGCTGGAACTGTCGATCTACGAAGGCATTCCGCACCTGCTGGCGCCGGTGGTGACCGACATGCGCCAGGCCGGCCATGCCCTGAACTGGGCGGTGGAAGAGATGGAGCGCCGCTACAAGAAGATGTCCAAGCTGGGCGTGCGCAACCTGGCCGGTTACAACCAGAAGATCATCGATGCCGAGAAGCGCGGCGAGAAGATCCCCAATCCTTTCAGCCTCACCCCGGATGCGCCGGAACCGCTGGAGCAGCTGGAAACCATCGTCATCATCATCGACGAGCTGGCCGACCTGATGATGGTGGTGGGCAAGAAGGTGGAAGAACTGATCGCCCGCATCGCCCAGAAGGCGCGCGCGGCCGGCATCCACCTGATCCTGGCCACGCAGCGCCCGTCGGTGGACGTCATCACCGGCCTGATCAAGGCCAACGTGCCTACGCGCATTGCCTTCCAGGTCTCGTCCAAGATCGACTCCCGCACCATCCTTGACCAGATGGGCGCCGAAGCCCTGCTGGGCATGGGTGACATGCTCTACAACGCCCCGGGTACGGCCTTGCCGGTGCGGGTGCACGGCGCCTTCGTCTCGGATGATGAAGTGCATCGCGTGGTGGAGCACCTGAAAGCCCAGGGGGAACCGAATTACATCGAGGGCATCCTAGAGGGAGGCGTGCTGGAGGACGCTGACGGTGGCGGTGGCAGCGGTGCTGCGGCCGGTGCCGGTGGCGGCGAAGGCGACGAGATGTACGACCAGGCCGTGGCCGTGGTCCTGAAACATCGCCGGGCCTCGATCTCGCTGGTGCAGCGTCACCTGCGCATCGGCTACAACCGCGCGGCGCGCTTGCTGGAGCAGATGGAGCAAAGCGGCCTGGTCTCCACCATGCAATCCAATGGCAACCGTGAAATCCTGGTGCCGGCAGGTGCCGGCGACGCGGCTGAATAAGCCGGGTTCCGATCCAGTTGCGCGCCAGATTGCATCCCGTCATCAACAGCACGCCCTGAAGGCCGGCCACTGTCGCGCCGGCCGCCACCTTGCAGGTGGCATCCGTCAAGAAGGAATCGAATAACATGGACAATTCCAGAAACGCTTTCCGCTCGCGCACTGCGCAAGCCCGCACGTTCAACCTGCGCCGCCTGGTCATGGCGGCCGGTCTGTCGGCACTGGCGGTGGCCGGTGCCATCGCCATCACCGCGCTGACCCCCGGCCGTGCTTCGGCTGCCGCGCTGGACCAGTTCAAGCAGTTCGTCAGCAGCACGCAATCGGCCAAAGGTGCCTTCACCCAGCGCATGGTGCGGGTCGAGAACGGCAGCTCCAAGGTGATCAATACGTCCAGCGGCAGCTTCGTGTTTTCGCGTCCGGGCAAATTCATCTGGACCTACCAGAAGCCCTATGAGCAGGTGATCCAGGCTGATGGAGAAAAACTCTTCATCTACGACAAGGACCTCAACCAGGTCACGACCAAGAAACTGGGCAATGCGCTGGGTTCTTCGCCGGCTGCCATCCTTTTTGGCAGCAATGATCTTGAAAAAAACTTCACCCTGAAGGAAGCCGGCACCAAGGATGGCCTGGAATGGCTGCAAGCCGTGCCCAAGAGCAAGGACACGACCTTCGACAACATCGGCATCGGCCTGAAGAACGGCACGCCGGTGGCCATGGAACTGCATGATTCCTTTGGCCAGGTGTCGGTGCTGAGCTTTGATAGCTTCGAGAAGAATCCGCCGCTCAAGGGCAACAGCTTCAACTTCACGGTGCCTAAGGGTGCGGACGTGTTCGAGAACTGATCGGCTTCCCCTTTACGTCAAACAGCCCCGCAGGCTTGCGCTTGCGGGGCTGTTTTCATGTGAGGGGCATGCGCGTCAGGGTTCGGGCATCTTCAGCAGGGGCAGCTTGCCTGTAACGTCCTTCCACTGCGCGTGATCGGGCAGGGGCGGCTGGGCCTTGGTGATGGGTTTCCAGCCGGGCAGCTTGGCGAGGCGGGCGTTGAGGTCCTCGAAGTGCGACAGGGCGGCGGGCAGGTCGGTGGCGTTGTAGATGGCGCCGACCGGGCATTCCGGCACGCACATGGAGCAGTCGATGCAGCCGTCCGGATCGATGGCCAAAAAATTAGGGCCTTCCACGAAGCAGTCCATGGGGCAGACGCTGACGCAATCGGTGTACTTGCACTGGATACAGGAATCGGTGACGACGAAGGGCATGGAAAGCAGGGGAAAGGGCAGGTAAAAGGGCGATGTGAAGTAAAACGCGCAGGCCGCATTTTAACCGCTGCGCCCGATGGCTGCAGGCGCAGCCCGTCATCGCGCCATTGCCCTCGCAGCGGCCTGCTGCGTTAGACTACGGCCTTTGGTGAACGCGCCTTGCAATCCGGCGCTGCGCCCGCATCCTGATGACTATGAACTTTATTTCCCTGGCCGCCCTGTGGCCGTCTTCTTTGCCTGTTGATTCCCGCTGCCTGCAGGAGGCTGCCCATGGCTGACCTGTTTGCGCAAGAGCCGGCCGCGCCGCTGGCGGAGGCCCTGCGGCCGAAGACGCTGGACGAGGTGATCGGGCAGTCGCACCTGCTGGGCGAAGGCAAGCCGCTGCGCCTGGCCTTCCAGTCCGGCAAGCCGCATTCGATGATCTTCTGGGGCCCGCCGGGCGTGGGCAAGACCACGCTGGCGCGGCTCACGGCCACCGCCTTCGACTGCGAATTCATCGCGCTGTCGGCAGTGTTCTCGGGCGTGAAGGATATCCGCGCGGCCATGGAGCAGGCCGAGCAGAATCTGGCGCTGGGCAAGCACACCATCCTGTTCGTCGATGAAATCCATCGCTTCAACAAGTCGCAGCAGGATGCGCTGCTGCCCTATGCAGAAAGCGGGCTGGTGACCTTCATCGGCGCCACTACCGAGAATCCTTCCTTCGAGGTCAATTCGGCGCTGCTGTCGCGTGCGCAGGTCTACGTGCTGAAGTCGCTCACCGATGAGGAGCTCAAGCAGCTGCTCAAGCGTGCGCAGGACAAGGCGCTGGGCGACCTGCAGTTCGACGACCAGGCCACGGAGACCATCATCGGATACGCCGATGGCGATGCGCGGCGTTTCCTGAACCTGCTGGAGCAGACCCAGACTGCTGCGCACACGACCGGCACCCAGGTGGTCACGGCGGAATTCCTGCAGAACGCGTTGACGCTCAACAGCCGCCGTTTCGACAAGGGCGGTGACAATTTCTACGATCAGATTTCAGCGCTGCACAAGTCGGTGCGCGGTTCGCATCCGGATGCTGCGTTGTACTGGTTGACGCGCATGCTCGACGGCGGTGCCGATCCGCGCTACCTGTCGCGGCGCATCGTGCGCATGGCGTGGGAAGACATCGGCCTGGCCGACCCGCGCGCCATGCAGATCGCCAACGATGCTGCGCTGACCTATGAGCGGCTGGGCAGCCCCGAGGGTGAACTGGCGCTGGGGCAGGCGGTGATCTACCTGGCGGTGGCGGCCAAGAGCAATGCCGGCTATAACGCCTACAACGCCGCGCGCGCTTTCGTGAAGCAGGACAAGAGCCGCGAAGTGCCGGTGCATCTGCGCAATGCGCCGACCAAGCTGATGAAGGAATTGGGGTATGGGCATGAATATCGGTATGCCCATGATGAGCCCAATGCTTATGCGGCGGGGGAGACTTATCTGCCGGACGGTATTGCCGAGCCGGGGTGGTATCAGCCTGTGCCGCGGGGGTTGGAAATCAAGATTGGTGAGAAGCTGACCCTGCTGAAGAAGTGGGATGAAGAGGCGGGGCAGAATTAAGAAAAAAAGCACCTGATCAGGTGCTTTTTCAACAAAGCGCGGCCGCTTTTCATCGATGAGATTTTCCCTTCACGCGATATTTCTCGATATCGCCGCCCGCATCCATGATCTCCTTGACCCAGCCCGGCTTGCGGCCACGGGCAGCGCCTGACCAGGTGAGATCGCCATTTCGGTACATCACCACCGCCGTTTTGGCGGCAGCTTTCTTGACGGTTTTCTTTCTGGCAGGCGCCAATCCAAGCTGTTCCGCTGTCAGGCCGTATTCAGCGATTTGCTGCTTGATGCCGGCGATAACGCTTTCCAGTTCTTTTGCCTTCTGCTTTTCAGCTTGGTCTTGCAGCTTCTTGATTTGCGCTTGGAGATCTGCGTAACTTGTCATTTTTTTCCTTTAATGAAGGAGTGGATCGGGTTGAAATTCACTACGCATCATTGATAGCTCTTTTTTGAGCCAAGTTGCTTAACTTTTAAAATAAATATTTGGCTTTCAATCTATCAATGAGGGATGGCGGCATCGCAATTACGTGGTCCTCCTGCTCTTCATCGTCCTGATAGGTGATGTGGTCATTTCCGATTGCCAGTGGCTCATGTCCGGGTTTGCCATCCCATACGATGACATAACGCCTTTTTACTAGTAGCTCTCCCTGTTCATTTGTAATCGTCAGTTCAACCAGGTCCGGTGCATCATCAGAAAGAATTCCTCCGTGACTTGTCCCGCTTCCACAAATCTTGATCGCGTACCTTTGATTCTGAAATTCCTTGATGCCGCCATTTAATTCATTGGTGTAGTCATACCTGCTGCAATCGAATTTTCTGCTGTTTGCAGCAAGGTAGTTAGTAATTAAAAATATAAAAACAAGAGAAAATGCCAGCCAGAAAATGATGGCCGGTATCATTTTTGGAAATTCTTTTCTTAAGTCATTTCCTTTTGCATTGAGGCCAAAAGCTTTGTTTCCAAAGAAAATCAGAATCAAAAATATGATACCAAGGGCGGTATATTCTTTGAAATACAAAAGAAGGAATAATATTTTTCCTGCTAGTTGGAATTTGCCAATTTGCGAAAGTGCCAATAATCCCGAAGTCACGATAAAAATAAAAATCAGGATGATGGCGATATTCTTTATTGACCAGATAAAGTATTTTCGTATGGACGGCATATTGTTCCAAGACGGAGCGTGATGGGTTTGTTGAGTGCGTAAAGCTCAGGCTGGCTGTAGATCATGAAATCCTGACCACGCTCCTTCTTTTTTCTCCATTCGTTAAACGAACTATTGTAGACGGGCCAGTACACATCCTTCTTCAGAAGCTTTTTCCAGAAACTGGTTCTTGTATCAATTGGATATTTAATTTCATCGCCAAAAGAAAGGTAATCCCAGTCAATATGCAGGCGCTCTTCATTATCAGCCTTGATAGTCGTCTTCCATTGAGAGTTGACAAGGCCGAGGAACTCATTGGCATTCATTAAATAGCTGGTGATCATTCCAGCCTCGTTCCAGTGCCCAAGATATTGGCTTTTGGAGGGGTCTTCATCATTGAATGAGTAATTGTCTTTTAAATAGATGTAAACATGCGTCAGGATTGCCTCTGCGTCCATGCAATATTCATAGGGAGTTTTTTTGTAATTGAAATAGCGTTCTCCTTGGATTTCAAATCTTCCCACTGCGGCATATAAAGCGAAATTTCCTAACGCCGCCGTCACTTCTGTTGGAGTTAGCCAGCTGGATCCATGGAAGGTATTGACCTTTTTTCTCTGGAATTGCCAATCGAGGTGAAATTGCCTTATGTCCGAATTGATAATTCGGGTTGTAAAGCTGGAAGTCGGCCGCGCGCTCCTAGTGCTCCGAAATTCTTCGCTCACTTGTCTGAGAATTTTATTCTTCAGTAGCGCTACAGCCTTGTCCGAATAAATGTCGTCGACAAGCAGATCTCTAAGCTTCGTCTGAACACCTTCGTTTCTGAGAGCCCATTGGAGGGTAACTATTTTGTCGTCCCATGGCTGCTCTGAATCCGGCTTGTTATTGAAGATATGGCTAGGGCCTGCGAACCATTTCCTTGCAAGGTGTGCGGCAACAGGCCAGCCCATTTTGTCCATCGCTTCAGGAACGTCTTGCAGGTCAAATTCGGGAATTTTCTCGTGTGTTTCAGCGTCCAGAATCTGCGCCCCCGGCTCTCGTGGTTGAGTTTGAGGAGATTCCTGCTGTTTCCGCTTTTGAGCTTGCTCTGCAAGTTTCAGCTGTCTTGCCGCTTCCAGCTTTTGTTGGCGCGCCTGCTCGCGCGAGGGCTTTGGTGGCTTGATCTTCTCTGGTGGTGCTGCCCCCGGGGCGGGGCGATCAAAGGAAATCTGTTGCGGGGTGTTGATAGCGACTGCGCCAGCATGCTTCTTCCACTGCGCGCCGCCGAACAAGGTTTTTTCAATCGTGTAGTAAGGAAGCCGTCTTGCCTTTGCCATCGTCACCCCTGAGCATGGTCAAAAAGCTCAGACGGTACGTGCGTGGACTTGCGTTAGAAATCGTCCATAGGTGCGGCATTGGACTCGACGGAGAGAAATGCCCGATTTATTTTCAGTCATTCCAAAACGAATTTGACTCCATATTCGGTCGAGTCAGATTTGCACTCAGCCGATGACGTCATACCGGACCAACGCCTCCCCCTTCTTGATCCGCACCGATTCAATCCGAACCTGTCCGATCTCCCCCAGCGCCGCCACGTGCGTCCCGCCACAAGGATAGGCGGGCAATTCGCCAAAGCCGATCTGACGCAAGCCATTTTCCATGGCCATCACACAGGGCAGATCCTGCGCCAGCAATTCATTGCAGCGGCGCTCCAGTTCTGCTGGCACCAGTTCCTGCGCCGTGCCATCAGCTGCAGCACCCACGCCCACCACGCGCGCTTCTCCCGGCCAGTGATGGGCTTTGGTCGGCTTCCATCCCAGTTCCGCCATCACTTGCCCGATCACATGGCCTGCCGAATGCAAGCGGGCATGCAACCGGCGCGGCTCGGCGTCGACGGCCGCCACGGCCGGGCCCGCTGCAACAGGGGCTGCGGTGTAATGAACGATGCCTTCACTTTCGCTGACCACGCGCAGCACTTCCACGTCGCCGATGCGGCCGGTATCGCTGGGTTGGCCGCCGCCCTGAGGATGAAAGGGCGTGGCCGACAGGCGCACGGCGTAGCGGCCATCGTCCTGCGGGGTGCAGTTCAGCACGTGGATGTCGGCGCGCAAGGCGCGGTCGGTCAGGTAGAGGCGTTCAGTCATGGCGAGGCTTTCAATGTGGCTTGCTGCGAGTGTCGTGCATTGTAGCGGCCGCACGAAGTTGCGATAATCCGGCATCGACGCAAAGGATCTTTGCATCATGAGCACAAATCAAAGCATTGCCCTCCTGAACGAAATGGCCGTCTTCGCCAAGGTGGTGGAGACCGGCAGTTTCTCCGAAGCCGCACGCCAGCTGGGCGCCACGCCCTCGGCCACCAGCCGCGCCATCGCCCGCCTGGAAAAGGCGCTGGGTACGCAACTCCTCCAGCGGACCACCCGCAAGCTGCGCCTGAGCGCGAGTGGCGAGGAAATCCACGCCCGCTGCCGCGATATGCTCAATGCCGCGCAAGCCGTGCTGGCCGTCTCCGCTGCCTTCGATGCCGAGCCGCAAGGGCAGGTGAGGGTGAGCGTGCCCAAGGCGGTCGGCCATGCGCTGGTGCATCCGCATATGCCGGATTTCCTGGCCGCCCATCCCAAGGTGGACGTGCTGTTGCGGCTGGAGGACCGCTACATGGACCTCATCGACGATCAGGTCGACCTGGCCATCCGTATCACCGACCAGCCGCCGCCAGGCCTGATGGGCCGGCGCCTGATGCGCATCGACCATCTGCTGTGCGCCACGCCGCACTACCTGCAGCAGCACGGGGCACCTGCGCACCCGCAGGCCTTGAAGGAGCACAGCTGCATTTACTTGGGTGAATCACCGGCGGACGCACGCTGGCGCTTTCGCCGGCAGGGCAAGACCGTCAATGTCGAAGTGCGGGGAAGGTATGCGGCCAACCATACCGGGGTGCGACTCGATGCCACGCTGCGGCATCTGGGCATTGCCAGCCTGCCGTATTTCATCGCCAGGCCGGCATTGGAGGAGGGGAGGCTGGTGCAGGTGCTGCCCCAGTGGAGTTTCAAAACGCGTTATTGCGGTGAGCTGTGGGCACTGTATCCGGCTACGCGCCATCTACCGCCGCGCCTGAGCGCCTTTGTGCAGTTTCTTGCGCAGCGGCTGGCGCAGGAGCCGGCCCTGGCACCGGGCGCCAAGCCGGTGCGCTGAAGGGATCAGGCCGCAGGGCGGTGCCAGATGTGGAAGCTGCCTTCCATGGCAGACATGGCGGCGATCACGGTTTCATAGTTCTTGTCATCGTCGTAGCCGGGCAGGCGCGTCTTCATGGCTTCCATCAAGGCTTCCAGACCATCGGCGTCATTCGGGACCAGCACGCCCTTGATGCCCTCGGCGTCCTTGCCGGCCAGGATCCATTGCGGTTGCGGCAGGGCATCGTCGCTGATACGGATGGTGACGTCATCGATTGCACTCCAGGCGATGCCTTCGCGCTTGGCCCCGCGCACCATGGTGCGGATTTCTTCATCATCGAATTCCACGCTGATCTTGCGTGCCTGCTGGGCCGCCACCCGCGTGGGCGACAGCTCGGCAGCGCCCGGTGCCTGCACTTTCCAGTCAGTCTTGCGGACCTTGGGCGGCACCAGGCGGTTCTTGATCTGCTGGCCGAAGGCGAAGGTGGCACCGAAGGAAAGCCCGGCGATCAGCCCGTAGAACAGGCTGGCCTCGTTGGACATGTAGTGGATGCCGGCCCACAAGCCCACGGCCAGGGCGGCGACCAGGCCCAGCAGGGAAAACAGGACGGGGACTTCGCGCGGCGGGCGGGATTCGGGCTGGACGGACATGGGCAAACGGGTCTCATGAGGGATGCAATGGGCCGCATGGTAACCCGCATGGGCGGTGGCGGCTACCGCTGCGGCCGGATTTTATTGCGGGCACGGCGCACGGGAGGCCCGTGGCGGGCGCGCGACTTGGTACAATCGCGGTTTCGAGCATCAACCCTATCGTAATTTCTTCCCATGATCGACATTCAACTCCTCCGTAAAGACATCGAGAACGTCGCAGCCCGCCTGGCGGCCCGCAAGTTCGTCCTGGACGTGGCCGGCTTCAATGCCCTGGAAGCCGAGCGCAAGCAGATCCAGACCCGTACCGAAGAACTGCAGGGCAAGCGCAATTCGCTGTCCAAGCAGATCGGCATGCTCAAGGGCAAAGGTGAAGACGCTTCCGCCGTGATGGCCGAAGTCAACGGCATCGGCGACGAGTTGAAGGCCTCCGCCACCCGCCTGGAAGAAGTGCAGCAGCAGATGACCCTGTTCCTGCAGGCCGTGCCCAACCTGCCGCACGAATCCGTGCCGGCCGGCAATGACGAAAGCGGCAACGTCGAGCTGCGCAAGGTCGGCACGCCCCGCAGCTTCGACTTCGAGATCAAGGATCACGTCGACGTCGGCGCGCCGCTGGGCCTGGACTTCGATACCGCCACCAAGCTGACCGGTTCGCGCTTCGCCGTACTCAAGGGCGGCATCGCCCGCCTGCATCGCGCGCTGGCGCAGTTCATGCTCAACACCCACACCATGGAGCATGGCTACACCGAGTGCTACACCCCCTACATCGTCAACGCCGACAGCCTGCGCGGCACCGGCCAGTTGCCCAAGTTCGAGGCGGACCTGTTCGCGGCCAAGAAGGGCGGCCAAGAAGGTGAAGCCGAAAACGCCGCACTCTATCTGATCCCGACGGCTGAAGTGCCGCTGACCAACTTCGTGCGCGATGAAATCGTCGCCGGCGACGCGCTGCCGATGAAGTTCACGGCGCACTCGCCTTGCTTCCGCTCGGAAGCCGGTTCCTATGGCCGCGACACGCGCGGCATGATCCGCCAGCACCAGTTCGACAAGGTGGAAATGGTGCAGATCGTCCATCCCGAGAAGTCCTACGAAGCCCTGGACGAGATGCTGGGCCATGCCGAGACCATCCTCAAGAAGCTCGGCCTGCCGTATCGCGTCATCACCCTGTGCACCGGCGACATGGGCTTTGGTGCGGCCAAGACCTATGACATCGAAGTCTGGCTGCCGGCGCAGAACACCTATCGCGAGATCTCCTCGGTCTCCAACTGTGAAGCCTTCCAGGCGCGCCGCATGCAGGCCCGCTTCCGCAATGCCCAGGGCAAGCCCGAACTGCTGCATACCCTGAACGGTTCGGGCCTGGCCGTGGGGCGCACCCTGGTAGCCGTGCTGGAAAACTACCAGCAGGCCGATGGCAGCGTGGAAATCCCCGAGGTGCTGCAGCCCTACATGGGCGGCGTGACCAAGCTGGTGCCGGGCGTCTGATTCAGTTTTCCAGAGCGCCAAATGAAGACGGCTGCCTCGCAAGAGGCAGCCGTTTTTTTATCGTCGCACCGGGCGAGAAAACGTTTTCGTGAGGAGCCTTGCTAAGCGTCCTTGAGCGCCCAGGAGAAGGTCGTCGGGATGCGGCGCTCGATGAAGAGGCTGTTGCCCTGGATCTTCTTGGCTTCCTTCTTGGCGCGGGTGGCGGCCGAGGCGATCTGGTGCGGTGAGGAGTATTGCGAGGGTTCGATCTTCACCGAGCCCAGCGACAGCGAGACCAGCGGGTGGAACACCCGGTTGCCCTGGCGATCCTCGGTGTAATAGCCTTTGCGCTGCACGTCTTCGTCGTAGTAGAAGGCGCGGGTTTCGGCTTCGAAGGTATCGAGGATGGTGCGGCAGCGCTTTTCCCAGTCCTCGCTCTGGAACAGGATGAGGAAATCGTCCCCGCCGATGTGGCCGATGAAGTCCAGGTTGGGGTCGCAGGCCTGCTGCAGCACGCGGCCGGTGGCCTGGATCATGTCATCGCCCTTGCGATAGCCGTAGACATCGTTGAAGGGCTTGAACTGATCGAGGTCGCAGTAGCAGATGCAGAATTCCACCCCGCTTTGCAGCAGGTATTCGATGTGATCGTTGATGGGCACGTTGCCCGGCAACTGCGTCAGCGGATTGGCATGGCGGGCAGCGTCGATCTGCATCTGCGTGATCTCGCGCAGCAGGTCGTGGCCGGTACCCAGCCCCACGTACTGGCCGCGGTCGGTGATGATGAAGCCGTTGGAGAGGTGGTGCGACTCGGCATGCACCAGCAGGTTGGAGAGGTCCTGCAGACTGGTGTCCTGCTCGGTCAGGATGGGATTGGGGTCCATGAAGAAGGCGCAGGACTTCTTGCCATACAGTTCGCGGCCGTACAGGCGGGCAAAGCGCTCCACCATGCTGTAGCGGTTGATGAGCCCGATCGGCAAGCCATTGCTGACCACCGGCAGGGCCTGCAGCTGCGGATCGTTGACGAACATGTCGTAGGCCGCATCATTGGTCACTTCCGGGCTGACGTACTGGGTCTCGCGCAGCAGCTTGGCGACGGTGGCGCTGCGCTTGCCGGGGCCATACTTGTTGGCGGCCAGCGGGACCTTGTCGCGCCGCAGGGTTTTGGTGACATCGTCCGAGATCGAGACCGGCGGCTCCGGTAGCGGACGCGAGATGTGATAGCCCTGGCCGCAGGCAATGCCGAGGTCGCGGATAGTCAGCAGTTCGGCCTGGGATTCGATGCCTTCGGCGATGACGATGGAGCCGGACTTTTCGGCAATCTCCTGGATCGAGCGCACGAACTGCAGCTTCATCGGATCATGGTTGATGCCTTGCACGAAGTGCATGTCGACCTTGACGTATTCCGGCTGCAGCTCCGACCACAGGCGCAGGCTGGAGAAACCTTCACCCAGATCGTCGATGGCGATCTGGAAGCCCATGTCGCGGTAATGCATGGCCGCATTGCGCAGCAGGGCATAGTCGTAGGTCGGCTCGTTCTCGGTCAGTTCGATGATGATGCGCTGCGGATTGACGCCCAGCTTTTCCAGATAGCGCAGGGTCTCGCCCTGGATCGCCTCCGGCTGCATCAGTGCCCCCGGCGACACGTTCAGGAACAGATTGCCCGGCAAGCCCAGTTGCGCGAAGCGGGTCATCACGATGTGGCGGCACAGATATTCCATCTGTACCGACAGGTTGTGCGCGCGTGCCACCTTGAACAGCGCCAGCGGCGAATGCAGCGGGGTATTGGAGGGGCCGCGGATCAAACCTTCATATCCCAGGATCTCGCCGTTACGCATGCGCACGATGGGCTGGAACAGCGCCGACAACTTGCGTTGAGCAATGATCTCATGCAGCAATGACAACATCGGATCGTCGGCGCCGCGCAGGGCCGCACCGGAGGCGCGGGCGATCAGATCGACGACTTCGGCGCCGAGCGGAAAGATTGGATTGGAGAGGGGAGCCATCTGGCTGAATCCGGATTCGAGAGAGTCAAAGAACGGCAATGCATCGCAAAATAGTTTACGGATCCTAGAAGTGATTTATGACAAGATGATGATAAGCAATTCAGCTTGATGGTTTTATGTATGAACTTTGCTTCTGCTAGTCTGTCCGGCGGGAGATGCAATGACGAGGAGATAAGTTTTTTGAATATTTTTTAAAAAATAGTTCCACTCTGAAAATAGTTCTGCTATAGTCGCTGTCTTCGCTGCACCACGCAGTGAAACGACCGAAGTTGACCGGAGAGGTGGCAGAGTGGTCGAATGTACCTGACTCGAAATCAGGCGTACGGTTTCCCGTACCGTGGGTTCGAATCCCACCCTCTCCGCCAGTTGGCTCAAGTGTTGTGAAGCTGTAGAGATAAGGCTCTGATTTTGTCAGGGCCTTATTTTTTTTGTCCGTCGGTTCCGCGCTGGAGGGAGTGCGGTCGGCGGCAAATCATTGACTGGTCACCGGATGTTTTTCGAGGGGGAGAACATCGGCGTTGCGCCAGAGCCGTCCCATGTACTGGGAGGGTTCCTGCCGGTTTCGTGGCATCGCCGCGATAGTCCGGACAAATTTCTTCCCGCTCGCGAAGTCGCCGCGCCACCCTTGGCTGCGGCTTGATATATTCGTCTCATGCATCTGCGTTTGCTTTCCATGGCGGGCTCATCATGTCCCTGAATCGTCTGTTCCGGCTGATCTCGGTCGCCTTGCTGGCGCTGTTCCTGGCGTTTGCGGTGGCCCTGGTCTGGACGGAGTGGAGCACCTACCGCAGCGGTGCCAACAGCGTGCCGGCCTTGCGCAAGCTGCGCCTGGCGCTGCTGGCGATGGAAAAGATTTCCGCCGAACGTGGTCCGGCCAACGCCGTCATGGGGGCCGGTGCCTCGCTGCCGCCGGAGCTGCAGGCCAGGCTGGCCAATGCCCGCGCCCAGAGCGATGCCGCCCTGAGCCAATTGCGCGCTGCGCTGGAGGCGGATGCCAGGCTGCGGCAGTCGTGGGCCATGGACAAGGTGCGGCTGGTCCAGCAAGGCCTGGGTCCGGCGCGAGCCAATGTTGACCGGGTGGCGCGCCTGGCGCCGCAGGATCGCAGCGACGTGCTGGTGGTCTCGGCCGTCAGCAGCATGGTCGATCTGATGCCGTTGATGGTGCGCGTGGTGAGTGATCTGAGCAATGAGGCTGACCGCGCCGATCCCTTGCTGCGTGATGGCCTCTCGGCCGTGCGCGCGGTTGCCAGCCTGCGAGAGTATGCCGGGCAGGTCGGGTCGCGTTTCGTCGCCCCACTGATTGCGCATCGTCAGCTGACCCAGGATGAAGTCATCGAAATCGGACGCCTCTATGGCCGCATCGAGTTGTTGCGCAACTTCATCGCCGGCCAGTTGGGCAGTTACAGTCGCGCCCCGGAATTCGCCGCGGCCCTGGAGCGGGTGGAGAAGGAATATTTCGACAGTGGCTTCCAGTTCCTCGATTTCCTGCTCCAGATTGGCCTGAAATCCGGTGACTTCGGGGTCACGCCCTCCGATCTCTTCAAGTTCTATGTGCCCTCGATGGCCTCCGTCACCGATCTGCGCGATCTGCTGCTCGATGATCTGCTGGAGCAGGCGGAGCGCCACAATACGCGGGCCCGCAACCTGTTGATTCTGGTGGTGAGCCTGACGCTGGTGGCTTGCCTGTTCTTCCAGATGCTGGTGGTGCTGATCGGGCGGCGTGTGGTGCGTCCGCTGGTGCAGGCGACCGATCTGGTGTCGGGTCTGGTGGACGGCAAGCTGGAGCAGGAAATCCCCGAGGCCCGCCATCAGGATGAGATCGGCGCGATGATGCGTGCGCTGCGCGTGCTCAAGCAGCGCATGCGCGAGCGCAACAGTCTGGCCAAGGAGCGCGAGGCGCTGATCACGCAATTGCAGACCTCATCCAATACCGATTTCCTGACCGGCGTATTGAACCGCCGCGCCTTCTACACCCATGCCGATCAGCAGCTGGGTGTGGCGCAACGCTATGGGCGGGCGGTGTCGGTGGTGCTGTTCGACATCGATCATTTCAAGCGCATCAACGACAGCTACGGTCACCAGGCCGGCGACGCCATCCTGATCGGCGTGAGCCAGTGTGTGGCGCAGCTGCTGCGCAAGGTGGATGTGCTGGCGCGCTATGGCGGCGAAGAATTCATCATCCTGCTGCCCGAATCCGATCTGGCGCAGGCCGCCGCCGTGGCTGACAAGCTGCGGGCGGCGCTGGAAGAGCGCGTGTTCGAGACCGAAGGGGATCGCCGTATCAATGTGACGGCCAGTTTCGGCGTGGCTACGCTGGCCGGAGGAGAGGCGCTGGACAAGCTGACCAAGCGCGCCGACATCGCGCTCTACCGCGCCAAGCGGCTGGGGCGCAATCGGGTCGAGCTGGCCGGGGATGAGCTGGAAGAGCCCTGATCAGGCGCTGTCGCGTTCCAGGATGGAATAGCCCAGATCGCACACCGCTTGCGCGACCGGCTGGCTGTCGAAGCGGGTGAGCAGCATCTCCGCTGCCGTGACGCCGATCTGGTGTGCGCTGATCTGCACCGTGGTAAGGGCGGGCAGGACTTCCGTGGCGATCTCCAGATTGGCGAATCCGGCCAGGGCGATGCGCTTTGGCACCGCGATGCCGCGCCGTGCGCATTCCAGGGCTGCTCCGGCGGCCATGACGTCATTGCTGAAGAAGGCGGCCTCGATGTCCGGCTGCAGCGCCAACAGGCGGCAGATCGTCTCGCGTCCGGCCTGCAGGAAGCTGCCTACCGGCACCACCAGATGCACCGGCTCCGGCGCGCCCTGCGCCAGCAGCGCCTCCCGCATCCCGGCAAAGCGCGCCAGGCCGCGCGGATCATCCCCGCCCACGAAGGCCATGCGGCGATAGCCCTTGCGCACCAGATACTCCCCCATGGCCTGCCCGGCCGCATGGTTGTCGAAGCCGACCAGCATGTCGATGGGCTGCGGGCTCATGTCCCAGGTTTCCACTACCGGAATGCCGGCCGCCTTGAGGCGCTGGCGCGTGCGCGCCGAATGTTGTACGCCGGTCAGCACCAGGCCATCCACCCGGCGGCCGATGAAGGCTTCCACCAGGCCGGTTTCCGCGTCTTCCGAATAATTGGTTTGCCCCAGCAGCAACTGGTAGCCCTGCAGGCTCAGTTGCTCGGACAGTCCGCGCACGGTCTCGGCAAAGATCGAATGGCTGATGGTCGGCACGATGGCCGCCACGATGCGCGTGCGCCGCGACGCCAGGCCGCCGGCCAGCATGTTGGGGATATAGCCCATGCTGCTGATGAAGGATTCGACCCGTTCGCGCGTGGCGGGGGACACCTTTTCCGGCGTATTGATGACCCGCGAGACCGTGATATGCGATACCCCCGCAGCACGCGCCACGTCTTCCTTGGTGATGGCGCGGGTAGGTGCTGCGGCAGGATCGGTTTTGCGGGTCATGGGAAAGGCTGGAGAGAAGTTGTCGCAAGCATAACAGCAGCTGGCCCCGGCCGGTCTTGCGGACATCCACAAGACCGTTGCTGCAAGATGGGTGGCCGCGTTCAGTCGCGGTCGTTGAAGGCCGAGATGTGCGATACCTGGAATACGCCCGACAGTGAGTGCAACTCATTGTGATGCAATTGCGCCAGGCGATGCAGGTATTGCTCGCCCAGTTCGGTCAGGCGCACCTGGACCAGGCGCTTGTCGCGGTCGTCCGGGGTGCGCGTGACCAGGCCGGCTTTCACGCAGCGCGTGACCAGGGCCACGACGCCGTGGTGCTGGGCCTGCAGGCGCTCGGCCAGTTCGCTGATGCTGGCCCATTCGCGGCCGGGATAGCCCTTGATGTGCAGCATGAGCAGGTATTGCAGGGGCGTCAGGCCTTCGCTCTGGGCGGCATCCTCCGAGAAGCGCAGGAAACGGCGCAGCTGGTAGCGAAATTCCGACAGGGCTTCGAAATCGTCTTTTTGCAGGCGGGGCGTGGCATTCATCGGAATGCACCTTCGCTGTGAAGTAAAAGGGAGGGGGGCAAACGGGACATATATATCATCTTGTGATGTAATTGTGGCTTTGGCGCGGGCGCTGTCACGCCGCGTGCCGTGTTGAAGACCCGTCGTCACGGAAGGGATATGCCCGATTCTATCTTGCTGTGGTTGAAAAGTTTTATTCCTGCCAAGACCAATGTCGATCGCTTCGAGCGCATGCGTGCTTGCGCTGGCAGTCTGTTCGGCATCCTGCTGGTCGGCCTGACCAGCTATGCGCTGCTGCCGCATGAGGCGCGCACCATCTGGCTGATCGCGCCCATGGGGGCGTCTGCCGTGTTGCTGTTTGCGGTGCCGTCCAGTCCGCTGGCCCAGCCCTGGTCCATCCTGGGCGGCAACCTCTGCGCGGCGCTCATCGGTGTGACCTGCGCGAAGCTGGTGCAGGAGCCGGCCCTGGCGGCGGCGCTGGCCATCGCGCTGGCCATTGGCGGCATGTTCCTGCTGCGCTGCATTCACCCGCCCAGCGGGGCGGTGGCCTTGACGGCGGTGCTGGGCGGCCCGGTGGTGCATGACATGGGCTATGCCTTCGTGCTTTCGCCGGTGCTGCTCAACTCGGCGCTGCTGCTGGCGGCCGCGCTGTTCTACAACAACGCCACCGGACGCCGCTACCCGCATGCCCAGCACAGCGCCGCACCGCATCCGCACCAGACCCGGGATGAATTGCCGATCACGCGGCTGGGGTTCTCGCATGAAGATCTGGACGCAGTCCTGAAGGATTTCAATCAGGTGCTCGACATCGGCCGCGACGATCTTGAAGAAATCTTCCTGCAAACCGAAATGCGGGCCTATCACCGCCGCTTCGGCCAGACTCTGTGCGCCGCGGTGATGTCGCGCGATGTGGTCGCGGTGGAATTCGCCACTGGCCTGGACGAGGCCTGGCATCTGTTGCGGCAGCACCGGTTGCGGGCCTTGCCGGTGCTCGATCGCGGGCGGCATGTCATCGGGATCGTCAGTCGTACGGATTTTCTGGAGCATGCCGGCGTGGAAGTGCATATGGGCCTGGCCGCGCAGTTGCGCCGCCTGCTGCACCGGGTGCCGTTCACGCATTCGGACAAGCCGGAAGTGGTCGGCCAGATCATGAGCCGCCCGGTCATTACCGCCCAGGTCGATACGCCGGTGCTGGAACTGGTGCCGCGCATGGCCGATGGCTTGCACCAGATTCCGGTGGTGCAGGCCGATGGCAAGCTGGCCGGCATGCTGACGCAGTCGGATATGATCGCGGCCCTCTATGAGAAAAACCTGGCGGCTACCCGCACGCTACCGGTAGCCGGCGCGGTGAGCAGCCTGCGTAGCGCCGCCTGATCGGCTTGACAGACGGGCAGGGCGGGCGGAAGGTGGCATTCTTTGCAAGGGAATTCATTCCGGGAGACTGTGATGAGAACGAATGCGCTGATTTTGCTGGGGATCGCTCTGTTATTGTCATTGCAAGCCTGTGACCGCAAGGGCGGCAATCCGCCCAAGCCGATGACGTCGGCGGTGCAGGGTGATTTGCGGATGGGGTGAACGCCGGATGGTGCGGCGGATGCTTGTTGTGGCGCGGTTCTGACGGCAGATATGAAGAATGTGAATATCTGCTATTGCCACAATAAAGCAGACTCGGCCGGGGTGCATCGCTATAGTTGCACCTGTCTCCTCCAATCTCCTTAAGAAATTGGATTCAAGCCCGCACCTCTTGGTCGCGGGCTTTTTTTTTGCCTGTCGGTTTGGTTCGGGGGTGATGAACTCTTCATATCCCTTCGATCAGCAGGGAGAGCTTGCCTTCGGTTCTTGGTAAGATGCGAAGTATCGCGTTGTTGGCCAAGTGAAGGTTTTTGTCCGTATTCCGTTGGGATCCGGGCGGGCCGCTTGCGCAATGCTTCATCTTCCTCATTCAGATTCACTCAATGTCTTCCAGCTCTTCTTCGCAGTCCGCCGTTCCGTCCGCACCCGAGCGCCCCGACACGCCTTGCGTGGCCGTGTGCTCCACCACCTTTGACGATGTCTGCCGCGGCTGCGGCCGAACCGTCGATGAAGTGGCGCAATGGGTCTTCATGGACAAGGATCAGCGCGAAGTGGTGTGGCAGCGCATCCTGGCCGAAGGCTATCCGCGCCGCAATTACTGAGCCGCGCGGCCGGCGCTGAAGAATGGAACGCCGGCCCGGCGCAGCATGCCGGTCAGGGCGATCAGCGGCAGGCCGGTGAGGGCAGTGGGATCGTCGCTGCGAATGCTCTCCAGGATGGCGATGCCCAGGCCCTCGTTCTTGGCGCTGCCGGCACAGTCATAGGGTTGCTCGATACGCAGGTAGGCATCGAGTTCGGCATCTTCCAGGTCGCGGAAGCGCACCACGGTCTGTACATTGCGGACCTGCGCAGCGGCGGCGGCATTGCTTTGGCGGCCATCCCACAGGCACAGCGCCGTATGGAAGATCACTTCGCGCCCGCGCATCAGCTGCAATTGCTTCAAGGCATTGGCGTGATTGCCGGGTTTGCCGATCTGCAGGCCGTCCAGCGTGGCGACCTGGTCCGAGCCGATCACCAGGGCAGGGCCGACCCGGGCGGCAATGGCGGCGGCCTTCTCGCGCGCCAGTCGCAAGGCCGTGGCTTCCGGGTTTTCGCCGGGTTGCGGGGTTTCGTCGATGTCCGGGGCCATGGTCTCGAAAGGCAGGCCGAGGCGACCCAGCAATTCCTTGCGATAGACGGAACTGGAGCCAAGAATCAGGCGGGGCAGGGTGGAATCGGTGCGGTGTTGTGTCATGGTGAAGGCGCGCCACGCGCTGTGCTGAAACAATAAAACCCGGATTTTGGCGGAAATTCGCCACAAAAGTGAGAGTGCTTCCTCCGATGAAGCCATTTTTCGCGAGAATTTCGCAAGCAAGGCGCTAAGGCTTTGACTGGTAAGGAAATTTTCTGTTATGATCGCAGGTTTTCCGGATTCTGCTTTGGCTATGAATGCATTTGTTATCGACGCGTTCGAATTCTGCAGGCTGAAACAGCAGGCGCAGGGTGAGATTCCGGTTGCTGAATTAGGTCGTCTGGCGCAAGAGACGGTTGACCGTTCCGGCACGATTCACTGGGCTCTGTCCGGCGATATCGACAAGCTGGGACATGCTCAACTCAGTCTGGCAGTGTCGGGTGCAGTTAATCTGATCTGTCAGCGTTGCCTGACGGCATTGAATTTCGAGATTGATTCGAAGTCGCTGCTGGTATTGGCAAAAGATGAGGCGCAAGCCGACACCATCGAAGAACTGCTGGATGATGACGAGATCGATGTCATCGTCGGTTCGGCAGCCTTCGACGTGAACTACCTGATTGAGGACGATGCGCTGCTGGCCCTGCCGGTGGCACCCAAGCATGACGTCTGTCCTGACGGTAGCGTGGCGGCCGAGGCCAAAGGTGCTGAACGGGCTTCCCCGTTTGAGGTACTGAAGAAGTTGAAGCAGTAACAAGTATTGTTGGGGAATGTCTGGCAAAGGCCGGGCAGCGGCACAGCGGGGTTGGAGAAACACCGATCCGATGTGTTAAAATTTTCAATCTTAAGTAAGGTTTAGGAGTAATCATGGCCGTTCAACAGAACAAAAAGACCCCGTCCAAGCGCGGTATGCATCGTGCACACGACTTTCTGACTGCACCCCCGCTGGCTGTGGAGCCGACGACTGGTGAAACCCACCTGCGTCACCACATCAGCCCCAACGGTTTCTACCGTGGTCGCAAGGTGCTGAAGACCAAGAACGACGAGTAATCTCATTCATTGAGCTTGCTGTTTTTGGAGAAAAGCGGCGCAATGAGCTTCTGTTTCAGGAGGTTCATTTTGCGCCGCTTTTTTATGTCCGCGACATCCGTCAGCGGACCTGCCTGCCTGCTTGCGTGAAGCTTCATCTGGCGCGCTGTCCGAGTGTGCCATTTTGAAGGCTTTGCAATCTGCCTCATAATGTGGGCTGGCAAGGCTTTGAATCAAATCGATGACCATCAAAATTTCAATCGACTGCATGGGTGGCGATCATGGCCCGTCAGTCACGCTCCCGGCCGCTGCCTCCTTCCTCAAGCGCCAACCTGATGCAGAGCTGATCCTGGTCGGCCAGGAAGCCGTGCTGCAGCCGCTGCTGAAGAAATACAAGCTGGCCGGCGAAGCCCGCATCCGCATCCACAATGCCTCCGAAGTGGTGACCATGGACGACCCGATCGAGGTCGCCCTGCGTCGCAAGAAGGATTCTTCGCTGCGCGTGGCCGTGACCCTGGTCAAGGAGGGGCAGGCCCACGCCGCCGTCTCGGCCGGCAATACCGGTGCCCTCATGGCGGTCTCGCGCTATGTGTTGAAGACCCTGCCGGGCGTGGATCGTCCGGCCATCTGCACCATCCTCCCCAATCAGAAGGATGGCCCCACCTACATGCTCGACCTCGGCGCCAACGTCGACTGCGAGCCACAGCATTTACATCAATTTGCACTCATGGGCTCGGCCCTGGTCGCGGTCATGGAAGGCAAGGCCAAGCCGACCGTGGGCCTCTTGAACGTGGGTGAGGAAGACATGAAGGGCAACGAGCTGGTCAAGGCGACTGCCGCCCTGCTGCGGGCCGATCATGAGAAGGGTATCCTCAACTTCTACGGCAACGTGGAGGGCAACGACATCTTCGAAGGCACGACCGACCTGGTGGTGTGCGACGGTTTCGTGGGCAACGTCACCCTGAAGGCTTCGGAAGGCCTGGGGCGCTTCGTCAAGCAGGTGCTCACCAGCGAATTCAAGAAGGGCATCATCAACAAGCTTGGTGCCCTGATCGCCTATGGTGCCATCAAGGCGCTGTCGCGCCGCCTCAATCCTTCCCGCTACAATGGGGCCAGCTTGCTGGGCCTGAAGGGCCTGGTCTTCAAGAGCCACGGCGGTGCCGATGTGTACGCTTTCGAATGGGCCATCCGCCGCGCGTATGATGCGGCCAAGTATGATGTGCTCGCCCGTATTGCCGCCAGCATGGCGGAGCTGATGCCCCAGGAGCAGGGGCGCACGGCCGAGGCCGCTGCCAAGGCTTTCGAGCCGGCGCCGGTCTCGCTGGATCAACCGAACTAACAGAGCAAGAAGACGGCATGACCACTTACAGCAAAATCGTTGGCACCGGCAGCTACCTGCCGGCCAAGCGCGTCACCAACCATGAGCTGGCCGCACAGCTGGCCGAGCAGGGCATCGAGACCTCGGACGAATGGATCGTCACACGCAGCGGCATCTCCGCGCGCCACTATGCCGAGCCGGGCCAGCTTTCCAGTGATCTCGCCCTGCAAGCGGCGCAGCGCGCCCTGGAAGCGGCGGGCATGCAGGCCAATGACATCGATCTGATCATCATGGCCACCTCCACTCCGGATCACCTGGGTGGTTTCCCGAGCACCGCCTGTGTGGTCCAGCGCAAGCTGGGCATCACCAATGGTGCGCCGGCCATGGATGTGCAGGCCGTCTGCAGCGGCTTTGTCTACGCCATGTCGGTGGCGGACAGCTTCATCAAATCCGGTGCCCACAAGAACGTTCTGGTCATTGGTGCCGAAGTGTTCTCGCGCATTCTGGATTTCAAGGATCGCACCACCTGTGTGCTCTTCGGCGATGGTGCCGGTGCCGTCGTCATGAGCGCCTCGCAGGAGCCGGGCGTGCTGGCGACCAAGCTGCACGCCGATGGCAGCCACGGTCACATCCTGTGCGTGCCGGGCAGCGTCAACAACGGCGCCGTCGCTGGCAGCGCCTACCTGTACATGGATGGCCCGGCGGTCTTCAAGCTGGCCGTTTCCTTGCTGGACAAGGTGGCGCGCGAAGCGCTGGAAGCGGCCAAGATGCAATCCACCGAGGTGGATTGGCTGGTGCCGCACCAGGCCAATATCCGCATCATGCAGGGCACGGCCAAGAAGATGGGGCTGCCGCTGGAAAAGATGGTCGTCACGGTGGCCGAGCACGGCAATACTTCCGCAGCCTCGATTCCCTTGGCGCTGGACCAGGCGGTGCGCGATGGCCGCATCCGGCCGGGTCATACCGTCATGATGGAAGGCGTCGGCGGTGGCTTCACCTGGGGCGCCGTGCTGGCGCGCATGTAAAGCGGGCAGGGGGCTGCTGCGGCAGTCCTTTCGTTCACTGATCTCTTCGATTTCCTGCATTTTCATCCAAATTATCTACTTCCAAGCATGACAACATTCGCTTTCGTCTTCCCGGGCCAGGGTTCGCAGGCCATCGGGATGCTCAATGGTTTCGCCGACAATGAAGTCGTCCGCCAGACCGTCGCAGAAGCTTCCGATGCCCTGCAGTTCGACCTGGGCAAGCTCATCGCTGAAGGTCCCAAGGAAGACCTGGACCTGACCACCAACACCCAGCCCGTCATGCTGACGGCTGCCGTGGCCTTCTATCGCGCCTGGCTGGCTGCAGGCGGCAAGGCGCCGGCGCTCGTCGCCGGCCACAGCCTGGGCGAATATTCGGCACTGGTCGCCGCCGGCGTGATCGCCTTCAAGGATGCGGTACCGCTGGTGCGCTTCCGCGCGCAAGCCATGCAGGAAGCGGTGCCGGTCGGGCAGGGTGGTATGGCCGCCATTCTCGGTCTGTCTGATGAAGACGTGCGTGCTGCCTGCGCCGAAGCGGCGCAAGGTGAAGTGGTCGAGGCCGTCAACTTCAATGCCCCCGCACAAGTCGTGATCGCCGGCCACAAGGCCGCTGTCGGCCGTGCCTGCGACATCGCCAAGGCCAAGGGTGCCAAGCGCGCGCTGCCGCTGCCGGTGTCGGCGCCGTTCCACTCCTCGCTGCTCAAGCCGGCTTCGGACCGCCTGCAAGCCTATCTGGCCAACGTCGCCTTCGCCGCGCCGCAGATTCCGCTGATCAACAACGTCGATGTGGCCGTGGTCAACGATCCGGCTGCCATCAAGGATGCCCTGGTGCGCCAGGCGGCTGCGCCGGTACGCTGGGTCGAGACGGTGCAGAAGATGGGCGCCGACGGCGTCACGCACCTGATCGAATGCGGTCCGGGCAAGGTGCTGACCGGCCTGACCAAGCGCATCAATGGTGACCTGGTGGGTGAAGCCATCGTCGACCAGGAATCCCTGAACAAAGTATTGGAGTTGCTGAAATGAGTGCATTGAATCTGCAAGGCCAGGTCGCCCTGGTGACCGGCGCTTCGCGCGGCATCGGCCGTGCCATCGCCACCGAACTGGCCCGACAGGGTGCCAAGGTGGTCGGTACGGCGACCTCGGAGTCGGGCGCTGCCGCCATCACCGAATACCTGGCGGCGCTGGGTCCGGAAGCCGGCCGTGGTGCGGTGCTCAATGTCAATGATGCCGAAGCCAGCGTGGCGCTGGTGGAGCAGGTGCAGAAGGAATTCGGCGCGCTCTCCATCCTGGTCAACAATGCCGGCATCACCCAGGACCAACTGGCCATGCGCATGAAGGACGAGGAGTGGGACAGCGTGATCGCCACCAACCTGACCGCCGTCGGCCGCCTTTCGCGCGCCGTGCTGCGTGGCATGATGAAGGCCCGTACCGGCCGCATCATCAACATCACCTCGGTGGTGGGCGAGGCCGGCAATCCCGGCCAGATGAACTATGCCGCTGCCAAGGCCGGCGTGGCCGGCATGAGCCGCGCGCTGGCGCGTGAGATCGGCAGCCGCAACATCACCGTCAATTGCGTGGCGCCCGGCTTCATCGATACCGACATGACCAAGGCGCTGAACGAGCAGCAGTCCGCCGCCATCCTGCAGCAGATTCCGCTGGGACGCCTGGGTGCGGCTGAGGAGATCGCCTATGCGGTGGCCTTCCTGGCCTCGCCGCAAGCGGCCTACATCACCGGCACGACGCTCAATGTCAATGGCGGCATGTACATGGGTTAAGTAAGTCTTGGGGGCTTGATTCAAGTCCTTTTGACGACTTTTGTTTGCAGTTAAGCTGGACTTGGCACAATCTTGCCAGGAATAGTTAAAAGTAAATTTTCCGCGCGCAAACCTGCTAAAATGCGCGCACTTTTGTAACCTATCATCCCTCTGGAGGAACACTATGTCCGATATCGAACAACGCGTGAAGAAGATCGTCGCTGAGCAACTGGGCGTCGCCGAAGCCGACATCAAGAACGAATCGTCGTTCGTGGACGACCTGGGCGCCGACTCGCTGGACACCGTCGAGCTGGTCATGGCACTGGAAGATGAGTTCGAAATGGAAATCCCCGACGAACAAGCTGAAAAGATCACCACCGTGCAACAGGCGATCGACTACGCAAAGTCGCAAGTCAAGGCCTGATAAGGGCTTTGGTCAAAGTTTCAGGAGAATTGCTTGAGCCGCACTCGTGAACGTCGTGTAGTCATTACCGGCCTGGGATGCATCTCGCCTGTCGGCAACAACGTCGCCGATACGTGGAGTGCCATCAAGGAAGGCAAGTCCGGCATCGCTACCGTCACCAAGTTCGACGCAACCCCCTTCACCACGCACTTCGCCGGTGAAGTCAAGGGCTTCAATATCGAGGATTACATCCCCGCCAAGGAAGCGCGTCATATGGATACCTTCATCCACTTCGGCATGGCCGCCGGTATCCAGGCCATCCAGGACAGTGGATTGACGGTGACCGATGAGAATGCCGAGCGCATTGGCGTCATGATCGGTTCGGGCATCGGCGGCTTGCCGCTGATCGAAGAAACCCACGCCGAACTGACCAACCGTGGTCCGCGCCGGATCAGCCCCTTCTTCATTCCGGCCTCGATCATCAACATGATCTCGGGCAACTTGTCCATCAAGTTCGGTCTGAAGGGCCCCAACCTGGCGATCGTCACCGCCTGCACCACCGGCCTGCATTGCATCGGCTCTGCCGCACGCATGATCATGTACGGCGATGCGGATGTGATGGTGGCCGGCGGCGCTGAATCCAGCGTTTCGCCGCTGGGTATCGGTGGCTTCGCTTCGGCGCGCGCACTGTCGACCCGCAATGACGATCCCGCGACTGCGTCCCGCCCCTGGGACAAGGATCGCGACGGCTTCGTGCTGGGCGAGGGTGCCGGCGTGATGGTGCTCGAAGAGTACGAACACGCCAAGGCCCGTGGCGCCAAGATCTATGCAGAACTGCTCGGCTTCGGCATGAGCGGCGATGCTTACCACATGACTGCGCCCAACCTGGATGGTCCGCGCCGCTGCGTGCTCAATGCACTGCGCGATGCCGGCGTCAATCCGGATGAAGTGCAGTACCTGAACGCGCACGGTACGTCGACCCCCTTGGGCGACAAGAACGAATCCGACGCGATCAAGGCCGCATTCGGCGACCATGCTTACAAGATGGTTGTCAATTCGACCAAATCCATGACCGGTCACCTTCTGGGTGGTGCCGGTGGCCTGGAAACGGTGTTGACCGTGCTGGCAGTGCACAATCAGGTGTCGCCGCCGACGATGAACATCTTCAACCAGGATCCGGAGTGCGATCTGGATTACTGCGCCAACCAGGCGCGGGACATGAAGATCGATATTGCCGTCAAGAACTCCTTCGGGTTCGGCGGCACCAACGGTACCCTGGTCATCGGCAAGATGTAAAATGCAAGACCCGGCTTCCTTACCGAAGCCGGGTTTGTCGTTTTTATGCTGCCCGTTGTTGCGGGTGCGCCTTGCTTCCGGGTATCTCATGTCGATCGCCGTTTCCGCAGATATCAAACCTTCCCGCTTGTTGCTGCTGGTGACGGCTTTCGCTTGCCTGTGCGTGGCCCTGACGGGCGTGGTGCTGGCGTTCGGGATGCCGGGTTCTATGTCTTGGGTGGCGCGCATCGCGCTGGCCATGGCCTGCGTCCTCGCTGCCACACTGGCCCTGGTGCTGGTGTTGCGTGATCGCAAAGTCATTTGGTTGCACATTTCCGGCACCGGGCAGATCCGCGTGGTGGAACACTTGCTGCCCTCGGCGCGCGCCAAGCCCCAGGTGATGAAGGCCGGACTGGCCCAGCTGCTGGCCGGCAGCACCATCTGGCCGGGCATGCTGTTCCTGCGCCTGCGGCTGGAAAACGGCAAGATACGTACCATCCCCATCCTCACGGATTCCGTCTCTGAAGATACATTCCGTGCACTTTCCGTGGCGTGCCGCTGGCTGATCAGTCACAATACGGCCAAGGCAAGACTGCTGGAAAAATGAGGCCGTCGGGCTTGAAAATTGCCGAGCTGGAAGCATCTGCCAAAGGCAATGACGATAAAACAACACGGCCATAAAAAACAAGGAATCCGGTTTGACGACAGAACGCGAAATAGACCAACAGCTTGTTGAGCGCGTCCAGCGTGGCGACAAGAAGGCGTTCGAGCTATTGGTAGTCAAGTATCAACGCAAGCTGATGCGCCTGGTGTCACGCCTGGTGCGTGACCAGGCCGAAGCCGAAGACGTGGTGCAGGAAGCCTTCATCAAGGCTTATCGCGCGCTGCCGCAATTCCGCGGCGATTCGGCCTTCTATACCTGGCTTTACCGCATCGGCATCAACACTGCCAAGAACTATTTGGTCACCATGGGGCGCAGGGCGCCAACTTCGACAGAAGCAGATGCAGAAGAAGCTGAAACTTTTGACGATGCAGACCATCTGAGGGACATCAACACTCCAGAGTCGATGTTGGCCACCAAGCAGATTGCTCAGACGGTCAACGTGGCGATGGAGGCATTGCCGGAAGAATTACGTACTGCCATCACGTTGCGCGAGATCGAGGGGTTGAGCTACGACGAGATTGCAGATGCGATGAATTGTCCGATCGGCACCGTGCGCAGCCGCATTTTCCGCGCCCGGGAAGCTATTGCCGAGAAGCTGCGTCCATTGCTGGATACGGCAGCGGACAAGCGCTGGTAATGAGGCCACAAGCCTGTTGTCAAAAAGAAAATAATAAAGCGGGTATGGAACTAAGATATTTGCCGGGTGACTGCACATGGATACCAAAGTAACGACCAAAGAACAGATCTCAGCCCTCGCCGATGGTGAGCTGAGCACTGAAGAAATGACCCTTGCCTTCGCGGCCCTGCGTTCTTCCAAGGACGCCCAGGACGCATGGGAGGATTACCATCGCATCGGCGAGGTGCTGCGTTCGGAGGAGATGGATGTCTCCCTGAGTGCCGGCTTCTCGGCCAAGATGAGCGCGCTGCTCGATGCCGAACCGACCATCGTTGCCCCGCAGGCCGCAGTGGCCGAGCCGGTCAAGGCAGCCGCGGCTGCTCCGGTGGTGCAAGCTGTGGCGGCTGCCAATGGCGACCATCGCGCGAGCCGTCCAGGCCGCCTGGTGCGTTTCCTGATGCCTAGCGCCGCAGCGGCTGCTGCTGCCGTGGCCGCCGTGTTCGTGGCCATGCCGCAGCAAGCGGTGGTGACGGCGGACGCCAAAGTGGCTGCACCGGTGGCCCAGGTGGCGTCGGCTCCGGTCAATGTGCCTTCGGCCATTGCTACCGTGGCTGACACCAACGGCAATCCGCAGAACGTGAATCAACTGAGCTCGCTGGCCCAGCAGGGTGAAGTCAAGCGCGATCCGCGCATCGACGACTACCTGTTCGCTCACCAGCGCTTCTCGCCTTCCTACAGTTCGGCGCAATACGCCCGTTCCGCAGCCTTCTCCTCGGACGCAGACAAGTAAGATGCATCTGACGGGGCGTCTGTACGGCGTACTGTGCTTGCTGGCCACGTTGTTAGGGTTCTCCTTGACGCCATCCGCTCAAGCGGCGGATGGCGTTTCTACAACTGCGGCCAGTGAAGCCACCACTTCTTCCGCATTGCTGGCGCAATTGCAAAAAATGCAATCTGCTGCTCAGCGTCTCAATTACTCAGGCAGTTTCGTCTACCAGCAGGCGGCGCAGATGCGCAGCTCGCGGGTCACCCATGTGGTAGCCGGCAAGAGCGAGCTGGAAAAGCTGGAGCTGCTCGATGGCAAGCCGCGCGAATTCGTGCGCGACAACGAGGATGTGGCCAGCTATGACCCCGACCAGCGCATCGTGCGCCGGGAAAAACGGGTCACGCGCGACACCTTCCCGGCCATCGTCGATGCACGCCCGGAGGATCTGGCGCGCTTCTACCGGCTGCAGTCCGATGGCGATGAACGTGTGGCCGGCCGCAGCTGCCAGGCCATCGTGCTGGCACCGCGCGACAAGCTGCGCTACGGCTACCGTTTCTGCGCCGACCAGGCCACCGGCCTGCTCTTGCGCGCGCAGACGCTGGATGGCCGCGGCGAGGTGATCGAACAGATCGCCTTTACCCAGATCGACATCGGGGGGATTGATCGTGCCCGGGTCAACCCCACTTACAAGGACACGCGCGGCTGGCGCATCGAGAAGGCGGCCTTGGTGCCGGCCGACCTGTCGGCCTGGCAAATCACGCCGCCACCGGGTTTCCGGAAGATCCAGCAGGTGCGGCGCGTGATTTCCGATAGTGGTGAAGCGGGCGCGGCACCGGCACAGAACCGTCCGGCTGAGCGCGAAGTCTCGCAGATCGTGTTTTCTGACGGGCTGGCGGCCATTTCGGTCTTCATCGAGCCGGGCAGCCAGGGCCGGGAAGAGGGTACGATACAACAGGGTGCCATGAACATCCTGGGCCGACGCCAGGGCGATTACTGGCTGACCGTCGTTGGAGAAGTGCCCGCCGCTGCAATCCGTCAGGTGGCCAATTCCATTGAACTGAAATCCAAATAAAAGAGACCGTTGCAATGACTCCCATGAAGAACACCCTTGCCGGCGCCTTGCTGGCCGCTTCCGTCTTCGCTGCAGCACCGGCCGTGCAGGCCGCGCCTCCCGTGGCTTCGCCCGCGGTGGCGGCCCTGCCTGACTTCGCTGACATCGTCGAGCGCACCGGTCCGGCGGTGGTGAATATTCGTACTACCGAGCGCGTACGCCAGAATGCCCAGGGGCAGGGTGGCGGCATGGATGATCCGGAAATGCAGGAATTCTTCCGCCGCTTCTTCGGTATTCCCATCCCGCGTCAGCAGCAGCCGGGTACCCCGCGCGGCAATGGCAAGCAGGGTGGCCAGGGCCAGCAGGAAGAAGTGCCGCGTGGCGTGGGCTCGGGCTTCATCATCTCGGCCGATGGTTTCATCATGACCAATGCGCACGTGGTGGATGGGGCCAGCGAGGTCTACGTGACCCTGACCGACAAACGTGAATTCAAGGCCAGGATCGTGGGTTCGGATACCCGCACCGACGTGGCCGTGCTCAAGATCGATGGCAGCAACCTGCCGCGCCTGAACATGGGCGACTCCGACAAGATCCGTGTCGGTGAGTGGGTGCTGGCCATCGGCTCGCCCTTCGGCCTGGAAAATACAGTGACCGCCGGCATCGTCTCGGCCAAGGCGCGCGACACCGGTGACTACCTGCCTCTGATCCAGACCGACGTGGCGGTCAACCCGGGCAACTCGGGTGGTCCGCTGATCAACCTCAAGGGTGAAGTGGTCGGCATCAACTCGCAGATCTACAGCCGCTCCGGCGGCTTCATGGGGATCTCCTTTGCGGTACCCATCGATGAGGCGCTGCGGGTAGCCGACCAGCTCAAGGCCAGCGGACGCGTCACGCGCGGCCGTATCGGCGTGCAGATCGGCGAAGTCACCAAGGATGTGGCCGAATCGCTGGGCCTGGCCCGCGCGCAAGGCGCGCTGGTGCAACGCGTGGAAGCCGGTGGCCCGGCTGACAAGGCGGGCCTGGAGGCAGGCGACATCATCCTGAAATACAACGGTGCAGCCATCGAGCGCCCCAGCGACCTGCCGCGCATGGTCGGTGCCACCAGGCCGGGTGCCAAGGCCACCGTCAATATCTGGCGCAAGGGCAGCGCCCGCGACGTCAGCGTGACCGTGGTCGAGCTGGAAGCCGACAAGCCCAAGCAGGCCGAGGAAAAGAAGGCCAAGCCCGACAACACCCCCAACTCCCTGGGACTGGTGGTGAGCGACCTGAGTGATGCGCAGAAGAAGGAGCTGAAGGTCGACAACGGCGTGCTGGTGGAAAACGTCAGCGGTGCCGCTGCCGCCGCTGGCATCCGTCCGGGCGATGTCATCCAGCGCCTCAACGAGGTCGATGTCAACGACAGCAAGCAGTTCGGCCAGCTGGTGGCCAAGCTCGATGCCAAGAAGCGGGCAGCGGTGCTGGTGCGCCGTGGCGACTCTTCGCAGTTCGTGCCGCTGCGTCCGAACGGCGGCAACTGAGGCCGGGCCATTTTTCCGTAAAATTGCCTGATACTTCAACATGAAGGCTGCGGCTCTCTGGGGCCGCAGCCTTTTTCCTTGGTTCGCGTCGGGCTGAGGGAAGAAACTTTCATATGAGCCTATGACCACCCCTTCTTCGCCCTCAGCCGCAGGGCAAGCCTTGCACTTCATCATCTATTCGCGCAGCTACTGCCACCTGTGCGAAGACCTGCGTGACGCCTTGCGCCAAGCACTGGGCGAGATCCCGGCCGACATCGAGATGGTCGATGTGGACGCCGATGAGGCGCTGGTGGCGCGTTACGACGAGCTGGTGCCGGTGTTGATGGGGCAGGGGCGCGATGGCCAATGGCAGGAGTTGTGTCATTACCATCTGGATAAGGCGCGCCTGCAGACGTTTGTTGTTGAAATGAAATAAGTTGTGTTGTCGCAGCCAGGTCCGGCTGCGCGGCCTGGCACCGGAAAGTCGGGCTTGTCCCTGTGAATTCCGGTAAAATGCCGGGTCGAATAAGCTGTTGCAAAGGCGCTCGGCTGGGCAAAGCCCGCTACAGAGCGCCTTTTTTCATCGTTTCCAGTCTGTTAATGAACAATATCCGTAATTTCTCGATCATCGCCCACATCGATCACGGCAAGTCCACGCTCGCCGACCGCATCATCCAGTTGTGCGGGGGCTTGTCCAACCGCGAGATGGAAGCCCAGGTGCTGGATTCGATGGATATCGAGCGCGAGCGCGGCATCACCATCAAGGCCCAGACCGCAGCCCTGGCCTACAAGGCCAAGGATGGCCAGATCTACAACCTCAACCTGATCGACACCCCGGGTCACGTCGACTTCAGCTATGAAGTCTCGCGCTCGCTGTCGGCCTGCGAAGGCGCGCTGCTGGTGGTCGACGCCTCCCAAGGCGTGGAAGCGCAGACGGTGGCCAACTGCTACACCGCCCTGGACCTGGGCGTGGAAGTGGTGCCGGTCTTGAACAAGATCGACCTGCCCTCCGCTGATCCTGACAACGCCAAGAGCGAGATCGAAGACGTGATCGGCATCGACGCCTCCGACGCCACTCCCTGCTCGGCCAAGACCGGCCTGGGCGTGGAAGACGTGCTCGAAGCCATCGTGGCCAAGGTGCCGGCCCCCAAGGGTGACCCGGATGCACCGCTGCAGGCGCTGATCATCGATTCCTGGTTCGACAACTACGTCGGCGTGGTCATGCTGGTGCGCATCGTCAATGGCACCTTGCGTCCCAAGGACAAGATCCTGCTGATGGCCACCGAGACCCAGTACCTGACCGAAAGCATTGGCGTGTTCACGCCCAAGTCGCAATCACGCGACTCCCTGACGGCAGGGCAGGTCGGTTTCGTCATCGCCGGCATCAAGGAACTGAAGTCCGCGCGCGTGGGCGACACCATCACCCTGGCCGGCAAGCCGGCCCCGGCGCCGCTGCCCGGCTTCAAGGAAGTGCAGCCGCAGGTGTTTGCGGGCCTGTTCCCGGTAGAAGCCAACCAGTACGACGCCCTGCGCGATTCGCTGGAAAAATTGAAGCTCAATGACGCCGCCCTGATGTATGAGCCGGAAGTCTCGCAGGCGCTGGGCTTCGGCTTCCGCTGCGGCTTCCTGGGCCTGCTGCACATGGAAATCGTGCAGGAACGGCTGGAGCGCGAGTTCGACATGGACCTCATCACCACCGCGCCGACGGTGGTGTACGAAGTGCAGCAGCGCGACGGCACCCTGCTGATGGTGGACAATCCGTCCAAGATGCCGGAAGTGTCCAAGATTGAGGAAATCCGCGAACCCATCGTCACCGTCAACCTGTACATGCCGCAGGAATACGTAGGCTCGGTCATCACCCTGTGCACGCAGAAGCGCGGCATCCAGATGAACATGAGCTATCACGGCAAGCAGGTGCAACTGACCTATGAAATGCCGATGGCCGAGATCGTGCTGGACTTCTTCGATCGCCTGAAGTCCACCTCGCGCGGCTATGCCTCCATGGACTACGAGTTCAAGGAATACCGTGCGGCAGACGTGGTCAAGGTCGACATGCTGATCAACAGCGAAAAGGTCGATGCGCTGGCCATCATCGTGCACCGTGCCGCAGCCCAGATCCGCGGTCGCCAGGTGGCGGCCAAGATGCGTGAGTTGATCCCGCGCCAGATGTTCGATGTGGCGATCCAGGCGGCCATTGGTGCGACCATCATCTCGCGCGAAAACGTCAAGGCCATGCGCAAGAACGTGCTGGCCAAGTGCTACGGCGGCGACATCTCCCGCAAGCGCAAGCTGCTTGAAAAGCAGAAGGCCGGCAAGAAGCGCATGAAGCAGGTGGGCTCGGTCGAAATTCCGCAGGAAGCATTCCTGGCAATCTTACAAGTGGACGATAAATAACATGCAGGCTTTGTTGGGCAACTTCGCACTCATTCTGTTCGTGCTGATGCTGGTGACCGGCGTGATCTGGTTTGCCGACACCTTCTTCCTCTCCAAGCAGCGCCGCGCTCGCGCCGACGCCGCCCTGGCCGAGTTCGACGCCGCTGTCGCGCGCGACCAGGCGCAAGGCGTCAAGCGTGACGGTACCGTCGCCACCGCCCGTGCCGACCTGCAGGCGCGCCACCTGAAGCAGCCGGCCTGGATCGAATATTCCGGCAGCTTCTTCCCGGTGATCGCGCTGGTGTTCTGCCTGCGCTCCTTCCTGTATGAACCGTTCAAGATCCCGTCCAGCTCGATGGTGCCGACGCTGCTGGTGGGCGACCTGATCCTGGTGAACAAATTCACCTACGGTATCCGCCTGCCCATCATCAACAAGAAGATCATCGAAGTGAACCAGCCGCAGCGCGGCGACGTCATGGTCTTCAAGTACCCGAAGGACATGTCGGTGGACTACATCAAGCGCGTGGTGGGCGTGCCTGGTGATAAAATAGTCTATAAAAACAAGCGCTTAACGGTTAATGGTGAACAAATTTCTTACAAAGCGCTGCCGGATTATCTGGATGACGAAAATCTGACGTACTATAAGCAATGGCAGGAAAACCTGACCGGCGTGGAGCACAAGATTCTCACTGATGAGCGTGCTCCCAACTTCGTGCCCAATCCCGATGCCTTCCCGCATCATGAGCTGTGCACCTACAACGCCGAAGGTTTCGCCTGCACGGTGCCGCCGGGTGAATATTTCATGATGGGCGACAACCGGGACAACAGCCTCGACAGTCGCTACTGGGGCTTCGTGCCGGACCAGAACATCGTCGGCAAGGCCTTCTTTGTCTGGATGAACCTGGGCGATATCAAGCGGATCGGCAGCTTCCACTAAGAGCGCGCCGCATCCTGGTCCAGCAGCTTGCGCAGTTTCTGCAGTTTCCAATTGGCAACTTTGCATTGTGGAGGCAGACCCGGAGCAGTTTTCAGCTTTGCTTTGAACCGATCCCGCTGACTGGTCAGGCTGGTAATCCCCGATCCACGCGCCACTGCGCGTATCGGGGCGGCAGACTGAATGACGGATGAAAAAATGGATCCTCAACTCTTGCAACAACGGCTAGGCCACCCATTCAAGGATGCTTCGCTCCTGCAGCAGGCCTTGACCCACCGTAGCCATAGCGCCTTGCATAACGAGCGGCTGGAATTCCTCGGCGATTCGGTGCTGAACTGCGTGGTGGCCTCGCTGCTCTTCGAACGCTACGACAAGATCGACGAAGGCGACCTCTCGCGCCTGCGCGCCAACCTGGTCAAGCAGCAATCCCTGTATGAAATCGCCCAGCGGCTGGAGCTCTCGCAGTTCCTGCGCCTGGGTGAAGGCGAACTCAAATCCGGCGGCTTCCGCCGTCCCTCGATCCTGGCCGATACGCTGGAGGCGCTCTTTGGCGCGATCTTCCTGGATTCCGGTTTCGAGGCAGCGCGTGCGGTGATTCGCTCGCTCTATGTCCCGGTACTGGAACACGTCGATCCCAAGACCCTGGGCAAGGATGCCAAGACCCTGCTGCAGGAGTTTTTGCAGGGCAAGAAGATCCCGCTGCCGCAGTACAACGTCATCGCCACCCATGGTGCGGCCCACAGTCAGGAATTCGAGATCGAATGCCTGGTGCCCAAGCTGGACATCCAGGTCTTCGGTACCGGCGGCAGCCGCCGCGCCGGCGAACAGGCCGCCGCCAAGCTGGCCCTGGAAGCGGTGCAACTGGCACTGGCCAAGACGCCGTCTGCCGGCCGCAAGCCGCGTGCTCGCACCACCCAGCTGAAACTGGCCGGCATTGCCACCATCCAGCCGGATGCCCCCGAACACGATGCGGGCAAGGGCAATCGTCCCGACGCCTCGACGGCCAATGGCAGCAAGCCTGCCAAGCCAGCCAAGGAGCAGAAGGAACCCAAGGAACAGAAGGGTGCGCCGGTTGCGGCGCGCAACGAAGGCAAGACCACCGGCGACCGCACTGAAACGGCCGCAGCAGAACCCATTTCGGCGGCTTCATCCGCCTCGCAATCCAGAACAGCATGACAGATTCCCCCATGGCCGATGACGCATCGGCGCAGACCCCCGAGAGCGATTACCGTTGCGGCTACATCGCCATCGTCGGTCGTCCCAACGTTGGCAAGTCGACCCTCATGAACGTGCTGGTCGGCGCCAAGGTCAGCATCACCTCGCGCAAGGCCCAGACCACGCGCCACCGCATCACCGGCATCCAGACCATCGAGAACACCCAGTATGTCTACGTCGACACGCCGGGCTTCCAGACGCGTCACAGCAATGCCCTGAACAAGACCCTGAACCGCACCGTCACCAATACCCTGACGGCGTCGGACGTGATCCTCTTCGTGATCGAAGCCGGTACCTTCGGCCCGGCCGACAAGCAGGTGCTCGATCTCCTGCCGGCCAACGTGCCCTGCATCCTGGTGCTGAACAAGGCCGATCGCAACAAGGACAAGACCACGCTCATGCCCTTCGCCCGCGAAGTGGCTTCGCACCATGATTTCGCCGCCGTGGTGCCGGTCTCGGCCAAGCAGCGCTTCCAGCTCGATCGCCTGCAGGAAGAAGTGCGCAAGCTGCTGCCGCAGAATCCGCCGATGTTCGACGAAGACGACATCACCGACCGCAGCGAGAAATTCCTGGCCTCCGAAATCGTGCGGGAGAAGGTGTTCCGCTTCGTCGGTGAAGAATTGCCCTACACCAGCACGGTCCTGATCGAGAAGTTCGAGCAGGAAGGCAACCTGCGCCGCATCTTCGCGGCCATCCTGGTCGAGCGCGACACCCACAAGGCCATGGTGATCGGCCAGAAGGGCGCCCGCCTGAAGGAAATTTCCACGCAGGCGCGCCTGGACATGGAGCGCCTCTTCGGTGGTCCGGTCTATCTGGAGATCTGGGTCAAGGTCAAATCGGGCTGGGCCGACAACGAAGCCGGCCTGCGCGCCTACGGCTACGAGTGAGCCCGCGTGCGGCCTTCTGCGGGCTGCGCGCAATCCCTGCATAATCATGGCATTACGCCGCGCCCCAACGACGTGGCTTCACGCATTCAGGACGGATATCCATGACCACCATGCTCAACGAACCCCAGCTCGACGGCCAGGTAGCTGATCAGGCCGCGCCGGTCGCGCCCCAGGCACCGGCCAAGGCCCCGGCGCGCAAGCCGGCTGCGCCCCGTGCGCGCAGCCGCACGGTGCCGGAGAAGGAGCACAAGGTCCTGGCGCAGCCGGGCTTCGTGCTGCACAGCTATCCCTACAAGGAAACCAGCCTGATCATCGACGTGTTCTCCCGGGATCACGGCCGTATCGCCTTGGTGGCCAAGGGGGCCAAGCGTCCGCATTCCAAACTGCGTGGAGCCTTGCAGACCTTCCAGCCGCTGTCGCTGTCGTGGAGCGGCAAGTCCGAAGTGCGCACGCTGACCGATGCCGAATGGGTAGGCGGTCTGCTGCCGCTGGAAAAATCAGCGCTGCTGTGCGGTTTCTACCTCAATGAATTGCTGGTCAAGCTGCTGGCGCGCGAAGATGCGCACCCGGCGCTGTTCGACCATTACGTGGCCACCCTCAACAAGCTGGCCCATGGCGAAAATGCTCCCATCGTGCTGCGCCAGTTCGAACGCATCCTGTTGAAGCAGACCGGCGTGGCCGGCAACTGGAGCCATTGCGTGACCAGCGGCAAGACCGTGCAGCCCGATGGCATCTACGTCGTCGATCCGGAGCAGGGCACGCGTCCTGAACGCATTTCCGATCGTGCCCCCAAGGTCTCCGGCAAGACGCTGCTGGACATGGAGCGCGAAGACTACAGCGACCCCACCACGCAATTGCAGAGCAAGTTCCTGATGCGCTACCTGCTGTCGCATCACCTGGGCGGTGCGCAGCTGAACACGCGCCAGATCCTGATCGACCTGATGCAGCTGTGATGCGCGGCGGCTCCTCTGCCGCGGGCCAGAACATGCTGCCAATTGATCCCGTCTGTTCCCGCGTGCGATCCCGAGCCGCTACAATCCGGAACTGGCTGCACGGTTCTTCACGTGCAGCCTTGAGCACATCCCGACATCATTCCAACGAAGCTTCCTGACACCATGAGTTTCCTGCAGCCTGCCGGCCCGGTCATCGACCTGGGCATCAACATCGATCACGTCGCCACCTTGCGCAATGCGCGCGGCACTCGTTACCCCGATCCCATCCGCGCCGCGCTGGAAGCCGAGGAAGCCGGTGCCGATGCGATCACCCTGCACCTGCGTGAAGACCGCCGCCACATCCGTGATGAGGACGTCAAGGCCATCCGCCCGCTGCTGCAGACGCGCATGAATCTGGAAGCCGCCGTCACCAAAGAAATGATCGATTTCGCCTGTGGCATCCAGCCGCAGGATGTCTGCCTGGTGCCGGAGAAGCGCACCGAAGTCACCACCGAAGGCGGCTTGGACGTGCGCGGCCATTTTGCCGACGTGCAGGCGGCGATCCGCCAGTTGCAGCAGGAGAGCATTCGCGTCTCTTTGTTCATTGATCCGGATGTGGAGCAGATCCAGGCCGCCGCAGAATCGGGCGCCCCTGTCATCGAACTTCATACAGGCCGTTATGCCGATGCCACCAGCGAGCGTGAACAGCAGGAAGAGCTGGAGCGCATCCGCATCGCCGTGCAGGCTGGCGTCAAGCTCGGCCTGAAGGTCAATGCCGGCCACGGGCTGCATTACACCAACGTCCAGGCCATCGCCGCCATTCCCGAGATCGCTGAGCTGAACATCGGCCACGCCGTTGTCGCGCATGCGGTCTTTGCCGGCTGGCGCAATGCGGTCTCCGAGATGAAGGCCATCATGGTCAAGGCCCGCCTGGACGTCCTGAAGGCCAAGGTTTGAGGCGCGCCGCATGATCTACGGCATCGGTACCGACATCCTCCAGATCTCGCGCCTGGAGGCGACCCTGGGACGTCACGGCGACCGCTTCGCCGCCAAGATCCTGGGCCCGCAGGAAATGGAAAAATATCTGCGCCGCAAAGCCAAGGTGGAAGCGCGCGGTGTGCGTTTCCTGGCCACCCGCTTCGCCGCCAAGGAAGCCTTTTCCAAGGCCATCGGCATGGGCATGCGCATGCCCATGACCTGGCGCGCCATGCAGGTATTGAACGCGCCCAGCGGCAAGCCGGTGGTGGTCTGCAGCGGCGCCTTGCAAGAATGGATGGAAGAGCAGGGGCTGAGCGCCCAGGTTTCCGTCACCGACGAAGTGGAATACGCCGTCGCCTTTGTCATCGTGGAGAAGTCATGAATCAAGCCGTCAAGCCGCTCGGTCCGGTGATGCTGGACGTGGTCGGCACCACGCTGGACGCCGCCGATATCGCGCGCCTCCAGCACCCGCTGACGGGCGGGGTCATCCTGTTTGCCCGCAACTATGAAAACCGTGCGCAGCTGGTTGCGCTGACCGATGCCATTCGCCAGGCGCGTCCCGGCATCCTGATCGCCGTGGACCACGAAGGCGGCCGCGTGCAGCGTTTCCGCACCGATGGTTTTACGCGTCTGCCGGCCATGGGCCAGCTCGGCCAGCTCTGGGATCGCGACGTGCTGCAAGCCACCAAGGTGGCCACGGCCACCGGCTTCGTGCTGGCCGCCGAACTGCGCGCCTGTGGCATCGACCTGTCGTTCACCCCGGTGCTCGATCTGGATTACGGCGTCTCCAGCGTCATCGGCGACCGTTCGTTTCATCGCGATCCGCGCGTGGTCACGCTCATGGCCAAGAGCCTCAATCACGGCCTGGCGCTGGCAGGCATGGCCAATTGCGGCAAGCATTTCCCCGGCCATGGTTTCGTCACGGCCGACTCTCACGTGGCCATTCCGGTCGATGAACGCGGCCTCGATGAGATCCTCGGCGACGATGCCACCCCTTATGATTGGCTGGGCATGAGCCTGGCCGCCGTGATGCCGGCGCACGTCATCTACCCCAAGGTGGATGCGCAACCGGCCGGTTTCTCCAAGGTCTGGCTGTCGATGCTGCGCGAGCGCTTCGGCTTCCAGGGGGTGATCTTCAGTGACGACCTCAGCATGCACGGTGCCAGTGTCGCCGGTGGTCCGCTGCAGGCGGCACAGGCGGCACTGGATGCAGGCTGCGATGTGGCGCTGATCTGCAATTCGCCGGACAAGGCCGATGCCATTCTCGCCGGTCTGCATGGTGGCACCGACGCTGCCTCTGCCGCGCGCCGCGCGACCTTGCTGCCCTGTGGCGAGGCGCTGGCCTGGGATGCGCTGCAAGCCGATCCGCGCTACCTGGCCGCCCGCGCGCTGGTGCAGTCGCTGTAAGTTCTTCGCTTTCGCTCATGTCCGAAATTCCTGCATCTCCGCTCCCCGACCCGCGTGAAGTCGTGCTGGAGACGGTTGCCCGGCTGCCGCACCTGCCGGGTGTCTATCGCTACTTCGACGCTGAAGACAACGTGCTCTACGTGGGCAAGGCGCGCGACCTCAAGAAGCGCGTCTCCAGCTATTTCCAGAAGACCCTGACCAGCCCGCGCATCGCCATGATGGTCGAGCGCATCGCGCGTCTGGAAACCACGGTCACCCGCAGCGAGGCCGAAGCGCTGCTGCTGGAAAACAATCTCATCAAGACGTTGCGTCCGCGCTTCAACATTCTCTTTCGCGACGACAAGTCCTATCCCTACCTGAAGATCACCGGCCACGCCTTCCCGCGCATGGCCTACTATCGCGGCGCGGTGGACAAACGCAGCCAGTATTTCGGCCCGTTCCCCAATGCCGGGGCCGTGAAGGAATCGATACAGATCCTGCAGAAGGTGTTCCTGCTGAGGACCTGCGAAGACACCGTCTTCACCAACCGCACGCGGCCCTGCCTGCTGCACCAGATCCACCGCTGCAGCGGTCCCTGCGTGAACCTGGTCAGTCGCGAGGATTACGCGCTCGACGTGGAGAATGCCTCCAAATTCCTGCGCGGCCGCCAGAGCGAAGTGATGGAAGCGCTGGAGCAGAAGATGCACGCCTTCGCCGCCGACCTGAAGTTCGAGCAGGCCGCTGCCGTGCGCGACCAGATCGGTTCACTCTCCAGCGTGCTGCACCAGCAGAGCATGGAGACGGTCAGCGATGCCGACATCGACATCATCGCCGTGACGGTGCAGGGCGGACGTGCCTGCGTGAATCTGGCGATGGTGCGCGGCGGCCGCCATCTCGGGGATCGCGCCTATTTCCCTACGCACGTGGATGATGCGATGGATACCGCCGAGGAGAGCATCGAGGTTGAAGTGCTCAAGGCCTTCCTGGCCCAGCACTACATCGACAAGTTCATTCCCGGCTCGCTCATCGTGGGTACCGAGTTCGATGATCCGGCGCTGATGATGGCCTTGATGGAGCAGTGCGGTCACCGCATCACGCTGACCTTCCAGCCGCAGGGCCAGCGCCGCCAGTGGCTTGAGATGGCCGCGAAGGGGGCCGAGATCGCACTGGCGCGCCTGCTGTCCGAGCAGGGCTCGCAACAGGCCCGCACGCGTGCACTGGCTGAAGTGCTGGAGCTGGAACGTGAAGATCTGGACGAACTGCGCGCCGAATGCTTCGACATCAGCCACACGCAAGGTGAAGCCACGCAAGCCTCGTGCGTCGTGTTCCATCACCATGCGATGCAGAACGGTGAATATCGCCGCTACAACATCAACGACATCACGCCCGGCGATGACTATGCCGCCATGCGCCAGGTACTTACGCGCCGCTACGAAAAGGTGGCCAATGGCGAAGGCGTGATGCCGGATATCGTCCTCATCGACGGCGGCAAAGGCCAGGTCGAGATGGCGCGTCAGGTGCTGACCGAACTGGGTCTGGACATCAGTCTCATCGTCGGCGTAGCCAAGGGGGAAGGGCGCAAGGTCGGCCTGGAAACCCTGGTCTTCGCCGATGGCCGCGCCCCCAAGGAACTGGGCAAGGAATCGGCTGCACTGATGCTGATCGCCCAGATCCGCGACGAAGCGCACCGCTTCGCCATCACCGGCATGCGCGCCAAGCGCGCCAAGGCACGCCAGACCTCGCGCCTGGAAGAGATCGAGGGCATCGGTGCCAAGCGCCGCCAGCGCCTGCTGGTGCGCTTCGGTGGCCTGCGCGGGGTGGTCGATGCCAGCGTGGATGACCTGGCTTCCGTCGAAGGCATCTCGCGCCAGCTGGCCGAAGAAATCTACCGCCAGTTGCACTGAGTTCGTTCACTCGGCTGACCCGTTGCTGCGCGCGCTGACGTAAAGGCGGGCGCAGCAGGGGACGACTCTGCTACTATTCGGTAAATTTTTTTTCGTGTACGCCGCTCCAACCCTCCAAGACGTATGCCTTTCAATATTCCGATTCTGCTGACCTGGTTGCGGGTGGCGCTCATTCCTCTGGTCGTCGGGGTCTACTACCTCCCTGAGATTGGCCTGAACCGCTACGAGCAAGGCATCGCCGCCACGGCCGTGTTCATCGTCGCGGCCGCCACCGACTGGTTCGATGGCTTCCTGGCGCGCCGCTGGAACCAGACCTCCGCCTTTGGTGCCTTCCTCGACCCGGTGGCCGACAAGCTCATGGTCACCGGTGCCTTGCTGGTGCTGGTGCATCTGGACCGCGTGCATCCGGTGATCGCCTTCATCATCATCGGCCGCGAGATCGCCATCTCGGCGCTGCGCGAATGGATGGCCCAGATCGGTGCCTCCAAGTCGGTGGCGGTCAGTTCGCTGGGCAAGATCAAGACCACCGCACAGATGATCGCCATCCCCATGCTGCTGTACTACGACAGCCTGTTCGGCTTCATCGATACGCGACTGTGGGGCAGCCTGCTGCTGCTGGTGGCAGCGGTGCTGACGGTATGGTCGATGCTGTACTACCTGCGCAGGGCGATGCCGATGATCAGGGAAGCCGATGCCGGGAACAGAAAAAAATAATTAAATAATTAAGATCGATAGTTGACAAATGCCAACGCTGCCTTATAATAGCGTTCTGTTTTCGATGCGGGAGTAGCTCAGTTGGTAGAGCGATACCTTGCCAAGGTATAGGTCGAGAGTTCGAGACTCTTCTCCCGCTCCAAGTTACTTGGAAAAAAGGAAGCCTGAACAAGCTTCCTTTTTTTATTGTGATAGGTGAGCGAGCATTGAAAGTTTGGCTGCGGCGCAAGTCGAAAAAAGTCAAAAAAGATGTTTGCAAACAACACGTGTTTTAGGTAGTATGCGTGTCCCCAAGGCGGGGTAGCAAAGTGGTTATGCAGCGGCCTGCAAAGCCGTCTACGCCGGTTCGATCCCGACCCCCGCCTCCAAAACGCTCCATGCGGGAGTAGCTCAGTTGGTAGAGCGATACCTTGCCAAGGTATAGGTCGAGAGTTCGAGACTCTTCTCCCGCTCCAGATTCAAGGCAGGCAGCTTCGGCTTCCTGTAGCAGTAAAGTGGTGGTTCCCATGCGGGAGTAGCTCAGTTGGTAGAGCGATACCTTGCCAAGGTATAGGTCGAGAGTTCGAGACTCTTCTCCCGCTCCAGTTTCAAACCAGGCAGCTTCGGCAGCCTGTGGCAGTAGATGTAAAAGTCCCATGCGGGAGTAGCTCAGTTGGTAGAGCGATACCTTGCCAAGGTATAGGTCGAGAGTTCGAGACTCTTCTCCCGCTCCAAATTGAAAGAGGAAGCCTTCGGGCTTCCTCTTTTCATTTCTGCGCCGCATTTCCTGCTTTTCTTGCAGGCACGTCGGCCATTCCTCCCGTCTGCTGCATATTGTTTACGCGCCTGTTTTTAGTCTCACCGTGCCGCCGTTTCGGCCCAGGCGGGACGGTGCGTCTCTCCTGGCGCGGCCAGCGTGGTATTTCGGTATACGCAGCATTGGCAAAAATCAAAAATGTCGGCTATAGGCGATTGCCTGATTGCCACGGCCATGTTTCCCCACTACATTGCTGAGTCAGGCTTTTCGCCTGTCACCATCATTTGCATCCGGGGGAGGGGGCATGGACAATTTTCAGAAAGAGATTGACGAAAGAACCAATCTCACCGCATCCAACAAGTTCGAGCTGCTGTTGTTCCGTCTGGGGGCGGATCCACATGGCGAGCGCTCCGAGCTGTTTGGCATCAACGTCTTCAAGATCCGCGAAATCGTGCCCATGCCGCCTGTGACCAAGGCGGCCGGTACGCAATCGCCGATGCTGGGCATGGTCAACATCCGCGGCCAGATCATTTCGGTGATCGACTTGCCGGCCGTGGTGGGCTGTGTGCCCAAGACCGGCCTCAACATCCTGCTGGTCACCGAATACGCGCGCAGCACGCAGGCCTTTGCGGTCGAGTCGGTGGACGAGATCGTGCGCCTGGAATGGAGCCAGGTCCTGTCGGCGGAAACCAGCAGTGGTGGCGCCTTCGTCACCAGCATCGCGCGCCTCGACCAGGACAAGGACACCAGCCGCCTGGCCCAGGTGCTGGACGTGGAGCAGATCCTGCACGAGATCATGCCCAGCGACCGCAACATGAAAATGGAAAACCTGGAAAAGAGCGCCGGCCATGGCATGCGCCCCGGTGCGGTGGCCATTGCCGCCGACGATTCCAAGGTGGCCCGTTCGCTCATCGAGCAGGGCTTGCGCGCCATGGAGATTCCCTTCGAGATGCATGTCACCGGCAAGGATGCCTGGGACAAGATCCAGAAACTGGCCAAGGAAGCACGCGCCGAGGGCAAGCCGATTTCCGACAAGATCTCCTTCGTGCTGACCGACCTCGAAATGCCGGAAATGGATGGTTTTACGCTCACCCGCAACATCAAGCGCGAGGATTTCCTGAAGAACATCCCGGTCATCATCCACTCCTCGCTGTCCGGCTCGGCCAACGAGGACCACGTCAAGAGCGTGGGCGGTGATGCCTACGTTGCCAAGTTCGAAGCCAATGAACTGGCCTCGACCATCTTCGGCGTGCTCGACCGCGCTGCAGCCAAGGCCTGAGGTATACACACGCTGCACTCATCATCAAGGGAGCCTCCGGGCTCCCTTTCTTTTTGTTCTCGCCGTTATCTGTCCTGCCGCAGCCAGCGGCGATCTCGTATACTGGCGCTCCCTTGATCCTGCCGCAGCCAGCGGCGCAGAGCCTTTTCTCATGCAGATTCCCGCCATTGCCTCCCCGTTCGATGCCAGCCTGGCCGCCCGGCTGGAAGCGCGCATCAATGACAAGACCAAGCCTCTCGGCAGCCTGGGTGCACTGGAACGCCTGGCGCGCCAGATCGGCCTGATCCAGGGCAGCGACCATCCGGTGCTGCGCCAGAGTGCCATCGTGGTCTGTGCCGGGGACCATGGCGTCACCGCAGAAGGCGTCTCGGCCTACCCGCAAAGCGTGACCTGGCAGATGGTGGAGAACTTCCTGGCCGGAGGTGCCGCGATCAACATCTTCGCGCGCCAGAATGAATGTGCGCTGTATATCGTCGATACCGGCGTCAATCACGATTTCGGCCCGCGCGATGGCCTGCTGGACCGCAAGATCGCCCCCGGTACCGCCAACTTCTGCCAAGGCCCGGCGATGACGGCGCAGCAATGCCAGGCTGCGCTGCAGGCCGGGTTCCAGTTCGCTGAATCGTTGCAGGCCGATGTACTGGGCTTTGGTGAAATGGGGATCGGCAATACCACTGCCGCCGCCGCATTGATGGCCGCCTTTACGGGCGTGCCGGTGCAAGAGTGCGTCGGGGCCGGCACCGGCCTCGATGCCCAAGGCGTCGCCCGCAAGGCCGATGCGGTGACGCGTGCGCTGCGCCTGCATGCGCAAGCGAGCGCACCGCTGGAGCGACTGGCGGCCCTGGGCGGCTTCGAGATCGCCTTCATGACGGGGGCCATGCTCGGTGCGGCACAGCGCCGCAAGGTAATACTGATCGATGGCTTCATCGTCACCTCGGCGCTGCTGGTGGCAGCCGCCTTGCAGCCGGCCGTGCTGGAGTACTGCGTGTTCTCGCATTGCTCGGATGAGGCCGGCCATCGCCGCATGCTGCAGTACTTGGGTGCCACGCCCCTGATGCAGCTGGACCTGCGCCTGGGCGAGGGCACCGGCGCCGCACTGGCCTTGCCGCTGCTGCGTGCGGCGGTCAATTTCCTGGAACGCATGGCGACCTTCTCCTCGGCCAGCGTCAGCGAAAAGCATGTCTGAAAAAGACTTCACATCACCGCCACCGCCCCGCAGCGACGGCCCGCTGTACCAGGTGCGCCTGTTCTTCACGGCGCTGCAATTCTTCACACGGCTTCCTATCCCGCGCTGGGTGGGCTTCCAGCCGCACTGGCTGCAACATGCCACGCGCTATTTCCCGCTGGTCGGCTGGATCGTGGCTTGGGCCTGCGCCCTGGTCTACCTGCTGGCCGTGCAGTTCTGGCCGCAGATGGTGGCGGTGCTGCTGTCCACTGTAGCCGGGATCTGGCTCACCGGCGCCTTCCACGAGGATGGTTTTGCCGACGTCTGCGATGGCCTCGGTGGTGCAGTCAGCCGTGAACGTGCGCTGGAGATCATGCGGGATTCGCGCCTGGGCAGTTATGGCGTGATCGGTATCGTCGCGCTGTTGCTGGCCAAACTGGCGGCCTTGCAGGCGTTGCTGCCGTTGCAGGTGCTGGCCGTGCTGGGGATGGCCCATCCGCTGTCGCGCTGGCTGGCCACTTGTCTCATCTGGCGCATGGAATACGTGCGCGAAGAGGGCAAGGTCAAGCCGCTGGCGCAGCAGATGGGGCAGGGCGAATTCCTGCTGGCGACCTTGTTTGCGGTGCTGCCGGTGATCGGGGTGATCGCGCTGGGCATGATGTCCTGGCAGCGCATTGCCGCCGGCGTGGTGCTGGCAGCCGTGGCGACGCTCTGGCTGGCCGCGCGTTTCCGGCGTCGCCTCGGCGGCTATACCGGGGATTGCCTGGGCGCGGTTCAACAGTTGAGCGAGACCGCCTTTTATCTCGGTGCGCTTGCCTCGCTGCCGTCCTGGTGGAATCCCTGAGCCATGCTGCTGAATCTGATTCGCCATCCCCAGCCGCTGGTGGACAAGAGCACCTGTTACGGACGCAGCGATATCGCGGTCGCGCCCGAGATGCTGGCGCAGAGTGTGGCGCAACTATTGCCCCAGTTGCAGGCGCTGCCACCTGAATGGCCGCTGGTAAGCAGTCCGCTGCAGCGCTGCGCGCAGCTGGCGCAGTCCCTTGCGCAGGCCATGCATCGACCCGCACCGGACGTGGATCCGCGGCTGCAGGAAATGGATTTCGGAAAGTGGGAGCTGCGCCCCTGGGATGACATTCCCTGGGCCGAAGTCGAGGCTTGGAATGCCGATCTTGCGCATTACGCACCCGGCGGCGGCGAGACATTGACCGAGGTGGCAAGCCGCATGTGGCAAGCCTTCAACGACCTGCTGGCCACGTCCGCCGAAGGCGCCATCGTGATTTGTCATGCCGGCACCATCCGCATGCTGCACGCCTGCGCCGCATGGCGTGCAGGGCAGGGGGAGACTGCCCGGCCCGATGCCGCAGCCCTCAGTGACATCGCCCTGCGTGCCGCAGCCCATCGCGCCGAGATCCCCCATGCCCGCCTGCTCGCACTGGACGTCTCCGTCAGTCCGAAGCGCTAGCCTGCCCCGCGCGACTCCACCGCAAATTTGATCAGTTCAGCCTGGCCATCGATATTGAGCTTGCGCTTGATGTTGAGCCGATGGGTTTCCACCGTGCGTACGCTCAGGTCCAGTTCGCGGGCAATCTGCTTGTTGGATTCGCCATTGGCGATGTGCTGCAGCACTTCGCGTTCACGCTGCGTGAGCAACTCGCGCACCGGCAGCGGCTGGGTCAGCTGGCGCGCCAGTGCGGCGCTGTAGTAGATCCCGCCCGAACGCACCGTTTCGATGGCATGCACGATGTCCTGGCTGGGTGCGTCCTTGAGCACATAGCCGCGCGCACCGGCCTGGATCGATTGCATCACGTATTCGGCCTTGTCATGCATGCTCAGGATCAGCACCGCAATCTCCGGATGCAGCGCATGAAAGCGCGCCGTCAGCTCGATGCCGTTGATGCCGCGCATGTTGATGTCCATCAGCGTGAGATCGATTGGATGGCGGGCAGCGGCGGCCAATGCTTCCTCCGCATTGCCGGCCTCGGCCACCACTTCCAGTCCGGGCACGGTTTCCAGTCGTGCGCGCAAGCCGTCGCGCACCAGCGGATGATCGTCGATGAGCATGATGCGCGTCGTGGCAGGGGCGATGGGCGGGGCGGTATCAGACATGGGGTGAAGGCAAAAGAGAAGAGCGGGGAATGATGGCGCTGATGCTGGTGCCGGCAGCCGATGAATCGATACCCAGTTCGCCACCTACGGCTTCCATGCGCTCGCGCATGTTGCGCAGGCCGATACCATGGCGCGAATGATCGTCGACTTGGCCGGGATCGAAGCCGCTGCCGTTGTCCTGCACCTGCAGCATCAGCAGGTTGTGGCCGTCATAGAGACGCATGCTGATCTGGCTGGCGTTGGCATGGCGCGCGATGTTGGTCAGCGCTTCTTGCGCCACGCGGAACAGCACGGTGTTGACCACGTCCGGGAGCGCAGCGCCGTCCTCACGCTGGCGCTCGTGCTCGAAGACGATCTGTGTCTGCGGGCTGCTTTCGCGCCACTCACCGCACAGGTGTTCCAGTGCCGCCGCCAGTCCGAGATCATCGAGGATGGCCGGCCGCAAATCATGCGAGATGCGGCGCACTTCGGCCAGCACGCCGTTGATCTGGGTGGCGGTCTTTTCAAAGCCGGCGCGGGCTGCCGCCGCCTGTTCGGGCGTACCGCGCAGGCGTTCCAGCGCGGCTTCGATCTGCAGTTTGATGGAGACCAGCCACTGGCTGATGCCGTCGTGCAGGTCGCGCGAGAGGCGCGCGCGTTCTTCTTCCTGCGAACGCACCACGCGCTGGGCCAGCTGGCGCAGCTTGGCATCGGCCACGCGATGCTCGCTCAGGTTCAGCAGCAGGCCGGCCAGTCCCACCGCCAGCGCGCTGGACAACGCGATGATTGCAATGAGCAGCATGGTCTGGTGCAGGTAGCCGGAATTCTGGTGATCGACCTGGGCCAGTGCCGCTTCCACATCATCCAGATAGATGCCGGTACCGATCACCCAGCCCCAGCGCGGCAGGGCGATCACGTAGCCCAATTTGGGTGCCACCGTCTTGCTGGAAGGCTTGCGCCACAGATAGCGTTCGAAACCACCACCCTGATGGGCGCGTTCGATCAGATGCCGGATGGTCGGGCTGCCGGAGTCATCGCGCCAGTCCCACATCTCGCGTCCCACCAGTTCCGGCTGGCGCGGATGCATGATGCTGCGGCCCTGGTCGTCGTAGACGAAGAAATAGCCATCATCCCCGAAGGCCAGGTCGGACAGGATGCGCCGGGCTTCTTCCTTGATGGCGTCATCGGTGCGTCCGGTGTCGTAGAGATGGGCCAGCGCATGCTGGGCCAGATCCACATAGTGGCGCAGCTCGGTATTCTTGCTGGCCAGGTAGGCGGCCTCGATGGTGGAACGCTGCTGGCGCGCCAGTTCCACCGCCTGGTAACGCACCACCAGCGCGATGGCCGCAAAGGCCAGGCACAGCGGGACGATGGCGAGGAAGATGATTTTCTGGCGCAGTTTCATGCCCGCGATTCTACCCAAAGCCTCTGGGTGCCCGCGTAAATCTTCATATCGTTTTCCCGCCGCTTATCACCCCGAAAGAAAATCCCTTCACCCTGCGTAATTCTACGTAGCGGCTCTGCGTAGTGCTGCGCTTGTGGGGCAGGAGGGGCATGCCGATACTGGCGGGCATCCTGCGCAGTGCGTCCGTTCAATCGGTTTCATTCACGTGGACCCGGACGGGGACGCACTGACGACAACAAGATTTCCCACAACAATTCATATCCGCAAGGAGGAGAACAATGAACCGCTTGGTTTCCAGACTGGGCTGGCTGGCTGTCGCCCTGGGCGGCGCCGGGGCCTGCGCCTACGTCGCATTGCAGCGCGGCGAATCGATCAATGCCGTCTGGCTGGTCGTGGCCTCGGTGTGCGTCTACCTGATCGCCTATCGCTTCTACAGCAAATTCATCGCCGAGCGCGTGCTGGGCCTGGATGGCGCACGCATGACGCCGGCCTACAAGTTCAACGATGGCCTGGACTACGTGCCCACCAACAAGTACGTGCTGTTCGGCCACCACTTCGCCGCCATCGCCGGCGCCGGTCCGCTGGTGGGCCCGGTGCTGGCCGCGCAGATGGGTTATCTGCCGGGCATGCTGTGGATCCTGGCCGGCGTGGTCTTTGCCGGTGCCGTGCAGGACTTCATGGTGCTGTTCATCTCCACCCGCCGCGACGGCCGCTCGCTGGGCGACCTGATCAAGTCCGAACTGGGCCAGGTGCCGGGCGTGATTGCGCTCTTCGGTGCCTTCATGATCATGGTCATCATCCTGGCGGTGCTGGCGCTGATCGTGGTCAAGGCCCTGGCCGAGTCGCCGTGGGGCACCTTCACCGTGGCCGCGACCATTCCCATTGCGCTCTTCATGGGCGTGTATTCACGCTACATCCGCCCGGGCCGCATCGGCGAAGTCTCGTGGATCGGCTTCGTGCTGCTGATGCTGGCCATCGTCGGTGGCCAGTATGTGCAGGAACATGCCGTGCTGGGGCAGATGTTCACCTTCAACGGCAAGCAGCTGACCTGGATGCTGATCGGCTACGGCTTTGTCGCCTCGGTGCTGCCCGTGTGGCTGCTGCTGGCGCCGCGCGATTACCTGTCCACCTTCCTGAAGATCGGCACCATCGTGGCGCTGGCGCTGGGCATCATCTTCATCGCCCCGCACCTGAAGATGCATGCGGTGACCCGCTTCATCGACGGCAGTGGTCCGGTGTGGTCGGGTTCGCTGTTCCCGTTCCTGTTCATCACCATCGCCTGCGGTGCGGTCTCGGGCTTCCATGCGCTGATTTCGTCTGGCACTACCCCCAAGCTGCTGGAAAACGAGAAGCACGCCCGCTTCATCGGCTATGGCGCGATGCTGATGGAATCCTTCGTGGCCATCATGGCGCTGATTGCGGCGTCCTGCATCGAGCCGGGCATCTACTTCGCCATGAACAGTCCCGCTGCGCTGATCGGCACCACGCCCGAGAACGTGGCCCAGGTGATCTCGCAATGGGGCTTCCACATCACCCCCGAGATGCTGACCCACACCGCCCAGGCCGTGGGTGAACATACCATCATCTCGCGCGCCGGCGGCGCGCCTACCCTGGCCGTGGGCATGGCCCAGATTCTCTCCGGCGTGACGGGAGAAGCGATGATGGCCTTCTGGTACCACTTCGCCATCCTGTTCGAAGCACTGTTCATCCTGACGGCCGTGGATGCCGGTACCCGTGCCGGCCGCTTCATGCTGCAGGACCTGCTGGGCGCGTTCATCCCGCCGATGAAGCGTACCGATTCCTGGGCGGCCAGCCTGATCGCCACCGGCCTGTGCGTGACCGGCTGGGGCTACTTCCTGTACCAGGGCGTGGTCGATCCGCTGGGTGGCATCAATACCCTGTGGCCGCTGTTCGGCATCTCCAACCAGATGCTGGCCGGTATCGCCCTGATCCTGGCGACCTGCGTGCTGTTCAAGATGAAGCGCGACCGCTTCGCCTGGGTCACCGTGGTGCCCACCACCTGGCTGCTGATCTGCACCCTGACCGCCGGCTGGCAGAAGGTGTTCGATGCCAATCCGCGCGTGGGCTTCCTGGCGCATGCGCAGAAGTACCAGGCAGCGCTGGATGAAGGCAAGCTGCTGGCCCCGGCCAAGTCCATCGAGCAGATGCGCCAGGTGATCTTCAACGACTACGTCGATGCCGGTCTGGCTGCAATGTTCATGCTGGTGGTGGTGAGCGTGCTGGTGTTCGGCATCCGTACCGTGCTCAAGGCACGTGCGGCGCACCAGCCCAGCGTCAAGGAATCGGCCTACGAAGCATTGCCCTCCAGTGCCGTAGCTCCGCAATGAAGCTTTTTGCAGCAAGGAGAACAGCATGAGCAAACCTGGCGCCCTGGCGCAACTGATGGCCTGGCGGCGCCAGGTCGGCCGCACGCTGAACCTGATGGTTGGCATGCCCGAATACGACACCTATGTGGCGCACATGAAAGCGGCTCACCCGGATCACTGCGTGATGACCTATGAAGAGTTCTTCCGCGAGCGGCAGGAAGCGCGCTATGGCGGCAAGGGGCGGGTGGGGCGGTGCTGTTGAAATACGCCGTTTTCCCGCTGGCCAGAACTGCCACCGAGGCCAATGAGAAAGAGATCTTCGGGTCTCTTTTTTTATGGCGTTTCCATGACGCAGGTTATTTCTTATCAGGAATTCCCTCATACGAAGGATGTTGCTTTTGACTTATCATTTTTGAACGCATGACAAGACGTCAGCATTCTTCAGTTTTTTGATGTTCAAGGTGATTCAAGATGGCAAGCAACGATAGCGGCAAGACCCTTCTCATTGTCGACGACAGCAAGGTCTCGCGCATGGTGATCAAGGCCAACGTGCTGGCCGTCCACCCGGACTGGCAAGTGATGGAAGCCGGCACCGGCGAAGAGGCCATTGCCCTGGTCGGGCAATCCGTGCCCGACTACTGCACGATGGACATCAACATGCCCGGCATGCTGGGCACCGATGCCGCCGCGCAGATTCTGCAGGCGCATCCGTCGGTACGCATCGCCATCTTCTCGGCCAACATCCAGGAAGCCGTGCAGACCCGCGCGCAGCAACTGGGGGCACTGTTCGTCGCCAAGCCGGTCACGGAAAAATCGATCGGGCAGGCCCTGCTGCATTTCCGGGGCCCGCTGTGAGCATCCTCAACGAGATCGAACGCGACGCCCTCACTGAAATCTTCAACGTGGGTGCCGGACGTGCAGCGCAGAGCCTGTCCGAGATCGTGGGCGACGAGGTAAGACTGTCGGTGCCCTCAGTGGAAGTGCTGCGTTCGGGTGCCATTGACGAACAGGTGCTGCCGCGCACGCGCGGGCGCTTTGCCACGGTGAGCCAGAATTTCGATGGCCCGTTCGATGCGGAAGCGGTGCTGCTGTTCACCGAGGATCGTGCGCTGTCCATCGTGCGTGACATGATGGGCTCGCAGATGAGCCTGGACGAGCTCGCCGAGTTCGAGCGCGAAGCCATGTGCGAATTGGGCAACATCATCCTCAATGCCTGCCTCTCGGCCATGGCCGACATGCTGGAAATCACCCTCAACAGTTCGCTCCCGCAGTATCTGGTGTCGTCGCCCGACGATATCTCGGCGCGGCTGGCGAGCGCGCAGGGCGATGAGAGCTATGTGCTGGTGCTGCACATCGACCTGGTGATCGAGAAGCATCAGACTGACGGCCATCTTATTTTCCTGCTCAGTTCCTCCTCGCTGCATGCGCTGGTGGAGCACGTGCAGCGTTACCTGGGCAAGATCGGTCTGGCATGAGCACTGCCGTGGTACCCCGCTTTCGCGCCGAGGACGTGCTGGACCAGCTGCATGGCGGGCTCATCCTGCTGGACGCCGGACTGCACATTCTGCTCTGGAATGCCTGGGTGGCGCGTTACAGCCGCGTGCCGACGGACCAGGCGCTGGGCGCACGCTTCGAACAAGTGTTTGACGAGCGCGTCTCGCCGGCGCTGCTGCGGGCCATCGACAACACCCTGGGCTACGGCTTGCCGGCCGTTCTCTCCAGCGCGCTGCACCGGGCCCCGTTGCCGCTTTATCCGGATCATGGGGCAGCCCCGGCGGCAGGCCCGCTGGCCGCACCGGCCCGCATGGTGCAGTCGGTGGTGCTCACGCCCCTCGACAGCCCCGAGGGCGAGCGCCTGTGCCTGATCCAGATCAGCGATGCCAGCAACTCGGTACGCCGCGAGAAGATGCTGCAGTCGCATTCCGATGTGCTCAAGCGCCAGGTCGGCACCGATGGCCTCACCGGCATTCACAATCGCCGGCATTTCGATGAACATTACGCCCAGACCTTGCACCGCGTGGGACAGTCGGGCGGGACGCTGTCGCTGTTCATGGTCGACGTCGATTTCTTCAAGCAGTACAACGACCACTATGGCCATGGACCTGGCGACCAGGTCCTCAAGCGTGTGGCAGCGGCCCTGCAGGGGCAGTTGCAGCGGCCCGGTGATCTGCTGGCGCGCTATGGCGGTGAAGAATTCATCCTGCTGATGGAAGGCCTGTCGCCTCGTCAGGCCGCCGAGGTCGCCGAAGCCCTGCGCGAGACCGTGTACGGCCTCGCCGAGCCCCATGCCAAGTCGCTGGTGGCACACCGCGTGACCATCAGTGTCGGGGTGTGCACACGTGCAGTGCCGGAGGGGATGGATGGACGTCTGCTCATGTCGGCGGCCGACGCCGCGCTGTACCGCGCCAAGCTGGGCGGGCGCAACAAGGTGGTGGCGACCGACTGATTCGGCGTGTGGGCATGCCTTGTGGAAATTTCTTCACTTTTGTGTAAAACAAGGGCAATTTATAGGAAACCCTTGCTGAGCAAGCATGTCAGAAATGGTCAGTGTGCTTATCAACAGGCTTGTTCACAGTTTTTGTGGATAACTTGCCGGAGGGCTTGGTTTTCCGGGGGGAACAAGCGGGCAGGGCGGGCTGGCAATTTTGCGTATAATGCGCATCCGTTCATGCTGACAATGGCCTGACAAAAGGCCGCAGCCTGATTTCCGTGGCACACACGGGTTTTCTCCACTTTTTCATTCATCAAGGGTTTGATGCGCCGACTGCTGCTCCTGCTGCTGACTCTGCTGATCCCGCTGCAATTGCTGGCAGCCACGGGAGAGGTACAGCTGCGTGAACAGTTGCGCGAGCAGTTGCAGGTCGCCGCGCCGATGCAGCTGCATGCGCATGCGCAGGACCCGGCGGCTGCGCATCATTGCGCGGCTTCTGCAGCTGTTTCTGCAGCCCTGCATCTGCCTGCCGACCTTCTCGCATCGGGCAGCCTGTCCGGCGATGACCAACCCGCTGGCATCGATGACGATGACCAGCCCAGCGCCCAGGGCGAGTTGGAAGATCCGGCCTTGCCGGCGGCCATCGCCACGCCCGGACTGCACTGGTTTCCGTTTCCCCACGCCTTTCCGGCAAGCCTGAGCTGGTCGTCCTACCTGCGCGACCAGCTGCGTCCTCCTCCGTTGGCATAAGCCCCGCCAAATGCGCACCTGCCGCGGGGCAGGGCGCAAGCGCGGTGGCCGCTTCGTGCGCCAGCGCGCTGCTCTGTACTGAACCCATCGTTTGACCCGCCGTGGCGCTGTGCGCACGGCACACTTTTGTCCATCAGGAAAAACCATGAAACGCATCGTTCTGTTCCTCGTCACCAACCTGGCCGTGATGCTGGTCTTGAGCTTCACCGCCAGCCTGCTCGGCGTGAACCGTTACCTCACTGCCAACGGCCTCAACTTCGGCATGCTGCTGGTGTTCTGCGGCCTGATGGGGTTTGGCGGCTCCTTCATTTCGCTGTTCATGTCCAAGGCCATCGCCAAGTGGTCCACGGGGGCGCGCGTGATCGAGCAGCCGCAGAATTCCACCGAACTGTGGCTGTTGCAAACCGTCCAGACCCTGGCCACCCGTGCCCAGCTGCCCATGCCGGAAGTGGCGGTCTATGACGGCCCGCCCAACGCCTTTGCCACCGGTGCCAGCAAGAGCAATTCGCTGGTGGCGGTCTCCACCGGCCTGCTGCAAGGCATGACCAAGGAAGAAGTGGAGGCCGTGCTGGCCCACGAAGTGGCCCACATCGCCAACGGCGACATGGTCACGCTGACCCTGATCCAGGGCGTGGTCAACACCTTCGTGATGTTCTTCGCGCGCATCGTCGGCTACTTCGTCGACTCTTTCCTGCGCAGGAACAACGAAGAAAACAGCGGTCCCGGCATCGGCTACATGGTGACCGTGTTCGTCTGTGAAATTGTCTTCGGCATCCTGGCCAGCATCATCGTCATGTACTTCTCGCGCCAGCGCGAATACCGCGCCGACGCCGGTGCCGCAGCCCTGATGGGTTCCAAGGTGCCGATGATGAATGCGCTGCGCCGCCTGGGCGGCTTGCAGTCCGACGGCCTGCCGCAGAATCTGCAGGCTTCCGGCATCTCCGGCCGTGAATCCTGGCTGGGCCTGTTCTCCAGCCACCCGCCGCTGGAGTCGCGCATCGCCGCCCTGCAGGCCGCACGCTGATGCCCGGGTGGCGGGCCGTACCGCGCCAAGTGCGGCCCGCCATCGACGGCGCCTGCGTGGCTGTCATGCCCGCGTATTCATGCGCGTGTTAGTCTTTGTGAAGGTTCGTGCCTGCGTTTGCGCGCAGGCATGCAGCCGGCCGACAGCCAGTGACACAGTCATCTCCAACAAATTCATCCACCTTAGAAAGGAACCCTGACTGATGCCCCATCACACTCCCCTGATCGCCACCATTGTCGGAGGCCTGGTCCTGGCCTTCATCTTCGGGACCCTGGCCCATCGCCTGAAAATGCCGCCGCTGATCGGCTACCTGGTGGCTGGTATCGCCATCGGCCCGTTCACGCCCGGCTTCGTCGGCGATGCCGACCTGGCCCAGGAACTGGCCGAGATCGGGGTGATCCTGCTGATGTTCGGTGTCGGTCTGCACTTCTCCCTGAAGGACCTGCTGTCGGTCAAGAACATCGCCATCCCCGGCGCCGTGGCCCAGATCGCCATTGCCACCTTGCTCGGCATGGGCCTGGGCTGGCTGCTGGGCTGGCCATTCGGCGAGGGCTTCCTGTTCGGCCTGGCGCTGTCGGTGGCCAGTACCGTGGTGCTGTTGAAGGCGCTGCAGGAACGCCGTCTGGTGGAAACCCAGCGCGGGCGCATCGCCGTGGGCTGGCTCATCGTCGAGGATATCGCCATGGTGCTGGCGCTGGTGCTCATTCCGGCGCTCTCCGGCATCCTGGGTGGCAAGGGCGAGGCGCTCTCCGGCAATGCCGTGCTGCTGACCCTGGGGCTGACGCTGGGCAAGGTGGTGGCCTTCGTGGCCGTGATGCTCATCGTCGGGCGCCGCGTCATTCCGTGGATCCTGGAGCGCATCGCCGATACCGGCTCGCGTGAACTGTTCCGCCTGGCCGTGCTGGCCATCGCGCTGGGCTTTGCGCTGGGGTCGGCTTATGTGTTCGGGGTGTCCTTCGCGCTGGGGGCCTTCTTCGCCGGCATGATCCTGTCCGAATCCGAACTGAGCCACCGTGCCGCCGAAGAATCGCTGCCGCTGCGCGATGCCTTCTCCGTGCTGTTCTTCGTCTCCGTGGGCATGCTGTTCGATCCGTCGATCCTGGTACGCGAACCGCTGCTGGTGGTGGCCACCGTGCTCATCATCGTGGTCGGCAAGTCGCTGGCCGCCTGGCTGATCGTGCGCGCATTCGGTCACCCGAATTCGACGGCGCTGACCATTTCCGCCAGCCTGGCGCAGATTGGTGAATTTTCTTTCATCCTCGCCACACTCGGCCTGTCGCTGGACCTGCTCTCGCCGATGGCGCGCGACCTGATCCTGGGCGGTGCCATCCTGTCGATCCTGATCAATCCCTTGCTGTTCTCGCTGCTCGATCGCTACGAAGCGCGTCACGCCGAACCTGCCGACGTGCAGGATGTACCGCCCACGGTCGACCTGCAGGATCACGTGGTGCTGGTCGGCTACGGCCGGGTCGGCCGGGGCATCGGCGAGCAGTTGCGTGCGCAGGGCAAGCCTTTCGTGGTGATCGAGGCGCAGCGCGAACATCTGGATGCATTGCGCCAGGATGGTGTGCCGGCGCTATACGGCAATGCCGCCCAGAGCGAGCTGCTCAAGGCCGCCGCTGTGGAGCGCGCACGTTGGCTGCTGGTGGCGATACCGGAAGTGTTCGAGGCCGGGCAGGTGATCGAAAATGCGCTGGAGCTCAATGCCGGCTTGAAGGTAGTGGCACGCGCCCATTCCGATGCCGAGATCGAGCACCTGGAAAAGCATGGTGCCCAGCGCGTCATCATGGGCGAGCGCGAGATTGCGCGCGGCATGCTGGAGTCGGTGGGGCAGGGTGCCTGACGCCGGCCGAGCGGATTTGCGCTGCGCGCCTGCAGCATTTTTGTTCACGTGCTAAAGTCGCGGCTGCTGTTGCGGCGGACTCTTTGTCCGCTGCGCGGCAACAAGTTCTCGGGGCGGGGTGAAACTCCCCACCGGCGGTAATCAGGCGGCACCTGGCGGTGTTGCGTGTAGCCCGCGAGCGCCCGGCCTGTCGCCACGACGAGCCGGGGTCAGCAGACCCGGTGTGATTCCGGGGCCGACGGTCATAGTCCGGATGAAAGAGAACGGGATGTCCGGTGTCGTGCCGCTTTTTTGCGGTGCGCGCGGCCGCGCATTCCCACGCCCTGTTTATTCATCGAACAGGAGTCCTGAACCATGTCGCAATCGCATCAATCGCATCTGTCTGCCGTCCCTTCCCACCACGGTCAACGTATCGCCTTCGTCCAGGCCAGCTGGCACAAGGACATCGTCGACCAGTGCCGCATCGCCTTCACCGAGGAAATGGCCAAGCTGGGCTGGCCCACCTCCAGCATCGATTTCTTCGAACTGCCCGGTGCCTTCGAAATCCCCCTGCACGCCAAGGTGCTGGCCAAGACCGGCAAGTATGCCGGCATCGTCGCCAGCGGCCTGGTGGTCGATGGCGGCATCTACCGTCATGACTTCGTGGCGCAATCGGTCATCTCGGCGCTGATGCAGGTGCAGCTGGAGACCGAAGTGCCGGTCTTCTCGGCCGTGCTGACCCCGCATCACTTCCACTCGCACAGCGAGCATCACGATTACTTCCACCAGCATTTCCTGGTCAAGGGACGTGAAGCCGCGCACGCTTGCGCCACCACGGTCGCCAAGCTGGCGGAAGTCCGCGCAGCCGATGCTGCGCAGCGCAGCCTGAACGCGGCCTGAGGCCCGGCCCCGGCCGTCTGCGCTTCTGATGCAGGCGGCTGAAGCAGCGATTTCGGGCGATCCGTCGGTAACGCCCGCCAGGCGCGGAAGTGGGCAAATTTTGCTTCACATTGTGATTAACATTTGTGAAGCATTTGCTTACAACCCTTACGGCTTTCGCCTAGAGTTGTCAGGATTCGGGGGATATAGTCACGCTACGTCATTCAGAACAACGAGGAGCTATCGTGAAAAAGTCGATTTCCCTGATTGCCGGCATGGCTGTCTTTGCCGCCGTCGCCGGTCTGTCCGCAGCACCGGCCATGGCCGGGCATGTCTCCATCGGCGTCAATATCGGCGTCCCGGCCTACGTGGCTCCGCAGCCTGTGTACGTGCAGCCGGCCCCGGTCTATGCCCCGCCGCCGCCGGTGTATGTGCGCCCGGCACCGGTCTATTACGCACCGGCCCCGGTGTATGTGGAGCGCGAGTATTACCATCGCGGCCATCATCGTCACTGGCACCGTCCGCCGCCGCCGCCTCCGGGCTACGGCTACTGGGGGCGTTGATCTCCAGGCAGCAGGCAAGAAAAATGGCGGCTTGAAGGCCGCCATTTTTTCGTTCCTACAACGCGTTCATTCAACGCTGTGCCATCGTGCATTGCTGAAATCAGGCATCCCTCATTTCTTCGCCGGTGCGGTGTCGTCATCGACATCCACCAGGAGATAGCGCTCGGCCGCGCCGAAAAAGCGATCGTAGAAGTCCGGCGAGCGGATGGTTTCGCTGGAGACGCGCACCATTGAATCATCGCTGGCGGCAAAGGGCATCGACACCGACCCCAACACGCTCACGCCCAGGCTGGCCGAGCTGTTGCTCTTCTTGATGCCGTAGCCATCCTGGGTGGCACTGGCGAACATGGTCGAGCTTTTGCCGTTGCCATTGGACGCGCAGACCACGTGGAAGGCGATTTCCATGTGTTTGTCGCTGGCGGGTTGGAAGCTCTTGTTGCCATCCAGGGTGTTGTCGGTGGACTTGCTGATGACGTAGCCCTGGCCCAGCAAGGCGCGGCGGGCGGCTTCGCAGACGGCTTTTTCACTGCCGGGGAAGCTGCGCGAGAAGGCGCTGGTATCGTTGAATTCCTCCTGATGATAGAAGGCGGTCTTGCCGGTGGTGCAGGCGGTCAGGCCCAGCGTGGCGGCAGTGATGACGAAAAACGGGACAGAAAAACGCGGGCGCGGCATGCAGCGGATCTCCAGCAACAGTGAGGGGTGGCGTGAATTGTAAAGGATTCAGCTGGTACAGAGTTTGGGCGGATGGTAAAGATCCGTAACAGATGAAGTATCACCTGATGAGAACAGTCCATGAAGACGCGCGCAGGGCGGCGCCATGAAGGTAAAATCACTTGTCGAATTGCCTGACTGAAAGTAATGTTAGGAAATTCTAGGGAGTGGTCTTCCATCGGGACGATCATGAATCTGCGCGGCAAGCCGTGCACATTCGCAAACGGCCTCGTCAAGGAACATGGATAAAAATCAAAAAGCGGAATTGGAGCGCATCCAGAAGGAGCTGGTGGACGCACACAATAAGGCTGCGTGGCAGATGGCCGCAACGATCATCAAGGCCTCACTGGTCAAGAACGGCATGGACCAGCCGCCCACCCCGGCCGAGCTGGCCGACCTCAATGCCACCATCACCAATCTGCGCAGCGTGGCGGAGGATGCGCTGGAGTTGCTCAAGCGTTGAGCGCCTTGCGCGCATGCGCCATGCCTGCGCCCTCAAAGGCAGGCCTCTCGCCTGCTTCATCGGGTCTGAACGCAGCGCTTCTGCTGCCGCGTTTCCTGTGTTTTCCTAACTTTTCTTGCCTTTTTCGGTGCGTCGCTTCAGGTAGAACAGGGCTGCTGTTGCGATGCTCAGTCCAAAGGCCCAATTGACCAATTGCGAGTGGGTCTGCGTCAGCCGGCCAGGGGAGCTCATGAAAACGGCAAACGCCGTGGGCACGAGCAGCCACGCGAAGCTGCTGCACAGGTTGAACAGCCGCTTGATGGCACCGCACGGTCCACCCAGTACCTCGGCCAGCAGCAGGATGGGCAGAGCGATGAACCCCAGCTTGTCACGCTGGTAGGTCGCCGGGTAGATGCGGGGCAGATCCAGTATCAGTGCGTTGAAGGTCCAGACCAGATAGATGGCAACCAGGACATAGAGGATGCTGCGACTCTTGCGTCGCAGACGCACGGTCCACGGTAGTGTCTCCGGTACCGGCAAGCCTTCGCGAAAATACTGATTGGATGGTGCGCGCGTCAACAGGTAGAGCCCGTAGACCCAGACGGCGATGTTCAGCAGATGTGCGCTACCCGCAATTCTCAAGGAAGGCGGGGTGGAAAACCAGATCGCCAGAGAGGGAATGACACGTAGGCAGAGCAAAGGGCGGGCCCATCGCTTCGCCTTGAGCAAGGCATACGCTTCCAAGGGAGAGATGAGCACGTAATACCAGCAACTCGCCCAAAACACCTTCAGATAAAAAAGGACCTCCGGCTGCGCCAAGGCGACCTGGTAACTTTTGCCGTAGACCACCAGCAAGCACGAGAGCGTGCCGGCACTTATCAGCATCGTGTAAGCGAAGATGGCGACCACGGCAGGGCGTTCCCTGATGGGCTGGTGCGCCGGAACCGGCGCTTGAGCACCATCGGGGTTCAGCAGGTTCTCATCGGGAACGGGCGTACTGACCGATCGGGTGGAATCTTGGGTGGTCATCATGGCTGGGCAGTCATATTGCGGAGAAACGTCATGCCATCGCGCGCATTTTCTTTTCGGCTGAGCGCGACAATGGAACATTACTGCCTATAGTACCGAAATTTCCGGAGGGAAACTGATTCATTTGTTAGCGCGTTGACGGAAAGGATTGCGCCGAATTCGATGGCGCCAATCGCCAGAGCTGGCTGTTTTGTGTTGCTGAGAACACTGGTGGTGGGGGTAGTCGGAATCGAACCGACACGGCCTTGCGGCCGAGGGATTTTAAGTCCCTTGTGTCTACCAATTTCACCATACCCCCGGTCTTGCAGTCGTCGCCATGCCGCACGCAGGTGGGCTGGCTGAACTGTCTTGGTCATCGCCTGTGCTGCCGCGATGCCGGCGAGGGCCGCCGGAAAAGGGACGCATTATAGCAGCGACTTGCGCCGCATCATTTGTTTTTTCCTGTGGAAATTTCTGAATTTTTCTTGCGACGGAGGCCGGCGCGTCCGTTGCCTCGTTTACCTTCGGCAGACAGCATTCCCTCCTGTTCCAGGGTGCCATTTCCGGCCGACAAGCTGTCTTGAAAGAGTAGAATGACGACTTCTTTCATCTGGAAGGCCCTCACCATGACTGAAGCGGTAGTCAAGACAGTGCAGTGCATTTCGCCCGCCGGCCTGCATACCATGGCCTACAAGGAGTGGGGCGATGCGCGCAATCCCAATGTGCTGGTGTGCGTGCACGGCGTCACCCGGGTCTCCGACGATTTCGACCGCATGGCCCGCGAGCTCTGCGATACCTATCGCGTGATCTGCCCGGATGTGGTCGGACGCGGCCGTTCCGGACGACTGGCCAATCCGCAGTTTTACACGGTCCCGCAATACGTGAGCGACATGGTGACCCTGCTGGCACGCGCCGATGCCGAGATCGTCGACTGGTTCGGTACCTCCATGGGTGGCCTGATCGGCATGGGGCTGGCCTCGCTGAAGGGCAATCCCATCCGCCGCCTGGTACTCAACGACATCGGCCCTTCGATCAACGGTGCCGCCCTGGCGCGCATCGGCGACTACATCGGCCAGGACGTGCGCTTCGATACCTTCGAGGAGGCCGCCCAGTTCATCCGTACCATTTCCGTCAGTTTCGGTCAGCACAGCGATGAAGAATGGCACAAGCTGGCCAAGGATGTGCTGCGCCAGAATGAAGAGGGCAAGTGGGTGCGCCATTACGACCTGGACCTGGCGGTCCCCTTCAAGCTGACCACGCCGGAAGCCGCCAGCGCGGCCGAACAGATGCTGTGGGCAGCTTATGACGCCATCCGCTGTCCGACCCTGGTGGTACGCGGCGCCCAGTCCGACCTGCTGCTGCCGGAAGTGGCACAGGAGATGACCCGTCGCGGCCCCAAGGCCAAACTGGTGGAACTGCCCGACGTGGGGCACGCTCCCACCTTCATGCATGCCCCGCAGATCGAGGTGGCGCGCCAGTTCCTGCTGGGCTGAGCGGCTCCCGATCCGATTACGTTTTTCATCACCGGCGCGCATTGCCGCCGGGTTTTACTAGGAAGGAAATTTCATGTCCGTACAACGTCTGCACGTCGGCAAGCGTCTCTCCGAAGTCGCCATTCACAACGGTACCGTCTACCTGGCCGGCCAGATCGCCGAAGACGCCACCCAGAACATCGAAGGCCAGACCCGCGAAGTGCTGGGTCACATCGACCGCCTGCTGGCTGAAGCCGGCAGCGACAAGACCAAGATCCTGTCGTGCCAGATTTTCCTCTCTGATGTGAAGGATTTTGCTGGCATGAACGCCGTCTGGGACGAGTGGGTCGCCCCCGGCAATGCGCCCCCGCGCGCCACCGTCGAAGCCAAGCTGGCCCGTCCCGAACTGCTGGTGGAAATCATCATCGTCGCTGCACAGAAGTAATTTATGGTTTCGGTTGCAAGTACCCAGGGCGAAGGCCTGGCGGCCATTACCGCCGGCCTCGGTCCTGACGATGTCGCACGGGTCGAGCAGGCGCTGGCCGAACTCGAGCCGCTGTATGCCGACAGGCAGATCCTGTCCGGGCAGAATGCACTGCAATTCGCGGTCTCGGTGGCCACCGTGCTGACGGCGCTCAATGTCGATGCCGCCACCCGCATCGCCGGGCTGGCCTTCGAGGCCCAGATGCTGCATCCCGAGCTGGAAGAAAAGCTGGAAGAACGCTTCGGCAAGGAAATCGCCGAGCTGGTGGGCAATGTGCGCCAGCTGATGCGCTTTCACAGCCTGAGCTTCCAGCCGCAGAACCAGGAAGTTTTGCGCGGCAAGAACGCTGCCCAGCAGGCCGCCGCCCAGGTGGAAACCCTGCGCAAGATGCTGCTGGCCATGGCCACCGACATGCGCGCGGTGCTGGTGCGCCTGGCCTCGCGCGTGGCCACGCTGCGCTACTTCGCCGAGACCAAGCAGGAGAACGAAGCCAGCGCCCAGTATGCGCGCCAGACCTTCGATCTCTACGCGCCGCTGGCCAACCGGCTGGGCATCTGGCAACTGAAGTGGGAACTGGAAGACCTGTCCTTCCGTTTCCTGGAGCCGGTGACCTACAAGCGCATCGCCAAGATGCTGGAAGAAAAGCGGCTGGAGCGCGAAGCCTTCGTGGCCAACGCGATCACGCGCCTGCGCACCGAGATGGCGGCGCAGGATATCCGCGCCGAGGTCAGCGGCCGGCCCAAGCACATCTACAGCATCTGGAACAAGATGCGTGGCAAGTCCATCGATTTCTCCGAGCTCTACGATGTGCGAGCCTTCCGCGTCATCGTTGATGATGTGAAGACTTGTTATTCAGTGCTGGGCATCGTGCACAACATCTGGACGCCGATTCCCGAAGAGTTCGACGACTACATCTCGCGTCCCAAACAGAACGGTTACCAGTCCCTGCACACGGTGGTCATGGCCGAAGATGGCCGGGCGCTGGAAGTGCAGATCCGTACGCACGAAATGCACCACTTCGCCGAATACGGCGTGGCGGCGCACTGGCGCTACAAGGAAAGCGGCGGCTCCAATTTCTCGGCGCAGAAATATGACGAGAAGATCGCCTGGCTGCGTCAGCTGCTGGCCTGGAAGAACGAAGTCACCGATGCCGTGGTGGACCAGGAAGAAGTACGCCGCGATTGGGTGCAGAAGCTCAAGTCGGCCACGCTGGACGAGCGCATTTATGTACTGACACCGCAGGCGCGCGTGATCGAATTGCCCAGCGGCGCCACGCCGATCGACTTTGCCTATCACCTGCACAGCGATGTCGGCCACCGCTGCCGCGGGGCGCGGGTGGATGGCGTGATGGTGCCGCTGAACACCACGCTCAAGAACGGCCAGACAGTCGAGATCATCACGGCCAAGAGCGGTCCCGGTGTGGGGCCGTCGCGCGACTGGCTCAGTGCCGATTACACCGCCAGTTCGCGTACGCGCTCCAAGATCCGCGCTTGGTTCAATGCCATTGAGCAGCAGGAGACGCTTTCCGTCGGGCGCGGCTTGCTGGAAAAGACCTTGCAGCGCGAAGGCAAGACCGCCGTCAACCTCGAAGAGCTGGCCCAGAAGCTGGGCTTCGCCAAGGTCGATGACCTGTGCCTGGCGCTGGCCAAGGAAGAATTCAGCCTGCGGCACGTGGAGCAGGCGCTGCATCAGGGCGAGGAAAAGAAGCCCGAGATCGATGACGAAGCCCTCATCACGCGCAAAAGCCGTGCATCGAGCATCGTGCAGGGAGCCAAGTCGGGCGTGCTGGTGGTCGGTACCGATGGCCTGCTGACCCAGCTGGCGCGCTGCTGCAAGCCGGCACCGCCGGATGTGATCGCCGGCTTTGTCACGCGCGGCAAGGGGGTGTCCATCCATCGGGTCAACTGCAAGAACTTCGCCGAGATGAGCTTGCATGCGCCGGAACGGGTGATCCAGACCACTTGGGGCGCACCGGCCCGCGATACCGTGTATCCGGTCGACATCTTCGTGCTGGCCAGCGATCGCCAGGGTTTGCTGCGCGATATCTCCGATATCTTCCTGCGCGACAAGATCAACGTGATCGGGGTGAGCACGCAAAGCGTGAAGGGGCATGCGCGCATGGCCTTTACCGCCGAGATCGGCTCGACCGAGCAACTGCAGAAAGCGCTTACGGTAATTCGCGAGGTCAAGGGCGTGATCGAGGCCAAGCGACAGTAATGCCCAGTTGTTTGGTGGTACAGGCGGGAGAGGGCGGGGAGGCTGGAGACTTGGCGAAATACGCTAACTATTTTTAATTTTTCATCATTTACCCCTTGGCAAATTTTGAAAAGCCTCCTATACTCTCGCTTCTTCGTTAGGCGCGTAGCTCAGCTGGTTAGAGCACTACCTTGACATGGTAGGGGTCGTTGGTTCGAGTCCAATCGTGCCTACCAATTCTTCTGGTTCCATTCGGAGCGGGTGAGTTGGGGCGAAGCAAACAAAAGGAGGCGCGTTCTCGGCTTCCTTTTTTGTTTTATCAAGTTCTTGCAGTCTTCGATAGGCGCGTAGCTCAGCTGGTTAGAGCACTACCTTGACATGGTAGGGGTCGTTGGTTCGAGTCCAATCGTGCCTACCAATTCGTTTGCTTCCTGATGGGGTAAAGGGGTTGGTTGAAGAAAACTGCAGAAATCAACAAAAGGAAGCGCATTGGCGGCTTCCTTTTTGTTTTTCTGCCTCCCTTTTATTTCACTTCATTCCGCCTTTCCTGTGTTCTGACTGCAGCTGACGCTGATCTCGCTCCGGCTGCGCGCCTGGCTTTGCGAAGGGTCAATCGCAGGTGTAAAAAAGCCCATCGCATGAAGGAATGTGCCAGATGTTTCGCGGAAGCATCTAAAAATGCTTTACACTTGCGTCGAATTTTTTCGGCAACAACATCTCCAATCCTCATTTTCACGGTTCAGCGAATTTTCCTATGGCAGCAGATGATCAGTATTTCCTCGTGGTTGATGACTTTTCGACGATGCGTCGCATTGTCAGCGGCCTGCTGAAGGAGCTCGAATACACCAAGATGGTGGAGGCCGATGATGGCTCTTCCGCACTGAAGATCCTGGAGGCGGGTGCCTTGCCGGTGACCTTCGTGCTGACCGACTGGAACATGCCGGGCATGGATGGCCTGACGCTGCTCAAGAAGATCCGCGCAACGCCTTCTCTGGCGCACTTGCCGGTGCTCATGATCACGGCCGAAGCCAAGAAGGAAAACATCGTCATGGCGGCGCAGTCCGGCGCGGATGGCTATATCGTCAAGCCCTTTACGGCGGCAACCTTGAAGGAAAAGATCGAAAAGATCCTGGCGCGGCGCGCTACGATGGTCGGCGCGTAATCGGCGGCTGAATCCGGATTTGGGTGCAGCTGGTCCGGGACGTAACAACGGCATCCTCGGATGCCGTTTTGCGTTTTGGGGTCAAGCTTCAGTTTCCGGTTGTCGAAAATGACGGAGTTTGCTTGTCATCGCTGTTTCCGGGAGGTCGCGGCGACCTGCAGGGCCGTGGTGACGGCGGTCCCCGGCGGTGCCATGCGGGAGTGGTGACGATGCCCGTGCAAAGTTTGCTATAATGCGCGGCCACGGTCTGATCTGCCCTTTTCGGCAGCGGCCTCCAGAATTCATCCCCTCATCTGTAAGAGCGAGAAAGGCAAACCGGTTATGACACCGCGAACTACCACCGAGGTTTTCACGCGACGCTAGTCGGGTTCTTTTTCGTCTTTTGAAAAAGCGCGGCTGGTCCGCGTTTTTTTTCGTCCTTCTTTTCGACATTACCCTCAACAGGCAAGGCAGCAAGGCTGCCGACATGGAGTGCACAATGGTTTCAGTTCGTCTTCCCGATGGTTCGCAACGCCAGTTCGACAACCCGGTCACTGTGGCGCAGGTCGCCGCCAACATCGGCACTGGCCTGGCCAAGGCGGCCCTGGCTGGCCGCGTCGATGGCAAGCTGGTCGATACGTCTTATCTGATCGACAAGGATGCCGACCTGGCCATCATCACCGACAAGGATCCGGACGGTCTGGAGGTGATTCGCCATTCCACCGCTCACTTGCTGGCTTATGCGGTCAAGGAGCTGTTCCCTGAGGCGCAAGTGACCATTGGTCCGGTCATCGACAACGGTTTCTATTACGACTTCTCGTACAAGCGTCCCTTCACGCCGGAAGATCTGCAAGCCATCGAAAAGAAAATGGCCGAGCTGGCCAAGAAGGATGAGCCGGTCACCCGCAAGGTGCTGCCGCGTGATGAGGCCGTGGCTTACTTCAAGTCCATCGGCGAAGCTTACAAGGCCGAGATCATTGCTTCGATTCCGCAGAATGAAGACGTGTCGCTGTACACCGAAGGCAGCTTCACCGACCTGTGCCGCGGCCCGCACGTGCCCTCCACCGGCAAGCTGAAGGTGTTCAAGCTGATGAAGCTGGCTGGTGCTTACTGGCGTGGCGATTCCAACAACGAGATGCTGCAGCGTGTCTACGGCACCGCCTGGGCCAAGAAGGAAGACCAGGAAGCCTACCTGCACATGCTGGAAGAGGCGGAAAAGCGCGACCACCGCAAGCTGGGCCGCGCGCTGGACCTGTTCCACTTCCAGGATGAGGCTCCGGGCCTGATTTTCTGGCATCCCAAGGGCTGGACCATCTGGCAGCAAGTGGAGCAGTACATGCGCCGCGTCTACCAGGACAACGGCTATCAGGAAGTGAAGGCGCCGCAGATCCTGGACCGCTCGCTGTGGGAAAAGACCGGCCACTGGGAGAACTATCGTGAAAACATGTTCACGACCGAGTCGGAAAACCGCGCCTATGCCCTGAAGCCCATGAACTGCCCGGGCCACATCCAGATTTTCAATTCGGGTCTGCACAGCTACCGCGACCTGCCGCTGCGCTACGGCGAATTCGGCCAGTGCCACCGCAACGAGCCTTCCGGCGCGCTGCACGGCATGATGCGCGTGCGCGGCTTTACCCAGGATGACGGTCACATCTTCTGTACCGAAGACCAGATCCAGGAAGAAGTGGCTGCCTTCAACCGCGTGGTGCGTGAAGTTTACGACTGCTTCGGTTTCAAGGAAGTGGCCGTGAAGCTGGCCCTGCGTCCGGAAAAGCGCATCGGCGCGGAAGAAGTCTGGGACAAGGCCGAGAACGCCCTGCGTGAAGCCATCCGCGCCTCCGGTTCGGAGTGGGAAGAGCTGCCGGGCGAAGGGGCTTTCTATGGTCCCAAGATCGAGTACCACCTGAAGGATTCGATCGGCCGTTCCTGGCAGTGCGGCACCATGCAGGTGGACTTCTCCATGCCGGCGCGCCTGGGGGCGGAATATGTCACCGAAGACAACAACCGCAAGGTGCCCGTGATGTTGCACCGGGCCATCGTTGGCTCGCTGGAGCGCTTCATCGCCATCCTGATCGAAAACCACGCCGGTGCCTTGCCCTTGTGGCTGGCGCCAACGCAGGTTGTCATCCTGAATATTTCCGATGCGCAGGCGGATTATGTGCAGAACGTTGCACAAACGCTGAAAAAACAAGGGTTTAGGGTCGAGACCGATTTGCGCAACGAGAAGATTACCTATAAAATACGGCAGCATTCCATTCAGAAGCCGCCCTATATCCTGGTTGTCGGCGATAAAGAACGGGATGCAAACACTGTGGCCGTGCGAGCGCGGGGCAATGTCGATCTGGGCGTGATGTCCATCGACACCTTGGTGGAGCGCCTCAAGGATGAGGTGGCCGCCAAAGCCTGAGACGGGGAAGCCTAGGGCTTCCTCCCAGCGCAAGAGCACGGCTTAATTCATTGGATTTTAAAAGGAAACTGCAATAGCTACTGACAAGTCGCATCGCCTCAACCGCGAGATCACTGCACCGGAAGTGCGCCTTTCGGGTGTCGACAACGAGCCTCTGGGCATCGTCAGCCTGGCCGAAGCCTTACGGCTTTCCGAAGAGGCTGAAGTCGATCTGGTCGAGATTGCGCCCACTGCGCAACCTCCGGTCTGCCGTCTGATGGACTACGGCAAGTTCAAGTACCAGGAGCAGAAGAAGGCACACGAGGCCAAGCTCAAGCAGAAGGTCATCCAGGTCAAGGAAGTCAAGTTCCGCCCGGGTACCGATGATGGCGATTACAACATCAAGCTGCGCAACCTGACCAAGTTCCTGGAAGAGGGTGACAAGACCAAGATCACGCTGCGTTTCCGCGGCCGTGAAATGGCTCACCAGGAAATCGGCATGCGCGTGCTGGAGCGTCTGAAGGCTGATCTGGAGCCGTATGGCCAGGTCGAGCAGTTTCCCAAGATGGAAGGCCGCCAGATGATCATGGTGCTGGCGCCCAAGAAAAAGAAATAAATCGTTTATAACGTTTATATATTTTTCGTTTTTCCAGGTTGTACGTCGCAGTTTCAGTCTAGCCGTATCAGGACGACATCCCTCCGGTGTCGTCCATGCCGCAGCAGCCAGGGCAATCCAGGCGGTGGCGGCAGTGTAGGGCCGACAAAGGATTTGCTGGGCGCAGGCAACTGCGTCAGGCAAAAGCAGCGGGTTCACCCGCTGTCAAATAAGTGAGAGCAGGCATCCAAGAGCAGCGAGCGTGCTGCCACCTGCAATCATCAAAAAATGGAGCTGTCCGAAAGGACAGAGTTGCTATGCCTAAGATGAAATCGAAGAGCAGCGCGAAGAAGCGTTTTCGCGTCCGCCCGGGCGGTACCGTCAAGCGCGGTCAAGCCTTCAAGCGTCACATCCTGACCAAGAAGACCACCAAGAACAAGCGTCAACTGCGCGGTACCGAGGGCGTCCATGAGACGAACCTGAATTCCGTTCGCGCGATGCTGCCGTTCGCTTAACCTCACCATACACTAAGGAGCTACTATGCCTAGAGTCAAACGTGGGGTAACAGCACGTGCCCGCCACAAGAAAGTCCTCGCACTCGCCAAGGGTTACCGCGGCCGTCGCAAAAACGTCTACCGTATCGCCAAGCAAGCAGTCATGCGCGCTGGTCAGTACGCGTACCGTGACCGTCGTAACAAGAAGCGCGTGTTCCGCGCACTGTGGATCGCCCGTATCAACGCCGCTGCGCGTTCGCACGGCGTGACCTACAGCGTGTTCATGAACGGCCTGAAGAAGGCTGCGATCGAACTGGATCGTAAGGTCCTGGCCGATATGGCTGTCACCGACAAGGCTGCTTTCGCTGCCATCGTCAACCAGGTGAAGGCCAACATCGCTGCCGCCTAAATCGACAGCGTGTTTGCGGTAGCCGGCCGCAACATCGGACGCAAGTCAGACGAGCAGCCGGCGCTGCAAAATCCTGCGGGGCAGAGGTGATACACCGATGCCCCGTATGTTTTTGATCCACGGTTTCGTGGATTTTTTTGATTCACCTTCCGTGAATCCCTTCTTTTCGACTTCGTCGTCGGATTTTCGATTGGAGCGAGACTTACCGCATGAATCCCCTAGACCAACTCCTGGGCCAACTGGTCACGCAGGCGCAGGCTGATTTCGCCGCCGCGCCCGACGCCGCCGCACTGGAAAACGCCAAGGCCAAGTACCTCGGCAAGACCGGCCAGATCACCGAGCAGATGAAGGGACTGGGCAAGCTGGCGCCGGAAGAGCGCAAGGTACAAGGGGCGATCATCAACGTCGCCAAGGAACAGATCGAAACCGCGCTGACCGCACGCCGCGATGCACTGGCCAATGCCCAGATGCAGGCGCGCCTGAATGCGGAAGCCATCGATGTCACCTTGCCGGGCCGTGGCCGTGGCGTGGGCGGCATCCACCCCGTGATGCGCTCCTGGCAGCGCGTCGAGGAAATCTTCCGCTCCATCGGTTTTGATGTCGCCGACGGTCCCGAGATCGAGACCGACTGGACCAATTTCACCGCATTGAACAGCCCCGAGAACCACCCGGCGCGCTCGATGCAGGACACCTTCTACATCGAAGGCAACGACACCCAGGGCAAGCCGCTGCTGCTGCGTACCCATACCAGCCCGATGCAGGTGCGCTACGCCCGCATGAACAAGCCGCCCATCAAGGTCATCGCACCGGGCCGCACCTATCGCGTCGACAGCGATGCCACCCACTCGCCGATGTTCCATCAGGTCGAAGGCCTGTGGATCGCCGAGGACATCAGCTTCGCCGACCTGAAGGGCGTGTACCTCAACTTCGTCAAGGCCTTCTTCGAGACCGACGACCTGCAGGTGCGCTTCCGTCCCTCGTATTTCCCCTTCACCGAGCCTTCGGCCGAGATCGACATCGCCTTCGGCAGCGGTCCCCTGAAGGGCCGCTGGCTGGAAGTCTCCGGCGCTGGCCAGGTGCACCCGACGGTGGTGCGCAACATGGGTCTGGATCCTGAACAGTACATCGGTTTCGCGTTCGGCTCGGGCCTGGAGCGCCTGACCATGCTGCGTTACGGGATCAACGACCTGCGCCTGTTCTACGAAGGCGACCTGCGCTTCCTGAAGCAATTCAATTAATTCGATCACGCAGGACGCCGCGCTGTCGCGGCGTGCCTCCGGCTCATAGCCGATAGCTGAAAGTCTGAATCATGCAATTCTCTGAAAACTGGCTGCGTACCATGGTCAATCCGACCATGACCTCGGATGAACTGTCGCACCTGCTGACCATGTCCGGTCTGGAAGTTGAGGAAGTCGAACCGGTTGCGCCTCCCTTCACCAATGTGGTCGTGGGCGAAGTGCTGGAAGTCTCCAAGCACCCGGATGCGGATCGCCTGAACGTGTGCCGCGTGAATGTTCATACCGGCACCATCCTCAACATCGTCTGTGGCGCGCCCAACGTGCGCGCCGGTCTGAAGGTGCCTTGTGCCATGGTCGGTGCCGTGTTGCCGCCGGGTGCCGATGGCAAGCCCTTCGAGATCAAGGTCGGCAAGCTGCGCGGCGTGGAGTCGCAAGGCATGCTGTGCTCGGCCCGCGAATTGAAGCTGTCGGAAGATCACGGCGGCCTGCTGGAGCTGCCCGACGATGCACCGGTCGGCCAGAATTTCCGCGACTACCTGCAACTGAACGATCTGAAGTTCACCATCAAGCTGACCCCCAACAAGGCGGATTGCCTGTCGGTGCTGGGTGTGGCACGTGAAGTTTCGGCCCTGACCGGTACGCCCCTGAAGGCCCCGGCCTATCAGGCCGCCGCCGTCAACCTGGACGAGAAGCTGCCGGTGCGCATTTCCGCGCCCGACCTGTGCGGCCGTTTTGCCGGCCGCGTGATCCGTGGCCTCAATGCCAAGGCCGCCACCCCGCAGTGGATGAAGCAGCGCCTGGAGCGCAGCGGCCAGCGGCCGATCTCGGCGCTGGTGGACATCTCCAATTACGTGATGCTGGAGCTGGGCCGTCCCTCGCACGTGTTCGACCTCGACAAGATCCATGGCGGCCTGGACGTGCGCTGGGGCCGCAAGGGCGAATCCCTGAAGCTCCTCAACGGCAATACCGTGGAAGTCGATGAGTGGGTCGGCGTGATCTCCGACGACAAGGAAATCGAATCCCTGGCCGGCATCATGGGGGGCGATGCCACTGCGGTTTCGCTGGACACCACCAGCATCTACCTGGAAGCCGCATTCTGGTTCCCGCAGGCGATCCAGGGCCGTGCGCGCCGCTACAACTTCTCGACCGATGCCGCGCATCGCTTCGAGCGTGGCGTGGACTTCGCCACCGTGGTCGATCACATCGAGCGCATCACGGCGCTGCTGCTGGAAATCTGCGGTACGCCCGATACCCGCGTAGGCCCGGTCGACGACCAGATCGTCAATCTGCCCAAGCGTGAACCGGTCGCGCTGCGCACCGCGCGTGCGGCCAAGGTGATCGGCGTGGAGATCACTGACGAGATGGTGTCGGATATCTTCAAGCGTCTGGGCCTGTCCTTCGACTACCAGCCTGGCCTGTTCTCGGTGACACCGCCGTCCTATCGCTTCGACATCGAGATCGAGGAAGACCTGATCGAGGAAGTCGCCCGCGTCTACGGTTTCGAGAACATCCCGGCGCTGCCGCCGGTGGCCGCCAATGCCATGCGCATCGCGCCCGAGAACACCCGTTCGCTGTTTGCCATCCGTCGCCTGCTGGCCGATCAGGACTATCAGGAAGTGGTCAACTTCAGCTTCGTGGAAAGCGCCTGGGAAGCCGACTTCGCCGGCAACACCGATCCCATCAAGCTGTTGAACCCGATCGCCAGCCAGATGAGCGTGATGCGTTCTTCGCTCATCGCCGGACTGGTGGCCAATGCACGCTACAACGTCAACCGCAAGGCAGCGCGTATCCGCGTCTTCGAAGCGGGTGCCGTGTTCCACAAGAACGCCGCCATCACCGATGGTCCGCTGGCTGTCGCCGGTTTCGAGCAACCCAAGCGCGTGGCCGCATTGGCCTATGGTCCGGTGGCCGAGGAGCAGTGGGGCCAGCCGACCCGCAACGTCGATTACTTCGACGTCAAGGCTGACCTGGAAGCGCTGTTCGCGCCGCGTGCACTGCGTTTCGTCAAGGCCGAACATCCGGCGCTGCATCCGGGGCGCACGGCGCATGTACTGCTGGGTGACAAGGTGGTCGGCGTGATCGGAGAATTGCATCCCAAGTGGCAGCAGAAGTACGACCTGCCGCTGGCCCCCGTGGTCTTCGAGGTGGATGCCGAGGCGCTGCAGGAGCGTGACCTGCCGTCCTACTCGGAAATTTCCAAGTTCCCGGCGGTCAGCCGCGACATCGCGCTGGTGGTCAAACACACGGTCGGCGCCCAGCAACTGCTGGACGTCTTTGCCGCTGAAAAGCAGGCCAATCCGGATTGCAGCATCTTGCAAGCCCTTGTTTTATTTGATGAATATCATGGCAAGGGTCTCGAAGCGGACGAAAAAAGCCTTGCGTTCCGCTGCACCTTGCAAGATACTCAAAACACCCTTCAGGATGACAAGGTTGACCTTGCGGTGAATGCACTGGTGGCCGCGGCGAGCGCCAAGCTCGGTGCCAGGTTGCGTGCCTGATGTGATGTCCGAGAGCGAAAATAATTACAGACCGGAATCGGTTGAGGCCCAGTCATTCATCGCCATGAACAACGTGAATTCGAACGAATTTCAATCCGTGCTGGACGCCGACCTGCATCGTGCCGTACTGGAATCCCAGGCACGTTCGCAGGCCGACAAGAACTTGCCGACGCTGACCAAGGCCGAGCTGGCCGAACTTTTGTTCGAGCAGGTCGGTCTGAACAAGCGCGAAGCCAAGGACATGGTGGAAACCTTCTTCGACGAGATCCGCAACGCTCTCGAACGTGGCGAGGCCGTCAAGCTGTCCGGCTTCGGTAATTTCCAGCTGCGCGACAAGCCGCAACGGCCTGGCCGCAATCCCAAGACTGGCGAGGAAATCCCCATCACTGCGCGCCGCGTCGTGACCTTCCACGCCAGCCAGAAATTGAAGGAAATGGTGGAACTCTCCAGCGGCGATGCCGTTGAAATGTCCGTCTAATCTATGAACGATCGTGTCAACAAACCGGCGGCCATCGTCTTGCCGCCCATCCCGGCCAAGCGTTATTTCACGATAGGCGAGGTCAGCGAACTGTGCGGTGTGAAGCCGCACGTGTTGCGCTACTGGGAACAGGAATTCACCCAGCTGAAACCGGTGAAGCGCCGCGGCAACCGGCGTTATTACCAGCACCACGAAGTGCTGTTGATCCGCCGCATCCGTGAACTGCTGTATGAACAAGGCTTCACCATCAGCGGTGCCCGCAACAAGCTCGATGGCACGCACGAGGCCGAGCAGCCGCAACAGCCGCAGCGTCCCGTCATCAGCCTGGACGAGGCGGCCATCGATGCCTTGCGGACGGAGTTGCAAGCCGTGCTGGAAACCCTGAAGCCCGGGGCTGCAGCCTGATTTACGTGCCAGGGTTGTTGCGCCGGAGATCTTGCCGACCAACATAAGCTTTGTCGCTTCCCGGTTTTTATTTTTACGCGCCACACGCTGGTCCTCATCGGCCACCGTGTGGCGTGTTCATTTCCGGGGTGCTCCCGGCCAACAGACGGAGATCTCACCATGAGTCCTTATCAATGGCGTCCGATGCGGGCGGCTGACTTGCCGCACGTGATGGCGATCGCTGACTTGGTTCACGCTGGCTATTTCGAAGCAGAAGAAGTCTTCGCAGAACGTCTGGCCTTGTTTGCGCCTGGCTGCCGGATCGCCGTGCGCAGCGGGCAAGCGGACGGCACCGAGGAGGTCATCGGTTACGCCTTCATGCATCCCGCTCGTCTCGGCGTGCCGCCATCCCTCAACAGCTTGCTGAACGGACTGGATACTGCGGCCGATTGCCTGCATCTGCATGATGTCGCGCTGCTGCCGGCGGCACGCGGCTCCGGGCTCGGGCGGGAGTTGGTGGACGATCTGTGCCGGGTGGCTGAGCAGGCGGGGCTGCCGATGGCGACCTTGGTGGCGGTGCATGCATCAAGTGCCTACTGGCGGGCCGCGGGATTTGCCGAGGATGGGCAGGCGCTGGCAGGGAAGGGCGGGAGTCTGGCCAGCTATGGCGAGGGCGCGCTCTACATGTCCAGGCGGTTACGCTAGTGCCGGTGCTTGCTTTGGCGGAAGATTGATTGTTGTCAATGTGGCAAAAAGTTAACACTCACGCGTTAACGAGTTTTTCACTTGATTGATCGACAACTGTTGTCTTAAAATTAATGAAAAATTTACAACAGTTTGCTTGGATTTGCGTCTTCCAAGCGCGATCAATTCACTTCCGCCACCTGGTCTGACAAGCGAAGGCGGCATCCGTTATAAGGGGTAACGTTCCATGTCGCGTCTTTCCAGGTCGGTGCTGGCCGGTGTTGCTGTCTTGCCTTTCCTTTCCCTCGGTGTGAGTGCCGCTGCGCAGGCCGCCGTAGTCCCGCTGACTGGCGCTGAAGCGCTGCAGCAGTTCAACCTGGTGGTGCTGGGTAATGCCACCTCCAATTCGCACGTCGATGGCCGGGCCTGGATTGGCGGTTCGGTGACGGGCGGTGACTACGTGCAGCACTCCGGCAGCACGCCCGCATCGAACTATGCCGGTCTGACCGTGATGGGGACGGCGAGCGGTCTGCATGTCAACGGACTGGGCTCCTATATTGGAGGCTCCTTCGTCGGCTCCACCGTCAACAGCGGTTCCAGCTATATCGCCGGTTCGGCGAGCGGCAGCAATCTGAATGGCCCTGCCTATGTGGCGGGCAGCACCAGCGGGGTCAACTTCAATGGCGGCCGCTCGTCGTCGCCGAGCACGCTGATGCAGACCAATGCCGATGCTGCCGGCTCGACCAATTTCAGCAACACGCTGACCAGCCTGTCCAATAGCCTCAAGACGGCCACTGCCAACAGCACGGTCTCCGTCGCGAACAACAAGGCCACCTTCAATGCCGTGGCCAACAACCAGGGTGTCGCGGTCTTCAATCTGGATAACACCACCAGCGCGTCGGTGTTCTCGGTAGGTGAATTTTCCTTCGCCGCCAATGGTGCCAGCACCATCATCATCAATTCCAGCGTGAGCTCGGCGGTCATCGGTGCCAACTTCCTGGGTGGACAAGCGCAGTCGTTGGGCAAGTCCATCGTCTGGAACTTCTACAATGCGACCAGCCTGATCATCAACAATCAGTTCGGCGGATCGATCCTGGCTACTCACGCCAGCCTGACCAACAACCAGAACATCGAAGGCGGGGTGTTCGTCAACAGCTTGACGCAGAATGCCGAGCTGCACCTGCAATCCTTCACCGGCAACCTGGCGGCAGTGGCCCCGGTCCCCGAGCCTGAGCAATATGTGATGATGCTGGGCGGCCTGGCCATCGTGATCGGTGTGGCGGCGCTGCGGCGTCGGCGCGTGGCGCTGCCCGGCCTGCGGCTCGCCTGATCGCGGCCCGGGGGGCGTATCAGCGGAAAGGCCGTTCAGTATGGACTGAGCGGCCTTTTTCTCGTAGAGCCGTTCAAAATGTCAGAGGGGGTCGTGGCGAACATAGACCTCGGTGCGGCCAGAGAGATTCTTGGCCAGTTCCTGCAGGAAACTTTGTGTCGGTGCCGGCTTGTCGAAGCCGGTCATCAGGAGGCCTGCAGCGAGGGCGAATGGAAGCAGAAAATGGCGCAAAGCCGGTGCCGGCTCGCGCAGCGACAGGCCAAAGGTCCAGGCCGCGCTGGCGCCGACCAGTAGTCCCAGCAGCACTTCCGATTCCGAATGCACCTTGATCATCAGCCGGGACAGCCCGACTGCCGTCACGAGGAGCGCGGTGATGGCCAGGATGGTGGTACGCCAAGCCGGCGTGCTGCGTCGGGTCAGCAACAGAGCGACGGACAGATAGAGTGCGCAGGAGGAAGCAGTATGACCGCTGAAACCGGTGAAATTGAGCAAAGGTGGCCGGATATCCCAGCCCATGAAGAGCAGCTTGCTGATCACCACGATCAACATCGCGCCACCAAATGCAATGAGCCAGGCCAGCATCGGCCGCCACAGTCGGTTGACGGCCAGCCAGAGTGCCAGGATGCATGCACCGGGAACGGTGATGGCGCTGTCGCCAAGAAAAGTGATGGTGTGCCAGTTCATGAAAAGGGGGATCAGCGGAGCGATTGCGTCAGCGATCTTACTCGCTTGCGCGGTGCGGAGAAAGCGCTAGGACTATTGTTCTCCTATAAACGTTCAGTTTTTGTTGCGGTGCGATATATATCGTTTACGAATTTTCATGAGTTTGTTGCCAATCTTTACATTTACCGTTTCTCCTACAAAGTCACGCTACCTTGTCTGATTGCCGCTTTTGGACGGGCGCGTATCCTTGTTGGTCTGCTTTCTGACCGGCAATGTTTTGCATAAATTTTTGCCTAAATTTCGAAAATGATGCATGATTACTTCTAATTTTTTTCGTGTTGCACTGCAGCAATACGGACTCCAAATATTGCCATTGTTTTAAAAGTAAAACTAGAAAAAGAAAGGGCTCTGATTCGTGAAGCCATGGCAGTTTCGCATTAGCAGCGGGCGCAGGACTCAAGTGCAGATGTGCGCTCTGCTGGTGTCCGTGACATGCCCGCTGGCGTACGCAGCCGACCCGGGCCAAGTGGTCGTGCCGTATGTGCAGTACAGCTACTTGCATGATGACAACGTGCTGCGCCTGAGCGGACCCGACGCCGCCGTGTCGGCGCTCGGTGCGCCAAAGTTGTCCGATTCGGTGCAGAGCCGGACTGCCGGCCTGAAGCTGGACCGTGAGCTGAGTCGCCAGCACGTGACGCTGGACGCCAGCGCGACAAAGAATACGTACGATTATTTCTCGCAGTTTGACAATGATGCGCGCGATCTGAAAACCAACTGGAGCTGGTTTTTGGGGGAACGCTTTTCGGGCGACATCGGCTATGTGTATTCCAAGTCGCTCACGCCCTTCCAGAACTTCCGGATATTGGGTCTGAACATTCGCACCATGCAGACCAAATATGCAACGCTGGCATGGCAATTGCACCCGGACTGGACAGTGCGCAGCCAGGTCTCGCATTTCGCGCTGGGCTACGACCTGAATACGCAGCAGGCCAACAACTTCAGTCAGAACCTGGCTGAACTGGGTCTGGATTACAACCCGCGCAGCGGCAGCGTGGTCGGCGTGCAGGTGCGCAAGACCGACGGGCGGTATCCGAATGACGTGCTGGTGGGTACCGAGTCCATCAACAACTCATTTACTCAGGAAGACTACAAGCTCAAGGTGATCTGGCTGTATAGCGCCAAGACCAAGCTGCAGTTCCTGGGCGGCCTGACCCAGCGGGATCGCAAGTCGCCCACGGGTGGCGGCGGTTACCGCGGTTTCAATGCGCGTCTGGTCGGCGACTGGGCCGTCACCGGCAAGACCGGTTTCGTGGCCAACCTGTGGCGTGAAATTGGCGGCGTCAACGACGTCGATGCGAATTTCGCACTGACCACCGGTGCCAGCCTCGGTGCGACCTATCTGCCGACGGCCAAACTGCGGGTGGAAGGTCTGGTGGATGTCGAACGGCGCAACTACAACGGTGCCTCCATCGTCACCGGCGTGACGCCATCGAGCCGCCGGGACAGCTACGAGAAGGCCAGTTTGAGCTTGACGTATGCGCCGACGACCTCCTTGTCGATCTTGTTGGCGGTCTATCGTGAGAACTTGCAATCGAACATCAGCAACTTTGGCTATGTGTCCAACGGCGTATCACTGACTTCGCGCTATGAATTCTGAGGCTCCAAAAATGAGTGACCTGCATGACGGTCTGCCGTTGGCCAATGTCAAGGCCAATACCATCACGATGGTATTCAAGCGCTTTGTCGAACCAGCCCTGATCGTGGCTTACCTGTGGGTGCTGGTGCGCCTGCACGGTCATGCATTCAACGGGGATTATTGGGTGCTGGCCATCATGGCGTTTTTCCTCTCCTCCTATTTCTTCACCGAATTCCACGAGCGGCGTCTGCGCCGCAACCCCAAGGGGCCGTCGATCATTTCGCCCGTCCTGGACTGGCTGGCGGTGGCAGCGGTGCTGGTCGTGGTGGCGTATATCTGTGAGTTCTATCAGCAGTTTTCGCTGCGCGCGATTTTCTTCTGGGTGGTCACCACGCCGGTGGGCCTGATCATCTCCCAGCAATTGCAGTCGCGCGTGATGCGCGACTTGCACAGCAAGGGAGAAGTGCGCAAGGCCATCATCATCGGTGTCAATCCGGCCGCGCTGAAGCTGGCTGATCGCGTCGAGAAATATCCTTCGCTGATGATCAAGCTGATGGGATTCTTCGACGACCGCGAGCTCAATCGCCAGCCGGCAGGTACCTTCACGCCGCTGCACGGCAAGATGTCGGACGTGGCTGCGTACGTGCGCGAGAACAACATCAACATGGTCTACATCAGCATGCCGATCTCGGCGCAGCCGCGCGTGCTGCAGATGATCGACGAGTTGCAGGACACCACGGCCTCGATCTACTTCATTCCCGACATCTACATCTTCAACCTGATCCAGGCGCGCTTCGATTATGTCGGCGGGATGGCGGTGATGGCCATCTGCGAGACGCCCTTTACCGGTACCAACAACATCGTCAAGCGCATCAGCGACCTGGTGCTGGCCTCAGGCATCCTGCTCATGCTGCTGCCGGTGATGATGGTCATTGCCCTGTGCGTCAAGCTGACCTCGCCTGGCCCCATCATCTTCAAGCAACGCCGCTACGGGCTGGATGGGGAAGAGATCGTGGTCTACAAATTCCGCTCCATGACGGTCATGGAGGACGGCGGCAAGGTCACCCAGGCCACCAAGGGCGACATGCGCCTGACCAAGATCGGCGGCTTCCTTCGCTCCAGTTCGCTGGATGAATTGCCGCAGTTCTTCAACGTGCTGCAGGGACGCATGAGCATCGTCGGTCCGCGCCCGCACGCAGTGGCCCACAACGAGTTGTACCGCAAGCAGATCAAGGGTTACATGCTGCGCCACAAGGTCAAGCCGGGCATCACCGGCTGGGCCCAGGTCAACGGCCTGCGCGGCGAGACCGAGACGCTGGACAAGATGAAAGCGCGTATTGAATTCGACCTGGAATACCTGCGCCGCTGGTCGCTGATGTTTGACCTGTGGATCATCTTCCAGACCGTGCGCATGGTGATCAAGCGCGATAACGCTTATTGATGGACAAGGCCTTCTCGCAGGGGAGGGGCAGCAAGCACCGGCCGCGGTGGCCGGCAACAAGTGACACAGAAAAGAAGAGAGCTTGGTCAAATGAAAATCGGGAAGGCAACAGTTTCATGGCAGCACAATGTCGCGGCGAAGGCGCTGGTCTCCGCGATGCTTCTGGTGGCATTGGCCGCCTGCGGCGAGAAGAAGGCCGCGTCAGGTTCCAGCCAGGTGGTGGCCATTGTGGACGGTCAGGAAATCACCATTCACCAGGTCAATAATGAGCTGGCCAAGACCGGCGGCACGCAGGTCACCAAGCAGCTGCTTGACGGACTGGTGGCGCGTCAGCTGATGATCAACGCCGCCAGGAAGGACAAGCTCGACAACGATCCGGCCGTTGTGGCCGACATGGAGCGGGCACGCAACCTGGTGCTGGCGCAGAGCTACGTGGCCGGCAAGCTGAAAGCCCCGGTTCGCCCGTCGGATCAGGAGATCGAGGATTTCTATCGCAAGAATCCCGATTGGTTTGCCCAGCGCAAACAATATGAATTTGCCCAGTTGATCATCGCGGGGACCAGCCTCACCCCCGAACTCAACGCCCTGATGGACCAGCCCGGCAAGCGCCTGGACGATGTGGTCGGCTGGCTGGATTCGCACCGGGTGCAGTATGCGCGCCAGCAGGTGGTCAAGACTTCGGCCGATCTGCCGCAGCAGATGAATGCCAGCCTCAAGACCATGGAGCGCGGCACCATGTTCGTGGTGATCGAAGGACCGACGGCCATCCTGACCTCCTTGCAGGACGTCAAGAATGTGCCCATGACGCTGGCGGTGGCCTCGCCCCAGATCGCCCAGTATCTGGTGACCCTGCAGCAGAATCAGGCATCCGAGCAGTTGGTGGAACGATTGAAGAAGGACGCCAAGATTGAGCTCACCGAGCAGGCCAAGTCGTTCAAGGATCTGAGCGCGGCGGCCCCGGCGGACAAGGATGGCGCAGCCGCGCAGGGTAGCCCTGGCAAGGATGCTGCTTCAGCGGACAGCGAGGCGATCAAGCGCGGCGTCGCCGGTTTCAAGTAAGCATGGATCAACAACGGGCGTGCAGCGCCTGAATCAAGAACCTCAAGAACCTGATGTATTGCGGAGTAATGACGATGATGAGAAAAATAGTATTCCTGCTGATCGGTCTGATGCTGTCCAGCGTGAGCCTGCTTGCGCAGGCCGACGATATCCTGCTCGGGCCGGGCGACGTGATTCGCGTCAAGGTCTATGGCAGCGATGACCTCAGCCTGGAGACCCGCATCAGCGAAGCCGGCGTGATCAGCTTCCCGCTGGTGGGCGAAGTGAAGATTGGTGGCCTGTCCACCGCCCAGGCCGAGACCAAGATCGCCGGTCTGCTCAAGAAGGGCGGCTATCTGGTCAACCCGCAGGTGAACATTCTGGTCACCGTTCCCCAGAGCCAGATGGTGTCTGTGCTGGGACAGGTGTCCAAGCCGGGACGCTACCCGCTGGATGGCAAGCGCAACGTGGCGGACGTCATCGCGCTGGCCGGTGGCGTGACGCCTGATGGCGGCGACGCCGTGACCATCGTACGCAAGAACGGCGGTGCGGTCAGCAAGCAGCTGGTGGACATCTACAGCATCACGCACAGCGGCGACACCTCGGAACTGCCGGAGGTGCAAGCCAATGACGTGATCTATGTGGAGCGTTCGCTGCGTTTCTACATTTACGGTGAAGTGCAGCGTCCGGGCATGTACAAGCTGGAACGCGGCACCACGCTGCTGCAGGCGCTCTCCGTGGGGGGCGGCCTGACCCAGCGCGGTACCGAACGCGGGCTGGTGGTCAAGCGCCAGGTGGATGGCAAGCTGGAGGAGCTGCACTTGAACAAGGACGACCCGCTGCAGGCCGACGACGTCGTCTATGTCAAGGAAAGCTGGTTCTGATCCGGCACCCGGCTGCAACGCACATGATTTCCCATTTTGCTATCGCAAACGCCAACCAGGAGGCGTGATCCCATGAATCTTTCTCAATTTGTTCTGATCCTGCAGGCCCACCTGCGGGTGATCCTGCTGATCCTGTCGATCACCGTTCTGGTGGCGCTCGGTATCAGCCTGACCCAGTCCAAGCAATACAAGGCGACCTCGTCGGTGGTACTGAACTACAAGGCCTCCGATCCGGTGACCGGCCTGGTGGTCGCGCCCCAGGCCTTGCCCGGCTTCATGCCGACCCAGGTAGCCATCATCAACAGCCCGTCGGTGGCACTGGCTGTCGTGGACAACCTGAAACTGGCGCAACAGCCTGCGGTCAAGGCTGCCTTCGACGCCCAGAATCATGGCGATATGGATATCCGCAACTGGCTGGCCGGCGTGCTGCTGGCAAAACTGGATGCGGTGGCCTCCAAGGAAAGCAGCGTGATCGACATCACCTTCCGCGCTGATGATCCGCAGTTTGCGGCACTGGTGGCCAATGCCTTCGCGGCCGCCTACCAGCAGGTCAGCATGCAGCTGAAACTGGACCCGACCCGCAAGGCGTCGTCCTACTTCAACGACCAGACCAAGCTGTTGCGCGATGCCTATGAGCAGGCGCAAGCCAAGCTGTCGAAGTACCAGGAAGAGCATGGCATCACCAATCTGGACACCCGTACCGATGTCGAAAACAACCGCCTCAACGACCTGTCGACCCAGCTGGTGATGGCCCAGTCGGCCCTGGCCGAGGCGCAGTCTCGCAGCCGCCAGGCCAAGGCCGGTGGCGCTGCCGAATCGCCGGACGTCAATGCCAGCGGCCTGATCCAGACCCTGAAGTCCAACCTGGCCATCTCGGAAGCCCGTTTCGAGCAAGCCTCCAAGCGTCTGGGCGTGAACCACCCGGACTATCTGGCGGCCAAGGCCGAGCGTGATGGATTGCGCGCGCAGCTGGCTAATGCGAGCGCCGCCATTTCCGCCTCGGTGGGCGGCAATGCCACCATCCTGGCCAAGCGCGAAGCCGAGATCCGCGCCGATTTCGAAGCGCAAAAACGCAAGGTGCTGGAGATGAACCGCACCCGTGACGAACTCGCCGTGCTCAGCCGTGAACTGGAAAGCGCCCAGCGCGCCTACGAGATGACCTCGCAGCGCTTCGCCCAGACCAGCCTGGAAGGCCAGTCCAACCAGTCGGATATCTCGTTGTTGTCGGCCGCCGTCCCGCCGGTCAATCCGTCGAGCCCGCGCATCCTCATCAACCTGATCCTGGCCGTGTTCGTCGGCGGCATCCTTGGCGTGATGACTGCGCTGGGCCTGGAGCTGACCAATCGCCGGGTACGTTCCGAGCAGGACCTGGTGGAAGAGCTGGGGCTGCCGGTGCTGGGTTCGATCACTCGCCCGGTGACAAGCTCGTCTCGCCGCCGCTTCGGATTTGGACGCGGCAAGCCTGCCTGATCCGGGCCCGTTTTCATCGCCAATAAAAACAGATACCGCGGGAATAACATGACTACAGCAACGTTGACATTCACTGAAGGCACCTCGCTGCCGAACCGCTCCATCGGCGCCATCCTGGTCGACAGCGGCAAGCTGACTCCCGAGAATGCGGAACGCATTCTGCGTCTGCAGCGCGAGCGCGGCATGCGCTTCGGTGACGCCGCCATCCAGCTCGGCTTGCTGACGCAGTCCGATATCGATCAGGCCTTGTCGCGCCAGTTCGACTATCCCTATCTTCTCAAAGGCGAAAGCAAGGTCAGCGAGAAGGTGGTGGCGGCCTACAATCCGTTCAGCAAACAGGTGGAAGCCCTGCGTGCCTTGCGCAGCCAGCTCATGGTCCGCTGGTTCGACATCGACGGCAAGCACAAGGCGCTGTCCATCGTCAGCCCGGCCAGCGGGGAAGGGCGCAGCTTCATCGCCTCCAATCTGGCCGTGGTGTTCTCGCAGCTGGGCGAGCGTACCTTGCTGATCGATGCCGACATGCGCCAGCCCTGCCAGCACGAGCTGTTTGGCCTGGATAACCGCAACGGCCTGTCGGGCGTGATCGCCGGCCGCTGCAGCGCGGCCGATGCGCTCCAGCGCGTGCCGGATCTGCTGGACCTGTCGGTCTTGCCCGCCGGTCCGACCCCACCGAATCCGCAGGAATTGCTGGGCCGTCCCAACTTCACGCAGTTGCTGGGCGACCTGGTACAGGACTTCGATGTGATTCTGGTCGATACCCCGTCTGGCGGCCAGTATGCCGACGGCAACATGATCTCGGCACGCACCGGTGCCAGCCTGGTGGTAGTGCGCACCAACATGACCCACATCTCGGCCGTCCGTACGCTCACCGACAACCTGACCAGCGCACACGTGGCCGTCGTCGGCAGCGTCGTCAACGAGTTCTGATCTCCCGACCCTCCTGACGAGAACTGCAAGATGACTGCCCAGACCCTGCGCCCCATGCGTCAACAGCCATTCTCCGGCCTGCCCTGGCTGGTGGTGGCGGCGGGCCTGGCGGCCATGTACGTCCCCAGTTTCATTGACCTGTTCCATGGCGTGTGGGGCACCGAGCGCAATGCGCACGGCCCGATCGTGCTGGCCGTCGCGTGTTGCTATCTGTTCGTGCGGGTGCGCCAGCTGCATCAGGACGGGCTCATCGAGCGCCGTCCGGCACCCATCGCCGGCATGGTGTTCCTGTTGCTGGGCTTGCTGTGTTTCGTGCTGGGCCGCTCGCAGACCGTGCTCTTCATGGAAGCGGGATCGCTGATCCCGATCCTGATCGGCATCGTGTTGCTGCAGTTCGGGATCCGTACCTGCCGCCGCCTGTGGTTTGCCTTTTTCTTCATGTTGTTCATGGTGCCGCTACCGGCCTCGGTCGTGGACCTGCTCACCCAGCCGCTCAAGATCGGCGTCTCCTACGCCTCCGAACTGATCCTGCGTCAGTTCGGTTATCCGATCGCGCGCAGCGGCGTGATTCTCTACATCGGCCCCTACCAGTTGCTGGTCGCCGATGCCTGCGCCGGGCTGAACTCGCTGTTCACCCTGGAAGCGCTCGGCTTGCTGTACATGAACCTGGTGCGTCACCAGTCGCTGTTCCGCAATCTGGTGCTGGCGGTCCTGATCGTTCCGATTTCCTTCACGGCCAATACGGTGCGCGTCATGGTGCTGGCCCTGATCACCTATTACCTTGGCGATGCCGCCGGCCAGGGCTTCCTGCACGGGTTCGCCGGGATGCTGCTGTTCTTCGTGGCACTGGGCCTGATCATCGCGCTGGATAGCCTCTTGCGCTGGATTGCCGTGCGCCATGCGGCCTGGCGCGGGCTGCCGGCGCCCGAGGCCGTGCCGCGCCAGCGCGCCGCTGCGGCCGCGCAGGACACCACGCAGTTTTCCATGAACCTGCGGCTCTCCATTGCCGTGGTGATCGCCATGGTGGTCTCGGTGGGCCTGGTGCAGTTGCTGGTGCCGCGTGAGGTCAACGTCGTCAAGAAGGGCAACTTTGCTACCGTCATTCCCACCCAGTTCGGGCAGTGGAAGGAAGTGCCGTCGCCGTTCCTGCAAGTCAACGTGGGTCTGGAGGATGGGACTGACCGCAGCACCGACCAGCCCTACGACGACGTGCTTGGACGCACCTACGTCAACAGCCAGGGACAGATGGTCATGCTGGCGCTGGCCTACGCCAAGGAGCAGACCCAGGACGTGAAGATCCACCTGCCCGAAGTCTGTTATGTGGCACAAGGATTCGTGTTGAGCGGCAAGGAGCGGGTCGCCATCCCGGTGCGGGCGGGCAGCCAGCCCGTCATGGGCTCGCGCTTCGTTGCATCCCGCCAGAACCGGGTCGAGGCGGTCACCTACTGGGTGCGCATCGGCGATGGATTCCCCAACGGTGGCCTGGCCGCACGACTGAAGATATTTGAAGACGGCATGGCCGGCCGGATCTCCGATGGCATCCTGGTGCGCGCCTCCACCCTGGTGCAAGAGGGAGCATCGCAGGCCGACGAGTTCGCCTTGCAACAGCGTTTCCTGGAAGACCTGCAGTCAGCCGTGGGTGCGGCCAACCCCGGCCTGCTGGTGCCGGCGTGAGCGCCTGGGTGATGACCGGCGTGGAATGTTCAGCAGTCGCGCAACGGGCAAGCTCGGCTTGCAGCGAAGGACAATGAAATGAGAAAAATCAATCTGGACTTGACCCAGCTGCTCATCCTGGCAGCCGGCGTCATGGTGGCCGTGCTGGTCGGCATGGTGCTGCCGGTGGCGGCAACCTTGCTGGGCGACAGCGTCGGACGTCTGGCGGCAGTGCCGGCGCTGTTCCTGCTGGGCGCCATCTTCGTCTTCAACAAGCGCTTGCTGCTGTTGCTGATCCTGCTGCTGCGCGCCTCCGGCGACGTCGTGCTGGAGTCCACGCGGGTAGGGGCCGGCGGCGGCGGTGCCGGCCTCGGCGGGGCCATCAATGCCCTGATCATTCTGATCGCGCTGCTCTTCTTCATCGAGCGGCCGCGCCTGCTGCCGCGCAAGGCGGCCGTGGCCTGGCTGATCTTCCTGGCATGGGAGGCGGTGTGCGTAGTGGTCTCGCCCAATGCTGCCGTTGGCCTGAAAACCGCGCTCTCGCTGTGCTCCTACTTTGCCGTGTTCGTCTGCGCGTTTTATATCGTGCGCACCGAGGATGACTTCCGCTTCATGGTGCGCCTGATGATCGGCTCGTCGGTCATTCCCGCCATCTACGGGCTGGTCAGCGTGGCGATGGCCGGTGGCGTGTCCGGCGGCTTCCGCCTGCAGAGTACTTTTACGCACCCGAACATCCTGGCCTTCTACCTGACCCTGATCATTTCTCTGGGTCTGTACGTCCTGAAAAGCCCGACCTTCAAGCTGAGCCAGCTGCAGCGCTTTGCCTTCACGGGCTATCTGGGCGTGCTGATGGTCTTGCTGCTGCTGACTCAGACGCGCAGTGCATGGGCGGCGGTTCTGGTGCTGTTCGTTCTGTACGGGCTGATGTTCGAACGGCGCTACCTGATCTACCTGCTGGTGCTGTGCTGCCTGTCCTTGCTGATCCCCAGCGTGCAACAGCGGATCATGGATCTGGACGGAGGCGGTACGGTGGTAGGCAACTACGCCAAGCTCAATTCGTTCGCCTGGCGCGTGCTGCTGTGGGAGAGCGCGCTGAACTGGATGTCGCCCAGCCGCTACCTGACGGGCTATGGCGTGGAAGCCTTCGGTTACTACTCGAACGTGTTCTTCCCGCTGTCAGGCAACTTCGAGTGGAAGGCACACAATGTGTTCGTCCAGCTGATTTTCGATATTGGCGTCATCGGGCTGGTCGCCTACTTGGTGCTGTTCTATCAGGCCTTCCGGGCGCTGCTGCGGCTCTATCCCAGGGATCGGCTGGGTGCGGGCATCCTGATTTGCGCACTGGTTCAATATCTGGTCGTGTCGGCCTCCGACAACATGCTCAGCTATCTGGCGTTCAACTGGTATTTCTGGATGGCGATGGGCATGGGCTGGTCGCTCTATCTGAATGGACGGCCGGCTGATAAGGAAAGGGCGGGTCAAGCGTCGCGCCTGCCCGCAGCCCCTGCTGCCTGAGGGGCCATGATGGGTGGGCTGCGCCGTGCAGGTGCAGCCCACCGCAGCGGCCTGGCCGTTATTCGGCCTTGATCAGCTCCGCTCCGACGGTCGAAGAAGCGCCGCCGCTCTGCGCGTAAATGATCAGTTGCGGGGTGTTGGCATTCCAGACGAAGGTCGTGCTCTGGCCATTGGCCAGGTAACCGGAGTCGGTGACCACCTTGCCGACCAGCTTGTCATAGATGGTCAAGCGCAGCTTGCCGCCACCTGTGGCACGCGCTGTCAGTTTGTACTTGGCACCCATGACCGGCTTGGCCCAATCGACCGGCTGCATGCCGCGATTGGAGTAATTGACGGCAATCGTGGAAGCACTGGCGCCGGAGATCACCACCGATTGCTGCCACGAGTCGAAGGTGGCCTGGCCGCTGCCGGCTTGCAGGGTCCAGGCACCGCGCATGGAGAGCAGGTTGAGATTCTGGTTGGGCGTGAAGGCCTTGCCGTTGCCATCGATCCAGCCGCTGGCCCCGGTCACGCGGCGCAGGGCGGCACGGATGGTTTGCAGTTCGTTGGAGACGGTGGCATTCCAGCCGCCCGGGGAAGGATTGGCGCTCGATCCGATCTCGGCAAAGATGGCGAAGGGCGTGCCGTCGTTGGCGTCGATGACGTAGGCACCGTAGCGCTTGAGCGTTTCAGCGATGCGGCGCACTTCTTCGTTGGTGATCTTGGATGTGTCAAAGGAAGGCGGCAGCATCATCAGCGCGCCTTCCGGGAATGGACCGCTGTTGACCTTCGCCGCATTGACGTCGGCCGAGGTGGCCGGGAAAACGTAGGTAGGCTTGGCGCTCAGGCCGTTGTAGGTCATCGTCATGGCCAGCGCGTGCGGATAGTACTCCGGCTTGGCGGCAGCTTCGTGGATGCGGATCAGCCCGGCCGAAGCAGGAACGCCCGCCGCACGCGCGCCCTGGTAGTAATGCGCAGGATCAGGCCAGCCGGTGCCGTTCATCTTGGTCCATGCGTAGAGTCGTGCAGTCCATTTGCCGTCCTGCTGTTTCAGGCCCCAGAAGGAATGGATGATGCCGGTGGACGGGTCCGCGATATCGGCGTGAGCATCGCCGCCCGGGCCCGGCTTGGTCGCGGCCGGCCAGTGGGGAATGGTGATGTCGCGGAAGACCTCTTCGTCAGCGATCTTGAGGCTGTTGCTGCCGGTTGGCCCGGTCACGGTGACCGCCGGATCATTCGGGCTGGCGAGGAACACGCCGGTCGAGTAATCGCCGTTGGTGATCAGCGGCGAATAGGTCGATGTAGGGATGACGTCGTTGGAAAAAGTGGGATTGACCGGCCGGCTGTTCCACAGTGAATCCGCAGCGAAGGGTTTGAGGTAGCTGCCCCATTCCTGAGCCCAGACCGGTGCACTGGCCAGGGCTGTGCATCCAAGCGCCAGACATAACTGGGCTTGGCGTAGCTTGCTGAATTTTCGTTGCATGAGCATTTCCTATGAAGTAGTGGTGGTGCCGCAGGGCAAGATGCTGCCTTGGGAATCAGTCTGACGCACAAAGCGCCCAACGGTTCGGTGCCCCTGAAAAGTATAGCGAGCCTGTCGCTGTTCATGGCGTAAAAAAAGCTGAAAGCTCAGGCCAGGTTGAATGCGAACTTTTCATTTGATGGGCTCTCGAAGCGCAGCAACAAAATGTGTGCAAGTGCAGCAAATTTGTGCGGAGGATGCCGCATAATGTGAAAGATAAGGTGAGCTTTCACTCTTGATGAGACCGGTTTGGTGCCATGTGGAAATGCACATTCTGACCAAGTCGTTGACTGCCGGTTGCGTGCCACTGGCCAAACTCATCAGGAGAGCGCGGCGCCAGGGCCAGTGGCTTCTGCTGCAGGTGAAAATGCGAGCCGGGTGGTTGCGGCGAAGCCTTCGGACAGCGCCCGGCGGCACGCTGGTGGCGCAGGGCGCATGAAGGATTTTGAATCGGAAGAGACGGAAAGAGACGATGTTGATAGGACTATTGCAAACGATACTGCTGCTGTTCCTGGTGCTGCTGGCCATTCCGGTGACGGTATTGCTGGTGCAGGTGCTGGCGGCGCGGTTCGCGCGCCCCCGGTCGACGGTGCTGAGTCCGCTGCGTCCGCGCATCGCGGTGCTGGTGCCGGCCCACAATGAGGCGGGCGGGATTGCCGAGGTCATCGCCGGCATCCGTGCCCAGCTGGTGCAAGGCGACCGTGTGCTGGTGGTGGCGGACAACTGCTCCGATGACACCGCTGCCATTGCCCGCGCGAGCGGTGCCGAGGTCACGGAACGCTTTCATGATGTCTTGCGCGGCAAGGGTTATGCGCTCGACCATGGCATCCGGCAGCTGTCGCAGGATCCGCCCGACGTGGTGATCATCGTGGATGCGGACTGCTTCCTGGGTCCCGATGCGCTGGACACGGTCAGCCGCGCCGCGGTGCAGTCGGGCCGTCCGGTGCAGGCCTTGTACCTGATGCATGTGCCGCAGGAATCCGGCCCGATGCGCAAGATCGCCGAGTTTGCGTGGGTGGTGAAGAATCATGTGCGGCCCCTGGGTTTCCAGCGCCTCGGCCAACCCTGCCAGCTGATGGGCACCGGGATGGCATTTGGCTGGCAGCAGATCGGACGGGTCGATCTGGCCACCGGTCACATCGTCGAAGACATGAAGCTGGGTGTCGACCTGGCCACCGTGGGACAGCCGCCGCTGTTCTGTCCGGACGCGCTGGTCTACAGCTACTTCCCGGTCAGCGAAAGCGGTGTCAGCACCCAGCGCACGCGCTGGGAGCACGGCCATCTGAGCGTGATCCAGACCTATGTGCCCAAGCTGCTGCGGCAGTCGCTGCGCCTGCGCAATGGTGCGCTGGCGGCGCTGGCGCTGGACCTGAGCGTACCGCCGCTGGCCTTGCTGGTCATGCTCACCGGCGTGGCGTGGCTGCTGGCCTTGCTGGCCGCGCTGGTCCTGGGCGGTACGGCGGCCCTTGGGCTGGCCAGCCTGATGCTGGCCGCGCTGGTGTCGTCGGTGCTGCTGGCCTGGTCCGGGTTTGCGCGCGATGTGATCAATCTGCGCCAGTTGCTCAGCGCCGTGGGCTATGTAGCACGCAAGGTGCCGTTGTATGTGAAGTTTCTTTTCAATCGTCAGGTAGAGTGGGTGAGGTCCAAACGTGACTCTGAATGAGCCTATTGCAGTGGCGTCCGCGCCAGTGGCTGCGCAGCCCGGTGCAGTGATCGATCCGGGGCCGGATTTCTCGCGCGAGGTGTATTGCATCCTCGGTTTGCCGTTCGACCTGGTCGATGTGCAGCAAGCCTGCGCGCGCATGCATCTGGCCAGCAAGGAACGCCGCCGCTGCTTCTTGTCCACGCCCAATCTGAACTTCGTGATCGCCTGCCTGCAAGACCTGCAGTTCCGCGAAACCGTCCTGCAGAGCAACCTGTCGGTGATCGACGGCATGCCCATCGTGTGGATCGCCCGCGCCCTGGGATTGCCCTTCACCGAACGCGTCTCCGGCTCGACCTTGTTCGACGCCCTGCGCAGCACGGCTGGCCGCAATGGCGTCGATCCCATGCGCATCTATTTCTTCGGCGGCTTGCCCGGCGTTGCCAAGCTGGCCTGCGAGAAGATCAACGCCGACCGCAGCGGCATGCAGGCGGTCGGCTATGAAACCCCCGGCTTCGGCACGGTCGAGGAAATGAGCAGCCCCGAGACCATCGCGGCGATCAACCAGAGCGGTGCCGATTTCCTCGTTGTGGCACTGGCCGCCCGCAAGGGCCAGCAATGGGTGCAACGCAATCGCGATGCCCTGCAGGTGCCGCTGATGGGCCACCTGGGGGCCGTGATCAATTTCGTGGCCGGAACCGTGTCGCGTGCTCCGGTCTGGGTCCAGAAGACCGGACTGGAATGGGCCTGGCGCATCAAGGAAGAGCCGGCGCTGTGGCGGCGCTACTGGAATGATGGCCGCACCCTGCTGAAGCTGCTGTGGAGCGTCGTGATCCCGGCCGCGCGGGCGGCGCGCCGTCCGGCGCCTGCCGTCGCGCAATTTGATGCGGCCGGCATGGAACTGAAGCTGGATCATGGCACCAGTGAATTGCTGCTGAGCGGTGCCATCGGCCAGCCCAACATCGGGCGCTGGCGCTCGCTGCTGGCCCAGGCTGCGCAAGGGCCGGGGCCGGTGGTGCTGGATTGCGCGCAACTGACCTGGATCGACAGCGCCGCCGTCGGTTCCCTGATCCTGCTGTATGCAGCCTGCATGGCTGCCAAGCGTCCCTGGGCGATCATCAACCCGTCGGCGTCGCTGCGGCGGCAGTTCGAGCTGATGTGCGCACAGTATTTGCTTGAGCCCTTGCGGTGACGCCGTCCCCGCTGTCCTTATTCCTGTCCTGGACAGAGGGACTGCGGCATGAGGGATCTTCGTGCCGCGACCTGTGCCGGGCAACCGTTTTTCGATTCAACTCCATAGAGCAAGAAAGGCAAACATGAAAGCGATGATTCTCGCAGCGGGCAAGGGGACCCGCGTTCGGCCGCTGACCTACGCGCTGCCCAAACCGATGATTCCCATTCTGGGCAAGCCCGTGATGGAGTATCTGATCGAGCACCTGGTGAAATTCGGCATCCAGGACATCATGGTCAACGTCAGCTACCTGCATGACCGCATCGAGAATTATTTTGGCGAAGGCCAGCGTTTCGGCGCGCGCATCGGCTATTCCTTCGAAGGCTATGTGGATGACGACGGCCAGGTCTTCCCGGATCCCATCGGTTCGGCAGGCGGCATGAAGAAGATTCAGGAGTTCGGCGGCTTCTTTGATGAAACCACGCTGGTCATCTGCGGCGATGCGCTGATCGATCTGGACATCCATTCGGCCCTGTTCGAGCACCGCCGCAAGGGCGCGCTGGTCAGCGTGATCACCAAGGAGGTGCCGATGGAGCAGGTCTCCAGCTACGGCATCGTGGTGACCGAGCCCGACGGCAAGGTGAAGTCCTTCCAGGAAAAGCCGAAGCAGGAAGAAGCCCTGTCCAATCTGGCCAGCACCGGTATCTACATCATGGAGCCGGAAGCCCTGGAGCTCATCCCCAAGGACAAGTTCTTCGACATCGGCTCCGACCTGTTCCCGCTGCTGGTGGAAAAGCAGTTGCCGTTCTATGCCCAGAAGCGCTTCTTCAACTGGATCGACATCGGCAACGTCACCGATTTCTGGTCGGTGCTGCAGAGCGTGCTGAAGGGGGAAGTGGCGCAGATGTACGTGCCCGGTACCCAGATCCAGGAAGGTGTGTGGGTCGGACTCAACACCCGCATCGAGTGGGAAGGCACCACCATCGAAGGGCCGGTCTACATCGGAGCCGGTTCTCATATCGCAGCCGGCTCGACCATCATCGGACCGGCCTGGATCGGCCATGGCAGCCATATCTGCAGCGGCGCGAAGGTCATTCGCAGCGTGCTGTTCGAGTATACTCGCGTAGCCAGTGGCACCACCTTTGAAGACAGCGTGGTCTATGGTGCCTACAGCGTCACCCATGATGGCGCAATGAAGCATACGTCCGATCAGCCGGACGAGCAGTGGAACGACGCGCGCGACCGCCGTCTCAAACCACGGACTGGCGTGGATAACAGGAGCACCTAATGTCAATCACCAAAATCTATCCCGTCATCTTGTCCGGCGGTTCGGGAACCCGCCTGTGGCCGCTCTCGCGTGCCGCCTATCCGAAGCAGTTCCTGCCGCTCGTGAGCGAACAGACCATGCTGCAGGAGACGGTCTCGCGTGTCGGTTCCTGGCCGGAAGTCCAGGCCCCGCTGATCGTCTGCGGCAATGAGCACCGTTTCATGATCGCCGAGCAGATGCGTGAAATCGGCGTGCGCCCGCTGGGCATCATGCTCGAGCCGCAGGGCCGCAATACCGCGCCGGCCGTCGCCGCCGCCGCCTTGCACCTGCAGCGCCTCGATCCGGAGGCGGTGATGCTGGTGCTGCCGGCCGACCACGTGATCAAGGACGTGCTGTCCTTCCATGAGGCAGTCCGCCGCGCCATGGCTTCGGTGCAGCAGGGTGCGCTGGCCACCTTCGGTATCGAGCCCACGCAGCCGGAAACCGGCTACGGATACATCCTGCGCGGTGGCGCCCACGGTGCCGATACCGGCAACTTCCTGGTGGATCGCTTCGTCGAGAAGCCGGATCTGGAGACTGCCACCGGTTTCCTGAAGCAGGGCGGCTATTACTGGAACAGCGGCATGTTCCTGTTCAAGGCGCGCGATTTCCTCGCCGAACTGGAATCCCATCGTCCGCTGATCGGTGCGGCCGTCAAGGAGGCGGTGAGCAAAGCCTACAACGACCTCGATTTCTGTCGCCTGGATGAGGCCGCCTTCGCCGCGTCCCCCTCCGAGTCGATCGACTACGCCGTGATGGAAAACACCTCGCGCGCGGTCGTGGTGCCCGCCAGCATAGGCTGGAGCGATGTCGGTTCCTGGAGTGCGCTGCACGAAGTGCTGCCGGCGGATGCCGAGGGCAACGTGGTGCGCGGAGACGTTCACCTCAACCAGGTCAAAAATACCCTGGTGCGCGCGGAAAGCCGCATGGTGGCGGTGCTCGGCGTGGAAGACCTGATCGTGGTGGAAACCGACGATGCCGTGCTGGTCGCCAATCGTGAGAAGGTGCAGGAAGTGAAGGCCTTCGTCGACAAGCTCAAGAATGCCAAGCGCACCGAGCACGTCCATCACAAGCGCGTCTTCCGTCCTTGGGGCAGCTACGAGAGCGTCGATTCCGGCGAGCGCTTCCAGGTCAAGCGCATCATCGTCAAACCGGGCGAGAAGCTGTCGCTGCAGATGCATTACCATCGCGCCGAACACTGGGTCGTGGTCAGCGGCTCGGCCCTCGTCACACGCGGCGAGGAAGTCACCCTGCTCAGCGAGAACGAGTCCATCTACCTGCCTATCGGCGTGACCCATCGCCTGGAAAATCCGGGCAAGCTGCCGCTGCACCTCATTGAGGTGCAATCGGGCAGTTACCTGGGCGAAGACGACATCGTCCGTTTCGACGACGTCTACAAGCGCGCCTGAGGTCGCCGGACCGTTACCAGGGCCTGTTCACCTTAAATCTCGCAGATTCAAGGTGAACAGGCCCTGATTCTTTTGCCTTGCAGCCGGCTTCTCCGGCAGTGGCATCAGGAAACTGCATCACGCCCGATGGCTGCCATCGGGCGTTTTCTTTTGTGCTCCCGCCAACTTTCTTCTGCTTGACGCCCCCACAGCCGCCAGATTGGTGGCGATCACCGCTTGCGCATATCCTTACATGTTGCACTGCAATATGTAAATGAGGGTTTGTCAGTCTTTTGTCAGCAAATACGTACTTGGAAAACGCGAGTTTTATTAATTTGCGCGTTACTGGCTGCGGCGTCAGTGGCACGTCAGTGCGCTGTCAGTGCTTTGTCAGGAAGGGTGTTTCAAGAGGTAACAGTGCGTATAAAAACCGATCCAAGTGATTTTTTATTTGTTTCTGGACCGTTTTTTATGCGAGCATAACAATGCGTCAAGTTTGTTTTTATGACCACGAATTCTTTACTGTGCGCCGCAGCATTATGGTAAATTCCTTACCGCTCTTTACAGATGAGCTGCCGCCGTTCACAGGACTCCTGGCGTCGATGTCCGTTGCGTGCCACGCGCTTCGTGGCTCTGCCGGCTTCGTTGCCGACCTTGCGCAGCAGCTGAAGGCTTCTGCTTGTTTCTGACGCCGCTGCACGCGGTCTTCGATCCCATCAAATCCATACCCGATGTCCTTCAAAGAGATAGTCAAGTCTTCCGGAAGAACCCTGCTGACCACGGTCGGCGTGACGGTGCTCGGTTTTGCCATTTCTGTGTTGACCACGCGCATGCTGGGTCCGGAGGGGCGCGGACTGCTGTCGGGCTCATTGCTCATCATCGGCCTGTCGACGGCGCTGGGGCGCTGGGATCTGGCGTACAGCTACATCTACTTCCGCGGTACCGGGCTGTACTTCCATCAGCGGCGCTTCGTGTATCTGTCGGCGCTGGTGATCGGCGTCGGGACACTGCTGCTGGCCGCAGTAGGTGTCCGAATCAACGACAACGCCATCTTGCACCAGCACATCGCGCTCATTACCGCCTTTGCAGTGGTCACGGGCCTGCAGAATTACCTGTTCAACCTGTCGCAGCTGGAAACCTCGCTGGCCTTCCTGAACCTGACGCGCATTTCCGGAGCGATCTTCAACCTGGCTGCGCTGGGTGTGCTGTATTGGCTGTGCCGACCAGTGCAATTCGAATACATCCTGATCGGGCAAATGGTGTGTGCGCTGGTGCTCATCGCCATGTGCCTGCAGTGGTGCCGCCTCTACCTGTTCAGCGCCCGCCCGGCACCGGCCGAGCTGGCCAGCCTGCCGCGGGCGCGCACCTCCGACATGGTTAAATACGCCTTGAACCAGCACGGCACCGGGCTGGTGGCGCTGGCCATGACCTATTTCGACAAGGTCTACCTGCTCAAGGTCGGTACCATCGAGGAGTTCGGCTACTACACGCTGGCCTTCACCACCTCGCGCCTGATCGGTGCGATCCACGAGGCGATGAATACGGCCCTCTATTCGCGCTATGCCGGCAAGGAGGAGGGGGAATTGAATTCCAGCATCAACACGGCTTTCCGCTTCACGCTCGTGCCCATGCTGGTGCTGGCAGGGATTGGCTCGGTGCTGGCCCCGTGGCTGATTCGCCTGGCTTACGGCCCCAAGTTCGACTCGGTGACGCCGAGCTTCATCATCCTGATGTTTGAATGCGTGCTGTCGGGAGCTGCCTGGACCCTGGCCCAGCGTTTCAATGCCGGCGGCAAGCCTGGCCTGATTTTGCGACGCCATGTGCTGTCGCTCATCCCGCTGGTCCTGATGCTGCCCTTCCTGCCGAAGGAGAACATCTCCGTCTATCTGGCCCTGCTGATGCTGCTGGGTGCGGTGCTGCGGATGATCATCACGCTGGCGATGTATCCCTACGTGCTCAAGCAACCGGTTCCGCGCCTGGTCCCGACCATGGCCGAGATTCGCAAGCTGGTCGGCATGATCAAGGCCCGATGGGAGCGTCGCCGCCTGGGCGGCAATGAGTCTGCCTGAGCCAGTTCCCGGGCGGGTTGCGTGCCTGTCCCGGGAGAGTCACTGCAACTGGCGGACATGAAAAAACAGCCCTCGGCGCAGTGGCGGAGGGCTGAGATCGGCTGTCTGGCTGTCTGGTGTTCAGTGAGGGGAGAGGGTAGTCTGCGCCTTGCGCTGGTTGTTCTCCAGCAGGGTTTCGACGACCTGCCATGGCTCTTCGTTGAACTTGCGTGCAAACAGCACTTCGCCACCCGGCAACGGACAGTTGTGCCGCTCCGAAGCCATCACGACGGGCTGCGCGAAATGCGCCAGGTAGGATTGCGTCAAGGTTTCCGGGCTATCCCGTTTCGGCTGCCAGTCGGTATAGGTGATGCTTGGCTGCAGATCCTTGCCATGCTCCGAATTGCCCAGGATGGTCTGGAAAAAGAATTCATCAGGGCAGTCGACATGCTTGCAGAACGACGCCAGCCGGGGGTGCCGCCGGTGGTAGTCCAGCATGTAGCGGCAAGCCTCGCCCGTCACTGCCCACCATTGGGAGCCGGCCATGGGCTGCAGTTCGCCCAGCGCCTTGCGGTAATCGCGCAGCGGCGCGTAGCGGATGATCAGGTCCTGCAACTTCCAGCGGTAACGCATGAGCGGTCTGGCCCGGCGCACCCAGTAATGGGCCAGCCGGCCAATGCGCTTGCCATATTCTTCATTGGGCATCGGGTAGGCTTCCATGAAGTTCGCATCCGCCTGGCGCTGGAAGAAATCTTCGATGTACGACCTTGGCTGGATCGGCAGGGTGCTGCCGCTGAGCAGAACTACGCGGCCGGTTTGCGGCTCGTGCTGCAGGGCCAGTTCCATCATGTTCAGGGTGGCCTGCACCAGCGAAAAATCACCCCATGCCCCGTTGATGCGCTTGTCGCAGAACAGGACCCGCGGCATCGCGCGCAGCCGTTCGAACTGCGTGATATCGGCCTTGCTGTCGATGTGCAGAACGAAAGTGGCACGCTCGCTGGAGAGTTCGGCAATCAGCCGTTCCAGTAGCCTGGGGTTGTTGTGCGCGAGGATGAGGTAGGCGATTTTCACGTGCTCTCCCGCACCAGCGTGGTCAGCGGGCTTTCGATGGTCCACTGGTTCATGTAGGTGGAGTTCTTGCCGTAGCTGTTGTCGATGACGACGTGTTTCTTGTCCATGAGGCAGGCCAGGATGTGGCCGTGCAACCGGTCGGTGACCACGCTTTCATGGTCGGCGAACACCTTGATTGCCTTCTTCACGTAGCGCCGCGAAACCGGAGCCCAGTACCACTTGGCCAGGGCGGTCAGGCCGGAATGCCAGCCGTGATGATTGAGTCGCCACTCGAGCTTCTCGAAGAGATTGATCAGCTTGCGATCTTCCCCGATGACTTCGATCCAATCGGTCGTGGTCCGGATCGACAGCTGGCGCAGGCTTTCAGGAGTGTTGGGCTTTTCCTTGTCCACACGTTGAATGCGCACGATGCCCTGGCCTTGCTTGTCCGGGGTGGCGACAGGGTAAAGCTGATGCGCCATGTCCGGAACGAGATAGACGTGGGGGGTGAACTCGTAGGCCATCTTCTGGGAAACCAGGTCACGCACGAAAAGATGCAGATCCGGGTGCCTGGAGAGATTGGCTGCCGATTGTGCCCGTGCCGCGTCGGACGAGAAGAACAGCGTCTGCGGCATCAGGATGATCTGGTTGCCGGGGAAGGCCATGATCACTTTTTCACGATCCTGGTGGATGTGGCCATAGAGGTCACCGAAGTTGCCACCCCCGTGGAATACGAGGACATCGCCAGGTTTGACCCACTCGTGCTTGAAGGAATGCGTGGTCGAGATGGTAGCGGGCTTCAGGTGATTGGTCTCGAAGAACCGCAGGGTCCCCAGCATGATGAGCAAGTCCCCGATGTTGTCGTGAATCGGGATGTCGATGTAATGGAATCGCTTCCCCTTGAGCATCCCGGCGATGATTGCGTGATGTGCCTTGAGGCCTTCCATGACTTCAGAATGCTTGTTCATTACTTGACTTTCTTGTGACGAGATCGAGAGGGGGAATGAGCGGTTCATGCGGATTCTCCTTTATGCATACGGCGTTGCCATTGTGCGCGTGCCATGGCGATGACCTTGCGGACTTCATCGGCCGAGGGGAACAGGCGTGGAATGGGTTCGCGCAGGACGTAGGGATAGATCACCAGGGTGATGGCCATGCGCAGCGACGCGCCCAGCAACATCAGCAACGCCAGGTAGACCGCGATGTTTTCGCTCGGCAGGAAGGGCAGCAGGGCGACTACCGGAACGATCGAGATGAGCTGGCGCACCAGCACCAGTCCGGGCCGGCCTGCCGCATTGAAGCGCTGGGCCAGCGTCCAGCCGGCACCCGAGATCACGCATTCGAACATCAGGATGATGAAGGTCGGCGTCACCGAGGCGAACTTGGGGCCATAGACCAGGTGGATCAGCCACGGTGCCAGTACCGCACCGAACGCGGCCAGCAGCAGCATGGGCAGCAGCGTGAAGCGGAAGGCCATGTTGATGCTGCGGCTGAGTTCTCCTTCTTCCTTGCCGGCATAGCGCGAATAAAGTGCGGTGTTCATGGCGTCGTAGAGCACCCCGATCAGACGCGAGGTGGTAAAGGCCAGCGAGTAGTAGCCGAACTCGACGATGGTCGCCACCTTGAGCAGATAGACCTTGTCGAAATTGGTCAGCGCCAGCCCGACCAGCACCGTGCCGTGCTGGTTGAAGGCGTACTTGAGCATCTGGCTGGTCTTTGCCTGCGGCGCGGCCGCTTGCTGCGGGTTCGGCGCAGCAGTGCTGAACACGTTGCTGCGTGCCCAGTTCAGGCACAGGCCGATCAGCAGCAGGGCGCATACCAGTTGCCCGATCAGGATCTGGACGAAATCGACCGGGCGCAGCAGCAGGTACAGCAAGCCCAGCGCCGTCACGTTGAGCAGCACACCGGCGATGCGGGTGACGTTGAGGAAACTCAGGCTCGGTTGCATCTGCGTCAGGTTGATCAGGTAATTTTGCAGCGCCGTGATGAGGGCGAAGCCGATGATCAGCGGCAGGTGCTCGCGCAGTTCGACGTTGTGGTTGAACATCAGTCCGACGAGGGCCAGCAGCGCGGCCAGCAGGCCGATGAACAGCGCCGACAGGAACACGAAACGTTTCTGGGCGAATTGTTGCCCGGCACCGCGATGGTAGATGTAGGTATAAGCCAGTCCGCAAGTGGCGATGGAGCTGGACAGGCTGATGATGAGCAGGGCACCGGAGAGCAGGCCGCGGCCTTCAGGGCCAAGGATGCGTGCCGTCAGTACGGAGATGATGAAGCCGATCGCGGTGACGCCGACCGTGGTGAGGAGTGTTTTGCCTGAGGATTTGACTATCTCTTTGAAGGACATCGGTCTGGACGAGTTGTAATGGTCTGGTCGCAAATACAAGAGCAGCGCGCACAGCACGCTGTTCTTGGACATTGCGTCGGGGGAGTTACCGGTGAAGAGGGTTCATGCCCTCCGTTATATTTTCACGTTGTCCGGATGAGCTTTCCGCCCGGAAACGCACGTGTGGCCTGTGTCCTGCCCCTAGCCAGCGCGTCGAATTTATCATATTGTTGCGGCGCACAGATAATATTGTGATGTGTAAATGGCGCTGATTTCAACCAGATTATTTTAAAAAATTGCTGCACTGAAAGAGAACTTTCTTTCATTTGAAGGCTCGGTGCAGCAGACAAAACAACATGCAGCTTTGCCAAGCGCTATATGAAAGGATTTTCCGATGAGCAAGGATCCTGACTGGGATGCCGACCTTCGTCGCTACAACATGCGCCGTCCTTTCCTGAAAGAGCAATCGATCTGGGCAATCTGGGTCTACCGCTGGGGCCGCCGCATCGAAGCCGCCCCGCCCGGGCTCAAGAGAAAGCTCAGCAATGTGTTCTACTGGGCGGCCTTCCGTTTCGTGGAAACCGCCTTTGGTATCAGCCTGCCCCGCACTGCCCGCATCGGACCAGGACTGCGCATCTGGCACTTTGGCAACATCTTCCTGCACGCCGACGTGGTGCTTGGCGCGGGCTGCACGTTGCGCCAGGGCGTGACCATCGGCAACCGCAGGGAAGATGGTCCGGTTCCGGTCATCGGCGACAACGTCGAGTTTGGTGCCTATGCGCAGGTCTTCGGCGGCGTTCACGTCGGCGATGGCAGCAAGATCGGTGCCATGTCGGTGGTGCTGCATGACGTGCCGGCCGGTGCCACCGTCGTGGGCGCGCCCGCGAAGGTCGTTGCGCGCGAGCCGGCGGCTTGACCTGCCGCTGCGTTTCAGGCATCGCTGCCGGGTGCGGATGTGCCCGGTCAGGGATGCTTCACAGACTTCTTCACTGAACTACAAGGAACAAGATGGCCAAGCAAACGATCCTGGTGACCGGCGGTGCCGGCTACATCGGCTCTCATACCTGCGTGGAGCTGCTGCATGCGGGCTACGACGTGGTGGTGCTGGACAACCTCTGCAACAGCCGCCGCAGCGTCATCGATCGGGTGGCGCAGATCTCGGGCAGGACGCCGGTATTCATCGAAGGCGATATCCGCGATGCGACCCTGCTGGACCAGGTCTTCAGCACGCATGCCATCGATGCGGTGATTCACTTCGCCGGTCTCAAGGCAGTCGGCGAATCGGTGCAGCAGCCGGTGCGCTACTACGACAACAACGTCAACGGCAGCAACCTGCTGTTTGCCGCGATGGCACGGCACGGCGTCAAGAAGCTGGTGTTCAGTTCGTCGGCCACGGTCTATGGTGATCCTGCCTCGGTGCCGATCACGGAAGATTTTCCCCTGTCGGCCACCAACCCCTATGGCCGCAGCAAGCTGATGGTGGAGCAGATTCTGGGCGATATTCATGTCTCGGACCCCGATTGGCACATTGCCTTGCTGCGTTATTTCAATCCGGTCGGCGCGCATGAGAGCGGGCTGATCGGCGAGGATCCGAGCGGCATTCCCAACAACCTGCTGCCTTTCATCGCGCAGGTGGCCGATGGCCGCCGCGCCAGCCTGGCTGTCTATGGCAGCGACTATCCCACGGTGGACGGCACCGGCGTGCGCGACTACATCCACGTCGTGGACCTGGCGCTGGGCCATCTCAAGACACTGGTCAAGCTGGGCGAGGGCCCGGGCGTGCGCATCTACAATCTCGGTACCGGACGCGGCAACAGCGTGCTGGAAATGCTGGCTGCCTTCGAGAAGGCCTGTGGCAAGAAACTGCCCCATCAGCTGACCGCACGCCGTCCCGGCGACATCGCCATGTGCTATGCGGCCACCGATCGCGCCGAGCGTGAGCTCGGGTGGCGTGCCGTGCGTGACGTGGATGCCATGTGTGCCGATACCTGGCGCTGGCAGTCATTGGCCAAGAAGCTGGCTACGGAAGAGTAGGAAGCGGGGAGGCAGCGTCCTTCCCGGCGCTGTCTTTAAGCAGCGTTGCTCCATACAAAAAAACGCCCGATATGAATCGGGCGTTTTCTTTTGGCAGTTCTGGCAGGCCAGTCTTGCAGGTCAGGCAGCGGTCATCTGCGAGGCTGCGAAGGACTTGCTGTCTTCGTTGCGACGGCGACGCAGGGCCACGAAGCCCACCAGTGCCAGGCCACCCAGCATCATGGCGGTGGTCGAGGCTTCCGGCACGGCTGCAACGTTCAGGCCGCCGGCGTAGAAGCCACCGCTGATGCCGGACACGCTACCAGCGATGTTGAGCTTGTACGAACCACCGGTCAGCAGCGTGACGGGAATCGAGTAGTTGGTGCCGGTCGACGAGCTGCTCGAATTGAGCACGGCGTTGAACACGGTATTGGTCGTGGTGTTGGTCAGGGTGACGCTGTTGATGGCCAGACCCAGCAGTTGACCCAGGGTGATGGTGGTCAGCGAGCCCGATGCGCTGCTGTTGCCCGGCAGCGAGAAGGTGTAGTTGTCGCTGAAGGTCGAGCCAGCACCGGTCGTGATGACGTTGCTGAACGTGGCTACGCCATTGGACGAGAAAGTCAGGGGGGCAGCTTGCGCGGCGGTACCGGCAAAGCTCAGGGCCATTGCGATGGCCGAGGCAGCGAGAAGTTTTTTCATGGGATCAATCCTTAGGGATGCGGCAATTAATGAAGAGGATTGCGCGTGGCGCTTTCCATTCAAACAAATCAACTCACTTGATGCTGGATTGCCCGTGACTCTTGTGTCGCAGTCAATCTTCTAATTGTCAGATATGCAATTTCTGCTGACAACCTCTGACACTTGTAACAAAACATGCGTTGATGTCGGAACTATAACATTTGCTTTCTCGCGCAAGCAATAAAAAAACGACAAAAAACACAAACTTCCCGGTTTTTTTAATCGGCCGGAAAGCCGCGCCAGTAAAGGATTTCCACTGTTTCCGCAGCGCACTACTGATGAGTAGTGCACTGCGGAAATGAACTGATCCGTACGGCAATAAAATTATCTTTTGAATAACAAAAAATGACCAATTTTATTGTTTAAAAATCAATGATTTAGCGCTGTTTGTTCGTGAATTTTCACGGGGTGGGGAAATGATGCTTACATTTTCCTGACAGAATTTAATTACTTATTTGCAATCTTTTTCGTTCAGATTTGGCATGGGTCAGAGTTCATTGCAAAACTGTCGTAAAAAATCACATGCGGAGCTCGATACTGAGTTCAGGAGGCTGCGTTGCTTGCTTGCGGATCAGGTTGAAGGGGAAGTTGGGATGAGATATTGATGCCGGGCAGCTATCGGCATTCACCCGCCACCGTTCGGAACGGCGGTTTTATGTTGTTGTAAAATAATTATGCTGTATTGCATAAAATGAAATCGACAAATGCTGCTCTGCGCAATATAGTAGACAGACGAAGAAGGTGTTTTGCGCGTTGTTGATGGTTAATAATTGCCGCTTATCTACATTTTCGAAAAATAAAGGAATGCATTACACCGCAGCAAAGTCTGCCTGATCGCCGTTGTTGACTGGTAGCGCACGCTGGCCCGACACCCCTGGGGAGGAGTGGCGGACATTCAAAGTGCGAGCCACTACCTCTGGAAACCCCTGAAACGCATCGTCGCAAGGATCTGCCCGACAGGCCCTTGCAGACCTCGCTCGTCCCTCCACGCTGAATCGGGTGCGGGGCTGGCGAGCGGTGGGGGTGTTACGGCAACCGCATCCGGGCGGCCGCTTGCTGCGGGAAGGCATCAGGGGGCGTTCACGCAGCCGGTTCAGATCATGCAACCGGGGCGTGAACGTTGACGGCTTGACTTCAATCGGGGAAAAACATGCTGACAACATCGGGCAATCATCTGTTGACGGTGCAATTCCTGCGCTGTGTGGCCGCCGCACTGGTGGTGGCGCAGCACGCGGCGCTGGAACTGCGGGCGCGCAGCGGGCAGGGCGACTTGCTGTCCTACTGGCACGAGTTTGGCGGGGTGGGGGTAGACATCTTTTTCGTCATCAGCGGGCTGGTCATGTACCTGTCTACCCGCCGCAGGCCAGCGCCAGCGGATGCGGTTGCTACGGCCAGCATGTTCTTTCGCCGGCGGCTGATCCGTATTGTGCCGATGTACTGGTTCTATACCTTGTCCAAGGCGGCCATCGTGCTGACCATCGGGTCCAGGGCCTTTGCGGAGGGATTGCCGTTCCTGTATCTGTTGGGCTCCTTGCTGTTTTACCCGATGGTCTCACCGGCCAGTGGCGAGCTCCTGCCACTGGTGGAGTCCGGCTGGACCCTCAGTTTCGAGATGCTGTTTTACGCCGTGCTGGCCGGCGTGATCGCATTGCGGCTGCCACGCCTGAAGACGGCGACCGTGATCCTCGGCTTGCTCTTCATCGTGGCCCACGCCTGGGGTGCCGGCGTCCTGGCGCAGTTCTTCGGACGCTCGGTCCTCTTCGAATTCCTGCTGGGCATGGCGGTGGCACGCGTGTGGATGCAGTTCAGGCAGCCGCCAGTGTGGGTGCCTGCCGCGCTGATTGCGGTGGCAGTATTTGCGCTGTTTGTCCATCGGCTGCAGGTGGACCGCTTCATCGCTCTGGGTGTGCCGTCCGCCATGCTGGTACTGGGCCTGGCCTGGATGGAGCGTTTTGAATGGGTGCGCCGGCAGGCCGGCCGCCTGGCCTTGCTGGGCGATGCCTCCTATTCCACCTATCTCGCCCACGGCTTTATCATGCCCGCCGTCGTGATCGTCGGCCTGAAATGGATGCCGCATGCCTACGGCCTGATCTGCCTGGCCGCCGTGCTCACGGCCACGGCCGTAGGTTGCCTGTCTTATCTGCTGCTGGAAAAGCCCCTGACACGCCGCCTGATGGCCCGCTTCGGCGGGGCGCGGACGGTTGCCTCCGGCGAGAATGCGGCCCCGGTCTGAGTGTGGCCCGCTGATGCGTCAGCCCCCGCTCAACGCGGGGCCGCGGCCTGCCACAAGCGTGCCAGCTGTTCGCCGCTGTCCTTGAGCAAGCCCGGTGCCTGAGCGATGGCGTCCTGCAGGCTCATCGGTCCGAAGGTGATGGAGAAGCACCCGGAGAAGCTGGTCTGCAGCTTTTCCAGCGACTTGCGATCGATTCCGCCCGAGAGCAGGGTGGTCGGCACCCCGGCGCGACGCGCGCGCTGGCTGGCGATGAAGGGGGCCTTGCCGTGCAGGGTTTGTGCATCGCTGCGGCCTTCGCCGGTAATGAGCCAGTCCGCGCCCGCCAGCGCCTCATCGAGTCCGATATGGTCGGCCACGGTCTCGGCACCCGAGCGGAATTGCGCGCCCAGCATCAGCAGTGCGTAGCCGAGTCCGCCGGCGGCACCTGCGCCGGGCTGGCCGGCGGCATGGCGGCCGAGCGCCTGTTCCAGCACGCCAGCGAAGTGTGCCAGTGCGCCGTCCAGCAAGGCCACCTGCTCGGGCCGCACGCCTTTCTGCGGACCAAACACGGCGGTCGCTCCTTCTTCGCCGCACAAGGGATTGTCGACGTCCGACATCGCCACGAAATGGGCCTCCTTGACCCGTGCATCCAGCCCCGAGGCATCCACCTGCGTCACGCGCTGCAGTTGTGCCGGCACCGGCGGCACGATCGCGCCGGAGGCGTCAAGAAACTTCACGCCCAGCGCTGCCAGCAGCCCGGCGCCACCATCGTTGGTGCTGCTGCCGCCAAGCGCCACCAGGAAATGACGGGCACCACGGTCCAGCAGTTGGCCGATGGCATCGCCGACGCCCAGCGTGGTGCGCTGGTTGACCGCGACGGCCATGCCGGCGGCATCAGTGATGCCGACGATGGCGGCTGATTCCACGACGGCGCTGCCGTCCTTGAGGATGCCCACCGGAGCCGAGGCTGGCTGGCCGGCGGCATTGCGGCAGTCGACGGTCAGACGCTCGCCGCCGGCGTGCATGAGGGCGTCGAGCGTGCCTTCGCCGCCATCGGCAATCGGGCACAGCCGGACCTGAGCTTCGGGAAGTGCTGCCTGGATCCCGGCACCGATGGCCGCAGCCACTTCCTCGGCGGAGAGTGAACCTTTGAAGGAGTCGGGAGCGATGACGACGATGGGGGCACGACGGGAGGCAGGGGTGGTCATGATGATCGGCTTGTCCTGATGCAGGCGCGCTGCAGGGCAGGGCGCGCCGGAGGGTCTCGTTTTGATTGTGGTGCCGGAGGGTGGCCCGGCTCGGCTTGTTGCCGCGACATTATATAAGCAGCGCTGCGCTTCATTATGGCCACACTGGTATAGGCAGTAATAACGCTTGGTGAAGATTGCTGCATCCTCGCGTCGACATGAATGAAGCGAGTAACAAATGGTAAGGAGATTGGCGGGCACGGCGACGCCGGGCCATAGTGTCATGTTGGTGCCGTTGCGCCGCTGGAGTTCATGATGAAGCCCTTACCGCGTTCTGCCTTGCTGATGGCCGTGCTGCCCGCCGCATTGCTGCTGGGCGGCTGTGTGGCCGTCCCTGCCAGTCCCTACAATGGCGCGGCGGTCTACCCGGCGCAGCCGGTGTATTCACCGTATTACGCCTATCCTGCTTATCCGGCGTATCCCGCCTATCCGGCTTATAGCTATCCGTCGTCGTCCTTCTATTTCGGATACAGCAGCGGATGGGGTGGCCGCGGGCGCTGGCGCTGAGAGTTATGCAGAGAAACTGGGCGCTATCAGGCCGGTGAGCAGTTCAAAACCGGCTAAAATGTCGCCTTTGTTGATGGGTTAGCATGGCAGGGCTGGAGCGGACAAGCGCATGAGTGGCCTGGTCCGGGGCGCGCGGGCATGGACCGCAGTCGCTTATTCGCCGCTGTCTTCACACCGTATGAGTTTTATCGTTTCGTCGACCCGAACAGACATCCTTGCCCGCTCCCGGCGCAGAACTGCGCTGGGTATTGCTTCGTCCATACTGGTGCATGCGGTGTTGTTCATGTTCGTGCGCGCAAAACTGACCGAAACGCCTCCGAGGCTGGAGTCTCCCGGCCGTCCCGATGCGCCCTTGCAGGTCAGCTTCATCCGTCCTGCGGCACCCGTGGTGCAACCGGAACCGCCCAAGCCCGCCCCGGAGCCCAAGAAGCCGGAGCTGGTCCAGAAGAAGCCGGTCGCCAAGCCGGCGCCTCGCCGTAGCGCTCCGGTGGCGCGTCCTTCGGTTCCCCAGCGGACCCCGTTGCCGGTGACCGAGGCACCCAGCCGCAATGCTGCGGCCGCTGCACCGGCCGCTCCTGCGGAAGATTTCATGGCGTCGTTGAAGCGCAATCAACAGAAGCGAGAAGATGCCGAGCAGGCTGCGGCCCAGGAAAATGCTGCGGCACGTGCCGCGGAAAATCCCTCTGCCAACGACATTGCCCGCGCCAATATCGCCTTTCAGGAACGGCGTGGCCGTGGCACCAATGGCGTATTTCAGATCATCAGCATGGGGCCGCGCGTGGCGCAGTACAGCTTCCGTGGCTGGACTACCGACCAGCGCCGCAGCCAGAACCAGCTGATCGAAGTCGACGCAGGGTTTGGGGGCAATGTGCAGCTGGCCGTGGTCAACAGCATGATTGCGCTGATCCGCCGCTACTACCAGGGCGACTTCAATTTCGATTCACAGAAGCTGGGCCGCGTGGTGACCTTGTCGGCGCGGCAGGAAGATACCAAGGGGCTGCAGAATTTCCTGCTCAATGAATTCTTTTCCGGGCGGTGATGGATCGTGAGGTCGCTGCGGCGATGGCGGTTGAATTGTCAGGGAAGGGCGGGCCAGGGCGTTTCGCGAAATGATGAAAAATGTTTTGCAGAAACAGTTGATTTAATAACATAAGCGCTCTATAATCTTTGTCTTCAGTCGGGGCGTAGCGCAGCCTGGTAGCGTACTTGCATGGGGTGCAAGGGGTCGTGTGTTCGAATCACACCGTCCCGACCAATAGAATCAAGCAGTTGCGGCAAAAGCTGCATGAACAACGGCAGTGATATCGGATTTCTGATATCACTGCCGTTTTGCTTTGGGGCCTTGGATAAGGGCAGCTCTGCATTCGCGCATGTATTGCTTCTTCGCTGATTTTTCGGCGTCTGCGGTGTGGCTCGGCCGCCAGGCGCGCCTCCCTCTTCCTTCTCCTCTCCCGTATTGCCGCACTCGCGCCTTCAGCAAACAAGAAGAAAAGCAGAACTTTAGCTGTTCCGTTTTCTCAAAGCCCGACCTTCATCAGCGCGCTTCAAAGCGGGGTCGACCATGGAAAACACGGCAATGTCAAACCATTCGAGAATCGATTTCCTCGATGGCATGCGCGGGCTGGCAATCCTGCTGGTAATCGGATTCCACGCCTATGCGCGGTATCCGGATGTGATGCCATTCGGGGATCATTTTGCGACGGTCCCCGTTTTTCAGTATGGGTGGCTGGGGGTTCAGCTTTTCTTCCTGATCTCGGGGTTTGTCATTTTCATGACCTTGGAGAAGTGCAGGGGCTTTGTGGATTTCATGCTCCGTCGTTGGTTGCGACTCTTTCCCGCAATGCTGATCTGCAGCGTGATCGTCTATGTGACCTTTACCTTTCTCATGCCGGGAGTCCGGGAGGTTTCTTTGCGGGCGATGCTTCCCGGCCTGACCTTCATTGAACCTAAAACCTGGTCGAAACTGTTGGGCTCGGCGCAGCCTGTCCTGGAGGGCTCTTTCTGGTCCCTTTACGTCGAAGTTCGCTTCTACGCGTTTGCCGGACTCCTGTTCTTTGCCTTTGGTGAAATCGCTGCTATCGCCGGCATTACCTTGATGTTCTTCATCGCGGTTTCCTATGAGCTGTTCCCGCTGGTGGCACCGGGGATTTCCCTGCATTTGCTTGAGATCTTCCGTAGCTGGACTTCTGCGGAATATTTCGGATGGTTCGCCGCGGGCGCGCTGTATTACCGGTTTTTCCAGACGCGCGCCATGTCGCTTTTCCTCGCCGCGTCAATGCTTGTTGTTCCTGCCGCGCTGACTACGCATCAGGTGAGCATGTCGCTGAGCATTCCGACGGTCCTGGCCGCACTTCTGATCGCCGCTTTCTTTGCGATTTCGGTGTACGGAGAATGGCTCAGGCCAATCTTGAGGAGCCGCCTGCTGCTGTTCATCGGTTACATCAGCTATCCCTTGTATCTCGTGCATGAAAATATCATGGTCCAGTTGACGCTCAAGCTTGCCAACGTGGCTCATTGGATTCCGCCGGGGCTGCTTCCCGTGCTGCCGATCTGTGCGGTCGTCGGCCTGGGGTGGTTGATCGCCCGCTACGCGGAGCCAGCGCTATCTTCCGTGATCAAGCCCCTTTATCTGCGAGCGCGTGCATTCGCCCGGATCGATAAGCCTGTTTTGCGGGCGGGATCTGTGGCTAAAGCCCCATTGCCCGGTGCGGGGGCGTGAGGCAAACCGACGGGGTCTGCGGCGATCGGCTGTCTAGCTTTGCGTCGCACTTCCCACCGCCTTCTGCGGATGACGAATCAGCTCCACCCATTCCGCCGCCGCCTTCTCCGCCCCGCGGCCGGAAAGGTGGCAGCCATCCGACCTGTCTTCCGGCCCGATGAGGTCCGTATTGGGGCCCAGATACACATTCTTGAGTCGTGTCACCGCGCGCTGGCTGTCCAGGATCTCGCGCGAGGAGGGCAGCGGGCAGAATGCCGATGCCTGCGCCACGAAGAAACGGGCATTCGGGAAGTAGCGCTGGGTCAGCTGGATGATCTCGGTCAGTCCTGCCTCGTAGTCCCGATAAGCATTGTTGTTGTCGATCTCGCCCTGATGCCAGAAGAAGTGGGTCACGTTCAGCCCCTGTTTCTGCGCGTCCTGCAGCCGCGCTTCCAACATGCCATTGAGGTTGCCGCCTTTGCGCCACTGTGCCACCGAACTGCCGCCGACCCCCGCTGACATCAGGACGACCTGGTCGGCCATCTCCTGGCTGATGAGCTTGTTGGCCAGGGTGGTCCACAGGCTGCCGCCTCTGCCAGTCGCGCCCAGCAGCGGATCGGCGGCCTTGTAATAGCGGCCTTCGAAATAGTTGAACACCTTGCCGGTAGCAGCCTGCTGGCGCTCGCCGATGCTGTTGGCCGAATTGCTCTGGCCAAAGGCGAACGCGACCATGCTCCTGTCAGTGAGAACAGGCGCAGGGACGGGCACTTTGGAGGAGTCGCTGACCAATTGGTCCAGCGCATTGCTCTGGGTGTGGGTATAGCCGAAGGACAAGGTCTGCGGCGGCACGAAATGGCGCTTGATCTTCACCGCCAGGTTGAACAGCTGGTTCTGGCTCAGGGCCGATTGGATGCCCAGGGCCAGCATCGTCAGGCACGCCAGTCCAAGCAAGGTGGCCAAACCTGCATATTTGAGCGCTCTCGCGCCCGCTTGTGTTTTCTCCATCTGCCCCCCCCCCCCGGGTCGTCGGATACGGCGGCCGACCCCTCGCGGGACCTGCCAGGTCCTTCATCAAGCGCCTTCTGTTCGCATTGCCACTGCACCGAGCAGAAGATGTCGAAACTCTAACATTCGCTTTGTGCGTCTGCAATAAAAACTCTCGAAGTCAGGGCTTTTGTCAATCGCATTGTCAAGCGGAAAGTCTTTATGGGTATGGACTTATGGAAATATTGATGCGAGGAATTTTAAATGATGCGGCGCAATATAAAATTCTGCATCCTGCGGAGCTTGAGTACTGAAGGCAGGCCGCATGCGGTAGATCAGTTTGCCTCGTGTCCAATATTGCTCACAGATTGTCAGCCGTGTAATATTGGCAACTCAAAATGATGCGGCGCAAAAAACCTTGTCCGTTGGTGCGTCTCATACGGAGGGCTGCAGGCCGGTAGCGGCCCATGGCCGCATCATGGCTGTCGGAAAGAATCAAGAACAAGCGTCATGGCCTCGACCGCGTGCCTCGGCGTCATCGGGCCTGGCGGCACCTGCAGCAACAGGCTGGCCTGAATACGCTGACTATGCAGGCAACTACAACGCAACAACCCCTCATTCATTTTTGAAAAAGTCAACGGGAGCCCATGTGAAAGTGCTAGTGCTCGGAGCAACCGGATTCATCGGACAGCGGCTGGTTACGCGCCTGCGCGACAGTGGCTGGGCCACGCCGGTATTGGCGGGGCGTCGCGCGCCTGCCGCGCGCGCCGATGGTCTGGTGTTTCGCCAGGTTGATACCCTCGATGCCGCCAGCCTGCGCCAGGCGCTGGGCGATATCGACGCAGTCGTCAATTGCGTGGCCGGCCACGGCGATGCCATTGGCCGTGGCGCACAGTTGCTGGTCGAGGCCGCCTTGCAGACCTCTCGCCCGCGCATCGTGCACATGAGTTCCATGGCGGTCTATGGCAATCAGGAAGGGTGTCTGAACGAAGACAGCCAGCTGGACCCCGCAGCCAGCTGGTACGCCCAGGCCAAATGCGAGGCCGAAGAACATATGAAGGTTTATGCAGCGGCGGGGCATCCGTTGGTCATGTTGCGCCCTGGCTGCGTGTACGGGCCCGGCAGCGACATGTGGGTGGAGCAGATGGCCCGTCTGGTGGCCGCCGGCAGGCTGGGTGATCTGGGGGGGAGCGGCGAGGGCTGGTCCAATCTGGTCCACGTCGATGACGTCTGCGCGGCCGTGCTGCTGTCGCTGCAATACACATCCCGGTCTCCTGATACAAGCCCGGTGCCGGCACCCGTCTTCAACCTCACCGGCGATGACAGTCCGCGCTGGAACCGTTATTTCGTCGATCTGGCCCAGGCCCTGGGTGTTGGCGCAGCAGCCAGGATTTCGCCGCTTCGCCTCAAGCTCGATGCCAGGCTCGGTACGCTCTTCATCCGTGTGCTGCAGCGGCTCGCGCGCGCGGCGGGAAAGTCCGGCCGGGGCCTGCCGGTGGCGCTGTCGCCGTCCTTCCTGCGCTTGTGGCAGCAGCAGTTGCGCCTTGATGGCCAGCGTGCGCGCTCCGACCTCGGGTTTGCCCCGCGTCCCTATGCCCAAGGGTTGGCGGAGTCGGCGCAATGGGCGCGGAGTGAAGGAATTGGAACCGCACGGGCGCCCGGATGATCCATGCATGCAACGCTCGTTTGCGTCCCCTGATGCCCCCTCAACCTGCCTGCAACACTGAAAAATGAGAATAGCCTACCTGACCAGCATCTACGCGCGCGCCAGCGACACTTTCATCCGCAACGAAGTTCTGGAACTGCGCCGCCGCGGTCACGAGGTGCATACCTTCTCGATCCGCCGTGAAGCCGGTGACGCCGCCGTGAGTGCCGACGTCAAGAGCGAGCAGGCCAGCACCGACTACATCCTGGAAAACGGCCTGCCGCGTCTGCTCGGTGCAGCCCTGTCGACCTTGCTGCAATCGCCGGGCCGCGTGCTGGAGGTATTGAAGCTGGCCCGCCGCACGCGCGCAGCCGGTCTGCGTCCTGCCTTGCTGCACGTGCTGTACCTGATCGAAGCCTGCTACCTGGCACGGCGACTGCGCGAGCAGAAGATCGAGATCCTGCACAATCACATCGCCGAGAATTCGGCCACGGTGGCGATGTATGCCTCCATGCTCTCCGGCATTCCCTACAGCATGACGGTGCACGGACCGGGCATCTTCTTTCATCCGGTGGCCTGGGCGCTGGGCGAGAAGGTGCAGCGCTCGGCCTTCACGGCCACCATCACGCATTTCTGCAAGAGCCAGTGCATGCTGTTTTCCGAGGTCGAGGCCTGGCCGCGTCTGAACGTGGTGCGCTGTGGCGTCGGCCCCGCGTTTGAGGATGCGCCGGCCTTGCCGATTCCGGAAGTGCCGCGGCTGGTCTTCGTCGGCCGCCTGTGTGCAGAGAAGGGCGTGCCGCTGCTGATTGAAGCGGTCACCCGGCACGTCAAGGCCGGCAAGCCCTGCGAGCTGGTGCTGGTCGGTGACGGCCCGCTGCGGCCCTTCATCGAGAAAGCCATGGCGGGCGGTCCGCTGGGCAATGTGATCCGTATTCTTGGCTGGAAGAGCAGTGCCGAAGTGCGTGCCGAAATCGAGCGCAGCCGGGCGCTGGTCTTGCCCAGTTTTGCTGAAGGCCTGCCGGTGGTGGTGATGGAGGCGCTGGCCTTGTCGCGCCCGGTCATCAGCACGCGCATCGCCGGTATTCCCGAACTGGTTGAAGACGGCGTCAATGGCTGGGTGGTGGCACCCGGCTCGGTCGATGCGCTGGTCACGGCCATCGACGAGGTGACCTCGGCATCGGTGGAGCAGCTGCAAGCGATGGGCCAGCACGGTGCCCGGGCAGTCCGCCAGAAGCATCATCTGGGTACCGAAGTGGGCAAGCTGGAACAGCTGTTTGCCGCGCACGGTCGCCCGCAGGCCTGAAGGGAGAGGCAGCTTGATCCGATATCTCTCCGATTGCGACAGCGCAAGCCTGCAGGATTACCCGGTCTGTGTGGTCGGCAGCGGCCCCGGTGGCCTCAGCCTGGCGGTGGCCTTGTCGCGCCAGGGCCAGCGGGTGTTGCTGGTCGATGGCGGCGACTGGCGTGAAGAGCAGGTCGACGACGACGCCTACCAGGGCAGCGCCGCTGCGCCACACCCGGCGACCACCGAATACCGCCGTCAGCGTTTTGGCGGCACCACGCATTTGTGGGGTGGCCGCTGCGTGCCGCTGGATCCGGCGGACTTTGCGGCGCGCCCGCACGTCCCGCTCAGCGGCTGGCCGATTTCCTATGAAGAATACGCACGCTATCTTCCGGAAGCGATGCAGTACTGCGATGCGGGCGCGGCTGACTTTACGCCGGCCAGCCTGGCCGGGGGCAATGGTCCGATGTTTTCCGAGCTGCCCCAGCTGCAGGAGGCTCTCACCGAATACATCGAGCGCTACAGTCTGCCGACCGATTTTGCGGCGAAGTTCGCCGATGAACTGAAAGCCTCCGATCGGGTGACCGTGGTACTGCGCGCCCGCTGCACACGGCTGGTGGCCAGCGCCGACGGTTCGCACATCGAGTCCATCGTGCTGCACGATGGCCAGCAGCAGGTCCCGGTGCGGGCAGGACAGTTCGTGCTGGCGGGAGGTGCCATCGAGGCGACCCGCCTGCTGTTGTGTACGCGCGAGGAGCTGCCTGCCTGGCAGCGCTTCGACGGCAGCCTGGGTCGTTATTACGCCTGCCACTTCGACCTGATCTTCGGCGAGATGCGTCTCACCGGCGAGAAGCCGCGTTTCAGTTTCCAGAAGACGCAGGATGGCGTCTATGCGCGCCGCAAGCTGCAGTTCACGCCGCAATGGCAAAACCAGCTGGGTTTGCTCAATTCGACCTTGCGGCTGCATTTTCCTTCCTATGGCGATCCGCGCCATGGCAGTGGCGTGCTGTCGGCGATTTATCTCGCCAAGTCGGTTCTGCCTTCCGAACATCAGGACATTCTCAATCACGGCAGCCAGAGCGCAGCCGCTGATCCACGTCGGCTGGCGCATCTGCGCAACGTGATATTCGATGCGGGTTCGGTGTTCGGCTTTGCCTACGACATGGTGGTCAAGCGCAAGCTGGCCAAGCGCAAGCTGCCTTACACGCTGATCCCCAACCGCAACGGCACCTATCCGCTGGAATTCAACAGCGAGCAGGTGGGCGATGCCGGCAACTGCATCCGCCTGCTCGATGCGACCGACCGCTACGGCATGCGGCGGGTGGATGTTCACTGGCGGCTGACCGCGCAGGATATCGAGTCCGCTATCCAATCCTTCACGACCATGCAGTCGCTGCTGGCCAAGACCCGGCACTGCCGCCTGGACTTTGATCCGGGTGAGCTCCGGGAGCAGGTGACACGCGCCTTGCCCGTGGGCGGGCATCACATCGGCAGCACGCGCATGGGAACGTCGGTGCGTGACAGTGTGGTCGATACCGATTGCCGCCTGCATGGCGTGGACAACCTGCTGGTGCTCAGTTCCTCGGTATTCCCCACCAACGGGCATGCCAATCCGACCCTGAGCATCGTGGCGATGGCCTTGCGGATGGCGGAGCATTTGCGTAGCGGCCAGTGAGCATGCCGGTCTGGATGCCATGTCCGCAAGCGCGAGGACATGCATCCCGGCCGGGTGGAAATGCAGTGAGGAGCAGTGAATCAGTCGGACCAGAGAGGGGACCATAAAACAAGCCGGAGGCTTAGTCACAAGATCTGCAAAAAGCTTCATGTATCCGTTTCCGACAGCGCTTGTCCGGCTGGCGGCAGGGATATCGGGGGGAGGGGCAAAGCAGTCTGAACACCGTAGTGCAACGTTGGCCAGAGAAGTTCATACACGTAATTCCAGCCGGCACGCAAGGGTGCAAGCTGGACTTCACCCCGGGGGGAGTCATGAACAAGGCAGTCCAGACGCTGTATCAGGGGCAGGCGAAGATCGAAGAGCTGGAAAGCATCCGCGGCATGGCCGCCTTATTGGTGGTGTTCTACCACATCCCCAACTGGAACCCGCTGTTTGACATCGGCATCGTCCGCAGCGGCTACCTGATGGTTCACCTGTTTTTCGTGCTGTCGGGCTTCGTGATCTACAACGCTTATGCTGCCAGGATCGGCAGTGCGCAGGATCTGATGCGCTTCCAGTTCCTGCGCTTCGGTCGGCTGTATCCGGTGCACCTGCTCTTCCTGCTGGTCTATGTGCTGTTCGAGGTCGCCAAGTACGTCGGCCAGGCCAGGCTGGGGATCGTCAGTCCCAACTCCCAGCCGTTCCGCGAAAACAGTTTGACGGCCCTGGTGCAGCAGATCTTTCTGGTCCAGGCCATCGGGCCGGCTGGCCATCCCACCAGTTTCAACACGCCGGCCTGGTCCATCAGCGTGGAGTTCTATACCTATCTGATCTTCGGCGCGATCGTGCTGTGCCTGCCACGGATCAAGAACCTGCTGTTTTCCCTGCTTGCCATGGCTTCCTTGCTGATGCTGGTGACCAACGCCACGTTCGGGTTTGGTGATCTGCTGAAGTGTCTGGCGGGTTTCTTCATCGGCTGCCTGACAGCCTTTACCGTTCAACGGTTGCCGCTGGCTTTCCCGCGGGCGCTTTCCCTGATCCTCTTTGCCGCCATCGTCGCGTTTCTTCACTGGAAGACGTCTGAGCGATACGATGCGGTGATCTACCTGCTCAGTGCCTTGCTCATCGCCAGCGTGGTCGCCGTCAAGGATGGTTACCTGAATCGCCTGCTCAACCTCAAGGCGCTGACCTGGCTGGGTGCAGTCTCCTACGCTGTTTACATGTCGCACGTGGCAGTGATCTGGGTACTGAGCCAGGTCATGCGGGTGGTGCTGAAAAAACCGGAAGCCATGATCGGCGAACGAAGCACGCCGCAACTGTCGGTCGTGGAAGTGATCATTGCGTGGGGGCTGCTGATCGCGATCGTGCTGGTCATTTCCGCCCTGGTCCAGCGTTTCGTGGAAACTCCATTGCGCGCCAGATCGCGGCGTCTCGCGGAAAGATGGTGGCGTGCAGAAATACATCCCGCCTCCCGGCAGGTTACATAAACACACAATTTCAGGTCCGCCCGCTTCTGATTTGGCTCGTTATCTGTTCACCACCATCGTGGTCAACGGCGTCTGCTCACGCCGTCACATTCCGCCAAACAAGATCAGGAGCAAGACCATGAAATCCCTACTATTGATCCCGGCACTGGCCGCGGCCTTCGGCCTGAGCGGCTGCGTGGTGACCCCGCCCACGGTACGCCCGGCCTATGTGGCCCAGCCGGCCTACGTTGCGCCGCCGGGGGTGGTGTACGTGCAGCCCACCTATGCTTCGCCCGGTCCGGGCTGGGTCTGGGAATATCACTCCTACTATGGCTGGGGCTGGCATCATCCGCACTACGGCTGGCATCGCGGCTGGCGCTGAGCCAGCACGCTGCACCCGGCAGATGTAAAGACAGCGGCCTCGGCCGCTGTCTTTTTGTTCATCGTTTCACGCCAGCCTGCCGCTCACTCATCCGGCCTGATGCAGTTCCAGCGTCAGATGGCGCAGCTCGCTCACCGCCGCCAGTTTTTCCCGCAAGCGAGCTTCCGTGACGGACTGGCCGCCGGACACGCTCACGATCGCCGCGCGCGCCGCAGGACCGATGCGCCAGACGTGCAGGTCCTCGATGTGCACCGCTTCGTCCGCCAGCGCCTGCTCGATGCGTGCCGCGACCTGTGCATCGGTCACATCCAGCAGCACCGCAGCGCTGCTTTGCAACAGGCTCCACGACCAGCGCGCAATCACCACCGCACCCACCACGCCCATCAGTGGATCCAGCCAGGTCCAGCCCAGGTAGAGGCCGGCCAGCAGGGCGGCAATGGCCAGCACCGAGGTGAGGGCGTCGGCCACCACGTGCAGGTAGGCAGAGCGCAGATTGTTGTCGTGGCCGTCATGGTGATGGCCATGATGGCCGTGATGGTCATGGTGTTCTTGGTGCGCATGCCCGTGCGGATGATCGTGGGCATGCTCGTGTCCATGATGTCCTTCCATGAGCAGCAAGGCGCTGGCGATGTTGACGATCAGTCCGACGATGGCAATCGGGATCGCTTCGCCAAAATCCACCGTGCTCGGACTGGCCAGCCGCCACACTGATTCGCCGCCAATGCCGATGGCGATCACCGCCAGCACCAGCGCCGATGCAAAACCGGCCAGGTCGCCGACCTTGCCGGTGCCGAAGCTGAAACGGCCATCATGCGCGTGGCGGCGTGCAAACACGTAAGCGCCGGCAGCAATGGCCAGCGCGCCGGTATGGGTGGCCATGTGGAAACCGTCGGCCAGCAAGGCCATGGACCCCGTAAAGTAGCCGGCGGCGATCTCGGCCACCATCATCACGGCGGTCAAGGCCACCACCCACAGCGTGCGTCGGGTGTTGCGGTCATGGTTGGCACCCAGATACATGTGCTCGTGGCGGTAAGTGGCGGGACTGGTCATGGCGTCTCCTTCGACTTCATTTGGCATAGCGCCGAATTGCCTCCAGGACTTCTTCCAGTCCCTGTTGGCGTTGTTCATCGGTCAGGCCGGGGGCGGCCACGTGTTCCCGCGCATGCGCCTCGATCAGCTCGTCCATCAGGCCATGCACGGCGCCACGGATGGCTGCCGCCAGATGCAAGGTCTTGGCACAGTCGGCTTCGCCTTCCAGTGCGCGTTCCAGTGCCTGCACCTGGCCGCCGATGCGACGCACGCGCTTGAGCAGGGCATCCGTCTGTTGTGTGAGATGGGCCATATACCATACCCCCCTATCCTATTAAAGGAGGGGATTATAGCGTCATTGCGCTGGACAAGTGCAATTGGCCTTGGAGCAGGGGTACCGGCGCTCTTGTGCTGTGGCAATATGGCTATATGAAGCTTTGTTCATTCAGTTACGCGTAAGCTGGCCGCTATAGCCTCTGGACAATGCGGTGTGTTTCGTCCGCAATCAAACCTGTAGTGGATCAGGTGAAGAAAAGCGGAAAATCCGCGAGGAGACAAGGATGGGGAAGAACAAGGGAGCCGGTGCATCCGCCCGGGCATGGACTGGTGGATTGCCCTGGGTGGCGGGCTTGGTGCTGGGCGGGGCAGGGGCCTTGGCCTTGCATGCGGCCGGTGCCGCGCAATGGCTGAGTGCGCCAGGCTGCAGCGGTGTGGCCGTGGTGCTGGGGCTGGCCGGGTTTGCCCTGGCGCAGCGGCGTGCACAGCCCGGAGAAGGACAACTGGTCGACAAGATCAGCGGCGAGATCGATCACATCATGATCGGGGCGGCGGAGACCTCCTTCTTTGTCGATACCATCAAGACCAAGATCAGCAAGGACGTGGTCGCCGCCGACCGCATCGCGGCCAGTGCCGAGCAGAACGCCGCTACCACTGAACAGATTGCCGCCAATGCCGAGCGCGCCTCGGCCATCGCGGCGGAGGTGCGTACCGAGAGTGTCAGCGGCCGCTCTGAAGTGGATCGCGGACTGCAGCAGATCGGGCAGGCCCGCACGGATGCCTTGTCAGCCTCTTCGATGATGGCGCAGCTGCAGGAAAAGTCGCGCCGCATCCACGGCATCACCGAAGTCATCAGCGAGATCGCGGCCCGCACCAACCTGCTGGCCCTGAACGCCGCCATCGAGGCGGCGCGCGCTGGTGAGCAGGGGCGCGGGTTTGCCGTGGTGGCGGGCGAAGTGCGCCAGCTGGCCCAGCGGACCAAGGAAGCCACGGATGATATCGGCGTGATGGTGCGGGCCATCACCGAAGAAGCCGAGCGCGCGGCGACCGGCATGAATTCGCTCAGCAGCCGGGTGCTGGAGGCGGCCCAGAATGTGGAGAAGGTACACGGCCTGCTCAACAGCATCGAACGCTCTTCCAGCCAGTCGCAGGAGCAGATCGAGGAGATCGCGGTGGCCTCGCGCGAACACGTGCAGACCACGCAGGAGATCGCCGAGGCCATCACCGACATCCGCAACGGCATGCTGCACACCGATCAGGAACTGCCGCGCGTGGCGGCGTCCGCCATGTTGTTGTCAGAGCGTGCCGAAGCGGTGTTCGAAGCCATCATCGATGGCGGCGCCCGCAGCGGACACGACGATATCCGTGTCGCCGCCACGGGTGCGGCGCAGGCCGTAGGCAAGCTGTTCGAGACCGCGATCCGTTCCGGCCAGATCAGTGAGGCGGCCCTGTTCGACCGTACTTACAAGCCTATCCCCAACACCTCGCCGCAGAAGCATTCCAGCCAGTTCGACGGCTTTACCGATCGGGTGCTGCCAGCGATCCAGGAAGCGCTGCTGGCCAGCATGCCGCAACTGGCCTACGCGGGTGCAGTGGACAACAACGGCTACTTCCCGACCCACAACAAGAAGTTCTCTCAGCCCCTGACCGGCGACTACGACACCGATCTGGTCAACAACCGCACCAAACGCATCTTCAGCGACCGCACCGGCAAGCGCTGCGGAGCCAATACCAGGCCCTTCCTCCTGCAGACCTACAAGCGCGACACTGGCGAGGTCATGCACGACCTGTCGGTGCCGATCTACGTGAACGGCAAGCACTGGGGCGGCTTCCGGGTGGGGTATCGCTCCAGCCACGCACCGGCCTCCGGCGACACGGTGCCGGCCAAAACGCCGGTGCCTGCCGCAGCCGCACCCCGGCTGGCGTCCGCGGGCACGCGCGCGCTGCGGCGCTGAGGGCGGGACCTGGCGGGGCCATGCCTCACCCCGTCAGATTTGCTTGACACTCCGTAGAGCTTGATAGACTATTCGACAAGTATTTGCAGTGCAGCATAAACCGCCCGCCAGAAGGCCGCGTTGCTTGTTGCACCATCGCAATGAGGTCAACGTGGCTGTCTTTTTGCGTCTGCGGCCTGCTGTTCAGCCTCGGGGCCGAGGTGCAGCGCGCTTCGCTCCAGCGGGGTGATGACGGCGATGCCTCCGGTTGCCGCATGATGGCTTGCGCTGGTCAGCTCATCCCTGAACTGTTGGCCAGGTGGCTCGTCCAAGCCTCTCATTGCAAGGATGACTGGCGGGGCAATGCGCCGACTGTCCCGCGCCAGGTCTTGTGCGCGGATGAATCTCAATCATTTGATTATGGAGTGTGACGATGGCCACCATCGACGTCTTGTTGCCGGTGAAGAATGGCGTGGATTTCCTGGCAGAGTCCCTGGACAGCCTCAAGGCACAGAGTTTCAAGGACTGGCGTGTCCTGGTGCTGGATCACGGCTCGGATGACGGCAGCGCCGAAATGGCCGCGCGCTATCACGAGGCCGATCCGCGTATCGAACTGCATTCCTTCCCCGAGGCGGATGGCTTGTCCGGCCTGCTCAACAAGGGCCTGGAGATCAGCGATTGCCGCTATGTCATGCGGCATGATGCCGATGATGTCTGCTACCCGGAACGCATGGCGCTATCGCTGGCAGCCTTCGAGCAGGACCGCCAGTGCGTGGCCATCGGTGGCCAGGCCGACGTGATCAATGCCGCCGGCGCGCCGATCGGCGACATGTCGATGCCCATCGGCCGCTTGCGCGTCGGTGCCGCCAGCCTGTTCCGCAATCCGATTGCACACCCCACGGCGATGCTGGATTTCGCCCAGGTGCAGAAGGCCGGCATCCGTTACGGCAGCGATTTCATGGGCGTGTTCGCGCCCGAACAGCAGATGGTCGTCAAGAACCTGGCGGAAGATTACTTCTTGTTCGGGCAGTTGGCCGTGCAGGGCAAGTGCAACAACGTGCCGCACAAGCTGATCAAATATCGTTGGCACGGTAACAACGTCAGTGCGCGTCGCTTCGATGATCAAATGAAAGTCTCGCTGCAGATCTCGCGGTATCTGTCCCGCGCTTTTGCGCAGATGAAGCAGCAGCCTTATTTCGATCCCGCGCCTTTCTGCAATCATGGCGGGATCCTGTTCGAGCTGGAAGGGCGCAGCGATTTCTCGGCGGAATTCGAACGCATGGCAGCCAGCGTACGTGCCGGGTTCGAGGGATCGCCGGAGGTCGAGCGTGAACTGCGTTTCCGCAAGATCGCCGACACCCGCAACAGTGCCTTGCTGCTGTGGCGTTACTTCCTGTTCCAGTCGCGCGAAGTGCCGGAGACCGGCGAGTGGAACGCGATCCGTTCCTGGCTGATTCGCCGCCTGCCCGGCAAGCGCCGCATGAGTGTCCTGCCGGAAGGTGTTCCGGCCTGATGTTGCACCGGGCGGGGCCGCTCCCGCCCGCTCCGTCCCACGCTTCCCGTGAGGATTTCCAAGGATTGAGAAGTCTATGCACGGCTGCCCCCGATTGACTTGTCGCAATAGGGGGGTAAAACCGTTTCATTTCCAAGGCTGATTCGCTTGACCCCGCCAGGCGGCTGATAGATTATGCGCCAAGGGGATGTCCGCCCAGATGGGGCGGGCGACAGATAGCAAGCAGCGCCGCGACGTGCGCTGCGCCAGGGAAGGGAAGACAGTGAAGCCGACGGTACCAGGCAAGGGCGAATCATCCGGCAAGGAGTTCGATTTCAACAGCCGTGATTTCGAGCGAGTGCGTGGCCTGATCTACCAGCGGGCCGGCATCGCATTGGCCGACAGCAAGCAGGAAATGGTTTACAGTCGCCTCGCGCGACGCCTGCGCGCCACCGGCATCACTTCCTTCCAGCAATACCTGGACATGCTGGAGCGCACCCACGACTCCGAAGAGTGGGAAGCCTTCACCAATGCGCTGACCACCAACCTCACCTCGTTCTTCCGCGAGGCGCACCATTTCCCCATCCTCGCCGACTTCCTCAAGACCCTGAAGGAACCCGCGACCATCTGGTGTTCGGCTGCCTCCACCGGAGAAGAACCCTACACCATCGCCATGACCGCCTGTGAAGCCTATGGCTCGATGACGCCGCCCGTACAGATCGTGGCCACCGACATCGATACCAACGTGCTCGCTACCGGTGCCAATGGCGTCTATCCCATGGAGCGCATCGAGAAGATGTCGCCCGAGCGCGTCAAGAAGTTCTTCCTGCGCGGCAAGGGCAGCCATGAAGGCTACGTGCGCGTGCGTCCCGAATTGCGCAAGCTGATCACCTTCAAGCAACTGAACCTGCTGGGCGATGGCTGGCCTCTCAGCGGCCAGTTCGACGTGATCTTCTGCCGCAACGTGATGATCTATTTCGACAAACCTACCCAGAGCAAGATCCTGTCCCGATTCGTACCCTTGATGAAGCCTCACGCCTTGCTGTTCGCCGGCCACTCGGAGAACTTCCTGTATGTCTCCGACGCCCTCAAGCTCAAGGGCAAGACGGTCTATGAGCTCAATGCCAACCAGCGCGTCGCGAGGGCCAAGCCATGAGCCACGCCTCGGAGCAGATTGCCACCAATCTCTACTACGACCGCACTTTCGATTGCGATGCGGCCAAGATCCTGCCGGGCGAGTTCTACTTCACCAGCAAGGACATGATGATCGTCACCGTGCTGGGCTCCTGCGTCTCGGCCTGCATCCGTGACCGCGTCTCCGGCATCGGCGGCATGAATCACTTCATGCTGCCCGATGGCGGCGGCGACGATGGCAGCCCGGTGTCGGCCTCGGCGCGCTACGGCACCTATGCCATGGAAGTGCTGATCAACGAAGTGCTCAAGTCCGGCGCGCGGCGCGAGAACCTGGAGGCCAAGGTGTTCGGCGGCGGCAACGTGCTGCGCGGCTTCTCGGCCATCAACGTGGGCGAGCGCAATGCCGAATTCGTGCGGCGCTATCTGAAGGCCGAAGGCATCCGCGTGGTTGCCGAAGACCTCAATGACATTTATCCGCGCAAGGTGTACTTCTTCCCGCGTACCGGCAAGGTGCTGGTCAAGAAGCTGAAACAGATGCACAACGACACCCTGGTGAACCGCGAAAAAGCCTACGCCAGCAAGCTGGTCACCAAGCCGGTCGGCGGCGAGGTGGATCTGTTCTGATGGGGCAGGGTGGACAACGACACCCGAGGCATCTCAGGGCAACCTGCAACATTGAGTTTGAGTGATTGAGTGATTGAGTGATGAAAATTAAAGTTCTTATCGTCGACGATTCGGCACTGATCCGCAGCGTGATGCGCGAGATCATCGGCAGCCAGCCGGACATGGAAGTGGTCGGCGTGGCGCCGGACCCGATCATTGCCCGCGAGCTGATCAAGCAGACCAATCCGGACGTGCTGACGCTGGACGTGGAAATGCCGCGCATGGATGGCCTGGATTTCCTGGAAAAGCTGATGCGCCTGCGCCCCATGCCGGTGGTGATGGTGTCCTCGCTGACCGAGCGCGGCTCCGAAATCACCCTGCGTGCGCTGGAACTGGGCGCGATCGACTTCGTGACCAAGCCCAAGATCTCGATCCAGAGCGGCATGCAGGAATATGCCGACATGATCGCCGACAAGATCCGCGCCGCCGCCAAGGCGCGCGTGCGCGCCCGTCCGTCGCGCGCCGCCGAGCAGGCGACCACGCCCGGCGAGGTCTTGCCGCAGATCCGCAATCCGCTCACCAGTAGCGAAAAACTGATCATCATCGGGGCCTCCACCGGCGGCACCGAAGCCATCAAGGAATTCCTGATCCGCATGCCCTCGGATTGCCCGGGCATCCTGATCACCCAGCACATGCCGGAGGGCTTTACGCGCTCCTTCGCCCAGCGCCTCAACAACCTGTGCAAGATCTCGGTGGTGGAGTCGGCCGGCAACGAACGCGTGCTGCCGGGCCATGCCTACATCGCGCCGGGCCACTCGCACCTGAAACTGGTGCGCAGCGGTGCCAACTACATGACCCAGCTCGACCAGGGCCCGCCGGTGAACCGGCATCGCCCTTCGGTGGATGTCCTGTTCCAGTCGGCCGCTACCTGTGCCGGCAAGAACGCGGTCGGCGTGATCCTGACCGGCATGGGCAAGGATGGTGCCCAGGGCATGCTGGAGATGCGCAATGCCGGGGCCTACAACTTTGCCCAGGATGAAGCATCCTGCGTGGTCTTCGGCATGCCGCGCGAAGCGATTGCCATCGGGGCCGCGCACGAAGTGCTGTCGCTGCAATCCATGCCGGGCCGGGTGCTGGCGTGGCTGGCAGAACACGGAAGCCGCGCATTGCGCGTATGAAGCATTTTTCAGCGCTTATTGTTCTGCCAATTTTGTTTTGCTGCACTACAATGCGTTGCAGATAAGAGGCAGCATGGGCTCTCCCGCCCGTGCTGAGGTAAAAAAGAGAGGTCGGTTCAAGTTCGCTGCGCAACTTGCCGATAATCAAGAATTCAATTGTTCAGATGGAGTCTTAGCATGTCGGGTCCCAATACCAAGTTCTTAGTCGTCGATGACTTTTCGACCATGCGCCGCATCGTGCGCAACCTGCTCAAGGAATTGGGCTACACCAACGTGGACGAGGCCGAAGACGGCGTGCAGGCGCTGCAGAAACTGCGCAGCGACCAGTTCGACTTCGTCGTCTCCGACTGGAACATGCCCAACATGGATGGCCTGACCATGCTGCAGGAAATCCGCAAGGATCCGGCCCTGTCCAAGCTGCCCGTGCTGATGGTGACGGCCGAAGCCAAGAAGGAAAATATCGTCGCCGCCGCCCAGGCCGGTGCCAATGGCTACGTGGTCAAGCCTTTCACCGCGGCGACGCTGGATGAAAAGCTGGGCAAGATCTTCGAAAAAATGGCCGCAGGTGGCTGAGGTGGACAACGCCGCTCATCCTGCTCGCACGCCCTCCGCCGAGGGCACCGGGGTCAACGACGAGGTGCTGGTCCGTATCGGCCACATGACGCGCAACCTGCACGACAGCTTGCGCGGCCTGGGCTTCGACCGGCTGCTGGAAAAAGCCGCCAGCGACATGCCGGACGCGCGTGACCGCCTGGAATACGTGGCCCGCATGACCGAACAGGCCGCCCAGCGCGTGCTCAACGCTACCGAACTGGCGAGCCCGCTGCAGGAGCGCATCAATGAAGGTGCCAGCGAGCTCAAGGCGCAATGGGATGCGGCTGCTACCGGCAGTTTTGCCGAAGCCGATGTCCGCGCGCTGGCGGCGAAGACCTCCGCCTTCCTGGCCCAGGCCAGCGAAGACAGCAGCGTCACCAAGCAGCAACTGCTGGACATCATGATGGCGCAGGACTTCCAGGATCTGACCGGCCAGGTCATCAAGCGCGTCACCAAGCTGGCGCACGACCTGGAATCGCAACTGGTGCAGCTGCTGGTGGACTACGCGCCCACCGAGACCAAGCGCGAGGATACGGGACTGCTCAACGGTCCCCAGATCGATCCTGCCGGCAAGGATGTCATCGCCAACCAGGGGCAGGTGGACGACCTGTTGGAGAGTCTGGGCTTCTGAAGCCGGTTTCTCCGCATCTCCCGACCCGGATAGACGCTTCGGCACTTGCCAATCAGGCAAGTCCGGAGCGTTTTGTCTTGATGTGGCCGCTACGCCACGCCGGGCGGGCTTTTCAGGCCGGGCAGGTGGCCGCAAGTGCCCGTCCAGCTTGACTTTCTTCACATTTTGACGGCCCGATACGTAGCGTTTTGTCCAAGGCAGACCCTTGCGGTTTTGCCTAGTCCGAAATGGGGGACCTTTTCGCCCCTATTCCCCTGATGATCCGGGCGGCCGCTCGCCAATAATCCTAGCCTATTGTTCTACAAATCCGTCCAGCGCCGGCGCTGGCGGAAAAGCGGTTTAGCAGGGGGATACGGCGGATGGCCGAAGACAGCGACATGGAGCGGACCGAACCCGCCACGGGCAAACGCATTGAGCGTGCCCGTGAGCAGGGGGATGTGCCGCGTTCGCGCGAATTGGCCACGACCTTGATGCTGCTGGTCGGCGGCAGCTGTGTCTGGCTTTTCAGCGGCCCCGTAGTGACCGCCCTGGATCGCATCATGGTGGCGACCCTGACCTTCGAACGGGCGGCCGCCTTCGACCCGGCGCTGCTGTTCGACATGCTCAGTGCCCATATGCTGGATGTGGCCGTTTCCATGATCCCGCTGGCCTTCCTGATGACACTGGCCGCCATGGCTGCGCCGCTGATGCTGGGCGGCTGGCTGTTCAACGTCGATTCGCTGGCGCCCAAATTCAGCAAGCTCAATCCCATCAGCGGCTTCGCCAACATGTTCTCGATCAATTCCCTGGTCGAATTGGGCAAGGCGGTGCTCAAGACGCTGCTGGTCGGTACCGTGGCCTGGATCGCCATCCGCAGCCAGCTGGATGCCGTCATGGGCCTGGGCGTGGAATCGCTCAAGACCGCCGGTTCACATGCCGCGCAGCTGCTGTGGATCAGCTTCATCACCATGGTCTCGGCGCTGATCCTGATCGCGGCGCTGGACGTGCCTTACCAGATCTGGAATTACGGCCGCAAGCTGCGCATGACGCGCGAAGAGGTCAAGCAGGAACACAAGGAATCCGAAGGCGATCCGCACATCAAGGGCAAGATTCGCGCGATGCAGCGCGCCATGGCCCGCCGCCGCATGATGGCCGAAGTGCCGACCGCCGATGTGGTGGTGACCAACCCGACCCACTTCGCGGTCGCCCTGAAGTACACCGAAGGCAAGATGGGCGCGCCCAAGGTGGTGGCCAAGGGCGCCGACGACGTCGCCGCCAAGATTCGCGAACTGGCACGCGAGCACAAGGTGCCGTTGCTGGAAGCGCCGCCGCTGGCACGTGCGCTGCACGCCCATACCGAGATCGGCGACGAGATTCCCGAAGCGCTCTACACCGCCGTGGCCGAAGTGCTGGCCTACGTGTTCCAGTTGCGTACCTTCGGTCAGTTCGGCGGCAACCGTCCGGTGGAACCGACCGAACTGAACGTGCCCAAGGACCTTGATCCGGCCACTGCGCCCAAGAAGCCTCGCGGCCCCAAGAATAGAAACAGGCAGTAACGATGGCAACCAAACTCAATACCATGAAAATCCCGGCCTGGGTCCCGCTCAAGAGCGGCCGGGCGCTGGCGGCCCCGATCCTGATCGTCATGATGCTGGCGATGATGGTGCTGCCGCTGCCGGCTTTCATGCTGGATCTGCTGTTCAGCTTCAACATCTCGCTGTCGGTGATCGTGCTGATGACTGCGCTGTACACCGTCAAGCCGCTGGACTTCATCGCCTTCCCGGCGGTTCTGCTGGTGTCGACCATGCTGCGCCTGTCACTGAACGTGGCCTCCACCCGGGTGGTGCTGACCGAAGGCCACACCGGTCCGGATGCGGCCGGCAAGGTGATCGAAGCCTTCGGCCACTTCCTGATCGGCGGCAACTACACCGTTGGTATCGTGGTGTTCGTGATCCTGACCATCATCAACTTCATGGTGGTGACCAAGGGTGCCGGCCGTATTGCCGAAGTGGGCGCGCGCTTCACCCTGGACGCCATGCCCGGCAAGCAGATGGCGATCGACGCCGACCTCAACGCCGGCATGATCGGTGAACCCGAAGCCCGCGCCCGCCGCAAGGAAGTGGCGCAGGAATCCGAGTTCTACGGGGCCATGGACGGTGCCTCCAAGTACGTGCGCGGCGATGCCGTGGCCGGCATCATCGTGACGGTGGTCAACATCGTCGGCGGCCTGGTGGTGGGCATGGTGCAGCACGACCTGGCCTTCGACGCCGCGTTGAAGAACTATACGCTGCTGGCCATCGGTGACGGCCTGGTGGCGCAGATCCCTTCGCTGATCATCTCGACCGCCGCCGGTGTGGTGGTCTCGCGCGTGGCCAACGACCAGGACGTCGGCGGGCAACTGATCAACCAGCTCTTCGCCAAGCCGGAAGTGCTCTACATTACCGCCGTCATCATCGGCGGCATGGGCCTGATCCCGGGCATGCCGCACATCGCCTTCCTGCTGCTGGCTGCGGCCATGGCCGGCGGTGCCTACGCCATCAGCAAGCGGGTGCAAACGGCCAAGGCCGAAGCCGCCGCGGCCACTCCGCAGGCCGCTGCCGCCGCAGCTGCGCCCTCGGAAGCGGAAGAGGCGACCTGGAACGACGTCATGCCGGTCGATACCCTGGGCCTGGAAGTCGGCTATCGCCTCATCCCGCTGGTGGACAAGGGGCAGGGTGGCGAACTGCTCAAGCGCATCAAGGGCATCCGCAAGAAATTCGCCCAGGAAGTCGGTTTCCTGTCGCCGCCGATTCACATCCGCGACAACCTGGAACTGAAGCCGTCGGCCTACCGCATCACCCTGAAGGGTGTGGAAGTGGGCAACGGCGAGGCGCATGCCGGCCAGTACCTGGCCATCAATCCGGGCATGGTGACTGGTCCGCTGCCAGGGATGATGACCTCCGATCCCGCTTTCGGCCTGCCGGCCGTGTGGATCGACAGCAGCCTGCGCGAACAGGCTTCCACCATGGGTTACACCGTGGTCGATGCCGGTACCGTGGTGGCGACGCACCTGAATCACCTCATCACCACGCATGCGGCCGAACTGCTGGGCCGCCAGGAAGTGCAGAGCCTGCTGGATCACCTGGCCAAGGAAGCCCCCAAGCTGGTTGAGGACCTGGTGCCCAAGATGCTGCCGCTGGGCACGCTGCAGAAGGTCTTGCAGAACCTCTTGCTGGAAGGCGTGCATATCCGCGATATGCGCACTATCATCGAAACATTGGCCGAACACGCCGCCCGCATTCAGGATCCGACCGACCTGACGGCGATTGTACGGATTGCGCTGGGACGCGCCATCGTGCAACAGATTTTCCCGGGCGAGAGCGAGCTGGCCGTCATGGCCCTCGATTCCAAGCTCGAACGCCTGCTCATGCAGGCACTGCAGGCCAGTGGCGACACCGGCGGCATCGAGCCGGGCCTGGCCGATTCGCTGGTGCAGCAGACCGAAATGGCGGCGCAGCGCCAGGAGCAGATGGGCCTGTCGCCCGTGTTGCTGGTCGGCGCACCGCTGCGGACCTTGCTGGCGCGCTTCCTGCGCCGCGCCATGCCGCAGTTGCGCGTGCTGTCGCACGCTGAAGTACCCGAGTCGAAAACGATTAAAGTTACCAGCCTAGTTGGAGGGCAAGCATGAACGTCAAGAAATTTATCGCCAATTCTTCTCGCGAGGCCTGGCGTCAGGTGCGCGAGGCGCTTGGCCCGGATGCCGTCATTCTCTCCAACCGCAATATTCCTGACGGGGTGGAGATCCTGGCCATGGCCAACGAGGACATGACCACCCTGGTGGCCCCGACCGGCGCGCGCGACCCCAATGCTCGCCCGCAGGCGGCCTCGCTGCAGCAGCAGTCCGGTGCGCCGAACGCACAGCAGGCCAAGCGTCCGGCGCTGCTGTCGTCGCCGCTGGCCCAGCAGCCGCCCCGCGCCGCGCGTCCCGAGCATGCGCCATTGCTGGACCAGCCGGCCCACGGCCGCGCGCCTGCGCGCCCGGTGGAAGCCGCTCCGGCCAGCGATGCCCGCGTCTGGCGCAGCCGCCGCGCGGAGCAGGCGGCCGGTGGCCGTCCGGCCTCGGCCCAGCAGGCGCAGGAATCCGGAGAACACGACCAGCGTCCACGTTCGGCCCTGCCTGAATTCGATGGCAAGGACTACGACGAAATCCTCTCCGAAGTCATGAGCGAGATCCGCTCCATGCGCGGCGTGCTGGAAACCCAGCTGGCGGAGATTTCCTGGGGCGGTACGCAGAAACGCGATCCGCTCAAGGGCGTGGTACTGAAGGAAATGCTGGCGGCCGGCTTCTCGGCCAGCCTGTCGCGCCTGATCACCGAAAACCTGCCTGCCAACTCCAAGTCGCAGGACATCATGTTCTGGGTCAAGTCGGTGCTGGCGCGCAATCTCAATACCCTGGCCAACGAAAACGAACTGCTGGAAAACGGCGGCGTCTTCGCGCTGGTCGGCCCCACTGGCGTTGGCAAGACCACCACCACCGCCAAGCTGGCGGCGCGCTGCGTGATGCGCCACGGCTCCGGCAAGCTGGCCCTGATCACGACCGACGGCTACCGTATCGGTGGTTACGAACAACTGCGCATCTACGGCAAGATCCTTGGCGTGATGGTGCACTCGGTCAAGGATGAGACCGACTTGCGCATCGCCCTGGAAGAACTCAAAGGCAAGCACACCGTACTGATCGACACCGCCGGTGTCGGCCAGCGCGACCAGATGGTGGCCGAGCAGGACGCCATGCTGGCCGGTGCCGGCGTGGACATCAAGCGCCTGCTGTGCCTGAATGCCACCGCCACCGGCGGTACGCTCAATGAAGTGGTACATGCCTATTCCAGCTCCGGGCTGGCCGGCTGCATCATCACCAAGCTGGACGAAGCCGCCACCATCGGCAACGTGCTGGATGTGGTGATCCGCCACAAGCTCAACCTGCATTACGTGGCCAATGGCCAGCGCGTGCCCGAAGACCTGCATGTGGCCAACAAGCTCTACCTGGCCGACCGTGCCTTCAAGCAGAAGCGTGAAACCGCCCCTTTCGAATTCCAGGAAGGTGAGTTGCCGGGCGTGATCGGTCCTACTGCCATGTCCATGAATGACCGGGGACTGCGTGAGGTGAGCTTTGGCTAGTTACGATATCGACCAGGCAGCAGGGCTGCGCCGGATGCTGGAGCGTCCGGTGCCCAGGCTGTTCACCTTCTTCTCGGTGCTGGGTGAGGAAGAGAAGAGTGCCATGCTCATCAATCTGGCGGCGTCCCTGTCGCAGGCCAAGCACAGCGTGCTGGTGGTGGATGGCGACGTTGCCACGACCGGTCTGCTGACCCGCATCGGCCTGCGTCACGACGTGGCGACGCTGCAGGAAGTGGCGCGGATGGAGCGTCCCATGGCGGAAGCCACACGGCTCCTGCCGGAAGGTTTTTCGATGGCGCGCATCGCCCGCCGCAGCGTGCCCTCGGCGACCGATCCGCATGCCGGCCGTCTGGCGGAGATCTTCGACAGCCTCATCGAGCAGGCCGAGATTACGCTCGTCAATGGCGTGCTGGCGCGCGACCTGTCGCTGCCGGTGCCGACCATGGAAATGGGCGAGATCGTGATCCAGGTCTCGACCACGGCGTCTTCCATCAAGGCGGCCTATGTGCTGCTGAAGAGCTTGAGCGACCGCATCGGCCGCCGTCCCTTCAGTCTCATCGTCAACGATGCCACCGAAGCCGAAGCCCGTACCGTCTACGCCAACATGGCCCAGGCGGCCAGCCGCTACCTGGCGGCGCAGCTCAATTTCATCGGCGCGATTCCGGCGGATGACCATATTCGCCGCGCCACCGGACAGGGGCGGGCGGTGATGGACGTGTTTCCCTTCGCCGGTGCCGCGCTGGCTTTCCAGCGCCTGTCCAAGCGCTTCACGGCCGGTCCGGATGCGGCTCGCAGCAGCTACGGGATGGCCACCGACGGTGCCAGTCTGGGAGTGTGACGTGCATGTATAACGTCAAGGGAAAAAAGGGCAAGAACGACGTACTGGAGCAGCATGCGCCGCTGGTCAAGAAACTGGCGCATCAGCTCAAGGCCAAGCTGCCCCCCAGCGTAGAGGTGGACGACCTGATCCAGGCCGGCATGATGGGCTTGCTCGACGCCGTCAACCGCTACGAGGAAACCCATGGCGCGCAGTTCGAGACCTACGCCGTGCAGCGCATCCGTGGTGCCATGCTGGATGAGCTGCGCAGCAGCGACTGGCTGCCGCGCAGCATCCGCCAGAATGCGCGCAAGGTGGAAGAAGCCATGCAGTCCCTGCTGCAGCAACTGGGCCGTCAGCCGCAAGAAGCAGAAGTGGCGCAGCACATGAAGATCAGCCTGGCCGAGTATCAGTCGCTGCTGACCGACTGCGGCGGCCACCAGTTGATCTATTACGAAGATTTTCACGACGACGATGGCGGCCACGAACACTTCCTGGACCGCTACCAGACCGGTGACGGCGATGATGATCCGCTGCAGAGCCTGATCAATGGCGGTTTCCGTGAAGCCGTGGTGGATTCCATCAAGGCCTTGCCCGAGCGTGAGCAGATCCTGATGGCGCTGTACTACGAGCAGGAAATGAACCTCAAGGAAATCGGCGCCGTCATGGGCGTTTCCGAATCGCGCGTGTGCCAGTTGCACAGCCAGGCGATCTCGCGCATGCGTTCGTATCTGCGCGAGCATTCCTGGAGCGGGGTGGCCTGAGGCTGCCTGCCTTCAGGGCGCAGATCCGAGAGAGGACGCAGGACGCGTTAACGACAAAGCCCGGCAAATGCCGGGCTTTTTGTTGATGCGATCTTGCTGTGCTTCCGTGAGCGGGAGGCGGCTGAAACTTATACCACGCCCAGACGGCGTCCCGAGGACCGGATGCTGTTCTGGCCGTCCGGGCCATAGAAATTGCCGGTGCCGGTCTTGCCCTGCAGGATGGTCAGGGCGCTCTGATTGATGGACAGCTTCTTGCCGATCAGCAGGCCATTGACGCGGTTCAGTTCCTTGGCGTCCTGCGCCAGTTCGAACAGGCTGGCCCAGATCTCGCGGTCAGCGTCGCCGGCTTGCTCATTCATCCACTGTTGCATGCCGCTTTCATCTGCACTGTAGCCGAGGCTGCCCAGCAGCGCATGGCGATTGCCGGCCAGCGTGGACATTTCAGCAACGATGGCGGCCTTTTCGGTAATGATGTCGGTCAGGCCTTCGGCGGTGGCTTCCGCCAGCAGTGCCTGTTCCTGGCTCAGTTTTTCCACCAGGCGCGACAGCGCGGCGTGTTCCAGGGACAGGTTGCTGGCCGGATTCATGCGAAAGATCCTCTGAGCGGTAAAACGGGAATCAGGCCGGGCGGGCGCTGATGAGATTCTTGACGGTATCGATCACGCCGTCGGCGATCTTGTCGGCATCGATCTGGAAAGTGCCGTTGGCGATGGCCGCTTTCAGCTTTTCCACTTTTTCGGCATTGAAACCGCCGTTTTTGGTGTCCTTGGTTTCCAGCGCCTGATAGGTGCTGGACAAGCGCACGCTGTCCGAAGCCGCTTTGGTGGCGGCCGGGTCGGTGCCCGCAGGATTGGCGGCAGTCGTGTTGCGGGTCTGCGTTTGCGTCTGCTCGGTGTTGAGGGCAGCAGATTTGAGGGCGTCGTTAACGTTCACGGCAGTATTCCTTGTAGGGTGGGGGCGCTTCGCACCCGCCTGTCGTATGGATTATCGACCAGTTCTGGGCAAACTTTAACATTCCCGCACCTGAATTAAGCTGAATTCGGGTACTTTTCTTCACATTCCTGTCCGGGCGATCCGCTGCGTTTCGCGCGGGACTTGCCCTGCGGGAAATTGCTTCATATCAATAGAGAAACCGGGGCCACCGGCTCAATAGTTGATTTCCAGAATCCCGCCCGCTTTGGCAATACCGCTCACCACTTGGCCGGCCGCCGTCCGGGCCTGGGCCATCTGGCCTTCGTTGGCAGTGGTCAGGGCGCGCGCTTCGGTGGAAATCTGGAAGCCCGGGCCGATCGATACGACCCGTACCGCCTGGCCTTGCTGCACCACGCGCTGGTTGCGGATGGTGTCGAGGCGCAGCGGCGTACCGGCGCGCAGCGACATGTTGGCGACGCGGCCGATGACCTGTGATTCTTCGGTGATCACGCCGCTGGGCAGCGCCGACATGTCGCCGCGAATGCGTGTGATGTCGCTGGCGCTGATGGTCTGGCCCTGGGCCAGCGGGACCGCGGCGACCAGGTAATCCGAGATCACCTGCACGTTGGCGCGCAGGTAGATGGTCCAGGGGGAGGGGGCCACGCACTTGATGCCGACCGTGGTGCGGCCGAACAGGCGGCCACCATTGGGCATGAAGGCTTGCGGTTCAAGGCAGGCCGCCAGCGTCAGGCGTGCATCGGCGGGATCGATGGTGACCGTGACGCTGCCGGGCAAGCCCGAGGTCTGGCTTTTCAGGAATTGCTCCGCCACGTGTTGCAAGGCTTGCAAGTCCTGCTTTTGGGGGGAGTTGGGGTCGTTCTGGGCGAGCGCAGGCGCAGTCGCCCCCAGGCCGGCTGCCAGCAAGGACAGGACGGCGAAAGTGCGGCGCAGGGCGCGGAAAGCGTGTTTCATTTTGTGCAACTTGCCCGCAGGGCATAGGCGAATCTTGGCACTCATGGTACGTCGCGCGCGCGAGGTCAAAAGGGCAAACAGGGGAGGCTTTTCTCTCTTTATCGCCCCTTAGAGTTCGGGGTGCGAACGTATGATCAAGCCTACGTAATTCCATCATCGGCGCAGTCCGCAAGCGGCCCGGCAACAGGCCGGGCAGGACAGGGGGCGCTGGTACTTCCGGAGGACCTGATGGTCTCTAAGCTCGACGATTATTTCCGTTTCAACGAGATGGCGCTGAACCTGCGGTCCCAGCGCCAGCAGGTGCTGGCGTCCAACATCGCCAACGCGGACACGCCCAACTACAAGGCGCGTGACGTCAACTTTGCCGACGCGCTCAAGAATGCGCTGGACAACAAGTCCAACACGATCCCGCCGCTGCAGCTGGAGCGCACTGCTGCCACGCACGTGGCCGGCACCGCGCCCGACAACGGTCCGGGCAGCATCGGCGGCACCGCCTTGCAGTACCGCACGCCGGCCCAGGGCAGCGTGGACGGCAATACGGTCGATATGGATGTGGAGCGCAATGAATTCCTGGACAACGGCATCCGCTACGAAGCCGGCGTCACCTCCGTGAACGGCCAGATCAAGGCCATGCTGAACGCTATCCAACCGGGCTGATAAACATGTCTCTTTCCAACATCTTCAACGTCGCCGGCTCGGCCATGAGCGCCCAGGCACAGCGCCTCAACGCCACGGCCAGCAACATCGCCAACGCCGACAGCGCGACCAGCCCCGATGGCACGCCCTACAAGGCCAAGCAGGTGGTGTTCGAAGCCATTCCGGTGGGCAGCGTCAAGGACAGCGGCGTGAAAGTGGCGGCCGTGGTCGAGAATCAGGCCCCGCCCAAGCTGGTCTACGACCCCAAGCATCCCATGGCCGATGGCAATGGCTACGTCGCCATGCCCAACGTCAATCCGGTCGAGGAAATGGTCAACATGATCTCGGCCTCCCGCTCTTACCAGACCAATGTGGAAACGATGAACACGGCCAAGGCCATGCTCGTCAAGACCCTCACCATCGGCCAATAACCAGGACCTGAACCATGGCAATCGTCTCCAGTGACCTGCTCACCGCAATGAATGGCACGAGCAGTAGCTCGTCCACTACCACCAGCTCTTCCAGTCTGGACAACAACAGCCCGGACGCGATCCAGAACCGCTTCCTGACGCTCTTGATTGCGCAGATGAAGAACCAGGATCCCAGCAACCCGATGGACAACTCGCAGCTGACCACCCAGATGGCACAGTTGTCGACGGTCACGGGCATCAGCCAGCTGAACAATTCGCTGTCCACGCTGATGAGCAACCTCAATTCCTCGCAGGCGCTGTCGACCGCCAACATGATCGGCCACAGCGTGCTGGCCCCGGGCAACAGCATCCAGCTGACCAGCGATACCACCAAGGATGCCAGCGGTACGGAAACCACCAGCCAGAAGGCGGTGTTCGGCGTGAACCTGTCCGGTACCGCCTCCTCCGTAGTGGTCACCATCAAGGATTCCTCGGGCGCCGTGGTGCACACCACCGACCTGGGCACCCAGGCCGCCGGCGTGGTGCCGGTGATCTGGGACGGCTCCAACGATACCGGCGGCAAGGTGGCCGACGGCAATTACACCTTCACCGTCAGTGCCTCCAACAATGGCACTGCAGTCACCGCTTCGACCCTGTCGTTCGGTACCGTTTCCAGCGTCTCGACTGCGTCGGACGGCGTCAAGCTCAACGTCACCAATGTCGGCACCATCAAGCCGACCGACGTCGTGCAAATTCTTTAATCGTCATTACCGACAACATTCGGAACAAGGGGATATCTCATGAGTTTTCAGCAAGGTCTGAGCGGACTGAACGGCGCAGCCAAGAGCCTGGACGTCATCGGTAATAACGTGGCCAACGCCAGCACGGTGGGTTTCAAGCAGTCGCAGACGCAGTTTGCCGACATGTACGCCAATTCCATGAACCGTTCCGGCAATTCGCCGGTGGGTATCGGTGTGACGGTCGCCAATGTGGCGCAACAGTTCACCCAGGGCAATATCACGTCGTCCAACAACCCGCTGGATATCGCCATCAATGGTGACGGTTTCTTCCAGTTGGCCGCCAGCTCCAGCGACCTGTCGCCGATGTACGGCCGCAATGGCCAGTTCCAGCTCGACAAGAACGGCTACATCGTCAACCCCAGCATGAACGGGGCCTTCCTGATGGGTTATGCAGCCGGCGTGACCGGTGGCGACCCGGTGCGCCTGCAGATTGATACGTCCTCGATCCCGGCGACCACCACCACCACCATCAATACCAAGGTCAACCTGGATTCGCGCGTGACCGTGCCGACCACGACCACCTTCAGCGCCACCGACCCGACCTCGTACAACAACTCGACCGGCGTGACCATCTATGACAGCTTGGGCAATCCGTACAGCGTCCAGACTTTCTATGTGAAGAACACGCCGACCGGCACGCCGCCGACCACTACCTGGGACGTCTACGCCACCGTCGACGGCAAGACCCTGACCACCACCTCGGGCGGCACGGTCCCCCTGAAGCTGGGTTCGATGGTGTTCGATTCGACCGGTACCCTGACCTCGGGCGGTGCCATGACCATCGACCTGCGTTCGACCGGCACCAACCCCGGCATCGCCAAGGCCGGCGGCAACTTCGCCAGCACCATTGCGCTGAGCTACACCGGCTCGACCCAGACCGGTTCGGCCTTCGTCAACCTGGCGCAGAGCCAGAACGGCATGCCGCCGGGCACCCTGTCGAGCTTCTCGATCGACAAGGACGGCACCATCGTCGGTTCCTACAGCAACCAGCAGACCAAGAATCTGGGCAGCGTGGTGCTGGTCAATTTCGCCAACCCCAACGGCCTGCAGCCGCTGGGCAACAACCTGTACTCCGCCACCGCCGCCGCCGGCAGCCCGCTGGTGGGCAAGCCGACCACCGGTACCTTCGGTACCCTGCAGGCACGTGCGGTGGAAGACTCCAACGTCGACCTGACCGCCGAGCTGGTCAACATGATCGTGGCGCAGCGTGTCTACCAGGCCAACTCGCAGACCATCAAGGTGCAGGATACCGTGTTGCAGACGCTGGTCAGCCTGCGTTAACAGGGTGATCCGGCGCGCCTTGCGGCGCGCCTGCTTCAAGGCTGCCGGCGTCGCCGGTGGCCGGTTTCAACCGGTGGTGCCAGGGATGGGTGCCACCACTAAGGGGTGATATGGATCGTCTGGTCTATACAGCGATGTCGGGCGCCAAGCACACGCTTGAGCAGCAAGCCAGCGCCAGCAACAACCTGGCCAATGCCACGACCACGGGCTTTCGTGCCCAATTGAATACCTTCCGTTCGGCACCGGTGGTGGGGCAGGGCTTGCCGACGCGTGCTTTCGTGGTGGACTCCACCGCAGGCAATGATTTTTCGCAGGGTCCGATCCAGGACACCGGCCGTGCGTTGGATGTGGCCATTCAGGGCCGTGGCTGGATCGCGGTGCAGACTGCCGATGGCGGCGAAGCCTACACCCGCAACGGCAGCTTCAAGATCAACGAGAACGGCATCCTGCAGACCCAGAACGGCCAGTCCGTGCAGGGTGACGGCGGTCCGATCACGATTCCGCCCGATACCACCGTGGCCATCGCGGCTGACGGCACGGTGTCGTCGATCCCGACCAACGGCATTCCCAATGCGGTCAACGTGCTGGGCCGCATCAAGCTGGTCAACCCGGACGAGAAGAACCTGAAACGCGGCGACGACGGCCTGTTCCGCACCATCACCGGTGCCGCCCAGCCCGACGCCAACGTGCGCCTGGCCAGCGGTGCGGTCGAAGGCAGCAACGTGAACGTGGTGGAAGCGATGGTCAACATGATCAACCTGTCGCGCCAGTTCGAAATGAACATGAAAGTGATCCAGACCGCCGAAAGTGATTCCACCAAGGCGACCACGATCCTGTCGCTGTCTTGATGCTGCCTACGCACCTGACCTCACCGATGCACCCGCAGCGCAAGCGCTGATTACCGGAGAAACAAATGATTCGTTCCCTGTGGATTTCCAAGACCGGCCTGGATGCGCAACAGACGCAACTGGACGTGATCTCCAACAACCTGGCCAACGTCAGCACCAACGGTTTCAAGCGTTCGCGCGCCGTGTTCGAAGACCTGCTGTACCAGACCGTGCGCCAGCCCGGTGCCCAGTCCTCGCAGCAGACGCAATTGCCCTCGGGCCTGCAGATCGGTACCGGCGTGCGTCCGGTCGCCACCGAACGTATCTTCACCCAAGGCAACGTCAACCAGACCAACAATGACAAGGATCTGGCGATTCAGGGCAACGGCTTCTTCCAGATCCTGCTGCCGGACGGCACCACCGCCTATACCCGCGACGGTTCCTTCCAGACCGACAGCCAGGGCCAGATGGTGACCTCCAGCGGCTATACGCTGCAGCCGCCGATCACCATTCCGCTCAACACCACCAAGCTGACCGTGGGCCGTGACGGTACCGTCTCGATCATGCAGGCCGGTTCGACCGCCACCACCCAGATCGGCACCATCCAGGTCGCCACCTTCATCAACCCGGCCGGTCTGGAAAGCCGTGGCGAGAACCTGTACGTGGAAACCGCCGCTTCCGGTACCCCGAACCCGAACACCCCGGGCACCAACGGTGCCGGTGCCCTGTGGCAGGGTTACGTGGAAACCTCCAACGTGAACGTGGTGGAAGAACTGGTCAACATGATCCAGACCCAGCGCGCCTACGAAATCAACAGCAAGGCCATCACCACTTCCGACCAGATGCTGGCCAAGATTTCGCAGCTGTAATGCAGTCGTGCAGTGGTTTTTGAACAAGGCAGTCGGTAGCAGAAGAAGGACGAGGCAATGATGAAAAGCATGCTGAAATTGGCCACCATCGCGGGCGTGTTGGGCGTGAGCGCCTGCACCACCGTGCCGGACAGTATCGTGACCGGGCCCAAGACGGCGCGTCCGCAACCGGCATCCTACGCACCGCCGACCTCCGGCGCGATCTTCCAGTCGGCGGTCTACCGCCCCTTGCTGGAAGACCGCCGCGCGCGCCTGGTGGGTGACACCATCACCATCGTCATCAACGAAAAGACCAGTGCCGTCAAGTCAGCCGGGAGTTCGGCCAGCAAGACAGGCACGGTAGCCTCGCCGGCACCGACCATCTTCGGCACATCCATCAAGGAGTTGTCCGCCTCCGGTACCTCGTCCTCCAAATTCGAGGACAAGGGCGCCACCAGCTCCAGCAACACCTTCACCGGCACCATCGGCGTGACCGTGGTGGAAGTGCTCCCCAACGGCAACCTGGTGGTCTCGGGTGAAAAGCAGGTGGCGCTGGACAAGGGCGTGGAATATGTCCGCTTCTCCGGCACCGTCAGCCCCGACAACATCCAGACCGGCAACACCGTTTCGTCTACCCTGGTGGCTGACGCCAAGGTCGAATACCGTACCAATACCCGCGTCGACATGGCTGACTTCATGTCCTCGCTGGGCCGTTTCTTCTTCAGCGTTTCTCCTTTCTGATGTGGAGCAGTGCAATGACCCGGAAAGGATTTTTCGCCATGGACATGATCAGGATGGGCAGCAAGCTCCTGTCGGCTGCTGCCGTGGCCGCACTGTGCGTGGCCGCTGCCGCGCCGGCCCACGCCGAGCGCCTCAAGGACCTGGCCAGCATCCAGGGCGTGCGTCAGAACCAGCTGGTAGGTTACGGGCTGGTGGTAGGTCTTGACGGCAGCGGTGACCAGACCACACAGACACCCTTTACGGTGCAGAGCGTGGTGAGCATGCTGCAGCAACTGGGCGTGAACGTGCCCAGCGGCACCAGCAGCAACATGCAGCTGAAGAACGTGGCGGCAGCGATGGTGACGGCTACCTTGCCGGCCTTCGCGCAGCCGGGCCAGCTGATCGACGTGACGGTTTCTTCCATCGGCAACGCCAAGAGCATTCGCGGCGGCACGCTGCTGATGGCTCCCCTGAAGGGTGCGGACGGCCAGATCTATGCCATCGCCCAGGGCAACATCGTGGTCGGTGGTGCCGGCGGTTCGGCTGCCGGCAGCAGCACCGTCATCAACCAGCTGTCGGCAGGCCGCATCTCGGGCGGTGCGACCGTGGAACGGGCGGTGCCCAGTTCCCTCGGTGGCGGCGACATGGTGATGCTGGAACTGAACGACAATGATTTCTCGACCGCCAGCCGGGTGGTCGATGCACTGAACAAGCGTTTTGGCAGTGATACCGCCGTGGCCCAGGATGGCCGCGTGATCCGGGTGCGCGCACCGATCTCCAGCGGCGACCGCGTGGCCTTCCTCGGCGCGCTCGAAAACGTCGATGTCACCCCCGGCAAGCTGGCCGCCAAGGTGATCCTGAATGCACGTACCGGCTCGGTGGTGATGAACCAGAGCGTGATGCTCGATACCTGCGCGGTCTCGCACGGCAACCTGTCGGTGGTGATCCAGGCCGACAATGCGGTCAGCCAGCCCAATGCCCTGGCCGGTGGCCAGACCGCGGGCGTGCAGAATGCCCAGGTCTCGATCAACAAGGAGCCGGGCAAGGTCATGCTGTTGAAGGGCGGGGCCTCGCTGTCCGATGTGGTCAAGGCGCTCAATGCCATCGGTGCCACGCCGCAGGACTTGCTGGCCATCCTGCAGGCCATGAAGGCGGCCGGTTCGCTGCGCGCAGAACTCGAAGTGATCTGACGCTCCGGACTGATCCGACACCCAACGCTTTCCTCCAAGGTAATCCATGCTCAACAAGATCAACCCATCCAATCCGACCGAGGGACTTGCCGTCGATGCGAATGGGCTGAACGGCCTGCGTGAGGCTGCCAAGCAGAACACGCCGGAGTCCGTCAAGGGCGCAGCCAAGCAATTTGAGGCGCTGTTCCTGAACATGGTGATGAAGAGCATGCGGGATGCCACCCCGCAGAACGGCCCGTTCGACAACGAACAGACCAAGATGTTTACCTCCATGCTGGACCAGCAGCTGAGCCAGAGCCTGGCCCAGCGCGGCGTGGGCCTGGCTGACGTGCTGACGCGCCAGCTCTCGGCCTCGCTGCCCAAGAAACTGCCGGACGCGCAGGACCTGGAAGGCAATCCCTTGCCGGGCGAAGAGGGCTTGCCGATGGGTATTCCGCTGGTCAAGGACATGAGCGATGCCGACCGCGCCAAGTTCATCCAGAGCTTCGCCAGCCAGCAGGCGGCGGAGAGTACGGACCAGGATGGCCGCAACAAGCAGCGCCGCAATTCCAACAAGCCGGCCCACGTCGAAGCCTTCCAGAACCGCCTGCAGGCCGACGCCGAAATGGCCAGCAAGATGACCGGCATTCCGGCCAAGTTCATGCTGGCGCAGGCCGCGCTGGAAACCGGCTGGGGCAAGAAGGAAATCGTCACGCGCGATGGCCGCTCGGCGCACAACCTGTTCGGCATCAAGGCCACCGGCAACTGGACCGGCAAGGTGGTCGAGGCCACCACCATCGAATACATCAACGGCAAACCGCAGAAGCGCGTGGAGAAATTCCGCGCCTATGATTCCTATGCGGATGCCTTCAAGGATTACGCCAACTTGCTGCGCAGCAATCCGCGCTACGAGAAGGTACTGGCCAGCGCCCAGGATGCCCACGGCTTCGCCTATGGGCTGCAGCGCGCCGGCTATGCGACCGATCCGCATTATGCGGAGAAGCTTTCGCGCATCATCCGCCAGTCGCTCTCGGCCTGATTTTTCAGCGCCGCAGGGCGTGTCCGGGCGGCAAGCTCATCGGTTCCGGCCGGAAACAAATTTGGACCGGACCCTCTAAAGTTTTGGTCAATCCTGCCGTTGACTTGGTTATTCCGCTAAAAGCTTTCAGGGACGACAACCTAGCATGGCAACTAACATCTTCAGTATCGGGCAAAGCGCGTTGCAGGCGGCCATGGCGGCGCAGGCCACCACCAGCCACAACATCTCCAACGCCACCACTCCCGGCTACAACCGCCAGGAAGTCGTGCAAAGCTCGGCCGGCGGCATCAACTACGGTTACGGTTTCGTCGGCCAGGGCACCCAGGTCACCGAGATCAAGCGCATCTACAACGACTTCCTGACCAAGCAGGCGCTGGCCTCGCAGAGTTCGGCCAGTTCGCTGGATTCGTACTACTCCCAGATCTCGCAGATCAACAACATGGTGGCCGATACCAAGGCCGGCCTGTCGCCCGCGCTGCAGGATTTCTTTGCGGCAGTCCAGAACCTGGCCTCCAACCCGAATACCCAGGCTTCGCGCCAGTCGGTGCTGTCGCAGGCGTCGACCCTGGTAGCGCGCGTCTCCAGCATCAATGACCAGCTGGCCCAGAGCAGCGCCAGCGTCAACAGCCAGATCACCTCCACGGTGACCAGCATCAATTCCTATGCCCAGCAGATCGCCAAGCTGAACCAGGCCATCGTCAATGCCAACGGTACCGGTGGCGGCCAGCCGCCCAACGATCTGCTGGACCAGCGCGACCAGCTGGTGTCCGAGCTGAACAAGTACGTCAAGATCACCACCGTGCCGCAGGATACCGGCGCGGTGAGCGTGTTCATCGGCACCGGCCAGGCGCTGGTGACGGGCGACCAGGTCACCCAGATGGTGGTGACCAATTCGCCTACCGATGTCTCGCGTCTGCAGATCGGCCAGGTCACTGCGGGCGGCGGCACGGTCACGATTCCCGACAGCTTCTTCTATGACGGCGGCAGCCTGGGCGGTCTGCTCAAGTACCGCACGGAAACGCTGGATCCGACCCAGAACGCTTTGGGGCGCATCGCCATCGCCATGGGCACGGCCTTCAACCAGCAACAGAAGCTGGGCCTGGACCAGAACGGCAATGCCGGCACGGCCATGTTCAACGTCAGCTCGCCCAACCTGATCGGTTTCCCCGGCAATACCGGGACGACCAACCTGACGTCGACCATCAGCGATCCCTCGGCGCTGAGCACCAGCGACTACACGCTGAGCTATGACGGCACCAACTACACCTTCACCCGGCTGTCGGACAACACCAAGACCGTCAAGGTCGCGGGTGATTTCCCGGTCACGCTCGATGGCGTGACCTACTCCAACGGTGCGACCCCGGGCGGCGCGCCGACCATGGCCAGCGGCAACACCTACAAGATCCAGCCGACCGCCAATGGCGCAGCTGCCTTCTCGCTGGCGCTCAACAATACCCAGTTGCTGGCCACGGCCGCGCCGATCACCACCGCGATCAACGCCACCAACAACGTCAATGCCAGCACGCCGGGCACCAATACCGGCAATGCGATCATCTCCAACACCTCGCTGGATCCGACCACCTTCAAGCAGGGCTCCTCGGTCGCCTTCACGGCTTCGCTGAGCGGCACCCAGGTGCAACTGACGGCGGCCTGGACCGGAGCAACGCCGGCACCTGCGGTGACCTATACCAATCCGGACGGCACCACCGGTTCGGTGGCAGCCGGCACGGCGTTCAACTACACGCCGGGCATGACCATCAGCAGCGGAGGCGTGACTTACTCCCTGACCGGCACACCGTCGGCCGGCGACAAGTTCAACTTCGCGCCGGTGGCGGCCAACAAGGGCACGGCGACGATCAACACCGGTTCGGTCACGGCGGCGTACCTGACCACCACCACGCCGCTGACCAAGCCGACCACGCTGACCTACAACACCGCGGCCACGCCGCCGGCGTTCACCATTTCGCCGGCCGTGCCTGCTGGTGGCGGCACCATCACCCACCAGGATGGCACCACCACCGCCATCGCAGGCGGTGCCACCAGCCTGGCCTATACCGCTGGCGACACCTACGAGATCAGCGGCGTCAAGTTCAAGATTTCGGGCCAGCCGTCCAATGGCGACCAGTTCACCATTGCCGCCAACACCAGCGCCGCGTCGGACAACCGCAACGCGCTGGCCATGGCCAACCTGCAGACGGCCAACACCATCAATGGCACCAGCTTCCAGGGTTCCTACTCGCAGCTGGTGGCCACCATCGGCAACAAGACCAACGAGATCAACGTCACCAACACGGCCGAGAAGACGCGCCTGACGGCGATCCAGGCCCAGCAGCAGTCCGAGTCCGGGGTCAACCAGGACGAGGAACTGGCGCAGATGATCAAGAACCAGCAGCAGTACCAGGCCGCGGCCAAGATCATCCAGGCCGCCAGCGACATGATCAATGTCCTGCTCACCCTGGGCGGTTAATCAGTTAAAGGAAGACGACCATGCGTATTAGCACCCAGATGCTCTATCAGTCGAGCAACAATGACCTGACCAGCATGCAGAGCCAGATCCTGAAGCTGACGCAGCAGGTGACGGCGCAGCAGAAGGTGTTGCTGCCCTCGGATGATCCGGTGGCTGCCGCCCGCGCCCTGGACATGACCCAGACCTCGGCCCTCAACGACCAGTACAAGACCAATCGCCAGAACGCCAACAGCGCGCTGTCGACCGTGCAGGGAACCCTGGACAGCCTGACCAACATGCTGACCAAGCTGAAATCCAACGTCATCACGGCCGGCAATGCCTCCTACTCGAACGCCGAGCGTATCAACATGGCGTCCGAGATCAAGGGCAACCTCAACGAAGTGCTGGGCTATGCCAATGCCCAGGACGGGCAGGGCAACTACATCTTCTCCGGCTTCAAGAGCACGACGCAACCCTTCACGCTGGATGGTACCGGCGGCGTGGTCTACAACGGCGACCAGGGGGCCATGACGCTGCAGGTGGACTCGACCCGCCAGATGGATGTCAGCGCCTCGGGCCAGACGGTGTTCCAGGGCAATGGTCAGGACATCTTCAAGACCATGACCAACCTGATCAACGTCTTGTCGGTGCCGGTGACCGAAGCCGCCAACAAGGCCGATGACACGGCCGCCAACAACTACGTCTATCCCGCTGGCAGCGGCCAGACCCCGATCGCCGCCTACAAGGCGGCCCAGGCTACCCTGGATGCCATGAAGCCGGACGATCCGGGCTACCAGGCGCAGTTCACCTCGACCGCCGCACTCAAGCTGCAGTCGGATGCGGCCAATGCGGCACGTACCCCGGTGGTCGGCAGCCAGGCGGCACTGGCACGCAACCTGGCGCAGTTCAACACCCAGATCGACTCGATCTCCAGCAGCGTGTCCACCGTCAAGGCATCCATCGGCGCGCGCCAGAACGAGCTGGACAACCTCGACGCCGCCGGTGAAGTCAACAAGGAAAACTACACGCAGACCATCAACAACCTGCTGGGCCGCAACCTGTCCGATACCAGCGAGCTGATCAGCGACCTGACGCTCAAGCAGACCTATCTGTCGGCGGCGCAGAAGGTGTTCGTCACCACCAGTGGCCTGACTTTGCTGAATTACCTGAAATAATGAATTTACTTTCACAGCGACGGCGTTCCAGGCCGATCGCCGTGAAGGAAAATGCAAAAAAGGCGAACCCGCGGGTTCGCCTTTTCATTTGCTGCGGACACAAACTGCCGCCGCTCATTGCGGCGGAGTCGCACGGGCATCGCCGCCCAGGGCCTGGTACAGCGTCATCTGGTTTTTCAGCTGGTTCAGGCGGACCTGTGCCAGCGTGTTCTCGGCGCTGCGGCGTTTGTCCTGCTGATCCAGCCAGGATTGCAAGGTCACCGAGCCGGCCCGGTAACGCAGTTCGTAGAGCTGTTCGGCTGCCCGTGCCACCTCGACGTTGCGCGCCAGCAGCGCCTGCTGCCGAGCGTATTGCGTGCGCGCCGAAAGGGCGTTCTCGACGTCGCTGAAGGCGGCGTACAGAGTCTGGCGGAACTGGGTGACGGCGCTCTCATAGTCGGCCTGCGAGACCTTGATCTGCAGCTTCATCTGGGTCTGCTGCAAAAACGGCAGGCTCAACTGCGCCGCCAGCGAGGCCACCGGATTCTGCACCAGGCGCAGCAAGGCGTCGCTGCTGGTCCCCAGCGATCCGGTCAGGCTCAGCTTCGGATAGAAACTGGCGCGCGTCAGGTCGACGTTGGCCAGCGACTCGCGCAACCGCAATTCAGCCGCCCGCAGATCCGGACGCCGCGCCAGCAGTTCGGCCGGCAGTCCCGCCTCCAGCACCGGCAGGGGCTGCTCCGGCAGCGCCGGTGGCAGGCTGCGGCGCTGGCCGGGCGGACTGTCGAACAGGATGGCCAGGGCATTGTCATTTTCCACCTGCTGCTGCACCAGTTCGGTATAGCTGGCTTGCTGGCTCAGCAGGTTCTGCTGTGCGGTCAGCACATCCACTGACGACACCGCCCCTGCGCGGTACTGGGTATTGATCAGGTCCAGGGTCTTCTGCGCGTAGGCGATGCTTTGTTCGGCAGTGCGCAGCCGCTGGTTCAGGTAGGCACCGGTCCAGTACAGGTTGGCGGTGGTGCCGACCAGCGAGAGCGCCGTGGCCACGCGGTCTTGCTCGGTGGCCAGGACTTCCCAGCGGGCCACGTCGTAGTTGGTACCCAGCCGGCCCCACAGGTCGACTTCATAGGACAGGCTCAGCGAGTTCTGGCTGCTGCGGGCAGTCTGGCGATTGCCATCGAGCGCCTTGCTGGCGGTGCTGCCCACTTGTCCGCTGAGCGCCGGGACGAAGGCATCATTGGCGATCCCGGCCTGCAACTGGGCGCGTCGGACCTTGATGGTCGCCAGCGCCAGGTTGTTGTTCTTGCGCAGGACCTCATCGATCAGGGCGCTGAGGGTCTCATCGCCGAAGCCTTGCCACCAGCGGCTGGCGTTGACGGCAGCGGCCGGGTCGCGTTGTTGCCAGGCGGCCGGGGTCTGGGTCACTGGCGCGGTGTAGGGCGTGCGCACCAGCGAACTGCAGCCGCCCAGCAGGGCCAGCGCCAGCAACAGCGCGAAGCGGGAAGGAGGAGGGAAGGACAGGAACTTGGACATGACGGGCAATTTCATTCGCGGGCGAGGGCATCCACCGGATTGAGGCGCGCAGCATTGCGCGCCGGCAGGAAGCCGAACACCACGCCGATCAGGGTAGAGCAGGCGAAGGCACTGACGATGGAGGCAGTGGAATAGATCAGGTGGAAGCTGCTGACGAAGTGCGCAAACACCGCCCCGAAGGACAGCGCCAGCAGCACGCCCAGCAAGCCGCCGGCCAGGCAGACCAGTACCGCTTCGATCAGGAACTGCTGCATGATGTCGCCCTGGCGCGCACCTACCGCCATGCGCACCCCGATCTCGCGGGTGCGCTCGGTGACCGAGACCAGCATGATGTTCATCACGCCGATGCCCCCGACCACCAGCGAGATCAGCGCAATCATCGACACCAGCAGGGTCAGCGTGGCCGTGGCCTTTTCGATGGTCTGGCGGATGCTGTCGGTGTTGAAGATGTAGAAGTCCTTGGTACGATGGCGCAGCGTCATCAGCTGGGTGATGCCTTGCTCCGCTGCCGCGCCGGGGACCTTGTCGCTGACCCGCACCGTGATGCCGCTCAGGTAGCGCTGGCCGATCACGCGCGTCATGGCGGTGGTATAGGGCACCCAGACATTGAGCGAGCTGTTGTTGCCGAAACCGTTCTCGCGCTTCTGCGTGACGCCGATCACCCGGCACGGCACGCTGCCGAGGAAGATCACTTCACCCAGCGCATTGCCGCCGTTGGGAAAGAGCTTCTTGTAGGTATTGGCATCGATCACCACTTCCTGCGCCTGGCGGCGGATGCTGTCGTTGTCGAAGCTCATGCCCTGTGCCATCTTCAGTCCGCGCACGCGGAAATACTGTTCACCTACGCCATTGATGGTGGCCGTGACCGAGATGTTGCCGTAGCGCGCCGAGGATGCTGTGGACACGCTGGGCGTGACGCTGTCCACGTAATTCTGTTCAGCCAGGGCGGCGGCATCGGCTGGCGTGAGGGTGCGGATGGCGGCGGACTTCATGTCGCCGAAATCAGTGCCGGGGAAGATGTCGATGGTATTGGTGCCCATGGAGCTGATGTCGGACAGGATCTGTTCGCGCGAGCCACTGCCCAGGGCGACCACCGAGACCACCGAGGCAATGCCGATGATGATCCCCAGCATGGTCAGGAAGCTGCGCAGGCGATGTGCGTTCATCGCCAGCAGCGACATGCGCAGCGCTTCCTTGAAGCGGTCCAGCGCGGCGCGCCAGGCGCTGGCTTGCCGGTGCTGCTGGCGCTCCTGCTTGATGATGCCGCGCACCGCTGCCGCTTCGGGGGCGTTGTTGCGGCGATCCGCGATGATCAGGCCATCCTTGATCTCGATGATGCGCTGGGCATTGCTGGCCACCTGCATGTCGTGGGTGACGATGATGATGGTGTGGCCTTCGGCGTGCAATTCCTTGAGGATGTTCATCACCTCGTGGCCGCTGTGGCTGTCCAGCGCGCCGGTGGGTTCGTCGGCCAGAATCACGTCGCCGCCGTTCATCAGCGCGCGCGCAATCGAGACACGCTGCTGCTGCCCGCCCGAGAGCTGGCCGGGCTTGTGGTGGCCACGGTCGGCCAGACCGAGCCGCGCCAGCAACTGGGCGGCGCGCTGGCGGCGCTGTGCCGGTTCCTGGCCGGCATAGACGGCGGGCACTTCCACGTTGGCGGTGGCATCCAGGTCCGACAGCAGGTGATAGCGCTGGAAGATGAAACCGAAATGCTCGCGCCGCAGCTGTGCCAGTTCGTCCGGGGCCAGCTTGCCGGTCTCGCGGCCGGCGACCAGGTAGCTGCCGGCGCTGGGCTTGTCGAGGCAGCCGAGGATGTTCATCAGGGTCGACTTGCCCGAACCGGAGGCCCCGACGATGGCGACCATTTCGCCGGCGGCGATGTCGAGGTTGACGTCGTTAAGCACGGTGATGGTGTCATCCCCGGCCGGGAAATCGCGGCGCAGTGCGCGCAGTTGCAGCAATGGCGTCGTCATGGCCACCTTACATGCGCGGCGGCGGACCGCGATGTTCGCTGCTGCTGTCCGCCGTGCCCGGTACGGCGGTGCCGGTGACGACGCGCTCGCCGGCCTTCAGTCCTTCGATGATCTGCACCTGCGCATTGGTATTGATGCCGGTGCGCACCTGGCGCTCCTGGGCCAGGCCTTGCGCATCCAGTACGCGCACGGTGTAGCGGCCCTGGGCATCCTTTGCACCCAGCGCCGTGGAGGGCACCACCAGCGCGTCCTTGGCCTCGGAGAGCACGATGTTGACCTGGGTGGTCATCGAGATGCGCAGCTTGCCATCGGGATTGGGAAGGTCCAGCAGGCCGTTGTAGTAGATCGCCGTCGAGCTGGAACTGCTGGTGGTAGTGCTGGTGGTGCTGGTGGTGGTGTCGTCCTGCAGGATCGAGTCAGGTGCCGGTTCGATGGCGCGCAGGGTGGTGCGGTAGCGATGCTCGGGATCGCCGAGGATGGTGAAGTACACCGGCAGGCCGGGCTTGACGCGTACCACGTCGGCTTCCGAGATCTGCGCCTTGATGGTGACCGTATCCATGCGTGCCACCTTGATGATGGTCGGGGTGGACTGGTTGGCGTTCACGGTCTGGCCTTCCTGGGCCACGATGGCGACCACTTCGCCATCGATGGGAGCGGTGATGCGGGTGTAGCCCAGGTTCAGGCGGGCGGTGTCAACCTTGATGGCCCCGTCCTTGATCTGCGCCTGCAGGGCGGCGATGTCGGCACGGGTGGAGTTGAGGGTGGCTTCGGCCGTCTCGAAGTTCTCGCGCGAGCTGGCGTCGCCGGCCAGCATCATCTGCTGGCGCGCATAGGCCAGTTGCGCCTGTTTCAGCGTGGCTTCCTTGGCGCGCAGCTGGGCCTGCAGGTTCTGCAGCGAATATTCGGCGCTGGCCAGGGCATTGGCCTGGGTCAGGGAATCGATCTCGGCCACCAGTTGGCCCTTCTTGACGCGCTCGCCCAGCGCCACCTTGAGCGATTTGATCTGGCCCGACACCTGCGCGCCCACGCTGACCTGCTTGTAGGCCTTGACGGTGCCGCTGGCCAGGACCACGTCCTGGATATCGGCCACGGACGCGGTGGCGGTCAGGTAGCTGGGCGGCGCTGGCGGCGTGAGTGCGCGATGCACGAGGTAGCCCCCGGCCAGCAGGACGGCGAGACTCAGGAGCAGGATCTTGGGGCGGCGGAAGTAGGCGATATTCATGCGAGAAAATGAGGGGCGGCCACAGGGTCGGCCGGACGCACAGCGGTGCCGCAGGCAAAGGCGTCATTGTGAGGCCGTCGCTGCCGTGCGTGTGTCAGCAGACGTAAATGTTGTGCAAGCAAAGCTTGCCGCTTACGGTTTGGGCAGCGCATTGACCGGCGGCACGCTGCCCAGCAGGCGGACCATCTCCACGCCATCGGACAGGAAGCGCTGCAGCGGGGTGAGCATATAGGGCAGGGCGAAGGCGATCAGGATGAATCCCGCCAGCATGGTAATCGAAAAACCGATCCCGAAGAGATTGAGCTGCGGCGCGGCGCGGGTGAGGATGCCCAGGGCGAAGTTGGTGATGAGCAGTGCGATCAGCAGCGGCAGCGACAATTGCAGTCCCATGCTGAAGACCTTGGCCCCCCACAGGCCGAGCTGATGGAAGCCCTCGGTGGTGATCGGCACGCCCGTGATGGGCAGGGTGTGGAAGCTCTCTGCCATCACCTGCAACAGCAGCAGGTGGCCGTTCAGGTTGATGAACACCATGGTGGCCAGCAGCGAGAACACCTGGCTGATGACGGCCGTACGGCCCTGTGTCTGGGGATCGAAGAAGGCCGCGAAGGACAGGCCCATGGTCGAGCTGGTCAGTTCACCCGCCGCTTCCACGGCGGCAAATACCACGCGCATGGCAAAGCCCATGGACAGGCCGATCAGCAATTGCTGCAGCAGGATCAGCAGTCCGGTCATCGACATCGGATCGATGGCCGGGGGAATCGGCACATCCGGCGCCAGCACCGCGCCGATGGCGATGCCCAGCAGGATCTTGACCAGCATCGGCACGCTGGCGCTGCCGAAGGGCGGGGCGATGGACAGCAGCCCGAGGATGCGCGTGGTCGGCCAGATGAACATGGCGACCCAGGCGTAGAGTTGCTGGCTGGTGAAGGTGAGCATGGATCAGGAGCCGCCGGGCCTGCCCGGCGGACCGGCCTACTGGACCATGGCGGGAATCCCGCTGAACATGGTGTGCATGTAGTCGAGGATGATGGTCAGCATCCACGGGCCGGCGATGATCAGTGCCAGGAACACGCCCACCAGCTTGGGAATGAAGGCCAGGGTCTGTTCGTTGATCTGGGTCGCGGCCTGGAAGATGCTCACCAGCAGCCCGATGAGCAGGGCCGTGATCAGCATCGGGGCGGCGATCAGGAGAGTGACTTCCATGGCCTGGCGGCCCATGGTCATGACGCTTTCGGGTGTCATACGTATCCTTGCCTTGGGCTAGTAGAAACTCTGGGCCAGGGAGCCGATCAGCAGCTGCCAGCCATCCACCAGCACGAACAGCATCAGCTTGAAGGGCAGCGAGACGATGGCCGGAGACATCATCATCATGCCCATCGACATCAGGATACTGGCCACCACCATGTCGATGATCAGGAAGGGGATGAAGATGGCGAAGCCGATCTGGAAAGAAGTCTTCAGTTCACTGGTGACGAAGGCCGGGACCAGCAGGCGCAGCGGCACATCCTCCGGACCTTGCAGGGCCGGACCGCGCGACAGCTTCACATACAGCGCCAGGTCGGACTGGCGGGTCTGCTTGAGCATGAATTCCTTGAGCGGCGCGGCTCCCTTGTCCAGGGCTTCCATCATCTGGATCTTGTTTTCCGCGAAGGGCTGATAGGCCTCGGTATAGATGCGGTCGAACACCGGACTCATGACGAAGAAGGTCAAAAACAGCGACAGGCCGACCAGCACCTGAGTGGGCGGCGTGGACTGCGTGCCCAGCGCCTGGCGCAGCAGCGACAGCACGATCACGATGCGGGTGAAACAGGTCATCATCAGCAACGCCGCCGGTATGAACGACAGCGAGGTGAGGAACAGCATGGTCTGGATCGGCAGCGAATAATTCGTACCGCCGCCCGGGGCGGGCATGCTGTTGAGCGCGGGCAGGCCTTGCTGGGCCGAAGCGGCCAGCGGCAGGCACAGCAGCGCCATCCACCAGTAGCGGCTGCGCAGCAGCGCGCCGCTCCGGCGGAGCAGGAAAGAGAGAATGCCTTGCGGCTTAGGATGTGCTGCCATCATTACCCGGACGGTCGCCGTTGCCGGCACCGCCATTTCGTTTGTCCATGGTGTGCTTGAGCCAGCTGGCGAAGGCCGGTCCGGCGCTGGCGGGTTGGGCGGCGACGCCTTCCTGGCGCGGCAGGGTGGCCAGGGCATTGACCCGGCCGGGAGCGACGCCGACCACGATCCACTGGTCGCCCACTTCGACCACCATCACCCGTTCGCGCGTGCCGACCGACACGCCCCCGACCACCTTGGCCACGGCATTGCCGCCCAGGCTGTTGGCCAGGCCCATGCGCTTGAACAGCCAGGCGACGGCGGCCATGACGGCCAGCACCGCCACCAGTCCGAAGAGCATGGTGAACACACTGCCGGAGGAAGAGGGAAGGGAAGCGCCGGCGGCCACTGGCGCGGCTGCAGCCGGAGCTGCGGCGGGGGCATTGTCGGCCCAGGCGTGGGCGGCAGCCACCAGGCTGCCCCCCAGGAAGACCAGGGCCGACATCGGCGCCGGACGGATCCGGCGCAGGCCCTGCCACATCGATGCTGCGTAAAAACGTCTCATCAAACTCAAGCCATCCCGCTCAGCGGTTGAGCTTGCGGATGCGTTCTGCCGGCGTGATGATGTCGGTCAGGCGGATACCGAACTTGTCATTGACCACCACCACTTCGCCTTGTGCGATCAGGCAGCCGTTGACCAGCACGTCCATCGGTTCACCGGCCATGCCGTCCAGTTCCACCACCGAGCCCTGTGCCAGTTGCAGCAGGTTCTTGATGGCGATCTTGGTGCGGCCCAGTTCCACGGTCAGCTGCACCGGGATGTCGAGGATGAAGTCGATATCGTTGGGAGTGTTGGTCTTGATATCGGCGGCGCTCAGGTCCTTGAAGACGGTGGCCATCGCAGGGGCTGCGGTGATGCCTTTCTCGTCTTCCATCTCGCCTTTTTTCTGCGCCTCTTCAGCCTCGGTTTGCTCGGCCATGGCCGCGCCCCACGGATCGTCTTCCGCTGCGCCTGCGCCTGCTACGTTCTCATCAGCCATTACTAATCTCCTTGAAAGCTTTCCGGTGTTTCTTGATGGGTGATGGACAGCAGTTTTTCAACGCGCAAGGCGTATTGGCCATTGGACTGGCCGTAGCTGCATTCCATCACCGGTACGCCGTCAACCTGTGCCTCGACGGTCGTATTGGTCTGCAGCGGAATGACGTCGCCGACCTGCATGTGCAGCAGATCGGTGAAATTGACTCGGGCGGTGCCGAAATTGACGATCAGTTCGACCTCGGCCGTCTGGATCTGCTGCTTCATCAGGCGGATCCAGCGCTTGTCCACTTCCAGCGCCTCGCCCTGCATGCTGCTGGTGAGGCGGTCACGCACCGGTTCGATCATCGAATAGGGCGTGCAGATGTGAATCTCGCCCGACACCGGTCCCAGCTCGACGGTGAAGGTGGTCGAAACCACCACTTCGTTGGGCGTGGCGATGTTGGCGAACTGCGTATTCATTTCCGAGCGAATGAACTCGAATTCGATCGGATAGATCGGTTCCCACGACTTGGCGTAGGTCTCGAAGGTGATCTCCAGCACGCGCATGATGATGCGCTGCTCGGTGGGCGTGAATTCGCGGCCTTCGATGCGGGTGTGGAAGCGGCCATCGCCGCCGAACATGTTGTCCACCAGCATGAACACGAACTGCGGGTCGAACACCACCAGCCCGATGCCACGGAAGGGCTTGATGTGCACCAGGTTCAGGTTGGTTGGCACCACCAGGTTGCGGATGAATTCACTGTACTTGGACACCTTCACCGGACCGACCGAGATTTCGGCGGTACGGTGAATGAAGTTGAACAAGCCGATGCGGAACAGACGCGCGAAACGCTCGTTGATGATTTCCAGCGTGGGCATGCGCCCGCGCACGATGCGTTCCTGCGTGGCCAGGTTGTAGGTACGTACCGTACCAGGAGCTTCTTCGACGATTTTTTCTTCGTCTTCATCTCCCGTCACGCCCTTCAAAAGGGCATCGACTTCTTCCTGTGATAGAAAATGCTCGGCCATGGTCGACGATCTCTGACTTCGATACGGTGTTACTGCTGTTGGATCACGAACGAGGTGTAGAACACGTCGGTGATCTGCGGTCCCTTGCCCTTGCCCGAGAACGGTTCGCCCAGTTGGTCGATGATCTCGTCGGTCAGGCGGCGCTTGCCTTCGCTGGTCAGCAGCTCCGAGGCCTTCTTGCTGGACAGCACCATCAGCAGGCGGCTGCGCACTTGCGGCATGTACAGTTTGAGGGCTTCAGCGGTCTGGCCGTCCGGCACTTGCAGGGTCATTGCCACTTGCAGGTACTGGTCGCCGGTTTCCTGCTGCAGGTTCACCACGAAGGGTTCGATCACCACGAAGGTCGGTGCCTTGGCTTCAACCTTCTCTTCAGCGTGATCATCACCCTTCTTGCCCTTGCCACCCATCATGAAGAACGCTGCAGCACCGCCGATGACCAGCACCAGCACTGCGCCCACGATGATGAACAGCATCTTCTTGCTGGATTTTGCCGGTGCTGCATCTGCTTCAGCTCCCTTGGCCGGGGCTTTTCCTTTTGTTGCCATCTACTGTTCCTTTCAGTTCGTCAGCGCGGTATGCGAGGTTATCTGCTTATCGGCAGGCAAATCACATTGTTGAGTCTTGCGCAGACGAAAATTGCTTGTTTTTTAAGGTTTCCGGGGCCGGCCGCTTATGCGAAGGTGTCGACCAGGCCGAGTCCGCTGGTGGTCGCCGTCGCGGTGGCCGTGCCGTTGACGGCCACATCGGCCTCCTGCTCCTTGCCGAAGCTGCCGGAAGAGCCACTGCGCGCCTGCTGCTGACCGTTGCCGGCACCTTGCTGCTGATTGGGCATGCCGGTCTGGACATTGGCCTGGCCGAGCTGGATGCCGGCCTGGTCCATCATTTCACGCAGCTTGGGCATGGCCGCTTCCAGCGCCTGCTTCACTTCGGGCTGGGCGGTGATGAAGGTGGCGTCGGCTTGCTGGTTGTGCACGTTCAGCACCACCTGCATCGGGCCGAGGTCGGGCGGATTCAGGCTCAGCGAGGCGCTTTGCATGCCCGCCGTGGCCATCCAGGTAATCTTGGTGCCCAGGGCCTGATTCCAGCCGGCACTGCCGACGTTGGACTGGATCTTGTCGCTGTAGGCCGGGGTGAACACGGCCTGCGGCTGGCTGGCGACAGCGGCTTGCTGCATGGCTGGCAGCACCACCGGGGTCGGCGCGGCCGGGGCGGCATCCTGCCTGGCGGCCGGAGCGGCGAGCTCGGGCGTGGCCTTGTTCAGTTGGGCGCGGGCGGTGAGGGCGCTGGCATCGTCCTTGGGTTCGGCCTTGGCGGCAGCGCACAGGTCGATGGCGGGCTTGGCGTCCTTCGTATTGCTCGCCTGCGGAGCCGGGTTGGCCTCGGCATTGCTCTTGCGGGCCAGTTCGCTGGCGGCGGCATCCTGCTTGCCCTTGGCGGCGGCCAGGGCATCCTGCAGGGCGGCCGGGTCGACCTTGCCTTGCTTGTCGTCCGCCAGGGCTTGCTGCTGGTCGCTCAGGGACAGCTTGCCGCTGCCGCGCTTGCCCTGGGCCAGCAGGTCGGCTGCGCTGCCGTCACCCTTGGCCTTGCCATCGGCGGCCGGCTTGACGGCGTTCTGGGCGATGTTGGCGACCAGAGCCAGCAATTCAGCCGAGGCCTGGGTGGCGGTGTCGCTGCTGTCCTCGTCTTCATCCTTGTCGCTGACCTGGCTGCTCTGGTCGCTGCCATCGTTGGCGGCGCTCTTGCTGGCATTGTTGGCGGCAGTCTGGGATTGCTGATTGGCAGCGGCCTGCTTGGCGGCAGCCTGGGCATTGGCCGCCTGGGTGTCGGCATTCTGCTGGGCCTGGCGCGCCTGCGCCTGGTTGTCCTGTACGCGCGTGCTGACCTGGCTGTTGAGGACCTGGTTGAAAGGCACATCGGCCGAGAAGCTGTCGGCAGGATTGCCCGAGCGCGAACCCGTGGCGGCCTGGGAGCCGGTGATCACGTTCAACAGCGGCAGGGAAGTGTTCATGATGGTGGCCTGTCGGTAAATGCGGTCTGCTGCTCTGGATGCTGGTTGCGATTCTGTACTTGCGCGCGTTCGGTTCGGTCTTGCCTGGCTGGCCGCTTCAGCGGTCAGCGCTTGTAGAAGCTGATGCGGGCGGCATGCTCGTCCATGGACTTCTGGTCGCGCTTGTTTTCCTTGCGCATTTCCTGGTCGCGCGCCCGCGTGGCCAGTGTGTCGTAGGACATGCGCTTGCGCTCGCAGGCCTGCCATGCGGTACGGGCTTCGGCCACGCGCTGCTGGCTGCTTTGCACCACGTTGACCTGGCCATCGATGGCATTGTCGATCTTTTCCAGGAACAGCTGGAAGTTGCGATACGCCAGCGCGGTCAGGCCATTGGTCAGGGTTTCCTGGAAGCGCGCGGCGTAATCGTCGCGGTATTGCTGCAGGATACCCAGCTTCTGTTGTGCTTCTTCACTCACGCGAATAGCCCGGCCGAGGCGTTTGGTCGCTTCGTCGGTTTCTTTGGTCGCCAATTCAATCAGCGTATCAAGTGCGGAGGGAGTAGCCATGATCACTCTGATTATATTTTTGAGGATGCGCGCTCAATCACCCGAATAGAGCGGTAAGTTGCCTCAAGCTCTCTGATACATCGGCCTGCTCATGGATGCCCTGCTGCAAAAAGGACTCCATTCTTGGCAACAAGGCAATAGCTTCATCCAGCACGGGGTCGCTGCCGGCGGCGTACGCGCCGACGCTGATGAGGTCGCGGTTGCGCTGGAAACGTGAATACAATTGCTTCAGATGCCGCGAACGCCGCTGATGGTCGGCATCCGTGATGCTGTGCATGGCACGGCTGATGGATTGTTCGATATCGATGGCAGGATAGTGGCCAGCCTCGGCCAACTGGCGGTTCAGCACGATGTGGCCGTCCAGGATGGCGCGGGCGGCGTCGGCGATCGGGTCCTGCTGGTCGTCGCCTTCGGTCAGCACGGTGTAGAAGGCGGTGATGGAGCCGCCGCCTTCATCGCCATTGCCGGCGCGTTCCACCAGGGCCGGCAGCTTGGCGAACACGGAAGGCGGGTAGCCCTTGGTGGCAGGCGGTTCGCCGATGGCCAGGGCGATTTCGCGCTGGGCCATGGCGTAACGGGTCAGCGAATCCATGATCAGCAGCACATCCTTGCCCTGATCGCGGAAATACTCGGCAATGGAGGTGCAGTACGCAGCGCCCTGCAGGCGCATCAGCGGCGGCGTGTCGGCGGGCGCCGCCACCACGACCGAGCGCGCCAGCCCTTCGGCACCCAGAATCTGTTCGATGAATTCCTTCACTTCGCGGCCGCGTTCGCCGATCAGTCCGACCACGATCACATCGGCGCTGGTATAGCGCGCCATCATGCCCAGCAGCACGCTCTTGCCCACGCCGGAACCGGCGAACAGGCCCATGCGCTGGCCACGGCCGACGGTGAGCATGGTGTTGATCGCACGAATGCCGGTATCCAGAATGTCGCGAATGGGCGCGCGTCCCAGCGGGTTGGCCGCACGCACGGCCAGCGGGGCCGAGCGTTCGGTATGCAGGGGGCCGAGATTGTCGAGCGGGCGGCCGGCTCCGTCGAGCACGCGGCCCAGCAGCTCGTCGCCGACCGGCAGGCGACGGCTGTGCTCGTCGACGCGGCGCGGAGTGAAGCTGATGGGGCCGGTGCGCGGAGGAGGGCGCACCGGTTCGACCGGATAGACGCGGGTGCCAGGGACGATGCCTTCGACATCGCTCTGCGGCATCAGGAACAAACGTTCATCCTGGAAGCCGACGACTTCCGCTTCGATCATCGTGCCGTTGGGCAGCGGGACGTTGCAGGGGCTGCCCACAGGAAGCTTCAGTCCGACCGCTTCCATCACCAGGCCGGCTACGCGCGTGATGCGTCCGGCCGTGCGGGTAGGCTCGGCCATGGCGACCAGGCTGCGACAGTTGTGCAGGTAGGCTTGCCACAGGCTGCTATGGGAAGGCATCGGGGAGTTCATGCGGGTCTCCCGTTCAGGTAACTATCACTTCGGATGAATCATTCCAGCCAGTCGAGCTGCTTGGACAGCGACTCGCCCAGGCGCTGCCAGCGCGTCGGGGTGGTGGCATCGATCTGGTTGGTGCGGGTTTCGACACGGCAGCCGCCGCGGTCGAGATGGGCGTCTTCCTCGATCTTCCAGCCTTGCTGGGCCAGTTCCTCGCCCAGGTGTTTGCGCACCAGGGCGGCATCTTCGGGATGCAGCGTCAGGCTGGCCGGCAGCTGCAGCACCGGCAAGGCGTGGATGGCCGCGCTGACGGTCGGCAGAATCAGTTCGGGACGCACGTTCAGGGCCGTCTTGAGCATGGATTTGGCCAGGTCCAGCGCCAGGTCCAGCAGTTCGGGGGCCATCTTTTCACTGCACTGTGAGACTTCAGTGCTGAAATTGACTGCGATCTGGCGGAAGTGCTGGATGATTTCGTTGACTTCCTGCTGGCCTTGCTGGAGCCCGGCGACGTAGCCTTCGGAGCGGCCAGCCTGCAGGCCGTGTTCGCGGCCCTCGGCAAAACCTTCCTGGCGGGCGGCCTCGCGGATGGCATCAAGCTGTTCGGCTGTCAGTTGCGGGACCGGTGGCGGCTCTTCGAGGAATTCTTCTTCCTCGGGCAGCATTTCGGGCTGCGGCTCCGGTTCGGGTTCTTCGTTGAAGGACGCCAGCTCCCATCGCTGGTAGGGCGTCATCTCTTCCTTGGGAATGATCTTTGCACGCATGGCTTCTTTGACTCCTCAGGCCGGCATGCCGACGGCACCCTGCATCTGCCTCAAACGCATCAGACGAACGCGTCCTCGCCCTTGGCACCCAGCACGATCTGGCCTTCGTCGGCCAGGCGGCGCACGATCTGCAGGATGGCCTTCTGTTGCGCATCGACTTCGGACAGGCGCACCGGTCCCTTGGATTCCAGGTCTTCCTTCATCATCTCGGCCGCACGCTGCGACATGTTGGCGAAGATCTTGTCGCGCAGGCCTTGCGAGGCACCCTTCAGCGCCACGATCAGCGATTCGGACTGGACTTCGCGCAGCAGCAGCTGGATGCCGCGGCCGTCGATGTCGATGATGTTCTCGAAGACGAACATTTCGTCCATGATCTTCTGCGCCATGTCCTCGTCGTAGGAGCGCAGGTTGTTCATCACTGCGGTCTCGTTCTCGCCCGACATGAAGTTGAGGATCTCGGCCGCGGTGCGGATACCGCCCATCTGTTGTTTCTTGAGGCTTTCGTTGCCGGTCAGCAGCTTGGTCAACACGTCGTTGAGTTCGCGCAACGCGGCCGGCTGCACGCCGTCCAGGGTTGCAATACGAAGGATGACGTCGTTGCGCAAACGTTCCGTGAAATTGTTGATGATGCCGCAGGCATGGTCGCGCTCCAGGTGGACCAGGATGGTGGCGATGATCTGCGGGTGTTCGTTGCGGATGAGCTCGGCCACCGACTGCGCGTCCATCCACTTGAGGCTTTCGATACCGGAGGCATCGCGCCCGCCCAGGATGCGGTTGAGCAGGGAAGTGGCCTTGTCGTCGCCCAGCGCCTTGGTCAGCACGCTGCGGATGTATTCATCCGAATCCAGGCCCAGCGAGGAGGCCTGGCCGGTTTCGGCGACGAAGGCTTCCAGCACTTCGTTGATTTCCTCGAAGCTGACGTTGCGCAGGGCCGACATGGCCGCGCCCAACTTCTGGACCTCTTTCGGGCCCAGGTATTTCATGACTTCGGCGGCCTCATCCTCGCCCAAGGCGAGCATGAGGATGGCACCTTTCTGAACGCCGTCGTTACTCATTGTTCACCCATGACTTGATGATGCTTGCCACCAGCTTCGGATCATTCTTGGCCCACTGCTTGGCGGTTTCCAGGTTGGCCTTGTACTGTGCACGTTCGTCGACTGCCGGCTCGCCGGAGAGGTTGACGATGGCGTCCGGATCGTCCGGATCGAAGCCGGCGGCAACCGCTGCTGCAGCGGCGGCGGCCTCGGCCTCGGCCTTTTCCTTGGCCAGGCGCTCGCGCTCTTCGCGGCCCGACAGCTTCCAGACGATCGGGCGCAGCACGCGGAAGTAGAGGAACAGCAGGACCGCGGCCACCAGCACGTATTTGCCGATTTCCTTGGCCAGTTCGATCATGCCTGGCTGCTTCCACAGCGGCACTTCCGGTTCCATGTCGGTGCTGAACTGGGTATTGACCACGTTGAGCGAGTCGCCGCGATCCTTGTTGTAACCCATCGCTTCCTTGACCAGGTCGGTGATCTGGTTGCGCTCGGCCTCGGTCAGCGGGCGCATCACGATCTTGCCGGTATTGTCCAGGGTACGCTTGTAGTTCACCACCACGGCCACCGTCAGGCGGCGCACGCCACCCATGGGTTGCTGGGTGTAGCGCACGGTCTTGTCGACCTCGTAGTTGATGGTCTCGTCCTTGCGCGAATTGCCGCTGGCCGCCGGGGTCGGTGCTGCGCCGTTGGGCGTGGCCGCCGTACCGTTCTGGTTGGCAGCACCATTGGCCACTGCCGGGTTGACGATCGGCGCGGTGGCAGGGGCAGGGGGCTGGTTGGTCAATGCACCCGGAATGCCCGAGGTACCCGAGGTCGCGCTGTTGGCCTCGCTGCTCTGCTTGCTGCGCACGGCAGCGGTGTCGCGCGTCTGGTTGGGCTTGTAGGCCTCCGAGGCCTGCTCGCTGCGGGAGAAATCGACATCAGCCGTGGCTTCGGCGCGGACGTTGCCGTTGCCGACGATGGGGGCGATGATGGACTCGACGCGCTTGACGATGTCCTGCTGCATGTCCTGGACATACTTCAGCTGGGTCGGGTCGAGCGTGTTGGTCTGGGCTTGCTTGGTGGTGTCGGAGAGCAGATTGCCGTTCTGGTCGACGATGGTCACGGCCTTGGGCGAGAGCTCAGGCACGCTGCTGGCCACCAGATGGACGATGGCGCTGACTTGCTGCTGGTCCAAGAAGCGGCCTGGGTAGAGGCTGAGGATCACCGAGGCGGTCGGCTTCTGCTGGTCGCGGACGAACACCGAGGCCTTGGGCAGGGCCAGGTGAACACGGGCGGTCTGCACCGAAGCCAGCGATTGTACCGAGCGTGCCAGTTCGCCTTCCAGCGCGCGCTGGAAGTTGACCTGCTCCAGGAACTGGGAAATGCCCAGCTTCTGGTTTTCCATCAGTTCGAAACCGACGTTGCCGCCCTTGGGCAGGCCTTGCGAGGCCAGCTTCAGGCGAGCGTCATGCACCATGTTCTCCGGGACCAGGATGGCCGTGCCGCCGTCCGAATACTTGTAGGGCACGTTCATCTGCTGCAGCGAGGCCACGATGGCTCCGCCATCGCGGTCGTTGAAATTGGCGAACAGGACGCGGTACTCGACCTTCTGGCTCCACAGCCAGATGCCCGCCATCAGCGCCAGCGTGGCGGCGGCGGCAATGATGAGCAGAATGCGCTTGCCCTGCGGCGAACGGGCGTAGCCCATCACGCCGCCTTGGGCGGCCTGCCCTTGGGGCATACCCTCAATATTGCCGAGTTCGCCCGGATTGTTGGGTTCGCCGGTCATCGTGCCGTCGGCTGCTACCGCCATGATTTCCCCTCTGGCGTTCCCTCGATTGCCAGCTTGATAAAGACTTTGATCACTGCCTACCTTTGTGAGGTTTTTTGCTCAGTGTGGATTGTCCGTTGGCAGGAAGAATTTGATCGCCCGAACAGAATGGCAAATTCCCCGCTTATTGGTGCGATTTGTCAATGCAGCAGTGTTAAGGTGCTGCTGTAGATGGCGAAGGTGCGTATTGTGCTTTTGCCAAGCGGCAAAATGAACTCAAGAGGTGGCAGATGGCAATCGACAGTGTGATTGATACCAGCAAGATCGAGGCAATGGTGGCCCAGCTGAAGGCTGCGGCAGCCCGCGCCCAGGGTGGCGTGGACCCGGTCCAGAGCGGCGTCGCGGCGGAGAAGCCGGCGCAGCGCGTGGACTTCGCCGACGTGCTCAAGGGCGCGATTGACCAGGTCAATGATTCCCAGGCAAAAGCCGCCAAGATGTCGCAGGCCTTTGCCATGGGGGATGACAGCGTGAATCTGTCGGATGTGATGATCGCTTCCCAGAAGGCCAGCATCTCCTTCCAGACCAGCATCCAGGTGCGCAACAAGCTGGTTTCGGCCTACCGTGACATCATGACCATGCAGGTGTGAAGTTTTCTGCTGTGGGGCGGGCTGGATTGTTGCTCGTCCTTCCATGAAAAAAACACCCCAGAACCGGTTTCCGGTTGCTGGGGTGTTTTTTCATGGGCGCCGCCGGGAAGCGGCGCTGAATTACATCATGCCCGAGGCCTTGGCGTTCTGTTCGCGTTCCAGCTTGGTGATGAAGCGTTGGATGGCGGCCAGGACGGTGCGCGGGATGTCGATGAACTGGCAGCCGAAGCGATTGACGACCTTGCCGTTGGTCATCTTGAACTCCTTGCAGTCGCGCACCTGCAGCTTGACCGAGACCAGGGTGTTATCTCCCAGTTCGAGCTGGCAGTCTTCATACATGGCGCCCGGGGTAGTGGGCAGCAGCTTCTTCTCGTCGGTGATGCCCACGCCGCCGGCGCTGATGTTGTTGAGCAGCGTGACCACCGTGACGAAGGAGCCGTCTGCTTGCGTGATGCGGAAGGTGCAGCGCAGAGGCTTGGCGATCGGAGTCGGGATGCGGAAATACTCACGGCGCTGCAGGCGCACCAGGCTTTCCGGAATGCCGACCTTCAGCGCCGGGCGGCTCTGATACTCCACCTGCCGTGCGCCGTCCACGTTGAAGGTGATGCGGATGCTGTTGTACAAGGCTTCGAAGCCGATGCGCTTGCTGGCCACGATGCTCTCGTTGAGCATGGCGCTGGGAGCCGCGTCGATGATGAGCGAGTCGTCATCGGCATCGACTTCCAGAATGGACGTGATCACGGACTCGGATCCGCCCTTGATCAGCAGGCTCAGGAGCTGGTTTTTCTCCATCATGCTGGTCAGCAGGGCAATGATCTCCCGCCGTGAATGAACCCGGTATGGGCTGTCGTCGTCGATCTCGTCGTTGTTAGCCATCTGTGCGTCGTGTACGTCGGAATTCAGCGAGTAGGATCGCTTTCCCCAGAGGAATTATTGGAATAGTTTGACCCTGTATCATACATCACTGACCCGCTTAATTGCATATTTTCAATACGATATAGCCAGGCCAGCAATTCGGCGACGGTGCGGTACAGGGCGGGGGGGATTTGCTGGTCCAGTTCGACCTGCATCAGCAGCGAGACCAGTTCCTTCGATTCATGAACGTAGACGCCGGCATCACGCGCCCGCGCGATGATGGCTTCGGCCACCAGGCCGCGGCCCTTGGCCACTACCTGGGGGGCTGCCTGGCTGGCGTTGTAGGCCAGGGCCACGGCATTTTGCAGCGGAATATTAGGTTTCTCCATCGGCTTGCTTGACGATCAGGGAGTCGAGAGAGGTGCCGGCTGCCGCCATGGCATTGGCAAACAGGCCAGTGTTGCCGCGCAGGGCTGCGGTGGCAGCGTCATTGTCCGCCTTGACCTGCACGTGGATCTGCTGGCCGATCAGGCGGATCGAAGCCGAGACGCTGCCCAGGTGGGCGAAGTTGAAGCGCACCACGCTGTGCCAGGTGGGGGCGTTTTCGTCGTCGGTGGCACCCTGTTTCGGGGAGTCCTGGCCATGTTCCTGGTTGATTTCCCATTCCATCTTCTGGCCCGGCCAGACTTCGCCGTGCCAGACCACACGCTGCTGTTCCAGCGCATTGAGCTGGAGATTGATGATCTGCCCCAACTGGTTCTGGGCGGGATCGCTGTCGCTGAGCAGGTTGATGTTGCCGCCCTGGCGCGCCGCGACCTGGGCTTGCGGTTCCTTCATCAGTTCGTCGGCAGGGCGCTGGCCGGCGGCCCAGGCAGCGACGTGCGATTCATAGAAGACTCCGCTGTGGGCAATGGCATCCTTCAGGGCCGAGGCCATCTGGTCGACAGGGACGCCGGCCTTGGGCAGCAAGGGTGTGGCCGCATTGATGTGATCGGTGACGTCGCCTTGTTGCGACGCGTGCAGCAGCGTGTCGATGAGACGGCCGGCGTTGCTGAGGGTGGTAGTGCTGCTGGCGGGCGGGCCGGACTGCCCCTGGCGCGCACCCTTGGCCTGGGCATCGGCGATGTCCTCGTTCTGGGCGATCTGTCCGGCACCGCTTTCGTCACGGGTGACGAACTGCAGCGACTTGAGGTCCTTCTGCATCGCGCGGCCGGCGGTGCTCAAGGCGACCGATGCACTTTCCTCGTCGGGACGGATGCTGCCTTCATTGACCGAGAAGGTCGGACGCGGATCCTTGGAGACCAGCGTCAGGGTCAGGGTGTCGCCGACCTGGGCGCTGTTGGGCAGCACCATGCGCGCCGCCGTATTGGCGATGCGCACCAGGAAGGTACCGTCGTTGAAGTTGGAGAGGATGCGGCCCGACATCTGCTGGCCGATCGCAATCTGGGCCAGGCGGCTGAAGGCTTCCTGCCGGGCATCAGCAACCGAAACGACGGCCGTGGCCGCTTCGACAGGATTGACGGGCTGGACGGCGCTGGCGATATCGGCCCGCGGCAACATGGTCAACTACCCATGCCGTAGGTATTGAGGAGCTTCTGTTCGGTCTGGTTGCTCTGGATCAGCGCCGACAGCTTGCGCAGTCCCGGTTCGGTGAGATTGCGGATGTCGCGGTCGTCTTCCAGGATTTTCTTGATGATGTCGACCTTGCGATGGCGCAGCGGCTCAGGCAGGGTGATGTTTTCCTCGCTGTCGCGCAGGCTGGCGATGTGCTTGCCGCACTGGGCTTCCAATGCTGCCAGCAGATCCCAGTCGCCGGCACGGGCGGCCGACAGCATCTCGTTGGTCAATTGCGAGATCGACTCATAGAGGGCGATGACGTCGTCACCGTTCATGTCAGTCATGCCTTTGCAAAGCTGGAAAGAGAAACATCCTGGGTCATGGCCATCGGCGGGGCAGCAGACTGCACTGCATTCGGTCCGATCTGTTCCCAGGCGGAGCGGATGTCGTCGAGCAAACCGTGGATTTCGTCGAGGATGGCCGGATTGTTCGTGGCATTGGCCTCGAACAGGCGGCGGCTCATGTATTCATACAGCGAATCCAGATTCAGCGCCAGTTCGCCGCCGACTTGCTTGTTCAGGCTGGCGCGCAGGCCATTGTCGATGATCAGGATGGCCTTGGTGATGGATTCGCCCTTGTCCTTGATATTGCCTTCGCCCATGGACTTCTTGCCCAGGGCGATGGCCACCAGTGCACCGTCGAAGAGCATGGTGATCAGCTTGTGCGGGCTGGCGGCGATCACGCCGGTTTCCACCCCGATGTTGGCGTAGGCATTGGCCCCGCGCTTCATGCTTCCGAACATGACGTTCTCCTATGTTCGCGGTGTCGCTTCAACTGCTCTTGGCCAAGCTGGCCAATTGCTGGGTCAGGTAGCTTTGCGTGGACTGCATGCTGGCCAGCGTGACGTTGAGGCGGTTGAACTGATTGGTGTAGTCGTCCTTCAGATTCGACAGGCGGGTCTGCACCGTGGTCTGGCGATCCTGATTGATCTTCAGGCTGGCCTGCAGGCCATTCGTCTTGGAGGCGATGATGCCGCTGTCACTCAACAGACTGGTCATCAAGGTCTGCAACTTGGTGACGATACCATTTTTGGACGACGTAGTGTTGGTCGTATCAGGATCGGTGCCAGTGAAGAGATTGGCAATGCCGGCGAAATTGTTGGTAGCCGCCGTGGCCAGCTTGGTGGAGTCCAGCGCCAGGGTGCCATCCTTCTGGAAGCTGATGCCGATGTCGGACAGGCTGCTGATTCCATTGCCGCCGTCCACTGTGGCGAACAGGGTATTGCGCAGCTGGTTCATGATGGTCTGCACCGACGACTCGCTGGCCAGCGGAGCCGAGTTGTTGGCCTGGCCCAGGGTGGTGGAGGGCGTCTGCGCAGTCATCCCGGCCACTGCCTTGGCCAGCGTGTTGTAGGCCGTCACGAAGCTGTTGGCGGCGGTGGTGATGCCGGAGGTGTCGTTGCTGATGTTCAGGGTGAAGTTGTCAGAAGAGGTGGTGACCTTGGCCAGATTGAGCGTCACGCCGGAGATCGCGTTCTCGACCTTGTTGCTGGTGCTGGTCACCGCCACGCCATCGATGGACAGCTTGGCGTCCTGCGCCTTGAGCAACTGGCCCATGCCGCTCATGGTCAGGCCCGAATAATCGCCGCTGCCGGTCAGCGAGACTGCCGCCGTCGCACTGCTGCCGGTCGGAGTCAGTACCAGGTGGTTGTTGGTGCCGTCGTTGCTGATGGAGGCGGTCACGCCTGCGCTGGCGCTGTTGATGGCACTCATGACCTGGTTCAGGTCAATGTTGCCGCTGCCATTGGCGGTCGGGTTGATGGCCACCGTGGTGTCGCCTACCTTCAGGCTCAGCGTGCCGGAGCTGTAAGTCTGGCTGGTGCTGACGTTGGGCGAGATCACGGTCCCGCTGGGATCGGCGCTGAAGACGGAATAATTGCCGGTGCCGGTGATCTTGATGGTATTGGCCGCGCCGCTGTCCTTGGCAGTAATCACCAGGTGGTCGTTGGTGCCGTCGCTGACGATGGTGGCGTTCACGCCGGCATCGCTGCTGTTGATGGCATCGCGCACGCCAGCCAGGGTGTTGGTGGCAGGCTTGATGATGGTGGTGGAGCCGGTGCCGGTCTTGATGGCCAGAATGCCGTTGTCAAAGGTCGTGCCCGGCGTGATGCTGGCCGAACTCAGCTTGGCCGTTTGCGCCAGTTGCGACACGGCCACCGAATAGGTGCCGGAAGCGGCTTTGGTGGCGTCGCGCGGGGCCTGGATCTGCGTCATGGTGCTCGGTGTCGAGCTCGACGGATCATAGGCAAATGCGGACAGGCTGTTGTTGGCCGTGACCTTGATGGTGTTGGCAGTGCCGCCGGTGGCCGATTCCAGGACCAGGTGGTCGCCACTGCCATCGGTGGTGATGGAGGCGGTGACGCCTGCCTTGGAGGCATTGATCGCATCACGTACGCCAGCCAGGGTCGAGTTGGCTTGCAGGGTGATGAAGGTGGGCGAATTGGTGCCGATCTTGATGGCGATCGAATCGCCGGCGTTGTAGGTCGTGCCGCTGCTTACGCCGGCCGACTGCAGTTTCTGCGCCAGGATCTTGGTCGAATCGTCGCTGTTGACATCGGCGGTGAACGGGTCGGTGGTCAGCGTGGTGCCGGTGCCGGCGTTGCTTACCGAACTCTTCTGCGAGCTGAAGCTGGCCGAGGTCAGCGACTTGATGGCCGACTGATAGCTCGACAAGGCGCTCTTGAGGCTGCCATAGGCGGAAATGAGGGTGTTGTAGCTGCTCGCCTGGGTGGTCAGCGGCGTCAGCTGTGTCTGGCTTTCGGCCGAGATCAGTTGACTGACCAGTGTGGAAACATCGAGCGGGCCTGCCGATGTGGAAATGGTGCCGGTGGAAGTCGCCACGGTTCAACTCCTGAAACTTTGCGTGAGGCACAGCGCTGTGCGGTTGTCCAGCGCGGTCAAGAGGAGATGGGCTCTCAAGTACGGCGTCGGGTAGGGCAGAGAGGGACGCTGTGCGGAATAACTATCTGAATCCGTTATGAACTGGGGTAGCCGATTCCGTCATGCGCAATGAACGGGCATTGACGCATGCGGTTGTTCAGCCACTGCAGTTCGTACCAGACTCGAGGGGATACTCAAGCCTTTTCCTTGATCAGCAGGCCTTGCATCTTGTCGATCGATTTGGCGATGGCAATCGCTTCTTCGCTGGGAATCTGGCGAATCACGGTGTCAGTAGCCGTATCGACAACCTTGATGATGGTCTTGCCGGTGTCCTGGTCTTTCGAGAAATTCAGTGCGGCAGCATTGGCGGCTGCAAAGTCGTTCAACTTGCCAACGGCATCGTTGACTTCACTTTCGGTTGCGCGGCGTGCTTCCGGAGTGGCCGCCGGTGCGACCGTCGATACCACGGGATCGGGCTTTTCGGTCGTCTTCGGTGCTGCATAGGCAGTACCGGAGTCACCAGCAGCAGTGATATTAAGTGGGGCAATCGACATGGTACTACTCCCTTCCTTAAAGGAACGTGCGGAGAATAAGGTCTATCCCCCGCACGTCATCCTACCTAGCTATCTGGCTTATTTCAACAGCGAGAGAACCTGCTGCGGTGCCGAGTTGGCCTGCGACAGCATCGCGGTACCAGCTTGCTGCAGGATCTGCGCACGGGTCAGGTTCGCGGTTTCCTGCGCGTAGTCGGTATCCATGATACGGCTGCGCGACGCGGTGATGTTTTCGCTCGACACTTGCAGGTTGCTGATGACCGCGCTGAAGCGGTTCTGCACTGCACCGAATTCTGCACGCTTGGAGGAGATCAGGCTGATGGCCTTGTCCAGGTTCTGGATGGCCTTCTGAGCGTCGCTCTGAGCGGACGGGGCGGCAACTGCCTGATCCAGCGACAGCTTGGCGCTGTCAACGGCAGCTTGCAGGGTCACGGCCGACGAAGCCAGTGCCGAGGAGGACAGGGACGAACCGGTAGCGAACAGGTTGTCCAGGGCAGCCTTGGCCGAGGTGTAGGTCGCTTGCGCGGTGCTCACGCCGGAGGTGTCGCCCAGACCGATCAGGCCCTTGGCGCTGGTGCCGATGACGGTAGCGATGGTGGAGTTGTTCGACAGGTCATCCAGGGTGATGGTGATCTGGTCGTTCAGCTTGTTGTCTTGCACGTTGGCGCCGACCTGGAACGACAGGGTCAGGGAAGCCGACACGTTCGAAGCGTTCGAGCCGGTACCGGCCGATGCGCCTTGACCAACACCGGTGAACAGGTTCTGGCCGTTGAAGCTGGTGCCGTTCAGAACACGGAACACTTCCTGCGACAGCTGGGTGTATTCGTCGTTCAGGGTCTTGCGGTCTTGTGCGCTGTTGGTGCCGTTGGCTGCTTGCACAGCCAGTTCACGCATACGCTGCAGGTTGTCGCCGACGGTCGACAGAGCGCCTTCAGCGGTTTGCGCCATCGAGATACCGTCGTTGGCGTTACGTTGTGCAACTGCCAGGCCCTTGACCTGGGAGTTCATGCGGTCGGCGATGGCCAGGCCGGCGGCGTCGTCCTTGGCGCTGTTGACGCGCAGGCCGGACGACAGACGTTGGATCGAGGTATTGAGCGACGACTGCGAGGAATTCAGGTTCCGTTGCGTATTGAGCGACGGAATATTGGTATTAATGACTGCTGCCATGTTAATTCTCCTAAGATTTGAGACCGATGATCCGAGTTTCAGTGCCTAACGTTGGTCTTCTACCCATGAGCCCCAGGCGTTTCAACCTCTGTTGATTGCTTTATCGGGCAGTCTTGGAAAAAGTTTAGGGCTTTTGCAAAAAATCTTTTTCAAGGCTTTCCGAACTAAAACTGCGTGCTTTGAAACTCCAAGCAAATCCTTTTTCGACGGCAATTCCAAAAACTTTAGGAAAATTGCTGTTGCGGCCAAGAAAAATGTTCCGAAAAGCAAAAACCGCCCGGGAAGGGCGGTTTCCTGCAATGGCTGGGCGCTCCTAGCCAGCTCAGCCTTGGGCTTTCTTATGTTGCAGCAGCGTTAATTCTTCGCCAACCTTTTTCAGGACCGAGTCCCAATCGCTGACTGCCGGCTGGCGGAACAGGCGCATGCCGGGATACCACGGGGAATCATCGCGGTCGTTGAGCCACCGCCAGTCGGGTACATGCGGCAGCAGTACCCAGGTGGGGTGGCCTAGTGCTCCGGCCAGATGGGCCACCGAAGTATCCACGCAGATAACCAGGTCAAGATTGCTGATGGCGGCAGCGGTATCGGCGAAGTCCTGGCACTCATTGCCCAGGTCAAAGACGGGCCAATCGGCTGGCAACTCCTTCAGGCCGTCGGCAGGCTTGCCTTTTTGCAATGAGTAGAATTCCATCTTGGGGACTTCAAACAATTGCTTGAATTTGTCCAGTGGAATCGAACGATGGCGGTCATTGCCATGCTCCGGATTGCCGCCCCAGACGATGCCGACGCGCAGATTGTCCGCTGATCGTGTCAAGGTGGAAATCTTCTGCTTCCAGTGCGCCGCCAGCGACGCATCGGCAGACAGATAGCCTTCCGCATAGCGCGGGATATCCTCGACGCTATGGGTGCGCAGGGCATAGGGCAGGCTCATGAGCACATAGGCGCAGTCGCAGGGTGGCAGGGGATCGCTTTCGCGCACCAGTGTCACTGCTGGTGTGAAGGATTGGAACAGGCGGTACAGAGGATTCTTCACATGCAGCGCCACGCTGGCACCTTGCTCCATGAGCAAGCGGGCATAGCGCAGGAACTGGATGCTGTCGCCAAAGCCTTGCTCGTGCATCAGCAGGATGCGCTTGCCCGCCAGCGAGGACTTGCCATCCCATTTCGGAATGACCTCGAACAGCTTGTGGATCAGGCGGTAGACGTGGGCGCGTTCCTTGGTGGTGAGGCGGCTCTCGTGGCACTCCCAGCCTTCCTCGAACTGTCCGCGCAGCAACAGGGTCAGTGCCAGGTTGTGCTTGGCGGTCGGGTAATTCGGCCGCAGCGCCAATGCCGTGCGGAAATTGCCAAGCGCATCGTCATAATCGCCATGATCGTGCTGGATCGCGCCGATGTTGTTGTAGGTGAGGGCGTGCTTGGGGTCCAGCGCCAAGGCCTGCTTGAACATGCGCATGGCATCGTCGAAGCGGTCGCCCGTGTTGAAGTAGCTTGAACCGAGCTTGACGTAGCCATTCGGATCCTTGGGTGCGATCTCGATGACGCGCAGCAGGTGTTCGTGGGCTTCTTCGATCTTGTTGATTTTCAGATAACTATCGGCGATCTTGTTGTGGGCGTAGGTGTCCTGGGGATCGAGCAGGATGGCGGTCTTGTGGGACTCTACGGCCTCCTTGTACATCTCCATGGCATGAAAGGCTTCGCCCAGGGCGGTGTGGGAGGGAGCGAAATTGATCTGGTATTCGAGCGACTTCAGAATCGTGGCGACCGCCTCGTCAAAGCGCCGTGCGTCGATCAGGGCGCGGCCCAGGTGCGACAGCGGGCCCGGTGCGTTGGGTTCACGCCGGGCCGCATCCTCGAAGTATTTGATCGAGGCTTCCGGATCGTTCTTTTCGTGCAGGGCATTGGCCAGGCCGATGCGTGCCGCCCGGTTTTCCTTGTCGATGGCGATGGCGCGCTCGTAGATGGCGATGGACTCGTCGATGCGATCCTGGCTCAGCACCGTACCGGCCAGGTTGCTGAGGTATTCGGCGTTGTTCGGATCGGCCTCGATGGCCTTGCGCAGGTATTGCTCGGCTTGCGCGAACTGGCCTTCCTGCATGGCGATCAGTCCGCGTGCGTGGTTGGCAAACACCAGATTGGGGGCGCGGGCCAATACGGCTGTACAGATCGCCTTGGCTTCCTCGGTCTTGCGATTGTCGAGCAGGTCCAGACATTTGCGAACGTCCAGCAGATCCTGCAGGTTGGACTTGGCGGCCGCTGGGGCCGGAATATGTTTGCCGTGCTTGTTGCTGCTCTTGCGCGTCGACATCGAAAAGGGTCCTCTTGGTTGGGCGCATCCATTGCGCCGGGCATAGCTGTCCAGCAAGGATGATATGCGTAACCGGTCACAGGTGAAGAGCTAAATAGAAAGCAAAAAACCTCCGTTTTAAGCGGAGGTTCATGCATAAACAAGCGATCAGTCGCCGCTGGCAGCGTCTTTCCGGCGGTCGGGCCTGCGCGCCGCTCCGAATTCAGTTCCAGCTGCGCAGCAATCCCACGGCCAGTCCTTCGAGTGCAAACTGGTCGTCTTCCGGCTTGACGATGATGGGCTCGAATTCCGGATTCTCGGGGAACAGGGTGATGACGCTGCCGCTCTTCTGGTAGCGCTTGACCGTGACCTCGTCAGCCAGGCGGGCCACCACGATCTGGCCATTGCGCGCCTGGTCGGCGCGCCGCACGGCCAGCAGGTCGCCGTCCAGGATGCCGGCGTCGCGCATGGACATGCCGCGCACCTTGAGCAGGTAGTCGGGCTTGGCCCGGAACATGGCCGGGTCGACCTGGTAAGTCTTTTCCACGTGTTCCTGGGCCAGGATGGGGGAGCCCGCCGCCACGCGCCCGATCAGCGGCAGGCTCAGCTGCATCAGGGCGGGATGGGGCAGGGCCATCTGGCGTGCAGTGCTGATGCCTGTGGTACCTGATTCGCGCAAGCGGATGCCGCGCGAGGTGCCGGGGGAAATCTCGATGGCGCCCTTGCGGGCCAGGGCCTGCAGATGCTCTTCGGCGGCGTTGGCGGAACGGAAGCCCAACTCGGCAGCGATCTCTGCACGCGTGGGAGGGAAGCCGGTGTTCTCGATGGCGTTCTTGATCAGGTTCAGGATCTGTTCCTGGCGCGCAGTCAGTTTGAGCATGAGGGTGGCCTTTCTCGGAGGGAAGGCTGTCTGGATGAACAGTCTGTATTTTTATACAGGTGCAATCCTTGTGTCAACGGCAACATGCATATTCCGGGGCGGAAAAGGCAAGCTTTCTCATTTATATAGAGCGCGCCGCAACTGAAGAATCTGGTTCTGAGCCGCTGGCGGCGATGTGCAGGGTCCGCGTTGTGGCCCTGCGGCCGCAGTGGCGTGACGCTGGCATTGCTGTCAGGACGGAAACCTAGTATGATCTCGGGTTTTCCTCTTCCCACACCCGTCTTGACGCCGGGGTGGGCGTCTTCAATAAGTCCATAAGGAGTCTACATGCGTCATTATGAAATCGTATTTATCGTCCACCCGGACCAAAGCGAGCAAGTGCCGGCGATGATCGAGCGTTACAAGGGCATCGTCACCACCCGCGGCGGCAAGGTCCACCGTGTCGAAGATTGGGGCCGTCGCCAACTGGCTTACCAGATCCAGAAGCTGGCCAAGGCTCACTACGTCTGCCTGAACATCGAAGTCGACAGCGAAACGCTGGCTGAAATCGAAACCGGCTTCAAGTTCAACGACGCCGTCCTGCGCCACCTGACCGTCAAGATGAAGAAGGCCGAAACCGGTCCTTCCCCCATCCTGAAGGCAGTGCAGAAGGAAGACGCGGCCAAGAGCCGTACCGAAGCTCCGGCAGCTTAAGCGCTGCGAACATCGCGGAGAGTGAACCAGTTTCAAGTCATCGCCAGCCTGGCAGAACGTGATGTCCTACGTTATACGCCGGCCGGTATCCCGATTGTCACTGCCAGGTTGCAGCATCAGTCGGAGCAGACGGAGGCTGGCATGAAGCGTCAGGTCGAATTCGAGATCGCGGCGCTGGCAGCGGGGGAAATCTCCGGTGCGCTCAACAGGGCGGCACTGGGTGAAGTCTTCCGGTTCACCGGCTTTTTGGCCCGCAGGAATCGCAACAGCAAGAGCGTCGTGTTTCATATCGTTGATTTTGGCCCGGTCGCGCCGGATTGAGCGGCGCAAGGTAGCCAAACAGACCTTACCCAATTTTTAGATACAGGAGCCAACCATGGCATTCGGTAAAAAGTTCGATAAAAGCAAGCTGAAAAACAAGCGCCAACAGCAAAACCCGCTGTTCAAGCGCAAGAAATTCTGCCGTTTCACCGCCGCTGGCGTTGAACAGGTCGATTACAAGGACGTGGACACCCTGAAGGACTTCGTCCAGGAAAACGGCAAGATCATGCCGGCACGCCTGACCGGTACCAAGGCCCACTACCAGCGTCAAGTTGACACCGCCATCAAGCGCGCGCGTTACCTGGCTCTGCTGCCGTACACCGATCTGCACAACGCCTAATCAGCGTCGAGAAATAGGAGAAAAACATGCAAGTCATTCTGTTGGAAAAAATCGTGAATCTCGGCGGTCTGGGTGATGTCGTGCGCGTCAAGGACGGTTTCGCACGCAACTTCCTGATCCCCCAACGCAAGGCCCGCCGCGCTACCGATGCAGCCATCGCTGAATTCGAAGCCAAGCGCGCTGACCTGGAAAAGGCTGCCGCCGAGAAGCTGGCCGCTGCCCAAGCCCAAGGCGAAAAGCTGGCTGGCGCTACCGTGGAAGTGTCGCAGAAGGCCGGCGTTGACGGCCGTCTGTTCGGTTCCGTGACCAACTTCGACATCGCTGAAGCCCTGGGCAAGAAGGGTTTTGCTGTCGAGAAGTCGCAAGTGCGCCTGCCCAACGGCCCGCTGAAGACCGTTGGCGAACACCCCGTGTCGGTGGCTCTGCACACCGACGTGGTGGTCGATGTCACCATCGCAGTCAAGGGCGAGCAAGCGTAATACGCCTGTTTGCTGCAATTCGTTTTGCAATAGAAAAGCCGGGTTCGCCTGGCTTTTTTATTGTCAGTTGTACCAAGACACGCCGCCACTGGTCATCGTCATGGCGCGGCTTGTCAATGGCTTCATATTGCATTCGTTCGCATGAAGCATCTGGCCGTGCAAAAACGTTCGGCCGGACCTACGGCTTCACATCAGCAGGTTATAATGCGCGCCATGAAAGAATCGTCCCGCGGCAATCCAGAATTTTTCCGTGGCCAGAGAGAGTCATCCGATCCCCAGATCGATGCGCTCCGCGTGCCGCCCCACTCCATCGAGGCCGAGCAATCGGTGCTGGGCGGCCTGCTGCTGGACAACGCAGCCTGGGACCGTATCGCCGACTTCGTCAGCGCTGAAGACTTTTACCGCTACGATCACCGCATCATCTTCGAGCACATCGTCAAGCTCATCAACAGTACCAAGCCGGCCGACGTCATTACCGTCTATGAAGCCATGTCCACCAGCGGCAAGGCCGAAGAGGTGGGCGGGCTGGTTTATCTGAATGCACTGGCGCAAAACACGCCTTCTGCGGCCAACATCCGCCGCTATGCCGAGATCGTCCGTGATCGCGGCATTCTGCGCAAGCTCATCACCGTGGCCGACGAGATTTCCGGCAATGCCTTCAATCCGCAGGGCAAGGATGTGAAGTCCATGCTGGACGAGGCCGAATCCAAGATCTTCGCCATCGCCGAAGAAGGGTCGCGCGGCTCTCAGGGCTTCATGGAAATCCAGCCGCTGCTCACGCAAGTGGTCGAGCGCATCGACGAACTTTACAATCGCGACAATACCAGCGACATCACCGGCGTTCCGACCGGTTTCATGGATCTGGACAAGATGACCTCCGGCCTGCAGCCGGGCGACCTGATCATCGTCGCTGGCCGTCCTTCCATGGGTAAAACCGCTTTCTCGATCAACATCGGCGAACATGTCGCCATCGAGTCGGGCCTGCCGGTAGCCGTGTTCTCCATGGAAATGGGTGGCGCGCAGCTGGCCATGCGTATGCTGGGTTCAGTCGGACGCCTGGACCAGCACCGCCTGCGTACCGGCCGCCTGCTGGACGAAGACTGGCCGCGCCTGACGCACGCCATCCAGAAGATGAACGATGCGCAGTTCTACATCGACGAAACGCCGGCGCTGTCGCCCATCGAATTGCGCGCACGTTCGCGCCGCCTGGCGCGCCAATGCGGCAAGCTGGGCCTGATCATCATCGACTACCTGCAGCTGATGTCGGGCAACGGTGGCAGCTCTTCTGAAAACCGCGCCTCCGAAATCTCGGAAATCTCGCGTAGCCTGAAGGGCCTGGCCAAGGAACTCAACTGCCCGGTGATCGCGCTGTCGCAGCTGAACCGCTCGCTGGAACAACGTCCCAACAAGCGTCCCGTGATGTCCGACTTGCGCGAATCAGGCGCTATCGAACAGGATGCTGACGTTATTTTGTTCATTTACCGTGATGAAGTTTACAATCCGGACTCGCCCGACAAGGGCACGGCGGAAATCATCATCGGCAAGCAGCGTAATGGCCCCATCGGCAGCATTCGTCTGTCCTTCCTGGGGATGTATACCAAGTACGACAACTATATCGGCAATCTGGCGCAGCCTTACGGCGGCGACTGATGCCATCGGCGGCGCGCCACCAGGGCGTGTCGCTGCACAAGGATCACGGGCGGCGTCGGGCCGCCCGTGTCATGCAAGGCGAACGGCCCCCAAGGCCGTTCGTGCAGGACCGGCAGGGCGGGGTACCGGCTTCCAAGGGGGTAGCCGCAGGCCGGTTCGAAACGGCGCTTTACATGAGCGCTAACCATTGATGAGAGAGAAAAATGTTTGGACGATTGATGCCGACTGAAGGCAAATTCTTTGACCTTTTCAATCAGCATGCAGAGCTGGCGGTCAAGTGCGCGAAAGAAATGGTGGCGCTGATGACCAATTTCGACGACCTTGAAATTCGCGTGCACGCCATTGAAGCCGTCGAGAAGGAAGCCGACAAGGTCACGCACAATGCCATCGAACTGCTGCACAAGACCTTCATCACGCCGCTGGACCGCGATGACATCCACCAGCTGATCACCCGCATGGATGACATCCTGGACCTGCTCGAAGATGCGGCCCAGACCATCTCGCTCTACGACATCAAGGCCATCACGCCGGAAGCCAAACGCCTGGCCGAGCTGTGCCTGTCCTGTGCGGAGAAGGTGCAAGCCGCCGTGGGCCTGCTGTCGAACATGGACAACTCGCGCCAGATCCTGTCGATCTGCCAGGAAATCGACCGCCTGGAATCCGACGCCGACCACGTCATGCGTGCGGCCATGTCCAAGCTGTTCCGCGATGAACCGGACGTGCGCACCCTGATCAAGCTCAAGGCCATCTACGAAATCCTGGAAACCGTCACCGATCGCTGCGAAGACGTGGCCAACATCATCGAAGGCATCATCGTCGAAAACGCCTGATCTCGCGGCGTAGCGGCGATTCCCTCGATTTCCGACGGGGACGCCGCTGGTTTCACACAACGGTTTCCCCCATGCAAACAATCCAAATCAGCTTACATATTCTCGCGTTGTTGATCGTCCTGGCGCTGCTGTTCGACTTCATGAATGGTTTCCACGACGCCGCCAACGCGATCGCCACCGTGGTCTCCACGGGCGTGCTGCGTCCGCAGACCGCCGTGGCCATGGCCGCCTTCTTCAACCTGGCGGCCGTGTTCGTGTTCCATCAACTGCACGTGGCGGCTTCGGTGGGCAAGGGCACCATCGAACCGGCCATTGTTGACCAGTACGTCATCTTCGGTGCCCTGATCGGGGCCATCTTCTGGAACCTGGTGACCTGGTATTACGGCATCCCGTCCTCGTCCTCGCATGCTCTGATCGGCGGCCTGGTCGGCGCGGCCGTGGCCAAGGCCGGCACCGGCGCGCTGATCTCGGCGGGCCTGCTGAAGACGATTCTCTTCATCGTGCTCTCGCCCGTGCTGGGCTTGGTCTTTGGCTCCCTGATGATGCTCGTGGTCTCGTGGATCTTCTTCCGCTCCACGCCACGCAAGATCGATGGCTGGTTCCGCCGTCTTCAGCTGCTGTCGGCCTCCATGTACAGTCTGGGCCACGGCGGCAATGACGCGCAGAAGACCATCGGCATCATCTGGATGCTGCTGATCGCTTCGGGCTATTCCTCCCCGGATGCGCCGCCGATGTGGGTCATCATTTCCTGCTACTGCGCCATCAGCCTCGGTACGCTCTTCGGTGGCTGGCGCATCGTCAAGACCATGGGCCAGAAGATCACCAAGTTGAAGCCCGTCGGCGGTTTCTGCGCCGAAACCGGCGGTGCGATCACCTTGTTCATCGCCACCGCCCTGGGCATTCCGGTCTCGACTACCCACACCATCACCGGTGCCATCGTCGGCGTGGGCGCGGCGCAGAAGATGTCGGCCGTGCGTTGGGGCGTGGCCAGCAACATCGTTTGGGCCTGGATCTTCACCATTCCGGCCTCGGCCTTCGTGGCGGCGATCGCCTGGTGGATTGGCGTGCACGTGCTGTAACAAGCCGTCATTCATGGTCGCTGCCAGCGCGGCGGCCGTCCAAAAGCAAAAAGCCACGTTTTCACGTGGCTTTTTGCTTGGGTGCTGAAGAAAAGTGCTTACAACACGTCGCTGGCGTGATCGGCCAGGCGCGAGCGTTCGCCACGCGCCAGGGTGACATGCCCGCTGTGCGCCCAGCCCTTGAAGCGGTCGACCACATAGGTCAGGCCGCTGGAGCCTTCGGTCAGGTAGGGCGTGTCGATCTGGGCGATGTTGCCCAGACACACGATCTTGGTGCCGGGACCGGCACGGGTGACCAGGGTCTTCATCTGCTTGGGCGTCAGGTTCTGGGCCTCGTCGATGATCAAGAACTTGTTCACGAACGTGCGTCCGCGCATGAAGTTGAGCGACTTGATCTTGATGCGCGAGCGGATCAGGTCCTGGGTCGCGGCACGGCCCCATTCCCCGGCATCGCCATCGGACTTGTTGAGCACTTCGAGGTTGTCATCGAAGGCGCCCATCCAGGGGCCCATCTTCTCTTCTTCCGTGCCCGGCAGGAAACCGATGTCTTCACCGACCGGCACCGTCACGCGGGTGACGATGATTTCGTTGTAGAGCTTGGTCTCCAGCACCTGCGCCAGGCCCGAGGCCAGTGCCAGCAGGGTCTTGCCGGTACCGGCCTGGCCCAGCAGGGTGACGAAATCACACTCCGGGTTCATCAGCAGGTTCAGCGCGAAGTTCTGCTCGCGGTTGCGCGCAGTGATGCCCCAGACGCTGTTCTTGGCGTGGCCGAAGTCGCGCAGGGTCTGCAGCACGGCAGTCTTGCCGTTGATCTGGCTGACCTGGCCGTAGAAGGCCGGTTCACCATTCTTGGGCTCGATGAACACGAACTGGTTGACCAGCAGCGAGGGCACATAGGGGCCGGTGACACGGTAGTAGGTGTAGCTGCTGCCGTGGCGGCTTTCCTGCCAGGACTCCATGCCCTTGCCATGCTTGTTCCAGAAGTCATCCGGCAGCTGCTGGATGCCCGAATACAGCAGGTCGGTATCTTCCAGCACATGGTCGTTGAAGTAATCTTCCGCGGGCAGGCCAATGGCACGCGCCTTGAGGCGCATGTTGATGTCCTTGGAGACCAGCACCACCGGACGTTCCGGATACTGCTGGTCCAGCGCGCGCACCACGCCCAGGATCTGGTTGTCGGCCTTGCCTTCGGGCAGGCCTTCCGGCAGGGCGGCGTTCTGCAGCTTGGTCTGGAAGTACAGGCGGCCCTTGGCATCCTTGTTGCCCAGCTTGGCCAGCGGGATGCCCAGGTCGATCGAATCCTCGGCCACGTCGGACACCAGCGCATCCAGCGAACGCGAGATCTGGCGCGCATTGCGGGCCACCTCGGACATGCCCTTCTTGTGGTTGTCCAGCTCTTCGAGCGTGACCATGGGCAGGTAGATGTCATGCTCCTCGAAGCGGAACAGCGAGGTCGGATCGTGCATCAGCACGTTGGTATCCAGCACGAACAGCTTGGACTTGCCCAGCTTGTCGGCCACGCGGCTGGTGGGCGACTTGGGTCGGGCTTCTGCGCTCTTGGGAGCGGCTTTCGGTTTCTCGGCCACGGCGGCAGTCTTGCCGGTGATGCGCGCGCGGGGCGCGGTGACCTTGGTATCGGAGACGTCGGCAACGGCAACTGCAACTGCTTGGGGTGCAACTACGGGAGCGGAGGTTTCAACGAGAGTGATGTTCGGTTTGACGGGCTTGTTGCGATCGGCCTTGGGATAGTCCTCGGGAGACAGCATCGAAGCTGGTTTGCTCGGCATTTTGGGCAGGGGCATCAGGACCTCGGAAGTGGATGAAGAAAACACCGCTTTGTCAGAGCGAACAGGTGAAGCAATACATCAGACAGCAAAGAGAGGGATCTTGCTGCAAGGCCGGGCATGCCAATGAAATCCTTGCACCTGTGCTGCAACGTAGCAGCCGTTGCCGTACGGAGGGCAGACAGGGAATGAGCGAGGGCTTGATTGGCCGGGACGGCAGGGGTGGCAAAGTAAAAAGTAAAAAAGCCGTTTCGGCAGGCCACGGGCCTTAACCTGAAACGGCTTCCAGCAAACGTTTTTCTGTTTGAATTCAATGGCTTGTATCGTTTGACCGCATGGTTGGAACGCGTCGCAGCTACTTGCCAGGTCTCCGCGCCGCGGCCTGAATCGATCGTTGCCGTCCGGACCCTGCGCGCAGCAGCCGGGTGGGCTATTGCGCTGCAGCAACCGGACCGCCTGTCTCAGGAATCGAACTTCATTCAGGCCAGGGTTTTGATGAAGGCCAGCACCTCATCCACGTGTGCAGGAACCTTCACTCCACGCCATTCTTTCACCACTTTGCCTGCGGCGTCAATCACAAACGTGCTGCGCTCCACGCCACGTACCTGCTTGCCATACATGTTTTTCATCTTCATGACGTCGAACATGGTGCACAGGGTTTCATCGGGGTCGGAGATCAGCTCGAAGGGCATGCCCAGCTTGCCCTTGAAGTTTTCGTGGGACTTCAGGCTGTCGCGGCTGATGCCGAAGATGTCGGTGTTGGCGGCCTGGAATTGCGGATGCAGGTCACGGAACTGCATGCCCTCGGTGGTACAGCCGGGGGTGTTGTCCTTGGGGTAAAAATACAGAACCAGGTTCTTGCCGCGATAGTCGGCCAGGTTGAAGGTCTTGCCACTGGTCATGGCGGCCGAGAAGTCCGGCACGGTCTTGTTCAGGAGGGATGGTCGGTCTGTCAAAGTGGCGCCCCGTAGGTGAAGTCTTGTTGGTGGATGGTTGGCGGGCCGGGGTTCCCGGCCCTGATGAAGCCATGATCAAATCCTGTGCAGCCTTACATGGCCTGCACGATCATCTCGCCCGACCGGCCGGGCAGTTCGCCCCAGGCGATCGGCAGGATGGGCAGGACGTCATGCTTGATGCTCTGGTAGTAGTCGCCCATGGAGACCAGTTCGTAGCCTTGGGCGCGCCAGCCAGTGAGCAATTGTTCGAAAATGGGGCCGAGTTTCTGTCCTTCAAGCTCCGCGTGAAGAGTGAAGACATGGTCACGCGGTTCCTTGGTCAACTGAAGCAAAAATTCAGCAGCATTGCTCGCGTCGATCATCTTGCCGCCGATCTCGCGGCCCAGGATTTCATCCAGCGTGGGCAGGGTGGTGGGCAGTTGCACGCAGGAGAGCGGCTTGCCGAAGGCCGACAGGCGATGCGGGCCGGCATCGGCATCGGCCAGGCGGCCGTTTTCCCGCAGCTGCGAGCGGCCGTCCGAGGAGTAGGCCATGCCGAACTGGTCCAGCTGGACGAAGGCGTGATCGTTCATCTGCCAGCCCGCAGCGCCGTGCGTACGGGGTGCCTCGCCGAAGATCTCGCGATAGCGGGCATGCGACTTGTGCATGGTCTCCACGGTCCACTGAGCGTCGGCAGTGCGAACGTCGTCCTGCCAGACCCGGTGGTCCCAGGTATGGATGCCGCATTCGAAACCCGCGTCCCTGGCTGAGCGCATGAAATCGGCACAGGTCTTGCCGATGTCGGGGGCGGGCAGCAGGGTGCCGTACATCAGCGTTTTGATGCCATAGTGTTCCACCACCGAAGTGCGCGAGACCTTGCTGAAGAAGCCCGGACGGAAGATCTGCTTCAGCGCCCAGCCGGTGTGGTCGGGCCCGAGCGAGAACAGAAAGGTGGCACCGGCACGATGGCGGCGCAGCTGGTTGATCAGGTTGGGGACGCCCACGCGGGTGCCGCGGTAGGTATCGGCGTCGATCTTGAGAGTGAGTTTGGGCAATTCGCTGGACCGGAAAGAGGGTGATCGGCGGTGGTCCGCCATGGTGTTGCTGACTGTCGGGGTAGTGCGCCGGGCGTTGGACTGCGGCGGCTGACGACAAGTTGCGAGACTAGCATCCTGCGCCGGATAGAACAATATGCAGCAGCGCAGCATGCGGGGCAATACGGTGTCACGACGGCGATCTGTTCCGGCGCAAGCCAGACGGAAATGGCCGGAAAAAGCAAAACCGCGCCGAAGCGCGGTTTGCATGAGATCGTCAGTCAGCGGCCAATCAATCCATCAGCGCACGTGCCTGAGCCACCTGGCTGCGGTAGGCATCGAAGATGTTGCGCAGGGTGTCGGCCATGGTGGTCTTGGGGGCCCAGTTCAGCTCGTCACAGGTGTTGGTGATTTTGGGCACGCGGTTCTGCACGTCCTGATAACCCTTGCCGTAGTAGGCGGCGGAGGTGGTCTCGACCAGCTTGACCTGCTTGGCGGTCTCGGCGTATTCCGGGTACTCGGCGGCCAGCTTGAGCATCATGTCGGCCAGGTCCTTGATGGAATAATTGTTCACCGGATTGCCGATGTTGTAGATCTTGCCGGAGGCCACGCCGCCTTCGTTGGCGATGATCTTCATCAGGGCGTCAATGCCGTCATCGATGTAGGTGAAGGCGCGCTTCTGCTGGCCGCCGTCGACCAGGGAGATGTTCTCGCCACGGACGATGTGGCCGAAGAACTGGGTCACCACGCGCGACGAACCTTCCTTCGGGGTGTGGATCGAGTCCAGGCCGGCACCGATCCAGTTGAACGGACGGAACAGGGTGAAGTTCAGGCCGGCTTCCATGCCGTAGCCCCAGATCACGCGGTCCATCAGCTGCTTGGCGCAGGAGTAGATCCAGCGCGGCTTGTTGATCGGGCCGCAGATCAGTTCGGATTCTTCCGGATCGAATTCCTCGTCATGGCACATGCCATAGACTTCCGAGGTCGAGGGGAAGACCAGGTGCTTCTTGTACTTGGCGGCCGAACGCACGATCGGCAGGTTGGCTTCGAAGTCCAGCTCGAACACGCGCAGCGGGGCGTTCACGTAGGTCGACGGGGTCGCGATGGCCACCAGCGGCAGGATCACGTCACACTTCTTGACGTGGTATTCCACCCATTCCTGGTTGATCGTGATGTCGCCCTCGAAGAAGTGCATGCGCGACTTGTAGGCCTCGTTTTCCAGAATGTCGGTGATGCGGTCGGTCATCATGTCCATGCCATAGACGTGCCAGTCCGTGGTTTCCAGAATGCGCTTGGACAGGTGGTGGCCGATGAAGCCGTTGACGCCGAGAATGAGGACTTTTTTCATAATGTAGAGAGCTAGTGAATGGCCGGACTTCAGGAGGCCATGTATTTCAGGTAATTGTTGAGTGAAGCATCCTGATCATTGATCAGGATGCCCAGGATCTGGAGGAAGTTGCCATCGCCACAACGTGCGTACAACTTGCCGCCTTCGAAGAACTTGTCTTGCGTACCGTGGGCCCGCTGCAGCGCAGGATGGGCCGCCGGCGGAACCAGCCGGGTTCTCGTGACCGTAATTTTATCACCCGCGATTTCCTCGAAGGCACCCGGATAGGGCGGGGCCACCGCGCGCACCAGATTATGGACCTCGCCGGCGGTACGCCGCCAGTCGATACGGCCATCTTCCGGCTTGCGGCCACTGAAGTAGCTGCCTTGCGAGAGGTCATTGGGCAGGTTGGGCGTATTGCCCGCCAGCATGGCCGGCAATACGTTCCAGAGCGTCATTTCTGCCGCCACGACCACCTTGCCAAAGACTTCATGCGCGGTATCGTCCGGCAGAATCGGTACGGCAGTCTGCGCCACGATGGCACCGGCGTCGGGCTTGACCGTCATCTCATGCAGGGTGGCGCCGGTTTCGCTCTCGCCATGCAGCACCGCCCAGTTGATGGGGACGCGGCCACGATACTTGGGCAGCAGCGAGCCGTGCATGTTGTAGGCACCGCGCCTGGCGCAGGCCAGCACTTCCACCGGCAGCATATGACGGTAGTAGAAACTGAAGAGGAAGTCCGGCTGCAGCGCTTGCAACTGCGCCAGCAGCTGCGGCGAGCGCGGGTCAGCGGGGGTGATGCAGGCAATGCCATGTTCGCGGCACAGGCTGGCCACGGAACCGAACCAGATATTCTCGGTAGCGCTGTCCTCGTGGGTCACCACCAGCGACACCTGCACGCCACGCGCGAGCAAGACCTTCAGGCAGCGGACGCCCACATCATGGTAGGCAAAGACGACGGCATTCATAGGGCTTGCTTGTCTTCTGAAGAGGATTGCTCAAGGATGGCCTGCACCACGTAGCGCGGGCGCGAGCGCACCTGCATGTAGATGCGGCCGATGTATTCGCCCAGCAGGCCGATGGAGAACAGGATCACGCCCATCAGGAAGAAGGTGATGGCGAACAGCGTGAAGACGCCGCCGACTTCCGCACCGATCAGCATGCGGCGCAGCACGATCAGGATGAACAGCGCCGCCGACGCGAACGACAGCCCGATACCCAGCAGCGAAAAGAATTGCAGCGGCACCAGCGAGAAGCCGGTGACCAGATCGAAGTTCAGGCGGATCAGGCTGTAGAAGGAATACTTCGATTCGCCGGCCGAGCGCTCTTCATGCTCCACCACGATCTCGGTCGGATTGCGCGAGAAGGTGTAGGCCAGGGCCGGCACGAAGGTATTGACCTCGCGGCACTGGTTGACCAGGTCAATGACGTTGCGGCCATAGGCGCGCAGCATGTTGCCCTGGTCGGTCATCTTGATGCGGGTGATCTTCTCGCGCAGGCGGTTCATGGCCTTGGAGGCGTAGGTGCGCCAGGCCGAATCCTGGCGCTTGCGGCGAATCGAGCCGACGTAGTCGTAGCCTTCGCGCATCTTGGCCACCAGGTTGCCGATTTCTTCCGGCGGATTCTGCAGGTCGGCATCCAGCGTCACTACCACTTCGCCACGGGTGGCTTCGAAGCCGGCCATGATGGCCATGTGCTGGCCGTAGTTGCCATTGAACAGCACCACCCGCGTCACGTCCGGGCGCAGGCGGTATTGCTCGGCCAGGATGCCGGCGGAGCGGTCGCGGCTGCCATCGTTGACGAAGATGACTTCATAGCTGTAGCCCAAGGCGTCCAGCGCCGGGTAAAGGCGCTCGAACAATTTGGAGAGCCCGGATTCCTCGTTGTAAACCGGGATGACGACGGACAGTTCTGGTTTCATCAAATATCAAAAAATAAAGGCTGGAATGCCTGGCCCTGCGGCCTGCATCCAGCGGTACTGAAAGCGTGTTCTGCAATAAATCAATGGCCCGATGCGCCACGAAACAGGGTCATCGCGGCGTTCAGGCCAGGGGAAATGCAGGAGACCAGCTTGCGAAAATGCAAATAAAACGAATTATGCCGAATTTTTTCGTCGAATTCTTTGCATTATCCGCAAAAATCAACCAAGCACCGATTTTACCGTTTCCACCGAGCGTTCCACGTCCTCTTTACTCATTGCATTGAACATGGGCAGCGACACGATGCGCTGGCCGACGCGTTCGGCCACCGGGAACATGCCTTCCTTGAAGCCACGTTCACGATAGAGCTTCAGCAAGTGAATGGACGGGTAGTGGTAGCCGATGCCGACCTGCTTTTCCATCATCTTTTCCATGAAGGCGGCGCGGGTGATGCGCTCCGGCAGGACCAGCTGGAACATGTGCCAGTTGGAGTTCTCGAAGTCGGCCACTGGCAGCTGGGCACCGAAGCTGGCTTCGAAATCGCTGCCGAAGCAGGCGAAATAGTGGCGCGCCAGTTCCTTGCGGTGGGCGGTGACGGCATCGATGTGGGCGAACTGGCCCAGGCCGATGGCGGCGGCCACGTCGGTCATGTTGAACTTGCCGCCCAGAACATCCACTTCCAGGCCGTCGAAGCCGCTGCGGGTGACGCCCTGCAGGCGGTATTTCTCGGCCAGACGGGCTTCCTCGGCATTGTTGAGCACCAGGAAACCGCCTTCGGAACTGGTGATGTTCTTGTTGGCCTGCAGGCTGAAGGAGACGAAATCGCCGAAGGCACCGATGCGCTTGCCCTTCCAGGTCGAACCCAGCGCCTGGGCGGCATCTTCCACCACGCGCAGATTGTGCTTGGCGGCAATCGTGTAGAGGCGGTCCATGTCCAGCGGCAGGCCGGCCAGGTAGACCGGGATGATGGCCTTGGTGCGCGGGGTAATGGCGGCTTCGAGGCGGTCCAGGTCGATGTTGCGGGTGACCGGATCGATGTCGGCGAACACCGGGGTGGCGCCGGTTTCCAGGATCACGTTGGCGGTGGCGACCCAGGAGATGGGGGTGGTGATGACTTCATCGCCCGCGCCGATGCCGGCGATGCGCAGCGCGATTTCCATGGTGCAGGTGCCGGAGTTGAAGGTGCGCACGATGCGTCCGCCCAGGTAGTCCGACAAGGCCTTTTCGAACGCCTGCACCTTGGGGCCGCTGGTGATCCAGCCCGAGCGCAGCACTTCGCCGACGGCGGCGATGGTGGCTTCATCGATGGTGGGTTTGGAAAACGGCAGGAAAGGCAGGCTCATGGTGGAATCCGGTCAGACTAGGTTCAAGGGGAGGGCGCTGCCGCAGCGGGCAGCGCAGTGGCCGGCGCGCCGGGCGCGCGGCAACCCGGTATTGTAAATCAGCTTCTGGTCAGCAAGACCACGCCGACGATGATCACGCCGATGGCCAGCAGGCGCTGCAGGGAGATGGCCTCGCCCAGGAAGTACCAGGCACCGATGGCGTTGATGATGTAGCCCAGCGAGAGCAGCGGGTAGGCGATGGTCACGTCCACCCGCGACAGGCCGATGATCCACACGCCCACCGAGATCACGTAGCAGGACAGGCCGCCGATGATGGGCAGCTGGGTAGCCAGCTTGAGGCCGGTGGAGAACCAGTTGTCCGCCGTCAGGTGGATCGCACCGACCGCATTGGTGCCGGCCTTGAGCAGCAGTTGTGCAACGGCGTTCAGGCAAATGCCGACGAAAATGAAGCCAAAGGTAGTCAGGTTCATTTCGCCGCCTTCTTCTCGCCGGCGACCGCTGCGGCAGGGGCCGGGTCATTGGCCACGATCACGCGGCGCGGATCCTGGCCGATCAGGCGCATCGGCAGCTTGCGCTCGACCAGCTGCTTGTAGATGGTCGGATCGATGATGGCGATATCCTTCTTGCCAGCCGCGTTGTCGGCCACCCATTGCGCCACGAAGGCATCGATGGTGGGCAGCCACAGCTGCGGTTCCTGCTTGAGACCGAACTCCATTTCGTCGGCATGCTGCACCAGGGTCATGGTGCGGCGCAGGTAGAAGGGCAGGGCCTGTTCATAGCGGCCGACCAGGTAGATCGGGGTTTCCGGCTTCAATTCAGCCTGCAACGCCGGCACGTAGTCCACACCCGCCGAGTAGCGGCCCTGCGGATCATGGCCCAGCATCAGCAGCTGGCCGGCCACGAAGGCGGTCGCCGCCAGCGCGGTCACGGCCCAGTCCTTGTGCTGGCGCGCCAGGCGGATGGCGGCGATGCCGCCGACGAAGAAGATCAGGGTGGCGGCGTAAAGGTAGGGCACGTGGGCCTCCACCAGCGGCAGCGAGTAGGCATCCTTGGCCAGCGAGGGCACGCGCGGGATGAAGGCCAGCGCCACCGCCGAGGGCAGGGCCACCAGCGAACCGGCCCAGGCCAGCGCCTTGTAGTCCGCTTCGTCCAGGTAGCAGGCGATCAGCAGCGCCAGCGCCGGGAAGATCGGCAGGATGTAGGAGGGCAGCTTCGAGTCCGAGATGCTGAAGAACACGAAGATGAACACCGCCCACACCAGCAGCATCCGCTTGGGCTGGAAACGCCCGCCGTTGAGGCTGTTGTAGCCGGCGGTGTCGCGTTGCTCGCGGGTGCTTTTCCACAGGCTCTGGAAGAACACGCCCAGCCAGGGAATGATGCCCAGCACCAGGATGGGAATGAAGTAATACCAAGGACCGGTGCGGCTATGGATCTTGGTGGTGAAGCGCTGGAAGTGCTCGTGGATGAAGAAGAACTGCGGGAATTCCGGATTGCGCAGCGACACCGCCACGAACCAGGGCGTGCAGATCGCAAAGAACAGGATCAGGCCCTTGACCAGATGCAGCCGCTTCCAGATCGCCCAGTCGCGCGCAAACAGGGTATAGAGCACCAGCACCGCACCGGGCAGAACGATACCGATCAGACCCTTGGACAGCACCGCCAATGCCATGCCGGCCCAGCACAGGAGCATCCAGTTGCGCTGGCCTTCACGGGAGGCACCGTCGCGCTGCGCCATCAGCAGCGAGCACAGGGCGATGGTCATCATGCCCGACAGGCCCATGTCCAGCGTATTGATGTGGCCCATGCCCGCCCAGAAGAAGCTGGAGGCCAGCACCAGGGCGGCATAGAAGCCGACGCGGGCGCTGAAGACGCGGGTGCCGGTGTAAGCCGCCAGGCCGATGCCCAGCAGGCCGCACAGGCCGGTCCACAGGCGCGCCTGCCATTCACCGAGGCCGAACAGCTCGAAGGTGATGGCATTCATCCAGGTTTGCAGGGGCGGCTTCTCGAAGTACTTGATGCCGTTCAGGCGGGTGGTGATCCAGTCCTGCGTGGCCACCATTTCGCGCGCCATCTCGGCATAGCGGCCTTCGTCGGTGGGCACCAGTACACGGGCTCCGAGCATCCAGAACCAGACCAGCAGGAAGAGAATGAGCAGCGTCCAGACGAACGCCTTGGATTTATACAGTTCGCGCATTGACAGCGGTTCCTTGTTGCGTGTTCTTGGGTTTCTTGTCGCGGCAGGTGCCGGCGTCAGGCCTGGGGCGCAATGATCAGCGCCAGCGCCACCTTGCGCCCTTCGGCCATGAGAATGTTGTAGGTCCGGCAGGCGGCCTGGTTGTCCATGCACTCCACGCCGATGCGGCGCGCAGTCAGCACCGTGGTCAGCTTGGGATGGACGAAGCGCTGGCGCTCGCCGGTGCCCAGGATGACCACGTCCGGTGCGGTGGCATCGATCTGGGCGAAATGCTCGGGAGTGAGCGCCTCGAAGCTCTCTGCCGGCCAGGGCACCGGCTCGGTCTCGGGCAGCACCAGCAGGCTGTTGGTGAAACGGATGGCATTGAGCTCGACGCCGTCCTCATCATAGGCGGTGACGGTCTGGTATTGCTTGGTTTCGGTCGAATGGAGCTTCATCGCAGATGGGCAGGATGGGTTGCAGGCGGCCCCGCGGGGCGAACGACCGGGCCATGATGTCAAGTCGACATGCATCGCAGCAACGCGGTCGTAAAGTGCGCCATTGTAGCCGTTTCCGACCCCGGCGCACGCCTATTTGATTGATAAAATGCTTAGCTTTGGGCAAAATGGCCGGTTCCCGGCAAGCCCATGAGGCAGCGCCGCAGGCCGCTTTGCAGGTGCTTTACATTGCACTGCAGCAGGCAAAAACGTGCAGGAAAATGATGGCAAGCGTGGTAATGGAGGGGAGCCGCAGGATAATGGTTCCGGTCCGGTGCCCGCGGCCGATGAAGCAGGACAGGACGGGCAGGGGCCGACGCCGCCTGTCACGAAACGATTAGAGGAAGAGCTGTGCGACCGATTCAGAAATCCAAGAAGCTGGCAGATGTGTGTTACGACATTCGGGGTCCCGTGCTGGAAAAGGCGCGCCAGATGGAGGAAGAAGGCCACAAGATCATCAAGCTCAACATCGGCAACCTGGCCGCCTTCGGCTTCGATGCGCCCGACGAGATCGTGCAGGACATGATCCGCAACATGGGCAATGCCTCCGGCTACACCGATTCCAAGGGCCTGTTCGCGCCTCGCAAGTCGGTGATGCACTACACCCAGCAAAAGAAAATCGAGGGCGTGACCATCGATGACATCTACCTGGGCAATGGCGCCTCCGAACTGATCGTCATGAGCGTCAATGCGCTGCTCAACACCGGCGACGAAGTGCTGGTGCCGTCGCCCGACTATCCGCTGTGGACCGCCGCCGTGAGCCTGTCCGGCGGCACCCCGGTGCATTACGTCTGCGACGAGCAGCAAGGCTGGCAGCCCGACATCGCAGACATCAAGAAGAAGATCACCCCCAACACCAAGGCCATCGTCGTCATCAATCCCAACAATCCGACCGGCGCGCTGTATTCGGTGGAGGTGCTGAAGGAGATCATTGAGCTGGCGCGCCAGCATCAACTGATCATCCTGGCTGACGAGATCTACGACAAGGTGCTCTACGACGGCAACACCCACACCTCGCTGGCCTCGCTGGCCGACGATGTGCTGTTCATCACCTTCAACGGCCTGTCCAAGAACTATCGTTCCTGCGGCTACCGCGCCGGCTGGATGGTGGTTTCGGGCGAGAAGAAGCATGCGCGCGACTACATCGAAGGCCTCAACATGCTGGCCTCGATGCGCCTGTGCGCCAATGCGCCCGGCCAGTTCGCCATCCAGACCGCGCTGGGCGGCTACCAGAGCATCAATGACCTGGTCGCCCCCAATGGCCGCCTGACCAAGCAGCGCGACCTGGCGCACAAACTGCTGACCGACATTCCTGGCGTGACCTGCGTCAAGCCCAAGTCGGCGCTCTACATGTTCCCGCGCCTGGATCCGGAGGTTTATCCGATCAAGGACGACCAGGAATTCGCCTACGAACTGCTGGCCGAGGAAAAGGTATTGATCGTGCAGGGCACCGGCTTCAATTGCCCGACGCCGGACCACTTCCGCGTGGTGTTCCTGCCCAACACCGACGACCTGACCGAATCCATGGGGCGCATCGCGCACTTCCTGGAAGGCTATCGCCGCCGCCACGGCACGGCCTGATCCGATTTGCAGTACCCGTCACGGCCGCGGCCTGCGGCGTGGCGGTCATTTTTCACCAACCACGAAGACAATATGAAATCCATCAAAGTAGGTTTGCTCGGCATCGGCACCGTGGGTTCCGGTACTTTCAATGTTCTCAAGCGCAACCAGCAGGAGATTGCGCGCCGTGCAGGCCGGGGCATTGAAATTACCATGGTCGCCGCTCGCAATACTGCCCGCGCGACCGAACTGACCCAGGGAGAAGTCAAGGTCGTCAATGACGGCAACCTGGTGGTGAACGATCCCGAGATCGATATCGTCGTGGAGCTGATCGGCGGCGATGACATCGCCCGCGACCTGGTGCTCAAGGCCATCGCCAACGGCAAGCACGTGGTCACGGCCAACAAGGCCCTGATCGCCAAGCATGGCAATGAAATTTTCAAGGCGGCGCAGGAAAAGGGCGTCATGGTGGCCTTCGAGGCGGCCGTGGCCGGTGGCATCCCCATCATCAAGGCCCTGCGCGAAGGCCTGACCGCCAACCGCATCCAGTGGGTGGCCGGCATCATCAACGGCACCACCAACTTCATCCTTTCCGAGATGCGCGACAAGGGTCTGGACTTCGACGTGGTATTGAAGGAAGCGCAGCGCCTGGGCTATGCCGAAGCCGATCCGACTTTCGACATCGAAGGCGTGGATGCCGCCCACAAGCTGACCATCATGGCCTCGATCGCTTTCGGCATCCCGGTGCAGTTCGACAAGGCCCACGTGGAAGGCATCACCAAGCTGCAGGCAAGCGACATCACCTATGCCGAGAAACTGGGCTACCGCATCAAGCTGCTGGGCATCACCCGCCAGACTGCCAAGGGCATCGAACTGCGCGTGCACCCGACGCTGATTCCGGCCTCGCGCCTGATCGCCAACGTTGAAGGCGCGATGAATGCCGTGGTGGTGCGTGGCGACGCCGTGGGTGAAGCGCTGTACTACGGCAAGGGTGCCGGTTCCGAGCCGACCGCCTCGGCCGTGATCGCCGACCTGGTCGACATCACCCGCCTGGCGACTGCCGACCCCGAACACCACGTGCCTTCGCTGGCCTTTCAGCTCAACGCCATGGCCGATACCCCGGTGCTGCCGATGAGCGAAGTCGTGACCAGCTACTACCTGCGCATCCGCGTGGCCGACCAGGCTGGCGTGCTGGCCGATGTGACGCGTATCCTGGCGGATTCGACCATCTCCATCGACGCCATGCTGCAGAAGGAGCCGGCTGAAGGCGAGCAGCAGACCGACATCATCATGCTGACCCACCAGACCCAGGAAAAGAACATCGAGGCTGCCATTGCCAAGATCGAAGCCCTGGCGACAGTGGTCGGCCAGGTCACCAAGATCCGCCTGGAAGAGCTGAGCTGATTCGATCTGCTGTCATTGCATCAAGGAAAAACGGAGCCCGCGGGCTCCGTTTTTCTTTGGATCGGGAAGAAGGGGGGGGGTGGTAAACGCCCCCTATGATCATTTCTTCAGTTCGAAATTGCAGACTGCCTGCAGCATGGCGTCGCCGACCGACATCGGCTTGGGCTTGATGAACTCTTGTCCCTTCAGGGCATCGCTGTGGTCACGCTTGTCGCCCTTGCCATCGTTCTCGGCGAAGATGATTTCGCGCACCAGCTTCATGCTGCCGGCCTTGCAGTTGTACTGGTGCAGGTCCTTGTAGGATTTCAGCGCGGGGAAGCTCTTGTCGCCATTGTTGGGACGCGCTTCCTTGAAGTTCCACATCGACCAGGCTTCGCGGATGCCGCCCGATTCGACGATGGAGTCGGTATCGACCAGCAGTTCGGACGTATCCGAGCCACCCAGCGATTGCCAGTTCTCGGCGTGCGCCGGCAGGCTCGCCAGCAGGGTGCAGAACAGGCCGGCCGCGGCCAGCAGGGTCTTGATCTTGTGGTTCATGCCGTTTTCCATCCTTTTGAGTTTGAAGTGCATCTTTGATGTGGCCAGCGTGCAAACATTCCCGCCATCCCGGCGGCGCTGCACGAAGTGGCGCAGCATAGCCCGGGCATGCGCGGCTTTCAAGGGTGGTAACGTTTTATTTCAGCTTGCGCCGGCGCCATGATGATTCAGTGCAACAAATGGCCCGTCAGCCCGAGACCCTGCGCCACCGCCCTGTCTGCAGGTGCAGCTTTCTTCCATGCCGCGCTTTTGTGCAGCGCCCGCTGGCCGTATAATCGTGGACTTTCCTCCCATTCCACGCTCCCGCCGCCTGCCGGCGCATCCTAATCGACATGCAATACGTTTCCACCCGCGGTCACGCTGCAACTCCTTCCTTTTCCGACATCTTGCTGGGCGGCCTGGCCCCTGACGGCGGCCTGTACCTGCCGGCCACTTATCCGCAGGTCAGCGGTGCCGAGCTGGACCAGTGGCGTACGTTGTCGTATGCCGACCTGGCTTTCGAAGTGCTCAAGAAATTTGCCACCGACATTCCCGAAGCCGACCTGAAGGCGCTGGCCCACAAGACCTATACCGCCGACGTCTACCGCAACACCCGCGCCGGCGAAGATGCCAGCCAGATCACCCCGCTGCGCACCCTGCAGGAAGAAGGCGGCAAGAAGCTGGTGCTGCAGAGCCTGTCCAATGGTCCCACGCTGGCCTTCAAGGACATGGCGATGCAATTGCTGGGCAACCTGTTCGAATATGCGCTGGCCAAGAAGGGCGCGGAATTGAACATCGTCGGCGCCACCTCCGGTGACACCGGCAGCGCCGCCGAATACGCCATGCGCGGCAAGAAGGGCATCCGTGTCTTCATGCTGTCGCCGCACAAGAAGATGAGCGCCTTCCAGACCGCGCAGATGTTCAGCCTGCAGGACCCGAACATCTTCAACCTGGCCGTGGAAGGCGTCTTCGATGATTGCCAGGACATCGTCAAGGCCATCTCCAACGACCTCGAATACAAGGCCGCCAAGAAGATCGGCACCGTCAACTCGATCAACTGGGCGCGCGTGGTGGCGCAGGTGGTGTATTACTTCCGCGGCTACCTGGCAGCCACGACCAGCAACGAGCAGAAGGTGTCCTTCACCGTCCCCTCGGGCAACTTCGGCAACATCTGCGCCGGCCACATCGCCCGCATGATGGGCCTGCCCATCGACAAGCTGGTGGTGGCCACCAACGAGAACGACGTGCTGGATGAATTCTTCCGCACCGGTCACTACCGCGTGCGCAAGTCCGCCGAGACCTACCACACCAGCAGCCCCAGCATGGACATCAGCAAGGCCTCCAACTTCGAGCGCTTCGTCTACGACCTGCTGGGCCGCGACAGCGCACGGGTCAAGGCGCTGTTCCACAAGGTCGAGACCGCAGGCGGCTTTGACCTGAGCGGCCAGGCCGGCAGCGACGGCAATGAATTCGCCAGCGTCCTGCAGTATGGCTTCGCCTCCGGCAAGTCGACCCACGCAGACCGCCTGGAGACCATCCGCTTTGCTGAAAAGGCCTATGGCATCACGGTCGACACCCATACCGCCGATGGCATCAAGGTAGCGCGCGAGCATCTGACGCCGGGCGTGACCATGATCGTGCTGGAGACGGCCTTGCCGGCCAAGTTCAATGAAACCATCCGCGAAGCCCTGGGCCGCGACGCCGACCGTCCGGCGGGCTTCGAGAACATCGAGGCGCTGCCGCAGCGCTTCGAGGTGATGCCGGCCGATGCCGCCCGGGTGAAGGCTTACGTGGCCGAGCACACCGGTCTGTAAGCCGCGCCTTACCATCTCTACGCCGTCCGCGCCATTGGCCCGGACGGCGTTTTTCATGGAGCGCGTGCGGGCGGCGATTGCATTAGAATGTCGGGTCGCTGTATCGACCAGAAAACAACGCTTCACCCTTGTCCCGAACTTCGATCTTCTCCGTCAGGCCTGCCATGTCCTCCACGCCCGTTCCTTCCGCAGCCCCCTCATCCGACAAGCCGGCCCGCCCGCCCATGCAAAGCGTCAGCCAAGCGCTCGATACCTTGTTGTCGGCCGCCGTGCCGGTGGTGGAGAGCGAGACCGTCGATACGCTGGAGGCGTGCGGACGCGTGCTGGCAGCGCCGGTGGCGGCTTCCATCGACGTGCCCGGCATGGACAATTCGCAGATGGATGGCTACGCCGTGCGGGCGGCGGATTGCGCATCGGGCCAAGCGCGCCTGCGCGTATCGCAGCGCATTCCGGCGGGCCACGTGGGCCAGCCGCTGGAACCGGGGACGGCGGCGCGCATCTTTACCGGTGCGATGATGCCGCAAGGGGCCGACGCCGTCGTCATGCAGGAAGCCTGCGAGACCGAGGGTGAGCACGTGGTGATCCGCCATGTCCCCAAGAGCGGTGAATGGGTGCGCCTGATCGGTGAAGACATCCGCCAAGGCAGCACCATCCTCGCCGCCGGTACCCGGCTGCGCCCGCAGGAACTGGGGCTGGCGGCCTCCATCGGACAGGCGCAGCTGCAGGTGCTGCGACCGGTGCGCGTGGCGGTGTTCTTCACGGGCGATGAGCTGACCATGCCCGGCCAAGCCCTCAAGCCGGGCGGCATCTACAACTCCAATCGCTTCCTGCTGCGCGGCCTGTTGCAGAAACTGGGCTGCCAGGTCAGCGACTTCGGCATCGTGCCCGACAGTCTGGAGGCGACCCGCCAGACCCTGCGCGAGGCCGCGCGCGAGCACGATCTCATCATCACCAGCGGCGGCGTCTCGGTGGGGGAAGAAGACCATGTGAAGCCTGCTGTCGAAGCCGAGGGCCGCATCAACATGTGGCAGATCGCCATGAAGCCTGGCAAGCCGCTGGCCTTCGGCCAGGTGCGCCGCGGGCAAGGGGCGGGAGAGCAGGGAAGTGAAGCTTTCTTCCTGGGGTTGCCGGGCAATCCGGTGTCGTCCTTCGTCACCTTCCTGCTCTTCGTCAGGCCCTTCATCCTGCGCCTGCAAGGGCTGCCGCGCGAGGCCGTGTTGCCGCAACCGGTGGCCATGCGCGCCGACTTCGACTGGCCACGTGCCGACCGCCGCCAGGAATTCCTGCGCGTGCGCCGCAATGCGCAGGGCGGACTGGATCTGTTCCCCAGCCAAGGGTCGGCAGTGCTGACCTCGACTGCCTGGGCCGATGGCCTGATCGACAATCCGCCGGGGCAGATCATCGCCGCCGGCGACACGGTGCAGTTCCTGGCCTTCGATCATCTGCTGAACTGAACGCGGCGCAACAGCGATGAGACTGGCGGAGATCGATCAGTACCTGAGCAGCAGCATTCCCAGCGAAGCCACCGGCTGGCGGCGCTTCGTGCTGGAGTTCCTCATGTTCGGCCTCAAGGAGGCGCGTTGCTGCCTCTTTGCGGGGCTGTTCTTTGCGGCCGTGTTCCTGATGCCGCGCGCCGGTCTGTTCGGCATTCCGCGCTATGACGCCTTGCTGCTCTTCGCCTTGCTGGTACAGGTCTGGATGGTGTCGACCCGCATCGAGACCATCGCCGAACTCAAGGCCATCAGCGTCTTCCACGTCGTCGGTTTTGCACTGGAGGTATTCAAGACCTCAGGAGCGATCCAGTCGTGGAGTTATCCTGACTTTGCCTATACCAAGCTGTTCGGGGTGCCGCTGTTCTCCGGCTTCATGTATGCCGCCGTGGGCAGCTGCATCATCCAGGCCTGGCGGCTGTTCGACCTGCGCATCCAGCATCATCCCCCTTACTGGATGGCGACCCTGATCGCCTTGCTGATTTACGTCAACTTCTTCACCCATCACTACATCGGTGACTACCGCTGGTACCTGGCAGCCTGCGCGCTGGGCCTGTATGCGCGCTCCACGGTGCTGTTCCGTCCGCTGGACCGCGATCGCAAGATGCCGCTGCTGCTGGCGTTCCTGCTGATCGGATTCTTCATCTGGCTGGCCGAGAACATCAGCACCTTCTTCGGCATCTGGCGCTACCCCAACCAGATGGGGGCCTGGTCCACCGTGCACCTGGGCAAGTGGAGCGCCTGGTCGCTGTTGGTCATGATGACCTTTACCATCGTGGTGCATCTCAAGCATATCCGCAGCAAGATTCATATCGCCCACTAAGGGCCTGCTGCCACCCTCAAGGAAATCCATGAAAATCGAACTTCGTTTCTTCGCCAGCGTGCGCGAAGCCCTGCAGACCTCGCAGGAAATCATCGAGCTGCCGGACAGCGTCAAGACCGTCGGCGACGTGCGTGCCTTCCTGATGGGCCGCGGCGGCATCTGGGCCGAAGTGCTCGGCCCCGAAAAGAACCTGCGCATGGCCTACGACCATGAAATGACGGAGGCCGATACCGAGGTCGTCGACGGCGGCGAAGTGGCCTTCTTCCCGCCCGTCACCGGAGGCTGAGGTGAGCCCCCGCCGCGATCCTGTAGCCGGCACCATTGCGCATTACAGCAGCCATGCCGAGAGCTTCCGCGAAGGGACCTGGGATCATGACGTCAGCCAGAACATGGCAGCCCTGCTGGACGCACTGCACGCCAGGGCGGGAGCCGCCGGGCAGGGACCGTTCACGATCCTCGATGTTGGCTGTGGCCCGGGTCGCGACCTGATCGAATTCACCCGGCGCGGCCACGTGGCAGTGGGCCTGGACGGCACTGCCGAGTTCGTCGAAATGGCGCGAGCGGCCAGCGGCTGCGAAGTCCTGCACCAGGACTTCCTGCAACTGGATCTGCCGGTGGCGCGCTTCGACGGGATCTTTGCCAATGCCTCGCTGTTCCATGTGCCGGCGGTGCATTTGCCGCGCGTGCTGGGGCAGTTGCATGCCAGCCTGAAGCCGGGCGGCATCCTCTTCAGTTCCAATCCTCGCGGCAATGATCTGGAAGGCTGGAGCGGTCCGCGTTATGGTGTCTGGCATAGCCTGGAAGGCTGGCGTCGCTACTTGCAGCCAGCAGGTTTCATTGAATTGCGGCATTATTACCGCCCTGACGGTTTGCCACGCGAGCAGCAACCGTGGCTGGCCAGCGTCTGGCAAAAGACGCAAGACCCGCATCCAGCGGGCTGAGATCGAACATTCGGAATCCCGATTCTTTGGGAGGAGACCAGGCCTGCGCCAAACAGGTCTGCGGAGGGGTGCAAAAGACATCGTTCAATGAAGCGATGCGCATTCATCCACACCTGTAGAAGGATCTATCTTGATTTCGACCCATCTGGCCGCCTGGGCGGCCCAGGACACGCAGTTGCTGCTGGTGACGCTGGCGGCACTGGTCACCATCGTGGTGCTGATCAGTTTCCTGTCCATCGCACCTTTCCTGTCCATCCTCATCGGTACCTTCGTGGCCGGCATCGGTGCCGGCCTGCCGCTGGAAGACATTGCCAAAGCCTTCAGCAAAGGGGCCGGCAGCCTGCTCGGCGAAGCCGGCATCATCATCGCCCTGGGGGCCATGCTGGGCGCGCTCATGGCCGAATCGGGCGCAGCCGACCGCATCGTCAATACCCTGCTCCGCTATGCGCGCGGCAGCATCATTCCCTGGATGATGGCGCTGGTGGCGCTGGTGGTTGGCCTCCCGCTGTTCTTCGAAGTGGGGCTGGTGATGATGGCACCGATCATCTTCGTGATGGCACGCCGTTCCGAACTGCCCATCATGCGCGTGGCCATTCCCGCACTGGCCGGCATGACTACATTGCACGCGCTGCTGCCGCCGCATCCGGGCCCGCTGATCGCCGTGTCCGCGCTGCACGCCGACCTGGGCACGACCATGCTGCTGGGCTTCATCGTGGCCATCCCTGCGGTGATCATCGCCGGTCCCCTGTACGGCAACTTCATCGCGCCGCGCCTGAACCTGGCTGAACCGGACCAGATCGGCAAACTGTTCAGCGCCCGTGAAGGCCAGTCGCAGCCCAGCTTCCTGGTGGCGCTGGTGACCATCCTGCTGCCGGTGGTGCTGATGCTGGGCCGCACCGTGGCGCGCATCTGGGTCACGCCCAAGACCGAGCTGTTTGAAATGCTCAATTTCTTCGGCGAACCCATCATCGCGCTGACCGTGACGGTGCTGTTTGCGGTGGTGGTGCTGGGCTGGGGGCAGGGCAGCAGCCGCTTTGAAGTTGGTGCCACGCTGCGCCGCGCCTTGCCGCCCATCGCCGGTCTGTTGCTGACCATCGGTGCGGGTGGCGGACTGAAGCAGACCCTGCTGTCGGCCGGTATCAGCGACACCATCACCAAGATCGCCGATGGCACCCACATGCCGTTGATCCTGCTGGCCTGGATCATTGCCGTGGCGCTGCGCCAGGCCACCGGTTCGGCCACTGTCGCCACGACCGCCACTGCCGGTATCGTTGCGCCGCTGGTGGCGGGCCTCTCTGCCACCCACAACTCCCTCATGGCGCTGGCCATCGGGGCTGGCTCGGTGTTCTTCTGTCACGTCAATGACGCCGGCTTCTGGATGGTCAAGGAATACTTCGGCCTGAACCTGAAGCAGACCCTGGCCACCTGGTCGGTGATCCAGACGCTGGTTTCGGTGATCGGACTGGGCATGACGTTGCTGCTGTGGGGACTGCTGGTGTAATGCCGCTGCACTCGCGGACGGGCTGGCGCTGGTAGAATCGCAGCCTGCATTCATTTCCTGTTGAACCATGCCCGTCCGCGTCCAGACTGCCGATTTCGATCTCTCCACTGAAGTGGCGCAGTTGCGCCTGGCCAATCCGCGCGTCGGCGCGGTGGTCAGTTTCGTGGGCACCGTGCGCGATCTCAACGATGGTGCAGCGGTCTCGGAGATGGAACTGGAACACTATCCGGCCATGACCGAGCGGGCCCTGGAGCAGATCGTGGAACAAGCCAAGGCACGCTGGCCCATCTTCGATGCGCTGGTGATTCATCGCGTCGGTCCGATGCAGCCGCGCGAACAGATCGTACTGGTGGCGGTGACTTCACCGCATCGCGGCGAAGCCTTTGCCGCCTGCGAATTCATCATGGATTACCTCAAGACCCAGGCCCCGTTCTGGAAGAAAGAGCAAACACCCGACGGTGCCCGCTGGGTCGATGCCCGCGAAAGCGACGACACGGCGCTGGCCAAGTGGGCGCAATAAGTCAGCATCGCCCGGGACACTGATCCCGGCGACGCCATCAACGGCACACAGGGGGATTTTCGTCTTGCCATTCACTTTCCGCTTTCCCCGCATCCCGGGTTTGCCCACGACGGCCACGGCACCGTTCTGTCCTTCCGAAGTGGCCGGTACCGTCAACGTGCCGCGTGGTGCTTCTGTTTGGCAGAAGCTGCGCATCTACGTCGGCCCCGGGCTGCTAGTGTCGATCGGCTATATGGATCCGGGCAACTGGGCCACGTCCATCCAGGCGGGTTCGCAGTTCGGTTATCAGCTGCTGTTCGTTGTAATGCTCTCCAGCCTGGCTGCCATCGTGCTGCAATGCCTGTGCGCGCGGCTGGGCATCGCTACCGGCAAGGATCTGGCGGTGCATTCGCGCGAGCACTATCCGCCCGCCGTGGGCAAGGGCATGTGGGTGCTGGCCGAACTCTCCATCATCGCCTGCGACCTGGCCGAGGTGCTGGGCTGCGCGCTGGCCTTCAACCTGCTGCTGGGGGTGTCGTTGCCGGTGGGCGTGCTGCTGACCGCGCTGGATACGCTGATCGTGCTTGGCTTGAAGGGCAGGGGATTCCGCCAGGTCGAAGCCATCATCCTGGGCCTGGTCATCACCATCGCCGCCTGCCTGCTGGCGCAACTGGCCTTCGTCAAGGCGGACTGGCACGAGGTAATGCAGGGCTTCGTCCCCTCGCTGCAGGCTATTTCCAGCCGCGAACCGCTGTACCTGGCCATCGGCATCATCGGGGCCACGGTGATGCCGCACAATCTCTACCTGCATTCCTCCATCGTCCAGACCCGCAGCGTGCAGCGCGATCCGGCTTCGCTGCTGGAGGCGGTGCGCTATACGCGGGTCGATACCACGGTGTCGCTCCTGATCGCCATGGTCATCAACGCCACCATCCTGATCCTCGCGGCTTCGGCCTTCCACAAGAGCGGCAATACGCAGGTTGCCGAGCTCGATCAGGCCTACCACCTGCTGGACCCGATTACCGGCTCGGCCATGGCGGCCATTCTGTTTGGGGTAGGCTTGTTCGCCTCCGGACAGAGTTCGACCTTCACCGGCACCATCGCCGGACAGGTCATCATGGAAGGCTTCCTCAAACTGAAGATTCCCTGCTGGCAGCGCCGCGTCATCACCCGCGCGCTGGCCCTGGTACCGGCGCTGATCGGCGTGCTCACGCTGGGGCCGCATTCGGTAGGCAAGCTGCTGGTCGCCAGCCAGGTGGTGCTGTCGCTGCAGCTGCCCTTCGCCATGTATCCGCTGATCCGCCTCACCAGCCGCCGCGATCTGATGGGCGACCTGGTCAACCGCTGGTGGGTGAGTGCATTGGCCTGGCTGCTCTTCGTGACCATTTCGGCGGCCAATGTGTGGCTGGTGTGGCAGGTGTTTGCCGAGTAGTACAAGCTCATTTGCACATCAAAATATCATGATTGAACTGGATTTTCAGGTTAATGATGATAGTATGGTGTGTATATGAAGACTTCCTGCACACTTCAAGTTCATATCGACGGGGCCTGGCGGCAGGCCGGTGCGTTGTCGTTGACTGCGCCGGTCGAGCTGGGCATGGCGGCCTCGACTTACTTCAGCTATGACGCCGTGCACGCCATCGATTACATGGGCAGGCGCGATGCTGCGGCCTTGTCGGTGAACGTGCCGGTGGGGTTGGAGAGCCTGAGCGAAGCGCGCTGGCCAGCTTGCCTGATCGATCTGCTGCCGCAAGGTTACGGCCGTGGCGAGCTGTTGCGCCAGCTGGGGCTGGATGAACGCGCCGAAGCCAGCGCCGACTGGCCGCTGCTGTGTGCGGGCGCGGGCAACCCCATCGGCAACCTGCGCGTGCAGGAAGCCTGGGAGTGGGCGCAGGCGCGCAGCGGACCGCAACTGCGCGGCTTTGCGATGGATGACATCGCTGCACGCTCCGAAGACTTCAATGAATACCTCGCCCAGCATGGCTTGTTCCTGGCGGGCTCGTCGGGGGTACAGGGCGAGTGGCCCAAGATCCTGCTCACCCGTGCCCGCGATGGCCTGTTCTACCTCGACCACGCCTTGCCCGATGAGCAGGCCGAGCGCCATTACATCGTCAAGTTCGGACGCGGGCCCGACCCGGATCTGGCCGACATCCTGCGTCTGGAGGCCCCCTACATGCAGCTGGCGATGCACTTGGGCCTGAAGGTCCACGGCGCGCTGCAACTGCATGGCAAGGCCTTGTTCATCCCCCGTTTTGACCGCGAAGTGCGCGGGACCGAAATCGTACGCCACGCACAGGAAAGCATTGCTTCCCTGTGCGGCGTGACGGGCTTTGCGGCCATCCCGTCGCACAATGTTGTCTGCGCCAGGCTGGGTGAAGTCGCCACCGATCCGCTGCCCGAGATCATCGAATATCTGAAGCGCGACATCGCCAACATCGTCCTGCGCAACAAGGACAATCACGCCCGCAATACCGCCATCCGGCGCGATGCACAGGGGCGGATCAGCCTGACGCCGCTGTTCGACTTCGCCCCGATGTGGCTGCATCCGGATGGCATTGCACGGCGCATGCGCTGGGAACGCGACGATGGGGGCTCACCGCAGTGGGCCAGGGTCATCACGCAGGCCTGCGAAGCCGCGCAGATCGAACAGGAACCGGTCAGATCGGCCTTGCGCGAGATGGCGTCGCCGCTGGCGGACCTGCTGCCATATGGCCGCAGCCTGGGTATCGAAAGCACCTTCCTCGACCCGCTGGCCGCCACCGTGGACCAGGTACGGGCACAGCTGGAGGCGCTCTGAATGGACAAACGCTTCAAGCCCCTGACCGCCATCGAGCAGATGGAAGAGCGCCGCGCACTCTTCGACGAACTGGCCGCCGATCCCACGCTGCCGGTGCCGGCGGTGGTCCGCAAGATCCGCACCACCTTGCGCCTGACCATCGCCGAATATGCCAAGGTGTGCGGCGTATCGGCCCGTACCCTGCAGGACATCGAACGCGGTGAGTCCAGTCCCACCCTGGCCACGGCCGACAAGCTGCTCAAGCCGGTCGGCATGTGCGTCGGTGCCGTCATGCGCAAGCGTCCATAAAAAAAGCGACCTGTCGCCAGGTCGCCTCATCGTTTCATCTCACTGCAACGTCATCAATTCTTTGCCATCGCCTGCTGCTTGCCGCTGCCCGGCTCCAGCACCACCGTGCAGGTCAGCCCCGAGGCCAGCAAGACGTTTTCCGGCACCTTGTCCAGGTGGATGCGCACCGGGATGCGCTGGGCCAGGCGTACCCAGTTGAAGGTCGGGTTGACGTCGGCCGTCAGTTCGCGGCTCTGCGGGTTGTCGCGGTCATAGATGCCGCGGGCGATGCTGTCCACGTGGCCTTCCATGGATGCGCCGTTGATCAGCTGGATCTTGGCGCGGTCGCCGATCGACAGGAGCGGCAGCTTGGTTTCTTCGAAATAGGCATAGACCCAGAAGGAGTGACTGTCGATCACCGCGATCTTGGCTGCACCGGCGGCCGCATAGTCGCCCCGGCGCACGCTCAGGTTGGTGATGTAGCCATCCACGGGCGAGAAGACCTTGGTACGTTCCAGGTTCAGCTTGGCCGTATCCCGCTGCGACAACGCGGCCTGGTATTGCGCCTGCGCTCCCTGGAATTGGGCCTGGGCAGCTTCCAGCTGGGCTTGCGAGGCGGTGACCTGGCTGCCGGCATCTTCACGGGCTTCGCGCGAGACCACCAGCGCATCCACGTCGGCACGGCGGCGGGCTTGCGCACGGCGCATGTTCAGGTCGGCGCGGCGCGCTTCCACTTCCGCCTTGCGCACGTCCAGATCGGCCTTGCGCGCCGTGACGGCAGCCTCCGCCTGCTGCAGCGCCAGCGTGTAGCGGGCCGGGTCGATTTCCATCAGCAGGTCGCCCTTCTTGACCAGCTGGTTGTCGCGCACCGGCAAGGCCACTACCTGCCCCGAGACATCGGGGGCGATATTGACCACGTCGGCGCGGACGCGGCCGTCACGGGTCCAGGGGGAATGCATGTAGTGCTGCCACAGGCTCCAGGCCAGCAGGATGGCCAGCAGGAAGATGGCCGTGGTGATGAGAACGCGGAAGATCGATTTGACCGGCATGATGAACTACTCCTGATTGTTTCTTTATCTTTTCGTAGGGGATGGGTACGCAAGGAAGTGCGGTGCGCTAGCGATACACCGCCAGCCCCAGCAAGGACGCCAGGCAGACGAACAGGCTGACCCGGAACAAGGCTGGGTGCCAGGTCAGCTCGTAGAAGCCGAAGCGCACCAGCACGCGGTCGGCCAGCATGGCCAGCACGGCGGCTACCACCGCCAGCAGCAGGACGGTCGGAATATAAGCGTCGAAGAAGGAAATCTCACGTGGCATGGCGGGCTCCCGTTGTGTTGTTCTGGCCCCCGGCGCGCATGGTGTGCAGCGGTGATTGCTCGTCCAGCAGGGCGGTACGGATGAAATGCAGGTAACTCAAGGTGCGCTGCAGGCGATGGCGTTCGCTGCGTTCGCGGTAATGCGGACCGATGGCGGCCTGGACTTCGGCGATGGTGGCATCGTTGGCTGCCAGCGCCGCCGACAGTGTGGCCGCCGAGGGCTGTGCAAACAGCGCCGGAATGGCTTCACGCAGACGGTTCAGGGCGGCATAGGCAGAGGCTGGCAGCAGGTCCGGGGCCTCCGAGCGGATGCCCTGCAGCTCGTTGCGCAGTTCGATGATGGCGTGGCCCACTTCCAGCGTGGCAAACATCCAGCCCAGCGCCTTCTGACGCAGCAGGGGACGGCTGCTGGTGAACATGGTGATCTGGTGCATCAGGTCGCGGGTACCGCTCTCGAACTTCAAGGCCAGATGCGCCAGCTTGCCGAAACAGGCATCGACCACCTGCTTGCGCAACTGCTTTTCCAGCACGCGCACGGTCCAGTCGGTGGTCGGCGGCAAGAGCAGCATGAAGGCCACGGCTGTCACGATCAGCGATACCACCAGCGCCACGGATTCGTTCAGATAACCGGCCGCATTGAAGTGCGCAAAATTGTCCGGCACCGCCAGGAAGGGGAAGAAAATGCAGATCCCCAGGCCATAACCTGCATAAGCGGGTCGGGTGGTCAGGTAGACTGCCAGCATCAGCACCGGCATCAGCGCGCTGGCCAGCATCCAGTAGCCATCCAGGCGCGGCAGGATATGGAAGGTGTAGAAGTAGCCGGCTACCGCAGCAAACAGCACGCCAATGGCCACCGTGCGGGTCGCCTTGGCCGGATCGGGCGCGGCCGAGGTGATGGCACAGAAGGCAGCGGCATTGAGCACGGCCACATCGCCGCTGGGCCAGCCGCTGACGATCCAGAACGCGGCCAGGGCCAGCATCACGATGGCGGCGCGGGCACCGGCAATCAAGGCAGTAGTCATGCTGGTCTTGGGGGCATAGGAATGCTCCCATTGCTCGCGCTCGTGGTGGCGCTGGGTCAACGAGGCATAGGTCAGCGTGTAGGCGTGCAGTTCCTCGATGACGCGATAAAGCAGTTCGGACGCCGTATCGAAGTCCAGCATGGCGCTGTCGCTCTGGCACTGCTCGGACAGCGTATGGCGCGTGGCCCGCACGCGGCGCGGCAGTTCCCGCTTGTATGCGTCCAGCTTCAGGGCCGCATCGGCGGCGTCCAGCGCGCTCATGACCGGCTCGCCGCTGGCGCGGGTGAGCAGGGGCTGCACTTCGCGGTAGTAGGGTGAAATGGCCTCGATCACCACCCGGGCACTCGGCGCCGGGTTGGCATGCAGCCGGTTCATCAGCTGGTGCAGCGCATGCACGCGGGTCGACAAGGCCATGAACTCGCTGTTCATGCGGGAGAGGCGGCCACTGCGCAGGCGCACTTCGGGGTCCTCGAAGATGGCCGAGCTGCGCATGGCTTCCAGGCCGATGATGTCGCCCACGAAGCGGGCATTGGTGGCCTCGAGCTGCTTGCGGTCGGCGGTGCCGCCCAAGGTCGCACTGACCATGTCGACGAAGGCGGTGAAGCGGCCGCGGATGATGCGCACCAGTCCGGGGGCGCTGGCCTGCGGGAATACCAATGCGCTGACCAGGCCCACGCAGACGATGCCGACCATGATCTCGCTGACCCGCGTCATCACCGAATCGAAAGTGACGGCCGGGTGCAGGGCCGAGGGCAAGCCGATCAGCGCCACCGTATAGCCGGAGAGCACGAAGCCATAGGAACGAAAATTACGGTTATGGGCCGAGCCCACGGTACACAGGCCGATCCACAGTGCCGAGGCCAGCAGGAACAGTTCCGGGGTCTGGGCAAACAAGCCGACGAAGACCACCACGGCGGCTGAACCGACCAGCGTACCGATGACGCGATAGAAGCTCTTGGCCAGGATCATGCCGCTTTGCGGCTGCATGACGATGAAGACCGTGATCAACGCCGAGCGCGGCGATTCCAGATCCAGGCCGTAACCGATGCCCAGCGCCAGCAAGCCGGCGAAGACCATCTTGAAGACATAGACCCAGGTCGGCGCATCACTGCGCCACCAGTCGGTGGCCGCCTCGCGCAACTGGGCTTTGATGGAAAGGGCGGGGGTGTTCATTGTGCCGCCACCTTGGCCGGTGCTTCATCCTCGATGCCGCCGCCCAGTGCGGTCTGCAGGGCCGCAAAGGCCGCCAGGCGCTGTGCCTGCAATTGCTGCACGATCTGTTGCTGGCGCAGCCATTGGGTCTGCGCATGCAGGATGTTGAGATAGTCGGTCAGGCCACGCTGATAGGCGCGGGTGGCGATGTCGACGTTCTTCTGCGCCGCCTGCACCGATTCCTGCGCCTGCTTCTGCTGGCGTGCCACCGACTGCAGGGTCACGACCTGGTCGGAGATGCCTTTCAGGGCTTGCGAGAGCAGGGCGTTGTAGTGTTCCACCTCGATGTCATAGCCGGCACTGGCCGCCCCCAGCTGGCCGCGCAGGCGTCCGCCTTCGAAAATGGGCAGCGAGATCGCCGGACCGTAGGTGGTTTGCAGATTGGGGGCCGAGAGGAACGAGAACAGCCCGCCACCGGCGGCGGCGGGGCCGATGCCGGCCAGCAGGTTGATGTTGGGATAGAAGGCTGCCTTGGCCAGCGAAATGCCCTTGGCGGCCGCTTCCACACGCCAGCGGGCGGCGCTGATGTCAGGGCGGCGGCCGACCAGGTCGGCCGGCAGCGCACTGGGCAGGCCGAGCGAGGTCTGCAGTTGCATGGTCGGCCGCGTGATGCCGTCGGCAGCACCGGGGCCGGCACCGAGCAGCGCGGCCAGCTGATTGCGGATCAGGGCAATGTTTTCCTGCAGGGCTTCCATCTGGCGGCGGGTTTCCGGCAGGGGGGATTCGGCCTGGGTGATTTCCAGCTGGGTCCCGAGGCCGCCCTTGAAACGGCGCCGGGCCAGGTCGAGGATCTTCTGTTCTTCCTTGAGCATGGCCTCGGTGTTGTCCAGCAGGCCGTACTGCAGCGCCAGTTGCACGTAGGTGCGCACCACATTGCCTTCCAGCTCGAGCTGGGCGGCACGGGCGTCGGCGGCCACGGCGTGCATTTCATCCTGGGCACGCAGGGTGGTGTTCTTGTTGCGGTCCCACAGGTCGACGTTGTAGGACAGACCCAGGGTCGCGGTGTTGTTCCAGGTCAGCTTGTCGCGGAAGGCCGCGCCGTAATAGACGTTGTCGGACCAATCCTTGCGGCCGACCGACACGTCCAGCTGGGCACTGGGCAATTCACCGGCATGGGCGACGACGGCCATCGACTGCGCCTGGCGCACGCGGGCAGCTGCCACGGCCATGCTGGGGTTGCCGGCGACGGCCCGGGTCACCAGCTGGTTCAGTTGCGCATCGCCATAGGCTTGCCACCAGGCACGCTGCGGCCAGCCGGCTTCGCTGGCGGCCTGGCGGATGGCCTGGCCGGCGTCCAGCACGGCGACGTCGCGCAGCTGGGCCTGCGGCTGGATGCCGCCCTGGTCGGCACAACCGGCGATTGTCAGCGAAAGCGCAATGACGGTCAGCGCGGGCAGCTTGGAAAAGGCGATACGTGTCATGGAATTACCCAAAAAAATGCAAATATCAGAAGTTGTGTATTCTATTTTGTAATTATTCTCGAAAAAATCCGCTATTTCGCAATTGTTTATATCAGTTGCAGCAACAATGATTGCTCAATTCTGGGTAACAATGCTGTCATGGCGCAGTGTGTCCGCAGCGGCAAGTTCGGCCAGACGGACGCCTGCGCTCAGTACAGTGATAGGAAAACGATGGATACCCTGCAAAACATGCGCGTCTTCGCGCGCGTGGTCGAGGCTGGCAGCTTTACTCAGGCGGCCCAGCAGATGAGCCTGACCACTGCCCATGTTTCGCGCGCCGTGGCCGATCTGGAGCGGCATCTGCGCACCCGCCTGTTGAACCGTACCACGCGCCGCATTGCCCTGACCGAAGCGGGCGAGCGATATTTGCTGCGTTGCCAGCAGATCATGGCCTATGTGGACGAAGCCGAGGCCGAGGCCAGCGCGGCCTACGTGAAACCCTCCGGCCGGCTGCGCATTCACGCCATGACCAGCCTGGGCCAGCGCTACGTGATACCGTCGATCTCGGGCTATCACAAGCGCTATCCGGAGGTGGCGGTGGAGCTGACGCTGGCGCAGCGCATCCCCGACATGCTGGAAGAGGGTTACGACGTCTCCCTGGTGGTGGCGCGCGAGCTGCCCGATTCCGGCCTGATCTACCGGCAGCTGGGCAGTACTTTCAGCATCCTTTGTGCCTCGCCCGCCTATCTGGATAAATACGGACTGCCGCAGCATCCCGGCGATCTTCTGAACCACGCCTGCCTGCAACTGGTGAGCCCCATTTCTCCGCTGATCGAATGGGCGCTGGAAGGGCCGGAAGGCCAGACCGTGATCCCCGTCAGGAGCAATTTCCAGGTCAACGTGGCCGAAGCCATGCTCACCGCCGTGCGAGAAGGGATGGGCATCGGCGTGCTGCCCATTTATTCGGCGGTGGACGCGTTGCGCGCTGGCACCATCGTGCGGGTGCTGCCGCAGCACCGGCTGCAGAACATGGGGGTGTATGCGCTGTATCCTTCACGTCAGTACCTGGATGCCAAGATCAGCACCTGGGTCGACTGGATGCACGAAACGGTAGACAAGACCTTGCAGGAAGACCATCAGGCATTGGAACGCCTGGGCAGTCTGCGCGAGGAAATGCAGGGCCTGGCCGCACGCGGCGGCACGTTGGCCTGATCAATCGAGGGGAATGCGATGGCATGGCTGGCGGTCGGGATGGGAGCAGCGCTGGGCGCCTGGTTGCGCTGGCGCATCTCCGTGGTATGGAACGTGGACGGGCACTTCGTGCCGCTGGGCACGCTGGCGGCCAACTGGATCGGGGCCGGCGTGATCGGTTTTCTGGTCGCCTATTTCGAGCAGCATCCGGCATTGGCACCGGAATGGCGGCTGTTCGCCGTGACCGGCGTGCTGGGCGGGTTGACCACGTTTTCGACCTTCTCGGCCGAGTCCATGATCCTGCTGCAGCGGGGCGATTACCTGTGGGCCATCGGGCACTCGGGCCTGCATCTGCTGGGCTCTGTCGTGCTTTGCGTTTCCGGGTTTGCAAGCTATCGCGCTTTGGCTGGATGACTACTTTGAGCGACATGATGCAGATCAAAACAGACGGCACGATCATTGCTTGAAAATCGCAGGCGCTGGCCCAACTTTCATCTCATTGAAAAATTGGAGCGAACCATGCGTCTCGACAAACTCACCACCAAATTGCAGGAAGCGCTGGCCGACGCGCAATCCCAGGCAGTCGGCCACGACAATCAATATATCGAACCCGTTCACCTCATCCTGGCACTGCTGAACCAGGATGACGGCGGCGCGCGCTCGCTGCTGCAGCGCGCCGGCGTGAATGTGAACGGTCTTTCCACTGCCTTGCAGGCGGCCGTCAAGCGCCTGCCGCAGGTCTCCGGCAACGGCGGCGAGGTGCAGGTCGGCCGCGAGCTGGTGGCCCTGCTGAACCTGGCCGACAAGGAAGCGCAAAAGCACGGCGACCAGTTCGTCGCCAGCGAAATGGTGCTGCTGGGCCTGGCGGACGACAAGTCCGACGCCGGCCGTGCCGCCCGTGAAAACGGCCTCACCCGCAAGTCGCTGGAAGCGGCCATCAAGGCGGTGCGCGGCGGCGCTTCCGTGTCTTCGCAGCAGGACGAAGGCCAGCGTGAAGCCCTCAAAAAGTACACCCTGGACCTGACCGAGCGTGCCCGCGCCGGCAAGCTCGATCCGGTCATCGGCCGCGATGATGAAATCCGCCGCGCCATCCAGGTGCTGCAACGGCGCAGCAAGAACAATCCGGTGCTCATCGGCGAACCCGGCGTGGGCAAGACGGCCATCGTCGAAGGCCTGGCCCAGCGCATCGTCAATGGTGAAGTGCCGGACAGCCTCAAGTCCAAGCGCGTGCTGTCGCTGGACATGGCCGCATTGCTGGCCGGTGCCAAGTACCGCGGCGAATTCGAGGAACGCCTGAAGGCCGTCCTGAAGGAAATCGCCCAGGACGAAGGCCAGACCATCGTCTTCATCGATGAGCTGCACACCATGGTCGGCGCCGGCAAGGCCGAAGGCGCCATGGATGCCGGCAACATGCTCAAGCCGGCCCTGGCCCGCGGCGAACTGCACTGCGTGGGCGCCACCACTTTGGACGAATATCGCCAGTACATCGAGAAGGATGCCGCTCTGGAGCGCCGTTTCCAGAAGATCCTGGTGGATGAGCCCAGCGTGGAAGCCACCATCGCCATCCTGCGCGGTCTGCAGGAAAAGTATGAAGTGCACCACGGCGTGGACATCACCGACCCGGCCATCGTGGCGGCTGCCGAGCTGTCGCATCGCTACATCACCGATCGCTTCCTGCCGGACAAGGCCATCGACCTGATCGACGAAGCCGCTTCCAAGATCAAGATTGAGATCGACTCCAAGCCGGAAGTCATGGACAAGCTCGACCGTCGTCTGATCCAGCTGAAGATCGAACGTGAAGCCGTCAAGCGCGAGAAGGATGAAGCCTCGCAGAAGCGCCTGCAGCTGATCGAGGAAGAAATCGAGAAGCTGGAGCGCGAATACGCCGATCTGGAAGAAATCTGGAAGGCCGAGAAGTCCACTGCGCAGGGCGGCCAGCAGTTGAAGGAAGAAATCGAGAAGGTGCGCCTGCAGATGGAAGAGGCCACCCGCAAGAGCGACTGGCAGAAGGTCTCCGAGCTCAAGTACGGCAAGCTGGCCGAGCTGGAGGCCGCGCTGGAAGTGCAGAACAAGAAGGATGCAGCGGGCGTCAAGGCCGAGAAGCCCAAGCTGGTCCGCACCCAGGTCGGTGCCGAGGAAATCGCCGAGATCGTGGCGCGCGCCACCGGCATCCCGGTCTCGCGCATGATGCAAGGCGAGCGTGAGAAATTGCTGCACATGGAAGACGTGCTGCATGAACGTGTGGTCGGCCAGGACGAAGCCATCGTGGCCGTGTCCGACGCCATCCGCCGTTCGCGTGCCGGTTTGGGTGACCCCAGCAAGCCGTATGGTTCGTTCATGTTCCTGGGCCCGACCGGGGTGGGCAAGACCGAGCTGTGCAAGGCGCTGGCCTCGTATCTCTTCGATACCGAAGAAGCCATGATCCGCATCGACATGAGTGAATTCATGGAGAAGCACTCCGTGGCCCGCCTGATCGGCGCGCCGCCGGGCTATGTTGGCTACGAAGAGGGGGGCTATCTGACCGAAGCCGTGCGCCGCAAGCCCTACAGCGTGATCCTGCTGGATGAAATCGAGAAGGCGCATCCGGATGTCTTCAACGTCCTGCTGCAGGTACTCGACGATGGCCGCATGACCGATGGCCAGGGCCGTACCGTGGACTTCAAGAACACCGTGATCGTGATGACTTCCAACCTGGGTTCACACAAGATCCAGAGCATGGAAGACAGCGATCCGGCCTTGGTGAAGCTGGCGGTGATGGCTGAGGTGCGCACGCACTTCCGCCCGGAATTCATCAACCGGGTGGACGAGATCGTGGTCTTCCACGCGCTGGACGCCAAGAACATCGGTGCCATCGCCAAGATCCAGCTGCGCATCCTGGAACAGCGCCTGGCCAAGCTGGAAATCGGCCTGCAGATCAGCGAGGCTGGCTTGCAGAAGATCGCCGAGGCCGGCTTCGATCCGGTCTACGGGGCGCGTCCGCTCAAGCGTGCCATCCAGCAGGAGATCGAAAACCCGCTGTCCAAGCAGATCCTGGCGGGCAAGTTCGGTCCCAAGGACGTGGTCCACGTGGAGGTGCAGAACGGCCAACTGGCCTTCAGCAAGGGCTGAGACCCCTGGTCTGCCTGGTCTTGCGGCCGGGCAGACCAGCTCCCTCATGAAAGTGAAGGTCCTGGTATTCAGGGCTGACAAGCGGCGGGACATGTGTTCATGTCCCGCCGTTTTTTCATGAATTTGCGCCAGCAAAAGCGCAAGCAGGGCGGCCTGGCTTGCACAGGTGTCCGTAAAAGTTGTAATACATTTACAATAATTGGCGAAATGGCACTTCTCCACGCCCAGTGCGGCTCTTGGCGAGGTTGACGAGCGTGCTTTATTACGCCGCATCGCAAAAAAACCCTCCCCAAGCGAGGGGGAATGTGATATTTACTTCACTACAAGGGGGACGCGCCTGAACAGACAAGACCGGTGCGCCATCGATAAAAGGAGCAAGCCAGCGCGGCAATGGCCGGGCCGGTTTGCGATGCTGGCAGCAAGGAATTCATGGTCATATCCGTCATTTGGGGTCACGTCAGCAGCAGGGGCGTATGGGGGCGATTCTGAAGCGATCGTCCTTGCAGCGGCTGTTCATCTTGCCGTTCATCTTTTTGATGGTCTGCCTGATGCTGACCATCGGCTGGTTCCTGTACCGGGCGGGCGACGATGCCACCGAGGTGCTGGCGCGCAATGCCCTGACCGAAGTGATGGGCCGCGTCAGCCAGGCCATCACGCGCCAGACCATGGGGGCCCGCGAAACCCTCAACGTCATTGCGCCGCCGCCGGTGCCGCCGGCCGAGGCCGGGCAAGCACCCGCTGCGCTGCCTTTCCCCAAAAGCCGCAAGGAGCTGGAAGACCGGCTGTGGCTGGCCAATTCGCTCTTCGATGAGCCCAGCTACGTCTATTTCGGCGGTGCCGATGGCAGTTTCCTGGGAATCAAGCAGGAGCAGCCGCAGGTCTTCATGTACAGCGTGCGCGAGCCGGGACAGAAGAATTTCGTCTACTACCTGCGCGGTCCCGGGACCGAGATGAAACTGACCGCCGTACAGGACTACGAACCGCGCAAGCGGCCCTGGTACCTGCAGGCCGTGCAGCAGGGCCGGGAGACCTGGTCACCGGTCTATGTCGACTACCGCAACAAGGCCATCGTCGGCATCAACCTGTCCAAGCCGATCTTCGCCGAGGATGGCAGCCTGCTCGGTGTGGCCAACAGCAGCATCGGATTGCAGCAGCTGACCGATCTGCTGCGCCAGGTGCCTCTGAGCGCCCAGGGCGTGGCCTTCGTCACGGAGATGAAGGGGGACATGGTCGCCACCTCCCTCGATGAACCCATCTACCAGGCCGGCGAGAACGGTGGCGAACCGCTGCGGCTCAATGCCGGACAGAGCAAGTCGCCGCTGGTGCGGCAGGCTTTCGAGGAAGTGCAGCGTTACCTGGGTACGCATCCGCCCGAGCCGGACAAGCTGATCCTGCTGGGATCGCGCAGTGAGGGAAGCAAGATCGAAGTGGCGTTCCGCCTTTACCGTGATCGCGCCGGACTGGCCTGGCTGTCCATCAGCGCGGCACCGCGCTCGGACTTCCTGGGGTCGGTCACCAGCGGCGTCTACCAGACGCTGACGCTGGGCCTGATGGCGGTCTGCCTGACCTTCGTGATCGGTTTCCTGCTGCTGCGCTGGGTGCTGCGCGATATCCGCAAGCTGACCCTGGCCGCCAAGAGTATCGGCAACGGCAGCCCGTTCCCGGCCCTCAACATCGACCGCAATGACGAAATCGGCCAGCTCGCGCAAAGCTTCGTGGAGATGGAGCGCAACCTGCGCACCGACCGGCTCACCAATGTCCTCAATCGCGATTCGCTGATCGCGCAGATCGATTTCCGCCGCCGCAACAGTTCGCAGGCCGTGCCGCTGCACTTTGCCTTGCTCTTCATCGATCTCGACCGGTTCAAGGCAGTCAATGATGAATACGGGCATGACGAGGGCGACAAGGTCCTCATTGCCATCGCCGAGCGCTTGCAGCACAGCTTGCGCCATGATGATTCGGTGGCACGCTTCGGCGGCGACGAGTTCGTGGTCTACCTGCATGGCGTGACCGAGATGGACGTGGCCCGCAGCATCGCCGACAAGATCCGGCACGCCGTCAACAAGCCCATCGCAGGGCGGGATGGCCAGGACTATACGGTCGATGCGTCGGTCGGCGTGTCGCTCTATCCGGACGACGGGCTGGATGTCGAAACCTTGCTGCGGGTCGCCGATTCACGTATGTTCGACCAGAAGCGCCTGCATCGCATCTTGTCAGTGTGATTTGCGTTCAGGTGTCCCCAGACCCACCATCGAACGCCCGGAGAATCCCATGACCCTTGCCAGCTTTGCCACCTGTGACCTGTGCGACGCCAACGAAGACAAGCTGACCGCCGGCACGCTGCACGTGCTGCCGCCCATCTTTGCCTCCTTCGGCCGCAAGCAGGTCTTCGCCGGTCCGGCGCGTACGCTCAAGGTCTTCGAGGACAACGTGCTGGTGCGCAAGGCCCTGGAAACCCCGGGCAATGGCGACGTACTGGTAGTCGACGGCGGCGGCAGCCTGCGTTGCGCCCTGGTCGGCGGCAATCTGGCACAGCTGGCGCAGGACAATGGCTGGGCCGGCATCCTGGTCAATGGCTGCGTGCGCGATGCGGCTGAACTCAATGCCTGCGAGGTCGGCATCCGGGCGCTTGCTACCCATCCGCAGCGCAGCTTCCGCAAGGGGGCAGGGGATGCCGACATCAAGGTCGGCATTGCCGGCGTGGCGGTGCACCCGGGCGACTGGATCTATGCCGATGTGGATGGGGTGCTGGTGTCGCGTACCCGGCTTTGAGCGTTTTCCTTCACCTTCTGTTGCAAGCTCTCAAGCCCGCCGCGTGCGGGCTTTTGTTTGAGCCCGCAAAGCCGCTCAGTCCGGGGTTTTGCGCAGTACCCGGTCGATGGCCTCGGTCTGGCTGACAATTTCCTTCAAGTCCTGATTCAGCAGGCTGGTCCGGCGGCGCAGGTTGTCCCAGCCCGACCAGGCGCTGGCCTCGGCCGGTACCGGCTCCGGCGTGACCGGGCCGATCAGTTCGATCTTGCCGGACAGGGCCTTGTCCTCGGCTGCGTCGGGTGACACCACCACGGCACCGCCACGCTTTCTTGGCTTGGGGGCCAGCAGGCGCTGGGCTTCGGCCAGGTGCTGGCTGGCTTCCAGATAGGTCTCCTCGATCAGCCTGGCCACTGCGCTTTGGGGCATGTTTTCCTGATGCCGCCGCAGCATCAGGCGCAGGGCAGCAATGTGGGCCGCCACCAGATAGTTCTGCACGATGAAGCGGTTCAGCTCGCGCACCGCGCGCTGCTTGGTGGCCGGTTCATCCATCATCCGTACCAGCGCCGAGATGAGCGCGGCCAGGCTGTCCATGAAACCCTTGCGGCAAACCCGGTAAAAGAAATCATCCTTGACCTTGCCCTCCAGCAGATCGCGGCTGGCCGTCAGATAGCGCTGGCTGGACTTGAGCACGTTGCGCAGCAGTTTGGGCAGGTCGCGGTACTCCCAGGCTGGCAGCACGTAGCTGAAGACGGTGGCGATGACCACGCCGATGAGGGTATCGATGAGCCGCTCGCCGATCACGCCCTGGTGACCGGCCGGTACCAGCAGGTTGAGCAGCATCAGGATCTGCACCGAAGCCGCAATGGCCGTGTAGCGGTACTTGATGTAGGTGAAGGCGGGAGCCGCCACGCTGGCGGCGAACAGCACCGCCAACTGGCCCAGCGGGTTGTGCACGAAGCGCAGGATCAGCATGGTGATCAGGCAGCCGATCACGGTGCCGATCAGGCGGTCCGCCATGCGCTGCTTGGTGGCGCTGAAATTGGGCTTGAGGATGATGACGATGGTCAGCACGATCCAGTAGCCATGCGCCATGTAGGGCAGCAGCCCGGCAATCCACAGGCCGGTGGTCACGGCCAGCGCCACCCGGATGGCGAAGCGGAAGATCGGCGACTGCCAGCGCAGGTTCACCAGCAGCATGTTGAACTTGAATTTCTGCTGGGTCAGGAAGGGCGTCATGTCCGAGCCCGGCAGAATGGGCAGCGGATCGACCGGGTTCTGCGTGGCCTGGTGCACCTGGCCGATGAATTCGATGATGTCGCGGATCTTGTTGTAGGTCACGCGCAGCAGCGTGAGCGCTTCCTGCGAGGCCTGGCGCGGACCGGGCTGTGCCAGTTCCTGCATCTCGAACTGCACCGCGCGCAGCTCGGCCTTGTAGTTCACGCTGGGTTCGGAGGCCTTCTTGCGGGTAATCGCATAGGCGATCGATTCGATGTCCTGGGCCGCCTTGGTGGCCAGGTCGCGCAGGAAGATCATCACGTCGGACTCGCCGAAGTGCTGGCGCAGGAGGGCATAGTCGGCGTGGGTGGAGAGCACCTGTTCATACAGTTCCAGCATCGACAGGTGCACCTGCACCAGCAGGCCATCCTGCTTGGTATGCAGGTCGCGCAGGATCAGGTCGCGCGAGGCCTGCTGCTTGTCGGCCACCACGATCTGCTGGCGAACCAGCTGGTTGAACTGGCTGGCCAGGTCATGCCTGACGTCATAGAAGTCGGCCTTGATGCGCAGGTAGCGTGCCAGCTCGAACAGCGCCTCGGCCAGCACCTGCTGCTTGATGCGGCGGCGCAGGAACCACGATACCGTCATCGAATAAGCCAGATAGCCCAGACCGCCGCCCAGGAACAGGCCCGCATGCAGGAAGGCGTCGGCAATGGGGACCTGGTTCTCCATCGACAGCGTCATCACCATGAGCGCAGCGAACTGCAGCGGCATGGTCTTCTTGCCGTAGACTACCATCATGCTGGCGAAGAAGCTCACCACTACCATCATCGCGCTCACCAGCCACGGCACCGGCGCACAGAGGCTGATGACCAGCATCACCACCGTACAGAGCAGCACCCCGGCCAGCATCTCGTTGAACTTGTGGCGCAGGGGGCTGGGCAGGTCCATCAGGCTGGTACAGAGTGCCCCCAGGAAGACCGTCATCGTGGTCGGCATGTCGGCCACGTTGAACACCAGCAGGGTCAGGCCGACTACCCCGATCGCGATCCGCACACCTGTATAGAAATAATGACTGAAGAGGAAGGTGCGAATGTCCAGGGCGTAATGCATGTAGACAGGGGCGGCGTTGCATCACCGCTTTGGAATGAGTTAGGCGCTTATTCTCTGCCTTCTTTTGCAATTAGACAACCCGAGCGCCTTGGGTCGTGGAAGACAGTTTGACGAGTCGATAGATGAAGGAAAAAACGGATCTTCGGACGCCAGTGCGGCCTGGATCGGTCAAAAACGTCATCAACGATCGCGGTGATATGAACGATGAGCGTGCAAGAGGTTTCATTTCCGTGCTTTTTTTACGATACGAAATCGCCATTTCGTATGGTGAAAAGTACGAGTGCGCTGCATCAAAATTCCTTTTCATTCTCCGGATTTTCGTTTCGTATCGCAAAATAGAGCGCGTAAGTACATGATTATATTGGTATAAAAATTTTACAGATATCTTATATAAGACATTGTTGCTCCGCTCCGCCAGGCCTACTATGAAGTCATGGAATCAACGATTTCATCCGGTTTCAAGCCACTTCATATTGACCAACAAGGAGATCCACATGAGCACACGTGAACAGCAAATCCAGGCCCTGGAACGCGACTGGGCAGAGAACCCCCGCTGGAAGGGCATCAAGCGCAACTACAGCGCCGCCGACGTGGTCCGCCTGCGCGGCTCGCTGCAAATCGAGCACACCCTGGCCAAGCGTGGTGCTGACAAGCTCTGGAACCTGGTCCACAACGAACCCTTCGTCAACGCCCTGGGCGCGCTGACCGGCAACCAGGCCATGCAGCAGGTGAAGGCCGGCCTGAAGGCGATCTACCTGTCCGGCTGGCAAGTTGCCGGCGACGCCAACCTGGCCGGTGAAATGTATCCCGACCAGTCGCTGTACCCGGCCAACTCGGTGCCGATGGTGGTCAAGCGCATCAACAACACCTTCGCCCGTGCCGACCAGATCCAGTGGTCCGAAGGCCGTGACGACATCGACTTCTTCGCGCCCATCGTGGCCGATGCCGAAGCCGGTTTCGGTGGCGTCCTGAATGCCTTCGAACTGATGAAGTCGATGATCGAAGCCGGTGCGGCCGGCGTTCACTTCGAAGACCAGCTGGCCTCGGTCAAGAAGTGCGGCCACATGGGTGGCAAGGTGCTGGTGCCGACCCGCGAAGCCTGTGAAAAGCTCAACGCCGCTCGCCTGGCTGCCGACGTCATGGGCACCAAGACCCTGGTGATCGCCCGTACCGATGCCGAAGCCGCCGACCTGCTGACTTCCGACGTGGATGCCAACGACAAGCCCTTCCTGTCGGGCGAGCGCACCGTGGAAGGCTTCTTCAAGACCCATCCGGGCATCGACCAGGCGATCTCGCGTGGCCTGGCCTACGCGGAGTATGCGGACATGGTCTGGTGCGAAACCGGCAAGCCCGACCTGGCCTTTGCCAAGACCTTCGCCGAAGCCATTCACGCCAAGTTCCCGGGCAAGCTGCTGGCCTACAACTGCTCGCCGTCCTTCAACTGGAAGAAGAACCTGGACGACGCCACCATCGCCAAGTTCCAGCGTGAACTGGGTGCCATGGGCTACAAGTTCCAGTTCATCACGCTGGCCGGTTTCCATGCGCTGAACTACTCGATGTTCAACCTGGCGCACGGCTATGCCCGCAACCAGATGTCGGCCTTCGTGGAACTGCAGGAAGCCGAATTCGCCGCCGCCTCCAAGGGCTTCACGGCGGTCAAGCACCAGCGCGAAGTCGGCACCGGCTACTTCGACGCCGTGACCCAGGCTATCCAGCAAGGCCAGTCGTCGACCACGGCCCTGCACGGTTCGACCGAAGATGAACAATTCTTCGATGACAAGGCCAAGAAGGCCGCCTGAGCCAAGACGATGCCGAAGTTTGAGTGAATGTGTGTGATGTAACGCCGGCCCGCATCCTTGCGCGGGCCGGCGGGGAGATCCCCGAACTTGATGCCGCACTCCACAAGAGTGCGGTTTTTTTTCGACCGTCTCCCGGAAATCAGGCGGCCAGGATCAGGGATGATGCAGGCGGCCGTCGCGCAGTTCGAACACGGTCTGCCCCAGCGCTTCCACATCGGCCGGGTCATGGGTGATGAGCAGCATCGGCACCTGCAGACGGCTTTGCAACTCGGCCAGCTCGCTGCGCATGCGCTGGCGCAGCGACAGGTCCAGTGCGGAGAAGGGTTCATCCAGTAAGAGCATGTCGGGTTCGGCCACCAGCGCGCGCGCCAGCGCCACCCGCTGCCGCTGGCCGCCGGAAATCTGCGCCGGGCGGCTGTGGGCGATGGCGTCCAGTTCAAAGGCCTGCAACCACTGGCGCACGGCCGGATGCTCGGCGGGGCGGCGCAGGTTGATGCTGCCGCGTGCCAGACCGAAGGCGATGTTCTGCGCCACCGTCAGATGCGGGAAGAGGGCGTAATCCTGGAACAGGTAGGCGACGTTGCGCTCCTGTACGCGCACATCGATGCCTTGCGCGCTGTCGAAGAGCGTGCGGCCCTGGATGCGGATGTGGCCGCTGTCAGGACGCATCAAACCGGCGATGGCCTTGAGGGTGAGGCTCTTGCCCGAACCCGAAGGGCCATAGAGCACGATGCGCTGGCTGTCGGAGGCCAGCGTGATGTCGAGCGAAAAGACGCGATCGGCAGCGCGCAGCTCTTTCTGAAGGTGAAGGTCGACGCTCACGTGATCGTTCAGGTGTCAGATGGCAGGAGGGGAAAGTGAAGCAATCTTACCGGAGCGGCAGCTGTGCGCGGTCCGGCATCAGGCGCCCGGCCACCATCAACAGCACGATGCAGGTGATCGAGGTCACCACGACCAGGAAGGTAGCGGCCCCATCGTCCCCCGCCTGCACGGCTTCGTAGATGGCCACCGACAGGGTTTGCGTGCGTCCCGGCAGGTTGCCGGCCACCATCAGGGTGGCACCGAATTCGCCCAGGGCGCGTGCAAAGGCCAGCAGCACCCCGGCCGTGATCCCGCGCGTGGCCAGGGGCAGGCTGACCCGGAAGAACACCCCGGCTTCGGACACGCCCAGCACGCGGGCGGCATCTTCCAGTTGATGATCCACGCTCTCGAAGGCCGCCCGCGCCGCCTTGAGCACCAGCGGAAAGGCCACCACGGTGGACGCCAGCACTGCCCCCTGCCAGGTGAAGACCAACTGGATGCCCAGGCTCTCCAGCCAGGCCCCGAAGGTGCCGCGCCGGCCGAACAGCACCAGCAGGTAATAGCCCAGCACGGTCGGCGGCAGTACCAGTGGCAGGGTCAGGATCGAATCGATGAAATCGCGCAGCGGCGAGCGCCAGCGCGAGAGTCCCCAGGCGGCGGCCACGCCCAGCACCAGGTTGAGCAAGGTCGCCAGTCCCGCGACCTTGAGCGAGAGCAGCAGGGGAGTCCAGACCGGATGCATCAGGCGCGCCGTGTCAAGCGATCAGGGCTTCTGGAAGCCATAGCGCGCCAGCACCGCCTGCCCGCTGGCCGACAGTACGTGCGCCACGAACTGCGCGGCCAGTGCCGGCTGCCGGGTACCGGCAGTCACCGCGATGGGATAAGTGGCCGGAGTAGTGGAGGGGATGCGCAGGGCAACCTTGACCTTCTCCGGCATCACCGCAGCATCGGTGGCAAAGACGAAGCCGGCATCGACTTCGCCGCGTGCCACGTAATCCAGGCTGGTGCGCACGTTCTCGGCCATCACGCCCTTGGCCTGCACTTGCGCCCACAGTCCGGCCTGCTCCAGTGCGGCCTTGGTGTAGCGGCCGAAGGGGACAGAGGCCGGATTGCCCAGCGCGATGCGCTGGTAGCCTGCGCCGGTGAGGTCCGCCAGCGTCGCCGGTTGCACTCTGGCGTCATGCGGCACGATCACCACGATCTGGTTGGCGGCAAAATTCTTGCGGGTAGAGGAATCGACGGCTTTTTCGGCGGCGGCTTTATCCATGGCGGTCTGGTCAGCCGAGGCGAAGACATCGGCCGGGGCACCGCGCACGATCTGTTGCATGAGGATGTCAGAGGCGCCGAAGTTGGTAATGACCTTCACACCCGGATGCTGCTGTTCGAAGCTTTGGGCCAGTTCCTTGAAGGCATTGGTGAGGCTGGCGGCGGCCGACACCACCAGGTCGGTGGCCTGCGCGCTGGTAGTGGCCAATAGCAGCGTAGCGGCACAAGCCGCACCCAGAGCGGCTTTCAGGCGGGCGGTCTTTAGCATCGTGCAGTCCTTGGTCGTGACAAATGAAGAAAAAGGCAAAAAAGCGCAAGCGCGGCAGGTCGGCGAAATATACGCAAGGATATAACGAACGTCAATTGCGTGCAGTCGCCTGGCCGCAGCCGACTGCCCACTAGTACAATCACGCGCATGAATGATTCCAAGACCCTACGAGTGCGCGTGATGCAAGGCGAGACCATCGCCTTCGGCCCGGGGAAGGCCGACCTGCTGCAGGCGATTGCACGGACCGGATCGATTTCCGGTGCGGCGCGCGAGATGGAGATGTCCTATCGCCGCGCCTGGCTGCTGGTGGAGGAGATGAACCGCTGCTTCGCCAGCCCGCTGGTGGCGACCGCCACGGGCGGCGCACGCGGGGGCGGGGCGGCCGTCACTGAGCTGGGGCAGGAAGTGCTGGCGCGCTATCGACGCATGCAGAAAAAGGCGGCGGCCAGTATCGCCGCCGATCTCAGGCATCTGCAGGGCTTGATGAGCGCCGTCCAGCCGGAGGGCGAAGACGACCATGCATGAGCTGTGGATCAAGTACCGGCTGCGCGTCCTCAATGCCTGCCGCGTTTCCGAAAATCATTCGATGCTGCTGTGGGGCGCGCTGGCCGGCTTCGTCGGGGCGCTGGCCACGATCGCTTTCCGTGAATGCATCGCGCTGCTGCAGATCTGGCTGACCGGGCATGATGGCAGCTTCGTCGATATCGCCAAGGGGCTGTCCTGGCCGGTGCGGGTACTGCTGCCGACCTGCGGCGGCGTGATTGCCGGCCTGTTCCTGGTATGGGCCAAGCGCACCCCCGCCGGCAATGGCGGCGACTACATGGAAGCGGTGGCCATCGGCGATGGGGCCATTCCGGTGCGCAATACACTCTTGCGCAGCATCTCTTCGCTGGCCTCGATTGCCTCGGGCGGTTCCATTGGCCGCGAGGGGCCGATGGTGCAGCTCTCGGCACTGTGCGCCTCGCTGGTGGGCAAGTTTTCGCATTTTCCTTCATCTCGCCTGCGGCTGCTGGTGGCCTGCGGGGCCGCAGCCGGCATCACGTCGGCCTACAACGCGCCCATTGCGGGCGCTTTCTTCATTACCGAGATTGTCCTCGGTTCGCTGGTGATGGAGAGCTTTGGTCCGGTGGTGGTGGCCTCGGTGGTGGCCAACATCACCATGCGCGAGCTGCCGGGTTATCGCGCCGCATACGAGATGCCGTATTTCCCCGAGATCGGCGGCTGGGAAGTGCTGCTGTTTCTGGTGCTTGGGGTGCTGGCCGGGATCCTGGCACCGCAGTTCCTGCGAGTGCTGGAACTGGGCAAGCAGGGTTTCGGCAAGTTCAAGTTGCCGCTGCCGGTGCGCCTGGGCGTGGGCGGGCTGCTGGTCGGGCTGATCTCCATCGAAGTGCCCGAGGTCTGGGGCAATGGCTACAGCCTGGTCAATTCGCTGCTGCATACCACCTGGCTGTGGCAGGCGGTGCTGATGGTGCTGGTCATCAAGGTGCTGGCCACCGCCATTACCGTCGGGTCAGGGGCGGTGGGCGGTATCTTCACGCCAACGCTGTTCGTCGGCGCGGCGGTGGGTTACCTGTTCGGGGATACCGCGCAGGCCTTGCTGCCGTTCCACATGTCGCAGCCCTTCGCCTACGCCATGGTGGGCATGGGGGCCTTCCTGGCGGCTGCGTCCTATGCGCCGCTGATGGCGATCCTGATGATTTTCGAGATGACCTTGAGCTATCAGGTGGTGCTGCCGCTGATGCTGTCCTGCGTGGTGGCCTATGTGGTGGCGCGCAGCACGGACGGGCGATCCATGTACGAGATCACCCTCAAACGCCATCGCGACAACGAAGAGCGGCTGCGCCTGCGCGGCACCCACATGAGTGACCTGATCCGCCCGGCCGATACGGTGCTCAGCGAGACAGCCAGCCTGGAAGAGGTCAGCGCGCTGTTCCTCAGATACCCGGTCAAGTACGTCTACATCGTCGATGCCCATGAGCGCTACCTGGGCGTGGTGGCCTTGCAGGACATCACCTCCTGGCTGCTGGACAAGAAGGAACCTGCAGGCCGGGTCGCCCGGGACTTTCTGCGGCCGCACTTCCTGCATGAAGTCACGCCCGACATGTCCCTGGGCGAGGCGCTGCAGCTGTTCCTCGATCACCAGGGGGAGCGCCTGCCCGTCATCGCCAGCGCGGAAGACCCGCGCCTGTTGGGGGTGGTCTTCAAGACATCGCTGCTGGATGCCTATTTCCGCCTGGATCGCGCCGGAAACTGAGGGCAGGGAAGGCGGGAGACTCGCTTGTCGCCGCCGTTGGCAGCGCCGTTGTTTGTAACAATGGCGGAGCTGTCCGACAACTGCTCACTTATCCTTGATAAAATGCGAAACGTTCCACCTCAACGGTGGCCGTGGCGCAGAACTCGTTCGAGCCGATGCGTCACCCGATTTCAACCCCCATCCTAGAAGTGAATTTTCCATGCTGAGTTATCGCCACGCTTTCCACGCCGGCAACCACGCCGATGTCCTGAAGCACATGGTGATCATCCAGTTGATGCGCTATCTCGGGCAGAAAGACCCTGCCTACATGGTCATCGACACCCATGCCGGCGCAGGCGTCTATGCGCTGGATGGAGATTACGCCAGCAAGAACGCCGAATATGAAACCGGCATCGCCAAGCTGTGGGACCGCAAGGACCTGCCGGCGATGGTGAAGGAATATGTCGATCTGGTCAGGTCGCTCAATCCCAGCGGCAAGATGCGTTACTACCCCGGCTCTCCCTACTGCGCCGAAAAGACCATGCGCGAGCAGGACCGCCTGCGCCTGTTCGAAATGCACCCCAGCGAGGTGAAGGTGCTGGAAGACAATTTCCGCAAGCTCGAGGCCCACGCCGCCGCCCAAGGCCAGCGCCCGGCTGCACGCGGCAAGCGGGTGATGGTGTACCGGGGCGATGGTTTCCAGGGCCTGAAGGCCTTGCTGCCGCCGCCGTCGCGCCGCGGCCTGGTGCTGATCGATCCGCCCTATGAAGACAAGCGCGATTACACCCACGTGGCCCAGGTGCTGGCCGATGCGCTCACGCGTTTCCCGACCGGCACGTATGCGGTGTGGTATCCGGTCCTGCAGCGCAACGAATCGCGCCAGCTGCCTGAACGACTCAAGCGCCTGGGCGCCAAGAGCTGGCTCAACGTCACGCTGGCCATCCATGGCCCTGCGCCCGATGGTTTTGGTCTGCACAACAGCGGCATGTTCATCCTCAATCCGCCCTGGACGCTGGAAGCCCAGTTGAAGGAAGTCATGCCCTACCTGATCGAGGTGCTGGGTGTGGATGACACCGCGGAGTACGTGCTCGAATCCGGCGAAAACTGAATCGCGTGAATGCGGGCTTGTGAATATTCGTGAGTTTTTTTCGTTTGGAATAGTCATGATGTCGCTGAAACAATGCCAAATCGGCATACAATAAGCGGATTGCTGCACGTCAAGATTGATCGCAACGCCAGGGGCCCGTAGAAAAACAACCATGTCAGACCAGTCAGCCGACCCAACCGCTTCGACCCTTCCCGCGCACCAGGCCCTGGATTTCTTCCTGGCGCGCCAGCCCATCCTGAGCCGCGAGCAGGATCTGATCGGCTATGAACTGCTGTTTCGCAGCGCCGCATTCGGTCCGGCCAATGTGAAGGATGACGTCACGGCCACGGCGGCCGTGATTGCCCATGCTTCGGAGCTGGGGCTGTCCAACGTGATCGGCAACCTGCACGGCTTCATCAATGTCGATGCCGCCGTGCTGATGAGCGACTTCATCTATTTCCTGCCGGCCGACAAGGTGGTGCTGGAAATCCTCGAAACCGTGCGCGTCACGCCCGAACTGGTGACGCGGGTGCGTGAACTCGTGGCCGCCGGTTACGTATTCGCGCTGGACGATGTGGTGGCTGAGTCGCAGGAGATCGAAGAGCTGCTGCCGCTGGTGAAGATCATCAAGATCGACGTGATGGAAGTCGATCCCAGCAAGCTGCTCAAGCTGTCGGTGCATTTCAAGCGGGCGCAAAAGGAACTGCTGGCCGAGAAGGTCGAGAGCCTGCAGGTGTTCAATGACTGCATGACGTTTGGCTTCGATTATTTCCAGGGCTATTACTTCGCCAAGCCGATGATCCTCCAAGGCAAGAAGCTGGAAGCCTCGAAGATGATCATCATGCATCTGCTCACGCTCCTGGTGCGCAATGTCGACAACGCCGAGATCGTGCGTTACATCAAGCGCGACGTGGCTCTGTCGCTCACGCTGCTGCGGCTGGTCAACACGCCCGTCTACGGTTTCCAGAAGTTCATCGATTCGCTGGGCCAGGCGCTGATCGTGCTGGGCCGCCGCCAGCTCAAGCGCTGGCTGCAGATCCTCCTGTTTGCCAATACCGACAAGGATCGCGCCCATTCCATGTCGCCGCTGATGATCCTGGCGGCCACGCGCGGCAAGATGCTGGAACTGATCACGGCCAAGATTCGCCCCGGCCGTCGCAAGATGTCGGAGATGGCCTTCACGGTCGGCATCATGTCTCTGGTAGATGCCTTGTTCGGCATGAGCATGGAAACCGTGCTGCGCCAGATCACCGTCAGTACCGAGATCCGCGAAGCGCTGCTGCGCCGCACCGGTTTCTATGGCACCGTGCTGCGCCTGGTGGAGTGCACCGAGCTGCGCGCGCCCGATCAGGAGGAGATGCAGCGCCTGCTGGAAGAGCTGCAACTGTCTGCAGACGATTTCTTTGCCGCCGAAAAGCAGGCCTTCGAATGGGGCAACAGCATCGCCAACAACAACATCGGCCAACAGGCCACGATGCAGATGTCGCCGCCGCCGGAGGGCTACATCGATGACGACGATGACGATGACTGATTGCGCCGCTGCCGCATGAGCGGGCGTGTCTTCATGAAGTAAGGGCTGCTTTAGCAGCCCTTTTCATTTTTGAAATCAGCAAGATGAATCTATTTGCTCCGCATGCGGGCCACCAGCCGGCGCAGCAGCCGCAACAGGCGAGAGGACGGCGCACCGGGGCGTGTGACGATGCGGGCGGCCAGCTTGCGCTTGAACTCGCCAATGGCCGACTTGACCGCCTTGAGCAGACGCTGCACCTGCTGCCAGCCGGCCGTGGCCTGCAGTTGCGCGGTGAGCCGGGCTTTGATGTCCAGCAGCCGGGTGTGATAGCGCTGGAACCACTCCAGCGACAGCAGGCTACGCCGCGTGAGCGCATAGATGCGCGCTACCAGCGCCGTGCCCAGCACCTTGGCCGTGAGCACGATGATCACGCCCAGTGTAGGGTGGCCATGCGCGATGGACATCAGCGCCAGAATCTTCACCGGCAACAGCAGCAGGGTCGGTGCCAGGAAGATCAGCAGGGCGGCGTAGGGCGAGAGCCGTTCCACCCAGCGCTGCAATTGCACCAGCCAGGGCCATTCGGGGATGCGTGCCAGCACCGCCTGGGTGGCGTCCCACAGCCATTCTTCCAGCATCAGCAGCAGGGCTGCCGTGTAGAGCAGCGGTGCCAGCAGCCGTCGCCGCCAGCGGGGCGGCCGGCGCGGCGGCAAGGTCGGGTCAGTCATCCAGCGATCAGACGGCGCGCGCCTTGATGAGGGAGAGCCAGCGATCGCCCCATTTCACGTCGCTCATGCAGGAGGCATAGCCGGTGACGGTGCGGGCGGCGCGCTCCAGCAACTGGATGTCGGCTTCGTGCTGGCGTGCCACGTGCGGGTCTTCCAGGAACAGCACGCGGCGGCACTGGCGTTCCAGGATCAGTTCGGCGATCTGGGCGTCCCCGCCCAAGGGGCCGGAGAGGAAGGGCTTGACCCAGTTGCGGCCAGCTTCGCCTTTCATCTTCACCGCCAGCTGGTTGAGCAGGCCGCCGGTGGTGCCGGTGGCACAGCGGAAGGCAAATTGGTCGAGTACCTCGAAATGCTTTTCGGCCAGCTCCAGCATGCGCGTTTTCATGGCGTCGTGGGCGATCAGGGCGATGCCTTCGTCCTTCAGATGGAAACGGTCGTCCAGGAAACTGTCGGGCGCGGCTCCGTTGGCCAGGGCTTCCAGCTCGAACCACTCCTGGGCACCGGCCAGGGTCGAGAGGAAGGGCTTGCCGTGGATCACGCACTGGCGCTTCAGGGCCACCGCTTCCGGGAAGGTGGACGAGGGGTCGACCGGATCGATCAGGTAGATCACCGCATCGAGGGTGCGGGCGGGATCGGGGTCCACGGTACGCGACACCAGCTTCATCAGGCCGCCGTGGCGACCATAGGGAAAACGCACCAGATGCTCGTAGCCAGGCAGAAGATTCATTTGTCCGATGGCATCGAGCGTGCGGCCGACCACGATCAGTTCGGGTTGCAGGCTTTCGATGCGATGGCGCGAACCGGTCAGCAGCTGGACCAGGGCGGAATCCGAAGCGTCCTGATGGGCGCGGTTGGCAATGAGACCGATGCGATAGCGGGGAGCGATGGAAGACATGGGCGCGAGCAGGCGAGTTGGGGAACCTGGCATGGACGTCATGCGCAGGCGCGAGTGCAGATTATCGCCGAGTGCGCCCCAAAGGGCGAGCCCGGCACGGTGCCCCGCGCATTAATCGCCGCAACTGTACCGTTGCAGGCGCTCGCATGCGGCTACAATAAGCGTCAACCTGCATACCAACCCCACTCCAGCATGAACAAGGCTTTTGTTAAAGAATCCGACGGTGCCGACGACGATGATGACATCGCCTTGCCGGCCATCCCCGCCGGCAGCAAGAACTACATGACCCCGCAGGGGCATCAGCGCATCAAGGATGAACTGCTGCACCTGATCGATGAAGAGCGTCCGGAAGTGGTGCGCGTGGTGTCCTGGGCCGCCTCCAACGGCGACCGTTCCGAAAACGGCGACTACCTCTACGGCAAGAAGCGCCTGCGTGAGATCGACCGCCGCATCCGCTTTCTGACCAAGCGGCTGGACAATGCCGAGGTGGTCGATCCTTCCGTGCACCACGGCAGTGACCAGATCTTCTTCGGCGCGACCGTGACCTACGAAAACCAGCGCGGCGAAGAGCACACCGTCACCATCGTGGGCATCGATGAACTCGATCCCCTCAAGGGACTGATCAGCTGGATCTCGCCGGTGGCGCGGGCGCTGACCAAGGCCCGCGAGGGCGATGAAGTAGTGCTGCAGACACCGTCGGGGGTAGAGCAGCTGACCATCCTCGAAGTGACCTATCCGGCACCGCAGTAGCGCTTGTCCTTATCCCTTGTTGACGGCGGCCCGGCGTGCAAATTGCATGCGGGCAGGCTGTCGCCGCGTCCGGCAAACCGAATTTCAATCCTCCACGAGAACGTTCATGTCCATCGTTTTTGCCAGCCTGAATCACCCCCAGCGCGTCGTCCTGGCTGCCGAGGTGCATTCGCGCCCCTTCCTGCAGCTCACGCGCTCGGAAACCTTGACGCACCTGGCCGTCTACGTACGCGAAGACGGCAACGGCGGCCGTCACGCCAGCGCCCAGCACGTCCTGCTGGACGAACTGTGCGCCCACTTCGGCGTGGTCGCGCCGGGCGGCGAGGCCAAGCACTTCTATCATGACTTCGGCCGCTTCCGCCTGAAGTGGGAATGTCATACCGAGTTCGCCACCTACACCTTCGCCCAGGCGCACGAGGAAGAACTGGGCACCGACCACGCCTTTGCCCGCGCGCCGCTGGCGCATATTCCGCAGCAATGGTTGCTGGGCCTGAAGGGCAAGCTGATGGTGGCCGCGCACGTGGTGGTCGAGCCGGGCGCTGACGATACGGCCGCCACTGCACGCCAGATGCAGCGCATCTTCGAAGGCAAGCTGATGAGTTCCAGCAAGGTCTTGCAAGGGGGCGAGATCTGGACTGATTTCCAGATCCAGTCGGATGGTTTTTCGCGTTTTGTGGTGCGCGATATCGGCCTGCGCGAATTGCAGGGCGGACGCCTGGCGCAGCGGATTCTTGAAATCGAGACCTATCGCATGATGGCGCTGCTGGGCTTGCCGCATGCGCAGCAGTCCGGCCCTTTGCTCAATGAAATCGAAGGCGACCTGGCCGCGCTGACGGCAGCCATGGTGCAGTCCGAACAATCCACCAGCGGCACGCCGGAAGAGATGGCCGAGGATGAGCGCATCCTGCGCAAGATCACCGGACTGGCGGCGCGCATCGAAAAGCTGTCGCTGGAGAACAGCTATCGCTTCTCGGCCTCGCAAGCCTATTTCCGCCTGGTGCAGGCGCGTATCGAAGAATTGCGCGAGCAGCGCATCGAGGGTGTACCGACCATCGGCGAATTCATGGAGCGCCGCCTGGCCCCCGCCATGAATACCTGCCAGGCCATCGCCCGCCGTCAGGAAGCGCTGGCCGAGCGCATCGCCCATACCAACGACCTGTTGCGTACGCGTATCGGCATCGTGCAGGAGCGCCAGAACCGCCAGATCCTGGAATCCATGAATGCCCGCGCCGCCCAGCAACTGAAGCTGCAGCAGGCCGTGGAGGGCTTGTCGGTGGCGGCGATCTCGTATTACGTGATCGGTTTGCTGGGCTATGCCGGCAAGGCGGCCAAGGCGGCGGGCCTGCCCATCAATCCCGACCTGGCCACCGGCCTGGTGGTGCCGGTGGTAGCGGCCTGCGTCTGGCTGGGCTTGCGCCGCATGCACAAGGACCTGGGCAACCATTGACGGCGCGCCAAAGCAAACGGGGCGCACCACGTTGGCGGCGCACCCCGTTGCTGGGAATTGCTCTGGCGAGGATCAGACAGTGGCGTTGATCTTGGCTTCTGCGCCGGCCACGGCGGCCTTGGCAGCTTCTTCGCCCATCGACACACCCTCGGCGACCACCAGTTCCACATCGGTGATGCCGATGAAGCCCAGTGCGCTCTTGAGGTACTTGCCCTGGAAGTCCAGTGCTTCCATCGGGCCTTCGGAATACTTGCCGCCGCGCGAGAGGATGATGACGGCCTTCTTGCCCTTGACCAGGCCGACCGGGCCGGTCTCGGTGTAGCTGAAGGTGCGGCCGGCGCGGAAGACGTGGTCGATCCAGGCCTTCAGGGTCGACGGCGGGGCGAAGTTGTACATCGGCACGCCGATGACGATGGTGTCGGCGGCCAGCAGTTCGTCCACCAGGGCGTCGGATTGCTTGATCACTTCAGCCTGCTCGGCGCTGCGGGCATCAGCCGGGGTAAAGTAGGCACCCAGGAGCGATTCGCTCAGGTGAGGCAGGGCATTGGCCGCCAGGTCACGGTGCACCACCTTGCCGCCAGGGTTCTTGGCTTGCCATTGCTGGGCGAAGGAAGCGGTCAGCTGACGGGAGATGGAACCGCCGCTGCGGGCGCTGGAGTCGATGTGCAGAAGAGTGCTCATGGTGTGTCCTTTCGTTGTTCGGTGGGCAAGGCCTTCGGTGAACGCCTTTGCATTGGGGTCAACAATACCCAGTTTTCATTTCTTCCAATAGATGCGAGAATCGCATTTCACTGATCCATTTTTGGTGGGAATCGAACATCGCCATGCTAGACCTCAACGACATCTGGCTTTTCGTCCATGTAGTGCGGGCCGGCAGCTTCGCCGCTGCCGGGCGCAAGCTGTCCATGCCGCCCAATACCATCAGCCGCCGTTTGCAGGCGCTGGAAGCGGCCATGGGGGTGCGGCTGCTGCAACGCTCCACGCGCCAGCTCAACATGACGGCGGCGGGGCGGGAATTCTTCGAGCGCTGCGCGCCGGGCCTGGAAGACATCGAGCACGCCAGCGCCAGTCTCACCCAAAGCCAGGGCGAACCGTCCGGCAGCCTGCGCGTGGCTGCACCGGTGGACTTCTTCGACAATTTCTCCATCGAGTGGATGCATGAGTTCATGCATCTCTATCCCAAGGTGCAGTTGGAGTTCGTGCTCAATGACGGGCGCGCCGACCTGATCGCCGAGGGTATCGACCTGGCCTTCCGTGGCGGCGTGCTCCCCGACTCCAGCCTGGTGGCCAGGAAGCTGGTGCAGAGCCATATGGCCCTCATTGCCAGTCCGCGCTACCTGGAGCGCGCAGGCACGCCGCAGGCCCTGGCCGACCTGGTGGGCCATGCCTGCCTGGCGACGTCGCAGGCACCCCAGCATACGGTGTGGAAACTGGAAGGGCCGCACGGTCCGGAAAACGTGCGGGTGGTACCGCGCCTGTGCATCAACACCGCACAAGGGCAGTTGCGTGCGGCGCGGGCAGGATTGGGCATTGCGCTGCTGCCGACCATGCTGGCCTCCGAAGACCTGCGCAATGGCAGCCTGATCAACATCCTCCCGGATTACCAGCGCGACACCATGGGCTTCTATGCCGTGTACGTACACCGGCGGCAATTGCCCAGTGCGGTCAGTGCGCTCATCGAATTCTTCGCCGACAAGCTGGAGCGCGGCATTGCCGACAAAGGCGCACAGGCCTGCCAGGAGCATCTGAAACGGGAGGCCGCTGTGCAACCGCTACCGCAGAAAGCGGCCTGAGTCCGTCTCAGAACTCCACCGCCTGTTCGGCCAGGGCATAGCGGCGGCAATGTTCCAGATAGGCGCGCTCATGGTTGGCGACCAGGTCGACCACGCTGCGCCACAGCCAGGATGGCACTTCCAGCGTCTTCGACCGTTGCCGCGCCAGTTCGGTGTACCACGCGCGGCAGGTTGCTTCATCCATCTGGCGCGCATGCGCCTGGCCGACGACGCGGGCCAGGTAGCGCGCCGCACGCAGGGCCTCTTCCTGGCTGACGTGATCGATTTCCAGCTTCAGGTCCTGCGGCAGCAGCTCGCGCACGAACACCGGGCGCTCCAGCAGCCGCATGGCCAGCATGCGTGAACCCAGATGTGGCGCCAGATGGCGTGCACCGGTGACGACGCGTTCGGCGTTGTCGCGCGGCATGCCGGCATCGCGGTAGCGGGGCGCGGCGGCGGTGACGGCTTCCTTGATATCGAAGAGGCACAGGTCGCTGCGTTCGCTGGCCTGTTCGTTCACATCCAGCAGCACGGCAAAGCGCAGCAGGCCCAGCGAGCTGCATCCCTTCATCCAGTAGGCGGTATCGAGCATCCTGATGGCGGCGTCGTCCTCGCGATGCCGCAAGGACGTCAGCAAGGCGCGCGCCGGAGCTGACTCCACCAGCGCGGTGATCTCTTTTCTTTCCTGTCGCGAGGCCGACCAAAAGCGTTTTCCCAGCGGGATACGCACGGTCTTGCCTTGCATGCGTTCACGCGCCAGTTCCTTCCAGGTGCGGCGATGTGCAGTCTTCAGAGCCACGCGCACGGACTTGGGTTTCTTGCCCAGTCGCAGGTCGTCACCGGGCCGGAAGGCAGATTCATATCCCTCCACCAGCACCTCCATCATCTTGGCCGTGATCACGCCCGGCAGGTCCGAACTGCGCGCGGCCATGGCCAACGACAGTGCCAGGCGGATCAGGTCGTGCGATGGGTTGCCGATGACGGTCTGGTCGAAGTCACGGATCTGGATGTCGATCTTGCCCTCGGCATTGGCCACCGGTCCCAGGTTGCCGATGTGGCAGTCGCCGCAGATCCAGATGGCCGGACCTTCGGGCAGGCTGCTGGCCTGGGTCTCGTTTAGCCAGTTGTAGAAGCGCAGGGTGCTGCCGCGCACGTAAGCGTGGGCGGAGCGGGCCATTTTGAGGTTCTGGGCGGTTTTCAGGATGTCCTGGCGTGCAGAGGGACGAGGCGTCCTCGTAAGCAGTTTTTTTGGCATGGCGATTTATATTATTTATATTCATTTTTCTTCTGGGCGGATGAAGCCCAATGTTCAGTTTCCTCGCCTCTTCGCCGCTTGCCTATCAGAGAAGCGAGACTTGCCTTGTCAGACACCCGGCCATGCGCTGCCTGCAAAACGAATTCCGGAAAAGACAAACGCCCGCATCAGCGGGCGTTTGAGGAGGGGGCCGAGCCGGATCAGCCGCGTTCGCGCAGGATACGTGCGACACTGTCGATCTTGCGGATGCCGCGCATCAGGCGCGCCAAGTGCACGCGATCTTCGACCTGGATGGTGAAGCGCAGATACTTCATCGAAGCATTGCCGCCTTCGTCATCCATGGCCACCGAGACGATGTTGGCATCGGACTCGCCGATCTCGGCAGCGATGCGCGCCAGCGTGCCGCGCTCGTTGTGGATCAGGATGGTGATGCGGCAATCGAAGCGGCGATTGAGATCGTGGCCCCAGACCAGGTCGATCCAGCGGTCCGGTTCCTTCTCGTGCAGCCGCTTGGCGGTCTCGCACTCCTGGGTATGCACGATCAGAGTCTGGTCCGGCTTCAAATAGCCGGTCAGGCGATCGCCCGGGATCGGCATGCAGCAGGACGACAGTTGCGCCGAGGCCCCTTCGCTGCCGGTGATGACCACCGGGTCCGGCTTGTTGGGCAGCATGTGGCCTTCCGGATCGAGCTGCGGCACGCTCACGCCGGTATCCATCATGGTCATGATGTGTCGTGCCACCAGCGGGGCCATGCGGGTGCCGATGCCGATCTCGGCATACAGGTCATCCATGGTCTTGGCGCTGGATTCGTTGAGCAGGCGTTCGACGATATGGGAAGGAAGTTCGGGTTCGATGCCCAGCGTATGAAGAGCGTTGCCCAACAAGCGGCGTCCGACGGCCTGCGACTCGACCTTGTTGGCCGTGCGCAGGCGGTGGCGGATGGCCGAACGGGCCTTGCCGGTGCGCACGTAGCCCAGCCAGTTGGGGCTGGGGCGCGAGGTCGGCGAGGTGATGATCTCGACGATGTCGCCGTTGTGCAGCTCTGAGCGCAGCGCGGCCGGTTCGTGATTGATGATGGCCGACGTGGTCTGGTCGCCGATGTCGGTGTGGATGCTGTAGGCGAAATCGAGCGCCGTGGCACCACGGGGCAGGGCGATGATCTTCGATTTGGGCGTGAAGACGTAGACCGAATCCGGGAACAGGTCGACCTTGACGTGCTCCAGGAACTCGGCTGAATCGCCAGTCTGCTTCTGGATGTCCAGCAGCGACTGCAGCCAGGCGTGGGTACGCTGCTGCAGGTCGGTGAGGCTGCCTTCGTCGTCCTTGTAGAGCCAGTGGGCGGCCACGCCGGATTCGGCCACGCGGTGCATGTCGGTGGTGCGGATCTGGAACTCCACCGGGGTGCCGTAGGGGCCGATCAGGGTCGTGTGCAGCGACTGGTAGCCATTCAACTTGGGAATGGCAATGTAATCCTTGAACTTGCCCGGCATGGGCTTGAACAGGGAGTGCAGGGTGCCCAGCGCCACGTAGCAGTTGGCGAAGCTGTCCACCACCACGCGGAAGCCGTACACGTCCAGTACCTGCGAGAAGCTCAGGTGCTTGTTGCGCATCTTGCGATAGATGCCGTAGAGGGTCTTTTCGCGGCCATCGACCTGGGCCGGGATGCCGGCGGCGATCAGGGTGCTGGTGACCGATTCCATGATCTTGGTCACCACTTCGCGGCGGTTGCCGCGCGCGGCCTTGACGGCCTTGAGCAGGGTGCGATGGCGCAGCGGATGCAGGTGCGCGAAGGACAGCTCCTGCAGCTCGCGGTAGATGTTGTTGAGGCCCAGGCGGTGCGCGATGGGCACGTAGACTTCCATGGTCTCGCGCGAGATGCGGCGCTTCTTCTCGGGCGGCATGGAGCCCAGCGTGCGCATGTTGTGCAGGCGGTCGGCCAGCTTGACCAGGATCACCCGCACGTCGCGCGCCATGGCCAGCAGCATCTTGCGGAAGTTTTCCGCCTGCGCCTCGACCTGGCTCTGGAATTCGATCTTGTCCAGCTTGGAGAGGCCATCCACCAGTGAGGCCACGGAGGCGCCGAAGCGCTCGATCAGCTCTTCCTTCTTGACGCCCTGGTCTTCCATGACATCGTGCAGGAAGGCCGCCATCATGGCCTGGGCGTCGAGCTTCCATTCGGCGCAGATCTCGGCCACTGCCAGCGGATGCGAGATGTAGGGCTCGCCGGACTTGCGCATCTGGCCCAGGTGCATCTCGTCGGCGAAGCGATAGGCTTCCTTGACCTTCTTCAGTTCGGAAGGGGTCAGGTACTCTTCGAGCTTGGGGATCAGATGCGCGAAAGTCGCCACGCCGCTATGTGCGGCAGGGGCGACTTCGAGGGGAGTTGCGGTGCGGCCGGAACCGGCGGCACGTTTGGAGCTAGCAGCGGCTGATAAGGTGGAGTCGGTAGTGGTGAGGCTCATACTTGTCCGTTATCAGCTTCATGGACGGACCAGGATCAGGCCGGAACCTTCTTGAGCATCTCGATACCGACTTTGCCAGCGGCGATTTCGCGCAGGGCGGTCACGGTCGGCTTGTCCTTGGCTTCCACCTTCGGGGTGTGGCCTTGCAGCAGCTGGCGGGCACGGTAGGTGGCCGACAGGGTCAACTGGAAGCGGTTGGGGATCTGCTTGAGGCAATCTTCGATGGTAATGCGGGCCATGTGATACTCCTGAATGACGGTCTTGCTTGTGGATTGATGGGTCCGGCGCCGGGTTGCTGGTCTGGCTTGTGCGGCTTAGCTCGCGTGGATGCCCAGCTGGGTGAAGAGGTAGGCATTGCGGGCGGCTTGCTGCGGGAAGCGGCAGCGGGCGGCCTGGACGATTGCCGTCAATTCGGACAAAGCGACGGCAAACTCTTGATTAATAATAACATATTCGAACTCCGGCGAGTGAGCGATTTCGCCGCCGGCGGCCAGGATGCGGCGCGTGATGACGTGTGGTTCGTCCTGTCCGCGCTTCTTCAGGCGCTCTTCCAGCGCGGCAATCGAGGGCGGCAGGATGAAGATGCCGATCGCATTGGTAAATTGTTTCTTCACCTGCTGCGCACCTTGCCAGTCGATCTCCAGCAGCACGTCGGTGCCATTGGCGATCTGGTCGGCAATCATCAGGCGCGAGGTGCCGTAGTAGTTGCCGTGCACTTCGGCCCATTCGAGGAATTCCCCTTCGGCCTGGCGCTTCAGGAAATCTTCCACGTCAGTGAAATAATATTCACGGCCATGTTCTTCGCCCGGACGCGGTGCGCGGGTGGTGTAGGAGATCGACAGCTTGATGGCCGGCTCCTGCTTGAGCAGGGCGTTGACCAGGGTCGATTTGCCGGCGCCGGACGGGGCAACCACCATGAAAAGGCTACCGGAAGTGGGTTTTTGGACGGGCATGGGGTCCTCGCTGAAAAATGTCTTTTAACTAATCAATATCGGTCGGAATGGGGCTGTGCGGCTGGGGTCATTCCAGATTCTGCACCTGCTCGCGCATCTGGTCGATGAGCAGCTTCAGTTCCATGGAGGCATCGGCCAGTTCCTTGACGGCGGCCTTGGAGCCGACCGTGTTGGCCTCGCGGTTCAGTTCCTGCATCATGAAATCGAGGCGCTTGCCGACCTGGCCGCCCTTTTTGAGGATGTGGCGGGTTTCGCCCAGGTGGGCCGACAGGCGTGCCAGTTCCTCGGCGATGTCGATGCGGATGCCGTAGAGGGTCACTTCCTGGCGGATGCGTTCCAGCGATTCCTCACGGGTGGCCACCGGCGTTGCGCCATTCTGCGTCTGCAGGGCCAGGCCCAGAGCTTCGGTCATGCGTTCGGTGGCCTTCTGCTGGAATTGTTCGACCAGTTGCGGCACCAGCGGGGTGATGCGGGCCACGATGGCTTCCATCGCATCCACCCGGGCCAGGATCACGGCCTGCAGGGCCGCACCTTCACGGGCGCGGGATTCGACGAAGGCGTCCAGGGTCTGCTGCATCGTGGCCAGGATATCGGCCTGCAGGCTGTCCTGGCTGATCTCGGCTTCTTCCATCACGCCCGGCCAGCGCAGCAGTTCGTTGATCGACAGCGGCGCGGCATCGGGGAATTGCGCGCGCAGTTGGTCTTGCAGGCTGGCCAGCTGGCCGACCAGGGTGTGGTTCAGGGCCTGGCTGTTGCCGCTGGCGACCTTGCGGCCGAAGGACAGGCGGCATTCCACCTTGCCGCGCACCAGGCGGCCCATGATGGCTTCGCGCAGCATCGGTTCGACCGCACGCAGGTCATCGTTGATGCGGAACTGCAGGTCGAGGAAGCGCGAATTGACGCTCTTCATTTCCAGGGTGACCGTGCCGGCAGTGGTTTCACGGGTGGTGACGGCATAGCCGGTCATGCTGTAGATGGTCAAGGTCGGGACTCCATAAAGCGGGCGGGCGGCGCAGCAGGGCGCGCCGGCGAATAAGGGTTGCGGGCGGGGCGGGCAGGGTGGCCAGAGAGGTAAATGGAGGATGCCGCGACGGCGGACATCGTGTTCCTTTACAATGCCGGACTTGAACGTTCCGGCACCGCCTGTGCGGCCTGCCCGGGTGCCACCCGGTCGGAGCCCGCATTTTAATGAAGTTTCGCGGCGCCGCGCTATCAAAAACATCAAACCGGCGGTTTTGGAGGCCAATTGGCCGCCCGCCATCCGCCCAGCCTCGCCCAGACCAAGACAAGGATCACCATGACAGCTTCCCATCGCCCCAGCGGCCGCAGCGTTTCGCAATTGCGCGACGTGCGCCTGACCCGCCAGTACACCAAGCACGCCGAAGGCTCGGTGCTGGTCGAGTTCGGTGACACCCGCGTGCTCTGCACCGCCTCCATCGAGGAAAAGGTTCCCGGCTTCCTGAAGGGCAAGGGCCAGGGCTGGCTGACCGCCGAATACGGCATGCTGCCGCGCTCCACGCATACCCGCATGGACCGCGAAGCCGCCAAGGGCAAGCAATCCGGCCGTACCCAGGAGATCCAGCGCCTGATCGGCCGCGCCCTGCGTGCCGCCTTCGACCTGGAAGCCTTTGGCGAACGCACCCTGCAGCTGGACTGCGACGTGCTGCAAGCCGATGGCGGCACGCGCACCGCCGCCATCACCGGCGCCATGGTGGCCGCCTATGACGCCTTCAACGTGCTGAAGTCGCGCGGCCTGATCGAAACCATTCCGGTCAAGCAGTTCGTGGCCGCGATTTCGGTCGGCGTCTACCAGGGCGTCCCGGTGCTCGATCTGGATTATCTGGAAGACTCGGATTGCGATACCGACATGAATGTGGTCATGACCGACGGCGGCCATTTCGTCGAAGTGCAGGGCACCGCCGAAGGCGCCGCCTTCGACCGCGCCACCCTCAACAACCTGCTGGACCTGGCCCAGCAGGGCATCGCCACGCTCAACGGCTTGCAGAAGCAGGCCCTGGGCCTGTAATCCCCGGCCACGCCGCGGCGCAAATCGCCGTACAATGCCGCCTAGAAGCGATATGAACAAAAACGCCATGTGCTCCATCGACATGGCGTTTTTCATTGGGGCGCAGCGGCTGTCATGCCCATCCCGTGCGCCTCGCCAAGATCAGGACCAGACATGCAACCCAAGCAAAAGATCGTGATGGCGTCCAACAACGCCGGCAAACTGAAGGAATTCGCCAGTCTCCTGGGCGACATCGGACTGGACGTGCGCCCGCAAGGCGAATTCGACGTGCCCGAAGCGGAAGAACCCTTCGGCACCTTCGTCGAGAATGCCCTGACCAAGGCCCGCCACGCCGCCCGCCTGACCGGTCTGCCGGCCCTGGCCGATGATTCCGGTGTGTGCGTGAATGCCCTGGGCGGTGCGCCCGGAGTCTATTCCGCCCGCTACGCCGGCGAGCCCAAGTCGGATGCCAACAACAACGCCAAGCTCATCGCCGATCTGGCAGCCCATGCCGACAAGTCCGCCTATTACTACTGCGTGCTGGTCTACGTGCGCCATGCCGACGATCCGCAACCGGTCATCGCCGATGGCGTATGGAAGGGCGAGATCATCGATCAGCCGCGCGGCCAGGGCGGATTCGGCTATGACCCTTATTTCCTGCTGCCCTCTCTGGGCAAGACGGCCGCTGAACTGACGGCCGCAGAGAAGAATGCCGTCTCGCACCGTGGCCAGGCCTTGCGTGCCTTGGTCGAGAAGCTGGCATGATCCCCATCAAGCCGATCCCGGCCGATATCCCGGCCGGCCAGGCGGCCAGCGGCCCGGCTCAGGCCGCGCTGGCCTTCCTGAAGCCCGGCAGCCTGCAGCTGACGGCTTTGCCGCCGCTGTCGCTGTACGTGCATTTCCCGTGGTGCGTGCGCAAGTGCCCGTATTGCGACTTCAATTCCCATGAGGTCAAGGGCAGTTTCCCTGAAGAAGCTTATCTGGATGCCCTGCGCAGCGACCTGGAGCAGTCGCTGCCGCTGATCTGGGGCCGCAAGATCCATACGATCTTCATCGGTGGCGGCACGCCCAGCCTGCTGTCGGCCGCCGGTCTGGATCGCTTGCTGTCGGACCTGCGCACCTTGCTGCCCTTCGATGGCGACATCGAGATCACCATGGAAGCCAATCCGGGAACGTTTGAAGCCGACAAGTTCCGCTCCTACCGGGATAGCGGCATCAGCCGCCTGTCGATCGGTATCCAGAGCTTCAACGGCCAGCACCTGCATGCCCTGGGCCGCATCCATGATGGCGACCAGGCGCGCAAGGCGGTGGAGATCGCGCAGGCCAACTTCGACAATTTCAACCTCGACCTGATGTACGCGCTGCCGCAGCAGACGCTGGCAGAGGCCAAGTCCGACATCGAAACGGCCATCGCCTTCGCGCCGCCGCACCTGTCGCTGTATCACCTGACGCTGGAGCCCAATACGCTCTTCGCCAAGTACCCGCCGCCGGTGCCGGATGACGATGCCAGCGCCGACATGCAGGACATGATTGCCGAGCTGACCACGGCTGCCGGTTACGTCAACTATGAGGTCTCGGCCTATGCCCAGCCCAAGCGGCGCGCCCGCCACAACCTCAATTACTGGCAATTCGGGGACTACCTGGGCATCGGCGCGGGGGCGCATTCCAAGCTCTCGTTCCCGCACCGCATCGTGCGCCAGATGCGTTACAAGCATCCCCAGTCCTACCTGGAGCATGCCAAGGCCGGCACGCCTGTCCAGGAAGAAGCGGAAATCGGCCGCGATGCCCTGGGCTTCGAATTCATGCTCAACGCGCTGCGCCTGACGGAAGGATTCTCACCGAATCTCTTCGCCGAGCGGACCGGCATGAGCCTGAACCAGATCGAAAAATCACTGAATCTGGCCGAGCAAAAAGGCATGTTGTATCGCGATCACGCTTTGATCCGGCCGACCGATCTTGGGCGTCGTTTTCTCAATGATTTGCAGGAAATTTTCTTGTCAGAATAAACCCATGTTGCAAGGTGGCTTTTATCGGGTATATTTAGAAAAAATTTAATTTTAATTAAGTATTCTGCTGGGAAACTTGTTAATATTTTTTTAACATTGCAGAGCGTCTCAGCAAATAATGCGGCGCGCCACGATAAAAATATGGCTGTTCAGGATAAAAGCGTTCCATTCCCACTCGTGTTTTTGCAGCCCGTTGCGGACGTCCACCACGTCTGGACCGCGCTGTCCTTGCATATTTCACCTACGGTCGAAGACGACAACGCCTTGCTGTCTCGCCTGTTCAATGAATTTGATCTGCATGACGCACTGGGCGGACTGAGCTGCATCATCCCGGTGCGTGATCCTGCGGTCTTCGCCCCAGAATTCCGGCAAGAAATCCCGCAAGGGCAGCTCGCATTGCGCGTGCCGGTAGAGCATTGCGTGGACCCGGGCAAGATCGATGCGCTGGACTGGCTCTACAGCCGCGGCTTCGCCATCATTGCCGATGGCTTGCCGGCGCAGGGCGCGAGCGTTTTCCCCTTCGTTGAATCGATGGCGCTGGACGCCGGGGTGGGGCACCTGCCTGAAACCGGGCAATGGCTGCACCGCCTGCGTGGCCCGCACCTGGCCGAGAACGTGGGCGATGCCGTTCAGTTCGATGCCTGCCGGGTGGAAGGTTTCCGCTGGTTCTCTGGCGACTATGCCTTGCATCCCGACAGCCGCCTGTCGCAAAAGAATTCCATTTCCCGTGCGCGCCTGCTGAAATTGCTGGAGCTGGTGGCACGCGACGCCGATGCCAATGAACTGGAATCCCTGCTGAAGCAGGACCCGGCCTTGTCCTATCAGCTCTTCAAGCTGGTCAGCTCGGCCGCCTTCGGTTTTTCGGCCCATATCACCAATTTCACCCAGGCCATCAACCTGCTGGGCCGCCGCCAGCTGCAGCGCTGGCTGCAGTTGCTGCTGTATGCACGCTTCCCCGGCGACGAGTCTGCCAATCCGCTGCTGCCGCGTGCTGCGGCGCGCGCGGCGATGATGGAATCGATGGCGCAGAAGGTGGACTGCACCCAGGAAGAACTGGACCGCGCCTTCATCACCGGCATGTTCTCGCTGCTGGATATTTTGCTGGGCATGCCGCTCAACGACATCATCGAGCCGCTCAAGCTGCCGGTGGATATCGTCAATGCGCTGGTGTACCGTACCGGCCGGCTGGGCAAACTGCTGAACGTGGTCGAGCGCTCCGAAGATGGCCGCATTCCGCTGCGTCATGTCGACCTTGATGCAGCCGGTCTCGATGCCGAGGTGTATTGCCGTTGTCTGATCCAGGCCTTCAATTGGGCCACGCGCGTCAGCACTGAGGCGTGATGACAATGATTTCCTCCGTGGGCACTGACGATCTGGCATGCTGTTCGGCACTGCTGGACGCCATGCAGAACCTGCAGGGCATGGCCTTGCATGCGGCACTCGGAGGGATTGCATCCGGTTTCCTCAAGCGTCCCGGTGGCCGCTATGTGGTCAGCCCGCCGCCGGAGTCGGCCAGCGGGCTGTGCCAGGTGGTGGAGCATGAGGGCGCGCGCTTCGGCCACTTCGTCTTTCCGGCGCTGACCCGCCCCTATACCGAACTGGAACGCACGCGTCTGGCGATGCTGGCGGCTTTCCTCGGCCGCCTGATGCAGCGCCGCGCCGAGACCGACAAGCGCGCCCGTTCGCTGGACCAGATCGAAGCCAAGCTGGAGCAGCAGGCGCAGATCCTGAATCAGATGCACGAGTCGGTCATCACCATGGACCCGGCCGGTTTCATCACCAGCTGGAACCGCGGGGCCGAGCAACTGTTCGGCTACAGCGCGCTGGAAGCCATCGGCCGCAATGTGTTGTTCCTCTACGAGAACGAAGAGGAAGAGGATTCGCTGCACGACTTGTTCCTGGAGCAGGGTGGCCGCGAGATGGAGGTGCGTCGCCGCAAGAAGTCCGGCGAGGTGTTCTGGGCCAGTCTGTCGCTGTCCGTGATGCGTGACCAGCACGGCCATCCGATTGGCCTGATCGGCTATCTCAACGACATCACCGAACGCAAGAACGCCGAAAAGCTGATCCATCATCTGGCCTACTACGATGCCCTGACCGGACTGCCCAACCGCACCTTGCTCACCCGCACCGTGGATCAGGCGCTGACCGAAGCCCGGCATGAGAACATGCACGGCTGCGTGATGTTCATCGACCTGAATCGCTTCAAGCCCATCAACGACACGCTGGGCCACGTGGCCGGCGACATGCTGCTGGTGGAAGTGGCGATCCGCCTGCGCCGCGCCTTGCGCGAGCAGGATGTGGTGGCACGCCTGGGGGCGGATGAATTCGCGGTGGCGCTGTTCGACATCGACAAGGATTACCATCCCGGCTTCGTCGCCCAGAAATTGCTGGCCGTGTTTGATGATCCGTTCTTCATCGACGGCCATGAGCTGCGCGTGGGGGCCAGCATTGGCGTGAGCATGTATCCGGAAGACGCGACCGATACCGAAACCCTGCTGCGCCTGGCTGACATCGCCATGTACCGGGCCAAGCAGGGTGGCGACAACAACGAAAACGGCTACGTCTATTACAGTGAAGAGATGAATCGCAACACGCTGGATCTGTTGCGCATCGAAACCGGTTTGCTGCACGCCTTCGAATACAACGAATTGCTGCTGTACTACCAGCCCAAGGTGGATATGAACACCTTGGCGATCACCGGTGGCGAGGCCCTGGTGCGCTGGCAGCATCCGGAGCGCGGATTGCTTTTGCCGGGTGAGTTCATCCCGATTGCTGAAGAAACAGGCTTGATCGTGCAGTTGAGCGATTGGGTACTGGATGCCGTGTGCCGCCAGGCACGCTCGTGGAGGGATGCCGGCCTGGCTCCGATCCGCATCGCCCTGAACGTGACGGCGCGCGAATTCACCCGGTCCCTGCCGGACCGCGTGCGTGCGGCGCTGAATCGGCATTCACTCAGTGGCGACTGGCTGGAGCTGGAGATCACCGAAAGCATGCTGATGCACAGCACTGATCGCGTCATTTCCATCATGGAAAAGATCTGTAGCCTGGGCATCACGATTTCGCTGGATGACTTCGGGACTGGCTATTCCAGCCTCTCGTACCTGAAGCGTTTCCCCATCAATACGCTCAAGATCGACCGGTCCTTTACCATGGGCATTCCGGACGATACCAATGATTGCGCCATCGCCAGCGCCATCATCGGCATCGCCAAGCAATTGCGCCACAAGGTCATCGCCGAAGGGGTGGAGACGCAGAAACAATTGAACTTCCTGCGCGAAGCCGGTTGCAATGAATTGCAGGGCTATATCTTCTCGCGCCCGATTCCGGCGGTGGATTTCCACGCCATGCTGCTGGAGGGGCGCAAGCTCAACTTTGTGCCGGAAACGTCGGCTTCCGCTGAAGACCTTCCCGACCAATAAGGCTGGCCGCCGGTGCGTGGTGTTGCGCTGCCCGGCAACTGGCTGCTTCTCTTCCAGATTTCCCTGTTGTCCTGCGCCGCATGCGGTCCTATGCTGAAGGCCGTGTTGCGAGAGATTTAATCCCTTCGGGCATTCTCTCGAAGTTTTTCGGTCTGATGGGAGAATATTGTCCAGATATCATCAGCGATTTTTCTGGTTTTCGGCCTGCTGCCGTGTCAGTGCCTATTCTTCACCTTTCAACCAACGAAGGAGAACGATCATGAAACGACGTATTGCACAGCTGGCCTTGCTGGCCGGCGCATCAGCGGCTTCGGCTGCCATGGCTGCCGAAGCGCCGCTCAAGGTGGCGCTGAACCTGGTCAACGCGCAAGGGGTGGCGTCTCCGGCGGGCGAGGTGACCATCAGCGAGACGCCTTATGGGCTGCTGTTCCAGCCGGCCTTGTCGGGCTTGCCGGCGGGTGTGCATGGCTTCCATGTGCACCAGAATGCCTCCTGCGCGCCGCTGGAGAAGGATGGAAAGATGGAGCCGGCGCTGGCCGCCGGTGGGCATTGGGATCCGCAAAAGACCGGCAAGCATGAAGGTCCCTATGGCGAAGGCCATCTGGGTGACTTGCCGGCCTTGTATGTGACGGCCGATGGCAAGGCCGAGAATCCGGTCCTGGCCCCGCGCCTGAAGACGCTGGCCGAAGTGCGCGGACATGCGCTGATGGTGCATGTGGGCGGGGATAATCACTCGGATCATCCGGCTCCGCTGGGTGGCGGGGGTGTGCGACTGGCGTGCGGGGTGATTCAGTAAGCGTTCGTCCTGACATTCCATCAGGATGTGGATCAGGAAGTGCGTTCCAGCGGGCGCACTTCCTGTTCGATCCGCGCGCCGTGGTCAGGCTGCTTGACCTTCAGATGGAGGGGTATTTGCTGGTTCAGTCAGGACCCAATCAGCAGCGAGAATTAAAGTTGCCCTGAACGAGTCGGTGCAAGCGGGGATTTTTCGAGTAAGAGATAAAGCCGGAAGGGAAAATGAAAAACGGGTCCATCAGGACCCGTTTTTCATTTGAAGCTTTGGCGGAGACGGAGGGATTCGAACCCTCGATACAGGTTTAAGCCCGTATGCTTCCTTAGCAGGGAAGTGCCTTCGACCACTCGGCCACGTCTCCACACTGAAGGCTGTTATCGCATTGCTGCGTTGCCTCAGCGAAGACCGAGATAATATCTTCTCATTTGCATCCGGTCAACAGTGGTCTTGCAAAAAATCACTGTTTTTTCAGCGGTGCGGTCTTCGCTTTGCGCGGTGCGTGATTTACTTGGCGCTGTCCAGGTCAAAGGCCTTGTGCAGGGCGCGCACGGCCAGTTCCATGTACTTCTCGTCGATCAGCACCGAGATCTTGATTTCCGAGGTGGAGATCATCTGGATGTTCACGCCTTCTTCCGACAGCGTGCGGAACATCTGCGAAGCGATGCCGACGTGGCTGCGCATGCCCACGCCGACCACCGAGACCTTGGAGACCTTGGTGTCGCCATTGATGGCGGCTGCGCCGATGTGTGCCTTGACGCTGCTGTTGAGCACTTCCACAGCCTTGGCGTATTCGGCGCGCGGCACGGTGAAGGTGAAGTCGGTCTTGCCTTCCACCGACTGGTTCTGGATGATCATGTCCACTTCGATGTTGGCGTCGGCCACCGGGCCCAGGATCTGGTAGGCGATGCCCGGACGGTCGGGGACGCCCAGCACGGTAATCTTGGCTTCGTCGCGGCTGAAGGCGATGCCGGTGATGGTTGCTTGTTCCATGTTCTTGTCTTCCTCAAACGAAATCAGGGTGCCGGAGGCGGCTTCTTCGGCCAGCGGCGTGAGCGGGTCGGTCAGCGACGACAGCACGCGGGTCGGCATCTTGTAGTTGCCGGCGAATTCCACGGAGCGGATCTGCAGGACCTTGGAACCCAGGGACGCCATTTCCAGCATCTCCTCGAAGGTCACGGTCTTCAGGCGCCGGGCATCGCTCACCACGCGCGGGTCGGTGGTGTAGACACCATCCACGTCGGTGTAGATCAGGCATTCCGCCGCCTTGATGGCAGCGGCCACGGCCACGGCCGAGGTGTCCGAGCCGCCACGGCCCAGGGTGGTGATGTTGCCGTCGGCGTCCACGCCCTGGAAACCGGTGATCATGACGATCTTGCCAGCGTTCAGATCCTTGCGGACCTTGGCGTCATCGATGGAGCGGATGCGCGCCTTGGTGAAGGCCGAGTCGGTCTTGATGGGGACTTGCCAGCCGGCGTAGGAGACGGCTTGCTTGCCCAGTGCCTGCAGGGCGATGGCCAGCAGTGCCACCGAGACCTGTTCGCCGGTCGAGGCCAGCATGTCCAGTTCGCGGCCGTCGGGCTGGGCCATGATTTCCTTGGCCATGCCCAGCAGGCGGTTGGTTTCACCAGACATCGCCGAAGGCACGACAACGATCTGATGGCCGGCGTCGTGCCATTTGGCAACGCGCTTTGCGACATTCTGGATGCGCTCGATTGAGCCCATCGAGGTGCCGCCGTATTTGTGAACGTATAAAGCCATAGGGGATAAAAAAAGGTGGCCCGACTTTGACAAGAAAACCCTGAGCCAGGCGGGAAGGAACAAACCCTTGACTTTACATGCGGTGCGCCAAAATCTCAAGGAAAAGCTCGGTTTGACAAGGTTTTCCGGGGATTTTTGCATGTCGCATCGCAGCAAAAAAGCGCATTGAATGCATCAGTCATGCACGATCTGGCCGGCTCATGCGGTGAGAATGCACGTCGCTTGCGACCAGGGCGCGATCAGTGAAAAAAGAAGGGGAGCCAAACGTGGGGAGGAGGGAGGCTGGTGCACCAGCTGTCATGCGCCCGGCAAGACGTGGCGGCATGGCAGGTGGTGCTGCGGTACGGGGACTGCGGTACTGCGGGTAGTGCGTTGCTGCGGTATAGCTTCATCCTGGCACGGTGGTTCGGACGCAGGCGGTCGGCATTCGTTCGCGTTCATTCACGTTCAACGCGGGGCATGCGCCGGTGCGGAACACTGCCGTGGCGGAATCGGTCCATCCGGACATCGGATGCGGATCGGTTCCGATCAAGCGCCGCTATACAGGCTTTGTGCTGCGCTGTTGGCTTGTTGCACCTGGTTGGCGACATCCTGGCGGCTCAGTTGCGAGGGGGCTTGGCGGATGATGGGATATTCATTGCGCGTGGCGATCTCGTGATTGGCTTGGGCGCGTTGCAGTTCGGCCTTGACGTCAGCACGGGTCTGGGTCGAGTGGAACGGGGTTTCCGGCGGATACGGAGCTTCAGCCATGGCGGCACCAGCAGCGGCGAGCAGGGAGGCGGCAACGATGATGTTCTTGATGTTCATGATAATGTCCTCTGTTTGGGTAAGTGGGGTTGCTCTTCTCCAGGGCCGGCGAGTCGCGGGAGTGATCCATGCTCTCCTTGTGGGGAAAGCCCACTCGTGGGCGACCTGGTGAAGCCGGTCGGCGCGATCTTGTTGCTTTGTTGCGTTGCGCTAACCGATGACTGAAGTGTAAATATTGCGAAGACAAAGAAAAATAGGTTTAATCGGAATTGACTATTTCTCTTTGTGGAACAATCAGGGACTTGAAAAATGGATCGTCTGCAATCAATGCGGGTGTTTGCAAAGGTGGTGGAGCAGGGCAGTTTCGTGCGTGCCGCCGAGTTGCTGGACATTTCCAATGCGGTGGCAACCCGTTTCATCGCCGATCTGGAGGCACACCTGGGGACCCGCCTGCTCAATCGCTCGACCCGCCGCCTCTCGCTTACGGAGGCCGGGCAGGCCTATCTGGAGCGGGTTCACATGATCCTGGCCGAGGTCGATGATGCCGAAGCGCTGGTATCCATGGAAACCAAACGTCCGGCCGGGACGCTGGCGATTTATTCCAATGCCGGTTTCGGCCAGTCGCAACTGGGCGAGATGCTGGCTGCCTATGCCGGGATCTATCCTGACGTGGGGCTGGACGTCTATCTTTCCGACCGCTCCATCGACCTGGTGGAGGAAGGCATCGATATCGGATTCTTCAGCAGCATGCAAAAGTTTGATGCCAGCATGATCGTGCGACAGCTGGGTGTAGCCAAGGTGATCCTTTGTGCTTCACCTGCCTACCTGGAGCGCGCCGGAGCGCCCGCACAGCCCGAAGACCTGTCGCGCCACAGCTGCCTGAACTTCTCGCATGAATATTTGCGCCATCACTGGCATGTCAATACTGAGGCCGGCGTGATGGATGTGCCCATCGTCAGCAAGGTGGTCTCCAACAGCGGCGTGCTTTTGCGTGACCTGGCACTGGCTGGCATGGGTATCGTGCTGCGGCCCTCCTACTCGCTGGGCGATGACCTGCGTTGCGGCAAGCTGGTACAGGTGCTGCCCGGCTTTGACATGGGGCAGGTGGTGATTTCGATGGTGTATCCGAGCCGCCGGCTGCTGTCGGCCAAGGTGCGCAGCTTTGCCGATTTCATCAGTGCGCGCTTCCCGCACCCGGAAACCGATCCCTGGCTGACCTGAAGTACGCAACCAGAAGCGACGCGCGTTGAGGGAAACTTCAGCCGATCACATCAGCCAGCTTGTCCAGCAGGCTGCAATCTTCCTGCCAGGTGCGGCGCTCGGCGGAACTGGCGGCTTCACGTTGCAGGTCGGCGTCGCTCTTGTCGACCTGGGCCAGCAGGATGCGCTCGGCCAGGCGGGTGTCCGGTTCCATGGGGCCGAAGAAGGCGACCGTGGCACCGCGCTCGATCAGGAGGGTAGGGAAGTTGTCGATGTCGAGATCGCCGACCAGGTCGGCCTGGTCCTCGATATCGATCCACACGAAGTGATGCTGCGGATAGCGGGCCGCCCAGGCCTGGAAGGCGGCTTCATATTCACGGCAGCTGCCGCACCAGTTCGCGCACAGGCAGGCCACGACCCAGGTGTCGTTGCGAAGCGCCTCGGCGAGCGGGCGGCGGTTGGTTTGGTCTAATTTCTGGTAGGACATGGCGCGCTTATTTTACCCCCTTCGGCGCGAAGGGTTTTGCGCTGCCGCACAAAGGCTCACGTTAGATGCGAACGCTCCGAACAATTGCGCGCCGCACGGTAAAATAGCGGGATGTCCACGATTCTTGCCATTGAAACCTCCACCGAGCTGGCCTCGGCGGCCTTGCTCTACCAGGGCGAACTGATTGCGCGCCAGTCCGCTGGTACCCAGACGCACTCGGACGCCATCCTCCCCATGATCCAGCAATTGCTGGCCGATGCCGGCCTGGCGCTGTCGCAATGCGATGCGCTGGCCTTTGGCGTGGGCCCCGGCTCCTTCACCGGCGTGCGCACGGCGTGCGGCGTGGTGCAGGGGCTGGCCTTTGGCTGTGACCGTCCGGTGGTCCCCGTGGTGACTCTGGAAGCGGCGGCCCAAGCCTGCCGTGATGAAAATCCGCAGGCCAGCGATGTGCTGGCCGTCCTCGATGCCCGCATGGGTGAAGTCTATTGGGCGCGCTACCGTGCTCGTGCCGATGGCGGCTGGGAGACGCTGGCCGAACCGGCCCTGTCGTCTGCCGCTCAGGTACCGGTCGAAGGTCGCCCCCATGCCTGCGGCAATGGTTTGTCGGTGTATGCCGAGCATTTTAGCGCCAACTTCTGCACGGCGGCCTTCGCCAGTGTGCAGCCGCAGGCCATGCCGCACGCGCGCCAGGTGGCAACGCTGGGCCAGGTGCATTTCAGCGCCGGCCTGGCCTTGCCGGCGCAGCAGGCGCAGCCGCTCTATCTGCGCAACAAGGTGGCCCTGACCACGGCCGAGCGCGAAGTGCGCGATGCGGCCAAGGGTGTGGCATGAGCGAGCAACTGGCCGTGTCGCTGCCTGTCTCGCATCCGCGCTACGGGCGGCTGCAATTTGCGGCCATGGGTGCGAGCGATCTGGATGCGGTGGTCAGGATCGAAGAGGCCGTCTACTCCCATCCCTGGACGCGCGGCAATTTTCAGGATTCGCTCTACAGCGGCTACCAGGCGCAGACCCTGCGGGATGCCCACGGCGAATTGCTGGGCTACTTCCTGGTGATGCTGGCCGTGGATGAAGCCCATCTGCTCAATATCAGCGTGGCCGCCTTGCATCAGCACCAGGGCCTGGGCCGCAGGCTGCTGGACCAGGCGACCGGGCTGGCACGCCTGCACCACATGCGGACCATGTTGCTGGAAGTACGTGAGTCCAACGTGCATGCCGCCAAGGTCTATCGCCAGTACGGCTTTACTGAAATCGGGCGGCGCAAAAATTACTATCCCGCCGCCAACCAGACCCGAGAAGGGGCTATCGTCATGAGTCTGCCCTTATGAATGAAGAATTGAAACAAGATCCGGGCTTCGGCTCCTCCCTGGCCCTGCTGGATGCGCTGGGCATTGGCCCGGTCTGGGTGCGGCGTGAGCTGGCGGTGGAAGAGGTGCAGGCCGCGCAGGCGGAAGTACCTGCTCAGGAAACGGCCGCGCCCGCTGCCCCTGTCGACGCGCCCAAGGTCATCGCGCCTGAACCCGTCGTGGCTCAATCCAAGCCGCCCGTCGCTGCTCCTGTGGTGCAAGCGTCCACGCCTGCTGCTCCTGCTGCTCGTCCGGCTCCCGCCGCCCCCGCCCGTCCGCGTGCGCCGCTCGAGGAAGAGGGCGGCCCGCCTTCCTGGCTGGACGAGATGGACTTCGGTACTGCGTTGGAACCCGTGCTGATCCCGGACGGCGACGACGAGGAAGACGCCCCGGCCGTCGACCCCATGATTGCCCGCATCAAGGCCATGGACTGGCCGCAGCTCAAGCAGCAGGTTGCTGAGTGCCGCCGCTGCGGGCTGTGCGAAGGCCGCAAGAATACCGTCTTCGGCGTAGGCGATGAAAAGGCCAAGTGGCTCTTCATCGGCGAAGGCCCGGGCCGCAACGAGGATCAGCAGGGCGAACCCTTCGTCGGCCCTGCCGGCAAGCTGCTGGACAACATGCTGCTCTCCATGGGCGTCAAGCGCGGTGAGAATGCCTACATCGCCAACATCGTCAAATGCCGTCCCACCGACGACAACGGCCGCGACCGTCCGCCCTCGCCGCAGGAAGTGGCCGCCTGCCTACCCTATCTGCAGCGCCAGATCGAACTGATCCAGCCGACCGTGCTGGTAGCACTGGGCAAGACGGCGGCGATTTCGCTGCTGGGCATGGATCCGGCCACGCCGGTTTCGCGTCTGCGCGGCACGGTGCATCGCTATCATGACCTGCCGCTGGTGGTGACCTACCACCCGGCCTATCTTCTGCGCACGCTCACCGACAAGAGCAAGGCCTGGGCCGACCTGTGCCTGGCCATGAGCACTTACGCTGCGCAAGCCCGCTGAAGCGATGCCCGGCATGGACCTGAGCTCGCATCAGGCGCGTTTCCACCAGCGCTGGCCCGATCTGCGGGATCCGCACGTGCGCGCACTGGCCTGGCTGTTGTATGCCCCCGATCTGCTGGCGCCGGAGGCCGTCTGCTGGGAGGGCCGGGTCGCCACGCTGGGCCAGCTGTCACCCGAGGTGGCCGGCTGGCTGCACGACCTGCAATACGATCCGGCCATGAATGCCGCCTTGCACGCCCACCTGGCGCAACAGCCCTCAGGACGCCTGGGCCGGTACGCCGAAAAGCTGCTCGGTTTCTATCTGCGCCAGCAGGACTGCCTGGTCGCCGCCAATTTGCAGGTCCGCAATCAGGGTCCGACGCGAGAAACATTGGGCGAATTCGATTTCCTGATCCGTTCCCCTGAGGCGGAAAGCGATGCCGGCGTCGTGCATTGGGAGTTCGCCACCAAGTTCTATCTCTTGCAGGCGCGGGAGCTGGCCGCCACGGCGCAGGCGGATACCTTCGTCGGTCCCAACCTGGCCGATTCGCTGGGCCGCAAGATGCGCAAGATCATGCAGCAGCAACTGAAGCTTTCCGAACATCCGGCGGCCCAGGCGGTACTGCCGGCTCTTGTCGTAGCGGCGCGCGCCCTCGTCAAGGGATGGCTGTTCTACCCGCTGGATGCGGCGCTGAGCTTGCCGCCCACCATGGGCATTGCTGCCGATCATTGCCGGGGATTCTGGTGTGATGCGGCCTCGCTGCCGCGTATTGAAGAAGAGACGATGTGCTATGCCGTCCTGCCGCGCCTGTCCTGGCTGGCACCGGCGCGCCTTCCAGCCGGGCAGGGCATGACCCTGGCACAGCTGCGGAGCACCTTGGAAGACATGTTCAGTGCCGACGACAGTCCGGTCCTGGTGGCGCAATGCCGCCTGCAGGAGGGGACCGAACCGGAATGGCTGGAAGTGATGCGCGGCTTCGTTGTGCCGCCGCAGTGGGAAGCGCGTGCCGCCGCAACGGTGCAGCACGCCATCGTGCCGGTCTGAACCGCCGGTCCAGACCTTCAATGCATCGTGAAATCAGTGGTGGGGATGCTTGTCCTCGCCGATCAGCGCCAGCGAGTCATGCTCGCGCTGGTTGGCGGCATGGCGGCGCATGATGAGATACATGATGCCGGCCACGAAGGAGCCGAAGATGATGATGACGGTATTCACATCCAGGTTCATGCGCACCATGAAGGCATACAGCACCAGCATGGTCAGCACCGAGAGGTTCTCGTTGAAGTTCTGGACGGCAATCGAATGGCCTGCGCTCATGAGCACGTGGCCACGATGCTGCAGCAGGGCGTTCATCGGCACCACGAAGTAGCCCGACAGCGCGCCCACGATCACCAGAAGCGGGTAGGCCACCCACACCGAGGTGGTGGTGGTCATCAGCATCACCACGATGCCCATGATGATGCCCAGCGGCATGACGGTCAGCGATTTCTTGAGCGGCACGAAGCGGGCGGCGGCCACTGCACCCAGGGCAACACCCACGGCGACGATACCCTGCAGGATGGCGGCCTTGTCCAGCGGCATGTGCAGCGACTTTTCCGCCCATTTCAGAACGATGAACTGCAATGTCGCCCCGGCACCCCAGAAGAGCGTGGTCACGGCCAGCGAAATCTGGCCGAGCTTGTCCTTCCACAGGGTGGTGAAGCAGCCGGCGAAATCGACGATGAGACGGATGGGATTGCGTTCCTGGTGCTCGTAGCGGGCACCGGTATCAGGAATGTAGAAGTTGAAGAGGGCGGCGACGATGTAGATGCAGGAGATGATGCACAGGGCCGCTTCGGTGGGGGTGTCAATGGGCAGGTCGACCATCGGGAAGTCGAAGCTGAGGATCACCGCTGAAATCTTGGGATTGACCAGCGCCCCGCCGAGGACCGTGCCCATGATGATGGAGCCCACCGTCAGCCCCTCGATCCAGCCGTTGGCCGCGACCAGTTTTTCCGGCGGCAGCAGTTCGGTGAGGATCCCGTACTTGGCCGGTGAATAGGCCGCCGCGCCGAATCCGACCACGGCATACGCCAGCAGCGGATGCACGGTAAAGAACATGAGGGAACAACCGACGATCTTGATCATGTTGGTGATCAACATGACCTTGCCCTTGGGGAAGGCGTCGGCGAAGGCACCCACGAACGCCGCCAGCAGCACATAGGAAAGCACGAAAAACAGCTTCAGCAGCGGGGTCATCCACGCTGGCGAATGCATTTCGGCAAGTAGGGCGATGGCGGCGATCAGCAGCGCGTTATCGGCGAGCGACGAAAAGAACTGCGCCGCCATGATGGTATAGAAACCGCGATTCATCCCTGTCCAAGATGTATAACAAATGATGTCCGGGTAGCTTTATACCATGAAACCATGCACGCTCCGTCATAAGTCAAACCATAAAGATGTTCGTCCGGTAAAATGCCCGCTTGTTCCCCGCTGGACAAAAACTTCCGGGCGAACCGCGACAGGCAGGCCCATGGCGGCCTTGCCGCTCGCCGTGCGCATTGCCAGCCGAGATCGGCCGTTCGCCTACCCGCGAACGCCCTCTGTGAGCCATCTGCCCTCGTTACTGCCACTGGATATCATGCCAAGACCGATCGTCGCTTCCATCAGCATTTCCGCACTTCAACACAATCTTGCCGTCGCCCGCGCCCATGCGCCCAACGCCCGCGTCTGGGGCGTGCTCAAGGCCAATGGCTACGGTCACGGGCTGGAACGCGCCATGCGCGGTTTCGCCGATGCCGACGGCCTGGCGCTGGTCGAACCGGATTATGCCGTTCGCCTGCGAGAGCTGGGCTGGACCAAGCCCATCCTGTTGCTGGAAGGGTTCTTCGATGCCGAGGACCTGCCGGTGCTGGCCCGCTACGACATCCAGTTCGCCGTGCATTGCGATGAGCAGATCGCGCTTTTGGAACAATTCGTCAGCGACGCCGCCTTTCATGTGCACCTGAAGATGAACAGCGGCATGAACCGCCTGGGTTTCAAGCCCGAGGCCTTTCACGCCGCCCATGCGCGCGTGAGCAAGATCGCCAGCGTGCGCAGCATCACCATGATGACCCACTTCGCCAATGCCGACGATGCGCTCAACCCGTCCTTGCCGCTGAGCGAGCAGGTACGCCGCTTCCAGGCCGGTACCGAAGGGCTGCCGGGTCCGCGCAGCCTTTGCAATTCCGCTGCCGACCTGATGCATGGCGAGCTGGCCCATGACTGGGTACGCCCCGGCATCATGCTGTACGGCGGTACCCCGGGCGGTGGCAGTGCCGCCGACTTCGGACTGCGCGCGGCGATGACGCTGGAAAGCCAGATCATCGGCGTGCAGGACATCCCCCCGGGCGAAGCCATCGGCTACGGCAGCCGCTTCGTGGCGGACAAGCCGATGCGTATCGGCGTGGTCGCCTGCGGCTATGCCGACGGCTATCCGCGCCATGCACCGACCGGCACGCCCGTGCTGGTCGACGGTATCAAGACCGGCACCGTCGGGCGGGTCTCGATGGACATGCTGTGCGTGGACCTGACCGAACTTCCCGGCGCCAGCGTGGGCAGTCGCGTCGAGCTGTGGGGCCAGCAATTGCCCATCGATGAGGTCGCATTTGCGGCGGGTACGATCGGATATGAACTGATGTGCGCACTGGCCCCACGGGTGGCGGTACGTGAAGTGGACTGAACGAAAAAAGATGAACTTCCTGGCAGATTTCCGGGAAGGCTCAGCAGGCATACCCAAGTAGAGCAGAAAGCAGCAAGGCGACGATGGCGAAGGTCAAGACCAATTACACCTGCACCGAATGCGGCGGGGTCAGCAACAAATGGGCCGGCCAGTGTCCGGCCTGCGGCCAGTGGAATACCCTGGTTGAGACGCTGGTGGAGAGCGGTGGCGGGAATCGCTATTCGTCGACGCCGCAAAGCCTGGCGCAGACCGCACCGGTACTGAGCCTGGCCGATATCGAAGCGATCGACGTGCCGCGCTTTGGCACTGGGATCGAGGAATTCGACCGTGTGCTGGGCGGTGGCCTGGTGCCGGGCGGAGTGGCGCTGATCGGCGGCGATCCCGGCATCGGCAAGTCGACCTTGCTGCTGCAGGCGCTGGCCAATATCTCTCGGCTCAAGAAGGTACTCTATGTGAGCGGCGAAGAGTCCGGTTCGCAGATCGCCTTGCGCGCCAAGCGCCTGGCGGTGGATGCCCGTGAACTGCAATTGCAGGCCGAGATCCAGCTGGAAAAGATCCTCGCCACGCTGGCCGAGCACAAGCCCGAAGTGGCCGTGATCGACTCCATCCAGACCATTTATTCCGATGCGCTGACCTCGGCTCCCGGCTCGGTGGCGCAGGTGCGCGAATGCGCGGCGCAACTGACGCGGGTCGCCAAGACTTCCGGCATCACCATCATCATGGTCGGCCATGTCACCAAGGAAGGCGCGCTGGCCGGTCCGCGCGTGCTGGAGCACATCGTCGATACGGTGCTGTACTTCGAAGGCGATACGCATTCCAGCTTCCGCCTGGTGCGCGCCTTCAAGAACCGCTTCGGAGCCGTGAATGAACTGGGCGTGTTTGCGATGACCGAGAAGGGCTTGAAAGGGGTCTCCAACCCTTCGGCGCTGTTCCTTTCGCAGCACGAAAACCAGGTCCCCGGCTCCTGCGTCATGGTGACTCAGGAAGGCACGCGTCCGCTGCTGGTGGAAATCCAGGCCCTGGTGGACAGCTCGCACGTTCCCAACGCGCGCCGCCTGTCGGTCGGCCTGGAGCAGAACCGCCTGGCCATGCTGCTGGCGGTGCTGCACCGGCATGCGGGCGTGGCGGCCTTTGATCAGGATGTCTTCATCAATGCGGTCGGCGGGGTGAAGATTACCGAACCGGCGGCCGACTTGGCGGTGCTGCTGGCGATCAATTCCTCCATGCGCAACAAGCCCTTGCCGCGCGGATTGGTGGTGTTCGGTGAAGTGGGCCTGGCTGGGGAGATCCGCCCAGCGCCACGCGGCCAGGAGCGGCTGCGCGAGGCCGCCAAGCTGGGCTTCTCGATTGCGGTCATCCCCAAGGCCAATGCACCCAAGCAGGCTATTGAGGGATTGAAGGTGATTCCGGTGGAGCGCATCGACGATGCTCTGCAGAAGGCGCGCGAGATCGACGATTACGCTGCCTGAACCGGATCACTGAATCAGCCTGGCGCGTCGAAAGTGACGATGACCTGGTTCATTTCGCCCTTGATGGGCGGTTCACCTGTGCGGGCCGTTCCGCGCACGCTGTAGTGCAGCTGGAAAGGCTGGCCGGCGTCGCGGCCATTGAAGAATTCGGTACTGCCGGCATTGGCCTGGCTTACGTCCCAGCATACCCCGGCATCCTTCCAGCAAAGTTTGGCCTCGAAACCGGGCGGCTTGCTGGCCAGCGTATAGCGCCAGCTGACCTTGCGGATGATTGCGCCGGCCGGTATCTGTCCCACCACCTTGAATTGCGTGATGTAGTCGGCGTTGCGGGCGCGGATGTCCGGGCCTGGCTCGTCGGAAGCATAAGCCCCTGCCGGACCGCCCTGTGGCGGGGCAATGCTGAGCGGTGAGGGACCGTTTGGAATGACCGGCGAAATGATCACGATGGGACGCTTGCTGCCCTCACCGCCGGCAGCGTGCATGCTCAGGTTGCGATCCGCATAGGTCTGGGCCATGGCCAGGACGGGCAGGGCGGCTGCCAGCAGGCAGGGCAGGTGCCGCCAGTGGAGGGACCGCTCAGGCATGGCGGCGATGGCCCTTCAAGGGCAGGGAAATCTGGATCAGCAGGCCGCCGTGGGTGTCTTCATGTCCCTTCAACAGCAGCTTGCCATTGTGCTTGAGCACGATGCGGTTGACGATCGCCAGTCCCAGGCCGGAACCATTGGCCTGGCCGCGTGCGGTATCGAGCCGGGTGAAGGGGCGCAGCAGGCGTTCGCACTCGCTCTCGGGCACGCCCGAGCCATGGTCGAACACTTCCACCACCACCTGATGTCCTTCGATGCGGCTGCGCAGATGAATTTCTGCGCAGTCGGTGCCGGGCGTCTTGCCGTAGCGGCGCGCATTCTCGATCAGGTTGCTGAAGACACGCGCCAGCTCGGTGCCATTGCCGGCGACTTCGGTGGCGGGCGTGATCTCGGTAGTGAGCTTCACGTCCGACAGGCGCGCAGACTTGGCGGCCACGTCTTCCAGCACGCCGGCCAGGTCGATGCTTTCCAGACTGTTGGCATCGAATGGCTTCGCGTAGTCGAGGAACTGGCCGATGATGCTGTCCATCTGTGCCAGGTCCGAATGCATGCCGTCGCGCGATTCATCGGACAGGTTGGCCATCTCCACTTCCAGTTGCATGCGTGCCAGGGGCGTGCGCAGGTCGTGCGAGATGCCGGCCAGGATGAGGGCGCGATCCGATTCGATGCGATTGAGGTCGGCCACCATCTGGTTGAAGCTGCGGTTGGCTTCCTCGATCTCGGTCGGGCCGGATTCCGGCAGCGGCTCGGGCTGGCGGCCCTTGGCAATGGCGCGAGCGGCCGCCGTCAGCCGCGCCAGCGGCTGGTTGATGAGGGTGGAGATGAAGACCGCACCGATCAGCGACAGGAACAGCGCGATCGAGCCCCAGCCCAGCCATTGCAGGCCGGACGTGCGGTCCAGCCTTCCGCGGTCGAGCATCAGCCAATACTGGTCATCGTCGATATTGAAACTGATCCAGAAGCCTTCCACTTCATTCACGCTGGAGGCGAAGATGGTGTTCTCATCCAGCGACTGGCGCACGTAGTACTCCAGTTCCGGGATGATGGGCGAGTCCTCGGGCGGGACGATGCGGTCGCTCTTTTCCAGCGGATAGATGCGGATACCTTCATTGCTGGCCAGGTCGAACAGCAGTTCCCGGCGCATCTCGGGGGCCGAGTGCGTCAGTGCCGCACGGGTGATGGTGACCACCGAGACGATCTGCGCGGCCAGCTGTTCCGCACGCGGTCCGCGTTCGACCATGCGAAAGCTGGCCACCCAGGCCACCATGCTGGCGGTGATCAGGAAGGTCAGGAGGAAGAAGGTGCGCCAGAACAGGCCGTTGCTGAACCATCCGGATTGAGGGCGGGTTTTCATCGGCAAACGGCCTGCAGGTCAGGGGTGAAGCGGGAGATCAGCGCGGTTTCCCTTCCGGGATGAAGACATAGCCCAGGCCCCACACGGTCTGGATGTACAGCGGATTGGCCGGATCGGGTTCGATCAGCTTGCGCAGGCGCGAGATCTGCACGTCCAGGCTGCGGTCAAAAACTTCATATTCGCGGCCGCGCGCCATTTCCATCAGCTTTTCACGCGACAGCGGCTGGCGGGCGTTGCGTGCAAATACTTTCAGTACCGAGAATTCGCCGGTGGTCAGGGAAATGGTTTCGCCGTTCTTCTTCAGGGTACGGGTACCCAGGTCGAGGATGAAGTCGCCGAATTCGAAGGTTTCCGGGGTTTCCGAAGGCGCACCCGGCAGTTCATCCGGACCCTTGCGGCGCAGCACCGCATTGATGCGCGCCACCAGTTCGCGCGGGTTGAAGGGCTTGGGCAGGTAGTCGTCCGCGCCCATTTCCAGACCGATGATGCGGTCCACGTCCTCGCCCTTGGCGGTGAGCATGATGATGGGCGTCTGGTCGCCGGCACCGCGCAGGCGGCGGCAGATGGCCAGGCCATCTTCGCCGGGCAGCATCAGGTCCAGCACCAGCAGGTCGTAGCGTTCGCGGATCCAGAGCTTGTTCATGGCCTGGGCGTTTTCCGCCGTGACCACATTGAAACCCTGCTCGGTCAGATAGCGGCGCAGCAGATCGCGCAAGCGGATGTCGTCATCCACCACCAACACTTTGAATTGATTGGCGGATGTTGTCGTATTAGTATTGCCGTTGGTCGTATTCATGTTGCCTATGGTAGCGTCTTGGCGATTTTGAGCAAGTCGGGGCTGTTGATCCATTACAAACTGTTACATACCTTACCTTAATCATCTTATACCATCGCGGCCTGCGGCCTAAACTGGAATCACGTCGGGAAAGCAACGTCGATACCGCTTTCTCTTCCCTGATTCTCTGTCTCCGGAAAAAATCGCATTATGAAGATTGCAGTCGTCAACAAGCTATGTCTGGCAGCGATGCTGGCGCTCGGTGTGGGAGCGGCCGCGCTGGCTGGCCCTCCGCAGGGCGGCCGGCCGATGCCGGGGCAGCCGGGCGACTTCAGGCAGCATGCCGGTGACTTCAACCCGCAAGATCACCGCAACCAGATCGCCAGCGACCAGGACCAGCGCCGCAACGGCAAGCTCAGTGCCGATGAACGCCGCGAACTGCGCCGCCAGATCAATGAAGTCGGCCAGGATATCTACCGCGTCAAGCGTTGAGTTCCGCGCGGGTGAAAGATTCCCGCCCCGGTCAACAAAAAGCTGACGAAAAAGCCCGAGTGCATCGCATTCGGGCTTTTTGCTTTGGGGCTGGGCGATCAGCGGGTGGCCGCGATCAGTGCTGGTGCCCCTTGCCCAGCCGCTTCTCCAGCCGGTGCTGCAAGGCTTCGAAGCACAGGCTCAGGATCCAGTAAATGGCTGCCGCCGCCAGATACAGCGGGAGCGGGCGGAAGGTCACCGCAATGACTTCCTTGGTTGCCAGCATCAATTCGGTCACCGTGATGACTGATACCAGCGAAGTATCCTTGATCAGGCTGATCAGGGTATTGCTCATCGAGGGCACGGCTATGCGCACTGCCTGCGGCACGATGATGTAGCGCAGCGTCTGGAAATACGTCAGTCCCACGCTGTAAGACGCATTCCACTGACCATGCGTCACCCCTAGGATGGCACCGCGCAGGCTTTCCGAGAGGTAAGCGCCGGCGTTGAGGCTCAGGGTCAGCACCCCCGCCGTCAGCGGCGAGAATTCGATCCCGATCCCCGGCAAGCCGTAATAGACCACGAAGATCTGCACCAGCAGCGGCGTGCCACGCATCATGCTGACGTACACGGCAGCCGGCCAGTGGATGGGCCGCCAGGGAACGATGCGTGCCACCGCCAGCACGAAGCCCAGCACCAGGCCGCCGACCATCGAGGCCAGCGCGAAGAGCAGGGTGTAGCCCACGCCCTTGGCCAGGGTCGGGGCGGCTTGCTGCAGCAGTTCGATGATTTCCATAAGCATTCGAATAAAAAAATTATCCCCGCGATGCGGGGATAAGTCGGTCCGCCCGGAACGTGCCGGGCGGCAGGGAGCGCCAGTTCAGGCGCGCCTTATTGTGCTTTCGGCGGCTGGCTCACGTCAATGCCGAACCACTTCTCGGAAGCGGCCTTGAAGCTGCCGTCCGCCTTGATGTCGGCCAGGGCCTTGTTCAGTGCAGCCTTGAACTCCGGATTGCCCTTGCGGAAGGGAATACCGATCTTGTCGACGGTGCCGATCGGGCTGCCAGCCTTAAGCGGCAGGTTGGTCGACTTCAGGATGTAGCCGACCAGCAGGCTGTCGTTCAGGGCAGCATCGATGCGACCGGCGGCCAGGTCAGCGAGGTACTCGGGCGAACCCGGATAGGTGCGCACGTCGATGCCGGCCACGGCCTTGGCCTTCTGTTCGAAGTTGGTGCCCTGACCCAGGCCCAGCTTCTTGCCCTTCAGGTCGTCCAGGCTCTTGAATTCGCGCTTTTCATCCTTGCGCACGATCAGCTGGGCGCTGGAGAGGGTGTACGGATCGGAGAAGTCGAAAGCCTTCTGGCGCTCGTCGGTGATGCCGACCTGGTTGATGATGACGTCGTACTTGCCTGCGCCCAGACCGGCCAGGATGCCGCTCCATTCGGTGGTCGTGAAGACCGGCTTGACGCCGAGCTTGGCCGCCAGCAGTTTGGCCACGTCGACTTCAAAACCGGTCAGTTCTCCGGTCTTGGCATCCTTGAAGTTGAACGGCGGGTAGTTGCCTTCCAGCGCCACCTTCAGCGTGCCGCTGCTCTTGACCGATTCCAGCAGGTCGGCCGCCGATACGCTCAGGCTGGACGCCAGCAGGGTTGCGCCGACACCGGCCAGCAGCCATTGCTTGATATTCTTCTTCATATGTTCATGTCCTTATAAAAACTTTCGCCACAAAAACTGCGGCCAGGGCGCAATGATGCCCTCGTTTTGCCGAACTGCAAGGGCTGGCTTAATACTTTGATGTAGAAAGCTTATGCCCGACGCGGTTCCGCAGCTCAGGCCTGCAATTGCTCCAGCGCCTCCTGCTGTTCCAGCCATTCATTTTCAAGCTGGTCCAGCTCCTTGCTGCAATAGGCCTGGTCGGTGATGAGCGTCTTGAGTTCTTCCTTGTTGGCGGCGTCGTAGATATCCGGGCTGGCCAGGCGCGCATCGATCTCTCCCTTGCGCGCATTGAGCTTGGCGATCTGTTCGTCGAGGCGCTTGATGCGGGCCTCAATCGGTTTTTTGAGGGCCGACATCTTCTGGCGCTGCTCGGCCTCCAGACGCTTCTGTTCCTTACGGTCCACCAGCGAGGCCGGGGCCTCGGCCACCGGCTGGCTGGCCGTGGGCAGCGGCGCGGCAGCCGCCGCATCGTTGCGGGCGGCCAGCTTGGTCTTGAAGAGCCAGTCCTTGTAGTCGTCGAGGTCGCCATCGAAGGGTTGCAGCTTGCCTTCGGCCACGATCAGGAACTGGTCGGTCGTGGCGCGCAGCAGGTGGCGATCGTGGGAGACCAGCACCAGCGTGCCTTCGAACTGTGCCAGCGCCATGGTGAGCGCTTCGCGGGTTTCCAGATCCAGGTGGTTGGTCGGTTCATCCAGCAGCAGCAGGTTGGGGCGCTGCCAGACAATCAGAGCCAGCGCCAGGCGCGCCTTTTCTCCGCCCGAGAAGGGAGCGATGGAGGAGGTCGCCATGGTGCCGTTGAAATTGAAGCTGCCCAGGAAGTTGCGCAGTTCCTGCTCGCGCACATCCGGTGCCAGACGGGTCAGGTGCCATAGCGGCGATTCGTCATGGCGCAGCATTTCCACCTGATGCTGGGCGAAGTAGCCGATCACCAGTCCCTTGCCCAGGCGGGCCGTACCGGACAGCGGATCGATCTCGCCGGCCACGGTCTTGATGAGCGTGGACTTGCCCGCGCCGTTGACGCCCAGCAGACCAATGCGCTGCCCACTCTGCAGCGAGAAATCGATGCCATGCACGATGATCTTGTCTTCATCGGGCGCGCCATTCTTGCCCTTGATGTGATAACCCGCGTTGACCTTTTCCATCACCAGCAGCGGATTAGGTGCCGACAGGGGCTCACGGAATTCGAAGGAGAATTCGGCGGCCGCCCGCAGCGGTGCCAGCTCTTCCATCTTCGACAGGGCTTTCATGCGGCTCTGCGCCTGTCTGGCCTTGGTGGCCTTGGCCTTGAAGCGGTCGATGAAGGATTGCAGGTGCGCGCGCTGGCGCTGCTGCTTCTCGATCATGCCCGCCATCAGTTCCAGCTGGGCCGAGCGCTGGCGCTCGAAGCTGCTGTAGTTGCCGGAATAGCGCTTCAGTTTTCGATCATCGATATGAACGATCACGTTCACCACGCCATCCAGGAAATCGCGGTCGTGGGAAATGATGAGCAGGGTGCCCGCGTAGCGCTTCAACCAGTCTTCCAGCCAGATGATGGCATCCAGGTCCAGGTGGTTGGTCGGTTCGTCCAGCAGCAGCAGGTCGGACGGGCACATCAGTGCCTGCGCCAGGTTCAGGCGCATGCGCCAGCCGCCGGAGAAGCTGGCCACCGGCCGCGCCATTTGCTCCAGCGAAAAGCCCAGACCCAGCAGCAATTGCTCGGCGCGCGAGCGTACGGTGTAGGCATCGGCATCGGCCAACGCGGTATGCAGCTCGGCGATATGGTTGCCGTCGTGTTTGTCGTCCGGCTGCGCTTCGGCGCGGGCCAGATCGGCTTCCAGCTGACGCAGGTGAGCGTCGCCATCGATGGCGTACTCGATGGCGGGACGATCCAGCGCCGGCGTTTCCTGCGCGACGTAGGCCATGCGCCAGCGCGCCGGGAAATCGACATTGCCCTGGTCGGCATGCAGCTCGCCGCGCAGCATGGCGAACAGGCTGGACTTGCCGGCGCCATTGGCACCGATCAGGCCGATCTTGTCGCCCGGATTGAGCGTCAGGTCGACATTGTCCAGGAGCGGCTTGACGCCGCGCTGGAGGGAAACTTGCTGGAAACGGATCATCGGTGATTCACAATCGTTGGAGCGCGCTAACGCGGATGCTGACGCTCAGGGTCAGGCCAGTTGCAGTTGTTCGGCCGTGACCAGGAACACCATGTCGTCACCGGCACTGGTGGTCAGCCAGGTCAGTTCCAGTTCCGGGAAGGCCGCTTCGGCGAAGGCGCGCTCATTGCCGATCTCGACCACCAGCACGCCTTCGGGCGTGAGGCGCTCGGCGGCGCCGGCGACGATCTTGCGTACCAGGTCCATGCCATCCTCGCCACCGGCCAGGGCCAGTTGCGGTTCGCGCAGGTATTCCTGGGGCAGCTTGCTCATGGAACCGGAATTCACATAGGGCGGATTGCTGATGATCAAGTCATACTTGCGCAGCGGCAGTTGCGTGTACAGGTCGGACTCGACCAGGTTGATGCGCTCCTGCAACTGGTATTCGTCCACATTCTTGCGCGCCACGGCCAGCGCATCGGCAGAGATGTCGACCGCATCGATCTGCGCGTTCGGGAAGGCATCAGCCAGCAGGATCGGCAGGCAACCGGAACCGGTACACAGGTCCAGCGCGTTGACGATGGCTTCCGGATCCTGGATCCAGGGCGAGAAATGCTGCGGAATCAGTTCGGCGATGAAGGAACGCGGCACGATCACGCGTTCATCCACGTAGAAGCGATATGCGCCCAGCCAGGCTTCATTGGTGATGTAGGCCGCCGGGACGCGGTCCTTGCTGCGGCGTTCGATCACGCGCATGACGGACGCGATTTCCTCGGGGAGCAGACGCGCATCGAGGAAGGGATCGAGCTGATCCAGCGGCAATTTGAGCGTATGCAGGATCAGGTAGGCTGCCTCGTCGAGCGCATTGCTGCTGCCGTGGCCGAAGAACAGTTGCTCGGTGTTGAAGCGGGTCACGGCGTAGCGCAGCAGGTCGCGCACGGTGGAGAAATTGTTGGGGGTCATGATGTTCTCTTCAATGCTTGGGCTTACGCCAGCAGGTTTTCCAGCGTCTTGCGGTAGATGTTCTTCAGGGGATCGATATAGCGCACTTCGATGTGCTCATCGATCTTGTGGATGCTGTCATTGGGCGGACCGAACTCGATCACCTGCGGGCAGATCTGGGCGATGAAGCGGCCGTCTGAGGTGCCACCGGTGGTCGACAGTTCGGTGTCCAGTCCGGTCTCTTCCTTGATCGCCTTGGACAGCGCATCCGACAGGTCGCCGCGCGGGGTCAGGAAGGGCAGGCCGCCAACGGTCCACTTCAGGTCGTATTCCAGGCCATGCTTGTCGAGGATGGCATGCACGCGCTGCTGCAAACCTTCCACGGTGCTGGCGGTGGAGAAGCGGAAGTTGAAGTCGATCACCACTTCGCCCGGGATCACGTTGGAAGCGCCGGTGCCGCCGTGGATGTTGGAGATCTGCCAGGAAGTCGGCAGGTAGTATTCATTGCCCGCATCCCACTGCTCGGCCACCAGTTCGGCCAGTGCCGGCGCAGCCTGGTGGATGGGATTGCGCGCCAGTTGCGGATAGGCGATATGGCCCTGGATGCCCTTGACGGTCAGCTTGCCCGACATGGTGCCGCGGCGGCCGTTCTTGATCATGTCGCCCAGGGTCTTGGCCGAGGTCGGCTCGCCGACGATGCAGTAATCCAGCTGTTCGCCGCGCGCCTTGAGGGCATTGCAGACGACGACCGTGCCATCGATGGCCGGGCCTTCTTCGTCGCTGGTGATGAGGAAGCCGATCGAACCCTTGTGATCGGGATGGGCCGCCGTGAACTCTTCGCAAGCCACCACCATGGCGGCAATCGATGTCTTCATGTCGGACGCGCCACGGCCATAAAGGCGGCCATCGCGCAGGGTCGGCTGGAAGGGATGCGACTGCCACTTCTCCAGCGGGCCGGTGGGCACCACGTCGGTGTGGCCGGCAAAGACCACCAGCGGCTGCGCCGTTCCCTTGCGCGCCCACAGATTGGTGACGTCGCCGGACTGGATGGTCTCGCAGACGAAGCCCAGCGGCGCGAGCAATTCCGCCAGCCGCGCCTGGCAGCCTTTGTCTTCGGGGGTGACGGAAGAAAGGGACATCAATTCCTGGGTCAGGGCCAGCGTCTTGCTCATGATCATTTCTCGAAAATGTGTTGATACTGATCGGCCTTGAAGCCGACGTGATACTGCTTGCCATCGAACAGCACCGGGCGCTTCACCACCGACGGGTTTTCCACCATCAGGGCCACCGCAGCGGCGTCATCGGTGATGGCGGCCTTGCGCTCATCCGGCAGGGCGCGCCACGTGGTCCCCTTGCGGTTGACCAGCACGTCGCGCTCCACGTCCTTCAGCCAGGCCCGGGCCTGTTCGGCAGTGAGGCCGGCCTTCTTGAAATCGTGGAAGTGAAAGGCGATGCCTTGCTCGTCCAGCCACACGCGGGCTTTCTTGACGGTGTCGCAGTTGGGAATGCCAAAAAGGGTGATCTTGTCGCTCATGTTCGCTTTCTCAATGGGGCTGGCTATCGGGGGCCAGAACACGACGCCGCGCCGGTGTGCGAGACGACCGGCGCGGCGCGTGGGTACTTCAGGCCTTCAGCAAAGCCGCAGCGCGGAATTACTCGCCGCGCAGCAGTTCGTTGATGGAGGTCTTGGAGCGGGTCTGGGCATCGACCTTCTTGACGATGATCGCGGCGTACAGGCTGTACTTGCCATCCTTGGACGGCAGGTTGCCCGGCACCACCACCGAGCCCGCCGGCACGCGGCCGTAGTGGACTTCGCCGGTTTCGCGGTCGTAGATCTTGGTCGACTGGCCGATGTACACGCCCATGGACAGCACCGAGTTCTCTTCGATGATGACGCCTTCGACCACTTCCGAACGGGCACCGATGAAGCAATTGTCTTCAATGATGACCGGACCCGCCTGCACGGGCTCCAGCACGCCGCCGATGCCGACGCCACCGGAAAGGTGAACGTTCTTGCCGATCTGGGCCGCCGAACCGACGGTGGCCCAGGTGTCGACCATCGTGCCTTCGTCGACGTAAGCGCCAATGTTGACGTAGGAGGGCATCAGCACCACGTTGCGGCCAATGAAGGAGCCATGACGCGCCACCGCCGGCGGCACCACGCGGAAGCCTCCCTTGGCGAAATCTTCCGCAGTGTAATTGGCGAACTTGGTCGGCACCTTGTCGTAGAACTGCGGATAGCCAGGTCCGGCCGACATCGGCACGTTGTCTTCCAGGCGGAAGGACAGCAGGATGGCCTTCTTCACCCATTGGTTGACTTCCCACTGGCCGACGCCCTGACGGTTGGCCACGCGCAGGGTGCCATCATTCAGGCCTGCGATCACTTCGGCCACCGCATTGCGGATGTCGGCCGGGGCGCTCTTGGGAGACAGGCTGGCGCGATCTTCCCACGCCTGATCGATGATGTGCTGAATGGACTGTGTCATGTTGATATCGATGAACTCTAGTGTGAACGGGAGAGAAACTGGCACCGGGGCCGGTGCGGACAAGCTCAAGCCTGGCCGGCCAGTTTCTTCGTGAAGGCGACGATGCGTTGCGCAGCTTCCAGGCATTCGCCCACTTCGGCCACCAGCGCCATGCGGATGCGGCCCGCGCCCGGATTGACGCCATGCGCTTCGCGTGCCAGGTAGCTGCCCGGCAAGACCGTGACATTATATTCGGCGTAAAGACGGCGGGCGAATTCGGTGTCGCTGATGTCGACCAGCTTGTCGACCTTGGCCCACAGGTAGAAGGCGGCATCGGGCAGGGCGACGTCCATCACTTCCTGCAGCAGCGGGGTCACCTGGGAGAACTTGGTGACGTACTTGGCGATGTTGTCCTGCACGTGGGTTTCGTCCTGCCAGGCCAGCACGGAGGCGGCCTGAATCACCGGGCTCATGGCCGCGCCGTGGTAGGTGCGGTAGAGCAGGAATTTCTTGAGGATGGCTGCATCGCCGGCCACGAAGCCCGAGCGCATGCCCGGCACGTTGGAGCGCTTGGACAGGCTGGAGAAGGAAACCAGGTTGCGATAGTCGCGGCCCAGCAGCCGTGCCGCCTGCATGCCCCCCAGCGGCGGATCCTGCTTGAAGTAGATCTCGGAATAGCACTCGTCGGAGGCGATCACGAAACCATAGCGATCCGACAGGGCGAACAGTTCCTTCCAGTCTTCCAGCGTCAGCACGGCGCCGGTCGGGTTGCCCGGCGAGCAGACGAACAGCAGTTGCACGCGTTCCCATACTTCTTGCGGTACCTGGCTGAAATCGGGCGCAAAGTTGCGCGCCGGGTCCGAATTGACGAAGTAGGGCTCGGCGCCGGCCAGGTAGGCCGAACCTTCATAGATCTGGTAGAACGGGTTGGGGCACATCACCAGCGCGCCGGGCATGGTCGGATCGACCACGGTCTGGGTCAGCGAGAACAGGGCCTCGCGCGAACCGATCACCGGCAGGATCTCGGTGGCCGGATCGGGACGCGGGATGTCGTAACGCTTCTGCAGCCAGTCAGCGATCGCACCGCGCAGGGCGTCGCTGCCCAGGGTGGCCGGATACGAGGCCAGGCCAGACAGGTTGTCCGTCAGCGCCTGCTGGATGAAGGCAGGGGTAGGGTGCTTGGGCTCGCCGATGCCCAGGCTGATCGGACGATAAGCCGGGTCGGGCGTGATGCCGGCGAAGAGCTTCTTGAGCTTTTCGAAGGGATAGGGCTGCAGTTTGTCGAGTAGGGGATTCACGTCGCTGGACTGGAGTAAAGCTTTCCGGGCCAGCGTCTCGCGAGGAGCTCGGCCGGCCACGGCAAAGGGCTGGGAAAGTTGGCGATTATACCGTCATTTGAGGGCATTGCCGCGCTCCCGGTCGGCCCGGTGTTGAGTCCTTGGCATGTCTGGCGCACAAGAAAACGGCTGTGGTGATCCTGATCGGGCGCGTGTTTACCTTCCTGCACGCTGGCAAAGAAAAGGTGCAATCCGGAAAATCAGGGACAGTTACGCGGTGTATTCAGGGGATTGTCAGGGAGAGTCAGAGAGTATTGTGGTCGCTCGCCAAAACGGGACCGTTCACAGGGCGGCCCACCCATTCCCGGAGAACAAGAATGAAAAGCCTCAAGGCGCAGCTACTGTCTGCGCTGGTCGTGATGTGGATCGGTTTGCTGGCGCTGGCCGCCTGGTCCGCCTTCAGCGCCCGTGAAACCATGATCGAAGAACGCAAGGATGGCCTGCGCCGCGTGGTGGAAGCCGCCAACGGGGTGGTCAACAGCTATGTGGCCGATGTCGCGGCCGGCAAGATTTCCAAAGAGGAAGCCCAGAAGAACGCGCTGGAACGCATCGCCGCCATGCGCTACGACGGCGACAACTATCTCTTCATCTTCGACTCCCGCCCGGTGGTGCTGATGCTGCCCTCCAACAAGGCGATGATCGGCAAGAACGTGGCCGACCGCAAGGATTCCGAAGGCAAGGCCTATTACGTCGAGATGATGAAGGTCGGCCAGGAAAAACAGCACGGCTTCGTGCAATACATGGGCCGCCTGCCTGGTACCGACGACAGTAACCGCACCCCAAAAATGAGCTATGTGGTGCACAACAAGACCTGGGACTGGTTCATCGTCACGGGCGTGTTCCTCTCCGATGTGCAGGCCCAGTTCCGCTCCGACCTGTTCAAATTGCTCGGTATCCTGGTGGTGGTCGGTGGACTGGTCTCGCTGATGATGCTGGCCATCATCCGCCGCATTACCGGTAGTCTCGGTGGCGAGCCGGCCTATGCGGTGGCCATCGCCACGCGCATTGCCAACGGCGACCTGACGGTACGGGTCGACACCCGTGCCGGTGACAACCGCAGTCTGCTCTTCGAGATGGCCACCATGCGAGAGCGGCTGGGCGGCGTCATCAAGGGCATCCGCCAGGGCACCGATGCCATCGATATCGGCGCGCGCGAGATTGCAGCGGGCAACCTGGACCTGTCTTCGCGCACTGAAGAGCAGGCCGGTTCGCTGGCGACCACAGCCTCCAACATGGATACGCTGACCGCCACCGTCAAGCAGAACGCCGACAACGCCCGCCAGGCCGGCCAGTTGGCAAACAACGCCTCGGAAATCGCCAGGCGCGGCGGCGAGGTGGTGGGGCAGGTGGTGCAGACCATGGAGGGCATCACGGAAAGCTCGCGCAAGATCTCCGACATCATCGGCGTGATCGATGGCATTGCGTTCCAGACCAATATCCTGGCCCTGAATGCGGCGGTGGAAGCCGCCCGCGCCGGCGAGCAGGGGCGTGGCTTTGCGGTGGTGGCCTCGGAAGTGCGTTCGCTGGCCCAGCGCAGTGCCCAGGCGGCCAAGGAGATCAAGGCCCTGATCGAGGATTCGGTGCAGCGCGTGGGCGATGGCTCGGACCAGGTGGCCCGCGCCGGCGAGACCATGGGCGAGGTGGTGTCGGCGGTGCATCGCCTGACCGACATCGTCAGCGAGATTTCGGCGGCCTCCGAAGAACAGCGCCGGGGCATCGAGCAGGTCAACCTGGCCATCGGCGAGATGGATCAGGTGACCCAGCAGAACGCGGCGCTGGTCGAAGAGGCGGCCGCTGCAGCCGGTTCACTGGAAGAGCAGGCGCGACGCCTGAAGGCCGCGGTGGCGACCTTCCGCGTCGAAGGCGAAGAGGGCGCAACCGCGCCTGCGCCGGTGGCAGTCCCCAAGGCTGCGCCTGTCGCAGCCAAAGCAGCGATCCCGGTCAAACCACTGCCCAAGCCTGCGGCCAAGCCCCTGGTCAAGGCAGCCGCGACGCTGGCGCCACCAGGCAAGCCTGCAGCCCCCGCCAAACCGGCCTCTGCGGGCAGGTCATCGCCCGCAAACGATGATGGGGATTGGGAGACCTTCTGATTTTCTCGGATTGAAATGAAGAAATGGACGCCGTACCGGGTGCGCTCGGTACGGCGTTTTTCATGGGGCCAGCGCATCGGACAAGAGGGCGGAAGCAGGCATCCTGGCGCGGTTTTTGGTCTGGCCGGGCCCGTGCGATGTTATGATACCGGCCGTTCCGGAAGCAAAAATCCCGCTTCCTCTTAACTGATTCAATTTGTCGATAACGTGCGTCTAACTTCCATCAAATTATCTGGATTCAAGTCCTTCGTCGAGCCTACGCACTTCCAGGTTCCGGGGCAGCTGGTGGGTGTGGTCGGGCCCAATGGCTGCGGCAAATCCAACATCATCGACGCCGTGCGCTGGGTCCTGGGCGAATCCAAGGCCTCCGAGCTGCGCGGCGAGTCGATGCAGGACGTCATCTTCAACGGCTCCACCCACCGCAAGCCGGCCGGGCGCGCCTCGGTCGAACTGGTGTTCGACAACTCCGCCGGCAAGGCGGCCGGCCAGTGGGGCCAGTACGCCGAAATTGCCGTCAAGCGCACGCTCACGCGCGACGGTACGTCCTCGTACTACATCAACAACCAGTCCGTGCGCCGCCGCGACATCCAGGACATCTTCCTCGGTACCGGCCTGGGCCCGCGCGCTTACGCCATCATCGGCCAGGGCATGATCTCGCGCATCATTGAGGCGCGTCCTGAAGAGCTGCGCATCTTCCTGGAAGAAGCCGCGGGCGTGTCGAAGTACAAAGAGCGCCGCCGCGAGACCGAGAACCGCCTGCACGACACCACCGAAAACCTCACGCGCCTGGAAGACATCCTGCGCGAACTGAACGCCAATCTGGAAAAGCTGGAAGCGCAAGCGGCCGTGGCCAAGAAATTCCACGAGCTGCAAAACGACCAGGAAGAAAAGCAGAAGCTGCTCTGGCTGCTGCGCAAGAACGAAGCCAAGGCCGAGCAGGAGCGCTTCTTCAAGGAAATCGAACGCGCCCAGATCGACCTGGAAGAGCAGACCGCCAAGCTGCGCCACGTCGAAACTGAACTGGAGCACATGCGCCAGGCGCACTACGCCGCCGGCGACCGCCTGCACCAGGCGCAGGGCCATCTGTACCAGACCAATTCCGAGATCGGCAGCCTGGAAGCGCAGATCAAGTTCGTCATCGAATCGCGCAATCGTCTGCAGGCGCAACTGAACTCGCTGGGCGCGCAGCGCGACCAGTGGCAGCGCCAGGGCACGCAGCAGCAGGAAGAACTGGCAGAAGCCGAAATCCAGCTGGAAGAATTCGGCATGCGCGTGGAGCAAGCCCAGCACGCCGTGCAGGACACCAGCGACCGCCTGCCCTCGCTGGAATCGGCCTGGCGCGAGTCGCAGGTCAAGACCACCGAGTCGCGCGGCAAGATCATGCAGGTGCAGCAGCAGATCGAACTGCAGTCCACGCACCAGCGCAATGCCTCCAACATCCTCTCGGGCCTGGCCGTGCGCCGCGAACGCCTGCTGCAGGAAAAGAGCGGCATGGCCCTGCCTGACGAGACCCACCTGTCCAACCTGCGCATGCAGCTGGAAGAAAAGCAGGCCTCGCTGGAAGAGGCGAGCATGTATCTGGAAGAGGCGCAGGAGCAACTGCCGCGCCTGGAAGAAGAGCGCCGCACCGCCCAGGAACTGGTCAGCAAGGAAACCTCGGCCAACGCCCAGCTGGAAGCCCGCCTCACCGCCCTGAAGCAATTGCAGGAAAGCGTGCAGGCCCAGGGCAAGGTCCAGCCCTGGCTGGAAAAGCACGGCCTGGCCGAGCTGCCGCGCCTGTGGCAGAAGCTGCACATCGAATCCGGCTGGGAAACCGCGCTGGAAGCGGTGCTGCGCGAGCGCATGTCGGCCCTGGAAATGTCCAACCTGGACTGGGCCAAGGCCTTCTTCAGCGACGCCCCGCCGGCCAAGCTGGCGCTGTACGCCCCCAATGCCGGCCTGGCCCAGCCCGAAGCCCAGCCGGTAGCGGGCCTGAAGCCCTTCGTGACCCTGCTGCAGCTGAACGATCCGGGCCTGCGCGCCCTGATGAACGACTGGCTCAATCACATCTACATCGCCGACGACACGGCCACCGCCTTTGCCGAGCGCGCCAAGCTGCCGCTGGGCGGCTTGTTCGTGACCCGTCAGGGCCATGTGGTGAGCAATGCCAGCGTGCGTTTCTATGCCTCCGATTCGGAGCAGGACGGCATGCTGGCGCGCCAGCAGGAAATCGAGAACATCACCAAGCAGCAACGTGCCCAGGCTATGCTGGCCGAGGAAGCCAAGGGCCGTGCCGTGCGCGCCGAGGCAGCCCTGTCGGGCGCATCGCAGCGTCTGCAGGAACTGCGCCAGCGCGTCAATTCGCTCACGCAATCGGCACACAGCCTGCAGATCGAGGTGATGAAGCTGGCCGAAGTGCAAGAGCGCTTCAACCAGCGCAGCACCCAGATCGCCACTGATCTGGAAGAAATCGGGATGCAGGAAGCCGAGCAGCAGCAGGTGCAGGCCGAATCCGAGGCCCGCTTCGAAGAGCTGGACATCGAACTGGCCGAGCTGCAGGAACAGCACGAGAACGGCCAGACCGATTACCTGAACAAGGAACAGCAGCTCAACGACGCTCGCACCCGCCTGCGCGAGCTGGAGCGCGCCGCCCAGGAAACCGAGTTCGCCGAGAAGTCGCATCGCAACAAGATCGAGGAGCTCAAGCGCGGCATTGCCACCGCCTTGGAACAGGCGGCGCAACTGTTTGCCAGCATGCAGCAAGGCTCGCTGGAACTGGAAAGCCTGGACGACCAGGCCGCCCAGGCCGGCCTGCAGGAATTGCTGGACCGCCGCAGCGAACAGGAGCGTGCGCTGGCCGATGCCCGCCACGAGCTGGATCAGCTGTCGCAGCAACTTCGTTCACATGAAGAATCGCGCATGCAGGCTGAACGCAGCCTGCAGCCCCAGCGTGACCGCATCACCGAGCTGCAACTGAAGGAACAGGCCGCGCGCCTGAACCAGGAGCAATTCTCCGAGGCGCTGGCACAGACCCAGGCCGACGAGGCCGCGCTGTCGGAAAAACTGACCAGCGACATGCGTCCGTCCTACCTGCAAGGCGAAGTGACGCGCCTCACCAATGCCATCGCCGCGCTGGGGGCGGTCAACCTGGCCGCACTGGATGAACTGGCTACCGCCTCCGAGCGCAAGCACTTCCTCGATGCCCAGCACGCCGACCTGAACGAAGCCATCACCACGCTGCAGGATGCGATCCACAAGATCGACATGGAAACCCGGGATTTGCTGCAGGACACCTTCGACAAGGTCAACCACCACTTCTCGGAACTGTTCCCGGTGCTCTTCGGCGGCGGCCAGGCCAAACTCATCATGACTGGCGACGAAATCCTCGATTCCGGCGTGCAGGTCATGGCGCAGCCGCCGGGCAAGAAGAACGCCACGATTCACCTGCTCTCCGGTGGCGAGAAGGCCCTGACCGCCACGGCCCTGGTCTTCTCCATGTTCCAGTTGAACCCGGCGCCGTTCTGCTTGCTCGACGAAGTGGACGCGCCGCTCGACGATGCCAACACCGAACGCTTCGCCAACATGGTCAAGCGCATGTCGGAGTACACGCAGTTCCTCTTCATTTCCCACAACAAGATCGCCATGGAAATGGCGCAGCAGTTGATCGGGGTGACCATGCAGGAGCAGGGCGTGTCGCGCATCGTGGCGGTGGACATGGAGTCGGCCGCCAACTTCTCCAGCGCCGAGCAGGCCGCCTGATGATTTGTGCGGCAATGGCCTGCGGCTTTGTCGGCTTGACAAGCAGGGGGTGTGACCGTACCCTGAAAACCTTGCCGGCCAGCCCGCAGCGGGCGCAAGCCCCAGCTGGAACCGTTCTGATTCGGCCCCCACGGGCCATGGAAAAATAACAATATCTTGACCGCGCACTTGCCGTACCCGATCCGTCCGATTCCCCTGCATGGCTCCGCTGAGCCGGTGCAGGCGGCTGCCAGCGCTGCGGCAGCATCGACGGAGCGCCGTGTGAGCGGCCCGCGCGGTCCAGGCTTTCTTGGATTGATAGGATTCGGATTTCTTCGATGAGCAGCTTTTCCCAGCCGACCATGCCACGCGGCGCCCATGATGGCGCCCTCCAGCCCGCCAGCCTGAAAGGTCGTGCAGCATGATGATGGATCTCCAGACCAGCCTGATCATCCTGGGCGGCGTCTTCGTCGCCGGGGTCATCACCTACAACAAGTGGCAGGAGCACAAGGCGCGCAAGACCGTGGAGCGCGCCTTTTCTTCGTCCCATGATGATGTCCTGATGTCGCCGGATGAGCCGGCGGCCACGGCCGAGCCGGTCTTCGCCCCGCCTGTGGCAGACCGCACCGCGCCTGCGCCGCGCATGGCCGAGCCGACGCTCGAACCTGATGCCGGACGCGCCGAGCCTTCCTTCTACGATCTGCCCGAACGCAAGCCGGTCCCGGCCCCGGTGAAGGCTTACCAGGAGCAGGCCGAGTTCGAGCCGCGTGAACCCTTCCTGGGTGAGCCGCCGGTGCCCGCAGCCCCTGCCACTGCGGCAGCCGAGGAGGCCGTACTGGGTGAGGCGGTGGCGCAGGCACCGCAATCGACGGTGGCCCAGGTCATCGCCGGTGCGGAAGAGCAGGGCGATGCCGTCCCCGCCTTCACGCCGCCGCCCGAGATGCAGGCCCGCCTGGCGCCCAAGCGCGAACTGCCGGTGGACGAACTGATCGACTGCAACATCCCCATCGCACTGGACAACCCGCTGCGCGGCGAAAAGCTGCTGCCGATGCTGCAAGGCCTGCGCCATGTCGGCAACAAGCCGGTGCATTTCATCGGCCGCACCACCGACGGCGACTGGGAAGCCATCGCCCACGGCAGCATCTACAACGCCTTGCTGGCCGGTGCGCAGCTGGCCAATCGCAGCAATGCCATCAACGAGATCGAGTATTCGGAACTGGTCATGCGCCTGCGCGACCTGACCGATTCGCTCTCGGGCGAACCGGAACTGCCGGACATGCCCGACGTCATCCGCACCGCCCAGGCGCTCCACCAGTTCATCATTGACCATGATGCGCAGCTGTCGGTGAACGTGCGCTCGCAAGGCGCGCCCTGGAGCCTGGCGACCTTGCTGGCCGCACTGACCCGCCAGGGCTTTGATCGCCGTACAGAAGGCTATCTGGTGATGCAGGATGGCGAAGGTGAAGTGCTCTTCGCCCTCTCCACCAATGCCACGCCGACCGATGAAACCACCGATCGCCTGACCCTGTTGCTGGACGTGCCCCGTGTGGCGCCGTCCCGCGATGGCTACGGTGCTCTGGTGGCCTGCGCCAAGTCGTTGTCGGCCCGCCTGGGTGGCGTCATCGTGGATGACAGCGACCAGCCCCTGACCGATGAAGCCCTCTCCGATATCGCCGAACAGGTGGCCGCGTTCTACAGCGCCATGGAATCGGCCGAGATCCCTGCCGGTTCCACCCGTGCCTTGCGCCTGTTCAGCTAAGGTCGCGTTTTTACTCCCCCTACGATGCAAGACGACTTGTTTTCCGCCGGACGGCCCCCGCAAGGGGAGCCGGACTGGCTGTCGCGCGCGCGCGTGCTGCGCGACGAACTGAATCGCCACAACCACAGTTATTACGTACTCGACCAGCCCAGCATTCCGGACGCCGAATACGATCGCCTGTTCCAGGAACTGCAGGCACTGGAAACCGCCCATCCCGAACTGTTGACGCCCGATTCGCCGACGCAACGCGTGGGTGCCGGGCCGCTGCCGCAGTTCGAGCCGGTGCGCCATGACATCCCCATGCTCTCGCTGGGTAACGGTTTCGCCGACGAAGACATCGAAGCCTTCGGCAAGCGCGTGCGTGATGGCCTGGAAACCTTGCAGGAAGTGCGCTACGCCACCGAGCTGAAGTTCGACGGCCTGGCCATCAGCCTGCGCTACGAGAATGGCGTGCTGGTGCAGGCCGCCACGCGCGGCGATGGCACCACGGGCGAGAACGTGACCGCCAACATCCGCACCGTGCGTGCCATTCCCCTGCGCCTGCACGGCGAGAGCCTGCCGCAAGTGATCGACGTGCGCGGCGAAGTGCTGATGTACAAGGACGACTTCGCGCGCCTGAATCAGCGCCAGCGCGATGCCGGGCAGAAGGAATTCGCCAACCCCCGCAATGCCGCCGCCGGCAGTCTGCGCCAGCTGGATTCGCGCATCACCGCGCAACGCACGCTGCGCTTCTTCGCCTATGGCATTGGGGTGCTGGAGGGGGCCGAGATGCCGGCTTCGCACTCGGCCCTGCTGGACTGGTACCAGCAACTCGGCCTGCCGGTGTGCAAGGAGCGCGCCGTGGTGACGGGGGCTGCCGGTCTGCTGGACTTCTTCCGCAGTATCGGTGCCAAGCGCGAGAGCCTGCCTTACGAAATCGATGGCGTGGTCTACAAGGTGGATCGGCTGGACCAGCAGAAGCATCTGGGCTTCGTCTCGCGCGCTCCGCGCTTTGCGCTGGCCCACAAATTCCCGGCGCAGGAAGCGCTGACCGTGGTGCAGGATATCGAAGTGCAAGTCGGCCGCACCGGTGCCATCACTCCGGTGGCGCGTTTGAATCCCGTTTTCGTCGGCGGAGTCACGGTGACCAACGCCACCCTGCACAACGAAGATGAAGTCCGCCGCAAGGACATCCAGATCGGCGACACCGTCATCGTGCGCCGCGCCGGTGACGTGATTCCGGAAGTGGTGGCCTTCGTGCCCGAGAAGCGTCCGGCCGATGCGCGCCCCTTCGTCATGCCGGCCAACTGCCCGGTGTGCGGCTCGCCCATCGTGCGGGCGGAAGATGAGGCAGTGGCGCGCTGCTCGGGCGGTTGGCTGAAATGTTCAGCGCAGCGCAAGGGCGGACTGCAGCATTTTGCTTCACGCCGCGCCATGGACATCGAAGGCCTGGGCGAACAGCTGGTGGAACAACTGGTGGATCGCCAGGTGGTCAACACGCCGGCGGATCTGTATCGCCTCGGCTTGTCGGCGCTGGCCGAACTGGACCGCATGGCCGAGAAATCGGCGCAGAACGTACTGGACGCCCTGCAGAAGTCCAAGACCACCTCGCTGGCACGGTTCATCTATGCGCTGGGCATCCGCCACGTGGGCGAGGCCACGGCCAAGGAACTGGCGCGCCATTTCGGCGGCATCGACAAGCTGCTCGCCGCCAGTGAAGAACAACTGCTGGAAGTGGCCGATATCGGTCCGGTGGTTGCCGCCTCGATCCGTGCCTTCTTCAATGATCCGATCAATGTCGAGCTGGTCGAGCAGTTGCGCGCGGTCGGCGTGCACTGGCCCGAGAGCGAGGGTGTCGATGCCGGTGCCAAACATCTGGCCGGCAAGACCTTCGTGTTGACCGGCACCTTGCCCAACCTGTCGCGCGATGAGGCCTCGCAGTTGATCGAAGCGGCCGGCGGCAAGGTTTCCGGTTCCGTGTCGAAGAAAACCAGTTACGTGGTTGCCGGGGCCGAAGCCGGCAGCAAGCTGGCCAAGGCCGAGGAACTGGGCATCGCCATCCTCGATGAGGACGCTCTGAAGGCGCTTTGCGCCGGTCAGGATGCGTCAGAAACGTAATCACCTTGTCTTTTTATTCATATAGAATGCCGCCCGTAAGCAGTCCCGTTCCCGGGACTGCGGTGCAGGATTCACCGCATAACGCCATAACAACATAGCAAGACCCATTCTTACCTCGGAGTCATGATGATCAAGAAGATCAAGAAAGCCGTTTTTCCTGTCGCCGGTCTCGGTAGCCGCTTCCTGCCCGCCACCAAGGCCCAGCCCAAGGAAATGCTGCCCATCGTCGACAAACCGCTGATTCACTATGCCGTGGAAGAGGCGGTCGCCGCCGGCATCACGGAAATGGTGTTCATCACCGGCCGCAACAAGCGCGCCATCGAGGATCACTTCGACAAGGCCTACGAGCTGGAATCCGAGCTGGAAGCCGCCGGCAAGAAGAAGCTGCTGGAGATCGTGCAGAACGTGGTGCCCAAGAACGTCAACTGCATCTTCATCCGTCAGTCCGAGCCGCTGGGCCTGGGCCACGCCGTGCTGTGCGCGCGTCCGGTGGTGGGTGAAGAACCCTTCGCCATCCTGCTGGCCGATGACTTCATGGATACCGATGAGGGCGTCAAGCCGGTGCTGGCACAGATGACCGACATCTATGCACGTGAAGGCATGAGCATGCTGGCCGTGCAGGAAGTGCCCAAGAACGATACCCGCCAATACGGCATCGTCAGCGCCACCCCTTACCAGCCGGACCTGGAGCGCATCAACGCCATCGTCGAAAAGCCGGCCCCGGAAGAAGCCCCGTCCACGCTGGCCGTGGTGGGCCGCTATGTGTTGAACAGCCGCATCTTCCACTACCTGGAAAACATCCCGCGCGGTGCTGGTGGCGAGATCCAGCTCACCGACGGCATCGCCAAGCTGATGCAGGCCGAATCCGTGCTGGCTTACCGTTACCAGGGCCAGCGTTATGATTGCGGTTCCAAGCTGGGTTACCTCAAGGCCATGGTGGCCATGGGTCTGAAGCACCCGGAAACCGGTCCGGCCTTCTCGGAATACCTGCAGGAAGTGGCCAGCAAGGCACGCTGATCGCAGCTGCGGTCCAGCGCCAGCCTCTGGCGCGGCGCACTGCTTGCACAATGACGCCCGGTTCCTGCCGGGCGTCTTTCATGGAGAGCTTCAATGGCAATACGCGAGATCCTCAAAATGGGCGACCCGCGTCTGCTGCGCCAGGCGCAGCCGGTCACGCAATTCGGTACGCCTGAACTGGCGCAACTGGTGGACGACATGTTCGAGACCATGCGTGCCGTCAACGGTGCCGGGCTGGCCGCGCCCCAGATCGGGGTCGACCTGCAGCTGGTGATCTTCGGCTTCGGCCATAACCAGCGCTATCCGGAGGCACCGGCGGTGCCCGAGACCGTGCTCATCAATCCGGTGCTGACGCCCTTGTCGGATGAGGAGGAAGAGGGCTGGGAAGGCTGCCTGTCGGTGCCCGGCATGCGCGGCGTGGTGCCGCGCTGGAGCCGTTTGCGCTATCAGGGCCTGGACTTGCACGGCAACGAGATTGACCGCACCGTCGACGGCTTCCATGCCCGCGTGGTGCAGCATGAGTGCGATCACCTGCAGGGCATCCTGTATCCGATGCGCATCCGCGACTTCCGCCAGTTCGGTTTCACCGAAGTGCTGTTCCCGGACCTGGATCCCAATCAGGACGACTGAACGAGGACGCTGCAAAAAAAACATCCCGGCACCAGGCCGGGATGTTCGTTTCAGGGTCGAAGGGTTTCAGGACCGATGAAACCGCGAATCGTCCATCAGGCGTTTTCCTTCACCCGCTGGTCGATATGGGCCAGCGCCTCTTCCACCTGGTCGATCAGGATCAGGCACAGGTCGCCGGGCTGCAGGGTAGCGAGGGCAGTATCGATGGCGACGAATTCGCCGTTGATTTCCTTCACATCCTTGGTACGCTTGGCCCCTTCGAGGCCCTGGCGCAGCAGCGCAATCACTTCGCCGTCTTCACGGCCGCGCTGGCACTGATCCTGGTACAGCACCACTTCATCGAAGGCATCGCCCAGCAGTTCGGTCTGGCGGGTGATGTCGACGTCGCGGCGGTCACCGGCACCGCTGATGACCACCGAGCGGCGCTTGGCAGGCAGGCTGTCGACGGCCTTGATGAGGGCCTGGATGGCATCCGGATTGTGGCCGTAGTCGGCGATCAGAGTGGCACCCTTGTAGTCGAACAGGTTGAAGCGTCCCGGTGCGGTACCGCTGTCGCTGATGAAGCTGGCCAGGGCGCCGGTGATCTGTTCCCAGTCCAGGTTCAGCGCCCAGGCGGCACCCACGGAAGCCATCACGTTCTCGACCTGGAAGCCGATGGCACCGCTGCGGGTGAGCGGAATGCCGGACAGCTTCAGGCGTTTTTCGAACGTACCTTGCGCGGCCACGATGGCGTCGCCGTCTTGATAGACGATGCGGTGGCCCTGCGCGCGGTGGGTGGCCATGATGGGGTGGGTCGGGTCCAGCGCGAAGAAGGTCACCGAGCCGGGGCAGGAGGCGGCCATCTTGGACACCATCGGGTCCGCCGCATTCAACACGGCAGTGCCGGTCGGCGCCACGTTCTCGACGATGACGCGCTTGACCACGGCCAGGTCTTCCACGGTGCTGATGTAGGACAGGCCCAGGTGGTCGCCCATGCCGATGTTGGTGACCACGGCCACGGCGCAGCGGTCAAAGCCCAGGCCTTCGCGCAGCACGCCGCCACGGGCGGTTTCCAGCACGGCAGCATCGACATCGGGGTGGAACAGCACATTGCGGGCGCTGCGTGGGCCGCTGCAGTCGCCGGTATCGGTGCGCTGGCCATCGATGTAGACGCCATCGGTATTGGTCATGCCCACGCGCAGGCCGGTCTTGGCCAGCAGGTGCGTGATCAGGCGCACGGTAGTGGTCTTGCCGTTGGTGCCGGCCACGGCCACCACCGGGATGCGGCCATCGTCGCCATCGTCGTACATGGTTGAGATGATCGCTTCGCCCACATCGCGAGCCTTGCCGTAAGAGGGCGAGAGGTGCATGCGCAGGCCGGGCGCGGCGTTGACTTCGACGATGCCGCCGCCTTGTTCTTCCAGCGACATGTGCACCGAATTGCAGACCACGTCCACGCCGCAGATATCGAGCCCGACCATTTGCGCGGCGGCGATGGCGCGTGCGGCCACATCCGGATGCACGTCGTCGGTGACATCGGTGGCGGTGCCGCCGGTGGAGAGGTTGGCGTTGTTGCGCAGGACCACGCGCACGCCCTGGGCGGGGATGGCTTCCGGGTCCAGGTTTTGGCCGGACAGCACCGACAGGGCGATGTCGTCCAGGCGGATCTTGGTCAGCGACGTGGCGTGGCCATCGCCGCGCAGCGGGTCGGCGTTGACCTGGTCGATCAGCTGGCGGATGGTGTGCACGCCGTCGCCGATGACTTGCGGCGGATCGCGGCGGGCGGCCGCCACCAGGGTCTTGCCGATGACCAGCAGGCGGAAGTCGTGGCCGGGCAGGTAGCGCTCGACGATGACTTCATCGCTGATCAGGGCGGCGTTGTTGAAGGCGCGGGTGATCTGTTCCGGGGTGCTGATGTTGACGGCCACCCCCTTGCCCTGGTTGCCGTCCAGCGGCTTGATGACCACCGCCGAACCGATTTCCTCGGCGGCCTTCAAAGCATCTTCCACGGTCTCGACCACGCGGCCGTTGGGGACCGGCACGCCAGCGGCGTGCAGCAGCATCTTGGTCAGGTCCTTGTCTTGCGCAATCGATTCGGCGATGGCGCTGGTATTGCTGGTCTCGGCGGCCTGGATGCGCTTCTGGCGGCTGCCCCAGCCGAACTGCACCATGCTGCCCTGGGTCAGGCGGCGATACGGGATGCCGCGCTTGATGGCGGCGTTGACGATGGAGCCGGTCGAGGGACCCAGGCGCACATCTTCATCCAGTTCGCGGATGCGGGCCAGCGCAGCGGTGAGGTCGAAGGGGGTGTCGGCCTGGGCGGCGCGCACCAGTTCCAGCGCGAGGTCGAAGGCCAGGCGGCCGACTTCTTCTTCGCTGTATTCCACCACCACCTGGTAGATGCCGGTCTCGACGGTGGAGACCGTGCGGGTGAAGGTCACCGGGCAGCCGGCCTGGTTTTGCAGCGCCAGGGCGGCAGCGGCCAGGGCGTGCGCCATGGAGACGACCTGCTTGCCGCCATCGGGTTCGAGGAAGCCGATCTGCGGGAAGCGGGCGCGCAGGCGCAGTTCGAAGCCGGGCATGTCATCGATGACGCGCTCGTTTTCCGGGCAGGAAACGATGGCCTCGATGGCAGTGTGTCTGCTCCAGAGATTGGGGCCGCGCAGGGCGCGAATGCGGGATACGTCCATGGACTCGTTTTCCTAGATGTCTCTTGATCTTGATTCAGTCGGTCTTGCAGGTCACGCCGGCTCAGGCGGCCTGGCTCTTGAACTTCAGGCCTTGCTCCTCGGCGCGCTCGGTGCCGAACAGCTCGATGCCGGCACGGATCACCTCCGGGCCGATGCCCAGGGCCCAGGCGGCGCCGACGGCGGCCAGCACGTTCTCGACCTGGTAGGCCACCGCGCCGTTTTCGGTCAGCGGGATGGCATCCACCGAGCTGACCTTGCACTGGCGCTCGCCTTCGGCCTGGATCAGGTCGCCATCGCGCAGGAACACGGCGCGACCGCCTTCCTTCAGGTGGCTGGCCAGCAGTTCGGAAGCCGGGTCGGTGCTGAAGAAGATGACTTCGCCATCGCACAGCTGGGCCATGTCGGCCACCAGTGGGTCGTCGGCATTGAGCACGGCAGCCCCTTCCGGCAGCACCAGGTCGACCTGGGTGCGCTTGACCTTGGTGGCGATCTGCTCGGCGTTCTCGATGTAGAACTCGGGCAGGCTGTCGGTGGGATCAATGTTGGCCACCACGCCGACCAGGCAGCGGTCATAGGCCAGGCCTTCGGCGAGGATGGCAGCGCTGCCGTTCTCGAACACGGCAGCTTCCACGGCGCGGTTGAGCAGGACGCGATGGGCGGCATCCCAGGTGGCGCGGTTGCCGCGCTCGATCTGGCGTTCGCCGAAGTACAGGCCTTCACCGCAGGCCAGGCCCACGTGCTTGCCCGAGAGGTGCACGATGCGGGCGATCAGGCGCGAAATGGTGGTCTTGCCATGGGTGCCGGTGACGCCGACGACGGGAATGCGGCCGTTTTCTTCCGGGCCGAACAGGTTGTCGACGATGGCTTCGCCGACCGGACGCGGCTTGCCGTCGGAGGGCTTCAGGTGCATCAGCAGGCCGGGGCCGGCATTGACCTCGACGATGGCGCCGCCCTGGTCCTGCAGCGGGCGCGAGATGTCTTCGGCGACGATGTCGACACCGGCGATGTCCAGGCCGACGATGCGCGCGGCCAGGGAAGCGGCAGCTGCCACGCTGGGGTGGACCAGGTCGGTGATGTCGGAGGAGACATTGCCATTGCGCAGCAGCAGGATGCGGCGGCCGGCGGCGGGGACCGATTCGGTGGTCAGGTTCTGGCGCTGCAGTTCCAGCACGGCGGCCGGTTCGCGGTCCAGCAGCACCGGGTCCAGCAGGTGTTCTTCCAGCAGGCCGCGGCGCGGGTCGCGATTGAGTTCGTCCAGCAGGTCCTGCACGGTGGACTTGCCGTCGCCGACGATGAAGATCGGTTCACCACGGGCGGCAGCGGCCAGCTTGCCGCCGACGATCAGGAGGCGGTGTTCCAGGCCCGGCACGAAACGTTCGACCAGCACGCCGCTGCCTTCTTCCAGCGCGACCTTGTAAGCGGTTTCGATTTCTTCCTGGGTGTTCAGGTCGATGAAAACGCCCCGGCCGTGGTTGGCATCGCAGGGCTTGACCACCACCGGCAGGCCGATGTCCTGGGCGGCATCCCAGGCGTCTGCGGGGCTGTCCACCAGACGGCCTTCGGGCACCGGCACGCCACAGGTTTCCAGCAGCGACTTGGTGAGATCCTTGTCACGCGAGATGCCCTCGGCAATCGCGCCGGTCTGGTCGGATTCGGCGGTCCAGATGCGGCGCGACTTGCAGCCGTGACCCAGTTGCACAAGGTTGCCTTCGGACAGGCGGATGGTCGGGATGCGGCGCTCGTCGGCGGCGTCCACGATGCAGGCGGTGCTGGGGCCCAGGCACAGGCGGTCGACCATGCGGCGCAGCTTGCGCAGGGTGCCGTCGAGGTCGTACGGACGGTCTTCGATGGCGGCCATCACCAGGTCGCGGGCGGCAAAGAGCGCTGCGCGGGTGACCGTTTCATGGCGGGCACGCACCACGACCTTGTAGACGCCGCGCACGTTGGTCTCGCGCGCCTTGCCGAAGCCGCCAGGCAGGCCGGCCAGGTTCTGCAGTTCCAGGGTCACGTGTTCCAGGATGTGGCCGGGCCAGGTGCCTTCGTGCAGGCGGCGCACGAAGCCGCCGCGCTCTTCGTAGCTGCAGCGGTGTTCGATCAGGGTGGGCAACCAGGTGGTGAGGCGGTCGACGAAGCCGGGAATGGTATTGGAGGGAAAATCTTCCAGTTCGCCGATATCGATCCACACTTCGAGGGCGGAGCGGTAGGTCCAGATGTTGGGACCCTTGAGATTCAGAAAACGGAGGAATTCGATGTTTTTCATGTGTGGTGGATAGTCCGCTGTAATTGCCCAAGCCAGGATGCCGATGCTGGCTGCATCGCACGTGCCGCCCTGCGCACGCCGGTCAGCGCTCTGTCAGAATAACGCATGGTTCACTAACGCGCAGGGCGAGTTTTGGTTTACTGCATTTGCCAACTGGAATAACTGAATGAAATGGAGTGTTGCCTCTCGGCAATCAAGAGCTGGCTCCGCAGGTGAGAAGGCAGGCCGGGCGGTGCAGGCGAAATGCGAGAATCATGCGGGCAGGCTGGGGGTGGATATGAACGATATTGTCGCAGACTGTCCCGTTGCCGTGGCAATGCGGCCTGAAAAAACGCGTACGCCGTCGTGACCTGAAGCTTTGGGCAGATCAGCCGTTCGCATCATGCGGGAAAGATCACCCCCGCGTAGTCGGAAGTGAAATTGCCGGTACACCGTTTGCGGCGCTCTTGCGTTATCGGAGGGCCGCTGCCCGATCGATACCCACGAGGCGGCGCAGTTCGTGGATTTGCAGCAGGGGACGCTGCGCTATAATCGCGCGCTGCCCGCTGGCACATCCTTGCAGGCATCAAGACAACAGGTCCGGCGAGACCTGCACCTCCTAAAACAATAGCCAAACTGCTCACTTCGGGCCTCAACGCTGCCGTTACATGACTACTGACTCAATACCTTCCGCGACCGCCAGCCTGCCCGAGCGCTGGCAAACGGAAACCGCTGCCCGCCTGGTCCAGGGTGAATCCGTGCTGGCCTGGCTGGAACTGGACCTGGACGCCCAGCTGCAATTCAACGCTTCGCTGGTGCTGGCCACCGACCGCCGCCTGCTGGCGCTGGCCCCGGACCGCCAGCAATGGCAGGAGTGGGCCTATCGGCCCGACCTGCAACTGAAGCATGTCGACCACGCTGGTGTGGGTACGTTGGAGCTGTGCGACGCTGCCAGCCGACTGGCCGCCTGGCGCTACACTCTGGCGCAGAATCCGCAGGCGCTGCGCCTGATCAAGCTGTTCGAGCAGCAGCGCGACCTGCTGGCCTCGGGCGTGCAGGCCGAAGAGGAGGGCGACGTCTGCCCGACCTGCAAGGCCGTGCTGCCGGAAGGGCAGGAAACCTGTGCCATCTGCCCGGAAACGAAGGAAGCGCCGCCTTCCACCTGGGCGCTGTTCCGCCTGTCGCGCTTTGCCAAGCCCTACAAGGGCTCGCTGCTGCTGGGCTTCCTGCTGACGCTGGCCTCCACCGCCGCCACGCTGGTGCCGCCCTACATGACCATGCCGCTGATGGACAACGTGCTGATCCCGTTCCAGAACGGCACCCCCATTGACACCCACCTGGCCACGCTTTACCTGTCGGGCCTGCTGGGCGCGGCGGTGCTGGCCTGGGGACTGGGCTGGGCGCGCACCTACATCCTGGCGCTGGTGTCCGAGCGCATCGGCGCAGACCTGCGCACCACCACCTACGCGCACCTGCTGCGGCTGTCGCAAGAGTATTTCGGCGGCAAGCGCACCGGCGACCTGATGGCGCGCATCGGCTCGGAAACCGACCGCATCTGCGTGTTCCTGTCGCTGCACCTGCTGGATTTCGCCATCGACGTGCTGATGATCATCATGACGGCGGCCATCCTCATTTCGATCAACCCTTGGCTGGCGCTGGTGACCTTGTTGCCGCTGCCGTTCATCGCCTGGATGATTCACGTGGTGCGCGATCGCCTGCGCCACGGTTTCGAGAAGATCGACCGCATCTGGTCGGAAGTGACCAATGTGCTGGCCGATACCATCCCCGGCATCCGCGTGGTGAAGGCTTTTGCGCAGGAGAAGCGCGAAGTGGCACGTTTCCGCGAAGCCAACCGTCACAACCTGATGGTCAATGACCGGGTCAACAAGATCTGGTCGCTCTTTACGCCCACGGTCACCTTCCTGACCGAAGTGGGCTTGCTGGTGGTGTGGGTGTTCGGGATCTGGCAGGTCTCCAGCAACCAGATCACGGTCGGTGTGCTGACTGCCTTCCTGGCCTACATCAGCCGCTTCTATACGCGCCTGGATTCGATGAGCCGCATCGTCTCGGTGACTCAAAAGGCCGCCGCCGGCGCCAAGCGCATCTTCGACATCCTGGACCACGTCTCCAGCGTGCCGGAACCGGCCAACCCGGTGCACCTGGAAAACGTCAAGGGGGCCATCGAAGTGCGCAACATCGGCTTCCGCTACGGCAACCGCGCGGTGATCCGCAACATGAGCCTGTCCATTGCGCCGGGCGAGATGATCGGCCTGGTCGGCCACAGCGGTTCGGGCAAGTCCACCATGGTGAACCTGATCTGCCGCTTCTACGATGTGTCCGAAGGGGCGATCCGCATCGATGGCGTGGACATCCGTTCGCTGCCCATTTCCGAATACCGCCGCAACATCGGCCTGGTGCTGCAGGAGCCCTTCCTGTTCTTCGGCACCATTGCCGAGAACATCGCCTACGGCAAGCCGGAAGCCACCCGCGAGGAAATCATCGCGGCGGCCCGTGCGGCCCACGCGCATGAGTTCATCCTGCGCCTGCCGCAAGGCTATGACTCGCTGGTCGGTGAGCGCGGCCAGGCCCTGTCGGGCGGTGAGCGCCAGCGCATCTCGATTGCGCGCGCGCTGCTGATCGACCCGCGCATCCTGATCCTGGACGAGGCGACTTCCTCGGTCGATACCACCACCGAAAAGGAAATCCAGAAGGCGCTGGACAACCTGGTCCAGGGACGTACCACGATTGCCATCGCGCACCGCCTGTCGACTCTGCGCAAGGCTGATCGCCTGGTGGTACTGGATCGCGGCCAGGTGGTCGAAGTCGGCAACCACGAAGAACTGATGGCCCGGGAAGGGCATTACTACAAGCTCTACCAGGCCCAGGCGCGCAATCCTGAGGGCGATGCCGAGGTCTCGGTGAGCGAAGAAGAGAAGGGCGAATAAGCCATGAGCACCACCAACAATTCTGCCCAAAGCTTCACCCTGGAACGCAATGCTTTCGGACGTCTGGTCTTGACCGACGCCCAGGGCGGCCTGCACGAGCACGTGATTCCGGTACGTGCATTTCCGGTCACATCGCCCGATCGCGGCCTGTCTCTGGTCAGCAGCGACGGCCACGAGCTGGCCTGGATCGATACCCTGGAGGAAGTGGATGCGCCGACGCGCCGCCTGATTGAGGAAGAACTGGCCAGCCGCGAGTTCATGCCGGAGATCCAGCGTATCGTCAGCGTGTCGACCTTCGCCACGCCCAGCGACTGGACCGTGCAGACCACGCGCGGTACCACCACCTTCACGCTCAAGGGCGAGGAAGACATCCGCCGCCTGGCCGCGCCGGCGCTGCTGATCGCCGATAGCCACGGCATCCAGTTCCTGATCCGCGACCAGAAAGCACTGGACAAGCACAGCCGCAAGATCCTGGATCGTTTCCTCTGATCCGTTTCAGTGCTGCAAAAAAGAACGGCCCTGATGATGAATCAGGGCCGTTCTTGTATGGAGCGGGCTGAGGCTCAGAACTTCTCATCCGGCCGCAGGTAGCGCCACTGGCCGGTCGGCAGTTCGCCCAGCTTGACGCCGCCGATACGCACGCGCTTCAAGCCGATCACCTTCAGGCCGACCATGTCGCACATGCGGCGAATCTGGCGCTTCTTGCCTTCGCGCAGGGTGAAGCGCAGCTGATCCTCGTTCTGCCAGACCACCTTGGCCGGGCGCAGCGGCTTGCCATCCATGATGAGGCCGTGGTTCAGGCGCTTGAGATCGGATTCGGGCAGCTTGCCGGGACGGGTGTATTGCACGCGCACCAGGTATTCCTTGTCGACCGCCGAATCCTCGCCGATCAACTGCTTGGCGATGCGGCCATCCTGGGTCAGCACCAGCAGGCCCACCGAATCGATGTCCAGCCGTCCGGCCGGCACCAGGCTCTTCAGCTGGCGCGGGTGGAAGCGCATCTCGGTCTGGTCTTCAGCCCAGCGCGATTGTTCATTGACCAGCACCATGGCCGGCTTGTAGCCATCCTCGGCCTGGCCGCTGACGTAGCCCATGGGCTTGTTGATCAGGATGGTCACGCGCTGGGCCTGCTCGGCGCTGGCTTGGCGTTCCACGGTGACCTTCTGGTGCGGCAGCACCTTGCTGCCCAGCACCGACACCACCTGGCCATCCACGCGCACCCAGCCTTTTTCTATCCATTCGTCGGCTTCGCGGCGCGAGCACAGGCCGAGTTCGGACATGCGTTTGGAAAGTCGTACAGGTTCAGTCATGAGGATTGCCTTGCGAAAAACGGAGGCCGGCCAGCGGCGAGGGTGAGATTGTACGGCCAGCCGCGCCGCCGCGCCAGACTGGGGCGGCAGCGCGGACAGGGTGATGCGGGTCAGATGCGCAGGGTCTGCAGCAGTTCGGTTTCCAGCATGATCTGGTTGCGCGGCTGGGACAGGCCGGGGCCGTCGATCAGGAAGACGTCTTCCACGCGCTCGCCCAGGGTCATGACCTTGGCGGTATGCAGGTTGATGCGGTACTTGGCCAGCACGTTGGAGATCGAATACAGCAGCCCGGCGCGGTCATTGGCCGAGACCGACAGCAGGTAGTACTGGCCGCGCTCATCCGGGCGCAAATCCACCGACGGATTGACCGGGAAGGTGCGCGACAGGCGCGACAGGCGAGCCTTGGAAGGAGCCGGCAGCGGGGCGTCGGACTGCAGCAGGGCCCCCAGTTCGTGCTCGATCAGGTTGATGATGTCGCGGTAGTTCTTGGCGAACACCGGGGCATTGATCAGGAAGGCGTCCAGCGCGTAATCGTTGCGGGTCGTGTGGATCTTGGCGTCGAAGATGCTGAAGCTTTTTTCGTCGAAATAGCTGCAGATGCGCGCAAACAGGTCAGGGCGGTCGGGCGTGTAGACCGCCACCTGAACGCCTTCGCCAATGGGCGCCAGGCGGCAGCGCACCAGCGGTACGCCGGTATCGACCTTGTCGTAGAAGCAGCGCGTCTGCCAGGCGATGTCGGAGGCGTCGTGGCGCAGGAAGTAGGCCACGTCCAGTTGCTTCCACAGCGCTTCGTGGGCGTCGGCCGGCAGGCCGTACAGGCGCAGGGTCTTGATGGCTTCCTGCTGGGTATTCTTCAGTTCGCGGTCGGCCGAGGGTGCTTCGCCGCCCAGCACGCGCAGGGTCATGCGGTACAGGTCTTCCAGCAGCTTGCCCTTCCAGGCGTTCCAGACCTTGGGGCTGGTGCCGCGGATGTCGGCCACCGTCAGCAGGTAGAGCGCGGTCAGGTGGCGTTCGTCCTTGACCAGCTGGGCGAAGGCGGTGATGACGTCGGGGTCCGACATGTCCTGCTTCTGGGCCACGTGCGACATGGCCAGATGCTGCTCCACCAGGAACACGATCAGCTCGGTATTGTCCGGCGAGATGCCGTGCTGCTCGCAGAAGGCGCGCGCATCGTCCATGCCCAGCTTGGAGTGGTCGCCGCCCCGGCCCTTGGCGATGTCGTGGAACAGCGCCGCGATGTACAGCACCCAGGGCTGGCCGAAGTTGGCCATGAGCTGGCTGCAGAAGGGATATTCATGCGCATGTTCGCTCATCGTGAAGCGGCGCACGTTGCGCACCACCATCAGGATGTGCTGGTCCACCGTGTAGACATGGAACAGGTCATGCTGCATCTGGCCGACGATCTGGCGGAAGTTCGGCAGGTAGCGTCCCAGCACGCTGGTGCTGTTCATCCCGCGCAGGGCGTGGGTGATGCCGCGCTTGCTCTGGATGATCTGCATGAACAGGCGATGATTCTCCGGATTGGCGCGGAAGGCATTGTCGATCTTGAAGCGCGCATGCCATAGCGCACGCAGGGTGCGCGCCGACATGTCCTTCAGTTCCGGATGCTCGGAAAGCACCAGGAAGACTTCCAGCATGGCCGAAGGCGTCTCTTCGAAGACCCTGTCATGGGCGATGTCGACGAAGCCGTTGACCTCGTTGAAGCGCTCGTTGAGCGGGCGCGGAACCGCCTGCTGCGGGAACAGATGGGCTTCGATGTTCTGCAGCAGGATGGTGTTGAGCTGCGTGACCGCCTTGGCTGCCCAGTAATAGCGCTGCATCAGGTATTCGCTGGCGCGGCGGGTATCGGTGGTCTTGAAGCCGAAGGTCTCGGCGAGCTGGGTCTGGATGTCGAAGACCAGCCGGTCTTCGCGGCGGTCGGTCAGGATGTGCAGGCGGATGCGAATGTCCTTGAAGGCGCGTTCCTTCTGGCGCAGCTGGCGCGCCTCGGTGGAGGTCAGCATGCCGTGTTCGGCCAGCTCGCCCCAGGAGTTGCCCAGGCCCGCCGCCTTGGCCACCCACAGGATCACCTGCAGGTCGCGCAGGCCGCCGGGGCTTTCCTTGCAGTTGGGTTCGAGGCTGTAGGGCGTATCTTCATATTTGATGTGGCGCTGGCGCATTTCCAGGGTCTTGGCCTGGAAGAAGGCCAGCGGCTCCAGCGCCGCATGGTAGCGCTCCTGCAATTTCTTGAAGAGGGCGCGGTTGCCGGTCACCAGGCGGGCTTCCAGGAGGCTGGTCTGCACCGTGATGTCGGCAGCCGATTCATCCAGGCATTCGTCGATGGTGCGGATGCTGTGGCCGATTTCCAGGCCGATGTCCCAGAACAGCTGCACCAGGGATTCCAGCTTTTCCTTCTTGGCGGCATCCGGGGCCTGGTCCAGCAGGATCAGCACATCCACATCCGAATGCGGGAACAGCTCGCCCCGGCCATAGCCGCCCACGGCCACCAGGGCGGCATTGCCGGACATGCCCAGTTCTTCCCAGGCAGTGGTGAGGGCTTCGTCCACGTTGCGGCGCAACTGGGCCAGCAACTGCTCGGTCTTGTGGTTGGACTGGAACACCTCGATGGCTTGCTGGCGCGCGGCCTTGAGCTGTTTCTTGAGCGTCATGGCGAGTGTGGGCATCGTGGTCGGCAATTAAGGCAAGCAGGGCGGCGGGGCGGCGCCTATATGAACAAAGCCGCATCCCCATGCGGCTTTGCGCTCGAAGCAGGTTTCGTGCCGGAAACTGTGTGCAGGGTGGAGGGGCACATGGTTCCGGCCGCCAGGGTCACGCCGGGGTGGCGACCTGGTTCTGGATGAAGGCCGGCGGTGCCGGCATGCCGGGCGACACCGTCAGCACTTCGAAGCCGGTCTCGGTGACCAGCACGGTGTGTTCCCATTGGGCTGACAGGCTGCGGTCCTTGGTCTTGATGGTCCAGCCGTCGCCCATTTCGCGGATCTCGCGGCGGCCGGCGTTGATCATCGGTTCCACGGTGAAGATCATGCCGGCTTCCAGCTTCTCCAGCGTACCGGGGCGGCCGTAGTGCAGGACTTGCGGTTCTTCATGGAAGACCTTGCCGATGCCGTGGCCGCAGAACTCGCGCACCACGCTGTAGCCGGCCTTTTCGGCGTGCTGCTGGATGACGTGGCCGATATCGCCCAAATGTGCGCCCGGCTTGATCTTGGAGATGCCCAGCCACATGCATTCATAGGTGATCTCGGTCAGGCGGCGTGCCAGGATGGACGGCTCGCCCAGGAAGAACATGCGGCTGGTGTCGCCGTGGTAGCCATTCTTGATGATGGTGACGTCGATGTTGAGCACGTCGCCGTTCTTCATCACCTTGTCGCCCGGGATGCCGTGGCAGATCACGTCATTCAGGGAGGTGCAGATGGCCTTGGGGTAGGGCGTGTAGCCCGGCGGGCAGTAGTTCAGCGGGGCCGGGATGCTGCCTTGCACGTTGGTCATGTACTCGTGGCAGAGGCGGTCGATCTCGCCGGTGGTCACGCCCGGCTTCACGAAGGGGGTGATGTAGTCCAGCACCTCGGCGGCCAGGCGGCCGGCCACGCGCATGCCTTCGATGTCTTCGGCGGTCTTGATGGTGATGTTGCCCATGATGAATCGCAATTCGCTAGAAAATCGTCAAGACGGGATTATAGACGACGGGGGTACTTTCTGTTTTGCCGGCTCCGGTCGACAAGCCGGGGCCGGCGTTTGGCTGCGTTCCTTATCTTCATGTGCTACTTGAACAAAAGTGATGGGTCGAGTAGAATGCCGGGCTGATCTGAAAACCACAGGTCAGTTGTCGAATGCGGTGTGCGGAATGATTCTTCATGTCTGTTTGGCAATAAGTGTCGTAAATTATCTTTTGAAACGCGAATCCGTTCGCTAAAAGGGTGTCCGGCTGCATGAGCCGGATGACCGAGCGGATTCCAGACCTAACCCTGGAGAAATTCATGTCCGTTACCATGCGCGAAATGCTGGAAGCCGGTGTCCACTTCGGTCACCAAACCCGCTTCTGGAACCCCAAGATGGCCCCCTTCATTTTCGGCCATCGCAACAAGATTCACATCGTCAACCTGGAAAAGACCCTGGGCATGTACCAGGAAGCCGTCAAGTACGTGCGCCAGCTGTCGGCCAACCGTGGCACCATCCTGTTCGTTGGTACCAAGCGTCAAGCCCGCGACATCCTGTCCGCTGAAGCGCAACGCGCTGGCGTGCCCTACGTTGACCAGCGCTGGCTGGGCGGCATGCTGACCAACTTCAAGACCATCAAGACCTCGATCAAGCGCCTGAAGGACATGGAAGCTGCCATCGAAGACGGTTCGGTCGAGAAGCTGTCGAAGAAGGAAGCCCTGCTGTTCACCCGTGAACAGGAAAAGCTGCAAAAGGCCATCGGCGGCATCAAGGACATGGGCGGCATTCCTGACGCCATCTTCGTCATCGACGTCGGCTACCACAAGGGCGCCATCACCGAAGCCGCCAAGCTGGGCATTCCGGTCATCGGCGTGGTCGATACCAACCACTCGCCCGAAGGCGTCACCTACGTGATCCCGGGTAACGACGACTCCGCCAAGGCGATCGCTCTGTACGCTCGCGGCATGGCTGACGCCGTGCTGGAAGGCCGCGCCAACGCCGTCAACGACGTCGTCGAAGCAGTCAAGGGCGATGAATTCGTCGAGGTCGAGCAGGCTTGATTCTGCTCTTCCGGTAGTACGGTAGTCCAAAAAGGGGTGACAGCGGGTAGTGACGCAGTGGCCCCTTTTTTTTGATTCAATTTTCGAGTTTCAGGCATGCCGCAAGCGCGGGATGCCTCCAAGTCAGGAGAAAAGTATGGCGGCAATTACCGCAGCAATGGTGGGCGATCTGCGTGCGAAGACCGACGCGCCGATGATGGAATGCAAGAAGGCGCTGACCGAAGCCGATGGCGACATGGCCAAGGCCGAAGAGATTCTGCGCGTCAAGCTGGGCAGCAAGGCTTCCAAGGCCTCTTCCCGCATCACCGCAGAAGGCGTGATCTCGGCCTACATCGCTGGCAACGTCGGCGCGCTGGTCGAAGTGAACTGTGAAACCGACTTCGTGACCAAGAACGACGAGTTCATCGGTCTGGTCGAGGCTGCTGCCAAGCTGGTGGTCGAACAGAATCCGGCTGACGTGGCTGCCCTGGGCGCCTGCAAGCTGGCCGACGGCAAGACCCTGGAAGAACTGCGCACCGAACTGATCGGCCGCATCGGCGAGAACATGTCGTTCCGTCGCTTCCAGCGCTTCGAAACCACCGGCAAGCTGGCTGCCTACCTGCACGGCACCCGCATCGGCGTGATCGTCGAGTTCGACGGCGCTGAAGAGCAAGTCGGCAAGGACGTGGCCATGCACATCGCTGCCATGAAGCCGGTCGCCCTGTCGGCCGAGCAAGTGCCGGCCGACCTGATCGAGAAGGAACGCTCGGTCGCCGCCCTGAAGGCTGCCGAATCCGGCAAGCCGGCTGACATCGTCGCCAAGATGGTGGACGGTTCGGTGCAGAAGTACCTGAAGGAAGTGTCGCTGTTCAACCAGGCTTTCGTGAAGAACGACAAGCAAAGCGTCGAACAGATGCTGAAGGCGGCCAATACCACCGTCAAGTCGTTCGCCATGTACGTGGTCGGCGAAGGCATCGAGAAGAAGCAAGACGACTTCGCTGCCGAAGTGGCAGCGCAAGTGGCTGCAGCGAAACAAGCTCAGTAAGCGTCGCAGGAAAAACGGGCCGAGAGGCCCGTTTTTTTAAGCCGGATTCCGGGAACTTTCGGAGTCGCCCGCGTCTACAGTCAGGGTCGTCCGTCGGATGAATGATGACGCGCAGGGCAGGCCGCCTGGCAACGGCAATATGGGTAGCTAAAGCAATACTGGCAGCACACGGCAAGACAGAATAGGGCGCAGCAGTACATCCCCTCATGCGTTCGGACCTGCCCCTGATGACGAAAAAGCGCCATTTCGTCGGGTGACAGCGAGTGCCGGCGCGTCAATACGTAATTCAACCTCGGACAGAACACGGAGCCCTGCAATGACAACACCAGCCTACAAGCGCGTACTCCTCAAACTCTCCGGCGAAGCACTGATGGGCGACGACGCCTACGGTATCAATCGCGCGACCATCGAACGCATGGTCGCGGATGTAGCAGAAATCAGCAAACTGGGCGTGGAACTGGCCATCGTGATCGGTGGCGGCAACATCTTCCGCGGCGTCGCGCCGGGCGCCCAGGGCATGGATCGTGCAACCGCCGACTACATGGGCATGCTGGCCACCGTCATGAACTCGCTGGCCCTGGCTGACGCCATGCGCCAGGCCGGCCTGACGGCCCGCGTGATGTCGGCCATCGGCATCGAGCAGGTGGTCGAGCCCTATGTGCGCCCCAAGGCGCTGCAATACCTGGAAGAAGGCAAGATCGTGGTGTTCGCCGCCGGTACCGGCAACCCCTTCTTCACCACCGATACCGCCGCCGCCCTGCGTGGCTCGGAAATCGGTGCCCAGATCGTGCTGAAGGCCACCAAGGTCGACGGTGTCTACACCGCCGACCCCAAGAAGGACCCGGCCGCCACTCGCTACCAGTCGATCTCCTTCGACGAAGCCATCGCCAAGCACCTGCAGGTGATGGATGCCACCGCCTTTGCGCTGTGCCGCGACCAGAAGCTGCCGATCAAGGTGTTTTCCATCGTCAAGCCGGGCGCGCTCAAGAGCGTGGTCATGGGTGACGATGAAGGCACCCTGGTCCACGTCTGATCGATATTGCAGTGCAGAAACCGGCCGCAGGCCGGGATTCCCGTTTACAATGCCCGTCTTTCAGGCATTTGCCATCAAGACAAGCCAAGTTATTGCACCAAAGTTAGGAGAGCAGCATGAGTGTCGCTGACGTCAAGAAAAATACCGAGCAGAAGATGGCCAAGTCCATCGAAACCCTGAAGGCCAACCTGGCCAAGGTCCGTACCGGCCGCGCCCACACCGGCCTGCTGGACCAGGTCATGGTTGAATACTATGGTTCGCCGACAGGCCTGTCGCAAGTCGCCAACCTGACCCTGATCGATGCGCGCACCATCGGTGTGCAGCCGTTCGAGAAGAAGATGGCCGCCGTCATCGAGAAGGCCATCCGTGAAGCCGACCTGGGCCTGAACCCGGCCACCCACGGCGACCTGATCCGTGTGCCGATGCCTGCGCTGACCGAAGAGCGCCGCAAGGAAATGGTCAAGCTGGTCAAGAGTGAAGCCGAAGATGCCAAGATCGCCGTGCGCAACATCCGCCGCGAAGGCAATGAAGGCCTGAAGAAGCTGGTCAAGGACAAGATCGCCTCGGAAGATGAAGAGCGCCGCGGCCAGGACGAGATCCAGAAGCTGACCGACAAGTTCGTGGCTGACATCGACAAGATGGTCACCGACAAGGAAAAGGAAGTGATGACGGTGTAAGCCGTCCTGCAGGTCTCACGCGCGGCTGCCATGGCGGCCGCGCTGCACGAACAAGTCCAAGACAGCAAAAGTGCAGGCGGGAAGTGAGAGCGGCAATGGGGGGAGGAGGCTGGCCGGTTTGTCAAAGCGGCGCGTGCCCGTTACCATGTTGCGCTTCACCATCCGGCGCACGGAAAAGTAATAAATCATTTACATGAAGCATCAAAGCTCAACTCTGGCGGTTCCGGAGACTTCCGCGGTTCCGCGCCATGTTGCCATCATCATGGACGGCAACGGTCGTTGGGCGACCAAACGTTTCCTGCCGCGTGTGGCGGGGCATGCCAAGGGCGTGGATGCAGTGCGCTCCATTGTCGAGGCCTGCGCCGAGCGCGGTATTGAATTCCTTACCCTGTTTGCCTTCAGTTCCGAAAACTGGCGTCGCCCTGCCGACGAAGTGTCGGTGCTGATGCGTCTGTTCATGACGGTGCTGGAGCGTGAAGTCGGCAAGATGGCCAACAATGGCATCCGCCTGCGCATCGTCGGCGACATGAGCCGCTTCGATCCGAAATTGCAGGAGATGGCGGCCAAGGCCGAGGCACAGACCGCCGGCAACAGTCGCCTGACGCTGACCGTCTGCGCCAACTATGGCGGGCGCTGGGATGTCATGCAGGCCGTTTCCAAAATGGTCAAGGACAAGCCGGGCGCGACCGACTACACCGAAGAAGAACTGGCCCCGTATCTGGCCATGGCGTATGCCCCCGAGCCCGATTTGTTCATCCGTACCGGCGGTGAACAGCGCATCTCCAATTTCCTGTTGTGGCAGCTGGCGTACAGCGAGCTGTACTTCACCGAAACCTTCTGGCCCGATTTCGACGACAAGGCGCTGGATCAGGCGATCGGCTCCTACCAACAACGCGAGCGCCGCTTCGGGCGCACCAGTGCCCAGGTACTGGACCAGAAAAAGGCTTCCTGATGCTCAAGACGCGTGTCATCACGGCGTTGATCCTGCTGGCAATCCTGTTGCCCATCCTGTATTTCGGTTATTTCCCGGCCTTTGCCATGGCGGTGCTGGTGTTCTTCGCCGCCGGTTCGTGGGAATGCTTCCGTCTCTTCAAGAGCCCGCGTCCCACCTTGTGGGCTGCCGTGTGGACGCTGGTCTTCAGCGTCATCCTGTTCTTCTCCGGCTTGCCCAGCGTGCGCGCCCTGTATGTGCTCTGCGTGCTGTTGTGGGCCTTGCGCTTCGTGCCCGCGCTTGGCCTCGGCCTGCCTCGGATCGAAGCTTTCGGCAATCGGCTGCTCAACGGCACTTACATGCTGTCCATCCTCGGCTGCTTCGTTGCCATCGTGGACCTGTTCCAGCATTCGCCGCTGTATCTGCTGTCGGTGATGGCCGTGGTGTGGGTGGCTGACATTGGTGCCTATTTCTCTGGCAAGGGCTTCGGACGCCACAAGCTGGCTCCCACCATTTCCCCGGGCAAGTCCTGGGAGGGGGCCATCGGCGGCTGGCTGGCGGTGCTGGTGATTTCGGCGGCAGTGGCCATGTCCATGAGTGGTGGCGAGACCTTCCAGTATCACCTGTTCAATCGCTGGGGCTGGGGCGGCTTTGTCGGCGTGCTCAGCCTCATGGTGGTGGCCAGCGTGGTCGGTGACCTGTTCGAGTCGCAACTGAAGCGCCGCGCCGGCATGAAGGACAGCAGCAACCTGCTGCCCGGCCACGGCGGCGTGCTCGACCGCATCGATGCGCTCATCCCGGTGCTGCCGCTGGCAGCGCTGGTCGATCTCTGGCTGGCGGCTGCCTGAGCCGCCGCTTTCCTTCTGGAAATTCCATGCAGTCCATCAGCATTCTCGGTGCCACCGGTTCCATCGGCGTGTCCACGCTGGACGTGGTGGCCCGCCATCCCGACCGCTATCGCGTCTTTGCGCTGAGCGCCCATTCCCGTGTTGCTGAACTGGCCGAGCAATGCCAGCGCTTCCGTCCGCAAGTGGCCGTGGTCGGTTCCGCCGAAGCGGCCGCGCAGTTGCAAACCTTGTTGCGCGCAGCCGGGCTGTCCACCGAAGTGGCCTACGGTCCGCAAGCCTTGTGCGACATCGCGTCCGCCGACGGCTGCGACATGGTCATGGCGGCCATCGTCGGTGCCGCAGGACTGGCCTCCACGCTGGCCGCCGCACGTGCCGGCAAGAAGATCCTGCTGGCCAACAAGGAAGCCTTGGTGATCTCCGGCCAGCTGCTGATGGATGCGGTGCAGGCACATGGTGCCAGCCTGCTGCCCATCGATAGCGAACACAATGCCATCTTCCAGTGCCTGCCCGCCGGTTACACCCGTTCGATGACGGCGCATGGTGTCGAGAAAATCGTCCTGACGGCCTCTGGCGGTCCCTTCCTCCATCGGGATGTGAATACGCTTGATCAAGTCACCGTGGAAGAAGCCGTGGCCCATCCCAAGTGGGTGATGGGGCGCAAGATCTCGGTGGATTCCGCCACCATGATGAACAAGGGTCTGGAAGTGATCGAAGCGCACTGGCTCTTCGGCGCGCCGGCGGACAAGATCGAGGTGGTGATCCACCCGCAGAGCGTGATTCATTCCATGGTCTCGTATGCCGATGGCTCTGTGCTGGCGCAGTTGGGCAACCCCGACATGCGCACGCCCATTGCCAATGCGCTGGCCTATCCGGAGCGTATCGCCTCGGGCGTGGCAGCGCTGGATCTGGCGCAGATCGCGCAATTGTCCTTCTTGCCGCCTGACTATCAGCGCTTCCCCTGCCTGAAACTGGCGTATGATGCGCTGCGGGCCGGCGGTACGCTGGCGGCGATCCTCAACGCCGCCAACGAAGTCGCCGTGCAAGCCTTCCTCGATGGCCGCATCGGCTTCGGGAAGATCGCCCCCCTGATCCAAGAGGTCATGTCCGCCATCCCCAACCGGCAAGCCGATGACATCACGGCGCTGCTGGAGCAGGACCGGCAGGCGCGTGACCACGCCGAGGCCCTGATTTCACGATGAACCTGCTGCATACCCTGATCGCTTTCTTCGTTGCCCTGGGCACCCTGGTGGTAGTCCACGAGCTGGGGCATTACCTGGTGGCGCGCTGGTGCGGTGTGAAGGTATTGCGCTTCTCGGTCGGCATGGGTCGGGTGATCTGGTCGCGCCGCTTCGGCCGCGACCAGACCGAATGGGCGTTGTCGGTGCTGCCCTTGGGCGGCTATGTGAAGATGCTGGACGCGCGCGAACAGCCGCTGGAAGACATTCCGGAAGCCGATCTCAAGCGCGAATTCACGCGCCAATCCGTCTGGCGTCGCATCGCCATCGTGGCGGCCGGGCCGATCGCCAATTTCCTGCTGGCCATTCTCCTCTTTGCTGGTCTCTACATGCACGGCGTGCCGGAGCCGGTGCCCGTGCTGCGTGCAGCGACCGCGCAGTCGGCCGCCTACCAGGCCGGCTTGCGCGCCGGTGACCGCATCACGGCCATCAATGGCGCGCCGGTGCAGGTCTGGTCCGAAGTACGCTGGAAACTGATGCAACTGGTGCTGGAAAAGGCCGATGCCCGCATCGACGTCGAACGTCCCAATCCCAATGGCAGCGGCAAGCTGCTCAACTCGGTCACGCTGCGTCTGGGTGGCATCGACAGCAATGAGCTGGAAGGCGACTTCCTCGGCAAGCTCGGCCTGTCGCTGGCACGTCCACCTGCCGTGCTGGGCAAGATCATGGAGGGTCCGGCCAAGATGGCAGGCCTGGAGAGCGGCGACCGCATCACCGCCATCGATGGCGTGCCGGTCCAGGATGGCCTGGCCTTCGTGGAAAAAGTGCGCGAATCCGCCGGCAAGCCTCTGCTGCTGCAGGGCATGCGCGGCACTGCGCCGATCGAGATGCGCGTCACGCCGGAGTCGGTGGAAGAGGGTGAAAGCGGCAAGCGCATCGGCCGCATCAAGGTCGAAGTGCCGCTGGCACCGGAGATGGCCACCGTCAGCGATGGCCCGTTGACGGCCGTGGCCAAGGGCGCGCAGCGCACCTGGGATACCAGCGTGATGACCATCAAGATGATCGGCAAGATGATCATCGGGCAGGTCTCGCTGAAGAACATTACCGGCCCCATCACCATCGCCGACTATGCCGGACAGACCGCCCGCGTGGGCCTGGTGAGCTACCTCAGCTTCCTGGCCTTCATCAGTATCAGCCTGGGAGTGATGAATCTGTTGCCAATCCCGGTTTTAGACGGCGGTCATTTGCTGTATTATGCGCTGGAGATTTTGACAGGGCGGCCCGTTTCCGAGCGGTTTGGGGAAATCGCGCAGCGCGCCGGCCTGGGATTACTGATGGCGCTGATGCTCGTTGCCGCTTTCAACGATATCGTGCGACTGATGTTCCAAGGATGAATCCGGCCTGATGCCGGCCCCGTCGAGCGAGCAAGATCGGCGGAGCGGCCAGAAAGACCGGATTTTTTACATTTGCCGGCCAACCCCGATGGCAGTTGTTAAGCAATTGGCAATGGATCAGGAATCCGTTTTCAATTGCTTACCAGCATCATGTCAGGCAGTGCCGCAGCGAAAAACTGTTGATGAACGATAGATGAAATTACACCCTGCGCAACATCCCATTCCGACTCTCTCCCGTCGCCTGATTGCCGCTGCCGCCTTTGCCCTGTGCTCCAGCCAGGCCATGGCCATCACGCCGTTCGTGGTCAAGGACATCCGCGTCGAAGGCATCCAGCGTACCGAAGCCGGCACCGTCTTCAGCTACCTGCCGGTGCGCGTGGGCGATACCTTCAACGATGAAAAGGCCACCGCCGCCATCAAGGCGTTGTACGCCACCGGATTCTTCCGTGACGTGCGCATCGAAGCCGAAGGCGACGTGCTGGTGGTGCAGGTGGTCGAACGCCCGGCCATTGCCAGCGTCGACTTCTCCGGCATCAAGGAATTCGACAAGGAGCAACTGACCAAGGCCCTGAAGGAAATCGGTGTCGCCGAGTCGCGCATCTTCGACCGCTCGCAGGTCGATCGCGCCGAGCAGGAACTGAAGCGTCAGTACCTGTCGCGCGGCCTGTATGGTGCCAAGGTGTCGACCACCGTCACGCCGGTCGAACGCAATCGCGTCGCCATTACCTTCGCCGTGGATGAAGGTGAAGTTTCGCGCATCAAGCAGATCAACTTCGTCGGCAACAAGGTGTTCTCCGACAGCACCCTGCGCGACCAGATCAAGCTGACCACCCCGGGCTGGTTCACTTGGTACACCAAGGCTGACCAGTATTCCAAGGAAAAACTGCAGGGTGACATCGAGACCCTGCGTTCCTATTACCTGGACCGCGGCTATCTGGAGATGCAGGTCGAATCGACTCAGGTGTCGATCACGCCCGACAAGAAAGACATCTACATCACCGTCAACATCAAGGAAGGCGAGAAGTACACCGTCTCCGACATCAAGCTGGAAGGCGAGATGTTCGGCATGGAGCCGGAACTGGCCAAGCTGGTGCAGCTGAAGAAGGGCGACGTCTATTCCGGCGCCAAGCTGACCGACAGCACCAAGAAGATCGGTGAACGCCTGGGCAACTTCGGTTACGCCTTCGCCAACGTCAACGCCAACCCCAATGTGGACCGCGAGAAGAAGGAAGTTGCCTTCACCATCATGGTCGACCCGGGCAAGCGCGTCTACGTGCGTCACGTCAACATCGCCGGCAACACCAAGACCCGCGATGAAGTGATCCGCCGCGAATTCCGCCAGTTCGAGGATTCCTGGTACGACGGCGAGAAGATCAAGCTTTCGCGCGATCGCGTCGACCGTCTGGGCTACTTCAAGGAAGTGACCGTGGATACGCCTGAAGTGCCGGGCACCAGCGACCAGGTCGATGTGAACATGAAGGTCGAGGAAAAGCCGACCGGCAACATCATGGTCGGTGCCGGCTTCTCGCAGTCCGACAAGCTGAGCCTGACCGGCTCGATCTCGCAGGAAAACGCCTTCGGCAGCGGCAACACCGTCGGTATCGACATCAACACCAGCTCGCGCTATCGCACGATCTCGCTGTCGACCACCAATCCGTATTTCACGGATGACGGCATCAGCCGCACCTATGAAATCTATCTGCGCACGATTCGTCCGTCGGTCTATACGACCGGTGACTACCGCGTCAAGACGCTGGGCGGCAGCATCAAGTTCGGTGTGCCGTTCTCGGAACTGGACCGCGTGTTCTTCGGTATTGGCGTGGAAAACACCAACGTCAGCACCGACAACACCAGCCCGACGCTGTATCGCCAGTACGTGCGTGACTTCGGCGGCGTGGGCGGTTCCGGTTGTAACGTAACTGACGTGTCGTCGACCGCGACTTGCGGTATCGGCAGCGCCCGTACCACCAGCATCCCGCTGACCGTGGCATGGCAGCGTGACGGCCGTGACTCGGCCCTGGTGCCGACCACCGGCCGCTATCAGCGCGCCAACTTCGAGGTCTCCTATGTGGGCACCCTGAAGTACTACCGTGCCAGCTACCAGCAGCAGTATTTCCAGCCGTTCTTCAGCAAGGCCGTGACCCTGGCGCTGAATGGCGAAGTCGACTACGGCCGCGGCCTGGGCAGCAAGCCGTACCCGGTGTTCAAGAACTACTATGCCGGCGGTATCGGCACCGTGCGCGGCTATGAAGCCTCCTCGCTGGGTAGCCTGAAGGACCAGTACGGTGACTCCATGGGCGGCGCTTCGCGTCTGTACGGCAATGCCGAATTGCAGTTCCCGTTCCCGGGTTCGGGCCAGGACCGCACGCTGCGCTGGTTCACCTTCTTTGACGGCGGCAACGTCTTCGCCGACGGCGAAAACATCAAGCTCAACGACCTGCGCTATTCGGCCGGTGTCGGTATCAGCTGGGTGTCGCCGATCGGTCCGCTGAAGCTGAGCTTCGGCAAGCCATTGAACCTGAAGGCGGGTGACAAGTCTCAAACCTTCCAGTTCCAACTGGGTACCGGCTTCTAAAGCGGTCATCATTGATTCGTAATACGGAGAGTAATCTTGAAGTTCATGACCAAATCGTTCCTGTCCCTGCAGACCATCGTGATGGCTGCCTGCCTGTTGAGCTTTGCCCCCGCCCACGCGCAGGAAAGCTCGAAAATCGCCTTCGTGAGCACCGAGCGCATCTTCCGCGAAGCGGCGCCTGCCAAGGCCGCACAAACCAAGCTGGAAGCCGAGTTCGCCAAGCGTGACCGTGACCTGCAAGACATGGCTGCGCGTCTGAAGGCCCAGTCCGACAAGCTGGACAAGGATGCTGCCGTGCTGTCGGATTCCGACCGCGCCAAGCGCCAGCGTGACCTGTCCGACCTGGACAAGGAATTCCAGCGCAAGCAGCGTGAATTCCGCGAAGACCTGAACCAGCGCCGCAACGAGGAACTGGCCGTGGTCCTGGAACGCACCAACAAGGTGATCCGCCAGATCGCCGAAGCCGAGAAGTACGACATCGTCTTCCAGGAAGCCGTCTACGCTTCCAAGCGCATCGACATTACCGACAAGGTCCTGAAGGAACTGGCCAAGTAATTGCCGCCTTCACCATGCGGGCGCCGGGCGGCAACGTCCTGCGCCCGCATGTCGCTTCAGGGGCTGCCTTCAGGGCGGCCTTTGTTCTACCGTAAGCCAAGCAACGCCTACCATTCGGAAAAGCCAAGATGAGTATTCGACTGCAGCAACTGGTCGAGCGCTTGGGCGGTCAGCTGAAGGGTGATGCGACCATCGCGGTCGATGGCATCGCGCCGCTGGATGCCGCCGGTGCCAGCCACATCACTTTCCTTTCCAATCCCAAGTTCCGTGCGCAAGCCGACCAGACCCAGGCGGCGGCGCTGATCCTGTCCGAGACGGACGACGCCCAGGTGCAGGGCTATGCCGGTGCCCGCATCGTCACCCGCAATCCTTACGCCTATTTCGCCCGCGCGGCCCAGCTGTTTCAGGCTGAGGCCGAAGTGCGCGCGCCTGCCGGCATCCATGCCAGCGCCGTGGTCGATCCATCGGCCCAGGTCGCGGCGGATGCGGTGATCGGCCCGCTGGTGGTGATCGAAGCCGGTGCCGTCATCGGTGCCCGCGCCCGTATCGACGCCGGCAGCTTCATCGGCCACCACGCCAAGGTCGGTGACGACACCCATTTCCACGCCCGTGCCACCCTGCATCACGCCTGCGAGATCGGGGCGCGCGGCATCGTCCATTCGGGTGCGGTGATCGGGGCCGATGGCTTCGGTTTCGCCAACGAAGCCGGGCAATGGATCAAAATTCCGCAAGTTGGCCGTGTCATGATCGGCGATGACGTCGAAATCGGCGCCAATACCACCATCGACCGCGGTGCCTTGGCCGATACCGTGATCGAGGAGGGCGTCAAGCTCGACAACCAGATCCAGATCGCCCACAACTGCCATATCGGCGCCCATACTGCCATTGCCGCCTGTGCCGGCATCGCCGGCAGCGCGAAAATCGGCAAATACTGCTCCATCGGCGGCGCGGCCATGATCCATGGCCACATCACCATCGAGGACAAGGTGCACGTCTCGGCCGGTACGCTGGCCCTGCGTTCCATCCTTGAGCCAGGGCAATACACCGGCTTCTATCCCATCACCGAACACCGCGACTGGGAAAAATCAGCTGCATTGGTGCGCAATCTGGGCACGATGCGTGAGAAAATCCGGGCGTTGGAAAAATCGCTTAAAACGTTGACACAAGAACAAGCAGGCCAAGCCCCGCTTTCAGAGAATCAAGAAGAGAATGAATAGCCTCGACATCAATCAAATCAAACAGTACCTGCCGCACCGTTATCCGCTGCTGCTGGTTGATCGCGTGCTGAACTGGGAGAGCGGCAAGACCATCACCGCGATCAAGAACGTGACCGTGAATGAAGAATTCTTCAACGGCCACTTCCCGCACAAGCCGGTGATGCCGGGCGTGCTGATGATCGAGGCGCTGGCCCAGACCGCTGCGCTGCTGTCCTTCCTGACCGAAGGCCGCAAGCCCGACGAGAACACCGTGGTCTACTTCGTCGGCATCGACAATGCCCGCTTCAAGCGTCCGGTGGAACCGGGCGATCAGCTCAAGATGGAAGTGGAAATCACCCGCCGTGCCCGTGGCATCTGGAAATACCGTGCCGTGGCCACCGTGGACGGCCAGGTGGCTGTGGAAGGCGACCTGATGTGCACCATGCGCAGCGCCGCCGACGCCAGCCAGAGCGCCTGACCCCAGGCCTGCCTGCAGGCTTGACGCATCAAGCCAGGCCCGGCGGTGATCGGCAAGATCGCGCCGGGCCTGATTCATTGTGCAGATTGCTTCATTGCAAGATGTGCAACAAGTGAACCCATCGAAGCACAGGACATGTCCAAGATCCATCCCAGCGCAGTGATTGCCCCCGGAGCGCAGATCGACGAATCGGTCGAGATCGGCGCCTATGCCGTCATCGGTCCTGACGTGCGCATCGGCGCGGGCACGCGCATCGGTCCCCACGTGGTGATCGAAGGCCACACCACCATTGGCCGTGACAACGAGATTTTCCAGTTCGCCTCCATTGGCGCCGCACCGCAGGACAAGAAGTACGCCGGCGAACCCACCACCATGGAGATCGGCGACCGCAACACCATCCGCGAATTCGTCACCTTCAACCGGGGTACCGTGCAGGATGGCGGCGCAACCCGCATCGGCAATGACAACTGGATCATGGCCTACGTCCACCTGGCGCACGACTGCCAGCTGGGCAGCCACATCATCCTGGCCAACAATGCCACGCTGGCCGGCCACGTGCACCTGGGCGACCACGTGTTCCTGGGCGGTTTCACCACCGTGCACCAGTTCTGCCATATCGGCGCCCATGCCATGACGGCCTTTACGGCGGCCGTGAGCCAGGACGTGCCGCCCTTCGTGACGGCGGCCGGCAACCGTGCCGTTCCGGCCGGCATCAACAGCGAGGGCTTGAAGCGCCGTGGCTTCACCAGCGAGCAGATCATGGAGATCAAGCGCGCCTACAAGCTGATCTACCGCGCCGGCCTGCCGCTGGAAGAAGCCAAGCAGCAACTGGCGGACATGGAAGCCAAGTCGGCCCACAGCGCCGAGCACATCCGCCTGCTGCGCGAGTTCATCGAGGCTTCGGCCCGTGGCATCATCCGCTGACATCACGCGCCGCCAGTCGATCGCACTGGTGGCCGGCGAAAGCTCGGGCGACCTGCTGGGCAGCCGCCTGTTGGCCGGCGTGCGCGAGCGTCTGCCGGAAGTGCGCCTGCACGGTATTGGTGGCGAGCACATGATGGCGCACGGCTTTACCAGCGACTGGCCGATGGACAAGCTGACGGTGCGTGGCCTGTTCGAGGTGATTCCGCGCTACCGCGAGATCAAGGGCATCCAGGAGTCGCTGCGTGACAAGCTGCTGGCGGACCGGCCGGATGTTTTCGTGGGTGTGGACTATCCCGGCTTCAACCTGGGTCTGGAAGAACAGCTCAAGAAGGCCGGCATCCCGACCATCCACTTCATCGGCCCGCAGATCTGGGCCTGGCGCGGCTGGCGCATCAAGAAGATCCAGCGTGCGGTGTCGCACATGCTGGTGATCTTTCCCTTCGAGGAAAACCTGTACCGGCAGGCGGGCGTTCCGGTGACTTACGTAGGACATCCGCTGGCCGAGGTGATCCCGCTGCAACCGGATACCGCCGGCGCACGCCAGCGCCTCGGACTGACCGGGCCGGGCAGGGTGGTGGCCATTCTGCCGGGCAGCCGCATGAGCGAACTGAAGCAGAATGGCGAAGGTTTTCTTGCTGCGGCACGGCTGTTGCGGCAGCGCGACCCCCAATTGCAGTTCATCACGCCCATGGCGGGTGACCGGCAGATGGCCTTTTTTGAAGAGCAGATTCGCCAGGGCGGATATGACGATCTTGGCATCAGCGTCATCCGTGGCCAGTCGCACAGTGCGATGGAAGCCTCCGATGCGGTGCTGGTGGCCTCGGGCACGGCCTCGCTGGAAGTGGCCTTGTACAAGAAGCCGATGGTGATCTCCTACAAGGTCAACTGGGCCTCGTACCAGATCATGCGGCACATGGCTTACCAGCCCTGGGTGGGCCTGCCCAATATCCTGGCGCGCGACTTCCTGGTGCCGGAACTGCTGCAGCACCAGGCCACGCCCCAGGCCCTGGCCGATGCCATGTGGCACCAGCTGGAAGACCATGCGCACCAGCAGCGGCTGGTGCGGCGCTTTGCCGACATGCACCACTCCCTGCTGCGCGATACCAGCCGGGAGAGCGCCAATGCGGTCTGTGAAGTCATTGGCGCGCGTCGTCGTTGACGGGCCGAAAGAAGGATCGCTGCGGCGATCCGTGTGAGAGTTTGATGAAGGAAATTGCTATGCCCAAGGCGGCCCCCCAGACCCTGGCTTTGTTTGACGACTATACCGGCGAGATCATCTGCGGCGTCGATGAGGCCGGCCGTGGTCCGCTGGCGGGTCCGGTGTTCGCAGCCGCCGTGATCCTCGATCCGGCGCGTCCGGTCAAGGGCCTGCGCGACTCCAAGAAGCTTTCCGAAGCCGCGCGCGACAGCCTGGCGCTGGAGATCAAGGAATCGGCGCTGGCCTGGGCCATTGCCTCCTGCAACGAGCAGGAGATCGACGAGCTCAACATCCTGCACGCCAGCATGCTGGCCATGCGCCGCGCGGTGGAGGCACTCTCCACGCTGCCCACGCTGGCCCTGATCGATGGCAACCGCTGCCCGGTCATGAGCATCCGCTCCGAAGCCATCGTCAAGGGCGACGACAAGGTGCCGGCCATCTCGGCCGCCTCCATCCTCGCCAAGACCGCGCGCGATGCGGCGCTGCTGGTCTTGCATGACACCTATCCACACTACGGTTTCGACCGCCACAAGGGCTATCCGACCCCGCTGCACCTGGAGATGCTGCGCCTGCATGGCGTCTCGCCGGTGCATCGGCGCTCCTATGCGCCGGTCAGGGCCTTGCTGTCCGGCCAGACGGTGGTGATGGCGTGAGCGAGACAGGCATGAAACTGATCACTTCCAAGGACAACCCGGTCTTCAAGGATTTGAAGCAACTGGCCACCAGCAGCCAGGCCCGCCGCCGCGCCGGCCAGAGCCTGCTGGATGGCGTGCATCTGGCGCAGGCGTGGCTGCAGCATCGCGGCGCGCCGCAGGTGTGCGTGGTGGCCGAGAGCGCCCAGTATCACCCGGAAGTAGCGCCCATCCTGGCGCAATGTGAAGCTTTGCACGCGCAATGCCTAGTGCTGGCTGACAAGCTGTATGACGCCATCAGTACCGTGGAGAACGGCGTGGGCTTGCTGTTGCTGGTGAGCACGCCCGAGCCGGTGGCCCCGGCGCAATTGAAGGAATCGGCGGTGCTCCTCGATGGTCTGCAGGATCCGGGCAATCTCGGCTCCATTCTGCGCAGCGCCGCTGCGGCAGGCGTGAAGCAGGTGTTCTGTTCACCCGGCACCGCAGCGGCCTGGTCGCCCAAGGTGCTGCGGGCCGGCATGGGCGCGCATTTCGTGCTGGACATCTTCGAGAATGCCGACCTGGTCGCCCTGTGCGCCGCCAGCCGCATCCCCTTGCTGGCTACCAGCTCGCACGCGGCCCAGACCATTTACGATTGCGACCTCTCCGGTCCGCTGGCCTGGCTGCTGGGGCATGAAGGGCAGGGCGTGTCGCCGGCCTTGCAGGATGCGGCCACCCATGAAGTGGTGATCCCGCACTTGGGCGAGATGGAATCGCTCAACGTGGCGGCGGCAGCGGCGGTCTGCCTGTTCGAACAACTGCGCCAGCGTACCGTCGGGCGCTGAGGGTGGAGCGCATCATGGCTGCCTTTGTCCCCGCCGATCTGGCCGCCATGGCCGATTACTTCCTCGGGGAATGGATCTTCAGCCGCACTATCTGGGAAGGCAGCGAAAGCCCTCAAGCTACGGCGTCAGGTGAACTAAGTTTCACTAGAGGCGAGACGCCGGGCCAGTTGGTCTACCGCGAGCAGGGCCAGTTGCGCATGACCAGCGCGCCCGGCAGGTTGATTCCGTTTTCCCGCGTCTTTGACTATCGCTTCGGCCCGGACCGCCTCTGCGTGCTGTTCGCTGACGGCGAGCGTGTCGGCCAGCCTTATCAGGACTATCTGTTGCGTGGACAGGAACTGATACCGGCCGCCGATCACCTGTGCGGCCCGGACTGCTATACCGCGGTTTATACAGCCCATGGTGAAGACTCCTTCACCATGGAAACCACCATCAACGGCCCGAAGAAGCGCACCCGCGTGCGCACTGAATTTTCACGCCGACAGTCGGTCAGCGCGTCTCCAGCTTGATCTCCTGCAGGATGGTGGCGGCGATTTCCTCGATGGACTTGGTGGTCGACGACATCCAGCGTATCCCTTCGCGGCGCATCATCTTCTCGGCCTCATTGATTTCATAGCGGCAATTTTCCAGCGCGGCGTACTTGCTGCCGGGACGGCGTTCATTGCGCACTTCCGAGAGGCGTTCGGCGGCGATGGTCAGGCCGAAGATCTTCTTCTTGTGCAGCACCAGCCCGCTGGGCAGCTTTTCGCGTTCGAAGTCTTCCGGGATCAGCGGATAGTTGGCGCACTTGATCCCGAACTGCATGGCCAGGTACAGGCTGGTCGGGGTCTTGCCCGAGCGCGACACGCCCACCAGGATCACGTCGGCTTCCGACAGGTTCTTGTTGGACTGGCCGTCATCGTGTGCCAGTGAGAAATTGATGGCCTCGATGCGGTTGCGATATTCCTCGGAATCGGTGGTGTTGTGGCTGCGGCCGATGGTGTGGGTGGACTTCATCTCCAGTTCCTGCTCCAGCGGCTCCACGAAGGTCTGGAACAGGTCCATGTGCATGGCCTTGGCGCGCCGGATCACCGAGGACAGTTCCGATTTCACCAGAGTGGAGAAGACGATGGGCAGCTTGCCATCCACCGCATAGGCTTCATTGATCTTGCGGGTGGCGTCGTGGGCCTTTTCCAGGGTATCGATGAAGGGCAGGCGGATCTGCTTGAAACGCAGCTCGAACTGGCTCAGCACCGAATGCCCGAAGGTCTCCGCAGTGATCCCGGTACCGTCGGAGACGAAGAACACGGTGCGGTTGGCGGCCACGACGGGGGAAGGGTGCGGGATCGGCATGGGGTCGAGCATTTAGTTGTCTTTTGGAAAATAGAAAAAGTATTGGGTGCTACGAACAAAAATGATTTCACGCGGTACAATGCTTGGCAACAATTTCGAGAAGCCCATCTTGATGACCGTCATGTCGCTGCGCAATTTGCCTGAATTCCTGATGATGTTTGCAATGGCAAACGTCGTCGGTGTGGCTGCGCGCCTGATGCTGTCCTTGGGCTGGTCCTCGAAGCCGCACCTGCTGCCGCAACCGTCGCAGAATAACAAAAATAAACCGACCCATGCCGCGCCCGCGAAGATTTCTTATCATCAAGCTAGGGGTTGTCATGTCCAACGCAGTAAACACCCAGGGGGCGGTATACGTAGCCTCCTTTGAAACTCTTCGCATGACGGACGTCGAGTCCGTCGGTGGCAAAAACGCATCGCTGGGAGAAATGATTTCCCAGCTGGCCGGCGCGGGTGTACGCGTGCCGGGCGGTTTCGCCACGACTGCGCAAGCTTTCCGTGATTTCCTGGAGCACAGCGCCGATGGCGGCCCGACCCTGGCCGCCCGCATTGCCCAGCGCCTCGAAGGCCTGGACATCGACGACGTGCGTTCGCTGGCGCAAGCCGGTGCCGAGATCCGTCAATGGATCATCGAGACCCCGTTCCAGCCCCGCCTGGACCAGGAAATCCGTGCCTTCTACGACAAGCTGGTGGCCGATTCGACCGCCGAGATGTCCTTCGCCGTGCGTTCCTCCGCCACCGCAGAAGACCTGCCTGACGCGTCCTTCGCCGGCCAGCAGGAAACCTTCCTGAACGTGGTCGGCATCGACAACGTGCTCGAAGCGATGAAGCACGTCTTCGCCTCGCTCTACAACGACCGCGCGATCTCCTATCGCGTCCACAAGGGCTTTACCCACGCGGAGGTGGCCCTGTCGGCCGGCGTGCAGCGCATGGTCCGTTCGGACGTGGGCGCGGCGGGCGTGATGTTCACCATCGATACCGAATCCGGCTTCAAGGATGTGGTCTTCATCACCTCCAGCTATGGCCTGGGTGAGACCGTGGTGCAGGGTGCCGTGAACCCCGACGAATACTACGTCCACAAGCCCATGCTGGAACTGGGCAAGCAGCCGGTGATCCGCCGCAACCTGGGTTCCAAGCTGATCAAGATGGAATTCACCGGCGAAGCCAAGGCCGGCCGTTCGGTCAAGACCGTGGATGTGCCGGTGGAACTGCGCAACCGCTATTCCCTGACCGACGCCGAAGTGGTGGAACTGGCCAAGTACGCCACCATCATCGAGAAGCACTACCAGCGTCCGATGGACATCGAATGGGGCAAGGACGGCCGCGACGGCAAGCTCTACATCCTGCAGGCCCGTCCGGAAACGGTGAAGTCGCAGCAGAAGGCGACCGATGCGCAACAGCGCTTCAAGCTCAAGAGCTCGGGCACCGTGCTGGCTACCGGCCGTGCCATCGGCCAGAAGATTGGTGCCGGTCCGGTGCGCGTCATCAGCGATCCGGCTGAAATGGAACGCGTGCAACCCGGCGACGTGCTGGTGGCTGACATGACCGACCCCAACTGGGAACCGGTCATGAAGCGTGCCTCGGCCATCGTCACCAACCGTGGTGGCCGTACCTGTCACGCCGCCATCATCGCCCGTGAGTTGGGCGTGCCGGCCGTGGTCGGCTGCGGCGACGCCACCGAAGTGCTCAAGGATGGCACCCTGGTGACGGTCTCCTGCGCCGAAGGCGACGAAGGCAAGATCTATGATGGCCTGCTGGAAACCGAAGTGACCGAAGTGGCCCGTGGCGAACTGCCGCCGATCCCGCTGAAGGTGATGATGAACGTGGGCAACCCGCAGCTGGCTTTCGACTTCCAGTCGATCCCCAACGGCGGTGTCGGCCTGGCGCGTCTGGAATTCATCATCAACAACAACATCGGCGTGCACCCCAAGGCCATTCTGGAATATCCGAACATCGACGCCGACCTGAAGAAGGCCGTCGAATCGGTCGCCCGTGGCCATGCCTCGCCCAAGGCCTTCTACGTCGACAAGCTGGCTGAAGGCATCGCCACCATCGCTGCGGCCTTCTGGCCCAAGCCGGTGATCGTGCGCCTGTCGGACTTCAAGTCCAACGAGTACAAGAAGCTGATCGGCGGTTCGCGCTACGAGCCGGACGAAGAAAACCCGATGCTGGGCTTCCGTGGTGCCGCGCGTTACCTGGCCCACGACTTCGCCGAAGCCTTCCAGATGGAATGCCAGGCCATGAAGCGCGTGCGTGAAGACATGGGCCTGACCAACGTCGAGGTAATGGTGCCCTTCGTGCGTACCCTGGGCCAGGCCGAGAAGGTCATTGGTCTGCTGGGCAAGTATGGCCTGAAGCGTGGCGAGAACGGCCTGCGCGTCATCATGATGTGCGAAGTCCCGTCCAATGCCATCCTGGCTGAGCAGTTCCTGGAACACTTCGACGGCTTCTCCATCGGTTCCAACGACCTGACCCAGCTGACCCTGGGCCTGGACCGCGATTCCGGCATGGAACTGCTGGCCGCCGACTTCGACGAGCGCGATCCGGCCGTGCAGGCCTTGCTGACCAAGGTCATCGCTACCTGCCGCGAAAAGGGCAAGTACGTCGGTATCTGCGGCCAGGGTCCTTCGGACCATCCGGACTTCGCCGAATGGCTGATGGAGCAGGGCATCGAGTCCATCTCGCTGAATCCCGATACCGTCATCGACACCTGGCAGCAGCTGGCCAAGAAGTGATGAAGCTTTAAGCGTCACTCACGACCAACTTCGAAAGAAGTGAAAGGCGCGGGCAGAAATGTCCGCGCCTTTATTTTTAGGTTCTCAAGCTGCGGTAGACTTGCGCTGTTTGCAGTTTCATTCACGGGGAATCAACAATGACCGACTGGGCTATCTGGCTGGTGCTGGCCGGCGCGCTGCTGGGTGCAGAACTCTTCACAGGCACCTTTTACCTGCTCATGATCGCGCTGGGACTGGTGGCCGGTGCGGTCGCCGCCTGGTGCGGCTTGATGCTGGAATGGCAGTTGCTGGTGGCCGCCGTGGTCGGCGTGGCGGCGGTGCTCGGTCTGCGCCGCAGCCCGTATGGCCGGCTGCGGCGCAGCAGCGCCAACGACGATCCCAATCTCTTGCTCGATATCGGCCAGAGCGTCGAGGTCCCGGCCTGGCAGGTGCACGGCAACCAGTTCATGGCGCGCGTACCTTATCGCGGTGCGCAGTGGGATGTCGAGCTGCTGCCCGGCCATCATGCCAGTCCCGGCAGCTTCGTCATCCGTGAAATCCGTGGCAGCCGCTTGCTGGTTGCGCCGCGTTGATCGGCGTCTTCACTTCTTCCCCCCTCTCGTTTTCAGGAGAATTTCATGCTGGGTAGCGTCACTCTGGTCATCTTCTTCCTTGCCATTGTCTTCGTCGTGCAGACGGTCAAGGTGGTCCCGCAGCAGCATGCCTGGGTGGTCGAGCGCCTGGGCAAATACCACGCCACGCTGGCCCCTGGCCTGAACATCGTGGTGCCCTTCATCGACCGCGTGGCCTACAAGCACATCCTCAAGGAAATCCCGCTGGACGTGCCGCCCCAGGTCTGCATTACCAAGGACAACACGCAATTGCAGGTCGACGGCATCCTGTATTTCCAGATCACCGACCCGATGCGCGCGTCCTACGGCTCCTCCAACTACATCGCGGCGATCACCCAGCTGGCGCAGACCACGCTGCGCTCGGTGATCGGCAAGATGGAACTGGACAAGACCTTCGAGGAACGCGACCACATCAACACCGCCATCGTCAGCGCCATCGATGAATCGGCCGAGAACTGGGGCGTGAAGGTGCTGCGCTATGAAATCAAGGACCTGACCCCGCCCAAGGAAATCCTGCACGCCATGCAGGCCCAGATCACCGCCGAACGCGAAAAGCGCGCCCTGATCGCTGCCTCCGAGGGTCGCAAGCAGGAACAGATCAACATCGCCACCGGTGAGCGCGAAGCCGCGATTGCCCGTTCCGAAGGCGAGAAGCAGGCCTCCATCAACCGTGCCGAGGGCCAGGCTGCGGCCATCCTCGCCATCGCCGAAGCCAGTGCCGAGGCGATCCGCAAGACCGCCGCCGCCATCGAGCAGCCGGGTGGTTCGGATGCGGTCAACCTGAAGGTCGCCGAGCAGTACGTGGATGCCTTCGGCAAGCTGGCCAAGACCAATAACTCCATCATCGTGCCGGCCAACCTGGCGGACATGAGCGGGCTGATCGCCTCGGCCCTGCAAGTCGTCAAGCAGCAGAAGTAAGCCATGCATTCACGTTTCACGTCCGTTTTTGCATGCAAACCGCTGGCTGCACTGATGGCGGCGGGCCTGATGCTCGCTTCCGTTTCCGTGCTGGCGCAGGAAAGCCCCGACATGGCCGCCGTGGCCGAACGCGTCGACCAGCAGATGACGCAATTGCTCGGTCAATATCCCGTGCCCGGTGCCAGCATCGCCATCGCCTATCAAGGCAAGCTGGTTTACCAGCGTGGCTACGGCATGGCGGTGACCGAATCGAATACGCCGGTCACGCCGCTGACGCGTTTTCGGATCGGCAGCGTCTCCAAGCCGGTCACGGCGGTGGCGGTGCTGAAGCTGTTCGAGAAGGAGCTGCCGCAGGTCCTGGATCGTCCCGTGTTCGGTCCGGAAGGATTGCTGCCGGACGCCGCCTATCCTGACTTTGCCCAGCCCCTGGACCAGCGTGTCCTGAAGATCACCTTGCGCGAGCTGTTGCAGCACACCAGCGGCTGGGGTGGCAGCGATTACGATCCGCAATACGACCTGGTCAACATCGCCAAGGCGCGCCAGGTAGCCGCACCGGCCTCGGCGCGCGACGTGATCGCCTACGTGCTCAAGCAGCGCCTGCTGGATGCAGCGCCTGGGACGGAGTATTTCTACAGCAATTTTGCCTACAACGTCCTGGGACGCCTGGTGGAGCAGAAGTCCGGCATGTCTTATGAAGAGGCGTTGCAGGCACTGGTCTTCAAGCCCGCTGCGGTGGAGGACGCCGCCATCGCCGGTGACCGCCGCATCGAGCGCGCCGCCAACGAGACCGTCTACTACGACGATCCACGCTGGCCCGCTGTGGCCGATCGCGATGGCAGTGGCGCCACCGGTCCGGAATCCTATTCGGCCCTGCATTTCAAGGCCATGGATGCCACTGCGGGCTGGATCGCCACGGCGGCCGACCTGGTACGCTTTGCCGATGCGACGCAGGGACGGGGCGTTGCTGCGTTGCTGCAACCGCAGACGCTGGCACTGATGAAGCAGCGCAATCCCGCACAGGCCGAGAACAACTATGGCCTGGGCTGGGTGGTGACCCGCAGCAATGGGGTGGAGATCCTCTCCCACAGCGGCGCCCTCACCACCGGTACGTACGCCTACCTGCAATCGCGCGCCGATGGCTGGACCTGGGCAGTGCTGATGAACCGCCTGCCGATTCCTTATCCACCCGAGCAGGGCGTGAGCGAGTTGCAGGCCTTCCAGGTGGCGGTGCAGCGCGGGTTGATGAATGCCATCGTCAATCCGGCCGCGGTGCCTTCTGCTGCACAATAATTCATACAGCAAACGCCCATTGAAAAGCCCCGCCCGGCGTGAAACCGGACGGGGCTTGGTCTTGGTGAATATCGTTCATATCGTGCTTGTCGCCCGCGAGGCGGCGCTCAGATCTCGGCAGTGTCTCCGCGTGCCGGCTCATCGGCCATGAAGGGCAGGGTGATGTCCACCCGCAAGCCACCGTCGCTGCGATTGGCGGCGCGGATGAAGCCCTGGTGCGCTTCGACGATGCGCCGTGCAATCGAGAGCCCCAGTCCGTGGCCGGCGCTGTTGCTCTTGGTGCGGCTGCTGCGGAAGAACAGCTCGAAGATGCTGTCCATTTCTTCTTCCGGTACACCCGGTCCGCGATCCAGGATGGACAGGTGCAGCAGCTTGTTGACCTCGTCGATCTCGGCCACGAATTGCACGGCCGTCTCGGGTGCCGTGTGCTTGATGGCATTGCGCAGCACGTTCTCGATGGCGCGATAGAGCAATTCCGGATTGCCCTTGACCTGCACCCGGCAATCGATGCGGCTTTCCACCCGCTTGCCCAGCGCCTCGGCCTCGAAGCTGGCGTCATTGGTCATGTCGGCCAGCATGGCCTGGATGGCGATAGCTTCTTCCATCGAACCGGGCACGTTGGCTTCCAGCCGCGACAAGGTCAGCAATTCGCCCACCAGCTTGTCCATGCGCACGCTTTCGCGTTCGATGCGTTCCAGGGTCAGTTCCAGCTTGTCCTTGTCCTGCACGCGTGCCAGGCCGATGGCCATCTGCAGGCGCGCAATCGGCGAGCGCAGCTCGTGCGAGACATCGTGCAACAGGCGGCGCTGGCTTTCCATCAGGGTACGCAACTTGGCCGTCATGGCGTCGAAGTCGCGTCCCAGGTCGGCCAGTTCATCGTTGCGCGCGCTCATGACCGGTTCCAGCGCCTGGTCCAGATTGCCGTTGGCGGCCTGGTTGAAGGCATTCTTGAGGTGCCGGATCGGATGCGAGAAATACCAGGCCAGCAGCAACGCAAACACCAGACTGGCCACCAGCGCCACGGCAATCGGCATGGTCGGGAAGAACAGCGGCTTGGGTCCGCCCCTGTCCTTCATGTAACGCGGCTCGCGGCCCGGCATGCCGCCCGGGGGCGGGCCGAACTCGTCGTTGGGCGTGGGAATGAACATCAGGTAGCTGTGGCCATTGGCGGCCTTGACCAGTTCCACCACCCGGCGATCGCGTTCGGTGGCCAGCACGCGGCGCGCCTGTTCCACCAGATGCGGCGAGACTTCGCGGCCCATCAGGTCCTGGTTGTCTTCATCCACGGCATACAGCTGCAGGCGATGCGGGCGCCCCTCGTTGATCAGGCTGCGCAAGGCTTCCGGGCCGCCGAACTGCAGGGTGGCGGCGGCCGCGCGGATCATGAAGGAGGCCGGTGGACTGAGGTCGATCTCCGAATTGCGGTTGCTGCGTTCCAGGTTCTCGATCCAGAACAGCACGCCCACGCCGAAGGTGGCGGTGATCTGGGCGATCGCAATGAAGAAGAAGAACTTCCAGAAAAGCCGGCCCACTTTATTCCTTGATGAACTGGTAGCCCAGGCGGTAGACGGTCTGGATGCAGCTCTTGTCGCTGCCCAGCGCGGCGATCTTCTGGCGGATGCTGGAGAGGTGGACGTCGATGTTGCGGTCGAAGCGCGCCAGCGGACGGCCCAGGCCTTGCTCCGACAGGGTCTGCTTGCTGACCGGCTTGCCGGCATTGCGGGCCAGCACTTCAAGCAGGTTGAATTCGCTGCTGGTCAGTTCCAGCGGACGGCCGTTCCAGGTGGCACGGCGCTGTTCCGGCCACATCGACAGGGCCCCCACGGCCAGCGGCGAATAGGGCGCCTGCTCGCTGCTTTCGGCCGAGGCGCGACGCAGGATGGCACGGATGCGGGCAGCGATCTCGCGCGGCGTGCAGGGCTTGGGGACGTAGTCGTCGGCACCGAGTTCCAGACCGATGATGCGGTCGGTGTCATCGCCCTTGGCGGTCAGCATCACGACCGGCATGTTGCTCTTGGCGCGGATGCGGCGCAGGGTGTCGACACCGTTCAGGCGCGGCATCATCACGTCCAGCACGGCGATGGCGTACTGGCCGGTGAGCGCCTCGGCGGCACCGGCTTCGCCGTCATGGGCGACGTTGACTTCGAATTTTTCCTGCTCCAGGTATTCCTTGAGCATCTCGACGAGCTCCACGTCATCGTCGATCAAAAGCACTTTAGACATTGCTGCATTCCATTCTCGAATTGCCCTGCCTTCAGGCCGCAGGGCGTCGGCAGCCCGTAATATGCCGTAAAAGGTTTTGCAGAAGTGTTTCAGGCCTTCTTTACAATTGCATCTTTACATTCATTTACCGCGGCCGGCCGCCGCCTGTCAAAGTGCGAGAACTCGCATTTTTCTTGCTTTCCATTCATCAGTGCCTGACGGCAACCCGCACCGGGCCTGGCTGGGGCGCTGAGGCCGGACGAGCGCGCTTAACAAGACTTTACTCGGCTTTACGCAGCAGGCATCAACTTAACACGTCTTGATGACCGATACTTTTGGCATGTACAAGGGAGCGATGCACGGGGCATCGCGCACAATAAAAGGAGTCCGTCATGGCCATCAGCAGCGTGTCGTCCAGCAATTTCAGTCTTGCCGATCTGTCGGCGTTGTCCGGAACCAGCGGTTTTTCGACCAGCGCCACGCCGCGCATGGATGCGCCGCCACCGCCGCCGCCGCGTGGTGACAAGGGCGGGGGCCTCATCGGGGCGCTCAAGGATATCCTGTCCGCGCTGGGCGTCGATCTCGACAGCTCGGCCACCAGCGCCACTTCGGTCACGTCGGCGACCACCACTTCCTCCAGCAGCAGCATCTCGTCGGCCAACGTCGATTCCAAGCTCGATGCCTTCCTGCAGGAATTGATGGCGGCTCTGAAGGGCCAGAACAATCCGCCGCCGGGACCGCCCCCGGCCAGCTCCACGTCTTCCTCGGACAGCAGCACCAGCAGCGTATCGGCCACCAGCGATACCAGCAGCACGAGCAGCACGAGCAGTACCACCAGTTCAACCAGTACTGATACCACCGCACGCGCCTACACACCGGGCGGCCGTCCGCCGCCACCGGGAGGAGGGCTGGAGGCGGATCTCCAGAGCCTCATTTCCAGCCTCTCCGGCAGCAGCGGCGGCACTGATGCAGGCTCAGGAGACGGCACCGTCTCCTCGCTGGAAAGTGCGTTCAGCAACCTCCTCAGTTCCTTGGGCGCGTCGTCATCCACGACCTCGCTCTCGAGCTTCCTGCAAAGCCTGCAGAGCAAGCTGGCCGCAGGCAAGACCACCGGCAACCTGATCGATACCACGGCGTGACGGGAAGGGCCGTGCCCGGGCCGGCAGCCATGCTAAGCTGCCGGCCATGAATGCTCCCGACCCCGCCACCCTGGCTGGCATCATGGGCCTGATGTGCGAGGCCATCGCCCTGCGCGGTGCAGGCCAGCCTGCCGCCGCCCTGGCCGCTCTCGATCAGGCCCTGCGACTCGATGCCGGCTTCCTGCCCGTGCTCATGCAGCGTGCCAGCCTGTTGCAGGAAACCGGCGATCTTCCTGCCGCGGCCGCTGCCTACCAAGCCTGCCTCGATCTGCTGCCCGATTACGACGAAGCCCGTGTGGCGCATCGTGCCGTCTTGCTGCAATGGGCCGATGCGCTCCAAGCGCGGCTGCTGCAGGAGGGCGCAAGGCCTGTCGATCAGCGGGTGTTGCTGGCGCGCTTGTACCACCAGCTGGACCAGCCTCATGCGGCCTTGTCCGCCATCGAGCCTGCCCTCCCGCTGCCTGCGCTGGAGGACCAGGCCCTGCATGCCGATATCCTGCTGCGGCTGAATCGCCATGAAGAGGCCTTGCGCTGCTATCCCGACGACGCGGCCGAGGATGATGCGCGCGCCCTGATCGCCTTCAATCGGGCCGACATCCTGCGTCGCATGGGCCGGATCGAGGCGGCTCAAGCCGGATATGAAGAAGCCTTGCGCTGGCATGCCGACTTTCCGCAAGCCCAGGTGGGGCGTGCGCATATGTTGCTCACGCGCGGGGACTTCGCCGAAGCTTGGCGAGAACATGAAGCGCGCTTCCGGATTCCGGAATTGGCCCGGCGCGCCATCGCCACGTCCAGCCCGTCCTGGCAGCACGGTGAGTCGCTCAGTGGCAAACACATCCTGCTGTGGTCTGAACAAGGGCAGGGCGATTGCCTGCAATTTGCTCGCTATCTGCCGCTGGTGGCAGCGCAGGCGGCGCAGGTCACCCTGTGTGCGCCGGCGGGCTTGGTGGCAGTGCTCGCGCCGTCCTTTGCGCAGGTTCGCTGCGTGGCGCATGTCAGTGAAGCCGGTCCGCATGATTGTCACGCTTCCTTGCTCAGTCTTCCGTATTTGCTGGATCTGCCTCATCCGAGCCAGGCTCCGGCCGCGCCTTACCTGAATGTGGATCCGATCCGCCTTCAGCAATGGCAGCAGCGTCTGGCCGAGACAGCGGCGGCTTCACCGCGCCGTCCGCGCATCGGCCTGGCCTGGGCCGGTCGCCAGTACGCCACGCCGCACCCCAGTCGCGACGTGCCACTGGCCGAGTGGCTACCTTTGTTTGAGTTGCCGGTAGAGGTGGTCTGCCTGCAAGTCGAGATCCCGCTGGCCGATCAGGGCGTACATCAGGAGCTGTCTGGCCGGCTCTGCACCTTCCCGCTGGCGGACTGGGCCGATTCGGCAGCGCTGGCCTGTGCGCTGGATCTGGTCATCAGCGTCGATACCGCCGTGGTGCACCTGGCCGGGGCGTTAGGCTTGCCGTGCTTCCTGCCGCAGCGGCTGGAGGGCGAGTGGCGCTGGGGCGTGCAGGGCGAGCAGACTGCCTGGTATCCCTCGGTGAGGCTGTTCCGCCAGCAGCAGCGGGGGCAGTGGGGCAGTGTGGTGCAAGAAATCGTCACCGCTTGCCGTGAACGGTTTGAGGGTTGGGCGTAAGCGCGCTGCAAGCGGACATGAAAACGGCTGCACAAGGCAGCCGTGGTCGCAGTCAAGGAGAGGCAGGAAGGGATCAGCGGCGATGCTGCTTCATCGCCGTCTGGATTTCGCGCTGGGTGTCGCGCTGTTTTTCGGTCTCGCGCTTGTCGTGCTGTTTCTTGCCCTTGGCCAGGCCGATGTCGCATTTGACGCGGCCTTTGCTGTAGTGCAAGTTCAGTGGCACCAGCGTGTAGCCGGAGCGTTCCACCTTGCCGATCAGCTTGCTGATCTCGGCGGCATTCAAGAGCAGCTTGCGGGTGCGGGTGGTCTCCGGATGCACGTGCGTGGAGGTGCTGGTCAGTGCACTGATGTGGCAGCCGAACAGGTAGACCTCGCCATTGCGCACGATCACGTAGGCTTCCTTGAGTTGCACGCGGCCGGCGCGGATCGATTTGACTTCCCAACCTTGCAAGACGAGGCCTGCTTCGAATCGCTCTTCGATGAAGTAATCGAAAAAGGCCTTTTTGTTATCAATAATGCTCATCTAAATAAAAATTCGTCTCGTCGGTTAAAATTGTGCCTTTGCGATTTTATCAAACGGATCACCCTCGATGGCAGTCGTACACAAAACCGTCCTGATCAACTATAGCGCGGAGCAGATGTTCAACCTGGTCGACAAGGTTGAGGATTACCCTGAATTCCTGCCCTGGTGTGGCGGTGTCGAGGTTTCCGAGCGCAGTGATGAGAGCCTCACGGCCAAGATCAAGATCAATTATCACGGCCTCAAGCAATCCTTCAGCACCCAGAACACCAACGTGCGCCCGACCAGCATGACCATGCGCCTGGTGGAAGGCCCGTTCAAGCATTTCGAAGGCCGCTGGACCTTCAAACCGCTGCGCGAGGATGCCTGCAAGATCGAATTCGACATGGAATATGAATTTTCCAGCCGCATCCTGGAAGGGGTGATCGGGCCGGTCTTCAGCATGATCGCCAACAGCTTCGTCGATTCCTTCTGCAAACGCGCCGAACAGATATATGGCTGATGATGCCTTTTTGCAAGTCCAGCTCTGCTACGCCGCGCCCGGCCTGCAGATCCTGCAGGACCTGCAGGTAGCCCCCGGCAGTACCATCCAGCAGGCCATTCTGGACAGCGGCCTGCTGCGCGAGCAGCCGGCCATCGACCTGTCGGTGTGCAAGGTCGGCATCTTCGGCAAGATCAAGACGCTCGACACGGTGCTGCGCGCACGCGACCGCATTGAGATCTACCGGCCGCTGATTGCGGACCCCAAGCAGTCGCGCCGCCGCCGCGCCGCGCACCGGGAGCAAGCGGACCGCCCTTGAACGGTGCTGCTGCCCGGCCCGGAATCCCAGCCTTCCGGCATTTTTACGACGCCCGGAGGGAGAAACGCAAGTAGAGCAAGACGCGCGTTCAGCTTTTCTGTATAATTCGCTTTTGCGCCTATAGGAAACACTATGCGTCTTCTCCAAAAAGCACTCACGTTCGATGATGTGCTGCTCGTTCCGGCCTTCTCGGACATCCTCCCCAAAGACACTTCCCTGACCACGCGCCTGACGCGCAACATCTCGCTGAACATTCCGCTGGTCTCCGCGGCAATGGATACCGTGACTGAAGCCCGCCTGGCCATTGCCATGGCGCAAGAGGGCGGCATCGGCATCATCCACAAGAACCTGACGCCCAAGGAACAGGCGCGCGAGGTTTCCAAGGTCAAGCGTTTCGAGTCCGGCGTGGTCCGTGACCCGATCACCATCCCCCCCACCATGAAGATCCGTGACGTCATCGCGCTGTCCAAGCAGCATGGCATTTCCGGCTTCCCGGTGGTGGAAGGCAAGGCGCTGGTCGGCATCATCACCAACCGCGACCTGCGCTTTGAAGAAGAACTGGACGCAGAAGTCCGCGCCAAGATGACCCCGCGCGACAAGCTGGTCTACGTCAAGGAAAACGGCTCCAGCGCCGATCCGGAAGAAGCCAAGCGCCTGATGAACAAGCACCGCCTGGAGCGCGTGATGGTCGTCAACGATGCCTTCGAACTGCGCGGCCTGATCACCGTCAAGGACATCGAAAAATCCACCGAACACCCCTTCGCCTGCAAGGACGAACACGGCAAGCTGCGCGTGGGCGCCGCCGTCGGCGTCGGCCCGGACAATGACGAGCGCATCGAGCTGCTGGTCGCCGCCGGTGTGGACGTGATCGTGGTCGACACCGCCCACGGCCACTCTGCTGGCGTGCTCAACCGCGTCAAGTGGGTCAAGACCCGCTACCCGCACGTGGAAGTCATCGGCGGCAACATCGCTACCGCCGCTGCCGCCAAGGCTCTGGTGGAACATGGCGCGGATGCTGTCAAGGTCGGTATCGGCCCCGGCTCCATCTGCACTACCCGTATCGTCGCCGGCGTCGGCGTGCCGCAGATCTCGGCCATCGCCAACGTCGCTGAAGCCCTCAAGGGTACTGGCGTTCCGGTGATCGCCGACGGCGGTATCCGTTTCTCGGGCGACGTCGCCAAGGCGCTGGCCGCCGGCGCTTCGGCCGTGATGATGGGCAGCATGTTCGCCGGTACCGAAGAAGCCCCGGGCGAAGTGATCCTGTACCAGGGCCGCAGCTACAAGTCGTATCGCGGCATGGGTTCGCTGGGTGCGATGGCTGACGGTTCGGCCGACCGCTACTTCCAGGACGGCGACAACACCGCAGACAAGTTCGTGCCGGAAGGCATCGAAGGCCGCGTTGCCTACAAGGGCTCGGTGGTTGCAATCCTGTACCAACTGGTCGGCGGCGTGCGCTCCTCCATGGGTTACTGCGGTTGTGCCTCCATCGACGACTTCCGCGAGCGCGCCGAGTTTGTCGAGATTACCGCGGCCGGCATGCGTGAATCGCATGTCCACGACGTGCAGATCACCAAGGAAGCCCCGAACTACCGCGCCGAGTAATTTTCGATGCGGCCACAGCCCGACAGTCCACCGGCCTTGTGCCAGGCTGTCGGGCTGTTGATCTTTTCAGAAGTCCATTTTTAACGTAGCCAGACCTCACTGCCCATGTCCACGCATTCGCATTCGAAAATCCTGATCCTCGACTTCGGTTCCCAGGTGACCCAGCTCATCGCTCGCCGCGTGCGCGAAGCCGGTGTGTTTTCCGAGGTATTCCCGCATGACGTGACCGACGAGTTCGTGCGCAACTACGGCGCGGCCGGCGTCATCCTCTCCGGCGGCCCCAACAGCGTCACCGAAGGCGATACGCCGCGTGCCCCGCAAGCGGTCTTCGAACTGGGCGTGCCGGTGCTGGGCATCTGCTACGGCATGCAGACCATGGCCGAACAACTGGGCGGCAAGGTCGAGAACGGCCACCTGCGTGAATTCGGTTACGCCGAAGTGCGCGCCCACGGCCACACCAAGCTGCTGGACAACATCAGCGACTTCACCAATGCGCAAGGCCACGGCATGCTGAAGGTGTGGATGAGCCACGGTGACAAGGTCAACGAACTGCCCGCCGGCTTCAAGCTCATGGCCTCCACGGGCAACTGCCCGATCGCCGGCATGGCCGACGAAGAGCGTCGTTTCTACGGTGTGCAATTCCACCCGGAAGTGACTCATACGGTGCAGGGAAAGGCCATGCTGGGCCGCTTCGTGCACGAGATCTGCGGCTGCCAGTCGGACTGGAACATGCCGGACTACATCGCCGAAGCCGTCGAGATGATCCGCCAGCAAGTGGGCAGCGATGAAGTCATCCTGGGCCTGTCGGGCGGTGTCGACAGCAGCGTGGCGGCAGCGCTGATCCATCGCGCCATCGGTGACCAGCTGACCTGTGTGTTCGTCGACCACGGCCTGCTGCGCCTGGACGAAGGCAAGATGGTCATGGAGATGTTTGCCAAGAACCTGGGTGTGAAGGTGATCCATGTGGACGCCACTGCGCAGTTCATGGGCCATCTGGCGGGCGTGACCGATCCCGAAGCCAAGCGCAAGATCATCGGCCGCGAATTCGTGGAAGTGTTCCAGGCCGAATCGGCCAAGCTGACCAGCGCCAAGTGGCTGGCCCAGGGCACGATTTATCCGGACGTGATCGAAAGCGCCGGCAAGGGCAAGAAGACCGCCCACACCATCAAGAGCCACCACAACGTCGGCGGCCTGCCGGAAACGCTGAACCTGAAGCTGCTGGAGCCGCTGCGCGAACTGTTCAAGGATGAAGTGCGCGAACTGGGCGTGGCGCTGGGCTTGCCGCCGGAGATGGTGTATCGCCATCCGTTCCCGGGTCCTGGCCTGGGTGTGCGTATCCTGGGTGAAGTGAAGAAGGAGTACGCGGACCTGCTGCGCCGTGCGGATGCGATCTTCATCGAAGAACTGCGCAATACGAAGGATGAAGATGGTCAAAGCTGGTATGAGAAGACCAGCCAGGCCTTTGCCGTGTTCCTGCCGGTGAAGTCGGTGGGCGTCATGGGTGATGGCCGTACCTACGAATACGTGGTGGCCTTGCGTGCGGTGCAGACGCAAGACTTCATGACGGCGCACTGGGCGCACCTGCCGCATGAACTGTTGGGACGCGTGTCCAATCGCATCATCAACGAGGTGCGTGGCTTGAACCGGGTGGTGTATGACATTTCGGGGAAGCCGCCGGCGACTATTGAGTGGGAATGATTCCCTAGAAACCCGGATCAGCCTGAACCTGGCTTTGCAAAAACCCGCTGAATGGCGGGTTTTTTCATATCCGGAGGGCGACCGTGGCGCGCTATCATTGGCTTCGCCCCATTGCGCCGCCGTTTCGGGCAAAGGCCTGGCCTTGAATCTTCATATCGCCCCTGAACCTCATGCCCCCACCGCAAATCCACTTCCGATGCGATCCTGCGCTGATTGATCATCTCCCACGCCCCCGCCTGGCCCGCGAGCTGATCCCCGACTGGATCCGCAGCATGCCGGCCAAGGCCTTCTCCGCGCTGCATGACCGCGATATCCGTACCGTCAAGCAATGCCCGCCCTTCATCGATGCAATGGCCCATGGCTTCATGATCCTGCTGCCCTGCGACGTGCACGTGGACAAAGGCAGCTTCAGTTGGGATTGGGAAGCCCCGGCGACCACCGTGGAGGGCCATCCGCGCGCGCCATTGAGTTTTCATCCGCCCGCACAGGTCACCGGCACACCCTTCGAACAGGGCGATGCGCTGGTGCTGAAGTTCAACAGCTTCTGGACCATCGAACTGGAACCTGGCTGGTCACTCTTTGCGACGCATCCGGTGAACCGCCACGACCTGCCGTTCCGACTGCTCTCAGGACTGGTGGATGCGGACCAGTTCCATGACGCCGGTATCAATTTCCCTGCCGTCTGGACCGATGAAGAGTTTGTCGGCGTACTGCCCAAAGGCATGCCGGTCGCGCAATGCATGCCCGTGCCGCGCGAACGGCCCGTGCTGCACTTCGATACCCTGGAAGGGGAGGCCGCTACCCGCTACAGCCAGACCGTCGCCGACGTGCTGGCCGCCCCCAACGTCTACCGCAAACAATACCGCCAGCGCAAATAGCCGCTTACGGGCGTCCCGGCAGGATGGTCGGTGTGGCGCGGGGCAGGGTGCGTGGATAGTCCTGGCTGAAGTGGAGGCCGCGGCTTTCCTTGCGCATCAGGGCGCTGGAAACGATCAACTGCGCCACATCCACCAGGTTGCGCAGCTCCAGCAGATCGCGCGAGATGCGGAAGTTGGCGTAGTACTCGTCGATCTCTTCCTTGAGCAGGCGGATACGGTGCTGGGCGCGTTCGAGACGCTTGTCGGTGCGCACGATGCTGACGTAATTCCACATGAAGCGGCGCAGCTCGTCCCAGTTGTGGGCGATCACCACTTCCTCGTCGGCATCGCTGACGCGGCTTTCATCCCATTGCGGTACCTCGGCGATGCGCCAGGTGCCCGCTGACAATTCCCGTTCAATATCCTCGGCGGCCGAGCGGCCCAGCACCAGGCATTCCAGCAGCGAATTGCTGGCCAGGCGATTGGCGCCATGCAGTCCGGTATAGGCCGTCTCGCCGACCGCGTACAAGCCCGGCAGGTCGGTACGGCCGGCCATGTCGGTCACCACGCCGCCGCAGGTGTAGTGCGCTGCCGGCACCACCGGGATGGGCTGGCGCGTGATGTCGATGCCGAACTCCAGGCAGCGCGCCTGGATGGTCGGGAAGTGCTCGGCGATGAAGGCCGGGCTTTGATGACTGATGTCCAGGTCGACATGGTCCAGCCCGCGTTTCTTCATCTCGAAATCGATGGCACGCGCCACGATGTCGCGCGGCGCCAGCTCGGCACGCTCGTCGTGTTCCGGCATGAAACGCTGGCCCGCCAGGGCACCCGCCGAAGCCGGCAGCTTGAGCAAGGCCCCTTCGCCGCGCAAGGCCTCGCTGATGAGGAAGGATTTTGCGTAAGGGTGATACAGGCAAGTCGGATGGAACTGGATGAATTCCATGTTGGCCACCCGGCAGCCGGCGCGCCAGGCCATGGCGATGCCGTCGCCGGTGGCTGAATCGGGATTGGAAGTGTAGAGATACACCTTGCCGGCCCCGCCTGTGGCCAGCACCGTGCGGCCGGCCGCAATGGCCAGCACGCGGCCGCTGGCGGTGTCCTGGACATGCACGCCCAGGCAGCGCGGTTCGGCCTTGGGATCGAGCTTGCGCGCGTGGATCAGGTCGATGGCGCAGTGATGCTCCAGCAGCGTGATGTTGGGGTGGGCCCGCACGCGCTGCTCCAGCGTCACCTGGACGGCGTGGCCGGTGGCATCAGCGGCGTGGATGATGCGGCGCTGGCTGTGGCCACCTTCGCGGGTGAGGTGATAGCCCAGCTCGGCGCTGTCGTCGCGGGTGAAGGGCACGCCCTGCGCGATCAACCATTCGATGGCCTCGCGGCCGTGTTCGACGATGTAGCGGGTGGCGCTTTCATCGCACAGGCCGGCACCGGCCACCAGCGTATCGTCGATATGCTGGGCGTGGCTGTCGCCCGAATCGAGCACGGCAGCAATGCCGCCTTGTGCCCAGTTGCTGGCCCCGTCCAGCAGCTCGCCCTTGGAAACGACCACCACCTGGTACTTCTCTGCCAGATGGAGGGCCACGGAAAGACCGGCCAGACCGCTGCCGAGGATGGCGACATCACACTTCATGATCGTGAGCAAAGCTGCTGTTGTGGAGGGAGACGGTGATTATAGCGGCATGCCGTAGGCATATCGTTTATATCGTTTCTGGCACAAGGGTGATGTTTTTGCCCGCCCAAAACAAAACGGGCCCCGATTTTCGTCGGAGCCCGTTCACGTCATGCGACTGAGTGCAAGATCACTGCGGAATCACCGGCTTGACCTTGGCCGCAGCCTGCTTGGCGCGGATACGTGCGGTTTCGACGCTGTCACCGGAAGCCAGCGCCACGCCCATGCGGCGGCGGGCGAAGGATTCCGGCTTGCCGAACAGGCGAATATCGGCACCCGGGATGCGCAGCGCTTCAGCCACGCCATCGAAGGCGATGCCCCGGGCGTCATGCTGGCCGTAGATCACGGCGGAGGCACCGGGGCTCCTGAGGGCGGTATTGACCGGCAGGCCGAGGATGGCTTTGGCGTGCAGTTCGAACTCGCTCTGCACCTGGCTGACCATGGTGACCATGCCGGTGTCATGCGGACGCGGGCTGACTTCGGAGAACCAGACCATGTCGCCCTTGACGAACAGTTCCACGCCGAACAGACCCAGGCCGCCGAGGTTCTCGGTGACCTTGCGGGCGATGTCGCGGGCCTTTTCCAGGGCGGCGCCGGGCATGGGATGCGGCTGCCAGGACTCGACGTAGTCACCCTTGACCTGCACGTGGCCGATGGGGTCGCAGAAGCTGGTGATGGTGTCGCCGTTTTCGTTCAGCGAGCGCACCGTCAGCAGGGTGATTTCATAGTCGAAGTCGATGAAGCCTTCGACGATCACGCGGCCGGAGTCGACGCGGCCACCGGCGGCGGCGTAGTTCCAGGCGGCTTCAATTTCATCGGGGCCGTCGATCTTGGACTGGCCCTTGCCGGAAGACGACATGACCGGCTTGATCACGCAGGGGAAGCCGATCTGGTCAATGGCCGCCTTGAGTTCGTCCAGGCTGTCGGCGAAGCGGTAGGGCGACGTTGCCAGGCCCAGGGTTTCACCGGCCAGGCGGCGGATGCCTTCGCGGTTCATGGTCAGCCAGGCAGCGCGCGCGGTCGGGATCACGCGGGCACGGCCGGCTTCTTCCAGCTTGACCAGGGTCTCTGTGGCAATGGCCTCGATTTCGGGCACGATCAGGTCGGGCTGCTCCTGCTCGATCAGTGCGGCCAGGGCGGCACCGTCGGTCATGTTGATCACATGGGCACGATGGGCGACCTGCTGGCCAGGCGCGTTCTCATAACGGTCAACGGCAATGACTTCAACGCCCAGGCGTTGCAGGGCGATGATGACTTCCTTGCCGAGTTCGCCGGAGCCCAGCAGCATGACTTTGGTGGCGGAAGGAGACAGCGGAGTGCCGAGTCGGATTGGTTTTTTCATATCGGGGGGAGTGTGTCAGCGGGGGGCGCTGATGCAGTGCGAGAATCAATCACGGGCGGACGATACCAAATCTTGCAGGGTTTGGACAGACGCAATGTACGCAGTTTAGCCAGGAATAATTGGCTAAAAATTTCCTATTTTTCCAAGGGGAAACTAATATCTTCCGATGCCGATGCTGATGTGACTAACGTCGCGCTAACTGGCGTCAAAAGCCCATAAATTGCTGAAGATTTTTCATTCTTGCTGGGTGGGAATGCTCTTCGCTTTGTCAAAAATCCTGTTCAGCGACCTCGACTCGCAAGTCAATATCGAGCATCACCCCCGACAACGCCTTCCCATGCGCATCCAGCGCCAGTGACCGGGTAACCCCTCCGCCCAGCGCACGTTGCATCACGAAGTTGAGCGCCCCCAGATGCGGCAGCGCGTGGCGCACCACTTCCCCATGGACCACACCGGCAAAATGCGCACGCACCCGTTCGGCCGTCAGGGTGCGCTCCAGCAGCGCATAGTCCTCCTGCCGATAGGCGATTACGGAGATATTCGATATGTCGCCTTTGTCTCCGGCGCGCGAATGAGCAATTTCTCTGAGCAGCATCTCAGGCCTCCTCGATGAAAACGGATGGATGCACCAGCGTGCGTGGAAGCAGCAGCGACAGCACGGCGATGACTTCGCGGGCCGACTTGGTGGCGCCGCCGCCACCGGCCGGGCCATTGGTATAAAGCGTCTCGACTTCGTTGCCGATGCGGACCGCCTCTTTCATGCTGGCCGTGCGGCCGGTCACACGCAGGCGGACTTCGTGCGGCTCGGGCGCTTGCGCCGACATCTGTTCACCGGCAATGGCATTGATGCCGATCAGGTCCACGCGCAGTTCTTCAGTCTGCACGCCGGTCATCGCCAGCCGCTCGCGCACGATCTCGCCGGCCAGTTGCGCACGCGCTTGCGCGCCTGGCCCGGCATACGAGATCTGGCCTTCGCCAATGAAACTGTCGCGGTAGCCCAGCGTGGTCTTGAGCGTCTGCGGTCGCGCACGGCCGCGGCCGCCGGTGACGGCGACGCGGTCCGGCCCGACTTCTTCGATGCGGACTTGCGAGAAATCGGCAATCACATCCGGCGTGAAGTAGGCGCTCGGATCATGGATTTCATAGAGCAATTGCTCCTTGCAGGTGCGCGCCGTGACTTGTCCTCCGGAGCCGGCCACTTTTGTAATGACTGCACTGCCATCGGCTTTCACTTCACCAATGGGAAACCCCAGCCGCGCCAGTCCGGCTACGTCCTTCTTGCCGGGGTCGGCAAAATAGCCACCGGTAATCTGTCCTGCGCACTCCAGCAGGTGGCCGATGAGGGTGCCCTGGCCGAGCTTGTCCCAGTCATCGGCGGCCCAGCCGAATTCGTGTACCAGAGGCGCCAGCACCAGCGCAGGGTCGGCCACGCGGCCGGTGATGATGACCTGGGCCCCGGCCTGCAGGGCTTCGACGATGGGGGCGATGCCCAGATAGGCATTGGCCGAGATGAGGCGGCTACCGAGGGAAGCGACCGGCTGGCCATTGTCCTCGATGCGCCATTCGTCCTGCTGCACGGCCTCCAGCACGTCGTCTCCTGCCACGGCTGCTACCTTCAGTCCGCTCAGTCCCAGTTCACGCGCGATCTCGCGCACGCGTTGCGCCGCCGCCAGCGGATTGGCCGCGCCCATGTTGGTGATGATGCGGATGCCCCGGGTGGCGCAGGTCTTGAGTACCGCATGCATGCGCTCGGCCAGCAGCGGGTCGTAACCCTTGCCCGGGTCCGCTAGCCGGGCTTGCTGGCCGATGGCGATGGTGCGCTCGGCCAGGCATTCGAAGATCAGGTAATCCAGCTGGCCGTGTTCGGCCAGTTCGGCGGCCGGCTCGATGCGGTCGCCTGAATAGCCGGCACCGGCGCCGATGCGCACGGTGCGCTGTGGATCTTGGGTCATGCGATTCTCCAAAACAGGGTGTTGCACTTCCGGTGGCCCGCGCTCAGAACAGCGGGAACAGCCCCAGTACCACGCAGGCGATGGTCATCACCACGGAGGCACCGAAGAGGAAGGGAATGGTGTATTTCTGGTGGTCCGCCAGTTCGATCCCGGCCAGGCCGCACACCAGGAAGGTCGCGGGCGTGAGCGGGCTGACCGGGAAACCGGTCGTCATCTGGCCCAACAGCGCTGCCTGGGCCACCTGGATGGTCGGTACGCCCAGCATGTGGCTGACCTCGGCGATCACCGGCAGCACGCCGAAGTAGAAGGAATCCGGATCGAACAGCAGCGACAGCGGCATCGACAGCACGCCCAGCACCACCGGGATATGCCCGGCCATCTCGGGCGGCACGAAGCCGACCGCGGTCTTGGCCATGGCCGAGAGCATGCCTGACTTGGTCATGATGCCGGTGAACACGCCCGCCGCAAACAGGATGCTGGCCATCAGCAGGGCCGCCTTGGCGTGGGCGTCGATGCGCTCGCGCTGCATGGCCACGTCACGGTAGTTGATCATCAGCGCCAGCACCACGCCGATCATGAACATCACCACCGGATCGACCTTGCCGCTGATCATCACGCCCAGCACGAAGACCGTCAGCACGATGTTGGCCCAGAAATTCTGCGGGCGACGGATCTTCAGTTGCGCTTCGCTCAGCTCATGCTGCTGCACGAAATCGACCGTCGATCCCTTGCCCAGCCCGAGTCGGCGCTCTTCCTTCAGGCCCAGCAGATACGAGGCGATGAACACGAACGCCAGCCCCACCAGTTGCACCGGCACCAGCGGCGTGAAGATGTCCGAGACCGGGATGTGCAGCGCCGCCGAGGCGCGGATCATCGGCCCGGTCCACGGCAGGAAATTCACGCCCGCCGCCATCGAGGCCACGCAGGCCAGGATGCGCTTGTCGATGCCCAGCCGCGTGTACAGCGGCAGCATGGCGGGGATGGTGATGAGGAAGGTCACCGCACCCGAACCATCCAGGTGGATCAGCAGCGCCAGCAGCGCCGTGCCCGGCACGATGCGGGTAGGGCGGCTGCCCACGGTCTTGAGGATGCGGCTGATGATCGGGTCCAGCATACCGGCATCGGTGACGATGCCGAAGAACAGGATCGCAAAGACGAACATGCCGGCCACCGGCGCAATGGCGGTCACGCCCTGGACGATGAACTTGGAGGTCTGCAAGCCGAAACCACCCACTAATGCGGCAATGATGGGGATGGCGATCAGCGCCACCAGGGGCGACATCCTCTTGGTGAGGATGGCCGTGAACAAGGATACGATCGTAACAAAGCCGAGCAGGGCCAACATGCGTGTCTCCGGTTTTTTTGATGTGATGTTCTTGTCGTGTCAGCACATCCGGTACCGGTTCGTTCTTTTTTCTGCTTCAGCTTCTGTACATGATTCCGTACAGGGTGCGCGGATGTGAGCAGGGCGAGTGTAGGTGGCGGCTGATTTTGTTGTAAAGTCGCTTTTTTCGATTGATTGACCTGCTTTTCGGCATAATCCGCTCCCGTCTTCCACCATGCACGCCAACCTGTCCACGCGCCTGCTGCACGCATTCCTCGCACTGGCCGACTGTCGCCATTTCGGCCACGCGGCCGAGCGCTGCCATGTGTCGCAGTCAGCGTTCAGCGCCATGATCCAGAAGCTGGAAACGGCAACCGGCGCGCGCCTGTTCGAACGCGATACCCGCAACGTGAGCCTGACGCCGGAAGGTGAAGTCTTTGTCGAGGTGGCACGCCAGCTGGTCGCAGACATGGAGGCGGCGCTGGCGGACATGAACGATTACGTCGCACGGCGCAAGGGCAGAGTGGCCATCGCGGCCTTGCCATCGCTGGCGGCGGGGTGGCTGCCGCCGGCGCTGGCGGCTTACCGGCAACGTCATCCGGGCGTGGCGGTGGAGCTGTTCGATGCCATATCGGATCAATGCCTGGACCTGCTGCGCCAGGGCAAGGCCGATATCGCCCTTACCGCGCCGGGCCCCAATCTGCTGGAGTTCACCACGCAGCCCCTGTGCGCCGACCCGTTCTACCTGGTCTGCCGCAAGGACCATGCGCTGGCCGGCAAGCGCCGCATCAAGGTGGCCCAACTGGCCGGGTGCGAAATGATCCACCTGGCGCGCTCCACCAGCGTGCGCCAGCATCTGGATGCCGTGCTGCGGCCGGGCGCGGTGATCCACACCGGGCTGGAGGTCGAGCACCTGGCCACCCTGGCCGCCCTGATCGAAAGCGGCCTGGGCGTGAGCGTGGTGCCGGAGCTGACGCTGTTCCAGTTCCGCCTGCCCAATCTGGTGGCCATTCCGGTGGACGCGCCGGAGCTGGTGCGGCCGCTGCTGATCGTCACGCCCAAGGAGCGCAGCCTGTCCATCGCCGCACAAGGATTGCTGGACCTGATCCAGGCCAAGGCGCGCGCTGAAAGCGCAACCCCCGCGCGGCGCGGCCGCAAACCACAGGCTTCCTAGAACAATTCCATGGCCGGCAAGTCCGGCTCGCGCACCAGGTGGCGGTGCTCCTGTTCCACGTAATCGATGACCACCTGCGCGATGACAGTGGCCGCCTCATGCGCGGGCAGGATCACCGTGGTCTCGCCCGCCATTTGGGCCAGGGCCGCATTGCGCCGGTCCACGGCGTACTGGACGCGCTCCACGCATTGCCGCACTACGTCCTGGAACTGCAGATGGCCCAGCATGTTGCCGGTGGTCGCGACCAGTTCCTCGCCGTGCGCCATCATCTGCGCGTATTGCTGGTCACTGGTATCGCGCACGTGCTCGAAGCTGCTACGCAGCCTGCCCACGGCCTCGGCGGTGGCGGCGATGCGATCCAGGTCGGCCGCCGACTGGGCCGTATTGCCGCCCAGTTCGTCGTGCAAGGTCTTGCGCACTTCCGACAGGGTGGTGCGAATCCGTGCCGCCGCGGTATGCGAATTGGCTGCCAGGTTGCGTACCTCCGAGGCGATCACCTTGAAGGCTGCTCCCTGCTGGCCGGCGCGGCTGGCCTCGATGGCCGTATTGATCGACAGCAGGTGCGACTGCGTGCTGATGGCCTGGACGTTCTGCGCCAGATCGGAGAGGTTGTCGATTTCCTCGGCGATGCGGGCAATGCTTTCAACATCGCGGCGCATGCGTTCGGGCAGGCTCTTGAGGAATTCGGTCATGGACACCAGGGCATCGACCGTTTCCAGCATCTCGTCACGTACGCGTTCGTTTTCCTGGCTGGCACGCTGCATGCGCTCCAGCAGTTGCGCAGAGCGGTCGCACAGGGCGCGCGCTTCGCTCATGATGGCCAGCGAGGAATTCTCGGTCTGCTCCACCGCACCCTTGAGGCGCACGGCGATTTCTTCGTCGAGTTGCATGCTGGCCACCAGGGCGGCCTGGCAGGTCGGTCCCGGTTCTGCCGGCATGTGCGGCTGGGCGCGTACCCGGGTGCGCAAGGCGTGGATGATTCCCATGTCAGGCCCCCGGCAGCACCTGTTTGACGATCTTGAGCAGCTCGGCGCCCGGCACCGGCTTGACCATCCAGCCGCTGGCCCCGGCACTGCGGGCTTCATCGCGCTTGGCCTGCTGGCTCTCGGTACTGAGCACCAGGATGGGCGTGAAGCGGAAACCCGGCAGGGCGCGCGCCTTGCCGATGAATTCGATGCCGCCCATGTTGGGCATGTTGATGTCGGTGATGATGAGATCCGGCTTTGGCGCCTGGCCCAGGCGGGCCAGGGCGGCCGCACCGTCGTTGGCGGTGATGACCTTGAAGCCGGAAATTTCGAGATTGTTTTTCAGGCTCAGGATCATGGTGCCTGAATCGTCCACTACCAGGATGGTCTTGCTCATTTGGGTACTCCTTGCTGGTTGATGCTGCTTGTCTGGTTTGTCTGGTGTGTTAGTTTGTCCGGGTCGTTGGCGGCGCAGGCGGCCTCAGTGCTGCGGCAGAGCCGCGCGCAGCCATTCGCTGAGTTCCGGCGCGCCCGGCCAGGCGCTGATGCTGGCGGCACTCGCCATCAAGACCTGCAGGCAGGCCGTATGCACATGCTCGCAGGCAGAGAGGTCCACCGCGGCCGCCGGATGGCCGGCCACCAGGGCCAGCAGGGCCTCGGCATCCTCCACGGCCAGTACGCCCGCACAGTGCAGGGTGTCGTCCTTGAATTCGATCGTCATTTCAGCAGCTCCTTGGGGTTGATGACCATCAGTACCGAGCCGTCGCCCAGCAGGGCCGATCCGGCATAGGCCGTGAGGCCGGCGAGCACGCCCGAGAGCGGCTTGAGAATCACTTCCACCACCTCCCGGAAGTCATCGATCACCAATCCCAGGTACTGCCCGTGCACGCGCAGGATCAGGGTCGCCCATTCGTCGTGCTCGTTGCAGCGCTGCGGGGTGTCCAGCCCGAGCAGGCTGTTCAGTTCCAGCAGCGGCACGATGCGCCCGCGCAGGACGGCGGCATTGTGCTGCTTGATGCGGTGTACGTCGGCGGCCGGGACGCGCACCGTTTCCACCACCGCTTCCATCGGCAGGCCGTACTGCACGCCGCCGGACTGCACGATCATCACGTTGGTCACCGCCATCGACAGCGGCAGCGACAGTTGCAGGCGGGTGCCCTGGCCGGCTTTGCTTTCCAGCTGCACGCTGCCGTGCAGGCGTTCGATGGCGGTGCGGACCGCATCCATGCCCACGCCGCGCCCGGAGAGATCGGTGACGGCCTCGGCCGTGGAGAAGCCGGGCAGGAACACCAGGTTCACGGCCTCGCGGTCGCTCATCCTTTCCAGTGCCGCTTCATCCACCAGGCCGCGCGCATAGGCCTTGCGCCGGATCACGGCGGGGTCGATGCCGCGCCCGTCGTCGGCGATCTCGATGACCACGCAATCAGCTTCCTGGCGTGCGCTCATGACCAGCTTGCCGGTGGCCGGCTTGCCGGCGGCGCGGCGTTCTTCGGGCGTTTCCATGCCGTGGTCCAGCGCATTGCGCACCAGGTGAACCAAGGGGTCGGCCAAGGCCTCGATGACGTTCTTGTCGGCCTCGGTGGTCTCGCCTTCGAGCAGCAGTTGCACCTCCTTGCCCAGCTTGCGTGCGATGTCGCGCACCAGGCGCGGGAAGCGCTGGAACACGAAGGACACCGGCATCATGCGCACCTGCATGATGGCATCCTGCATTTCCTCGACGATGCGGTTGATGACCGCATGCTGGGCCCGGATATCGCGGCCCAGCTCGCGCTCGCCGTACTGGTTCTCGGCACGGGAGGCCAGGTAGGGCAGGCCGTTGCGGGCCACCACCATCTCGCCGATCAGGTTCATGAGGCGGTCCACTTTTTCCTGTTCCACCTTCAGGACCCGCGCGCCATTGCTGTCCTCGGCACGGCGTCCGAAATTGACGGGAGCCTCTCCCTCGGCAGTGGCGGGCGCCATTGCCGCCGTCGCCGGGGCGGCAGCCGCTGCCACTGCGGCCGGTGCGGCGATCTCTGCCGCGATCATTTCTTCTTGTACATCAGCGTCTGCGCTCATCTCGGCCACCGACTGCACTTGCGCATGCTGCTCGATCCAGGCCACCACCGGCGCCACGCCAGACAGCGCAAGGGCTTCCTCGGCGCAGGCTTCCAGTGCCGGCAAGACATCCAGGCGTCCGATGGCGCGCATGCAATTGGCGATGGTCGTCACGGCCGCTTTCAGATGGCCAGGGACCCAGGGCGCGCCTTCTAGCGCCCACAGTGCATCGTTCTGGGTTTGCACGATCATCAGCGCATCGTTGGCCCGGGTCTGGTCCTTGACTTCGATGGCCGCTGCCGGCAGGGCGGTGATCCAGAACTGTCCCGGCACGTAGCGGAAATGATCATCCAGCAGGCTGCGGTCGGCTGTCGTTACTGCCTGGAATACCAGGTTGGCCCGATAGGCGTCCAGCTCGGCCAGGGCCGGCCAGGCGCTGCCGGGCAGGACCCGGCGCCACAGCACGCCCGGCATCTGCGCGGCCAGGCGCAGCGGATCCTCGCCTTTGAAGAAGCATTCCGGTTCCGGCGTGTATTCCACCCACAGCAAGGTCTCGCCATTGCGGGCGGCATCCGCCCACGCCATCCGCAGGCTGGCCGGCACCCGGCCCAGGGCCTCGGCCATGCGGCTGCGGGCGGCTTCTTCAGCCGCGCGCTGGCTCGCCTGGTGGGCATCCTGGCCACCGCCCTGGGCCAGCTGCATCCCGCAGCGCTGGCGCAGGCGGGCCACCAGTTCCGCGCACGGGGCAGCCTGGGCCGGGTCCGGCTGGCCGGCCAGTTCGATGTCGTCGAACTGGCGTACCACGAAATCCATGGCTTCCAGCAGCAGGTCGGCCATCTCGCGGTCATAGGCGACCTGGCCGTCGCGCACCGCACTCATCAAGTCTTCGGCCGCATGCAGCACCCGGAACATCTCGGGAAACTCGAACAGTCCGCAGTTGCCCTTGAGCGTATGCACCACCCGGAACAGGGACTCCATCAATTCAGGATCGGCCGGCTGGCGTTCCAGGGCCAGCAGGCGGCTGGCGATCTCCTGCAGGCCGTCGCGCGACTCCTGCATGAATTGCAGCAGCAGGGGGGAGAAGGCGGTCGTCATTGCGTTTCTCCCAGCATCAGTTTCACGTTGCGCAGCAGCGGCACGGGGCGCGCCGGCTTGACGATGTAGAGATTGGCGCCGGCCTCGAAGGCCTTGCGGCGATCGCATTCCTGGGCTTCGGTACTGACCATGATGGCCGGTGCCTGGGGGATGTCGTGCTGGCGCAGGGCGCGCAGGAAAGAGTAGCCATCCATTTGCGGCATGTTGACATCGACCACGTACAGGTCGAAGGGCTGCTGGCCTTCGGCGCAGGCGGCCAGCGCCGTCTCCAGCGCCTCCAACCCGTTGCTGGCTTCGCGCACGGTATAGCCGGCGTCCTCGAAGATGGCCCGTTCATACAGACGGACGGTGGCAGCATCGTCCACGATGAGGATATGTTTCATGCTTGCTCCAATGGCTTCTGGTAGACGATCGCTTGTGCAAACTTGCGGATCGCAAACAGCGATGAGATGCGGCTCATCGACTCCGAGTGGCCCAGGCAGATGAAACCGCCCGGGCGTAATACGTCATAGAAGGCTTCGGCGGCACGGCGGCGCGAGGCGTCGTCGAAGTAGATCAGCAGGTTGCGGCAGAACACCAGGTCGTAGTTGCGGTAGGCCGCCACTTCGGCGCGTTCGTTCAGGTTCACGCGGGTAAAGGCCACGACCTCGCGCAGGCTGCGGTTGATGCGCCAGTTTTCCCCCTCGCGGGTGAAATACTTCTGCAGCCAGGCGGCCGGCAGCTGGTGCACGGCACGCGGCGAATAGAGGCCGGCCTCGGCCTGGGCCAGGATGCGGGTGTCGATATCCGAGGAGACGATCTCCACATCCCAGCGTGCCAGTTCCGGCCAGCGTTCCAGCAGGTACATGGCCACCGTGTAGGCTTCCTCGCCGGAAGACGACGGCATGATCCAGATGCGCATCGGTTCGCCGCGCGGCTTGAGCGCCACCAGCTCGGGCAGCATCGACTGCACCATGCAGTCGAACTGGTAGTGCTCGCGCATGAAGTAGGTCTCGTTGACCGTCATCTCGTTGACCAGGCGCTGCCATTCGCGGCCCGAGGTCTCGAAGCGCAGCAGCGAGAAGTACTCGCGAAAGTCGGCACAGCCTGCTGCCTGGATGCGGTCGATGAGGCGCTTGTCGACGAAGTAGCGTTTGGTCGATTCGAAGTGGATGCCGCTGCGGCGGTAAAAATATTCACGGAAGCGCTCGAAGTCTTCGGCGCTGATGCTGCTGGTGGGGGCTTCTGCAGAAACATTCATTACGCGCCCCGTCCAAGCCGGTTCAGCAGCAGGCGCCCGGCAAACGTGATGTAGGGCTCGTCGGCAAAGCGGCGCATGAGCGTGGTCACCGGTCCGATGGCCGCTGGCGTGCCGATGGTGGTCAGCACTTCCAGTGCAGCGCCGCAGACGTTGACATCGGTCTCGGCATCGATCAGTTGCAGCAGCCAGTCCTCCACCCGCGCATGGCGCAGCGTGTCGAGGATGCCCACGGCCAGGATGCGGATATCGGTTTCCGGATCAATGAGCATGTGCGCGATCACGGGAGCCACCTGCTCGGGCATGCCGCGCAGCAGGTCGATGGCGGCGTTGCGCAGCCAGGCGTCTTCGCTGCGCAGGCAGCCGGCCAGGGCTTGCACGGCCTCGTCGCCGGGCGTGGCCGCCAGTGAATCGAGCAGGGCCGTGCGCACGGCCAGGCTCGATTCGCGTTCCAGGGCATCGAGGATGACCGGTACCGCCTCCGGCTGTCCGGCCAGGGTCTGGGCCGCACTGCGGCGCAATGCCGGGTCCGCCGCCTGCAGGCTGGCCAGGGCCGTGGCGCGGGCCACTTCCGGGATACTGGCGCTGGACATTCCTGTGGACTTGTTCAAGGGCATGATGGGTTCCGTATCGGTGTGATTCGTATCAGTTGAGGGGACACAGCCACTGGATCAGCTGGCCTGCAATCCGTTCGGCCGGCAGTACGCTGCTGGCGCCGCCACGGCGGATCAGTTCGGCCGGCATGCCGAAGACCACGGCGGATTGTTCGCTTTCGGCGATGGTGCGTCCGCCGGCTTGCCGGATCTCGGTATAGGCCTCGGCACCATCGCTGCCCATGCCGGTGAGCATGACGCCCACGATGGCCTGGGGCGGATACAGCTGCAGGGCGCTGGCCCCCAGTAACTGGACCGAGGGATGCCACAGCTGGGTTGCGTCGGGCGGGCGGCTGACCAGCGTGGGACGGCCGTTGCGCGTGGTGAAAATGCTGTCGGCACCGCCCTTGCAGACATACACCGTGCCCGCTTCCAGCGGCATGGGCTGCGCCGCCTCGACCACACGCAGGGCGCATAGCCGGCCCAGGCGCTCGGCGAAGGGCGCGGTAAAACTGGTCGGCATGTGCTGCGCCACCACCACCGGCCAGGGGAAGTGCGCCGGCAACTGCGGCAGGATGCGCTCCAGCGTGCGCGGGCCGCCGGTGGAGACTCCGATGACCACCACCCCCGGCCGGCGGGCATCCAGCGGCGCGGAGAGGGTAGCAGTCGGGGCCGCCGTCGCTGGTCCGGCAGGATCGGCTGGCCGAGCGGCGCTACGGGGGCGGGCAGCGGTGCGCGGCGACGTGGCCGGCGGTGCTGCGTCGGGCCCGCGCACCTTGGCCTTGGCGGCGCCCCGTACCTTGGCCACCAGTTCGGTGCGCAGCGCATCGATGCCCAGGCTGATGGTGCCGCCCGGCTTGGCTACGTAATCCACCGCCCCCAGGGCCAGGGCTTCGAAGGTCGCCAGCGCCCCCTGGGCCGTCAGGGAGGAAAGCATGATCACCGGCACCGGACGTTGCAGCATCATCTCCGCCAGCGCCGAGAGACCATCGAGTTCGGGCATGTTGATGTCGAGGGTGACGACATCGGGCGCGAATTCCAGGTTCATGCTGACGGCTTCGCGGCCATTGCGGGCAAAGGCCACCGCAAAGCCACCGGCCTGCTCGAAGAGCTCGCCCAGTTGCTTGCGCATGAGGGCTGAATCGTCGACGATGAGCAGCTTCATCCTTCTCTCTCCTGTCCTTTCTCGTGCGTAGGCTTACGCGGCTTGTCTCATGCCGGCCAGCAGGGCCAGCTCTTCGCCTTCCACCAGGTAGCGCGGTTCCACCAGCTGGATCATGCGTTTCTGTTTCTCGATGTTGGCCATGCGCGAGAGCAGGCGCACCTGCTGGCTCGACAGCGAAGGCGCGGGCCCGATGGCGCGGCGTTCGATTTTGAGGACCTCGGCCACCGAATCGACGATGAAGCCGGTGCACACCTGGTCGATCAGGAACACCATGATGCGCTGGCGGTCACTGCGTTCCACCCGTGGCAGGCCCAGCCGCATGCGCAGGTCGATCACCGGCAGCACGGCGCCGCGCAGGTTGATGACGCCTTCCACAAATGTCGGGGCGCGCGGCACGTGGGTCAGTTGCTCCGGCACGCGCACGATCTCCTGCACGCTGTCGATGGGCACGCCGAATTCCTCCTCGCCGAAGCGGAACACCACGACCTGTTCCTCATCGTCGCTGCGGGTTTCGGGCTGCTTGTTCTGGTTCACCTCGTTGTCCTCCAGCAAGGTTTCGATGGCCGGCTGGCGCAGCAAGCTCACGGCATCGATCACCGACACCAGCCGCTTTCCGTTGTCCAGCCGGCAGATGCGGGCGATGTCGGCCATCCCCTGGTCGCGCGCCAGCAGCGTGGGGACCGCTTCCACGGTGTTGAGCGGCACCCGCAGCACTTCGTTGACGGTATCGATGACCACTCCCACGGCGCCTGCCGAGTCCCCGGCCGCCGGGGCAACCACGGCGATGCGGCTGCTGTGGTCCTGCTGGTGCGGCGGCAAGCCGAACATGTGGCGCAGCGACACCAGCGGCAAGAGCCGGTTGCGCAGGGTCATGATGCCCAGCACGTGCGGCTCCGCATGCGGCACCTGCACGATGGTCTGCGGCATCTGCACGATTTCCTGTACGTCTTCGATGGCTACCGCATATTCCTGGCCGGCCACCATGAAGCTGACCAGTTGCAGTTCGTCGCCACCCTGGGCCTGCACGTCTTCGGTGCTGCCGCCATCCATGGCAGTCTGTCCGGCGCGCGTGCCGGTAGCGGCTTCGGCAAATTCGGCCGCCACCAGCCGGGCGAAATCCAGCACCATGATCATGGGGTGGCCGCCGACGTCCTTGATCAGTCCGGACAGCAGCTCGGTGCGCACCGAGGAGGCGATGCAGGCCACGTCTTCGATCTGGCGCAGGTCCACGCCGACCACGCTGGCCACGTGATCCACCACGAAACCCAGCGGCTGGCCCAGGTCGATCACCACGGCACGGCTGGCATCGTCGGCCGGCCGGTCCGGCAGCCCGAAGATGCGGCTCAGGCTGACGATGGGCAGCACCTTGCCGCGCAGGTTGGCCAGGCCCAGGAGGGCCTGCGGGGCCAGCGGCACGTGCACTACTTCCGGCACGCGGATGATTTCCTGTACCGGTGCCATGTCCACGCCAAAGACCTCGTCGCCCACCGTGAAGGTGACGAACTGGCGCAGTTCGGTGTCGCCGGTGGTGGGCGGGGGCAGGTCGTCGTCGGCTGTGCCGGAGTAGGCCGGCGGCGTCGCTGCGCCGGGTACGGGCGCGACGGCGGCCGGGGCCGTCTCGCGCTCGATGAGGGATGCGTCATTCATGTTGTGTGTGCCTTTCTCGGGTCCACGGGTTCACTGGAGCAGCGAGTCAGGTGCTTTGCAGCTCATCGGCCAGCGAGGCCACTTCCTCGACGGCGGCGGCCAGTTGCTCGGCCCCCTGGGACTGCTGGCGCGCGGCGGCAGCAGCTTCGGTGGCGGCACGGTCGGCTTCCTGGGCGGCGGCGGCAATCTGCTCGGTGCCGGTGCGCACCTGCACGATGGCCGCAGCCACCTCGCTGGCAGCCGACAGGATTTCCTGCGTGCCTTGCTCCACGGCGGCCACATCGCTTTCGATGCTGACCAGGGCGCTGGTGATGGCCTTGGCTTTTTCGGCTTCACCGATGGCAGCGTCGGCAATTTCTTCCAGGTCGCGTTCGACCACGGCGATCTGGTCCTGCACTGCTTTGACCAGATCCTTGATGTTGTCGGCATTGCCGGCCGAGTCGTGGGCCAGGTTGCGGATGTCTGTCGCGACCACCACGAAGCCCTTGCCGAACTCGCCGGCGCGGGCCGCTTCGATGGAGCCGTTCACGGCCAGCATGTTGGTCTGGATGGAGACGGTGGTGATGGCATCGACGATCTTGTCGATGCGGCGCGAGACCAGGGCCAGGTCCTTGATCTGGCGGATCGAGGCGCGTGAGGCGTCCACCGAATTGGCGATGCCGGCGATGAGCGAATCGACGGCCTTCTTGTTCTCGCCCAGCAGCGTCCGGATCGCGGTGGCGCGTTCGCCGCTGGTGCCGGCGCGTGCTTGTGCCACCTGCAGGCCGCGTGAGATCTGTTCGATGGCCGTGGCCGATTCTTCGGTGGCCACTGATTGCACCTGCGTACCTTTGCGGATCTGTTCGATGGCCGACATGATCTGGGCGCTGGCGCGGCTGATTTCCTGTACGGCCGCCGAGAGTTCTTCGGCACTGGCGGCGACTTCTTCGGCACTCTTGGCCACATCGGTGGAGTTCTTGAGGTCTTCGGACAGTTCCGAGAGCGCTTGCGAGGTGGTTTCTGCTTCCGACAATGCCTGGCCTTGCTCGGCCACGGTCTTGGCGGATTCGACGGCAGCGGCCGATTGTTCTTCGGCGGCAGCGGCGATTTCCTGGGCGCCATCAAGCGCCTGCTTGGTCGCGGCGACCGACTGCTGGGCGCCTACGGCAATCTCTTGCACGCCGGCGACGATCACCTGGGCATCGCGGCGGATGTTCTCCAGCTGGGCGCTGATCATCTTGCCGCTTTCGACCTCGCCCAGGACAGTGGTGGCGGCCGCGCCGATACCTTCGACCACGGCCTTGACTTCACGCTGGATCTGGCCGACCAGTTCCTGGATCTGCTTGGCGCTTTTTTCCGAGGTCTCGGCCAGGGTGCGCACCTCGTCGGCCACCACCGCAAAGCCCTTGCCATGCTGTCCGGCGCGGGCCGCTTCGATGGCCGCGTTCAGGGCCAGCAGGTTGGTCTGGTCGGCGATGCGGGCCACGGCCTTGACGATGTCGCCGATGTTGGCGGCCTGCTTTTCCAGTTCGGCCACCATGGCCACCGAGCTGGACTGGCGCTGGGCGGCGATGCCCACGTTGGTGACCAGGGTGGCGATATCGCCGCTGGTGCGGGTGACCTGGTTCTGCACGGCCAGCATGCGGGCCTGGCTTTGATCGGCATTCTGCAACTGGCGGCCGATGGCCTGCTCGACCTGGCGGAAGGCGGCCAGCGACTCCTGAGCGGCGCTGGAGGCTTGCTCGGCGCCGCTCGCAATCTGGTCGGAGGCGCTTTTCAGTTCTTCTGTGGCGGCAGAAGCCTCCGAGATGCCGGCGCTGAGTTCGGCGGTGGCGGCGGCGATGCGCTCGGCGGCCTGCTGCTGCTTGGCCAGGGTGCGTGCCTTCTTGCGCAGGGCATCGGCCTGGCGCGACGTCGAGGCGGCCGCACGCTGGTCGGTTGTGCCCTCATAGTTGGAGTTCTGGATAGTCTTGACGAGCGCCATGTGCGCCTCCTGGAAAAAAGTTGTGCTCAAACGGACGGTCTTGCAGGAGAAATGGTAGGCGGCAATATTGCCGGGCGGAATCGGTTCTGGTCCTAGGAGATACATAGGAAATGTCCTAGGCAAACCGAGCAGCCCGGTTGCGCTTGCCTAGGGCCGTGTTGACGCCTTGGCCATGTGCGCAGGACCGCGCTTTGCGCAAGGCAAGCGCGAAAGCACGCGTGCCGCGGTCAGCGGGCGCTGTTCCGTACAAAGGATGGGGTGGAAAGTCGCCGCACTGGCGTGCCGGGTGGCAGGAACGGGGACAGAGAGGGCGCGGGAAGTTGCGCGAATGGATCAGGAAAAACGACTGCAGCAGCAGCTGAAGGAAGGTTCAGGTCTGCCGTTCCACCAGGTTGTTCTTGACGGCCCACAAGACCAGTCCGACCACGTCGCGTACGCCGATGCGGTCCATGATCTGGGCGCGGTGGGCCGCGATGGTCTTTTCGCTCAGGTCCAGTTCGTAGGCGATTTCCTTGGTCGTCTTGCGATGGGCGATCATGGCCAGGATCTGGTGCTGGCGCGGCGTAAGCGGATCGGCCTGGGTCTGCCGGGCGGGCCCCGTGTAGAGGCAGTGGCTGATCATGGACTTGGCTACAGCCGGGGTCAGGTAGCACTCGTTGCGGGCGACGGCCTGCAAGGCGATATCGAGTTCAGCGGGATTGGATTGCTTGAGCAGATAGGCCGCTACCCCCATGCGCATCACCTCGGCCAGCAGCTCGGCATCGGGCTGGTTGCCGACGATCACCACGCGGCTGGCAGGGCATTTGCTGCAGATGTCGGCCAGCAGGGCCAGTCCCTTGCGGGTGTCGGTGGAGATATCGATGATGACCGCGTCCGGCGCCACGCTCTGGATCACATGCAAGGCCACCGGTCCGGCTTCCACTTCGCCAATGACTTGTTGGCCTTCCAGCTTCTCGATCAGGCAACGCAGGCCCGCGCGCATCATGATCTGGTCGTCCACCAGGACTATATTCATGTTCAGGATCCCCCACTGAGCAAGTTGATGTGGCAACCCTCCTCAGTGTGCCGGCGACAGCGCAGGGCACGCGCAGCGGTCTCGGGATGCCTGTTCTCAGCGGTGAATTTACCGGTTTTTCTTAATCATTTCAATCAAATATAGCGAATAAGTGCAAATTCATCAGAAGTATGATTTTTGATGAAGATGATCTGGTCATTCTGTTCACGTTCAGCACGCCCGTTCTTGGCTGTTACGCCTCACCCATGAAAAAACCGGGCGCAATCATGATTGCGCCCGGTCCGGGAATGCTTTGCGCTGCGCCGTCCTGCCTTGGGGGGCGGGCGGCGAGCACGTCATTGAGAAGCTTACTCGTGGATGTTGTTGCGCACGGTTTCCTTCACGAACAGCAGACCGATCACCACGGTGATCAGCGAGATCACGATCGGATACCACAGGCCGTAGTAGATGTCGCCCTTGAAGGCCACCAGTGCGAAGGAGGTGGTGGGCAGCAGGCCGCCGAACCAGCCGTTGCCGATGTGGTAAGGCATGGACATGGAGGTGTAGCGGATGCGGGTCGGGAACATTTCGACCAGGCAGGCGGCGATCGGGCCGTAGACCATGGTCACGTAGAGCACCAGGATGAACAGCAGCAGCAGGACCATGGGCTTGTTGATCTGCTCCGGATCCGCCTTGGCCGGGTAGCCGGCGGCCTTGATGTCGTCTGCAAGTGCCTTGGACAGTTCCTTGTCCTTGGCAGCAGCGTCTTCCTTGGACAGGCCGGTCGCGTCATAGGAGGTGATGATGCGATCGCCGATCTTGACGGTGGCCACCGAACCCGGGGCGCCGGCCACGTTCTGGTAGTTCACCGAGGCAGCCGACAGCTTGGCCTTGACGATGTCGCAGGACGAGGTGAACTTCTTGGTGCCGGTCGGGTTGAACTGGAACTGGCAGCTGGCCGGGTCAGCGGTGACGATCACCGGCGACTTTTGCAGGGCGGCTTCCAGCGCCGGGTTGGCGAAGTGGGTCAGGCCGTTGAAGATCGGGAAGTAGGTCACGGCGGCGATCAGGCAGCCCCCCAGGATGATGGGCTTGCGGCCGATCTTGTCCGACAGCGATCCGAAGAACAGGAAGAAGGGCGTGGCCAGCAGCAGGGCTGCAGCGATCAGCAGGTTGGCGGTCGGGCCATCCACCTTCAAGGTCTGGGTCAAGAAGAACAGAGCGTAGAACTGGCCGGTGTACCACACCACGGCTTGACCGGCGGTCAGGCCGACCAGCGCCAGGATCACCAGCTTCAGGTTCTTCCATTGGCCGAAGGCTTCGGTCAGCGGGGCCTTGGAGGTCTTGCCTTCAGCCTTCATCTTCAGGAAAGCCGGCGACTCGTTCATGGACATGCGGATCCACACCGAGATGGCCAGCAGCAGGATGGAGACCAGGAAGGGAATGCGCCAGCCCCAGTCGGCGAAGGCGGCTTCACCCACGGCCGTACGCACACCCAGGATCACCAGCAGCGACAGGAACAGGCCCATCGTGGCCGTGGTCTGGATCCACGCGGTGAAGGCACCGCGGCGGCCTTCCGGCGCGTGCTCGGCCACGTAGGTGGCGGCACCGCCGTATTCACCACCCAGCGCCAGACCCTGCAGGATGCGCAGGATGATCAGGATGATCGGGGCAGTGATGCCGATGGAGTTGTAGTTGGGCAGCACGCCGACGATGAAGGTCGAGGCCCCCATGATCAGGATGGTCACCAGGAAGGTGTACTTGCGGCCGACCAGGTCACCCAGGCGGCCGAACACCAGCGCGCCGAAGGGACGCACGATGAAACCGGCAGCAAAGGCCAGCAGGGCGAAAATGAACGCGGTATTGGGGTCGGTGCCGGCAAAGAACTGCTTGGCGATGATGGCCGCCAGCGAGCCGTACAGGTAGAAGTCATACCATTCGAAAACGGTGCCTAGCGAAGAGGCGAAGATGACTTTCTTCTCCTCCGGGGTGATGCCGCGCGCAGTCGTATTGACTGATGCTGTGGTCATGTCTGTCTCCTTGGTTTTAATGAGTGTGCTACTGCATGGAATGCAACCAGGTACTCGGGGCAACAGGGCAACAATGCAACAGATGGCCGAATGGGGCGTTATGCAAGAACGCACCGGAGAACAAAGCATGAAGAGCATGCAAAGCATGAAACATCGACACCCCTCGCTTCCCCGTCTGACACAAACCGCGATATTGGCTTCGCATTGCTTGCGTAAGGACCCACTTGTCCATGCGGCGAGTGTGCGACGCCAAACTTACGCAGGACTTGCTCCAAACTTACACAAGCTTACAGCGCAGCAAGTCGATTTCTGGTTGCGACGCAGCAGCAAAAAGCCCGTCAGCCAAGGCCTTGCGGGGTGGTAACAGATATTGCGGCGCAGCGGCCGCAGCGCGCGGCTCGCCTTTTGGGGAACGCGGTCAAAAAGATTTTTCTGTCAGGAATCAGCGCGAGCAAGTGAAGCATCGTGCCAGGCATGCGGATCAGCGGCAGGTGCTCCCGGGCGGGACGGCAGACGGGACGGCGGTGACAGGACGGCATCACCGCCCTGTCACGGCTCAGGTGCGGGGATCAGGCCAGCGCAGTGGCCGGGGTTGCTTGCGCTGTCGGTGTGGGCAGGCTGTCGCCCTCCAGCAGCGCCTTGACCACGCGTTCGCCCAGGCCCAGGCCGACGCTCATGCCGATGCCGGTATGCATCAGCACCACCGAGGTGTGGTCGTCGATGGCCAGGGCCGAGAACGGGCCCGGTCCCTTGCTGCCGTAGACGCCTTGCCAGCGCTCGATCACCTGCACGCGCGAAGCCAGGGTATGTTCGACCAGGCCGATCAGCAGTTCATCGATTTCCTCACTGTTGAACGGGGGCGAATCGGTACCGTAATGGTGCGAATCGCCGACGATGAGCTCCTGATACGGGGTCGGGCTGACCAGCAGGTGAATGCCGTGCTTGTTCAGCAGCGGGGCGTTCGCCTCGATCTCCGCGTGCACCGCGCGGGCGGTCGGCAGGTCCGAGAAAGCGCCGTAGTGGGTGCAGGACAGGCCGGTCAGCACGGCATGGGTCAGCGGCACCGCCTCTTCAGTCTTCAGGCGCAGCATCTGCAGGCGGCACTGCTTCAGGTTCATCGGCTGCAGACGGTCGGCAAAGAGCGTCAGGTAATCGTGGCCCGAGCACACCACCACGCGCTCGGCGCGGAATTCGCCGGCGGTGGTCGAGAGGCGGCCGTCGGCGGTGCCATGCACCAGCGTGTTGAAACGGAAATGCACGCCCTGCGAATGCAGGTAGGCCACCAGGGCCGGCATGGCTTCGCGCGAATACAGCTGCAGGTCTTCGGTGCCGTGCAGGGCCGAGCGGTGATGGCTGAAACGGCCGTTGTAGAGCGCGTCCAGCTTGTCGCCTTCGAGCAGGGAGGCGCGGTAGTCGTACTGGCGTGCACGCACGGTCATGAATTCCAGCAGCACGTCGTGTTCGGCCTCGCTGCGGGCAAACAGCAGGGTGCCAGCTTCACGGGCGCTGAAATGCGCGCGCGCGGCCAGGTGCAGCCAGAGGGCGCGGCTTTCGCGGGCCAGGTCGAGCATGATGCCGGGGGGCTGGCCGGTCACCAGGCCCATGCCGAAGTTGCGTACGGACGCGCCCAGCGGCGTGCCGGTGCGTTCGAAGACGGCCACCTTGAGGCCGCGCTTGACGGCGGCATAGGCGTGGGCGAGGCCAAGGATGCCCGAGCCGACCACGGCCAGGTCGAAGTGCTGCGGATCGTGTTCTGAGAGGGAATTGTTCATGAGAAGTGCTCCATCGGAGTCAGTGGCGAGATGTTGTGCGGCGTCTTGTGCGGGGACGCTCTGACGGCGTCCTGCGGTCCTCTCCGTGCGCCGTCACGCTACAGCTCGAAGCTGTTGGACCCGTGACGGCGCGGTAGTGCGGGCAAGTGCAGGGATTACTGCTTCTTCTCCGACTTGCTTTCGTAACGCTTGCTCCACTCGGTCAGGATGCGGTCACGGCTGGTGCTGGCCCAGGTGAAGTCGTTCTTGATCAGGCGCTTTTCATAGTCGGCCGGCAGCAGCTCGTCCGGCTTGGCCACGCCAGGAATGGCGACCACGGCGAAGTTCTTTTCATACAGGGCCATGGCTTCCTTGCTGGCGGAGAAGTCGGCCAGTTTCTTGGCGGCTTCCAGGTTCTTGGTGCCCTTGACGATGGCAGTGGCTTCGATATCCCAGCCCAGGCCTTCGGACGGCAGGATCACGTCGATCGGTGCGCCTTCCTTCTTGGTCTTGACGGCACGGTACTCGAAGGCGATGCCGATCGGGAATTCACCGGTGGCCGCCTGTTTGCAGGGCTTCGAGCCGGAGTGGGTGTATTGGCCGATGTTCTTGTGCAGGGCGTCCATGTAGGCCCAGCCTTTTTCTTCACCCATCATCTGCAGCCAGGCCGAGACATCCAGGTAGCCGGTGCCGGAGGAAGCCGGATTGGGCATGACGATCTTGCCGGCATAGACCGGCTTGGTCAGGTCGGCCCAGGAGGTCGGCTTGGGCAGGCCCTGCTTTTGCGCTTCCACGGTGTTGAAGCAGATGGCCGAGGCCCACACGTCCATGCCGACCCAGGCCGGCGGATTGGCGGCGCTGCGGTACTTGGCGTCGATCGCTGACAAGCCTTGCGGGGCGTACGGGGTCAGCATGCCTTCCTTGTCCAGCAGGGCCAGGCTGGTGGCGGCCAGGCCCCAGATCACGTCAGCCTGCGGGTTGGCTTTTTCGGCCAGCAGCTTGGCGGTGACGATGCCGGTGGAGTCGCGCACCCACTTGATCTCGATGTCCGGGTTGGCCTTCTGGAACGCGGCCTGGTAAGCCTTGATCTGGTCGGCTTCGAGGGCGGTGTAGACGGTCAGCGTGGTAGCGGCGTGGGCCTGGGCCGAGAACAGCAGGCCGGCACCGATCACCGATGCGAACAGGGAAAACAGCTTGGTTTTTTTCATGATGGCCTTCGTCAGTGAATGGCTGGGTTGAAAACGCGTCGGGGACGCAAGGTGGAGAAATCGTAGGGCTGCCGGTCCGGCTCAATGCGCGCGTCCACGGCGCCAGGCCTGGGCCCGCGCCAGCCAGCGGCTGCCGGCCAGGTGCATGAAGAGCGAGGCTGCAGCCGAGGTCAGCAGGATCAGCGTGGACATGGCGGCCGCCGGGCCGACATCGCCGGCGTCGTCCATGTTCAACACCGCCACCGAGGCCAGTACCGTATCCGGGCGATACAGGAAGATCACCGCCGACACCGTGGTCATCGAGGACACGAACAGGTAGCGGAAGATCTCCAGCATCTGCGGCAGGCACAGCGGCACCGTCACGCGCAGGAAGGTCTGCAGCAGAGGCACCTTCAGCGACAGCGAGGCCGCTTCGAATTCAGGATCGAGCTGCTTGAGCGCGGTGACGGCGGTGAGATGGGCCGTGGTGTAGAAGTGCACGATGGAGCAGAGCACCAGCAGCGTCATGGTCCCGTAGAGGAAATTGAACGGATTGGACGGATGGTTGAAGAACAGCAGGCTGCCCAGACCCAGCACCAGCCCGGGCACGGCCATCGGCAGGAAACTCAGCATGCGCAGCAGGGGGGCGAGCCAGGCCTGGCCACGCGTCTTTTCCATCAGCCAGGCACCGGTGAAGATGACCAGGGTCCCGGCCACGCTGGTGCCGCAGGCCAGTTTCAGGCTGTTCCAGTAGGCCAGCCAGCCGCCGCCATCCATGTTGTCGAAGTCGTAGTGCTGCAGCGTCAGTTGCAGGTTGTAGGGCCACAGCTTGACCAGAGAAGCCCCCATGGCCACCACGATCATCATCAGGATGGCGGCCGCAATCAGGGCCACCGCCAGCAGGTTGATGCCATCACGGCGCCAGTCGGGGCGGGGAACGTAAGCTTCGGAGCGGCTGCTCATGGTGGCGCGCTGGCGCCGCTGCAGCCAGGCGTCCAGCGCAAAGGTCAGCAGGGCCGGCACCAGCAGCAGCAAGCCGATCAGGGCACCGCGTCCGAACTGCTGCTGGCCGACCACCGCCTTGTAGGCTTCCACGGCCAGCACGCTGTAGGCGCCGCCGGTGATCTTGGGTACGCCGAAGTCGGTGATGGTGAGCGTGAACACCAGGCACAGTGCACCGAAGATGCCGTAACGCGTGGCCGGCAGGGTGACGGTAGTGAAGATGCGCCAGCGCGAGGCGCCCATGGCGTGCGCCGCGTCGTACAGCCGGCCATCGGCCTGCGACAGCGCCGACAGCAGGATCATCATGGCATGCGGGAAGGTGTAGAACACTTCACCCAGCAGGATGCCCCAGAAGCCGTAGATGCTGCCATCCATCCACTCCTTGAACAGCCCCTGGTTGCCGAACAGGTAGATCAGCGCGATACCGGGCAACAACGACGGTGCCAGCAGCGGCAGCAGGCCGATGCCACGCCACAGGCCTTTGAAGGGAATGCAGGTGCGCTGCAGGGCGTAGGCGAACACATAGGCCAGCGGTACCGTCACCACGGCGGTCACTGTAGAGACCCACAGGCTGCGCCCCAGCATGGGCAGGAAATTGATGTTGGAGAACAGGGTCACGAAGGGCTGGCTGCCCGCCCAGTTGCCCTCGGGCGTCAGCACGGCTTGCGCCAGGATGAACAGCAGCGGTCCGCCCAGACCCAGCAGGAGCAGGGCCAGCAGCATCCATTTCATCGCGCCCGGCAGCCGCTGGCTGCGGTCGGTCGGGGAACGCCGCGCCGCTGGGGCGCCAGCTTGGGTGCGATCGCGCGCCAGGGCAGGCATGGGGGAGGTGGGCGGCAAGGAAGATTGCATCGTCATGAACGGTCCGGCTCAGGCAAAGACCTGCAGGGCCTGACGCGGCAGCGCCACCCACAGTCCGTCGTGCGCCGGCAAATCGGCCAGGCGCTCGTGCGATTCACCGCTGACATCGGCCAGCAGCGTCTGGCCCGGCAGGGCATCGGCCGCCAAGGCCAGGCGATAGCGGTTGCCGAGATAGATGCGATCGATCACGCGCGCCTGGAAGCGGTTGGCGCAGGACTCGGTAGCAAACAGTTCCACGGCTTCGGGGCGGCAGAACAGGCGGCCGGTTTGCAGCTCCGCTTCTTCAGGGCGGACTTCGAAGCGCAAGGCCCCGACCGTGACCTGCGAACCCGAGATGCGCGAAAACGGCAGCCAGTTGGCGTGGCCGATGAAATCCGCCACGAAGGGCGTGGCCGGGCGACGGTAGATCTCGGCGGGCGTGCCGAACTGTTCGATGCGGCCATGCTGCATGACGGCGATGCGGTCGGCCATGACCATGGCTTCTTCCTGATCGTGCGTGACCATCAGGGTAGTGATGCGGAATTGCTTCTGCAGGCGGCGGATTTCCAGTTGCAGGTGTTCGCGCACCTGCGCGTCCAGGGCCGAGAGCGGTTCGTCGAGCAACAGCAGCGAAGGCGAGGGGGCCAGCGCGCGCGCCAGGGCCACCCGTTGCTGCTGGCCGCCTGAAAGCTGGCCGGGATACTTGGATTGGCTGCCGGCCAGGCCGACCATGGAGAGCATTTCCGTGACGCGCTCCTGGCGTGCCTGGCGCTTCATATTGCGCAGGCCGTAGGCGACGTTGTCGGCCACGGTCAGATTCGGGAAGAGGGCGTAGGACTGGAACAGGATGCCGTAATCGCGCGATTGCGGCGGCAGATCGGAAATGTCGCGGCCAGCGGCGAAGATCTGGCCGGCATCCTGGCGCTCCAGGCCGGCGATGGTGCGCAGCAGGGTGGTCTTGCCGCAGCCCGAGGGACCCAGAAGGCAGACCATCTCGCCTTGGCGCACTTCCAGCGAAACGCCGTCCAGCGCGGTGAAGGCGCCGAAACGCTTGTCGATGCCGCGCACCGACAGGAAACGCGCGTTGCCGTCGGTGTCATCAGGCGGGCAAACCGGCATCGCAAGGGCGGCGGCGGAAGAGGGTGTCTGCATCATTTCGGAGGGTTTCCAGCTGGTTCGCGATGTTGCCCAAAGGCAGTCCCCATGCGGACTTTCGCCGGATGGACTGGCCCGTTCAGAGGCAAGCGGATGGTACGGGCCAAATATGACTGCTGGATGACACCCCCTGCTGTGATAGCAGCCCGGAATCCTTGCTATAGATTGAAGCTATGGATCATCTTGGAAGCTCTCGCGGCGAGGGAATCCGGGCGGCGCAACGCTGTCCAAATTCGGTCCGATCATTCATTGACGCCATGCGGCGAGTGAAGCAAGATCGGCCAGTGATCAGGAGGAGAAAATGAATAAATACGGTAGGCCCGCCCGCCGGCCGGGCGTGCGCCTGGCGATGTCGGGCTTGGGCATTGCTGCCATGCTGGCGGCCTGCTCCGCACCCGAGAGCACCCAGCAGGAGCGTGATGCGCTGGCGCGCTCCCTGATCGAGCAGAAGAAGACCACCGAGGACGCCACCTCCACAGCGACGTCCGTGGATGGCTACAAGGTCGACCTGGCCAAACGCATTTCGCAGGTCAACTTCACCAGTGTCTACGTGGAACGCCCCCAGGCCTTGCTGCGCTCGGTGATCGTCATCAAGTACGTGGTCGATGGCGACGGCAATCTGGTCAAGAGCGAGATCCTGCGCAGCAACCGCGACAAGCACGCCGAAGCCAGCGCCCTGGGCAGCCTGAAATCGGCCACGCCCTTCCCCAAGCCGCCGCCGGCGCTGCTCAAGCAGGGCCGCATCGAACTGTCGGAGAGCTGGCTGTTCAACAACGACGGCCGCTTCCAGTTGCGCAGCGTGGCCCTGGCCCAGATGGACCGCTAGCGGCAGCCTTGCCAAAGATGCCGCCCGGCATTGGCATGTGTATAATGTCGCGCGAGCACGACGGTGTGCGTTGTGTCTCCCGGGCCTGACGGGCCTGCGCCGGATCAGGGCGAACGCGAGTTCGCCTTTTTTCTTATGGGCGCGCACCAGCGGCAGTCTGCGCTGAACCCCGCTGTCCTTCATTGACCAGATCGTTTATTGATTGGCTATACATGTTTGATTTCATTCGTACTCACCAGCGTCTGATGCAGTTCCTGCTGCTGCTGTTCATCTTCCCGTCGTTCGCTTTCTTCGGCCTGGAAGGCTACAGCCGCCTGACCGACGACAACGGCGTGGCCAAGGTGGCCGGCCAGACCATCACCAAGGAAGAGTGGGATGCCGCGCATCGCCAGCAGCTGGACCGCATGCGCCAGGTGTACGGCAATCAGTTCGACAGCAAGATCTTCGACAGCCCGCAGGCGCGCCGTGCCATCCTCGACAACCTGATCGCCCAGCGCGCCCTGGGTGCCGAAGTGGTGGCCAGCAAGCTGGTGGTGCCGGACCAGGTGCTGCAGCAAAGCATCCTGCAGATCCCCGGCCTGACCAAGCCGGACGGCAGCTTTGACAATGAGCAGTATCGCGTGCTGCTGGCGGCCCAGGGCATGACCCAGAAATCCTACGAAGCCGGCCTGCGCCGCGAGATGGCCCTGCAGCAGCTCAATGCCGCCATCCAGACCACCGCCTTCGCCCCCAAGACCGTGGCCGAGAACCTGTCCAGCCTGAACGACCAGGAGCGCACGGTCCAGATGCTCAACTTCAAGCCGGACAGCTACGCCGGCCAGGTCAAGGTGAGCGACGACATGCTCAAGGCCTACTACGACAAGAACGGCGCCCGTTTCGAGACTCCGGAACAGGCCGACATCGAATACGTGGTGCTGGATGCCGCTGCCGTGGCCGCCCAGGCCAGCGTCACCGATGACGACATCAAGGCCTACTACGAGCAGAACCAGAAGCAGTACGCCACCGAAGAACAGCGTCGTGCCAGCCACATCCTGATCACCGTCAAGAAGGATGCGTCGGCCGCCGACAAGGCTGCCGCCAAGACCAAGGCCGAAGGCCTGGTGGCGCAGCTGCGCAAGAACCCGGGCGACTTCGCCAAGCTGGCCAAGGCCAATTCGCAGGATCCGGGCTCGGCCGACAATGGCGGCGACCTGGGTTACTTCAGCCGTGGCGCGATGGTCAAACCCTTCGCCGATGCCGCTTTCAGCCTGAAGCAGGGTGAGATTAGCGATCCGGTCGAGTCTGACTTCGGCTATCACGTCATCGAAGTGACCGGCATCAAGCCGGCCGCCGTCAAGCCGCTGGAGTCGGTCAAGGCCGAGATCGGAGCCGAGATCAAGAAGCAGATCGCCGCCAAGAAGTATTCCGAAATGGCCGACCAGTTCAACAACCTGGTCTATGAAAACGGCGACAGCCTCAAGGCCGTCTCCGACAAGCTCAAGCTGAAGATCCAGACCGCCTCGGGCGTCACCCGCAATCCGAATCCAGCTGCCGGCGCTGCGCCGTACAACAATGGCAAGTTCCTGGCCGCCCTGTTCACCGACGACGTGATCAAGGCCAAGCACAATACCGAAGCCGTGCAGACCGCCCCCAACACCCTGGTGGCCGGCCGCATGACCAGCTACAAGCCGGTGGCCAAGCGTCCGTTCGAGGAAGTCAAGGCCGATGTGCAGAAGGCCGTTCTGTTGGCCGAAGAGCAGTCGCTGGCGGTCAAGGCCGGCCAGGAACGCCTGGCCCAGCTGCAAGCCAAGGATGATGCGACTGGTTTCAGCGACGCCAAGGTGGTCTCGCGCGTGAAGTCCGAGGGCTGGACCCAGGAAGCCTTCAACGCCGTCATGAAGGCCGATACCGCCAAGCTGCCGGCCTACGTCGGTGCCGAGACCCCGGGCATGGGCTACCAGATCTACCGCATCACCAAGGTGGAACCGCCCAAGACGGTCGACACCGCGCGCCGCAAGGCCGAGCAGGAACAGATCACCGCCGCCTTGTCGCAGCAGGAAGCACTGGGTTACCTGGACTATCTGCGCGAGAAGGCCAAGACCAAGCTGTTGAAGGGCGCCGCCGCCGTCAGCGCGGATGACGCCGCCAAGTAAGGTGAAGGGCATGGCCCGCCTTTGGGGCAATGCGTGCAGAGGGCGCACCGGGATCGTGAATCGGTGCGCAGTGCCGCCCCAAGGCGGGGAATTGTCGGCATGACTGCCACAATTTACTAAAAAATTTACACGGGCCGCTTTTCCAGCGGCCCTTTTTGTTTCATCATGGACACCGGCGCTGCATTCGGGCGGGATGCACAAGGGAGCCGGCACCGGGGAATCCGCTTCATTTCTTCCATCGCCGTTGGCGTTTCGTCAGCTTTCCATCTAGCGGGAAAAGGCAGTTTTTGTGCTGTCGAGATGAATTTCCTGTCATCCGCACGTCATGTTGCGCCGTTTCGGAAACAAACGGCTGCCGTACTTGTTGTCGCTTTCTCCAGTCGACATTCGAAAAGCATCGCAGGGGGTATTTCCACGAGGAGTACGTCCGATGCGAGTCTTGCCCTGAATACGACCACGTTTTTATGCCTGCCCCAGTCCTGATCATACAAACCGGCGATGCCAATCCCGCCCTCAAGACCAACTACGGTGGTTACGCCGACCAGATAGGCTGCGCTGCCGGCCTGTGCCACACCGAGATCGAAGTCGTCACCGTTTATGAAGGCCAGCGCCCGTCCTGCCCGCGCAGCTACCGGGCAGTCTTCATCACCGGCTCACCGGCCATGGTGACCGACAAGGAAGACTGGAGCGAACGGACCGCCGAATGGATCCGCGACGCTGCCGAGCTCGACACCCCCATGTTTGGCATCTGCTACGGCCACCAGCTGCTGACCCACGCCTTTGGCGGCGAAGTCGGCTACAACCCGGCCGGCCGCGCGGCCGGCACCATGCACGTGAAGACGCTGGAATGCTGCCGCCAGGATGAATTGCTGGGCGTGCTGCCTTCGGAGTTCCCGGCCCACATGCTGCACATGCAGTCGGTGCTGCGTCCGCCCAAGGATGCCATCGTCATGGCGCGTTCGCCGATGGATCCCCACCACGTCATCAAGCACAAGCACAACGTCTATTCGACCCAGTTCCATCCCGAGTTTTCGCCGGAGTTCGTGCGGGCGCACCTGCATTACTACACCGATATCTATCGTGGCTGTGGCATCGATGCCCAGGCGCTGTGCGAGAAGGTGTGTGACACGCCGCAATCGACCGGATTGCTGCGGCGATTCCTGGAGTTGTACGCGCGGCATTGAAGCGCCTGCGCTCAATGAAATAGCCCCTGCGACCAGCGATGGCACAGGGGCTTTGTTTTGTGTTGCTGCGCTGAGGAGGCTTACTTCACCCCGACCAGCGGCTTCAGATACGGCCACACATTGTCCAGCAGCCTGGGCTGGGCCTGTTCATTGGGATGGATGCGGTCGGCCTGGAACAGCGAAAGATCGGCGGCAATCCCCTCGAAGAAGAACGGCACCAGTGCCACCTTGTTGCTCTTGGCCAGCTCCTGGAACATCCCTGCGAAGCGGCGCGTGTAGTCGGGGCCGTAATTGGGCGGAATCTGCATGCCCACCAGCAGCACCTTGGCCTTCTGCTGGCGCGCCAGGTTGATCATGGCCTGCAGGTTGTCCTGGCTGGTCTTCAGCGGCAGGCCGCGCAGGGCATCGTTGGCGCCCAGTTCGATCACCAGGACCTCCGGCTTGTGCTGCGTCATCAGCGCCGGCAAGCGGTTGCGCCCGCCGATGGTGGTGTCGCCGCTGATGCTGGCGTTGACCACCCGGTAATCCGCCTTGCTCTGTTGCAGCCGCTGCTGCAGCAGTCCGGTCCAGCCGGTGCCGCGCTGCAGCCCGTATTCGGCCGAGAGGCTGTCGCCGAGCACGAGCAGGTTTTTTGGGGCAGAATAAGCGCTCGTCGCCGCAACCACCAGCGCGACGCCCGCCAGCAGCCGCACTGCCGCGCCCAACAGCGCCTTGCGCCTCGCCCCTGTTCCGGACCCTCTTGCCCGATTGCCCTGCATGCCTGCTTCCGCTCCTGCCAGTTCCGCCGTCATTGCCGCCATTGAAGTCCTTCAGTTATCCAAACACGTTGCCGATGTCTCCGCGCCTGCCGGCCGGCTGACCATCCTGAGCGACATCGATTTTACCGTGGCCGCCGGGACCACGGTGGCCATCGTCGGCGCCTCCGGCTCCGGCAAGTCCACCTTGCTGGGCCTGTTGGCTGGACTGGATACGCCCAGCGAAGGTTCCGTCCGGCTTGATGGCGAAGACATCTATGCCCTCGACGAAGACGGCCGGGCGCTGCTGAGAAAGCGCAAGCTGGGGTTCGTGTTCCAGTCCTTCCAGTTGCTCGGGCACCTCAATGCCTTGGAAAACGTGATGCTGCCGCTGGAACTGCGCGGTGATGGCCAAGCGCGGGCCAAGGCCGAGCAGATGCTGGGCCGGGTCGGCCTGGGCAGCAGGCTGAAGCACTATCCCAAATACCTCTCCGGCGGTGAGCAGCAGCGGGTGGCGCTGGCACGCGCCTTCGTGACCGAACCGCCGTTGCTGTTTGCCGATGAACCGACTGGCAGCCTCGATGCGGCGACAGGAGAATCGGTCATCCAGCTGATGTTCGAACTGAACCGCGAGCGCGGCTCCACCCTGGTGCTGGTGACCCATGACCCCGGCATCGCGGCGCGCTGCGAGCGCACCCTGACCATCGCGGCCGGGCGGCTGGTGAAGTAAATCCGACCGATCAGACGGATTCCATCGGATCGGCCGGCGGCAGCGGGTGCGCCCGCTTGTGTTCGATATAGGCAATGCCGATGCCGCTGGCGCAGATGATGGCAATGCCCAGTACCGTGATCTGGTCCGGGAACTGCCCGAAGACCAGCCAGCCCATGCCGCAGGCCGAGATGATCTGGGCGTAGAAGAAGGGCGTGAGCACCGAGGCTTCCGCGTGCCGGTAGGCCGAGTTCTGCAGGAAATGGCCGATGGTGCTGGTGATGCCGGTCGACACCAGGATCGCCAGTTCCACCACCGTCGGCGTATGGCTGGTCCAGAAGAAGGGCACCAGCAGCGTCGAGACGATGCTGCCCACCAGCGCGCCATAGAACAGCGTCACCATCGGATTGTCCGCCTGGCTGGCCTTGCGGTTGAGGATGGATAGCAAGGCTTGGGTGAAGGCCGAGACCAGGCCCAGCGCCACGCCCACCGGCGGGATGTCGCCGCTGGGGCGGATCACGATCAGCATGCCCGTAAAACCGATCAGCACCGCAATCCAGCGTGACAGATAGCTGCGCTCGCCCAGCAGCCAGGGAGAGATCGCCAGCACGATCATGGGCGCGCAGAAGTTCATGGCCGTGCCTTCGGCCAGCGGTACGATCTTCAACACCGAGAAGAAAATCAGCGTCGAGGCCAGCAGCAGTGCGCCGCGCCCCAACTGCAGTCCCAGCCGGTTCGACTTCAGGATGCTGCGCCCGTGACGCCGCCGGTAGAGCGGTGCCAGCGTGGCCGCCATGAAGAACAGGTTGATGGTGTAGCGCATCCACGCAATCATCACCACGTGATACCCGGCCAGCGCCAGCAGCTTGCCGGCCGTATCGAGCAAGGACAGCGTCCACAGGCCCGCGATGAGGAAAATGATGCCCAGCTTATGGTTGTGGGCGATGCGGATGTAAGGCAGGACGGCGCTGGACATGGTCTCGGAGGATCTGGTTGAACACGGCACGGATGGCCGGGATGAATTCGCTGGCGGTCAGCCCCACCGGGCCCTGGCCGGCCGCCACCAACTGGTCGGCGGCGGCGCCGTGGATCCAGGTGGCCGCCAGTGCCGCTGCCCGGGTCGGCCAGCCCTGCGCCAGCAGCGCGCCACACAAGCCTGACAGCACGTCGCCGGTGCCGGCCGTGGACAGCGCAGGATTGCCGCTGGGGTTGATGGCGATCTCGCCATCGGGGAAGGCAATGACGGTCCCCGCGCCCTTGAGCACGGTGATGGCGTTGAACTGGCGTGCCAGCAGGCGTGCGGCCTGCGGGCGGTCCTGCTGGATTTGCTGGGTAGTGCTGTCGAGCAGGCGTGCTGCCTCCAGCGGATGGGGCGTGATGATGCTGCAGGCCTCCTTGCTGCGCTGGCTGCGGCGATGCAGCTTGTGCTGCAGCGTGGGTTCGGCCGAGATCAGGTTCAGGGCGTCGGCATCGACCACGATGTCGGCTTCGCTGTCGAGCGCCCGCGCCAGGATGTCATGCGCATGGCGCGAGGTACCCAGGCCGGGGCCGATCACCAGCGCTGCGCTGGCGCCGAATTCGACACGGTCGGCCAGGCGGAACATCAGTTCGGGGTGCTTGTCGTCATAGGCCGGGCCATCGTCGACGAAGGCCACATAGACCCGTCCGGCTCCGCCGAAGGCGGCGGTGCGCGCCGCCAGCACCGGCGCACCGGCCATGCCGCGCGCCCCGCCGACCACGATGACGTCGCCGTAGCTGCCCTTGTGGCTGTTGTTGGCACGCGGCTTGAGCGCGGTGGCAAAACTCTGCGGACCATTCAGGAAGGCACGCGCCGGCGGCAGCAGGGCGGTGTCGATCTCCAGCGCGTCGACCACGATCTGGCCGCTGTGGTCGCTGCCGTCACAGGTGTGCAGTCCGGGCTTGTCGCCGATGAAGCTCAGGGTATGGGTGGCCTGCACCGCCACGCCCTCGCGGCCGCCCACAATGCTGCCGGTATCGGCATTCAGTCCGCTGGGGACATCGATGGACAGCACCGGGCAGCGCAGGCTGTTGATGTACTCGATGATGGGCCGCAGGGCCGGGCCGGGCGGGCGCGTCAGGCCGATGCCGAACAGTCCGTCGATCACCAGCGCCCAGGAGCGGGCGCGCAGCGGGACATCCCCCGTTCCTTCAATGAACTCCAGCTCGGCCTCGCGCGCCCGTGCCAGGGCACGGCGCGCATCGGCAGGCTGGCGGCTTTCATCAGCGTGCAGTTGCACGCTCACTTCGATGCCGGCTTCTTCCAGCAGGCAGGCGGCTTCCAGTGCGTCACCGCCATTGTTGCCGGGACCGGCCAGGACCAGCACCGAGGGCGAGGAGGCCGTGGTCGAGCACAGCAATTGCTGGGCCTGCTCGGCGATGGCGGCGCCGGCGCGCTGCATGAGGGTGTAAGGAGGCAGGGCGGACAGGGCCGCTTGTTCAACCTGGCGGATCTCGGCAACGGAATGGAGCGCGCTCATGATCGGGGTGGCAGGGACGTTGAGTGGATGGGCGTGAGTGCAGCAGGCAGATCGCTGGAACCCCGCGCAAGATCGGCGCTGGGAAGCCAAGTGCAGAAAAATTCACCTGCTCAAGCGCTGGTCACGCGGGTGCTTGATTTTAAGTGAATTGTTCTGCCAGCGCAGGCGCTTCGGCGATTTTCATCGATGAAAAGAATGCACGCGGTCGGCCTGCACCGCGTGGTTCGGCAACTGCTCGCTCAGCCGAGCACGTCGCGCGGCAGCAAGCCTTCGACCGGGATTTCGCTGTCATCGCCGCTGATCATGTCGCACAACAGGCGCGCCGAACCGACGCTGGCGGCCCAGCCGGTGGCACCGTGGCCGACGTTGACGAAGACGTTGCCTTGCCGCGTCGGTCCCACCACAGGCAGGCCGTGCGGCAGCAGGGCCATGGTATTGCTCCAGAAATGCGCCTGGTTGTAGTTGGCGGCATTGGGGTAATAGTCGCCGGCAATCTTGAGCAGGTTGCGCAGCGCCTTGGGCGGCAAGGTCTGGCTCTGCGGCACGAAGCCCAGCAGGCCACTGATGCGGATGCGGCTGCCCAGGCGCGTCATGCTGACCTTGTAGCTGTCGTCATGCAGGGCCATGCTGGGTGCATCATCCGGATTTTTCACCGGTACCAGTGCCGAATAGCTCTGCAGGGCCAGCAGCGGCAGGTCGGTATCGAGCGGACGCAGCAGTTCGGCGCTGGACATGCCGGCTGCCACCACCACGGCATCAACCCGCATTTGCGAGGCCAGATGAGGCGAGCTGACGTGCAGCGTCAGGCGGCCGCCGAATTCGGCGTTGATCGAGGTGACGGTGGAATCGAAATGGAAGCTCACCCCCAGCTCCTGGGCCGCATTGCGCATCTGCTTGGCAAACAGCACGCAGTTGCCGGCCATGTCTTCCGGGTAGTAGAGCGCGCCGGAGAGCTTCGCTTCCGACGAGAAGGCCGGTTCCAGTGTGCGGATGCCGGCCGCGTCCAGGGCCTGGTGCTTGAACTCGCATTGGCCGGCGGCTTCCTCCAGCTGCGCCATACGGGCCGCTTCGGCAGGTTGGCGGAAGAGGTGGAACACGCCCTGGCCATTTTCATGGTCCAGGTTGTGATGGGCCTGCAATTGCAGGGTCAGGCTCTGGCCGTAGGCCGACAGGCGCGTCAGGCGCAGCTTGTTCCCGGCAAAATCGTGGTGCTGGGCCTGGCGCGTGGCGCGCATCCAGCGCCGGCGGCCGAAATCGGTCCCGGGGGCCAGCAGGACCCGCGGCTCGTCCTGGAAGCGGCAGGCGAAGGTCGCCATGGCACCCGGTAATGTCAGCGGCATGGCCGCCCCCGGTGCCAATAATCCTGAATCGCCGAAGGTGGCTTCTTCGGCCACGTGCGCACGGCGCTCGATGACGGCAACTTCATAGCCTCTGGCGGCCAGGAAGTAGGCGCTGCAAATCCCTGAAAGTCCCCCGCCGATGACGGCGATCTGTCGTTGTGTGCTGTTCACTCTGTTCGTCTTGGAAGCGGCAGGGCCGCTGTGGTCGTGGGCATCGGCCATGGATCGCCGGGCTGGCCCTGCGCCGATGCGGGCCGAATGATACCGCGAAATTTCCTTGCAGTTTGGATATTGCCGCAGGGCTACGTGCGTCCTGCCCGAAAGGGGGGGGACATTTTCTGCTCCAAATGACAACGTCTGGCGACACGGCGCGGATGACAGCGGTCTGCTGCATCGCGCTGCCGCCCGCTTGGAGGCAGCGCGGCCCCACCGCTCGCTTTGCGCGGGACTTGGCGCGGTGTCCACTGTATAATGCCGGCTCTGCCAGCAAACGCGCGCACGATCCATCATTCCGCCAGTCCCCGACCTGCACGATTTTTCCTTGTGCGATGCGTCATCCGGGGCGGTTGGTGTCGGTGGACCGGTCCCTGCCGCGATGCTGCGACGGTTTTCCCGATTCAAGCTAACTGCCTCGACCTCGCCATGCTGATCCTGCCGGGCTCCAATGCCCTTTCCGCTTTCCGTACCCAACGCCTTCTGACCCAATTGCAAGCAGTGGATGCCGCCATCACCGGCGTATCCGGCCGCTATCTGCACTTCGTCGACGCCGGCCAGGCCCAGGCCCTGACGCGGGAGGACGAGGCACGCCTCAACGGCCTGCTGACCTATGGCGATCCCTTCAATGGCAGCGACGAGGGCGATGCCTTCGTGGTGATCCCGCGCTTCGGTACCATCTCGCCGTGGGCCAGCAAGGCCACCGACATCGTGCGCAACTGCGGCATGGGCCACATCCACCGGGTCGAGCGCGGCATCATCTTCCGCGTGCAGGTCAAGACCGGCCTGCTGGGGGGGACCAAGAAACTGAATGAAGCCAGCATCCCGGCCGTGGCCGCGCTGCTGCACGACCGCATGACCGAAACCTTGCTGCGCGATCCGCAGGACGCCGCCGGCCTGTTCTCGGAACTGCAGGCCAAGCCGCTGGAATCGGTGGACGTGATCGGCGGCGGCCGTGCCGCGCTGGAACGCGCCAACACCGAACTGGGCCTGGCCCTGTCGGATGACGAAATCGATTACCTGGTGGACGCCTTCACCAAGGCCCAGCGCAATCCGACCGATGTCGAACTGATGATGTTCGCCCAGGCCAACAGCGAACACTGCCGCCACAAGATCTTCAATGCCGACTGGACCATCGACGGCGAAAAGCAGGACAAGTCGCTGTTCGGCATGATCAAGAACACCCATCAACTGGCGCCCAAGGGCACCGTGGTGGCCTATTCGGACAACTCCTCCATCATCGAGGGCGCGACCGTTTCGCGCTTCTACCAGCGTGGTGCCACCAAGGGCAACGTGTATGAAGCTTCGGACGAGCTGACCCACATCCTGATGAAGGTCGAGACCCACAACCACCCGACCGCCATCTCCCCGTTCCCGGGTGCCTCCACCGGCGCCGGCGGCGAGATCCGCGACGAAGGTGCGACCGGCCGTGGCTCCAAGCCCAAGGCCGGTCTGACCGGCTTTACCGTGTCCAACCTGATGGTCACGCATGCGGTGCAGCCGTGGGAAAACGCCCGCGACGTCGCCCAGCCGGTGGACCAGCGCGATGAACACGCCCAGGGCGGCATCTACGGCAAGCCGGAGCGCATCGCTTCGCCCCTGCAGATCATGATCGACGGCCCGCTCGGTGGCGCGGCCTTCAACAACGAATTCGGCCGTCCCAACCTGGGCGGTTACTTCCGCACCTACGAGCAGAACGTGGGCGGGCAGGTCATGGGCTATCACAAGCCCATCATGATCGCCGGCGGCATGGGCAACATCTCCGCCAAGCACACCAAAAAGAACGACCTGCCGGTGGGCAGCCTGCTGATCCAGCTGGGCGGCCCCGGCATGCGCATCGGCATGGGCGGTGGTGCTGCGTCCTCGATGGCTACCGGCGTGAATACTGCCGATCTGGACTTCGATTCGGTCCAGCGCGGCAACCCGGAAATGGAGCGCCGTGCCCAGGAAGTCATCAATGCCTGCTGGGCGCTGGGTGACGACAATCCCATCCAGTCCATCCACGACGTGGGTGCGGGCGGCCTGTCCAACGCCTTTCCCGAGATCACCAATGATGCCAAGCGCGGTGCCATCTTCGACCTGCGCAAGGTGCCGCTGGAAGAAAGCGGCCTGGCTCCGCGTGAGATCTGGAGCAATGAATCCCAGGAGCGTTACGTGCTGGCCATCCTGCCGGAACACCTGGATCTGTTCAAATACCTGTGCGAGCGCGAGCGCGCCCCCTTCGCCGTGGTCGGTACCGCCACCGAAGAACGCCAGCTGAAAGTCATCGACCCCGAGCACAACAACAACCCGGTCGACATGCCCATGGATGTGCTGCTGGGCAAGCCGCCCAAGATGCACCGCGACGTGCAGCACGTCGAGAAGCAATTGCCGCCGGTGGACCTGACCGGCATGGAGCTGGTGGACGTGGCCCAGCGCGTGCTGCGCCTGCCGGCCGTGGCCGACAAGTCCTTCCTGATCACCATCGGTGACCGCAGCGTCGGTGCCATGACCGTGCGCGACCAGATGGTCGGCCCGTGGCAGGTACCGGTGGCTGACGTGGCCGTGACCGCCATGGGCCTGGAAGGCTACCTCGGCGAAGCCATGGCCATGGGCGAGCGTACGCCGCTGGCCGTGATCGACGCCCCGGCTTCTGGCCGCATGGCCGTCGGTGAAGCCATCACCAACATCGCTGCCGCGCCCATCGCCGAAATCGGCGACATCAAGCTGTCGGCCAACTGGATGGCGGCCTGCGGCCAGCCCGGCCAGGACGCCGCGCTGTTTGACACCGTCAAGGCCGTGGGCATGGAACTGTGCCCGGCACTGGGGATCTCGATCCCGGTGGGCAAGGATTCGCTGTCCATGCGCAGCACCTGGAGCGATGAAGAGGGGGCCAAATCGGTGACCTCGCCGGTCTCGCTGATCGTCTCCGGCTTTGCGCCGGTGACCGACGTGCGCCGCGTGCTGACCCCGCAACTGCGCAAGGACAAGGGCGAAACCGTCCTGATCCTGATCGACCTGGGCCGTGGCAAGAACCGCATGGGTGCCTCGGCGCTCACGCAGGTGATGCAGCAGATCGGCAACGAGACCCCGGACGTGGATAGCGCAGAAGACCTGAAGGCCTTCTTCAACGCCATTCAGCAACTCAATACCGAAGACCGCCTGCTGGCCTACCACGACCGTTCCGATGGCGGCCTGTATGCCACCCTGGCCGAAATGGCCTTTGCAGGTCACACCGGCATCTCGGTCAACCTCGACATCCTGACCATGGAAGCCGAGCATGCCGCTGACTGGGGCGATTCCAAGAACTGGACCACCCAAGTGGCCGAACGCCGCAATGAACTGACCCTGCGCGCACTGTTCAGCGAAGAATTGGGTGCGGTCATCCAGGTTCCGGCCGAGCAGAAGTCGGACGTCATGAACGTGCTGCGCAGCTACAACCTGGGCGCGTGCAGCCACATCATCGGCAAGCCCAACGACCGCGACGTGATCGAATTCATGCGCGACGCCAAGAACATCTACAGCCAGCCGCGTGCCGAGCTGCACCGGGTCTGGAGCGAGACCAGCTGGCGCATCGCCCGACTGCGCGACAACCCGGCCTGCGCCGATGCCGAATACGAACGCCTGCTGGACGCAGCCGACCCCGGCATGACGCCCAAGCTCACCTTCGATCCGCAGGAAGACATCGCCGCACCCTACCTGTCGCTGGGCGCAGCGGCGCGTCCCAAGGTCGCCATCCTGCGCGAGCAGGGCGTGAACTCGCACATCGAGACCGCCTATGCCATGCACAAGGCCGGCTTCACCGCCGTGGACGTGCACATGAGCGACCTGATCGCCAACCGTGCCAAGCTGGATGACTTCAAGGGCTTCATCGCCGTGGGCGGTTTCTCCTACGGTGACGTGCTGGGCGCCGGCGAAGGCTGGGCCAAGACGATTCTCTTCAATGCGCAGCTGGCCGAGCAGTTCTCGCGCTTCTTCCAGCGCCAGGACACCTTCTCGCTGGGCATCTGCAACGGCTGCCAGATGATGAGCAACCTGAAGTCCATGATCCCGGGGGCGGAAGCCTGGCCCAAGTTCACCCGCAACAAGTCCGAGCAGTTCGAGGCGCGTTTCGTGATGGTGGAAGTGGCCGATTCGCCGTCCATCTTCATGCAGGGCATGGCCGGTACCCAGGCACCGATCGCCACCGCCCACGGTGAAGGTTTTGCCGACTTCTCGCAGACCGGCGACATCGACAAGGCCCTCATCGCCATGCGCTACGTCGACCATCGCGGCGCGGCCACCGAAGCCTATCCGTTTAACCCCAACGGTTCGCCACAGGGCATCACCTCGGTGACCACCCCGGACGGCCGCTTCACGGTCCTGATGCCGCACGCCGAACGCGTGTTCCGTACCGTGACCCAATCCTGGCACCCGGAATCGTGGGGCGAGGATTCGCCGTGGATGCGCATGTTCCGCAATGCCCGCAAGTGGGTGGGTTGAGCCGGAAATGGCTTGAAATGAAGTTTCCTGTTCCGACTGCCCGCTGTGCGGGGCACTCGGGCAGGGGCTGAAAAAGCAGGATGAAAAAAAACGCAGTTCCTTTCGGAACTGCGTTTTTTTGTTTCTGCTGCGCGGTCGGATGATGGCGCTTCCCCGAAGGAAAGCGCCATCCTCAAGCCGGATCAGAAGATGTGACGAATGCCAACGCCGACGGTGGTCAGGTTGCTCTTGCCGTTGGCCGAGTTGGTGATCTCGTACACGGCAGCATCCTTGGCCTTGTTGTAGTCCACGGTGGTGTACAGCTGGGTGCGCTTGGACAGGGCGTATTCGGCCACGCCCACGACGGTGTAACGCTTGCCGTCGCCGACATTGCCCAGGGCCTGGTAGGCCACGTTCTTGCTCTTGTCGTAGTACACGCCGCCGGTCAGGCTCAGTGCAGCGGTGGCCTGGTAGTTGGCACCGAAGAAGTAGCCATCATCCTTGCGTTCCACGCCGACGGTGTTGCCACCTGCGGTGTTGGCCAGCGAGTAGTTGGTGGTTTCCATGAACAGACCGTTCAGGCCGGTCGCGTCCTTCATGCGGTAGTAACCGGCGAAGACCTTGGCCGCGCCGAAGGCGTAGGAAGCCGACAGGTTGTAGGTCGTGGCCTTGTTGCGTGCAGCCGTGGTATCGACGGTTTGCTGGAAGCCGCCACCGATGGCGAAGCCACCGTTGTTGTAGCGCAGGGCGGTGCTGATCTGGCTGCCGCTGCGGGTCGAACCGGCTTGCTCGCCGAAGGCGTAGCTCACGGAAGCGGCCACGGGGCCGAACTGGCCGTCATAGCGCACGGTATTGTCGCTGCGCACGCGGGTGGCGGCAGCCGGCATCCAGGAGTTGGTTTCGTAGTTGCCGACGGTCAGCGGATCGAAGTGATCGGCCATCAGGTCGAACAGGGCGGTGTTCTGGCGGCCCACGGAGACCTTGCCGAAGTCACCGGCCAGGCCAACCCACGATTGACGACCGAACAGACGGCCACCCTGTTGGGCGGCGCCGGTGTCGCTGCTGAAACCGTTTTCCAGACGGAACACTGCCTTCAGGCCGCCACCCAGGTCCTCGGTCCCCTTGAAACCGATACGGCTGTTGGAAATGGCGCCATTGTCCATGCGCACGTTGCTGCTGCCCTGGGCATTGTCATTGCTCAGATAACGAATGCTGGTGTCGACGATGCCATAGATGGTCACGGAGGACTGGGCAAAGGCTGCGCCGCCGGTGGTCAGGCCGGCTGCCAGCAGCAGCATGGAACTCTTCTTCATAGGTTTCTCTCCAGAAAGCACGATGTTGTGTTGTTGATGGCGCCGCGGATCAGCCTTGTGTGCCTCTCCCCGAAACACCTCTTTTATCGCCGCGACCGCATTCAACGTGGCCGGCCGCAGCCTGTCCCTATTTGGAACTGGATCGAAGAATATCAGAACGATGGTTCGCAAAATGCGCGAAATGCTGCAGGAAAATTCCTCTTTTTTAATTATTTAGTGAATTTATATGATTATAAAAAATTCATTGCGTAAATCTTTTATAAAAATAAATCTTCGCTATGAAACTGGATTTGTGTCTTCCATATGACAGGAAAGCCAATTTCAGCGGTTTTTTGGAGGAAATCCGGGGTTTACAAGCGACTTTTTGACGTTTCAAGCAGAACTTGTGCGTGCAAACGTAGCTAAAAAGCAACATGCCCGGCAAGGAAACCTGGCCGGGCATGCGGGGAGAGCGATGAAGAGGAGGGCGCGCGGCCGTCCTCTTCGGCGATCAGGGCGTCAGGCTTATTGCACCTTGGCCTTGGCGCGCAGTTGCTCCTGGTAAGCCTGCAGCTTCTTCTGTTGCAGGGCTTCGGCGATCTGCGGCTTGACTTCGTCCAGGGTCGGGACCTTGGCCGGGCGCACATCTTCCAGCTTGATCACGTGCCAGCCGAACTGGGTCTGCACCGGAGTCTGGGTGATGTCACCCTTCTTCAGGGCCACCATGGCGTCGGAGAACGGCTTGACGAAGGAGGCCGGGGTCGCCCAGTCGAGGTCGCCACCGTTGGCTGCCGAACCGGTGTCCTTGGATTGCTTGGCCAGGTCTTCGAACTTGGTGCCGGCCTTCAGCTTGGCGATGATGGCCTCGGCGTCTTCCTTCTTGTCCACCAGGATGTGGCGGGCGTGGTATTCCTTGTCGCCGGCCTGGGCCTTGAACTTGTCGTATTCGGCCTTGATGTCGGCGTCGGAGACCGGGTTCTTCTTCAGGTAGTCAGCGATCAGGGCGCGGATGACGATGGACTGGCGGGCCAGTTCCAGCTGGTTCTTGACGTCGGTGCTGTTGGACAGGCCTTGCTTGTCGGCTTCCTGCATCAGGATTTCACGATTGATCAGCTCTTCCTTGATGGCACCGCGCAGTTGCGGGCTGTCAGGCTGGCCTTGCGCAGTCATCTGCTTGACCATCAGTTCGGCGCGGGAGGAAGGGATCGCCTTGCCGTTCACGACGGCCAGGTTTTGAGCGAAGGCCGGGATGGAAGCGATGGCGAACAGCAGCACCAGCAGACGAGCGGGTTTGAATGTCATTGTTGAATCCTAGAAAAGAAAGGAATGAATCAAAACGGAGAAGAAAAACAGGAGGGGCTTGGATAAAAGCAGGCGTCGGTCTTTGTTCTTGGTCTCAGTTCGTTGCCTCTGATGGGGAGAGCGCCACTATGGCCAGCGCATGGATCTCCTGCTGCATCAGGTCGGACAGGCAATCATACACCAGCCGATGGCGGTTCAACCGATTTTTGCCCTCGAACAAGTCGGAAACCAGGCGGATCCTGTAATGTCCTCCGCCAGAGGCGGCACCGGCATGTCCAGCATGCAGGGCCGACTCATCCTCGACCAGACAGACCTGCGGCGAGAAAGTTGCAGTCAGACGCTCGGTGATGCGCTGCACGCGTGTGTCAGCGGCGCTCATTCGGCATCCTTCATGTACTTGGAGAGGAACAGGCTCTGGCCGATGATGAAAGCAAACATCAGGCCCATGCTGCCGAACATCTTGAAGTTGACCCAGGTATCGAGCGAGTAATTGAAGGCGATGTACAGGTTCAGTACGCCCATGACCGCGAAGAACACGATCCAGGCCAGGTTCAGGCGCGGCCAGATCGCTTCGGGCAGGGTGACCTGCTTTTCCATCATGACGCGGATGAGATTTTTCTTCATGAACAGCTGCGACACCAGCAAGGCCAGGCCGAAGGCCCAGTACAGGATGGTCGGTTTCCACTTGATGAAGGTATCGTCACGGAAATAGATGGTGGCACCGCCAAAGACCACGATGATGGCCAGCGACACCCACAGCATGCCGTCCACCTTGCGCCGGCGCAGCAGCAGCCAGGCGATCTGGCCCAGCGAGGCGACGATGGCGACCGCGGTCGAGAGCAGGATCGGGGCCTGGCTGGCCGTGACGGCACCGGCTGACATGGCCCCGCCCAGGTATTGCATCACCAGGTCCTGCGCGGCCGAGGGATGGCCCTCGGCCCATTTGAAGACGCCGAAAAACAGGATGACGGGGAACAGGTCGAACAGAAACTTCATCGGGTTGGCTTCTTCAGTGAGTCAATGAAACGGTGGAGGAGCGGCTTACGCCGGGTCGAAACGCAGCGAAGCCGAATTGATGCAATAGCGCAGTCCGGTCGGCGGCGGGCCGTCGGGGAAGACGTGGCCCAAGTGGGCGTCGCAGACGTTGCAGATGATCTCGGTGCGAATCATGCCATAACTGCGGTCCACTTTCTCGCGCACGTTGGCCGGATCGATGGGTTCGAAGTAGCTGGGCCAGCCGCAGCCGGAATCGAACTTGGCATCCGAGGTGAAGAGCGGCGTGTCACAGCAGACGCAGGTATAGGTGCCGGCTTCATGATGATCCCAGTAACGGCCGGTGAAGGCGCGCTCGGTGGCGGCTTCGCGGGTGACCTGGTATTCCATCGGGTCCAGTTGTTCGCGCCATTGCGCTTCGGTCTTTTCTACACGTTTGTTCATGCTTGGCTCCTTGGGGGATGACGGGCGGCGGGCAACTGCGGCCTGCTCAGGAAGAAAGTTTCAGATGTGCCAAAAGTCAGGCCATGCTTCAGGATGAACAGCTCACTTCCAGGTGACGGGCCCATTCCGGCGGCAGTTCGGCATAGCGCTCGAATTCGGGCTGTTCGTCAAAGGGATGTTGCAGGATCTGCTGCAGGCGGGCCACTTCCCTGAAGTCCTTCTCCAGCGCACGGTCGATGGCGTCCTGGGCGAGGTAATTGCGTAGAACGTACTTGGGGTTGACCGCGTGCATTGCAAGCCGGCGGGCAGCGTCGTCGCTGTCTTCGGCGCGCAGCCGGGCGCGGTATTGCGTGGCCCAGGCATCGAAGGCGGGGCGGTCGAGGATGAGATCGCGTACCGGCTCGTCGTCAGCCGTATTGCCGATACGCAAGTCGCCCAGGCGGCGGAAGAACAGGGTGAAATCCACGCCATTGGCTTGCAGGATGGCAAACAGCGCTTCGATCAGTTGCTCATCCTCGGGCTGTTGCGTGCGCAGCCCCAGCTTGGCGTGCAGCAATTCGGCATGGCGCGCCTGGAAGATGGCTTCATAGTCGGCCAGCGCCGCTTCGGTCCGCTCCACCGAGCCGATCAGCGGCAGCATGGCCTGGCCCAGCGCGAAGCAGTTCCATTGGCCGATGCGTGGCTGCATCTGGTAGCTGTAGCGGCCCTGGCGGTCGGTGTGGTTGCAGATGTGGCGGGCGTCGAAGGCTTCCATGAAGCCGAAGGGGCCGTAATCCAGCGTCAGGCCCAGGATGGACATGTTGTCGGTATTCATCACGCCATGCATGAAGCCCACGGCCTGCCATTGCGCCATCAGCGCCGCCGTGCGGCGGGTGACTTCTTTCAGCAGGGCCTGATACGGGTTCTCTTCAGACAGCAGTTCCGGATAGAACTGCTCGAGTACGGTATCGGCCAGAATCTTCAGTTCATCGAAGCGCTGGTTGTAATACCAGTGCTCGAAAGAACCGAAGCGGATGAAGCTGGGGGCCATGCGGGTGACGACGGCGGCGGTTTCCGGGGCTTCGCGCATGACGCGCTGGTCCGAGCCGATCACGGTCAGGGCACGCGTGGTCGGGATGCCGAGCGCGGCCATGGCTTCCGAACAGAGGAATTCACGGATCGAAGAGCGCAGCACGGCACGGCCATCACCCATGCGCGAATAGGGGGTCATGCCCGCGCCTTTGAGCTGCAGCTCGATGCGTCCCTGGCCGTCGGCGGCCGGCAGGTCGCCCAGGGTGATGGCGCGGCCATCGCCGAGCTGGCCGGCCCAGACGCCGAACTGGTGTCCGGAATAGACCGCCGACAGCGGCGTCGAACCGGGCGGGATCAGGTTGCCGGCGAAGATGTCGAGGAAGCTGAAGTGCTCATCGGCCGGCCGGGGCAGCCCGGCCGTGGCCGCGGCTGCCTCGCTGAATCCGACCAGATAGGGCGCGGGCAGGGGCGTCGGCTGCAGCCGGGTATAGAAGGCCGGTGGCAGTTCGGCGAAACGGTTCCCGAAAGGGGGCAGCGGATAGGATTGCGTCATGGTCAGCCTGTGGCGCGCAGCCCGGACCGGGCCGCAATCCGCTATTTTGACAGAGAAGCGCGAATCCCATAGGATCGCTGCACTTTTGCGTCCTGCCGCGCCTGGCCGGACGCGGCAAGCTCTTCAACCTCCTCGATACGGCATCTCCCCGCAAGGCTGGCAATTTGGAATTCGCGCTGATCACCTTCCTGAACGGCCTGGGCTACGGCTTTTTGCTGTTCCTGCTGTCCTCGGGCCTGACGCTCATCTACAGCATGATGGGCGTGCCCAATTTCGCCCATGCCAGCTTCTACATGCTGGGTGCCTATGTTGCCTATGCACTGGCTGGCGTCCTCGGATTCTGGTGGGCGCTGCTGCTGGCGCCCCTGATCGTGGGTGTGGCCGGGGCGCTGGTCGAGCATTACGGCCTGCGCATCGTGCATCGCTATGGGCATGTGCCGGAATTGTTGTTCACTTTCGGTCTGTCCTATCTGGTGGTGGAACTGGTGCAACTGGTGTGGGGCCGCTCGCCGGTGCCTTATCGCATCCCGCCCGAACTGGACGGCACGCTGTTTACCCTGTATTCGACCGCCTTCCCGGTCTATCGCGGCTTCATGCTGCTGGTGGCGGCCTTGATGCTGCTGGCCTTGTGGCTGTTGCTGCGCCATACCCGCATCGGACTGGTGATCCAGGCCGCGCTGACCCATCCGCAGATGGCCGAAGCGCTGGGCCACAACGTGCCGCGCGTGTTCATGCTGGTATTTGGCGGCGGCTGCGCACTGGCGGCGCTGGCAGGCGTGATCGGTGGCAATGCCTTCGTCACCGAGCCGGGGATGGCGGCGGCCGTGGGCAGCATCATCTTCGTGGTGGTGGTGGTGGGCGGCCTGGGCTCGCTGGCCGGAGCCTTCATCACCTCCCTGCTGATCGGCATGATGCAGACCTTTGCGGTGGCGCTGGATGTCTCGCTGGCCAGCCTGGGCTTGCAGGTGCCGGCCGGCAGCGCGCTGGCACCGCTGGCGCGGCTGACATTGGCGCAGGTGGCACCGGTCTTGCCCTATCTGCTGCTGGTAGTGATGCTCATCGTGCGTCCCAAGGGCCTCATGGGCCGGCGGGAGAGTTGAGCCATGCGACGGATCGTGCTTCCCTGGCTGCTCTTTGCCCTGATGCTGCTGGCCGCACCGCTGGTGTTTCCGCAGAGCGCAGCGTTGTCGCTGCTGTCGCAGATGGGCACGATGGTGCTGCTCTGCCTCTCATACAACATGCTGCTGGGCGAGGGTGGCATGCTTTCTTTCGGGCATGCGGTGTATTCCGGCCTGGGCGCCTTTGGGGCCATCCACCTGATGAACCGCATGGCCGATGGCGTGCTGGCCTTTCCGGTGACGCTGGTCCCGCTGGCCGGCGGCCTGACCGGTGCGCTTTGTGCGGTGGTGCTGGGCTATCTCACCACGCGCCGCGCCGGCACGACGTTCGCCATGATCACGCTGGGACTGGTGGAACTGGTCTCGGCCTGCGTGTTGATGTTTCCCGAGGTTTTCGGCGGGGAGGGCGGCATTTCGGGCAACCGCGTCATCGGCGAGCCCGTGCTCGGGATCAGCTACGGCCCGCAGATTCAGGTGTATTACCTGATCGCCGGCTGGCTGCTGGTCTGTGCCGTCGCCATCCATGCCCTGCGCCATACCCCGCTGGGCCGCATCCTCAATGCCGTGCGCGACAATCCTGAACGCGCCGCCTTCCTCGGCTACGATCCGCAGCGGGTGCGCTATCTGGCCTTGATCCTGTCGGCTTTCTTTGCCGGCGTCTCTGGCGGGCTGTCGGCCATCAATTTCGAAATCGTCAGTGCGGAATACGTCGGAGCGCTGCGCTCCGGCACCATCCTGCTGTTTACCTTCATCGGTGGCACCGCCTATTTTTACGGGCCCGTCATCGGGGGCGTGGTCGGGGTGCTGTTTTCTTCCTGGCTGTCGGCTTATACGCAGGCCTGGCAGTTCTATCTGGGTGCGTTCTTCATCCTGATCGTGATGACTACGCCGGGCGGGCTGGCCAGCCTGATCGACCGCAGCTGGCACCTGCTGCAAGGCGGCCAGATGAATGCCCGTCTTGCGGGACGTCTGGCATGGTGGCTGGCGGCTGCATTCTGTACCTCGACGGGTGTCATCCTGGCGACCGAGATGGCGTATCAGGCCAGCCTGGGCAGCCTCGCCGATACCGGCGAAGGCGCTGCATCGCTGATGCTGTGGGGCTGGCGCATCGACGTTCATGCCGCTGCCCCGTGGGGCATTGCAGCGCTCTGCGTGGTGGTCGGCGCGGGTGCGCTGGTGGGCTGGCAACGTTCGGGGAGGGCGCGATGACGGCCGCTTTGCCACTGGTACTGCAGGATGTGCACAAGGCCTTCGACCGCAGCGAGATCCTGCGTGGTGTCGATCTGCAATTGCAGCCCGGCGAGCGCTGTGCCCTGATCGGGCCGAATGGAGCCGGCAAATCCAGCCTGTTCCACGTCGTCTCGGGACGCCATCGCGCCGATGCCGGCCGCGTGCTGCTGCACGGACGCGACATCACGCGCCAGCCGCCCCAGCAGATTCACCGGCTGGGACTGGCACGCAGCTTCCAGATCACCAGTCTGTTCCCGCGCCTGAGCGCTTTTGAGAATGTGCGTTGCGCGCTCTTGTGGACCCTGGGCTACCGCTATGCCTTCTGGCGTCGCATCGGCCAGTTGCGCGATGCCAGCGAGCGGGCGCTGTCCGTGCTGGACAAGGTCGGTCTGGCCCAGCGTGCCGAGGTGGCCGCGGGCGAGCTGAGCTATGCCGAGCAGCGTGCCCTGGAGCTGGCAGTGACCATCGCGGCCGATGCCTCCGTGATCCTGCTGGACGAACCGACCGCCGGCATGAGCCGTGCCGAGAGTGCCGCCATGGTCGCGCTGATCCGCGAAGTCACCGTCGGCAAGACCCTGCTGATGGTGGAACACGACATGCAGGTGGTCTTCGGCCTGGCGGACCGCATCGCAGTCATGGACAACGGCCGCGTGATCGCTTGCGACAGCGCCGAGCGCATCCGCGCCAATCCGGATGTCCAGGCGCTGTATCTGGATCGGAGGCCCCATGGATAAATCCTCTGCGTTGCTCAGGCTCACCGGCCTGCAGGCCTGGTACGGCCAGAGCCACGTACTGCATGGCATCTCGCTGGAGGTGGCGCGCGGGGAGATCGTCAGCATCCTGGGCCGCAACGGCGCGGGCCGCTCGACCCTGCTCAAGGCCGTGATGGGCCAGGTGCGCAGTACGGGGGAGATCGATTTCGAGGACCGTTCGCTGGCCGGTCTGGCCACCTACGCCATCGCGCAGCGCGGCATCGGCTACGTGCCTGAAAGCCGCGATGTCTTTCCGGCGCTCACCGTGCAGCAAAATCTGCTGCTCGGCCGCAAGAGCGGGCCGGTACCGCGCGATGGCTGGCGCGAAGAGGAAGTATTGACCTTGTTCCCGTCCCTGGAACGGCGCTACAAGGTGGCGGCCGGGGCGCTGTCGGGCGGGGAGCAGCAGATGCTGGCGCTGGGCCGCGCACTGATGGGCAATCCCCGGCTGTTGCTGATTGACGAACCGACCGAGGGCCTGTCGCCACAGATGGTCGGGCAGGTCGCCCATTACCTCGAACTGCTGCGCCAGCGACAGGTGGCGGTGCTGCTGATCGAGCAGAAACAGGCTCTGGCGCTGGATCTGTCACAGCGGGTTTACGTGATGGGACGCGGCGAAATGGTCTTTCATGGCACGCCGGCGCAACTGGCGGCGGACCAGGCCTTGCAGCAGGAGTGGCTGGCTCTCTGAGGCCAGCGTCGATGAAAGGCGGCAATTCTCGTGCCGCCACGATGGCCGGGCCATCAGGGGACGCGCACAATCCCCGCTTTAGCCGATCGGGAGATGTTCATGCTGCTCTGGCCCCTGCTGATTTGCCTGGCCGTCCTGGCCCTGTATGCGGCTGACCGCGCCTGGTTGCGTTACGTCCGTCGCGAGGATGTGCCCTTGCACGATCCGCAGGGCTATCTGGAAATGACCGCTCGCATGACCGAACTCTGCCACGGGGACCGGATGCGGGTTGACCAGCTGATTGCCCGCCAGCGGCAGCGTTTCCCGCAGGCGGGGCATGCCGAGCTGGTGCGGCTGGCCATGCGGGCATTGCTGGAGCCGCAATCCGCAAGCCAATCGGAACGCAGACGTTGATCCACGGCGTGTGGATTTTTCTCTTCTGATTACAGCATGGCCGGTGGCAAATCCAATCCCAGGGTGCGCAGCATCTCCTTGCGACGCAGGCGCAGGTCGTCGTCGCTGGCCGGCCATTTGCGGTAGATCGACAAATAGTCCAAGGCGATCGAACCTTGGGACTTGGCGTCGTTGTTGCGGCTCTGGCCTTCATTGATGTGCACGACCGGCCCGGAAATGCCGAGGAAATTGAAGTCGTATTTGACCACCAGCGAAATCAGGTAATCCCAGTCCTCATGGCTTTGCAGCGCGGCATCCACCAGATGGCGCTTGGCGATGGACGAGGAGAGGATGATGGTGTTGTTGGGGATGAAATTGCTGACCAGCAGGCCGCGGATGTCGGTGCCGCTCATATCGATGTCGGTGCTGGAGATCACCTGGGTGCTCTCGGCTGTACGCATTTCCCTCACCTGGCTATAGGACACGTAGTTGACGGCATCGCTGCGGAAGCGGTTGCATTGGACGATGGCCTGCAGGAAATCGGGCCGATAGCTGTCGTCATCATCCAGGAACAGGATGAAACGGCCACGCGCCAGCTGCACGCCCGCATTGCGTGATTCGGCCGGGCCCTTGGCACCGGGCAGGCAGAGGAAGACATCAGTTTCGCGCAGCAGGCGGCTGGCGACTTCCTTGGTCGCGGCAGTGCCTTCATCAGCGACCAGGACAATCTCGAAATCCCTGAAACTCTGGGCCAGCAAGGATTGCAGAGCGCGTTCAAGGATGGCCGGGCGGCGGTGCGTGGAGACGACGATGGAAAACACGGGCGCAATATGCATGGTCATGAGTCAGTAGTGGGCGGTGGATGTCAGCCGGCCTGGGCCGGTAATCCTGAAAGGAGATCGTCAGGCCATTCGTCCGGCTGGCAGGCAATGCTCTCCCGGCGAAGGTAGAAGAGGTGCAGGGTGTCGATGAACATCGGCCCGGCGGGCAGACGATGCAGCAAGATGGGATCCCCCCCGGAATCGACTTTTATTGGGGGCTAACTATAGCGCCCAAAACAGGCACTGTAAACTTGATGCGGGGAGCTGCATGAAGAAGTCCTCCTGCCGGGAGGCAGGTGGAGGGCCGACCTGAATGCGAAGAGGATTGCCAGGCCGTCTTACTTGTTGACCAGCTTGGCTGGCAAGCTCAGCGTGAGCAGACCGCCGATCACCAGCGAGGCCGCCAGCACATACATGCCGGCATTGGTGCTCTGCGTGGTGTCCTTGAGCCAGCCGACCAGGAAGGGGCTGACGAAACCGGCCAGGTTGCCCAGCGAATTGATCAGCGCGATGCCGGCCGCAGCTGCGGTGCCCGACAGGAAGGCCGTCGGCAGGCTCCAGAACAGCGGCAGGGTGGTCAGGATGCCGACGCTGGCCAGCGTCAGCGAGGCCATCGCCAGCGCCGTGTTGTGACCATACAGGGTGGACAGCAACAAGCCGATGCAACCGACGAAGGCGGGAATGGCCACGTGCCAGCGGCGCTCGCGGCGGGCGTCGGCGCTGCGGCCGATCAACACCATGGCCGCAGCGGCGAAGGCGTAGGGGATGGCGGTGAGCAAGCCCACGTTCAGCGGATCGGAGACGCCGGTGGCCTTGATGATGGTCGGCAGCCAGAAGCTCACGCCATACAGGCCCATGACGAAGCAGAAGTAGATCAGCGCACCCAGCCAGACGCGGCCGTTGGCGAACATGGCACCCAGGGACAGGTGCTCCTTCTGGCTTTCTTCGTGGCTGATATTGGTTTCCAGCAGGCGCTTTTCGTCTTCGGTGAGCCACTCGGCGTCACGGATGCGATCCTTCATATACAGGATCACCAGAACGCCCAGGATCAGCGAAGGAATGGCTTCCAGGATGAACATCCACTGCCATCCGGTATGACCCCATACGCCCGGCATGGCATGCATGATCCAGCCCGACAGCGGGCCGCCGATCACGCCCGAGAGGGCAATGCCGGTCATGAAGAGCGCAGTGATCTTGCCGCGCCGCGCAGCCGGATACCAGTAGGTCAGATACAGGATCACGCCCGGGAAGAAGCCGGCCTCGGCCACCCCCAGCAGGAAGCGCATGATGTAGAACATTTCCGGCGTGGTGACATAGGCCATCGCGCCCGAGATGATGCCCCAGGTGATCATGATGCGGGCGATCCAGAGGCGCGCGCCGACCTTGTGCAGGATCATGTTGCTGGGCACTTCAAAGACGAAGTAACCCAGGAAGAAGATGCCCGCGCCCAGGCCGTAGACGGTATCGCTGAATTTCAGGTCCTGCAGCATCTGCAGCTTGGCAAAGCCGACGTTGACCCGGTCCAGGTAGGAAGCGACATAGCACAGGAACAGCAGCGGCAGCAGCCGCCAGGTGACCTTGCTGTAGGTCGCGTCTTCAAAGGATGCGCGCGCGCCGTCGGCGGCTGCGCCTGCTTGGTAGGTCATGTCTCGCTCCAGATGATGTTTGACGTATCGTTGTTGTGCGTCGCCGGTTCTTTGTGACCGCTTGACGGTGCCACGCATTGTAGTGGCGGTGAGGACATTGTCAAATCATTATCCTCACCGCTTGCATGAAGATTTTTACATCGCCGCCTTACACGCAACGCCCGCCATCGACCTCGATGCAGACGCCGGTGACGAACTCTGCTTCATCCGAACCCAGGTAGAGGCAGGCATTGGCGATGTCTTCCGGGGTGGAGAAACGGCCCATGGGGATGGTGGCGACGAACTTCTTGCGGTTTTCCGGGGTGTCGGCCACGCCCATGAATTCCGACAGCAGGCCGGTGGCCGAGATGACCGGATTGACGCAGTTCACGCGGATCTTGTCCGGACCCAATTCGGCCGCCATCGACTTGCTGGTGGTGATGACGGCGCCCTTGCTGCCGTTGTACCAGGTCAGGCCGGGACGCGGGCGGATGCCGGCGGTGGAGGCGATGTTGACGAAAGCACCGCCACCAACCTGGCGGAAATAGGGCACGAAGGTCTTGGCCGAGAGGAAGATGCTCTTCACGTTGACCGCATAGACGCGGTCGAACTCGTCTTCTTCCACTTCCAGCATGGGGCGGTTGCGATGCGTGGTGCCGGCATTGTTGACGACGATGTCGAGCTTGCCGAAGTGCTCCAGGGCGCTGGCCAGCAGCTGGTCCATGTCAGCGCGCTTGGAGACGTCTGCCTTGGCGAAGACCGCACGGCCGCCGGCCGCCTTGATCTCTTCAACCACCCGCAGGCCGCCCGTTTCGCCGATATCGGCCACCACCACGGAGGCGCCTTCACGGGCATAGGCCTTGGCGATGCCTTCTCCGAAACCCGAACCGCCACCGGTGACGATGGCTACCTTGTCTTGCAAACGCATGATGTGTCTCCTTGAAAATTGTGTGTGTTGAATGAGGGGGAGGATGTCAGCCGTGGCGGATGGCGATGGTCTTGAGGACCGTGAAGCCATAAAGGGCTTCGAAGCCCTTCTCGCGTCCGTGGCCGCTGGCCTTGACGCCGCCGAAGGGTAGTTCCACGCCGCCGCCGGCGCCATAGTTGTTGATGAAGACCTGGCCGCTGCGAATGGCGCGCGCCAGCCGCAGCTGGCGGCCGCCGTCGCGGGTCCAGACGCTGGCTACCAGGCCGTAGTCGGTACCATTGGCCAGGGCGATGGCTTCTGCTTCATCCTCGAAGGACATGGCCGCCAGCACCGGACCGAATACTTCTTCCTGCGCCAGCCGATGCTGCGGCGGCACGTCACGCAGCAGCGCCGGGGCCTGGTAGAAACCGCCCGCCGGGGCGCCGGGCGCGATCTCGCCCTGCGCCACCAGGGCGATGCCGTCGCGCCGCGCATCCGAGAGGAAGCCGGCCACACGTTCCTGCTGGGTCTTGCGGATCAGCGGGCCGCAATCCAGGTCCATCTGCGAGGAACCCACCTTGAGTTGCGAGAACAGCCCGCCAAGCCGTTCCAGCACCTGCTCGTAAGCGCCACGTTGCACCAGCAGGCGGCTGCCGGCCGAGCAGGTCTGGCCGGCGTTCTGCACGATGGCATTGACCACCACCGGCAACAGGGCGTCCATGTCGGCATCCTCGAAGACCACCTGCGGCGACTTGCCGCCCAGCTCCAGAGTGACCGGGGTGTGATGCTCGGCGGCCGCGCGCACCACCAGCTTGCCCACATTGGGCGAGCCGGTGAAGGACACGTGGTCCACGTCAGGGTGCTTGACCAGCAGGTCGCCGGCCTCGTGGCCATAGCCGGTGACGATGTTGAGCGCACCCTCGGGGAAGCCCGCCTCGGCGGCCAGTTCGGCCACCCGGAGGATGGACAGGCAGGCATCCTCGGCCGGCTTGACCACGCAGGTATTGCCGGCAGCCAGGGCGCCGCCCACGCAGCGTCCGAAGATCTGCATCGGATAGTTCCACGGCACGATGTGGCCGGTCACGCCGTGCGGCTCGCGCAGGGTCAGTACCGTATAGCCGGCCTGGTAGGGAATGGTGTCGCCGTGCAGCTTGTCAGCGGCACCGGCGTAGAACTCGAAGTAGCGCACGATGGCCGCAGCATCGGCACGTGCCTGTTTCATGGGTTTGCCGCAGTCGCGTCCCTCCAGCTGGGCCAGTTCTTCCTGATGATCCTGCAGTTTGAATGCCAGCTTCATCAGCAGGCGGCTGCGCTCGGCGGCGGAAAGCTTGCCCCACGCACCTTCATACGCGCGGCGTGCTGCCTGCACGGCCTGGTCGATGTCGGCGGCATTGCCACGGGCGATGGCCTCGAAGGCCAGGCCATCGGAGGGATCGATGACCGGGATGCTTTCGCCGGAGGCGGGGGCGACCCAGCGATTGTCGATGAAGTGCTGTTTCATGGCGGTGCGGTCCTTGGAGGCGGATGACGGGGGGGGCAGCACAGGGACGCGGCAGGATGGCACGCCTTGCAGGCGCGGGCCTGCTTCGGATGGTCAGTCCGAGCTTGGCCGGGTAGGGGCTTGTCTCCTGGTGTCTTGTCGTGTGCTGCTGTTTTTTGTTGTGCCTGAATCTAAGCCTGTGCATCCAAGATGTCAAATATATTTACTACTTTGATGACTACTTGCATCGGATGGCTGGCGGTGAGACTGACAAATCCGCTACCATGCGGCCCATGCCGTTCCTGTCCTTTCCTGCCTAACTGGAGTGTCGATGCCCTCATCGAGCAAGTCCCCACGCCCCGGCGCTTCCGGTGACATCCTGAGCCTGGCCGCGGCTGGCCTGGGTCCGGTGCGGCCGGAACGCTTCGCTGAACGGGTATATGAAACCTTGTTCCATGCCATCGTTGAAGGCCGCATTGCCGTCGGCAGCAAACTGCCTTCCGAAAACGACCTGGCCACGCTGTTCGAGGTTTCGCGGCCGGTGGTGCGGCAGGCGCTGGATCGGCTGCGTGAAGATCAGCTGGTGGAGTCCCAGCGTGGCTCCGGGACCTATGTGAAGGAAAAGGCAGGATTGGCCCCGGCCCGTCCCGATGGCGATCCCGAGACCCGCATCGGCCACATCATGAACGGGCTGGAACTGCGGCTGGTGCTGGAGCCGGAATGCGCCTACATGGCCGCCCTGCGACGCAACAAGCAGGATCTGGAAAAGATGGATGCCTTGCTGCTCGGATTCGAGGAAGCCAACCGCGTGGGCGGCATCGCCCATCACTATGATTTCGGTTTCCATGAAGCCATCGCTCAGGCCACCGGCAACCAGCGCTTCGTGCAGGTGATGAAGACGCTGGAATACGATGTCAGCCACGCCGTCAACATGCTGCGCCACCTGATGCAGATCCCGCCCTGGAAGCGCTCGCAGGATGCCATGGACGAACATCGCCAGATCTTCGAGCTGATCCGCCTGCAGGATGCCGAAGGCGCACGGCGCGCCATGCGTGGGCATATCGAGAATGCCCGCACGCGCATGTTCAACAGCCGGCCCGGCTTGTAAGGCTGCTTGTCATTCAGGCTGTCAATTTAGTTAACTACTTATCGTCAAGCAGGAAGCTCTTCGCATGGAATTACGCCAACTGCGCTACTTCGTGGCCATCGTCGATCACGGCTCGCTCTCACGCGCGGCGCGTGTGCTGCACATCGCCCAGCCGGCGCTGACCCAGCAGATCCGCCAGCTGGAGGACGAGATGGCGGCGCAATTGCTGCATCGCTCGGCCCAAGGGGTCATCGCTACCGATGCCGGCAAGGTCTTCTATGAGCACGCGCTGGCGATCTTGAAACAGGTGCAGGATGCCAAGCAGGCCGTGGCGCAGTCCACCGACAAACCCTCCGGCACGGTGGCGCTGGGCATTCCGCAGAGCGTCTCCAATGCGCTGGCCTTGCCGCTGCTCAATGCAGTGCGCTCGATCTACCCCGAGATCACCCTGCAACTGACCGAGGAATTGACCGGTAACCTCATCACCCAGTTGAAATCCGGCCGCATCAATCTGGCGGTGCTGTTTGACGACGGCCAGCTGTCGTCCTTCGCAGCCACGCCCATGATCGAGGAAGAGATGATGTACATCACCCGCGCCAAGTCGAGATATGGGGTGAAAGGCCGCAAGGGCGTGCCGCTGGCCAAGGCCATCGAAGCCCCGCTGATCCTGCCGGGCCTGGCCCATGGGGTGCGCCCGCGCATCGAGAGCCTGGTGCGCGGCCAGGGCATGAGCCTGGACAACGTCATCGAGATCAACTCGGTGGCCATCCTCAAATCCGCCATCCTGGCCGATATCGGCGCCACGATTCTGCCGGTGGCACCGCTGCTGGCCGACATCGAGCGCGGCGAGATGGTCGCCCATGCCATTGCCGGCGAACAGATCTCGCGCACCCTGGTGCTGTGCGCCTCGCGCAATATCCCGCTGACCACCGCGGCGGCTGCGGTGGAACGGCTGGTGCTGGATGTGACCGACGCGCTGTGCCGTTCCGGCCAGTGGGGACATACCCGGCTATTGGAACGTACATGAACCACGCTAATAAAGTGAATAAAATTGAACAAGCGCCGTCTTTTTGAGCTTAAAAGTTCAGATTTTTTGATGAATTGCTGAAAATCACTGCTGAGCTGGCGCCTTCGGTTACACTGGCGACGACCCTGGCCGTCCTCGAGCCCCAAGCCAACTGAGGATGCCGCCGATGCGCTGAGGGGCGCATCCTCCGCATCGCTTGCCGCGATGCCTTCTATACCTGCCCGCAAGGGCAAGCGAATCCGCATGAATCCTTTCACCGCCAGCATTGCGCTGGCCATCGTACAGTTTTGCAGTGGCGTGATCATGACCGGCCTGTTCATCAGCACGCCGTCAGAGCGCTTCACGCGGCTGTGGGCGCTCTCGGGCGTGTTCTCGGCACTGGGGATCTGCGTCACCGTTGCAGTGTATGCCGGGCTGGCTGGCAGCCTGCGGCCGCTCGGCTTGTTGCTGGGCAATACGCTGGTGTTTTCTTCCGGCATCGTTGCCTGGTGCGGACTGCGCAGCTTTTACCAGCGCCAGTCGGGCGACTGGCCTTGGATGCTGCTGATCGCCTATGCCGTCAGCTTTACCGCGCTGCTGATCGGCGGCGCCGATTTCACCCATCGTGCCTACCTCGCCGTGGGCGGCATGCAGGTGGTGTTCTGCCTGGTGCTGCTTGAATTCTTCAAGGGCTTGTCCGGGCCGCTGGCCGCGCGCTATCCACGCTGGACCTTTGGCCGCTGGATCGGCATCGTGGCCTTGTTGATCCTCAGCGCCACCCATGTGAGCCGGCTGCTGCTGTCGTTGTCGCATCCGGAACTGTTCATGCCCCCTGAGATGAGCAGTCTGGGTGTGGGCCTGATCTATCTGATTCCCATCAGTGGCACCTTGCTGCTGTCGGTGTCGCTGATGATGATCTACTTCGAACGGCTGCTGGCCGACAAGCAGCGGCTGGCGACCGAAGATGAACTGACCGGCACCCTCAACCGCCGCGAGCTGGTGCGCTGTGGCGAAGAGGCGCTGGCCCGGGCCGTGCAGGGCAGGCGGGTCCTGACGCTGGCCTTCATCGATGTGGATCACTTCAAAGACATCAACGACACCCACGGCCACCTGGTCGGAGATCGGGTGTTGGCTGACATCGGCGCCTTGCTGCGCGAGCACTGTTGCCAGGGCGGCATGGTCGGCCGCTACGGTGGCGAGGAATTCTGCGCGGTCTTCCCGGACTGGTCGGAAGCCCAGGCACGTCAGATTGCCCAGCATCTGCTGGAAACCGTACGCAACCACGATTTCGGTCATGGACAACCAGTCACCATCAGCGTCGGATTGGCCGTGCTGTCACCGGGCCAATCCAGCAGCTGGGATGCGCTGGTGCACGAAGCCGACCTGGCCCTGTACCGTGCCAAGAGCGAAGGGCGCAATGCTTTCCGGATGGCGCTGGCGGCTTGATTTCATCGGTAAAAAATGCTGAGTAAAGAACACAGCGAGTCAGCACGACTTGCTTGACTTGCCGCTATACGAGTTGCTAGTCTTCAACCTCCCATGTAAATGGGATCGGGTTTGGCGACTCGAATTCACCCAAAGCGGACATCCGCCTCACGGCGGCTTTTTTACGTCCGTTGCCTTCGCACGTCCGTACCATGGCGGGCCTGGGCAGGGATACCTTCGGGTATGCCGGTGGCTTTGGGTGCCGGTTCGCCAACCCTGTCTTGTGCCTGCCACCTTCATTTGGCGATGAAGTGGCTGGTTTTTCAATGCGACCCAAGGAGGCAACATGCCTGATACTCGTCATTCCGAAGTGTCCCCGGTGCCCTTATTCCAAGCGTTTTCGTGGCACAACCCTGAAGTCCCTCCCTCCCACAACAAGAAGTTTTTTGAGTACGCACACGACGTCAGCAACGGCGTGGCGATCCTGCTTTCTCTGATCGAGTTCAGCGAAAGTGAGAAAGAAGATGAGAGGCCGCTGCTTTGCGAGCCTGACAAAGGCGCGTTAATGCGGTTGGCGATTACTGCAAGCCGGATGCTCGCCAACGTCGCGGAGAAACAGATCGACTCAGCCAATAACGCTTATTCGCAGCAATAGTTCTCTGCCTTGGGAGGTGTCATGACGCCTCCCAAGTTCGCTTCAGCACGCATTCAGAAGAAATCCCGGCTGCGCGGCTGCAGCTCGCCCAGCAGATGGGTCCAGTCTTCCAGCCGTCCCGCCACCAGGTGGCGCACTTCTCCATGGCACTGCCAGCTGCCATACACCCCCAGCAAGCGCGCATTCAAGACCTCGCTGCGCTGCCTTTCCAGCACCGAAGGCCAGACGATCACGTTGGCCGAACCGGTCTCATCCTCCAGCGTCATGAAGATCACTCCCTTGGCCGTACCCGGCCGCTGGCGCACCGTGACGATGCCGCAGCAGCAGGCGAACTGGCGGTTCTGCAGTGTGTTCAGGTCGGCCACGCTCATGAAGCGCCGCCGCTGCAAGGTCGGGCGCAAGAGCGCCAGCGGATGGCGGCGCAGCGTCAAATTCATGGCGCGGTAGTCGTCGACGATCTGGTCGCCTTCGCCGGGTGCCTCCAGCTGGACCGCGTCATCCCCGCGCGCTGCCGTGCGCAGCAGGTCACGGTCGGGCACTGCGCCTACCGCATGCCAGAGCGCAGCGCGCCGGTGTCCGGCCAGCTCGCGCAAGGCATCACCTGCTGCCAGTGCCTGCAGGGCGTGCCGATCCAGTCCGGCGCGCCGGGCCAGGTCATCGACATCGACAAAGGGACGTTCGGCCCCGGCCTGCTCGATACGCTGCGCCGCCTGTTCGGGCATGCCGCGCAGCAGGCTCATGCCCAGCCGCACGGCCGGACGCGCCTGGCCGGTCGGGTCCAGCTCCAGAATGGATTCCCAGCGGCTGCGCAAGACGTTCACCGGCAGGACCTTGACCCCATGCCGGCGTGCATCCTGGATCAATTGAGAGGGCGAGTAAAAGCCCATGGGCTGGCTGTTGAGCAGGCCGCACAGGAAGGCTTCCGGCTCGTGGCACTTGAGCCAGCTGCTGAAATAGGTCAGCAGGGCAAAGCTGGCGGCATGGCTTTCGGGGAAACCGTATTCGCCGAAACCCTCGATCTGGTTGAAGATGCTCTCGGCGAATTCACGTGAATAGCCATTGTCGGTCATGCCCAGCACCAGCCGTTCATGGTGCGGTCCCATGCCGCCCTTGCGCTTCCAGGCGGCCATGGAGCGGCGCAGGTCATCGGCTTCACTGGGGGAATATCCGGCAGCCTCGATGGCCACATCCATCACTTGCTCTTGGAAGATCGGGATGCCCAGGGTGCGCTCCAGCACTTTCCTGATCTTGCCGCTCTTGCTGGTGTTGTCCGGATAGTCGAAGCTGCCGCCGCTGCGCACCAATTCCCGCCGCCGCAGGTAGGGATGGACCATGCCGCCCTGGATCGGCCCCGGCCGCACGATGGCGACCTGCACCACCAGGTCGTACTGGGTGCGTGGCTGCATGCGCGGCAGCATGCTCATCTGGGCGCGGCTCTCGATCTGGAACACGCCGATGGTATCGGCCTTGCAGATCATGTCGAACGTGGCCGGATCTTCACGCGGAATGTCGTACATCTGCATGACTTGGGGCAGGCCGCGCCGCAGGCTCACCAGTTCCAGCGAGCGGCGCAGGGCGGTCAGCATGCCTAGCGCGAGCACGTCGACCTTGAGCAGCTTCAACGACTCCAAGTCATCCTTATCCCATTCGATGACGGAACGCTCTTCCATGGCCGCATTCTGGATCGGCACCAGCCGCGACAACTGCCCGCGTGCGATCACGAAGCCCCCGGTGTGCTGCGACAGATGGCGCGGAAAGCGCAACAGCTTGCCGGTGATGCTGGCCCATAGGCCGATCTGCGGCAGTTCCGGGTCCAGACCGGCTTCGGCAAAGCGGGCCAGCAATTCTTCCCGGCTGTCGAACCAGTGCTGCGACTTGGCCACCGTATCGACGATGGCCGCATCCACGCCCAGTGCCTTGCCGACCTCGCGCAGAGCGCCACGCGGCCGGTAGCTGTGCACGGCGGCCGCCAGCGCAGCGCGGCGGCGGCCGTACTTGCGGTAGATGTGCTGGATCACTTCTTCGCGGCGCTGGTGCTCGAAGTCCACGTCGATGTCGGGCGGTTCTTCCCGTTTTTCGCTGATGAAGCGGGCAAACAGCAGCCGGGTGGAGGTGGGATCGACCTCGGTCACCCCCAGGCAGTAGCACACCGCCGAGTTGGCCGCCGAGCCGCGCCCCTGGCACAGGATGCCGCGTGAACGGGCGAACTTGACCAGGTCGTAGACCGTCAGGAAATAAGCTTCATATTCCTTTTGGGCGATCAGGGACAATTCCATCTCGATCTGTGCGCGCACCTCGCCCGGCATCCCTTGCGGATAGCGTTTAAAGGCCCCGGCCAGGGTTTCCTGCCGCAGGTAGTCGGCCGGGCTCATGCCCAGCGGCACCAGTTCGTCAGGATATTCATATCGCAATTCAGCCAGGCTGAACTGGCAACCGGCCGCCACCGCCAGGGTCTGGGCCAAGGTGGCCGGGCTGTGCACCAGCGACAGCCGCATGCGTGGCCGCAGGTGCTGTTCGGCATTGGGGGCCAGGGCCAGGCCGCATTCCTGCACCGGCTTGCCGACGCGGATGGCCGTGACCACATCTTGCAGGTATTTGCGCGAACGCTGGTGCATCTGCACATCGCCCACCGCCGCCAGCGGCAAGCCATGCCGCCGTGCTGCGGCATCGATGGCAGCGCGATGCAGGTCGTCCAGCGGACGGTACAGGCGCGTCATGCCGACCCATGAGCGGCCGGGGGCCAGCGGGGCGAACCAGCGCAATTGCGCATCCAGCGTTTCTTCATCGGCCGGGTAGTCCGGCACCAGGATCAACTGGCAATCGGGCAGGGTGCGCAGGTGCGACAGGGCGGGCGGCGGCTGGCTCAGGTCTTCCGGCGACAGCAGGTAGCTGCCTTTTTCGGCGCGGGTGCGCGCCAGGGTGATGAGTTCGCAGAGGTTGCCATAGCCCTCACGATTCCTGGCCAGGGCCACCAGGGTCATCCTGGCCAGGGGATGGGCCGGATCGTCCTTCAAGGCTGTAAATCGGAAGCAACTGCCGATGAGCAGCTTGAAATCCTTGGCCTTGCCGCGATGGACCTGTTCCACCCAGGCGGCATGGGCGCGCACCACCCCGGCCATGGTGCATTCGTCGGTGATGGCCAGGGCCCGATAGCCCAGTTCGATGGCACGATCCACCAGTTCCTGCGCATGCGAGGCCCCTTGCAGGAAACTGAAGTTGGTGCGGCAATATAGTTCGGCATAGTCGGGCAGGCCGGTCTGGGGGACGCCCAAGGGCAGGGAAGCTTGCATGCCGTGCTCCTAGCCGAACAGGCCGTGCAGGAACCACTGCGGCTCCTCGTCGGACCACTCGCCGCCGCGCCACTGGCGGAAGATCCAGTAATAGGCATGGCTGGCATCGCGCGCCGTGAAGTAGTCGCGCGTCAATGGCCGGCCTTCCCACCAGCCGGCTTCGATGCGTTCGGGCGGCGAAGTGAATTCCAGCGCACTGCGATAGAAGGGCTTGTGCTGCTGCATCCGCAAGGGCAAGGGTTCGGCCAGCAGCCACAGCGGACGCGGCGGCAATCGTGCCGCATCGGTGTTCAGGGCAGCCGGCAGGCTGGCGGGGCTCTGCATCACGCTGCACCAGCGGTTGGCGATCTCGGGCCGGTGATCGGCGCGCGGGGCGGCCTGCTGCACCTTGTCCGCGCCCAGACGCGCCACCAGCAGTTCCAGCAGGCGCTGGTGATCCTCGGCACTGCCGCCGGGTTCGGGAAAGAGCATCTCGCTGGCCGCCTGCTGGCTTTCCAGTTCATCGGCGGCCAGCCCCAGGGCGATGGCCGGGGCGGGCAGGGAGGAACGGGCCAGCTTTTCCTTGACCAGGGTGTGCAGGTGGTCTTCCTGCCAGGCCGGGACCGACAGCGCTATCTGCAGCCCGGTCGGTGCCACTGCCTGCCGTCCCCGTTCATGTTCCAGCCACAGGCACAGCTTCTTGATGGCCAACTGGCGTGCCGTCAGCCAGCCGGCCAGCTGGGCCAGCAAGCCTTGAGCATAGGCGGCCAGGATGTCGGTGTGCTCGATGCGGTCCGGCAGCTCCACCCGGGCCTGGAAGGTTGGCGGTGCCACGATCCAGTCATGCACTTCGGGTGCGGCACCATAGGCGCGGTCCAGCATGGCCAGCAAGTCCTTGCCGCAGCGGCGCTGCAGACCGGCGCGGGGCAGGCGTTGCACCTGACCCAACTGGCGGCAGCCCAGCCCGTGCAGCCATTCCAGATGGGCACGGGCGGCGGTGAGCAGAACCACTGGCAGGCGGTCCAGTCGGCGCTGCAGGGAACGATGATTGAGGGTACGCACGTAGCCGTAGCGCGCCAGCAGCCAAGATCCGGTCGCCGTAACGGCGCAGGACAGGGTAGCCGACAGTCCCATGCGGGCGATAGTCACGCGGATCTTGCGGCACAAGGCCCGGATGCCGCCGAACAGGCGCAGGCTGGCGCCCACTTCCAGCAGGATGCAGGCCTCTTCGGCCAGCGTGACCTGGGGCGTGTATTGCAGCAGGGCCAGGGCGGCTTGCTGCAAGGTGGTTTGCTCCCGCAGGATATCCCGCTCATTCAGATGCGCTTGCGGTGCCAGCAACTGCACGCCGCCACGCCGCATGCCTTCGTGCACGCCCAGCGCGCGCGCCGGTGCCGTCAGGGCGGATACGCGATCGCGCTCGAAGACCACGGCCGCTTCCTCATCCAGCCAGTTCGGACGGAAGACTTCCAGCGGCAGCAGTGGCAGGTGTACGGCGATCCACAGGGGTGACATGGCGTTGCAAATTCGGTGAAGGCAGCAAAGGGAGAAACAGGCTTTGTTCGCGCAGCGGTCCGCGGCGCTTGAGAAAACCGATCTCCAGCCCGTCGCGCGCCGGCTTGAGCGTCAGCCGCAGGGGCGCGGGGGAAGGCTCGCGCGCGCAGGACAGCGGCCTCAGCATGAAGAACAGCGTCTGACCGGCCTGCGCCGCCACATGCAGGCGTCGCAGCAAGTCATGATCGCCCTTGCGCAAGCGCGGCTGCCACATCAGCAGGGCCTGGCAACTGTCGGCCCGCAAGACCTGCTCGGCAGCCCAGCAGGCGTCGGCCGCATGATCGGCCTGCAACTGCAGCAGCCGTGATGCTTCCACCCCCATATGCGCCCAGCCGGGGGCATTGACCTGGTGTGGGGCCTGCAGCAGGGCGATCCGGCCAGCCTGCGGCGGGCGCCGGGCAGTGGCGGGCGCACGCGCCAGTACCGGGCGCAACAGGCGCAGCTCGCCCACGCCCTCCTGCGGCAGCAGCAGCTCGATGAGCACCCCGGGCGGCCAGCCGCGTTCGGGCAGCTCGGCATCCAGCGCCTCGAATCCGCTGGCGACACCGCGCGCACCACCGCGCGCCAGCTGGGAGGCCAGCCAGAGCGAGGGGTGGATGATTTCCGGACGAGGGACCGGAGAGCTGGATGTCAACATGGCAAGAAAACGAGGATGCGAAACAGCAGGAAAGTGCGGGTAAAAGCAAAGACTGTATAAATATACAGTAATTGTTTTGAGGTGTGAAAAAAACTGCCTTTGGGCTTTCAATCACGTGAAATTTCCTGGGTGCAATGCCGAAGATCGCTGATCCATCAGCAATTGATACCGAAAATGCAAGCTCATCTTCAGTTTTTCCTACCTGTCTGACAGCCATTGCTGACCTTGGCAGAAGAGCTCTTCCGATAGTGAGGATCGGTGAGGCTTTCTACACTGCAGATGTGGACAAAAGTTGGGTTGTCATTTGCATGCTCGCGCAGAGCAAGAGGGCGGCGAATGACAAATGTCTGCTCCATTCGATCATCCAAGACAAGGAGTCACACATGGCAAATTCACAAAATCCGGGGAACAGCAATCGCGGCTTCGCCGCCATGGATAGGGAGAAACAGCGCCAGATCGCCAGCATGGGAGGCAAGGCCGCCCACGCCAAGGGTGCCGCCCATGAGTTCACCTCCGCCGAAGCCCGGGAAGCCGGACGCAAGGGTGGTCTGAACAGCCATGGCCGCAAGAATGCCGCCGCGGCCGCCGCTGCTCAGAACGGCAATGGTGGCAATGGCGCCAGTGCATCGGCCCAGCCGCAAATGAACCAGAGCACGCCGCAAGAGGGCAATGGCGCCCAGCAGCCGCAGCAGTCGGACAGCAATCCCCAGCAGCAAGGCTGAGAAAGCGGCCCCAGCGGCCACCTCAGGCAGACTCAGCCGCCGTACCAGGACCCTGATCGCATCAGGCAGCCGTTCCAACGAAGGACCCTGCGCTCCACTGGCTTCAGGAACCGGGCGGTGCACCTAAGTCGATAACAATAAAACGAAAGGCGCGTTGAGCGCCTTTTTTGTTGCCTGCAGCCCGCCTCCGATGGGAGGCTTCAATTGCGTGCCAGATCATCCATCATCGGCACCAGCGCCAGCAGGAACAATGCGGCTGCCAGCGGCATGGTCGCGAGGAAGCCCAGCGCCTTGAAGCCAAAAGCACCCGTCACGCCCCCCAGGAAGAACATCAGCAACAGCGAGGACAGCAGCATGAACTTGCGCCGCGCACCCGGCACGGGATCTTCCGTCACCGCCTCATGGGGCTGGCGGGGGGCCAGGGTCCAGTAGCACATCTTGCCGATCTCGATGCCGATGTCGGTGACCAGGCCCGTGACGTGGGTGGTACGGATCTCCGATCGCGAAATCTTGCTGATCATGGCATTTTGCAGACCCATCACGAAGCACAGCAAGGCCGCGGTCACCGGCACGAACAGCAGACGGTGATTTTCCAGATTGCTGCCGAGGATGCCAAAACACAGCAACAGCATGGCTTCCAGCATCAGCGGCATGGCGTATTCGCTGTGCAGGCCGCGCCGCCGCGCCCAATTGATCATCACCGCCGAACAGGCCGCTCCCAGCAGGAACGACAGCAAGGCACTGGCGCCGGCCACCAGCAGCAGGGTTTCCCCCAGCACCAGGTTGTCGGCCAGCGAGGAGACGATGCCCGACATGTGCGAGGTGTATTGGCCCACGGCCAGGAAACCGCCCGCATTGACGGCGCCGGCGATGAAGGCCAGTGAACGCCCCAGATGGCGGTTGGAGAGATCGGTGCGCGCCGGACTGGTCAGACGGCGCAGGTAATTGATGGGCATGACGGTTCCAGACAGAGAGGCAAGCACCCCAGGCGACAGCATCCCCCAGCCACCCCTGCGCAACGTCTGCCTCTCCTGTCCCCCCGGAGAGACTCATCTTCGCCGCTTCCTACGCAGAGAGCCGGTGGCTTCTTGCTGCCTTTGCCTTCAGTGTTTCTTATGCTGACAAGAATACTTCTTCCTGGCCCGGCGCGGGGAAAGAGGCTGCATTGCCTGACCTGCGTCAGTGGCGCGGGCGGCACAGGTTTCTTCCTGCCGGGTCTTTCACCTTGAACAGAGGAGCACACCATGAGCATTCCCATCGACATTCCCGGCGGTCACCATCTGGGCGAACTGAGCGGCCCCGTGGCCGATGCGCAAGGAGGAGCGCTCATGCAGCCAGGCGTGCAGCAATCCGAGGAAGGCGGCTTTCGCGGCATCGTGCTCATCGGCGCTTCCCCGCAAGCGCCGCAGGAGCCGGTCTCTACCCATGTCTGCCCGATGTTGCGCACGACCAGCGAACTGGCCTATGCCGATGCTCTGGCGTTTATCGCCGGACAGGGCAAGTGAATCATTCGACCCATGCGAACCATTCTTCAGGTGAAGAAACCAATGCGGATAAAAATGAAGATAAAAAAAGGCCGCCTGGGGAGGCGGCCTGAGGGGGAGGGATATAAGACGCCGGGGATCGGGGGAATCGCCGGAGAATTTCTGCTTATGAAAACGACTCGTGGGGATAAACCGATGGGGGATGGACTGTATTCATGACACGACGGAGGGGGACGTTCGTATCGGAATGTGGGGTCCTCGGTTTCGAGTTCGTTGAGATGCATAGTAGCGATGCAGCGCAAAAAAGAAGATCGGACAGTGTCCAATAAACGCGTAGGAAAACACCTACAGCGCGTCTCTCCAGATGCCCCGCAAAGCCGCGCCAGTACTAGTTGTGGCCGATATTGACCTCGTGCATGTCACTATTGCGCACTTCCGGCAATTCGAAGTCGCCAGAAGGCGACACTTCCTGTGCCGGACGCACCGGTGCAGCGGGCAAGGAAATCTCCGCCAGTGCGTTGCCCACGCCGCGATTCTGGGTCTTGGCGGCGACGTCGCCCAGGCTCACCATGCCGACCAGATTCTTCTGGCGGTCCATCACGGGCAGGCGGCGGATCTGGCGCTGCACCATATCTTCGTAGCACCACAGGACCTCGTGGCTCATTACCTCGGTCAGCGGCAGGCTCTCGGAAAGGCGATTGCGGGCCACGGCGCGCAGAACGATGTCGCGGTCGGTGACCAGGCCGACCAGATTGTGCTGGGCATCGCAGACGGGCAGGGCGCCTACGTCCAGTGACTCCATCGCCTGGGCGGCCCGGATGACGGAATCATCCGGGCTCAAGGTATGGACACCGCGTGTCATGACGTCGGCAATGGTTCGGGTAGCGTGCATGTTGACCTCCTGAGTGGATGGGAATGGCTGTAAAGGGGGATCTGAAGGGGGATCTTGACTTCCACTCCAGACTAGGGAAGTGAGGCCGATGCCGCAATGCCACATGCGCCCTTTGTCGGGTCGGCCAATTCGCGCAGGCCCGTGCGAATGCGCCGACCTGCGTTGCAGGGCTGCCGGGGAAACTTCCTACACCGCCTCGCGGCGCTGGCCGACTGTGGCCGCTGCCGGCTTGGTCCACCATCGGCACACCATTCGCTTGCCGGGCCTTCACGGGCTCATCTCGACCATCATGTCCGATCACATCACCGACCTCATCGGCTGGGGCGCGACCCTCATCCTTCTGCTCACCATCTCCTCCCAGGTCTACGAACAGTGGCGCAGCCGCTCCACCCAGGGCGTCTCGCACTGGCTCTTTGCGGGCCAACTGGCGGCTTCTACCGGCTTCGTCGCCTACAGCGTCCTGCAAGGGGACTGGGTGTTTGTAGTCTCCAATGTGTTCCTGCTCTTTACCGCATTGCTGGGGCAGGTGCTGTATCTGCGCAATCGCCGCCGGCAGCAGTGAGTCACGCATGAGTCACGCATGATCCGGGCGCCATCCCGCTCATCGATTCTTACATCGGTCATTGGCGCTGTCTGATGCAAGCCGCCGCGCTTCCTGACTACAGTGAAAACATGGCAGCCCCGAATGGGGCAGAAGCTGATCCATCATCCACACGACAAGGAGCCTTTCATGCAACGTACGCAGAATATTCAATCCCGCCCGCACACCTGCGCCAGCCGCCGCCTGATCGGGGCCGGCCTCCTGATGATCGCCGGGGCCGCCTTGTCCTTCAATGCCGCGGCCGAGTCCGTGAACAGCAAGGACAAGAGCTTCATGACCAACGCCGCCGAAGCCGGTCATGCCGAAGTCGAAGCCAGCAAGATCGCGCTCGAAAAGAGCAGCAACCAGGCCGTCAAGGATTACGCCCAGAAAATGATCGACCAGCACACCACGGTGGATGAGCAACTCAAGCAACTGGCCTCGAGCAAGGATGTCACCCTGCCGGCCGAACCGAGCATGGCCCAGCGCGCCAAGATCGCCATCCTGGAGAAGCTCAAGGGCAATACCTTCGACAAGCGCTATGCCAGCATGATTGGCGTGTCCGCCCATGAAGATGCGGTCAAGCTGTTCCAGAAGTCGTCCAAGGAAGCTCAAGATCCGGATGTGAAGACTTTTGCCGCCAAGACGCTGCCGGGCCTGCAGGAACACCTGCAGATGGGCCGTGATCTGAAGAAAACTGTGGATGCCGCCAAGAAATAATCGTCATCCCTTCAGTCGATCAGCTCTGCAAATGAAATAAACCTTCCCTTGCGGCGTTGATCGACTAAGCTGTAGTCAGCTTCACTCCCGCTCCCTGTCATGCCGTCCCCCCCTCACGCCCGTGTGCCCAGGAGACTTGCCATGAAACACTTCGCCCGCTCCGTCGAACAGCAGCAAGCCGGTCATTTCATGCCGCGTGTCACCAAGCTGGACAAGCACAAATACGTCGCCTACATCGATACCCGTATTGATGAACTCTGGCACATGGATTTGCTGGACCTCGGTGCGCAACCGGTGCGTATCTGCAAGAAACGTAAAGCGGCCGAGAAGGCTGCCTTGGCACTGCTGGCCGAAGCCATGCACAAGCATCAAGCGGAACAGAGGGGCTAGGCCGCCGATGGATGCCGGCCATTTGCCTGGCGTCCTTGGTGCTGCCAATGCCGTCCGGCGTGGTCCGGGCGGCATGCTCATTTTCAGGGCTGGCAGTTTTGGTCAATTCCTTCACGCAACAGGCGCGCGCTTCAGAGCCAACCCGTCGCCCGGCCATAAAAAATCGAGGGGCTAGCCCTCGATTTTCACTTTCCTTCATATCAGCCTGAAACCGTGCTTAACCATCGCTTTGCGCCGATTCGCCATGGGCGACCGCAAAGGCTTCGCTTTCATGGTTGGGCGGTGCGGCCGGGGCACTGCCTTTCTCCGACAATTGCGGTTTGGAGGAGCCGCCGGCAGAGATGGAGCCATCGCCTGCAGCGTCGGCGGGTTGCTGGCGCTGTTCACGGCGCTGCTGCTCATCCAGCAGTTTCATGAATTCATTGTTGAAGGCCGGGATATCGGCGGGTTTGCGCGAGGACACGAAGTTTTCGTCCCGCACCACTTCCTGGTCGACCCACTGGCCACCCGCATTCTTGAAGTCGTCCTGCAGGCTGGGCCAGCTGGTGACGGTGCGCCCCTTGGCGATGCCCGCCGAGATCAGCAGCCAGCCGCCATGGCAGATGGAGGCGATGGGCTTTTCCGCATCATTGGCGGCGCGCACGAAATTGCGGGCTTCGGGCAGCAGGCGCATGGCGTCGCCATTGACCACGCCACCCGGCAGCAGCACGGCCGAATAATCAGCCGGATTGGCGCTATCCAGGCTGTCATCGACACTGACCACTTCGCCCTTGTCCACGTGCTTGAAGCCCTGCACGCTGTCGCTCTTGTCGGAGAGGATGTGGACCGTCGCGCCGGCGGCTTCCAGCGCCTTTTTCGGTTCCAGCAGTTCGGCCTGCTCGAAGCCATCGGTCACCAGCACGGCGACCTTCAATTGGTTGTAGCGATTGCTCATCATGGTTCTCCCTTCATCAAATAAAAAAGCGGCCGGCATGCACCGGCCGCCCAGGAATCGGGCGCAACTGGATCAGTTGGCCTTGGGGGTGTTTTCCTTGACCCGGTGGCTGTTCTGGTGGTCGTCCTTGGCCTTGTCCATCTCGGGCGCCTTTTCGATGCGCGTGATGTTGGAGGTGGACACCGGATCGCTGCCGGGGAAGCTCATCTCATTGGCCTCATCCAGCGTTACTTCGGACGGCGTGTCGTACTGGTTGGGACGATGGTCCTTGCCGGTTTTGCTTTCGCTCATGCTGTTCTCCTTCTGGTCTGATGGAATGGGCTGGCAAGCGGTGCAGCCTGTGAGATGAAGCTTACTGCGCCTGCCGCTGCCCCCCTATAAGCGGGAGGCGCAACCGCACGTAAGAATGCGCGAGGAAGATTTCTCCCCGCGCAGATTTCACGGCCAGGGTGCTGGCGTCACGTCTTCGAACTGCGTTTGCTGCGCGCCGCTGGCGGGAATGCCGTCGGGTTTGCGGCCCGGGTGCAGCATGGTGCCGGTGAGCAGATCCAGTTCACGTTCGGCCGCAATGAACGCGCTGTCGTCCAGCGGCTGTTCCGCCACGGGCCAGTGCTCGATGGCCCAGCGCTTGTATTGCTCGAAACGCAGGCGCAGCTGCCTGGCGTACTCTTCTCGTTGCTGTTCGATGGCATCCATGGTTCATCCTCCTTGCATGGCAATCAGGCTTTCCTTGACCTTGGCCAGGCCGAATTTCCAGATCTGCTCCATCTTGATGTGCGGCATGACGGGCAGCTCCGACGGATCGATGAAAACATCCAGCACCGCCGGGCCAGGCGCGGCCAGCAGCTGCTGCAGGCTCTCCTGCAACTCTTCCGGGGCGCGCGCAGTGAAACCTTGGCCGCCACAGGCACGGGCGAAGGCGGCGAAGTCGGCATTGGGGAATTCCGAGCCCTCGAAGGCAGGCATGCCGGCTTCTTCCATCTCCAGATGCACCAGGCCCCATTCACGGTTGTTGAAGACGATCACCTTGACCGGCAGCTTGTGTTCCACGCTGGTCATGAACTCGCCCAGCAGCATGGTGAAGCCGCCGTCACCCACGCCCACGATCACCTGGCGTTCGCGGTCCAGTGCCTGGATGCCATTGGCCTGGCCAAGCGAAGTGCCGACCGCGGCATTGTTGAACGAGGCCAGCAGGCGCTGCTGGCCGCGCTGGCGGATCCAGTTGCCGCACCACAGCGTGACCACGCCGGTATCGATCACGAAGCGCGCATCATCGTCGGCCAGGTCGCTCAGGGCCCGGGCCACGCTTTGCGGTTTGATCTTCTTGTGATGGCGCTTGATCTCGGCGGCGCTGTCCAGCTTGCTGTTCCAGCGTTCACGATCGGCATTGGCTTTCTGCAGGAAACTGCCATCGGTCTTGCCGTCGACCTTTTCCAGCAAGGCTTGCACGGCCGGTCCGACCGAGCCGGTAATGCCCAGCGTGACCGGGGCGCGGCGGCCGAGCACGAAACCGCGTTCGTCAATCTGGATGATCTTGGCTTTGGTCGGCAGGAATTCCGAATACGGATAATCCGAGCCCAGCATCAGCATCACCTCTGCACCATGCAGGGCATCAGTGCCAGGCGCGCCACCAATGAGGCCGACTCCGCCGATCCAGTGCGGATGGTCGTAAGCCACCAGATCCTTGCCTCGGAAGGTATGCATGACCGGAGCCTGCAGCTTGCTGGCCAGGGCCAGCACCTGGTCGATGGAACCGCGGCAGCCATTGCCGGCGAAGATGGCCACCGAGCCGGCGGCATTGATCAGTTCAGCCGCAGCGGCAATCTCGGCGGCCGGCGGGGCCAGTTCACTGCGTTCACGCAGCGTATGAATGCTGGGGACGGTGCCGCTGACCTTGGCGCCGATGATGTCTGCAGGAATGTTCAGGTGCGCTACGCCGCGCTGTGCATAGGCCTGGGCGATGGCCTGGTGGAACACGGCGGGGGCCTGTTCCGGGCTGGTGACGACCTGGCTGTAGGCAGCCACATCGCGGAACAGCATGTCGGGTGAATTTTCCTGCAAATAGTCGGTGCCGCGCTTGGCCGCGGGCACACCGCCTGAAATGGCCAGCACCGGCGCGTGGTCCTTGCGGGCTTCGTAGAGCCCGGCCACCAGGTGGTTGGCACCGGGGCCGGTGGTGCCGCAGCACACGGCCAGGCGGCCGGTCAGTTTGGCCTGGCCGGCGGCGGCCAGGGCGGCGCCTTCTTCGTGGCGTACACCGATCCATTCGATGCGCTTGTCACGGCGGATGGCGTCGGTCAGCGGGTTCAAGGCATCACCGACGACGCCAAAGATCTGGCGCACGCCGATCTCGTAGAGCGTGTCGATGAGAATGTCTGCAACGGTAGCGGGCATGGCGGCTCCTGGGAGGGGGAGGGAATCGCTCAAGAGTAAGTCCGGCAGTGCCGGGCCTGTATCGGCATGTGCGGTAAATCCATGTAGGAGAAGACCGGGCGGGAGGCCGCAAGGCGCGCCATGGCGGGCGGGAGCGGCACATTCCTACGCGGGCTTCATCGGCAGTCCGACTGCGCGGCGGACGGGGCGATTTGATAATCGGCGCATCAGCGAACTTGCGGAGGAAGCGATGCGACGCGCACTGTGGAAGGGAGCCATCAGCTTCGGGCTGATCAATATCCCGGTCGAACTCTATACCGCCGAAAAACACGATGAGCTGGATTTCACCCTGCTCGACAAGCGCGACCTGTCTCCGGTGGGCTACAAGCGCTACAACAAGAAATCCGGGCGCGAAGTCCCCTGGGAAAACATCATCAAGGGCTACCAGTACGAGGAGGGCAAGTTCGTCCTCATGTCCGATGAAGATTTGCGCCAGGCCAATGTGGAGGCGACCCAGAGCATCGACATCCAGAGCTTCGTGGAGCGTGAGAAAGTCCCCATCCTCTACTATGAGCAGCCGTATTTCCTGGCCCCGGCCAAGGGCGGCGACAAGGCCTACGCCTTGCTGCGCGAAACCCTGCTGGCCAGCGACAAGATGGCCATTGCCCAGATTGTCATCCGTACCCGGCAGCATCTGGCCGCCCTGATTCCCCAAGGCGACATGCTGCAACTGATCACCTTGCGCTATCCCAGCGAATTGCGGGCACCGGATGACTTGCCGGTGCCGTCACGCAAATCGAAGAAATCCGCCGTGTCCAAGCAGGAAGTCGAGATGGCGCGGGCGCTGGTGGATCACATGTCTTCCGATTGGGAGCCCGGCCAGTTCCACGATACCTATCGTGATGACGTGCTGGCGCTCATCAAGAAGAAGATCAAGAGCCGCCAGACGCATGCGGTGGCCGAACCCGATGAGGCCGCTGCGCCAGCCACGTCGGGCGCGAAGGTGGTGGACCTGATGGCCTTGCTCAAGAGCAGTCTGGAGGGACGAGGCAAATCCAAGCCAGCCCCGAAAGACAAGGCAGAAGAGAGCACTGCCAAGGTCCACAAGATGGCCGACCGCAAGCCTGCTGCCAAACGCCGCAGCTCGGCCAAGAGCGAGTCCCGAACGGCGGCCCGCAGCAAGGCATCGCCCCGTAGCAAGGCCGCCGCCAGCAAGAGTACGGCGCGCAGCATGCCTGCGCGCGCCAACGCCAGGAGGGCGCAGGCATGAGCCGGTCTTCTTCCGCACTGGATCGTTACCATGCCAAGCGTGATTTCAGCGTCACGCCCGAGCCGTCCGGCCACGCTCAGGCTGCCCGGCGGCAGGGCAAGCAGGCCTCACCGGAGGGCTTGCAGTTCTTCATCCAGCGCCATCATGCACGTCGGCTGCATTACGACTTCCGGCTCGAGCTCGATGGCGTACTCAAGAGCTGGGCCGTTCCCAAAGGGCCGAGCCTGGACCCGCATGACAAGCGGCTCGCCGTGAGGGTCGAAGACCATCCTTTTGATTACGGCACGTTTGAAGGCGATATCCCGGCCCACCAGTACGGTGCCGGCCACGTGGTGCTGTGGGATCGCGGCCAATGGCAACCGCATGGCGATCCGCAGGCCGGGCTCAGGAAAGGCCATCTCAGCTTCCTGCTCACGGGTGAGAAACTGCAGGGCCGCTGGGCTCTGGTGCGCATGGGCAAGCCTGCCGAGGACGGCAAGGAGAATTGGCTGCTCATCAAGGAAGAAGATGACGCCGCCCGCACCGGCGCAGCCGCCGCCATCACCGACCTGCGCCCGGAAAGCGTGAAGGACCAGGGGGATACGCCCCCTGCTGGCAAGGCCATCGCGCCTTCGCCCGCGCAATCCACCAGCGACATGTCCGAACGCATGGAAGCGCAGTTGGCCACGCTCGCCGACAGCGCACCCCAGGGCGAGGAATGGCTTTCCGAACTGAAGTTCGACGGTTATCGCGGCCTGTGCCGCATCGAGAACGGCCGGGCTGCCATCCATACCCGGGAAGGACTGGACTGGAGCCATCGCTGGCCCATCCTGGTGGAGGCGCTGGCCAAGCTGCCGGTGGATCAGGCCTGGATCGACGGCGAGGTGGTGGCACTGGATGCCGACGGCCGTGTCAGTTTCGAGGCCCTGCAAAATCTGGTGCGCGGCGACCGCCAGCAGGCCAACGGCATCCGCCTGGCCCTGTACGCCTTCGACCTGCTGTACCTGAATGGCCATGACGTGCGCGAACTCCCGCTGCACCAGCGCAAGGAGCTGTTGCGCGAGGTGATTCCGGGTGGCGATGAACAGGGCTTGCTGCTCTACAGCGAGCATATCGCTGGCCACGCAGATGAAGTATTTCGCCACGCGTGCCAGCACGGGATGGAAGGTATCGTGGTCAAGCGGGCCGATGCGCCCTATAGCGGGCGGCGCGACCGCAACTGGATCAAGGTCAAGTGCGAACATCGGCAGGAGTTCGTCATCGCGGGTTATACGGAGCCGGCCGGACAGCGCAGCGGCTTCGGGGCCATCCTGGTGGGTGTGCATGACGAACAAGGGCAACTGCAATATGCCGGCCGCGTGGGCACGGGCTTCGACGAACGCTTGCTGGGCAGCATGCTCAAGCAGTTCCACCAGCGCGAACAGGACCAGCCTGCCTTCGTCAATCCGCCGACCGGGCAGCAGCGGCGTGGCGTGCACTGGCTGAAGCCGGAACTGGTGGCAGAGGTGAAATTCGCCCAGTGGACCAAGTCCGGCATCCTGCGTCACGGCAGCTTCGTAGCGCTGCGCGAGGACAAGGCACCGGAGGAGATCGTCAGGGAAACGCCGGGAAGCGCCTCTGATGAGGTCCATCCCGAAAACGCGGAAGCGAAGCCGAAAGCACCCGTCCGCCGCAGCGCCCAGGACCTGTCCAGGCCCGTGATGGTGGAGGGCGTCAAACTGACGCATCCCGGCAAGATCCTGTTCCCCGATACCGGCCTGACCAAGCTGGAACTGGCGCGCTACTACCAGAGCGTTGCGCCCTGGATCCTGCCCGAACTCAAGCAGCGCCCGCTATCCCTGGTGCGCTGCCCGGATGGCCATGCCGGGAAGTGCTTCTTCCAGAAACACACTGGCCAGGGCATGCCGGACGCCATCGAGACCATAGAAGTGCCGGAAGGCGAAGGTACGGCCCGCTACATGATGGTCAACGACGTCGCCGGACTGGTCGCCACCGTCCAGATGGGCGTCCTGGAGCTGCACGCCTGGGGGGCCACCGGGCGGGCGCTGGACAAGCCGGACCGGGTGGTGTTCGACCTCGATCCGGCACCTGATGTGCCCTGGGCCACGGTGGTGGAGGGTGCGCAACTGGTACGGGGGCTGCTGGAGGAGCTTGGCCTGAGCTGTTTTTTGAAGACTTCCGGCGGCAAGGGCCTGCATGTCATGGTGCCAATTCGTCCGGAACACGACTGGGACGTCATCAAGGACTGGGCACACCGCCTGGCGGCGCATCTGGCGCGCCTGCTGCCGGATCGTTTCATTGCCCGCATGAGCAAGGCCGCCCGCACCGGCAAGATCTTCATTGACTACCTGCGCAATGCGCCCGGTGCCACTACGGTTGTGGCGTATTCGGTGCGCGCCCGCGACGGCGCGCCGGTGTCGGTGCCGATCACCTGGGAAGAGCTGGAGCAGGGCGTGCAGGCCGACCATTTTCGGGTCTCCACCATGCAGAAAAGGCTGGAAAGCCTGTCCCACAGCGACCCTTGGGCCGATTTCAACAAGCCTCCGCAGCGCCTGACGCGCGCCATGCTGAATGCCTTCGATCCGGCCTGAGCCGACCGGCAAGCTCAACAAGGAGGTGATGTCCTACACGCGGTTCATCTTCCTGCCGACTGTGGATGACAAGGGCAAACTTCATAATCCACTTTAACTTGATGGACGCGGCTAGCCGGTCCGTTTGCAACCTGACAGAGCACGCCCCGCCGTGACATGAACAACAAGAAGGATTTGGCCAGCGCCATGAATACCATCAGCCACCGCACTTCGCTGACCCAGCTGTTTACCCGCCCCTTGCAAGCCGTGATGCCGGCCCTGATGCCGCAGGCTCCCGCCGCGCTGCACGTTGCCCAGCCGCGCAAGTTGCCGGCGGCACTGGTGGACCGCCTGCTGGAACAGGAAGGACAGCGCGGCCTGCGCCACGCGGGCTTGCCCCGCGCCACCTTCAATGCACCGCAGCCGGCGGCCCATCGCGCTGCCACGTTCAGCTATCCGCTGCATATCGACCGCGCCAGCATTGAAGCCTTGCCCGCAGCCTGCGGCGTCTACATTTTGCGTGGTGTGAACGATCAGGCTTTGTACGTGGGCCGCAGCGTGAACCTGCGCAGCCGCGTGCTGGCCCATTTGCACAATCATGAAGAACAATTCCTGATCGGCCAGACCCGCCGCATCGAATGTCGTCGCACCGCCGGTGAGCTGGGCGCTGCCCTGCTGGAAAGCAGCCTGCTGCGCGATCTGCGTCCGTCGCACAACAAGAAGCAGCGCACCAAGCGTGGACTGTTCACCTTGCGCCTGAACGCTGCCGGCCAGCCGCAGGTGGCCCAGGTCGAGGAACGTGAATTCAGCCGTGCCGAGAATCTGTTTGGCATCTATACCAGCGAGCGTGCTGCACAGGAAGCGCTGCAAAAGATGGTCGAGCGCCATGGCCTGTGCTCCATTGCCACCGGTCTGGAGCAGGCCGATGGTGTCGGCATGGCCTGCTTCGGCCGCCAGATCCGCCGCTGCCGCGGTGCCTGCACCGGTGAAGAAACGCATGAACAGCATCAGCAGCGCCTGATGCAGGCGCTGGAAGACCTGCGCATCCTGCCTTGGCCTTATGCTGGCCCGATGGCCCTGGTAGAGCAGGGTGATGGCTGGCAGCAGGTGCATGTCATCGATCATTGGCGTTATCTGGGCTCGCTGGACCGGGACAACCGCCAACTGGCCAGCCGTCCGGCCGCCAGTCTCAAGGGTTTTGACCTGGACAGCTACAAACTGATGATCCAGCCGTATCTGCTGGGCCAGTTGGAATTGCGTCCACTGCCCGGGCTGCCGCTGGCGCAGGGCTGAATTCGCATTGACTTGGGCCGGTCTTCCCGGCCCTTGCTGTTTTTGCCGGACCAGAAGTCCGCATCACACTCCTCCCGCTTTTTCTGTTTTGACTCCCTTCGATCCGATGCAACGACGATTCCCTCTCCCTGTCGCCGCCATCCTGCTGGCCGCTCCCATCAGTCTGAACCCGGCCCATGCCGCTGATTCCGCAGGTTTCTGCAACACCGAGCAAACGCTGGACAAGGACCAGCTGGCTGCCACGCTGATCCGTACCTATCCCGTGAGTACCGCCTATCTGTCGGTCGGCAAGGAGCCAGCGCCGCTGAACTCGCCGCGCGCGCTGGTCGCCTGGCTGCTGCAAAAGCGCGCCACGGAAAAGTCAGGGGGACAGGCCTGCCAGGGCGACAGCTGCAACGTCGACCACATGGCGGCCGATGTGCAATCGCTGCTGGATGGCAAGGATGCCCGTTTCCAGCCTAGTGGCCGCAGCGATGTCATCGCCTTCTTCCGCGACAACAGCCGCGTGGCCTTGCGCTGCACGACGGCCGATGCCACTCCGCGGCTGGCCCATGCAGATGCCGCCTTGCGCATGGGCGTGGCACCGGCTCCTGCATCGACGCCAGCGGCCGCACCCGCCGCGCCAGCCACGGCGCAGGCTCAGGAGGCTCAGCAGGCGGGCTGGATGGACCATGTACGCATTCGCGGCAATCCTGACCAGCTTTCCATCGATCATCGCAACAAGGCGGCTTTTGCCTCGGTCGACCGGGCCAGGGTGTCGCTGGCCAATGACGATGTGGCGCAATCGCGTACCAATGATGTTGTGGTGTTTGCCGGGTATTCGCTGGACAAGCGGGCCATGGGCGAGCCGGGCAGCACCTATGAGGCGGTGCCTTATGTGGGCTTCAAGCAGAACCGGGTGACCACCTATGACACGGGCAATCCCGAGATCACCACGACGCGCACCAGCCAGATCGGGATGCTGTCCGCCTTTCACTTCGCGCATGCGGATACGGCCAATACGGAGGATCTGACGGCGCGTCCCGACTACCTGGTCAACAATACCGACGGCAGCCGCCTGCTGACGGTCAACTTCACGCTTACGCCGGTTCGCCCGGGCGTGCTCAACGATTTCCTGCGCTGGAACAACGGGCTGGCGTTCAAGCCGATTCTGATTGGCCAGAGCCGTAACGGTATCTACATCAACCGGGGGGATCCGGATGTCTACGACCAGCACCGGGATTTCATCCGACTGGGGGCGCAGGCGGGGTTCACGCTGTCTTCGACCAATCCGGCCTTGCCGTTTGATTTCACCACGACCTATACCGGATTGAAGGCTTTGCAGGGCAATCGCAGCATTCATTACTGGAAGTCGGTGCTGACGTACAACTTCAACCAGAACGTGGGCCTGAGCCTGGATTATTCGAACGGCTTGCTGCCCGATAGCGGGGATGCGGAACGCAAGTGGGGGTTGGGGTGTCGAGCAAGTTCTGATGAGTGGACGCAGCGCTGACGGGGTCGGCGGCGCTGTCGCGATGCTTAATCGCATCCTGCGCCAAGCCCGTAGAGCAGCCATTTTCCCTGGTCGAGTCGGAGGCTGCGGCTTTCCACGCAGGCTTCGTCGGCAAAGAACATCACCTCAATTTGCTCATCGGTGACGGTTGTGGTGACGCCAGGCTTCACCGGCTTTCATCAGGTGATCGAGCAGCTCGTCGTTTCATCTTGACGCCACGAATTCACTGAGTACTTCTTTGATTTCGTCCTTGGATAGATAGCCAGTGCTGAGAATCGTATCGAGATCCTTTCTGGTAAGGGGATGATTCCTGAGAAGTTTCAGCAGGGCTTCCTGACGGAAAGGAGCTGCTTCTAACGGGGCGATCATGGTCGGATCCGGCAGGTTCTCCAGCGGCAGCGGCATGCGGTCGATGTTGACGTAAATTTTATAGCGGGAAAATCCTTCAGGGAACGAGGTGTCGTAATAGAGCGTTGTGCCAACCGGTAAAAGTCCATTGGAAGCCTCCTTCGTGCCGAGCTGCAGCGGTGCGGCCAGGCGATGGATTTTTACGGTAGCTGGCTTCCAGACAAGGTAGACGCAGATCAGCAAACTTGCGGCAGTGGCCCCGCCAAGGAAAGAAAGTATCGTGCCTGGTATTTTCATGATTCGTAAATTTCTGAGCTTGAGCCTTTTGCGCCTCGACATCATGAGGGCAGCAGTAGTCGGTAATTGTTAGCCTGACTGCTTTCCGGGAAATGCGGGACAAGTTTCCAAATCAAGATTCATGTCGTAAATCACGTCGACCACCTTTCCTGTCGTCAGATCCACGATATCGTGATCCACTATCGCTGTTCTGTGATTCCTGCTGAAGGCCGCTTCGTAGGGGCCCCTCGTTCTCGTGAAATGATTGATCGGCTTTCTCTTTTTTAGATCGATGACGTAAATCTTATTAACGGGCGGGGCACCTATCCGTGCTTTACTTAGATCTTGTCCCCATGCAATGGCACGGGTTCTTGAGCAGTTGACGGCCCAGTCGCTCACTCGGATACCGAGCGGAATTGAAACTGTACGTTTTCCTGCTTCGAATGCGAATCCATTTGCTCCGCCGCGGAACGAATTGCGAAGTTCAATGTTCGAGGCGCTGATCGGATCTGGAAATAAGAAAAACATTGAGAGAAATAGGGAGAGGTAATCGCATGCTTCGCCAATTTTGTAGAGAAGCCATTTTCCTTGAGCAAAGCTGAGAGTGCGGCCTTGCAAACATGCTTGGTTGACAAAAACCATTGCGTCAATTTGTCTGTCAGTGATGTCTGCCGGGCCTGAGATGGCTGAGCGAGAAACTAATCGCAAGCATCATCGGTTTCGGCGATCCACCATTTTCCTTTGAGCCGAATTAAATTCCGACTGGAATGACAAACTTCATTTGGCATGAAGTTGAGCTGGATTCTGTCAGTAGTGACCTCCAAATCTACATTCCATGCTTCGCCTGCGCTCAGTAGTTCTTCTGCAAGCTCGGGGTCGGCTTTGATCACTTTGGTGCGCTCAATATAATTTTCGTCTAGTCCTGTTCTTTTAATGAATTTGCGCATATGCCTCAGCAAATAGGTTTTGCTGGCTTCTGTTTTCTTTACACATAAAAGGGCATCAACTAAGCCACGGGCGTCCTCCGGTAGTCTCTTCAACATGGACTGCTTTTGTTCGGGGAGACACGCGTTATGTTTTATCTCTCCATAAACGTCAAGAGGTGGAAAATCTGTACTGTGCGGGTTGGCCGAAGCTGCAGTGCAAAGGATCAACAAGGTATGAAACAGCACAAGAGGAAATTTGCTGATCATAAAATCTTTTCTTCCAAGATGGTGATGTGGAAATGATGCGCGTGTGTTTTCTTGTTCTGTGTGATTTGCATATGAGGTAGTGGTACGTCTTTATCTTTGCTGTTGGCATCGATGTGCCATGGCTCAAATATGTGCGATACCGCTGGTTGCCTCATCAGTGACTGTCTAAACGTCCTGACCCGTTTGCCTGGGTGACAGCAAGGGTGATCAGGATCGCTTGCGCGGTATTGCGGAGTGTTATTTTTTCTCCAAATTGATGTCAATGGCGAAGCCATGGCTGCGCTTGCATTGGCCTGATGAGCAGCAAGGGCGATGAGAATTGCGTACGTGGTGTTGCGGAGCTGACCTGCTTCTGAATTACTAATCAATTACTTTTGTTCCGAATGCTTTCCGGGGAATGATGGACAAGCTTCCGTGGCTATCTTTACGTTATCCGTCATGCTCAGCACTTTTCCTGAATTTTGGTCTATCACATAGTCATCTACTATCACCGTTCTATGATCCGCGCTGAATGCGGCACTAAATGGACCACGTGTGATTGTGTAGTGATTAATGATTTTCCTGCTATCAAGGTTAATGATGTAAACCTTGCTTACTGACGGTACACCTGATTGACTTAGGCCAAGATCGACGCCCCAGACGACGGCCCGAGTTCTTGTGCAGTTGATGGACCAACCATTGACATGGATGTCGAGATCAAATCTAACCGTCCGCTTTCCCTGTTTGAAGGAAAACAAATTCTTCCCGCTGCTGAACGAACTGCGCGATTCGAAATTCGCGGCGTTAGCCTTACCTGAAACAGGAAGTGCTGATAGTAGTATTGAGAAAATCAAAATCTTATGGCCGTGGAAGCGCCCCACGACCAGGGATTCGGGAAATCCAGCGTCCTGTGCGCTGGCCAGCGTGATCAGGCGCGCGTGCTGCAACAGGCCGGGCCCGAACAGCGTAGAGGGGAAACCAGAAAGGAGTGTGGAAAGTAAGCGTGCTGCAACAGGCGCGCTGTGCTGCCTGCCGGGCGGTGCTGCATCTTGCGTCACGGGATAGCCTCATCTTGATGGTCCGCCATTCGCGCTGTACTGCGAATGAACGTGTGTTGGTCTTCAACACCACGCTGGCATCAAGTTGTCCCCGTGCTACCCCCGTATCGACTGCTGCATGGCAGCGGCGCTCAGCAATAAGCCCGCTCATTTTTGTGCCGTGCATTTTGCCAATCCGGGCCTTCACCCTCCATCGAAAAAGTTCGTTAATTCATGACTGAAATATGGGCAAGAAAAATAAAGCTTCATGCCGCAGCATGGCGACATGAAGCTTCAACCAGGTTTGCTCTTTACTGGAACGTGCTGGCCATCTTCGCCGGCAGCGGCACGTTGAGCCATTTCTGAACAATGGCATTGAGTTCGCCGCTCTTCTTGGCCGCCGTCAGCACCTCGTTGACCTTGCCCAACAAGGCCGTCTCGCCCTTGTTCAAGCCGACGTTGCAGGCCGATTCCTGGATGATGTACTTGAGCACCGGCTTGTTGTTGGGTGCCTTCTCCGCCAGGGCGTAGGCCACGAAGTCACCCGTGCCCACCAGCTGTACCTGGCCCGAGACATAGGCCGAGATCATGGCGTTGTTGTCCTCGTAGCGTTTGATGGTGGCGCTCTTGGGCGCCGTGTCGGTCAGTTGCAAATCCTGGAAGGTACCGCGTGCCACGCCCACGGTCTTGCCGGCCAGGTCCGCAGGGCCGCTCACCGCCACACTGGCCACACCGAACACGCTGTTGTTGTAGGGCGCATAGGGCTGGGAAAAATCGATCACCTTCTCACGCTCGGCATTCTTGCCCAGGGTGGAGATCACCAGGTCGGCCTTGTGCGTCTGCAGATAGGCGATGCGGTTGGCGCTGGCCACCGGGACCAGTTGCACCTTGAGGCCCATTTTCTGGGCGATCAGCTTGGCCACATCAATGTCCAGCCCCTGCAATTGCAGGTCCGTATTGACTGAACCGAAAGGCGCAAAGTCCTGCGGTACGCCGATACGAACCACGCCGGCCTTCTGGATGTCGGCCAGTGCATCGGCCTGTGCCGGCGCGTTGGCCAGCACGCCCAGACCGAGTGCAATTGAAAGGGCCAGCAGGCGGTGTTTGGATGTCATTTTCTTGGTCTCCTCTTATGAATATCAGCGCGCCGATGATACCCCCATATTGCATGGGGGTTCAGCCCGGCAGCGGCAAGACACAATCCTCCGCCGCCAGATAGATGCGCTGCCCCGGCAAGGCATCGACACGATAGCCGCCCGTGAACGCGCCAAAGGCCGGAAGCATCGCCCAGCGCTCATCCACGACAAAGCAGGGCAGCCGCAAGCTGTCGCCCGCCGAGGACAGGCGATACACCGGATGCACATGGCCGACAATGGCAAAGGCACCGTCGACCGTCTGCGGATGATGGCAAAAGGCCAGCGGGCCGACCCGCCAGGGTTCATCGACCAGCTCCATGCCCAGTGCTTCAGGCGGATCCCCCGCATGATGGTCGTGATTGCCGCGCACCAGCGTGAGCGTCAGCCCCGCGTTGCGGCCACGCCATTGCGCCAGCGCCGCGAGCGTTCCTGCAGCACGGCCCGCGCGAGCATGCAGGAAATCCCCAAGGAACACGATGTGACGCACCGCATGCTGCTGAACCAGCGCATCAATGGCCTCCAGGTTGGCGCGGGTCGTGCCGTGCGGGACGGGAATGCCGCCCGCCCGAAACGCCGCCGCCTTGCCGAAATGCACATCGGCCAGGATCAGCATGCCGCGCTCGCGCCACAGCAGGGCGCGTTCCGGCAACATGGTCAGGATGGCGCCATCGGCGTCGAAGCTGGGGTAGTGCATCATGCAGCTGTCTTGGGCTTGGCCTTGCGCCGTGCGGCGGGCTGGGGTTGTTCACGAGAAGCGGTCTTGTCTGCGGCACCTTCCAGCTCGCGCAGCATGCGTGCGACACGGTCCGCCAGTTTCTCGGTCGAGAGTTTCTCGCGGAAGCGTTCCACCATCAGCGGCAGCGCAAACGGGGTAGGGCGCTCCAGTTGTACCAGCGTCATGGTGCGCGCCCGCAGCTCGGCGAGGGTGCTGCGCAGGCGTTCCAGTTCCAGCTCCTGTTCCAGTACCTCGCGCTGGGCCTGGGTGAGCAGCAGATTGCCGGCATCATGCTTGCGGAAGACCTCGAAGAACAGCGCCGACGACGCCTGCAACTGGCGCGCGCTCTTGTGCTGGCCCGGATAGCCCTGGCTGACCAGTCCGGCAATGCGGGCGATCTCGCGGAAGCGCCGTTGCGACAATTCCGTCGCGTTCAGGCTGGCGAGCACGTCCTCCAGCAAGTGTTCTTCGCTGAAAAGGTCCTGCGCCTGTTGCGGGGCCAAACGGGCCATCTCCACCTGGTCCGCCGCCAGCAATTCGAAACCATAGTCGTTCACGGCAATGGAAAAGGTGGCGGCGCGCGTGCTGGCCAGTCGCCAGGCCAGCAGCGAGGCCAGCCCCATGTGGACCAGACGCCCGGCAAAGGGATAGAAGAACAGGTGATGCCCCTCGCGGCTTTTGAGGGCTTCCACCACCAGCCGCTGCCCCGTTGGCAGCGCCGACCAGGCATGCTGCAAGGCCAGCAGCGGCTGCACGGCCTGCATCTCGGGGCCGTCGAAGTGCTGTTGCTCGGCTTGCTGCAAACGATCCAGGACAGCATGCGCCAGTGTCGAGGACAAGGGCATGCGCCCGCCTTGCCAGCGAGGAACCGCGCCACTGCCGGCGGTGCTGCGGCGGACCCAGGCCGTCATCTCATGCACCCGGACAAATTCCAGCACCCGCCCCCCGAAGAGAAAACGGTCACCCGGACGCAGGCGCGCGATGAAACCTTCTTCGATGGTGCCGATGCGTCCGCCCTTCATGTACTGCACATGCAGGCTGGCATCGGCCACGATGGTGCCGATGTTCATGCGATGCCGGCGCGCGATGGCGGGCACATCCACACGGTAGACGCCATCCTCGCCCTGGCGCACCCGGTGGTATTCGGGATAGGCGGTCAGGCTCTGGCCCCCGCGCACCACGAAATCCAGCGCCCACTGCCACTGGTCCTCGCGCAGATCGCGATAAGACCAGGCTTGCCTTACTTCGTCCAGCAGCGCATCGGCCTGGAAGCCGCCGCCCAGCGCGATGGTGACCAGATGCTGCACCAGCACGTCCAGTGGCGTTTCCGGTACCGGACGCTGTTCCACACGACCCGCTGCGATCGCATCCTGGGCCGCGATGGCTTCCACCAGTTCCAGGCTGTTGGTCGGCACCAGCGTGGCGCGCGAACTGCGACCCGGGGAGTGGCCGGAACGTCCGGCACGTTGCAGCAAGCGGGCCACGCCACGCGGACTGCCGATCTGCAATACCCGCTCTACCGGCGTGAAATCCACGCCCAGGTCCAGGCTGGAGGTGCAGACCACGGCCTTGAGCCGGCCATCGCGCAGGCCGTGTTCGACCCAGTCCCGCACTTCGCGGTCCAGCGAGCCATGGTGCAAGGCGATGATGCCAGCCCAGTCAGGCCGGGCGTCCAACAAATTCTGGTACCAAAGTTCAGCCTGGGACCGGGTATTGGTGAAGACCAGCGTACTGCCACTGGCCTCGATCTCCTGCACCACGGCCGGCAGCATCTGCATGCCCAGGTGGCCGGCCCAGGCGAAGCGTGCCGGTTGCGGCGGCAGAAGGGTGTCGATGACGATGCGCTTGCGCTGTTCGCCGCGTACCAGTACGCCTTGTTCGGCAGCTGCCGGACCCAGCAGGGCTTGCAGTGATTGCTCAAGATTGCCCAGCGTCGCCGACAGCCCCCAGACCACCATTCCGGGCCGCCAGCGGCGCAGTCGCGCCAGCGCCAATTGCACCTGCACGCCGCGCTTGTTGCCCATCAGCTCATGCCATTCATCGACGATGACGGCATCGAGCCTGGCAAAGCGCTGCCGGGCATCGGCTTGCGAAAGCAGCAGGGACAGGCTTTCAGGGGTGGTCACCAGCGCCTGCGGCAGGGATTTCATCTGGCGCGCACGTTCGCCGGAGGCGGTATCGCCGGTCCGCATGCCCGCCTGCCAGTGCGGCAGCAGATCGGCCAGCGGCGCTTGCAGGGCGCGCAGGGTGTCGGCCGCCAGGGCGCGCATCGGTGTAATCCACAAGACCCGCAAGCCAGGAGCGTTGGCGGGCAGGTCAGGCTGGCCGAGCCTCGGCTCGGCATGGAGCAGGGCTCCGAACCAGACGGCATAGGTCTTGCCGGACCCCGTGCCGGAATGCAGCAAGCCGCTTTGGCCGCTGGCAGCGGCCTGCCAGACGGCGCGCTGGAAATCGAAGACTTCCCAGCCGCGCTGGCTGAACCATTGTTCTGCGCGTTTCAGTGCGGGCGCACGGGAGTTAGTCGTCTTGCGTGGCACGATGCAGTTCTTTCTGTTTTTCTTCAGGCGGCAGGCTGGCCGACGGCCCCAGCAGCGCCCGCAGGCTGGCCAGGGTATCGGCCTGCTCGATGGTCTTGTCCAGGCGCTGGCGCAGGATGCGCGGGAAGCGCACGGCGATGCCTGCCTTGTGGCGCGAGGACAGCGCAATCCCTTCGAAGCCGATCTCGAACACCATGCTCGGCTTGACGCTGCGGACGGGGCCGAATTTCTCGATGGTCGTCTTGCGGATGGCCTGGTCCACCACGGCAATTTCGGCATCGGTGAGGCCGGAATACGCTTTGGCGAAGGGCACGAGCTTGCGTTCGCCCTGGTCGTCCGGCGCCTCCCAGACGGCAAAGGTGTAATCGGTGTAGAGCGAGGCGCGTCGGCCATGGCCGGCCTGGGCGTAGATCAGCACGGCATCGATGGAATAGGGATCGACCTTCCACTTCCACCAGGTGCCGACATTGCGCGTGCGGCCAATGCCGTAGCGGGCTTCCCGTTGCTTGAGCATCATGCCTTCCACGCCGCGTTCGCGCGAGGTGCTGCGCAATCGCGCCAGTGACTCCCAGTCGCCCGAGGCGATTTGCGGTGCGAGCATCAGCGCCGGGCTTGCATGGGCCTGCACCAGCGTTTCAAGCCGGCTGCGGCGTTCGTGCTGGGGCAGGCTGCGCAGGTCTTGCCCATCCTGCTCCAGCAGGTCGTAGGCAATCAAACCGGCCGGCAGGTCCGCCAGCAGTCGGGCGGTGAGGTTCTTGCGGCCGATACGTTTTTGCAGATCGGCGAAGGGGGCCACACGATCGGCCCGGGGGCCGGAATCGGGCAGGCGGATCACGATCTCGCCATCGATCACGGTGCCGTCCGGGAGGGCCAAAGCGGCTAGCTCGGGGAAGCGATCCGTGATCAATTCTTCACCGCGCGACCACAGCCAGTTGCTTCCCTGACGTCGCACCAGCTGGGCGCGGATGCCGTCGTATTTCCATTCGACTTGCCAGTCCGAGAGCGGACCCAGGGTGTCCGGTGTTTCCAACAGGGGATGCGCCAGGAAGAATGGATAGGGCTGGCCGCCCTGCAACTGCGCATCCTGGCCGTCCGCCGGCGCGATGAGCGCGGCGAAACGGCGGGCGTCCGGACGGGCGCGGCCATCTGTCCAACCAACCATGCGTTGCGCCACCAGCTTGGGATCGAGTTGTGCGACGCTGGCCAGTGCACGCGTGACCAGCAGCCGCGACACGCCCACCCGGAAACCGCCGCCGATCAGTTTGGCCAGCAGGAAGCGTCCCTGCCAGTCCAGTTCATCCCAGGCAGCAAACAGGGCGGTGCGGATCACGGCAGGATCGGCCCCGCGCAAGGGTGCGATGCGCTCTTCCATCCAGCGCGCCAGCCCCAGGTCGCTTGACCCCTTGGGCGGCGGCAGGACGTGGGCGATGGTCTCGGCCAGGTCGCCGACGCTGTGATAGCACTCCTCGAACAGCCATTCATCGATCTGCGCGTATTCCATGGCGCATTGTTTGAGCAAGCCCGTCGGGACGGCCTGGCGCGGCTTGCCGCCTGCCAGGAAATACACCGCCCAGGCCGCATCGGCGGCATCGGCGCGGCCGAAGTAATCCTGCAGGGCCGCCAGCTTGCGGGTGGTGGAGGTGGTGGCGTCCAGTTCGGCATACAGCCGTGAAAATTCACGCATGGCCGCCTTCCTGCGCCGTCACGGCGGCGGCGGGGCTGGGGTTCTCGTCAGTTTCTTCATCTCCGTATTCAGTGGCGAAGGCCCCGGCATCCAGTCCGTTCTGACGCAGCCAGCGCACCATGGTGGCGACTTGGCCGTGGGTGACGATGACGCGTTCAGCACCGGTGGCGTGGATGGCTTCGTGCAGGGCCGGCCAGTCCGCATGGTCGGAGAGGATGAACCCGCGATCCACGCCACGCCGGCGGCGCGTGCCGCGCAGGCGCATCCAGCCGCTGGCGAAGGCATCGCTGTAGTCGCCGAAGCGGCGTATCCAGGGCGACCCGGCCGCCGATGGCGGGGCAATCACCAGACTGCCCGCGTAGGCGGCCGCCTTGCCGCGCTTGCTGGCTTCCGCTTCGCCGACCGTCAGTGTCTCCGGCAGGGCGATCCCGGCCTCGCGGTAGAGGCGATTGAGCGGCTCTACCGCGCCATGGCACACGATGGGGCCAATGCTGGCATCGATGCCGTGCAGGATGCGCTGCGCCTTGCCGAAGGAATAGCAGAACAAGACGCTGGCACGCCCTTCGGCGGCATTGCTGCGCCACCATTGGTTGATTTCCTCGAAAATTTCCCGCTGTGGTTGCCAGCGGTAGATCGGCATGCCGAATGTGGACTCGGTAATGAAGGCGTCGCAGCGTACCGGCTCGAAGGGGGCGCAGGTGCCATCCGCTTCCAGCTTGTAATCGCCGGAGGCTACCCAGATGCGGCCTTCATGTTCCATACGCAGTTGCGCCGAGCCCAGCACGTGGCCGGCCGGGTGCAAAGACAGGCGCACGCCATTGTGGGTGATGGTTTCGCCATAGGGCAGGGGCTGCAGGTTGATCTCTGCGCCCAGCCGCGCACGCAGGATGCCGGCCCCCGGCGCTGCTGCCAGATAGTGGCCATGCCCTACGCGCGCGTGGTCGGCGTGGGCATGCGTAATCACCGCGCGCGCCACCGGTCGCCAGGGATCAATGTAGAAATCGCCGGGCACGCAATACAGGCCCTCTTTGCGTACCACGACCATGTCTTCCTTGCCTGCCATTGCTGATGTGTCCTCGCTCTGCCTTGTCGAAATCGTGCGGCTCCGTTGTGCCGTGTCCGGCGGGCTTTGTCCATGCCTGCCGCGTCCTTGTCCCGGCTTTGCCGCAAGTTATATGAAGGTTCAGGCAAATTTGCCGCTACTTGTCACGCTCGGTCAGCTTAACGGCAAGCCGGTCCGGAAGCTGTCAGTGCCTGTCTTGCCTTTCTGTCAGCGGGAAGGTCGCGAGCACGCATGAAACTTGATTTCAGTTTGCAATGATGCAACGCACAACGGCTATTATTTGGGTATGCTTGTCGTCAATTCCAATTGGCGTTGCGCCAAGCATCGAACTCAAAAGAATCACACCAATCCTCATGTCTCATTACGTCGATCCCAAGGTTTTCCGTGAACTGCAAGACTCCGAAGTCTTGCCTGCGCCTTCCGGCGTGCGTCTGAAGATCATGCAGATGTGCCAGCAGGAAGACATCGCGCTGCCGGATCTGGTGGCGCAGGTGCAGGGCGACCCTGTACTGGCCGGCCGCCTGATCCAGATTGCCAACATCCCCAACATCAACAAGGGGCGCATGGTTGCAGCCGTCAATGTCGAGCTGTTGCTGATGGTGGGGCTGCACGCGGTACGCCAGATGGCGCTGGCGATTTCGCTGACGGAATCGGCACGGCGCGGCGATTGCAAGGAATTCGATTACGACCTGTTCTGGAGCCGTTCCACGGCCATGGCCTGCGCCGGCCAGGCGTTGGGCGACCTGCTGCAGGTGGCTCCCCCGGCAGAAATGTTCACCATCGGCCTGCTGGCCGATATCGGCCGCCTGGGTCTGGCCTCGGCCCGTCCCAAGCGGTATGGCGAACTGCTGGCTAGCGGCGTGCAGGGCAGCCAGTTGCGCCAGGAAGAAAAGGCGCTGTTCGGATTCAATCACCTGGAGCTGGCCGCCGCGATGATGCAGGACTGGCATTTCCCCAAGCTCTTCTGTGAAACGGTGCTGTATCACCATGACGCCGACAATACCGGCATGGACGAGGAAGACCGCCAGCAGCGTCTGATTCGCTTGCTGGAACTGGCGGCTTGTGTGGCGGACGTCTGCGTGGCCAGCGATGCCGCACGGCCAGCTTTGCTGCCGCGCCTGCTGGCGCTGGGTCAGCGCTTCGAGCTGCCGCTCTCCAGCCTGGAGTACCTGTGCGGCCGCGTTTCGTGGGACTGGAGTGACTGGGGGGCCTTGCTCAAGGTGCCGACCCGGGTGCTGCGAGAGATCGGGACCGAACTGGCTGCCGCCGCGGAAAAGCCGGAGTGACGGATCTGCAAGAATCGTCAGATTTAGTCATGAAAAATCGAAGTTTTTTGTTGCTGATTTGTCAGTCGCCGATGGTACTATCCCCCTCGCTCTGGAAGTGAAGCGCCTCTGTTGACCGTCAGGATCGCTGCAGGAACCGCCTGCAGCCGGCATTCCCCGTCATCATCAGACCCTGCCAAAACTTCGCTTCCAGCCGCATGCAAGGCTCGATGAACCCAGCCAGATTGATGTTCCTTCCGTAAAAGCCACGGCATTTACCGCAGCCACCAACGAGGACATATTCATCAATAAGGCCTTGCCTGCGCCTCTCCTGTCCGGAATGCCTGGCAAATTCCTTTGCTAATGTGTCCCGGCATGGCAGCGGCGCGATTTCCCTTCGGTTCGCTCCGACCACTTTGCTGTACCCGTCGCCTGCGGCGTGCTCCGTCACGTCCGTGGCAGGCACGGGTGTGTCAGTGTGGCCACGCGAATGCCGTACCGATCAAAACAAAGTACACAAAGTACAAGAAAGTGGGGTCTTTCATGAAAAACAACACCATCCGTCTGTCCTGCCTGACCGCACTGCTGCTGGCAGCCAGCCATCCCGCCTTCGCGGCCCACCCGCTGAACACCGACGATGCCGGCGTACAGGGGGCCGGCGGTATCCAGCTCGAAATGAATACCGACTGGAGCAAGCAGAGTGGCGATGCTGGTCACGTCGGCGCGTTTACCTTCACCTATGGTGTCACCGACAAGCTCGACCTGTTCTTCAACCTGCCACAGACCTTTCAGTCGCCTAACGGCACGGGGGTGGGCGATGTCTCGGCAGGAGCAAAGTGGCGCTACTACGAGGCGGACGGTCTGGCCCTGGCGCTCAAGCCGGAATTGTTCATGCCCAGCGGCGAGGAAAGCAAGGGGCTGGGGAGCGGCCGCAACGGCATGGGCCTGACTGGCATCGCTTCCTATGAGACCGGCCCCTGGACCCTGCACGGCAACCTGGGCCTGCGCTATAGCCCGTACAAGCTGGAGACTGAACAGGAAACGAAGCGCAAGACCATCTGGCGCGCCTCGGTGGCGGTCTGGTATGGGCTGAACGAACAATGGCGACTGGTGGCCGATACCGGCGTGGCACAGAATCAGGACGCGTCCAGCCGGAAATTGCCCTCGTATGCCCTGGTGGGGGCCATCTGGTCACCCAACAAGACGGTGGACATCGATGCCGGCGCCAAATTCGGCCTGAACAAGGCCGAGGTGACGCGCCAGTTCGGCGTCGGAGTGACCTTGCACTTCTGACGAGGCAGGCAACGGCGCACAAAGCTTCATCTCTGTGCGCTGCAACATGCAATGCGCTGGAAAGCCGCGCCAAATCTGCTATCGTTGACCTTGGCGCTAGGCCACGACTAAGGAGACGACATATGGATCTGGTGGAAAAATTCGATGCCAAGGGCAAGACCGGCGCACCTTACCACGTAGAGGTGTACCAGACGCAGCAGGACGAGGCCGATGAAGCGGCCCAGGCCTTCAGCCGCAGCTACAAGCTGGCTGATGGTCGCGCGCTGGATCCCCTGACCAACGAGAAATTCAGGATCGTCCAGACCGGGGAGAAAATCTACCGCGTCTGAGTCCACCCTGGACCCGCAAGCCGATCAAGCCGGCACCGCAAGGTGGCCGGCTTTTTCATGTCTGCAGCCACTGGCCGCAGCCTCGCCTCAGAACGCATCCCCCGGCACCCGCACCCACCCCTCCATCAACACCCGCGCGCTGCGGCTCATGATGGCCTTGGTGACGACCCACTGGCCGTCTTCCAGCTTCGCTTCCGCACCGACACGCAAGGTCCCGGACGGATGGCCGAAGCGTACGCTGGTGCGTTCACCGCCGCCGGCCGCCAGGTTCACGAGCGTTCCGGGAATGGCGGCTGCCGTGCCGATGGCCACGGCAGCCGTGCCCATCATGGCGTGGTGCAGCTTGCCCATGGACATGGCACGCACCAGCACGTCGGTATCCTGTACCGTGACGGTCTTGCCGCTCGAAGAGACATATTCCTTGGGCGGCGCAACAAACGCGACCTTGGGCGTGTGCTGCCGGGTCGCGGCTTCTTCCACCTTGCTGATCAATCCCATGCGGATCGCTCCATGGGCGCGGATGGTCTCGAAGCGGGCCAGCGCGGCGGGATCGCTGTTGATGGCGTCCTGCAGTTCGGTGCCGGTATAGCCGATCTCGTCGGCATTGAGGAAGATGGTCGGGATGCCCGCATTGATCATGGTGGCCTGGAAGCTGCCGACGCCGGGCACTTCCAGCGTATCGACCACGTTCCCGGTGGGGAACATGGCACCGCCGGCGCCTTCTTCCTCGGCCGCCGGATCCATGAATTCCAGCTGGACTTCAGCGGCGGGGAAAGTCACGCCATCCAGTTCGAAGTCGCCGGTTTCCTGCACCTGTCCGCCGCGAATGGGCACATGAGCCACGATGGTCTTGCCGATGTTGGCCTGCCAGATGGTGATGACGGCCACGCCGTCCTGCGGCACTTTGGACGGGTCCACCAGCCCGGCGGAAATCGCGAAGGGGCCGACGGCTGCGGACAGGTTGCCGCAATTGCCGCTCCAGTCCACGAAATCCTTGTCGATGGAGACCTGGCCGAACAGGTAGTCGACATCATGGCCCGGCCGCTCGCTGCGTGAAATGATCACTGTCTTGCTGGTGCTGGAAGTCGCACCGCCCATGCCATCGATCTGCTTGCCATAGGGATCAGGACTGCCGATCACGCGCTGCAGCAGCTTGTCGCGCGCAGGGCCCGGGACGCGGGCGGCTTCGGGCAGGTCATCCAGCTTGAAGAAGACGCCTTTGCTGGTGCCGCCCCGCAGATAGGTGGCGGCAATGCGGATCTGGGGGACTTGGCTCATGCTTGTTCCTTGGCGTTCTGGCCGGCGTTGGCGGAGGCTTCCAGGAAATCCTGGGCGAAGCGCTGCAGCACGCCGCCGGCTTCGTAGATCGACACTTCTTCGGCGGTATCGAGGCGGCAGGTCACCGGCACTTCCACACGCTCGCCATTCTTGCGGTGGATCACCAGCGTCAGGTCGGCGCGCGGACGGCGCTGGCCGATGACGTCATAGGTTTCGGTGCCGTCGATGGCGTAGGTATTGCGGTTTTCGCCGGCCTTGAATTCCAGCGGCAGCACGCCCATGCCGATCAGGTTGGTACGGTGGATGCGTTCGAAGCCTTCGGCCACGATGGCTTCCACACCCGCCAGGCGCACGCCCTTGGCGGCCCAGTCGCGCGAGGAACCCTGGCCGTAATCAGCCCCGGCAATGATGATCAGCGGCTGCTTGCGTTCCATGTAGGTTTCGATGGTTTCCCACATGCGCATGACTTTGCCTTCCGGTTCCAGGCGCGCCAGTGAACCTTGTTGCACGCTGCCATCGGCCTTCCTGACCATTTCGTTGAACAGCTTGGGATTGGCAAAGGTGGCGCGCTGCGCGGTCAGGTGGTCGCCGCGATGGGTGGCGTAGGAATTGAAGTCTTCTTCCGGCAAGCCCATCTTGGCCAGGTATTCGCCGGCCGCGCTGTCGAGCAGGATGGCGTTGGAGGGCGAGAGGTGGTCGGTGGTGATGTTGTCGCCCAGCACGGCCAGCGGACGCATGCCCGAGAGCGTGCGCTCACCGGCCAGCGCACCTTCCCAGTAGGGCGGACGGCGGATGTAGGTGCTTTGGGGACGCCAGTCGTACAGCGGGCTGACCGATTGGCTGCGGTCCACGCGGGCGGAGAACATCGGGGTGTAGACATTGCGGAATTGCTGGGGCTTGACTGCGGTAGCCACCACGGCATCGATTTCCTCGTCGCTGGGCCAGATGTCCTTGAGACGGATTTCCTTCCCTTCGGCGGTCACGCCCAGCACGTCCTGTTCGATATCGAAACGAATGGTGCCGGCAATGGCATAGGCCACCACCAGCGGCGGCGAGGCCAGGAACGCCTGCTTGGCATACGGGTGGATGCGGCCATCGAAGTTGCGGTTGCCGGACAGTACGGCAGTGCTGTAGAGGTCGCGGTCGATGATTTCCTGCTGGATCTTCGGATCGAGCGCGCCTGACATGCCGTTGCAGGTGGTGCAGGCGAAGGCGACGATACCGAAGCCCAGCTTTTCGAGGTCAGCGGTCAGGCCCGCTTCTTCCAGATACAGTTCCACCGCCTTGGAGCCGGGTGCCAGCGAGCTCTTGACCCACGGCTTGCGGGTCAGGCCCAGGCGATTGGCATTGCGTGCCAGCAGGGCGGCTGCGATCACGTTGCGCGGGTTGCTGGTGTTGGTGCAGCTGGTGATGGCGGCGATGATGACGGCCCCATCGGGCATCTTGCCTGGCTCGCTCTCCACCTTGCCGGCGATGCCTTGGGCGGCCAGTTCGGAGACCGGCAGGCGCTTGTGCGGATTGCTGGGACCGGCCAGGGTGCGGACCACGGTGGAGAGGTCGAAGCGCAGCACGCGCTCGTATTCAGCCTTGCTCAGGCTATCGGACCACAGGCCGGCCTCCTTGGCATAGGTTTCCACCAGCTTGACCTGTTCATCTTCGCGACCGGTCAGCTTCAGGTAGTCGATGGTCTGCTGATCGATGGAGAACATGGCGGCCGTCGCGCCATACTCCGGGGCCATGTTGGAGATGGTGGCGCGATCCCCCAGCGTCAGGCTGGCCGCGCCATCGCCATAAAATTCCAGATAGGCCCCCACCACCTTCTGCTTGCGCAGGAATTCGGTCAGCGAGAGCACGATGTCGGTGGCAGTGATGCCGGGCTGGCGGCGGCCGCTCAGTTCCACGCCGATGATGTCGGGCAGGCGCATCCAGGAGGCGCGGCCTAGCATGACGTTTTCCGCTTCGAGGCCACCGACGCCGATGGCGATCACGCCCAGCGCGTCCACGTGCGGGGTGTGGCTGTCGGTGCCGACCAGGGTGTCGGGGAAGGCCACGCCATCCTTGGCGTGGATCACCGGCGACATCTTCTCCAGATTGATCTGGTGCATGATGCCGTTGCCGGGCGGGATCACGTCCACGTTTTCGAACGCCAGCTTGGTCCAGTCGATGAAGTGGAAGCGGTCTTCATTGCGGCGGTCTTCGATGGCGCGATTCTTTTCGAAGGCCTGCGGATCGTCGCCGCCACATTCCACCGCCAGCGAGTGGTCCACGATCAGTTGCACCGGTACCACCGGGTTGACCTTGGCCGGGTCGCCGCCCATGTCGGCAATTGCGTCGCGCAAGCCGGCCAGATCCACCAGCGCGGTCTGGCCCAGGATGTCGTGGCACACCACGCGCGCCGGGAACCACGGGAAGTCCAGTTCACGCTTGCGTTCGATCAGCTGGCGCAGTGAATCCGTCAGGGTCGCCGGATCACAGCGGCGCACCAGGTTTTCTGCCAGCACACGGGAAGTGTAGGGCAGGGTTTCCCATGCGCCAGGACGGATCGCTTCCACGGCGGCGCGGGCATCGAAATAATCCAGTCGGGTGCCGGGCAGTTGCTTGCGGTATTGGGTATTCATGGCGGTTGGCTCGTGTCTCGTTGATGGAATGGTTGTTGTGTGGAGGAATGCGTTCAGGCCTGATCGCGCTGCTGCCCGGTACTGCCGGGCCCGGTCTGGGCGATCTGGTGTTCGATGTTGCGGCGGGAGGCCCCGATGTGACGCCGCATCAGCAGGTCGGCCAGTTCGCCGTCGCCATCGGCCAAGGCATCGAGGATGCGGTGGTGTTCGGCAAAGGCCTGGCGTGGCCGGTTGGGTGCGGCCGAATACTGGATGCGATACATGCGCGCCAGCTGGTACAACTCGCCGCAGAGAATGCGCGTGAGGATCTGGTTGCCGCTGGCCTGGATGATCTTGTAATGGAAGTCGTAGTCGCCTTCCTGCTGGTAATAGCCGCGTCCGGCCTGGAAGGCTTCGTCCTTCTCGTGGGTTTCCAGCACCCGGCGCAGCTCGTCCAGCTCGGCGCGGCTCATGCGCTGCGCCGCCAGGCGGCAAGCCATGCCTTCCAGCGATTCGCGGATCTGGAACAGTTCCACCAGCCCTTCCAGGGTCAGTGAAACCACGCGCGCTCCCACGTGCGGCACGCGCACCAGCAGGTTCTGGCCTTCCAGCCGGTGGATGGCTTCGCGCAGTGGTCCGCGGCTGATGCCATAGGTGCGGGCCAGTTCCGGTTCGGAAATCTTGCTGCCGGGCGCGATCTCGCCCTGCACGATGGCGCTCTGGATTTTGCGAAAAACGTGTTCGGAGAGGGTCTCTCCCTCACGTTCGGCACCAGGCAGTGCAATCAGCTCGCTCATGGGTTTTTTACCGTGTCAACAATCCAAGGAATTTGATGCGTTTAATCATAGCACTTCGCCTGAAAAATGGAAGAAGTGTCGACACTAGAATATTTTCGGCACTACCTAGTAAAAAAATAGCATGAGGCAATTTTCGTTACAGGTGAGAAAATTCAGCCGCCCGCTGGGAATATATGAAAAAGTAGCTCAAAATTTTTCTATTTATTTCCTCATATACGGGAATCGTTCGCCCAAAGTGAGAATTTAACCTTATATTGCCGCCATGGACTCACCACAAACCTCTACCATCGTTGACCGCGTTCTCCACGTACTCGCCGGCGTGGCCCGTGCCGGCAAGCCCGTCAGTGCCAAGCAGATTGCTGCGATGGTGCAACAACCGGTCAGTACCGTTTATCGCCACCTGGCATCCCTCAAGAAATGGGGACTGTTGCAGGAGCACATGAATTCCGGCACCTTCGAGCCGGGTCCGACCGGGGTGCAGCTGGCGTGGGGGTTCGACCAGAACTCCAACCTCATCAGCCAGAGCCGCGAGGAAATCATTTCGCTGGTCCAGCGCAGCGGGGAGAGCGTGGGCCTGCTGGTGCCGATCAATGGCCAGATGGTGTGCATCGCCATGGAAGAAAGCGATCAGCCACTGCGCTGTTCCTTCACCAAGGGCCGGGCACATCCCTTGCTTAAGGGAGCATCGGCCAAGAGCCTGCTGGCCTTCATGCCACGCAAGCTGCAACAGAAACTGGTGGCTGACCAGCTGGGCGACAAGCCCGAGGAAGCCGCCGCGCTGGAAGCACAGCTCGATGAGATTCGCCGTCGCGGCTATTCCATCAGCGAGAGTGAAGTGGACCTGGGCGTGTGGGGCGTCTCGGTACCCATCATGACTTCCAATGGCCGCCTGGAAGGCACCATCACCCTGATGGCGCCGGCCCTGCGCGTGGGTAACCGCGAACAGGAGCTGGTCCGCATGACGGTGGAGTCCGCCCAGCGCATATGTAATCGTTTTTAAGCCAGTCAGGCTGCGCCGTCCGGAGAGACGGTGCTGGCTGGACGCGGGAGGGCCCCATCCGGGCCCAGGGATGAATAATCCATTACGCCGGTACCCCGGCGTCCAGTCCATGTCGTCGTTTCTACCGAGGAACTCATGATGAAGCTTTCCCGCCTGCTGTGCGCCGTCTCGGCCAGCCTGTTTCTGCTGGTGGCGGCCGCGCCTGCCGCCCGTGCCGCCGACAACGTGATCCGTGTCGGTACCGATGCCACCTTCCCGCCGATGGAATTCGTCAAGGATGGCAAACGTACCGGTTTCGATATCGAATTGATGGAAGCCCTGGCCAAAACCATGGGCAAGAAGATCCAGTGGATCGACATCGACTTCAAGGGCCTGATTCCCGGCCTCATTTCCAACCGCTTCGACATCGCTGCCTCGGCCATCTACATGACCGACGAGCGCCGCAAGGTGGTTACCTTCAGCGATCCCTACTATCGGGGTGGTCTGGCCGTGCTGGTGCGGCGTGACGACAACAGCATCAAGGTGCCGGAAGACCTGAACAAGGGAAAGCGCGTCTCGGTCCAGGTCGGCACCAAATCGGTGAGCTATCTGCGTGACAACTTCCCCGGCGTGGAACGCGTGGAAGTGGAAAAGAACCAGGCCATGTTCGACCTGCTGGCCACCGGCCGCGTCAATGCGGTGGTGACCGGCCGTCCGGCCGCCGTCGAATATGCCCGCACCCAGCCGCTGGTACGTGTGCTGGACAAGGGATTGACCACCGAACTGTATGGTTTTGCCCTGCGCAAGAACGATACCGCGCTGGTCGAGCATCTCAACAAGGCCCTGCAGACCTTGCGCATGAACGGCACCTACGATGCGCTGACCGAAAAGTGGTTTGCCAGGAAGGACTGAGATCCTGCGCACCTGGCCTGGCGTTGTCGCCGGGCTCCTCCATTCCTCTCTGCATGGCCGACCCGGTCCGCCAGCCGTGACCGGGCAAGCGACTCCTTTTGCCGGAGCACTTCATGAAACTGGATTTTTCGGGCGTCTGGGACAGTTGGCCCTCGCTCCTCCACGGCACCATGGTGACCGTGGAAATCACCGCCGCCTCGCTGGTGCTGGGGTGCGTGCTGGGCCTGCTGACCGGCCTGGGGCGACTCAATCCGCAGCGCCGGCTGTTGTATGGCCTGTGTACTTTCTATCTCACGCTGGTACGCGGCACGCCCTTGCTGGTGCAACTGTTCCTGTGGTTCTTCGGATTGCCGCATGTAGGCGTGATTCTGCCGGCGTATGTGTGCGGCATCCTCGGGCTCGGCATCTACAGCGCTGCCTATATTTCGGAAATCGTGCGTGGCTCGATCCAGTCCATCGAACGCGGCCAGATGGAAGCGGCACGCTCGCTGGGCTTGCCTTATCGGATGGCGATGCGCCGCGTGATCCTGCCGCAGGCCTTCGTGCGCATGATTCCGCCGCTGGGCAATGAATTCATCGCGCTGATCAAGAACTCGGCACTGGTGTCGCTGCTGACCATCGCCGACCTGATGCATGAGGGCGAGAAGATCATCAGCATTACTTACCGCTCGCTGGAAACCTATCTGGTCATTGCCCTGATCTATCTCGTGCTGACCAGCGTGACCACGCTGGCGCTGCGCCGGATCGAGAAGGTCCTGCGCTCCGAAGGGAGGGTGTGATGGAACACAGCGTGGTCGATATCAAAGGCTTGCGCAAATCCTTCGGCAGCCATCTCGTGCTCAAGGACATCGATTTTTCGGTCGCCCCAAGTCAGGTGGTCGTCATTATCGGCCCCAGCGGCAGTGGCAAGAGCACCTTGCTGCGCTGCCTGAACGGGCTGGAGACCGCCGAGGGCGGCACCGTGGTGGTCGGCGGTCATACGGTGGTCGAGGGCGGGCGCATGATGCCTGAAGCCATGCTCGATGCGCTGCGCGCCGAGGTGGGCATGGTATTCCAGTCCTTCAACCTGTTCCCGCACCTGAACGTGCTGGACAACATCACCCTGGCACCGACCTGCCTGCGCGGCGTGCCGCGCAAGGCGGCGCAGGAGCAGGGGCTGCGGCTGCTCAGGAAGGTCGGGCTGGAACACAAGGCGAAGGAATATCCCGGCACCTTGTCCGGCGGCCAGAAACAGCGCGTGGCTATCGCCCGTGCGCTGGCCATGGAACCGAAGGTGATGCTCTTCGACGAGCCCACCTCGGCGCTGGATCCGGAACTGGTCGGTGAAGTACTGCAGGTGATGCAGGACCTGGCCAGCGACGGCATGACCATGCTCATCGTCACGCACGAGATGGGATTTGCGCGCGAGGTGGCCGATGTGGTGGTGGTGATGGATCACGGCAGCATCGTCGAGTCCGGTCCGCCCTCCGAGATATTTACTTCACCGCGCGAGGCACGTACCCGCAGTTTCTTGCAAACCATGCTGGCCCGCGAGGTGGGTCATGCCGGGTAAAGCCCATGCGGTGGCGGGTTCCGGGGTGCCGCAGCACGGCGCGATAGCGTTCGTCGGCGAGCTGGCCAGCGTGGCAGCCGTCCCCTGGAAGAACGAGGGCGGGCAGACCCGTGAACTGTGCGTGGAGCCGCCAGAGGCCGACTTCGCCAGTTTTATCTGGCGGGCCAGCGTGGCCGACGTCGGTAGCGATGCAGATTTTTCCACCTTCGAGGGTATCGATCGCACCATCGTCCTGCTTGAAGGCGGCGGTTTCACGCTGCACAGCGAGGGACGGCAGGTCCACGATCTGGCGCACTGCTTTGCGCCCTACGACTTCCCCGGCGAGCAGCCGATCCAGGTGCGGATGCATGGTGCGCCCACGCTGGACTTCAACCTGATGGTGCGGCGTGAAGTCGCCGAGGGCAGGGTAGTGATGCTGGACGAGCGCAATTCGCGTTGCCTGCCCAGCCACAGCGCTTTGTTGTACGTGGCAAGAGGCGCCGCCTGCCTTTCCGATGAAGACGGTCTGCAACAGGCCTTGCGCGCCGGCCAGTTCGCGCGGCTGCAACCAGGGCACAGAGCGCGCATGCCCGATCTGCTTTGTGCGCCAGGGGCGGTGGTGGTGCTGGTCTGCATCATCCCCAAGCAAAAGGAAGGCCAGCACATGTAAGCGTTGAAGCGCCGAGGCCGTTCTGATTCCACCCGCTGCAAGCGGCACAACGGTGTCCGGCATACACTACAAAACCGCCAGTATAAAAGGTGAGCATATGGCATCGCTTGGCGAACAAACACAGCAACACCTGCATGCACATCCACAGCCGCATGCGCACGCGCTCCCTCGCCAATCGGCGCGTGCCCTGTTTTGCCCGCTGGCCTTGCTGCCGGATGGCTGGCAGCATGACGTCCTGCTGCGCTGGGATGACTCCGGACGCCTGATCGAGATCAGCGCCCGCAGCGCGCCTGGCACAGCAGCGCAGGCATCCGGGCCGGTGATTGCCGGCATGCCCAATCTGCATTCGCATGCCTTCCAGCGTGCCATGGCCGGCCTGACCGAGGTCATGGGCAGTCCTTCGGATTCCTTCTGGAGCTGGCGCAAGCTGATGTACCGTTTTGCCCAGCGACTGCAGCCGGAGCACCTGCACGCCATTGCCTGCCATCTCTATATCGAGATGCTCAAAGCGGGCTATACCTCCGTCTGCGAATTCCATTATCTGCACCACGCCCCGGGCGGCAGCCCCTACGCCGACCGCGCCGAACTGGCGCTGCGGCTGATGCAGGCGGCGTCCGAGGCGGGCATCGGCATGACCCTGCTGCCGGTGCTGTACCAGTACGGCGGCTTCGGGGGCCAGCCGGGTTCGCAGGAGCAGGCGCGCTTCATCGCGACGCCTGACGACCTGCTGGCCCTGCGCGAGCGCCTGCTGCACGCCTTGCCGGAGAACCCGATGCGCCGCTATGGCGCAGCCCCGCATTCGCTGCGGGCGGTATCGCCGCAAGGCCTGGAAGAACTGGTCAGCGGCCTGCGCCAGCAGCCGGGAGGACGCGACGCTCCCGTTCACATCCACGTCGCCGAGCAGTGGCGCGAGATTCAGGATTGCCTGGCCTGGTGCGGCCAGCGTCCGGTGCAATTGCTGCTGTCGCTGCAGGAGGTGGATGCGCGCTGGTGCCTGATTCACGCCACCCACATGGATCAAGCGGAATACCTGGATCTGGCCGCCAGTGGTGCGATCGTGGGACTGTGCCCGACGACCGAGGCCAATCTGGGCGATGGCATCATTGATGCCGGGCAGCTTTTGCAGTCCCGGACTCCCTGGGGCCTGGGCTCGGACAGCAATATCGCCATCAACCCGCGTTCCGAATTGCGGCTGTTGGAGTATGGACAACGCTTGCATCATCGCCGGCGCAACGTGCTGGCCTCCGAAGCGTCACCGGCCACGGCCGACCGCCTGTTTGCCCAGGCCGTGGCAGGCGGTGCGGCTGCCAGCGGCCGCGCGGTCGCCGGGCTGGCTGTGGGGCAGCAGGCGGATTTCGTGGTCCTCGACGGGGACGACGTCAACCTGGCCGATCGCAGCCCCGGGCAATTGCTCTCGGCACTGGTGTTTTGCGAGCATGATGGCCAGCCCATCCAGGATGTCTACGTGGGTGGCCGCCAGGTGGTGACCGCCGGGCAGCACCCCTTGCAGGATGATGCGCGCCGCGCCTATCGCCGCGCGATTGCCGAATTGTTGAAGGATTGAGGACCGCACGATGCCAGTAATGCCGCACGATATTTGCCAACTGCACCAGGGCAGTTCGCCCCTGCTGATTTCCATGCCTCACGTGGGCACCCGTCTGCCGGAGGAGTTGCTGGCCTCCTTTAGTGCGGTTGGCCTGCAGGTGGACGATACCGACTGGCATATCGCCGAGCTCTATGATTTTGCCGTTGGTCTTGGTGCTTCGGTGATTCGTCCTTTTCATTCACGTTACGTGATCGATCTCAACCGGCCAGCGGACGGACAGAGCCTGTATCCGGGGCAGAACACCACCGGGCTGTGTCCGCTGACGACATTCGACAACCTGCCGCTGTACCGCGAGGGCTGTGAGCCGGATGCCGCCGAGGTCGCACGCCGCCTGCAGGTCTACTGGCATCCCTATCATGCGGCACTGCAGGCCGAACTGGCGCGCCTGAAGGCAGTGCATGGCTACGCGCTGCTGTGGGATGCGCACTCGATCCGCTCGGTGATTCCGCATCTGTTCGAGGGCGAACTGCCGGTCTTCAATTTCGGAACTGCCAGCGGTGCTGCCTGCGCACCTGGTCTTGGAGAAGACTTGCTGGCGCTGGCGCAGCAACTGGCACCGCAGTTTCCCGCCGTACTCAATGGCCGCTTCAAAGGCGGCTACATCACTCGTCATTACGGCCAGCCCGCCCGGCAGGTCCATGCCCTCCAACTGGAATTGGCGCAGCGCAGCTACATGCAGGAGCACGCACCTTACGCGTTGCAGGCAGCGTTGGCAGATCGGCTCAAGCCGGTGCTGAAGGCGCTGGTGACGCGCTTCATGGCGTTTCATCCCTGATGCGAGCCTGCGCCCGTACCATTTGATCCAGCGCAAACGCAGGCCAGCTGCGGCGCTGCAGCCCGGGCGGCTTGATGCATGTCAAATCCGTTCATGCAGGCGAGGCTTAGTATGCAGTCATACCAAGTCAACGCAATCCAGTCACCTGCTGAGGTCATCATGTTCAAGAACATCCTGTTGGCAACCGATGGTTCCCGTCTGTGCAACGAATCCGTCAAGGCCGCCATCGCGCTGGCCAAGAGCTGCGGCAGCACCTTGGTTGGCTTGTCGGTAGCAGGCAATCTGCGGGCCTTGTCGATTCCTGAAGTCAGCGTCGGCGTGGATGTGGAGCGCACCGATGAAGCCGGTCGCGAACGTGCCCTGGCCAGCGTCGAGATGATCACCGCGATGGCCCGTGAAGAAGGTGTCCCCTGCACGGTGCAGGTGGCCCAGGGTGGACGTCCCTACGAAGAGATCATGCGCGTGGCCGAACGCGAGCACTGCGATGCCATCATCATGGCCTCCAAGGCCCGTTCCACGCTGGGCCGCCTGCTGCTCGGCAGCCAGACCCAGAAGCTGCTGGCGCATAGCAAGGTACCGGTGCTGGTTTATCGCTGATTGGCGAAAAGATGAAGAGATGCGCACCGCATGCGTGCGCATAGGGCGGTTGAAAATGCCGTCATGAAGGTTTGTGGTGTGGAGGGTCGGGCCGTTCCTGTGGAGAGGGACGGCCCATTTTTTTTTGTCCGCGCATCGCGAGCCCGGGGCCGAAAGTTTGGAGAAAGACCTCGGCCTTTGTTACAGTCAGGCCTTGTTTTGAAGACGACAACAAGGAGCCCGCATTGACCACATCCCCTCATCAGGCCCACGGCGGTAACGCCTTTACCCGCTTCTTCGCGCATGAAGCCGCTGGCGGCATCGTGCTGGCCATCGCTGCGGTGCTGGCGCTGATCATCAGCAACAGCAGCTGGCGAGAAACCTACGAGGCCTTCACCCGAATTCCCGGCAAGGTCGACATCGGTGGATTGGTGGTCTTGTCCAAGCCGCTGTTGCTGTGGGTGAACGACCTGTGGATGGCGGTGTTCTTCTTCCTGGTCGGTCTGGAAATCAAGCGCGAATTCGTCGAAGGCGAACTGGCCTCACGCAAACAGGCCATCCTGCCGGCGGCAGCGGCCTTGGGCGGTATGGTGGTGCCGGCGGCGATATATGCGCTCATCAACCTGGGCGATCCGGTAGCGCTGCGCGGCTGGGCCATTCCGGCAGCGACCGACATCGCCTTTGCGATCGGTATCGTGATGCTGCTGGGGTCGCGGGTTCCGACCTCGCTCAAGGTTTTCCTCACCGCCGTGGCCATCATCGATGACCTGGGCGCCATCGTGGTCATCGCGCTCTTCTATACCGACAACCTCTCACTGGGCATGCTGGCCGGGGCCGGGGTAGGGACGCTGGTCCTGTTGCTGCTCAATCGCAGCGGCGTGCGGCGCGCAGATATCTACATCGTCGTCGGTCTGGTGATCTGGGTGTGCGTGCTCAAGTCGGGCATCCACGCCACGCTGGCCGGGGTGGTCACGGCGCTGGCCATTCCCATGCGCGACGCCGACGACCAGCCGCTGGCGGGTGCCCTGGAGCATGGCTTGCATCCCTGGGTGGCCTTCCTTGTGCTGCCCATGTTTGCCTTCGCCAATGCCGGCGTGTCCTTCCAGGGCATGTCGCTGGGCAACCTGTTTGAGCCGATCCCGCTCGGCATCGCCGGCGGACTGGTACTGGGCAAGACCATCGGTGTCTTCGGTGCAGCCTGGCTGATGATCCGCAGCGGACTGGCCGCAGCACCGGCCGGTGCCAGTACCCGGCAGTTCATCGGCGTCTGCATGCTGTGTGGCATCGGCTTCACCATGAGTCTCTTCATCGGCGGCCTGGCCTTCCAGGGATTGAGTGCGGATTTCGAAGCCAAGCTCAAACTGGGGGTGCTGGGCGGCTCCATCCTGGCGGGCTTGCTGGGCACACTGGTCTTGTGGCGCAAAGAGATATCACCAGCGTGAACATCACGGTGCGCCGCATTTTCCATGCGGCCACTGTGCGTGTTGTCTATCAAAAACCTCATCAATACGCTTGAGACACACGAAAAGTCGCCATTTGGCGACGAAATATCGACTTTCTGTTTTGCGATGCAAAAAATTATATAAAAAATAATTGTTTGCACACCATTAGTGCGATTCCGGCCGGAAATGGGGTCCCGACGGGCTTCCGCTTCCACATGACGAAGTGAATCCCTACGACAACGAAATGTCGACCAGCAGCTCGGCCATGAATTGCTGCTGCGCAGAACAAGCGATTGTTTACATCACCTTTTGGCAGTAGCAAGATACTTGCACGGGCCTGTAACGGCGCGGCGTGGAAGGGCGCCGATGCTGACACTACTGACAACAGCGCCCGCAGCAAGCCGGGGATATTGTCTTTTCGACATTTTCACCCCTTGGGACGATAAGCCAGGCGAATAACAGCCCGGCCATCAAAAGCAGAGGAGACAAGCATGAAACTGATGGAATTGCTCATGAGCTACGGTAGCCAGGCACTGGTGTGGTATGCGATGTACGTGATCGTGGGGAGCTGTGCCTTCGGAGCTTATGTCTGGCGCCGCACCCATTTCGGTCACTGACCTCCAAACATTCACCCTGACGCACGCCGGAATGAACGCCGGCGCTGCGTGAACGACGCCAGGCGAGGGTACCGGACCAGTGCTGGCCTGAAGCATGCCGCTTCCCATCCCGCGCAAGGGCGTGGACATGGGAGCGGTGCCGTGCTGGTCTCCCGCGCGTATCGTCGACTTGTCATTTGACACCTGCATTTGCCTGCCAGAACGGCGGGGAGCGTCTTGCCGGCGCTCCCCGCCGTTCGCCGTTTTGGCGGTGGGGAAGGGCTGCAGCGGGCTTCCTCACGCAATCTCCAAGGATGAAAAAAAGCTGCACCGCAGCTTTATTTTCTTATTTTGCGGTGCTATTCTCCTTTCCGCGCAAACGTTTGCGCACTTATAACGGCGTCTATCTTCTAGGAAACGCCGGCAACATCAATACTGGAGACCCAGATGAACAAATTCACCCGCCGCCATTTCGCCATCGCCGCCCTGGCATGTGCAGTCCTTCCCGGTGCCGCCATGGCACAGACTCCGGCCAAGCCCAAGGTGGCCCTGGTCATGAAGTCGCTGGCCAACGAGTTCTTCCTGAACATGGAGAACGGCGCCCGCGAATACCAGAAGGCCAACGCCAGCAAGTTCGACCTGATCGCCAACGGCATCAAGGACGAGCAGGACACCGCCAACCAGATCAAGATCGTCGAGCAGATGATCGTCTCCAAGGTCAATGCCCTGGTGATCGCCCCGGCTGACTCCAAGGCCCTGGTGCCGGTGGTCAAGAAGGCCATCGATGCCGGCATCATCGTGGTCAACATCGACAACAAGCTCGACGACGCCGCCCTGAAGGAAAAGGGCATCACCGTGCCGTTCGTGGGCCCCGACAATCGCAAGGGCGCCAAGCTGGCCGGCGACTACCTGGGCAAGCAACTGCAGAAGGGTGACAAGGTCGCCATCATTGAAGGCGTGTCCACCACCTTCAACGCACAGCAGCGCACCCTGGGCTTCCAGGATGCGATGAAGGATGTCGGTGCGAATGTCGTGACCGTGCAGTCGGGCCAGTGGGAAATCGACCAGGGCAACAAGGTCGCCGCCTCGATCCTGAACGCGCATCCTGACATCAAGGCCATCCTGGCCGGCAATGACAACATGGCGCTGGGCGCCGTGGCAGCCATCCGCGCCGCTGGCAAGACCGGCAAGGTGCAACTGGTGGGCTACGACAACATCAACGCCATCAAGCCGATGCTGAAGGATGGCCGCGTACTGGCCACCGTGGACCAGTTCGCCCAGCAGCAAGCCGTCTTCGGCATCGAGACCGCCCTCAAGGCCGTGACCGAGAAGAAGCCGCAAAGCGCCCTGGGCGGTGTGGTCGAGACCAAGGTCTCGCTGGTCACCAAGTAATACCGACGCTCTCTGGCGTCTTCTCTGCAAGGTACCTGCGCCCGTGACCGGGCGCGGGGCTTTGCCTCTCCCTCCTTGTGCGCTACAGAACCATGCAGCCCAACGACTCTCCCTCCCAAGCTTCGCCCTTGCTGACCTTGTCCGGCATCGGCAAGAGCTACGCCGCACCGGTGCTCGATGGCATTGACCTGGACCTGCGTCCGGGCCAGGTGCTGGCCTTGACCGGCGAAAACGGCGCCGGCAAGAGCACGCTCTCCAAGATCATCTGCGGCCTGGTCGATGCCAGCGCCGGCGGCATGACGCTGGATGGCCAGCCCTATCAACCGACATCGCGCACGCAGGCTGAAGGCCTGGGCATCCGCATGGTGATGCAGGAACTGAACCTGATCCCCACGCTGTCGATTGCGGAAAACCTGTTCCTGGAAAAACTGCCGCGCCGCTTCGGCTGGATCGACCGCAAGAAGCTGGCCGAGGCCGCTCGCGCCCAGATGGAAGTGGTCGGACTCGGTGAGCTCGACCCGTGGACGCCGGTCGGCGACCTGGGCCTGGGCCACCAGCAGATGGTCGAGATCGCCCGCAACCTGATCGGCAGCTGCCGCTGCCTGATCTTGGACGAACCCACGGCCATGCTGACCAACCGCGAGGTGGAACTGCTGTTCTCGCGCATCGAGCGCCTGCGCGCCGAAGGTGTGGCCATCATCTACATCTCGCACCGGCTGGAAGAATTGAAGCGCATCGCCGACCGCATCGTCGTTCTGCGCGATGGCAAGCTGGTCTGCAATGACGACATCGGCCGTTATTCGACCGAGCAACTGGTGCAACTGATGGCCGGTGAGCTGACCAAGGTTGACCTGGATGCCGAACATCGCCACATCGGTGCTCCGGTGCTGCGCATTCGTAGCCTCGGGCGTGCTCCAGTCGTGCAGCCGGCCAGCCTGGCGCTGCATGCTGGTGAAGTGCTGGGCATTGCCGGCCTGATCGGCTCCGGCCGGACCGAACTCCTGCGCCTGATCTTTGGCGCAGACCGTGCCGATCAGGGCGAGATCTTCATTGGCGACAGCCAGCAGCCTGCGCGCATCCGCAGTCCCAAGGATGCGGTCAAGGCCGGTATCGCCATGGTCACCGAAGACCGCAAAGGGCAGGGCCTGCTGCTGCCGCAAGCCATCAGCGTCAATACCTCGCTGGCCAATCTGGGCAGCGTGAGCCGCGCCGGCATGCTCGATCACGCGGCCGAGAGCAGCGTGGCGCAGGACTATGTGAAGAAACTGCGCATCCGCAGCGGCAGCGTGGCGCAAGCCGCCGGCGAACTGTCGGGCGGCAACCAGCAGAAGGTGGTGATCGCCCGCTGGCTGTACCGCGATTGCCCCATCATGTTGTTCGATGAACCCACGCGCGGTATCGACATCGGCGCCAAGTCCGATATCTATCGCCTCTTTGCCGAACTGGCGGCGCAGGGCAAGGGCTTGCTGGTGGTCTCCAGCGACCTGCGCGAGCTGATGCAGATCTGTGACCGTATCGCCGTCATGAGCGCAGGCCGCATTGCCGATGCCTTCAGCCGCGATGACTGGTCGCAGGAGCGCATCCTGGCGGCCGCCTTCAGCGGTTATGTGGGACGCCAGGAAGCTGCCGCAGCGGCGCACGTGGCCGGCAATACTGCCTGAGTGGCCGCACTCTTCGGCCCGACTATCAACTGCCAAGAATCAACGAGACAGATGCAAACTTCTTCCTCTACCCCCGCCGCCAGCCGGCAAGCGGCCTACCTGGCCGGTTTCAAGAACTACCTGGGCCTGATCGCGGCCTTGCTGGCCATGTGCGTGATGTTCGCCTTCCTGAGCGAGAACTTCCTCAGTGCGGCGACCTTCATCACGCTTTCCAATGACATCCCGCCGCTGGTGGTGATGTCGGTGGGCATGACCTTCATCCTCATCATCGGCGGCATCGACCTCTCGGTCGGCTCGGTGATGGCACTGGCGGCCTCCATGCTGTCCATGGCCATGGTGCGCTGGGGCTGGCCGCTGTATGCCGCAGCCCCGCTGGGCGTGGTGGTGGCGGCGCTGTGCGGCACGCTGACCGGAATGGTCTCGGTGCACTGGCGCATTCCTTCCTTCATCGTCTCGCTGGGTGTGCTGGAGATCGCTCGTGGCCTGGCTTACCAGGTCACCAACTCGCGCACCGAATACATCGGCAGCGCGGTGGACGTGATCAGCTCGCCGATTCTGTTCGGCATGTCCCCGGCCTTCCTGTCGGCCATCGCCATCGTGATCATCGCTCAACTGGTGCTGACCCGCACCGTGCTGGGCCGCTACTGGATCGGCATCGGCACCAATGAAGAAGCGGTGCGCCTGTCCGGCGTGAATCCCAATCCCAGCAAGATCCTGGCCTTCGCCCTGATGGGCGCGCTGGCCGGTATCGCGGCGCTGTTCCAGGTCTCGCGCCTGGAAGCGGCCGATCCCAATGGCGGCGTGGGCATGGAGCTGCAAGTCATCGCGGCGGTCGTCATCGGCGGCACCAGCCTGATGGGTGGCCGGGGTTCCATCGTCAGCACCTTCATCGGCGTATTGATCATCTCCGTGCTGGAAGCGGGCCTGGCCCAGGTTGGCGTGAGCGAGCCGATGAAGCGCATCATCACCGGCGCCGTCATCGTGGTCGCCGTGATCCTGGACACCTATCGCCGTCGCGGCCAACGCCACGCCCGCTGAGCGAATTCGCCATGGCCACCATCAAGGATGTCGCCAGGCTGGCCGGGGTGTCCTACACCACGGTCTCGCATGTGCTCAACCAGACGCGCCCGGTCAGCAGCGACGCCCGTGAGCGCGTGCTGGCTGCCGTCAAGGAACTGGACTACGTGCCCAGCGCACTGGCGCGGTCATTGCGCAGCAAGGTCACGGGCAGTATCGGCCTGATCATTCCCAACAACACCAACCCGTACTTTTCGGAGCTGGCGCGCGGAATCGAAGACCACTGTTATGGCGCCGGCTACAGCGTCATCCTCTGCAATTCCGACGATGATCCCGACAAGCAGCGCGACTACCTGCAAGTCCTGCAGACCAAGCGCTGCGATGGCCTCATCATCGCCACCTTGAACCAGGCCGATCTCAATCCGGCGGGCAGGCTCGATATTCCGACGGTCCTGCTGGACCGCGCGCCCAAGGAGCTGGACATCGATCTGGTCAGCACCGACAACGCGCTCGGCGGCAGCCTGGCGGCGCGCCATCTGCTGGACTTGCAGCGCCGCCACGTGGCCTGCATTGCCGGGCCGGATGGGCTGGAACTGTCGGACGAGCGCGTGCAGGGCTTCCGCCAGACCCTGCAGGCGGGCGGCCTGGCGCTTGCCGAGGGAGACCTGCTGCATGCCGACTTCAGCGGCATCGGCGGTTATCAGGCTGCGATGCAATTGCTGCAGGGACGAGCGCAGGGCGCACGGCCGGATGCCATCTTCTGCTGTAACGACATGATGGCCATCGGCGTGTTGCGTGCCGCCGGTGAATTGCAGATCGAGGTGCCGGGCGAATTGTCGGTGGTGGGTTTCGACGATATCGAACTGGCGCAATTCGTCCATCCGCCCCTGACCACGGTGGCACAAAATACCCGCAAGCTGGGCAACCTGACGGCGCAGTTCCTGCTGGAACGCATCGCTGACCCCGGCTTGCCGGCGCGCCGCGAGACGGTGGCACCGCAACTCCAGCTGCGCGGCTCGACCGGCCCGCGCCGGAACCCGACCTGAACAAGAAACACTTCAACAGAGCACGAGAGAACACACATGATCGTCATCATCGGCAGCGTCAACATGGACCTGGTCCTGCGCGTCCCGCGCATGCCCTTGCCGGGCGAAACCCTGGCTGGCGACAAATTCATGACCATCCCCGGCGGCAAGGGTGCCAACCAGGCCGTGGCTTGCGCCCGCCTGGCCGCACCGGGCACCTCGGTGGCCATGGTGGCCTGCGTGGGCGACGATGCCTTCGGTGGCCAGATGCGCCAGTCGATCACCGCCTGCGGCATCGATGACCGTTACATTGACGAAGTCGCGGGCGAAGCCACCGGCATTGCCTCCATCATGGTCGACGCCAATGCCCAGAACAGCATCGTCATCGCCGCCGGTGCCAATGGCCGCCTGGACGTGGAGCGCATCGAACGCGCGCGCCCCGTGATCGAACAGGCTTCCATCGTGCTGCTGCAACTGGAAGTGCCGATGGAGACCGTCATCCACAGCATCGAACTGGCTCACGCCCTGGGCAAGACCGTAGTGCTCAATCCCGCACCGGCACAAGCCTTGCCCCGTGCACTGCTGCAGAAGATCGATTACCTGATCCTCAACGAAATCGAAGCCGCCATGCTGGCCGAGGAACAATCCGAGGACATCCCGCTGCTGGCGCAGAAGTTGCACGGGCTGGGCGCGCGCAACGTGGTGGTGACGCTGGGCGAGAAGGGCGTCTACGGCTCCTTCGCCGACGGCCAGCAGCGCCATCTGCCGGCGCGCAAGGTACAGGCGGTCGACACCACGGCGGCAGGCGACACTTTCATCGGCGGTTTCATCGGTGCCATTGCGCAGGGCCGCGATCAGTTCGACGCCATCGCCTATGCCCAGGCGGCGGCCGCCCTGAGCGTGACCCGCGTCGGTGCCCAGACCTCCATTCCCACGCGCGACGAAGTCGTGCTCTGATCGCTTATCTTTCTGATTGCCATGAAAAAGACTGCTCTGCTCAACGCTGCCATTTCCCAGGTCATCGCCACCATGGGGCATGGCGATACGCTGGTCATCGGGGACGTCGGTTTGCCTGCCCCCGCAGGTGTTCCTGTGATCGATCTGGCGGTGACCCGCGGCGTGCCGGACTTCATGACGGTACTCAAGACGGTGCTCACGGAATTGCAGGTGGAATTCCACGTCGTGGCCGATGAAATGCAGACCGTCAGCCCTGCCTTGGCTGCACAGATTGCGGCGCTGGACCTGCCGCAAGCGCGTACCCTGTCGCATGAGGCCTTCAAGCAGGCAACCGCCGCTGCCAAGGCCTACATCCGCACCGGGGAATGCACCCCTTACGCCAATATCATCCTCGGCGCTGGCGTGGTGTTCTGAGCAAGAGATTTACAAACAAACACATTTATACATCTAGTTGTGTGATGACTTTGCGACACTTGCTGAAATAGTGTCGCGCAACGGTTGTACGATGGGTTGCCTTGGCGCATCATGCGGGCTCCAGAATAAAAATACAGAGGAGCTTGTTTCCCTGTTCGATAACAAGAAGCTGGATCTTCGAGGACTGGAAGAGACAGACAATGAATGAACAGCATAGGGAACCAGCATGTTTGGATATTTCGGGAATCTCAAGGTCGGCGCGCGCCTGGCGATCGTGTTTGCTTTCATCGTGGCCTTGCTGGCCGTGGTGAGCATCACCGCCTTCATCAAGATCAACAACATCAATCGTGCGATCGACCAGATCGTCAATGACCGCTACCTGAAGGTGCGCTGGGCATTCGACCTGCGTGACGGCGTCAACGAGCAGATCAAGTACCTGCGTGGCATGGCCATCGACATCGGCAATCCGGCCGCCAATGAAAAGCGCATCGGCCAGCTGGACGTTGCGGTCCGCGCCAGCAAGGAAGCCCTGGACAAGATCACGGCGCGCCAGGTGACTGCAGTAGGCCAGAAGAAGGCCAAGGCGCTGGATGATGCGCGCCAGCTCTTCGAGACCAGCCGGGCGCAGTTCCTGGCGTTGATCCGGGCAGGCCAGGGCGATGCCGCCGACGAATTCGTCCTGCGCAAGATTACCGACAGCCAGAACGCCTATCTTTCCCTCGCCACCGCCTTCGCCGATTCCCAGGACAGCCAGCTGCGTGCTGAAGGTGCGCAGGCCGTCGCTGACGGTGCGCTGGCGATCCAGGTCACCCTGGCTTGCTCGGCGGTCGCCGTGCTGGCCGCGATCCTGCTGGGGTATTTGATGGTACGTTCCATCGTCAAGCCGCTCAACGAGGCCGTCCGCGTGGCCGAGAACGTCGCTGCCGGTGACCTGACCACGCGCATCGAACCGCATTCCAGAGATGAGACGGGCCAACTGATGGCGGCCCTGCGCAAGATGAACGACAACCTGGTCGACATCGTCTCCGGTGTGCGTCGCAGTACCGACTCGATTGCCACCGCCTCGGGAGAAATCGCCAGCGGCAACATGGACCTGTCGTCGCGCACCGAGCAGCAAGCCGGTTCGCTGGAAGAAACTGCCTCGGCCATGGAAGAGATGACTTCCACCGTGCGCCAGAACGCTGACAATGCCCGCCAAGCCAACCAGCTGGCTGCCACGGCCTCCGAGGTGGCCTTGCAAGGCGGTGAAATCGTCGGCCGCGTGGTCACCACGATGGAAGAAATCAACCAGTCTTCGCGCAAGATCGTCGACATCATCGGTGTCATCGACGGTATCGCCTTCCAGACCAACATCCTCGCCCTGAACGCTGCCGTGGAAGCGGCGCGCGCGGGCGAGCAGGGCCGCGGCTTTGCGGTGGTGGCTTCTGAAGTGCGCTCGCTGGCGCAGCGTTCGGCGGCCGCAGCCAAGGAAATCAAGGGCCTTATCAGCGATTCCGTCGCCAAGGTGGAGGGCGGCAGCCTGCTGGTGGCCGAAGCCGGCCACACCATGGAGCAGGTGGTCAGCAGCGTGCGCAGCGTTACCGACATCGTCGGCGAGATTTCGGCCGCCAGTGTCGAGCAGAGTACCGGGATTGAGGAAATCAACCGGGCAGTGGGCCAGATGGATGAAAGCACCCAGCAAAATGCTGCCTTGGTCGAACAGGCCGCTGCCGCTGCGGGAGCTCTGCAGGACCAGGCCGCCAACCTGGCCACCGCGATCAGCATCTTCAAGCTGGCGCAAGGCCCGCAGGTGACCGTGGCAGCGCCTGCCAAGCCGGCAGCACCCGTCCGGCCGCCGGTCCGGCCGCCAGTTGTGGCCCCGAAGGCAGCGGCCGTCCCGGTTCTCCGTGCGCCTGCCGTGGCGGTCCCGGCGTCCACACCCGCGAGCAAGTCCGCAGCGCGCGCTGACGAAGACCTCTGGGAAACCTTCTGAGCGGTTCCTGACGGTGCTGCCCTCCGCGCTGCCGCTACTCTGACAAGCAGGTGGCGCAGCCTCCTATAGCCTTGGCGCGTCCGCCAGCTGATACTGTTGCGTTTGCAGAACGCAGATCAGTCGATGGCCAGCGGCCAGGGAGGAAGGGGAAACATGCGAGAGGGCGGGGAGACGGCAATCACTATCATGATGAGGCGGGGTTTCAGGTTCCTGACCTGGGTGGCCCTGACGCTGGTCGCATTGATGGCCACGCTCGCGCTGGCCGTTGCCCTGTTCGACTGGAACCTGGCCAAGCCCTGGATCACGCGCCAGCTCTCTGCTGTGCTGGCGCGCGAGATTCGTGTCGATGGCCCCATCACGCTGGGGTGGTCGCTGGCTCCTGCGCACAAGGACGGCAGCAGCCCCTGGCTCCCCCAACTGCATTTCACTGCACGCGAACTGCACATCGGCAATCCCGATTGGGCCCGCAGTGCCGACCACCTGCTGCGCGCCCGCACGCTGGATCTGCACTTTTCTCCCTTGCCGCTGCTGCGCTGGCATTGGCACATTACCGACCTGCGCGTCGAAGGCCTGGACCTGGTCATGGAACGCGCCGATGAGCGTCGCAAGAGCTGGCGCTTTTCCGACCAGCCACGTTCACGCTGGAGTTTCGACATTCATCAGATCGTCTTCGAGCGCGCACAGATCCGTTATGTCGACCAGCCGCTGAACATGGATCTGCACTTCGATGTTCGACCGCTGGTCAGTTCGGCTAACCAGGCCGCCGAGGTACGCCAGGCAGAAGGCGCTGCCAGTGTCGGCCCTGCCAATCCATCGGCCATGGTGTTGCAGGCCGCGATCACCGGGCGCTTTGGAGATGCCAGCATTCAGGGCAATCTGCGCGGCGGAGCCTTGCCCGATCTCCTCAATGAAGACAGTATTTATCCCTTGCAGGCCGAAGGTGAGGTTGGCGAAGTCCATACGGCGTTATCGGGCAAACTCATCAATCCTCATCAATTGACCCGTGCCGAACTGCAGTTGCAACTCAGCGGCGACAGCCTCGACCGGCTTTACGCCGCCAGCGGTGTCCCGCTTCCCGCCACGCGGCCCTTCACGACCCAAGGTCAGCTCAGCATCACCCGCCTCGATACCGAGACCCGCGCCTGGGACTGGCACTATGCGCACTTCACCGCCAAGGTCGGTGACAGTGATTTCTCCGGCGATGCACAGTACTACCGCGGCCCCCCCAAGAATCGCTTGCGCGTGACGGCGGAGGCGGGCCTGCTGCGCCTGTCCGACTACGTTCCCGATGCAGGGAAAAAATCCGGCGCGCATCCGGACAAGACCGACTCCCGCGTTCTTCCCGATCAGCCCGCCAAACCACAGCGCTGGGCCAAGCTGGATGCCGAGATCGCCTTGCATGCAAAACGCTTGCAGTTGCATCCGGACATCGCCTTGCAGGACGCCAGCACCACGCTGCGCCTGCAAGACCAGGTGCTGACCGCCGCGCCACTGCGCTTTGCACTGGCCGGTGGCAAGGGAGAAGGAGAGATCCGCCTGGACGGACGCCAGGCCGATATCGGCGCGAAGCTGCAACTGCAAGTGCAGGGTGTGCAGGTGCGTGAACTGTTCCCGCGTCTGGCCCGCATCGATGCCAGCTTCGGCAAGGTCGATGGCCGCGCCACGCTGACTGGTAGCGGCAATTCGGTCGCAGCCATGCTGGCCCATGCCAATGGCGAAATCAAGGCGGACCTCAGCCAGGGCACCATCAGTCAATTCATTCTGGAGGCGGCCGGCCTGAACCTGGCCAATGCAGTGTTCGCCAAGCTGTATCGGGACCAGCAGGTCAAGCTGCTGTGTGGTGCCGCCGATGTTGGCATCAAGGACGGACTGGCGCAGGTGCGTCATGGCATTCTCAATACCGAGGATGCCGCCATCGACATCAGCGGCCAGGTTGATCTGGCCAAGGAAACCCTCTCGCTGGACGTGGTCCCTCGCACCAAGCAGGTTCGCATCCTGTCGCTGCGTACGCCCTTGTATGTACGTGGCACGTTCGCAAAACCGGACATCGGTGCCAGCAAGGGTGCACTGGCCGCGCGGGCTGGTGCGGCCGCTGCGCTGGCGCTGGTGGCGCCGGTGGCCGCAGTGATTCCATTGATTACGCCGGGACAGAAGATTCCCGACGACTGCGCGCCGCATGCCGCTGCGGCACCCTCATGATGGTATTGCGTTTCAGTCGGTGAATTCGAAGACGGCGTCAAAATCAGGCAGGGCCACCAGCACCCGTTGCGCATCCTGCTGCAACGGCAATCCGAGGGAGCGCGCGCCCGCGGCGACAATGGCCCGGTCCGCCCCGAAGAAACGTAGCATGGCAAAGGCCGCCGGTCGCGAGGGAGCATGCTCGGCCAACGTGTCGAGACGTGAAGCGAGGGCAGGAGCATCCAGGAACTCCAGCTGGAAGCCATCTTCCCACTGGCCCAGCCGTGCATAGGAAAGGCGGGTCGCCTGAGGATCGCGATCCACCACGACCATGCTGGCAACACCGCGCGCACCATTGGCGTGGGCCATCCACTGCGGACGCCAGACCAGTTCGGGCGTGAAGTGATGGCAGGCATAGACGCGTCCGGCGGCGAACTGGCCGGGAATCAGGCGGACCGTGGAGAAGCGCGCATCGATGGCCACCCCGTCCACTTCCACCGGCCGCGAGAAGTGCTGCACCGGTTGCACGGCCAGCCCCAGCGCCAGCCAGGCGTCGTGGCAGGCGGGGACGTCATCGACGGCATAGACCAGGCCATCGAGGCCGAGCGGACTGTCGAGGATTTCCTGGCGGACTTTTTCGCTCTCCCGGGGCTGGCCGATCAGCTCCAGGTAACCGCCTTCGAACATGACCAGATGGTTCACCGAGCCCAACGTATGATGGCCGCGCGGTGTCAGCGTAAAACCGAGCGCATGCAGTTGCGCGTGGGCACGATCGATCTGGTAGTGGGTATTGAGGACCACGTGATCCAGCCGGGCAGGAATATTTTGCGAGGACGGGAGCGTTTTGGAGGAAGCGGTAGTCATAAAAGCCAATCAACAAGAAAGAGCGCGCCAACCAGCAGCGGGCTGCCATTGTAAGGGCGGCCACATGGACTGTCATGGCGGGGGGATTTGTCCGGGAAACTGGCCGCAGGGTCAGGGATTCCATTACTATGCCGACAAGCTCTACCGTAACGACGCAAGCGTGGTGGCGGAGGACGCTCAATCAGAACAGTGCGACGAGGAAGGGCGTAATCTTGGATCAGCAAGCGGCAACGGCAATGGAAAGCAATTCTCCTTTGAGCAGAGCGTATCGGCACGCCTTGCTGGAGGCGATCGATGACGGTTTCTGCATCATCGAATTCATCGATGGTCCGCACGGACCGCTCAGTGACTACGTCCACATCGAAGCCAATTCGGGCTATTACCGGCATACCGGCATCGAGGGCATTGTCGGCAAACGCCTGCGCGAGATCGAGCCGGACAATGCCCAGGTCTGGCTGGATGTCTATGGCCAGGTCCTGCTGACCGGCCAGCCGCTGCGTTTCGAACAGGAATTCCAGGCCGTGGGCCGGCACATCGAAGTGTCGGCCACGCGCGTCGGGCCAGTGGAGATGCGCCAGGTCTCGGTGCTGTTTCGCGACATTACCGCGCGCCGCCGTACCGAAGCCGCTCTGCGCGAGAACGTCCAGCGCGTGCAGCTGGCCATGGAGGCCGGGGCCATCATCGGCACCTGGATCTGGGACATCCCCTCCGACCGGTTCAGCGTGGATGACGGTTTCGCGGCTGCCTTCGGCGTCCCCCCTGAGAAGGGCCTGGTTGGCCTGAAGCTGGAAGACCTCATGCAGTCCGTACACCCGGACGACCGCGAGCTGCTTTCCACCCGCATCCGCGAAGCCCTGGCGCGTGGCGGTGCCTATGCCCACCAATACCGCACGCGCCGCCGTGACGGCCGCTACTACTGGCTGGAAGCCAATGGCCGCGTGGAGTTGACCTCGGACGGCCATGCCAGCACCTTCCCCGGTGTGCTGATCGACATCGAAGGGCGGCGCGCCGTCGAAGCCGAACGCGATCGCGCACTGGCTGCGCTGCGCGCCCTCAACGACACGCTGGAACAGCGCGTGCAGGAGCGTACCAACGCCTTGCTCGAAGCCGAGGAAGCCCTGCGCCAGGCGCAGAAGATGGAAGCGGTGGGCCAGCTCACCGGCGGCCTGGCACATGACTTCAACAACATCCTGGCCGGCATCAGCGGTAGCCTGGAACTGATGAAAGTGCGGCTGGCCCAGGGCCGCATCTCGGACATCGAGCGCCACCTCAATGGCGCGCAATCTGCCGTCAAGCGTGCGGCTTCATTGACGCAGCGGCTGCTGGCCTTCTCGCGCCGGCAGACGCTGGATCCGAAATCGGCCGACCTGAACCGCATCGTGGCCGACATGCACGAACTGATCGGCCGCAGCGTGGGCCCGGCGATCACGGTGGAAACCATCGCGGCCGGTGGCTTGTGGAACACCTTCGTGGACGTCGGCCAGCTGGAAAACGCCTTGCTCAATCTGTGCATCAATGCCCGCGACGCCATGCCGCACGGCGGGCGGCTGACCATTGAAACCGCCAACCGCTGGCTGGACGACATTGCCGCCATGCAGCGCGGTGTGCCGCCGGGCCAGTACGTGTCGCTGTGCGTGAGCGATACCGGCACCGGCATGTCGCCGGATGTGGTGGCGCGCGCCTTTGATCCTTTCTTCACCACCAAGCCGACCGGGCAGGGCACGGGGCTGGGGCTGTCCATGGTGTATGGTTTTGCCGGCCAGTCGGGCGGTGCGGTGCGCATTTATTCAGAACTGGGTCAGGGCGCGACGCTCTGCATCTACCTGCCGCGCCACCTGGGCGAAGCCGGGGAAGAGGACCTGCCGTTGCCGGACGACGGTTCTGCGGCGGCAGCGCCTGGCAGCAAGACCATTCTGGTGGTCGATGACGAACCGCTGGTGCGCATGGTGACGGTGGAGGTCCTGAGCGATCTGGGCTACAGCGTGCTGGAGGCGGAAGATGGTCCCTCGGCCTTGCGCGTATTGGCCGCTTATCCCGAGCTGGATTTGCTGGTCACCGACGTCGGGCTTCCCAATGGCATGAACGGCCGCCAGCTGGCCGATGCCATCCGCGCACCGCGGCCCGAATTGCCGGTGCTGTTCGTGACCGGCTATGCCGAGAATGCGGTGCTCAATCATGGTCATCTTGAACGCGGGATGCAGGTCTTGACCAAGCCGTTTGCGGCCGATGTCCTGGCGCGCAGGGTCAGGGAGCTGGTGGGGGAGGAGAGTTCGGACCGCAGCGGGTGATGCGACAGCGGGGCTACCTCCGGCGGCGGGATCGGGTGCCCGAGTGGTGCGTCGTGTTTTCCGATCCCTACGTGCTCGCTCCGCCACCACCGCTGAGGACGGCCCATCCCTCGCGCAGGTGGTCGGGGAATTGCGGCAAGTGTTGATCGGACTTGGGCGGCCTTGACGACACTAATTCGCCTTGCCGCTGCACTCTGCGGCATCCCATCTGCATTTCGTCGCATCCCGCTATCGTCCTGCCAGCAGCCTCAGCAGAATCGCTCCACCGATTCGCTGAAAGCCTGCCATGTCCCTCACACCTCTCATCGCACTCCATTTGAGCGTCGCACTCGCTGCGGTCGTCATTGGACCCTTCGCCTTCTGGGCCCGGCTCGGCCGCACGGTGCGGCCACGATGGCACCGCGCCCTGGGCTATGCCTGGTTCAGCTGCATGGCCGTTACTGTCCTTTCGGCGCTCTTCATCCGTTCGCATGACCTGCCCAACATCGCGGGCTATACGCCGTTGCATCTGCTGGTGCCAGCTACGGCCTTCCTGCTCTACCGCGGACTCGCGGCGGTGATGCGTGGTGATATCGCGCTGCATCGGCGCACCATGCAGCGGGTCTACATCGGTGCTTGCCTGGTGGCGGGGGCCTTCACGTTGCTGCCGTCACGCTATCTCGGCCAACTGATTTGGGGGCAATGGCTGGGTTGGCTTTGATGGCTAGACGGCCGCGCCGAAGAAAGACCCGATCGCCGCCGTACACCCCATGGCCAGCGAGCTCCACAAACTCACCCGCAAGGCTCCCTTCCACAAGTTGGCACCACCGGTTTTGGCCGCGACCGCACCCAGTACTGCCAGCGACAGCAGGGCGGCGATCACGATGGCCGGCAACAGGCTGGCGACCGGTGCCAGCAGCACCACCGCCAGTGGCAAGGCCGCACCGACGGCAAAGCTCAGGGCCGAGACGATGGCCGCTTGGACCGGCCGCGCTGCCGTGGTTTCGGAAATGCCCAGTTCATCGCGCGCATGCGCATCGAGGGCATCGTGGGCCATCAATTGGGTGGCGACCTGATGCGCGGTCTCCTGACTCAGTCCCCGGCGCATGTAGATGCCCATCAGTTCGCGATGTTCGCCTTCCGGATCCGTGGCCAGTTCTTCGCGCTCCTGGCTCAGGGCGGCGTGTTCACTGTCCGCTTGTGAGTGCACGGAGACATATTCGCCGGTCGCCATCGACATGGCGCCCGCGACCAGGCCGGCGACGCCGGTCAGCAGCACGTTCTCATGCGTGGCATTGGCCGCCACCACGCCCACCAGCAGGCTGGCAGTGGAGACGATGCCGTCGTTGGCACCCAGGACGGCGGCGCGTAGCCAGGAGATGGCGTCGACCTTGTGATGTTCGAGATGGAATTTGGCCATGACACTTCTGTTCATATACAGGGTTGCGGAATGGCGCAGATTCTAGGGCTGTGCTGCGGCAAAGGCTACGACAATTAGCGAAAATGAGGGCAATTCGTATTTGATGGCGAACGGATGGCGCAGCTTGACCGCCGTTTGTCCCACGAGGATGACAGGCTTTCGGAAGGCCATTTCCAGGCTGGCGCTGATGCCGTTGCCCGACTCCGCTTGCTAGGGTGAACGCTTGCGGATGAGTCTTCATTCTGAATTTTGAGCGATCCGTCCGCAGACCCCATTACATCCATGCATCAAGGGAGATCTCATCATGGCTGATCGCAAGCCCAAAGCCGCCATCGCCATCGTGGCCGGCATCCTCATCCTGGCACTGATCGGCGGCCTCGCGCTGCTGGGACTGTTCCAGTCCGCCGGACACAGCTGACCTTGCTCACACCGCGTTGAGCGGGATCTTCAGATAACGCACACCATTGCCTTCCGCTGGCGGCATCTGTCCGGCGCGCATGTTGACCTGTACCGAAGGCAGCAGCAGCACCGGCATGTCCAGCGTGGCATCACGCGCGCTGCGCATGGCCACGAATGCCTCTTCGCTGATCCCTTCGCGAACGTGAATGTTGTGCTGGCGTTCTTCCGCCACGGTGGTCTCGAAGCGCAGTTCGCGGCCCCCCGGCTGGTAATCGTGGCACATGAAGAGGCGTGTCTGCGGCGGCAGCGACAGCACCGCATTGATTGAACGGAACAGCTGCCGCGCATCTCCGCCCGGAAAGTCACAACGCGCCGTCCCATAGTCGGGCATGAACAGCGTGTCACCGACGAAGGCGGCGCTCTGTCCGCCTTCTTCCACTACATAGGTGACACAAGCCGGCGTATGGCCAGGCGTGTGCATCACGCGCGCCTGCAACTGGCCGATCCGGAAGATTTCGCCATCGGTGAAGAGATGATCGAACTGGCTGCCGTCGTGCTCGAATTCGGTGCCGGCGTTGAAGAGCTTGCCAAAGACCTGCTGCACCTGGCGGATGTGCTCGCCGATGGCGATGCGGCCACCCAGCTTCTGCTTCAGGTAGGGCGCGGCGGAGAGATGGTCGGCATGCGCATGCGTTTCCAGTATCCATTGCACCGTCGCACCGAGTGCCTGCACACGGGCGATCAGATGATCGGCGCTGCGGGTGGAGGTGCGGCCGGACTTGGGGTCGTAGTCCAGCACGCTGTCCACCAGCGCACAGTGCAAGGTGGCGCGGTCCAGCACGAGGTAGCTGACGGTGCTGGTGATGGTGTCGAAATGACCTTCGATATGCAGATTGTCCATGGGTGATCCTGGTGTTTTTTCTTCACATTCAAACGGGCAGATTACGGCGAGAGGCCCCCTGTAAGGACACCCTGCGTGCAGCAACATTCATTTCGCCCAAAACCGCTCATTCCAGCGGAACAGCAGCATGCCGGCCACCATGGCCAGCACGAAGGCCAGGCCCTTGCCCGATGCCATGCCTAGCAAGACCAATGCCGGTCCCGGACAGATGCCGGCAATGCCCCAGCCGATGCCGAAGAGCAGGCTGCCCAGCACCAGCCGGCGGTCGATGGTGCGCGCCGTGGGCAATTGCATCGGTTCGCCCAGCAGTGTCCGCTGACGCTTGCGTGCCAGCGTAAAGGCCGGCAGCCCGATGGCGATGGCCCCGCCCATCACCAGGGCCAGCGACGGATCCCACTGGCCAGCCAGATCCAGAAAGCCCAATACCTTGGCCGGATCGGCCATGCCCGAGACGATCAGGCCTAAGCCGAACAGCAAGCCAGCAGCCAGCGCGGCGAGGCTGCGCAGGAGCCTCATGGCAGTACTCCTTGCAACCCCAGCATGTGGCGCAGCAGATAGACACTCAGGAATCCGGCCGCCATGAAGCACGCCGTTGCCACCGCCGAGCGTGGCGACAGGCGCGACAAGCCGCAGACGCCGTGACCACTGGTGCAGCCGGCACCGTAACGGGTCCCCACGCCGACCAGCAGGCCTGCGAGTACGATGGCCGCATAGCCGGCATCGATGCGCGGCGCGGGCAGGGCGCTTGCCAGTGACGCCAGCAGCGGCGCGAGAAGCAAGCCGAGAACGAAGAGGGCGCGCCAGGCGCGATCCGATGCCGAGGGAGGCAGCAGCCCGGCGACGATGCCGCTGATGCCGGCAATGCGTCCATTGCAGAGCACCAGCACGCTGGCGGCCGCTCCGATCAGCAGGCCACCGGCCAGCGAGGCGACGGGGGTGAAGGCATTCCACGCAATGTCCATGCTCATTCCTTGGGGCAATAAAGTTGGTACATCAGTCCCAGCATCTCAAGCAGCTTGGGATCGGCGACACGGTAGTACACCCGCTTGCCCTCGCGCCGCGTACTGACCACCCCTTCGTTGCGCAGCACGCCAAGTTGCTGGGACAGTGTGGGCTGGCGGATATCGAGTGCTTCCTCCAGCTCGCTGACGCACATTTCAGCCTGCGATAGCTGGCACATCAGCAACAGCCGGTCTTCATTGGCGAGTACCTTCAACGCGGCCACCGCCTGGCCGGCGGCGCGGCGCATCTGGTCGGCTTGTAGCGAGCTGGGGCTGGTCATGGTGAACACTATTCAATTTAATAATATATTAAGTCATATAATAAATGCGCGACATGAAGATGGCAAGGCTTTCTGAACCGGAAGCGAAGCAAGAGGAGGGTGTGAAACGATGGGTGATTCGCTGAAACAGCTGTGGCAAGCGCGCTGCGCTGCTCAGGGGGAGGCGTGCAGCAGGTCGATCAGGTGGCGGCTGGCCTGCTTGGCGGCCGCCATCGCCTCTTCAGCGAACGCAAACGGGGCATCTTCACCACAGAATTGCAGTTCGCCATTGATATAGAGATCCCAGGTCCAGCCGGTGCCGACGTCGCCCGGACACTTGAGCTCTATCCTGACCAGCTCGTCGCGATACCTGAAAAGTGCCTTCCTCATCGTGCCCGCCGGGTTTCTTGTCGTGAAGCAGCAAGCTCGACAACACTTGCCCCCTGAGTTGCCCAAGTGTACGCCATTACCACGTTGGCAATATTGGCATTAGCGTACATATATTTGCGCAAATCTTCTTGCATTCTACCAAGGAGTAGCATTTATTTCTGACCGGTAACCGGCGTGCGGCTGAAACAATCTTCCTCGAAGATCAAGAAGGGACGGGACCGCCCGCCAGCAGCCGGTCCAGCAGTTCATCGTAGTGATGATGCGGCGTGGTGATCGCATAGAAGCTTTCCACCAGCTCGCTCGTCTGGCCGGCCACGACCAGGGCACCATTGCGCAGTTCGTCCTGCACCACCACTTCCGGCAGTACGGTGAGCCAGCCGCTGTCGCGCGCGATCAGGCGCAGCATGGCCATGTCGTCCACCTCGGCACGCATGCGCGGGCGCACGTCGTTGGAGATGCACAGCGCGTCAAATTGCATGCGCAGGGCGTGACGCGGGCCGGGCAGGGCCATGTCGACGCCTTCCAGGTCTTGCGGAATGCGCAGGCTGCGTGCCTCCCAGCGGTGCGCCGGACCGACCACCGAGACCGCCTGGCTGCCCAGGAAGCGGCAGTGCAGGGGCCGATCCGGGTCGGAGGGCACGGTCTCATTGGCCAGCACCACATCAAGCTGATGCTGCATCAGCCGCTCCAGCAGCCCTTCCAGCAAGCCCGACTCCAGCGTCAGGGAGACCGAGGGGTCAGAGAGCATGGGACGGATCCAGTTTTCCTGATAGTTACGCGACAGTGTGGCCACGCTACCCACTCGCAGGCGCGTCACCCCGGCCGAGCGGCCCTCCAGCCGGCCCAGCAGCTCCTGGCTCAGTCCAAAGATATTGTCGGCATAGGTGAACACCAATTGCCCGGTATCGGTCAACGTCAGGCGGCGGCCTTCGCGGATGAAGAGATCTTCTTCCAGCTGCTTTTCGAGCTGGCGGATCTGCGCGGACACGGCGGATTGCGAGGTGTGCAGCTCTTCCGCCGCCCGTGTCAGATGGCCGAGCTTGGCCACCCGCCAGAAATAACGCAAATGATGAAAGTTAAGCTGTTCTAAGCGCATCGTTCGTTTTTATGAATGAATTTGTTCTGATAAATGTAATTTACAGAACGATCGATGGCAAGCATCATGATGCCATTCCAATGCATGAGGTTCTTGTCATGACGACCATCCCCCTGATTTCCTGCAGCGCCTGGGCACCGCCCGCGCTGACGATGGCCGCCGCCCTGGCGCTGTGTCTGTCCCGGCTGGCACCGCCGCGCGTCTGGACGCTGTTCCAGTCGCTCTCCCTGTTGGCTTTGCTGCTGACCTTGTTCAACCTGGTGATGGCCCGCGACAGCGCCCCGTGGCCGGGCGTGCTGCATCCGTCCACGCTGGGCCTGGTGCTGGCCCTGCTGGTACAGGGACTGGGCACCGTGATCGGCAGTTTTTCGGCGCGCTACCTGCAGGGTGAAGCCGGCCAGCGCCAGTATGCCGCGGCGCTCGCGCTGGTACTGACTGCCGTCCACCTGCTGTTGCTGGCCGATCACTGGGTGGTGCTGATCGCCGCCTGGGCCGTCGTGGGCCTGGCCCTGCAACGCCTGCTGTGCTTCTATCCGGAACGTCCCTTTGCCCGTCTGGCTTCGTACAAGAAAAGCATCGCCGACCGCATCGCCGACTGCCTGCTGATCGCGGCGGCCGCGCTGGCCTGGACGACCGTGGGCAGCGGCTCCTTCTCGGACTTGTGGGCCTACCTGAGCCAGCACGGCATGAGCACCAGCCTGCAGGTCAGTGCACTGTGCCTGACGCTTGCGGTGATTCTGCGGACTGCGCTGCTGCCGGTACACGGCTGGCTGATTCAGGTGATGGAAGCGCCGACCCCGGTCTCGGCGCTGCTGCATGCCGGCGTGGTGAATCTGGGCGGCTTCGTGCTGGTGCGGTTTGCCCCCTTGCTGGAGCAGGCCGTCGCGGCGCGCGCCGTGCTGCTCATCGTCAGCGCCGGTACCGTGCTGCTGGCCGGGCTGGTGATGCTGACCCGCATCAGCATCAAGGTCAAACTGGCCTGGTCGACCGTGGCGCAGATGGGCTTCATGCTGCTGGAGTGCGCCGCCGGACTGTACCTGTTCGCCGCGCTGCACCTGATCGGCCACTCGCTGTACAAGGCACACGCCTTCCTGTCGGCCTCCTCGGTGGTGCGGGAGACCCGCCTGTCGGCCTTGCACAGCCCGGCGCTGCCGTCGGCCTGGAGCGTGATCCTCGCCCCGATGGTCAGCATCGCCCTGGTGCTGGGTCTGCACAGCCTGAGCCCGCATGCGGCCTGGCCATGGTGGTGGAGCGGCATCCTCGGGCTGGCCTGGGCACCGCTGCTGTGGCGCTCCACGGCCAAGGGCAGTGGCGGCCTGCGCGGCTGGCTGCTGGGCCTGCTGGGTGCGGCCGGCCTGACCCTCGCGGCCCTGGTGGCCCACCTGCTGCCGCTGCACGTCAACGATTACCCGCGTGCCGTGTTCGGCGTGACGGCCTTGCTGGCGATGCTGGCCCTGTATGTCTGCATGGGCTTGCTGCAACTGGCACCGCAGTCCATGGCCGCCTGGCGACGCCGCAGCTACGCCGGCTTCTACCTCGATGAAGCCTATACCCGCCTGGCGCTGCAGTTGTGGCCCTCGAACTGGGCTCCCAGTGCCCGCCGGGCCGCTGCCGAACAACAAGTGAACAATCTCGCCGCCGATGGCCGTAGCCAGGGCTGAGCCCGTCTCACCGGAGAAACAGCATGAACGTATTAGCCCAAGATAGCCAAGGACCAGCCGCCGCGCCGATCGCTGCGTGGAGCGCCGAGCTGGAGCAGCAATTGCAGCAAGCCTGCCAGGATGCCTGCGGTGCCATCGCCCCGGCCTGGCCGCTGGATCGCGCCATCGCCGTCAATCCGCACTGGTCGCGGGTGGGCATGCCGCTACGCCAGGTGGCCGCGCGCATGGCCCTGCTGGGCGGGATCCAGGTCTTTCCGCCCAAGGAACAGCTGCAGCAGGCCTGGGACCAGGGCCGGGTGACCCAAGCAGATCTGGAATACGCCCTGGCACACTCGATCGAGGCCCAGGAACGCGGTTTCGACGTTGCCCACTGTCTGTCGGTACTGGCCGCCACCGGCCCGGCGCCAAGGCTGCCGCTGCTGATCGACGTGCTGGACAACGATCCCCAGCGCCACACCCGGCTCTCCTGGCGGCAGGCCATCACGCACCAGGTCAGCCAGACCTGTGCCGCCTACTTCGACCAGCACCAGGCCGACTGGCAGCCTGAACGCGGCATGGGCCTGTATGCCTTCTGGCGCGAGACGCTGGAACACGACCACGGCATCGGCCTGCTGATGGGCCTGCCGCACATTGCCGATGGCGTCCGGGCGCTGCCGGCCTGCGCGCGCGAGGCCGAACGCTGGGTGATGCGGCGCATGGACCTGCCGCCCGAGGTCTGGGCCGATTATCTTGAATCGGTCCTGCTGACCGTCAATGGCTGGGCCTCGTGGTGTGCCTATCTGGGCTGGGAGGCCAAACTCGCAGGCGGCAGTGATGAACACCTGCGTGAATTGCTGGCCATCCGCATGGCCTGGGGTGCCTTGCTGTTGGAGTGCAAGGATGACGAAGCCGCCAGCCACGCCTTCCACACGGTGCAACAGGCCTGGGCACGCTCGCAGGAGCGTCTGGAACAAGTGCGTCAGGACCTGCTGGTCGATGAACTCTGGCAGGTCGCACTGGAGGCCGGCTACCAGCGCAAGCTGGCGGCAGCCTTGCTGCAACAGTCGGCCAATGCAGCGCCGCAGGTCGAGGTGCAAGCCGCATTCTGCATCGATGTACGCAGCGAACCGCTACGGCGGGCGCTGGAAGCGGTCCATCCCGGCATGCAGACGATGGGCTTCGCGGGCTTCTTCGGCCTGCCGGTGGCCTACACGCCGTTGGCCACCGAGGCCAGCCGTCCGCAGTTGCCGGGCTTGCTGGCACCGGCCTATCAGGTGCAGGACGTGGTGGCACCTGCTGGAGCGGCCACCGGTGACGGCGTACTGGCCGGTGCCGTGGCACGGGCGCGGCGCAAGTCGCTGGCCCTCAAGGAACAGTGGCAGGGCAATACGCGCTGGCCGGGGTCGGCGTTTTCCTTCGTCGAGGTGGCGGGCGTGACAGCACTGGGCGGTCTCTGGAAATGGCTGCAGCCTGGCCAGGCCGAACGTGCGCGCGATGACCTGGCCGGGTTGCCGGCGCGCTATCGCGAAGTGTGCCGGCCGCAACTGGTCGGCGTCGCGCTGGAAGACAAGGTGGCACTGGCCGCCCGCGTGCTGCACGCCATGGGCCTGGATCGCCAGGTGGCCCCGCTGGTGCTGCTGGCCGGCCATGGCAGCCAGTCCGCCAACAACGCGCATGCGGCAGCGCTGGACTGTGGCGCCTGCTGCGGCCAGACGGGCGAAGTCAACGCGCGCACGCTGGCCCAGTTGCTCAACGAACAGGAGGTGCGCCGCGGCCTGCTGGACCGGCAGATCTTCATCCCCGAAGACAGCCACTTCCTGGCCGTCCTGCACAACACCACGACCGACGAAATCGAAGCTTTCGATCTCGACCTGATGCCGGCAGCGGCCCGCGCGCGCTGGCAAGCCCAGCAGCCGGCGCTGGCCGAGGCCGGTGACCGTGTCCGCCGCGAGCGTGCGCTGCGCCTGGGGATGGAGCCGGCCCAGGCCGCGCCGGCCTTGCTGAAGCAACTGCGCCGCCGCGCCAACGACGGTGCCGAGACGCGTCCTGAATGGGGTCTGACCGGCAATGCCGCCTTCCTGATCGCCCCGCGTTCACGCAGCCGTGGACTGGACCTGGGTGGCCGCTGCTTCCTGCACGACTACGAGGCCAGCGAGGATCAGGACGGCAGCGTGCTGGAACTGCTGATGACCGCGCCCATGCTGGTGACGCACTGGATCAACTGGCAATATCACGCCTCCACCAGCGATCCGCAGCGCCTGGGCAGCGGCAACAAGCTCTTGCACAATGTGGTCGGGGGCACCATCGGTGTGTTCGAAGGCAATGGCGGCGATCTGCGCATCGGCCTGTCGCGCCAGTCGCTGCATGATGGCCAGCAGTGGGTGCATGAACCGCTGCGCCTGACCGTCGTGATCGATGCGCCGGCCGAGGCCATCGATGCCGTCGTCGGCCGTCACGCCATCGTGCGTCAGCTGCTGGAACATGGCTGGCTGCACCTGTGGCGTTTCGGAGAGGCAGGCCTGGAGCAGTGGCGGCGCGAGGGATGGAAGTCAATCGGCTTGTGAAACTTCTGGTATCGTTGGCAAGATGCGGTAGCATAGATGCCGTTTTGCAACTAATGATTTGCCGGAGAAAGCATGATCCCCATCATTCCAGACTCCAATGCCAGCCCGGGAGAGGACGCCGCGCGTCGCTCCTGCGAGGGCTGCTCGGACGACGGTAAGCTGGACATCGAGTTTGAATATGCCTATCAGCCCATCGTGCGCCTGTCCACGCGCTCGGTGTACGCCTATGAAGCATTGGTGCGCGGGCCGCAGGGCGAGCCCGCGTACACGGTGCTGGAGCAGGTCAACGACAGCAACGTCTATCGTTTCGACCAGGCTTGCCGTACCAAGGCGGTGGAAGGCGCGGCACGGCTGGGCATGACGCAGTACCTGTCGATCAATTTCCTGCCCAATGCGGTGTATCGCCCGGAGGTCTGCATCCAGAGCACCTTCAAGGCCGCGCGCAAGCATGACTTCCCGATCGAGCGCATCATCTTCGAGGTAACCGAAGGGGAGCGCGTGGTCGACCGCCCGCACCTGGTGAACATCTTCCGGGAATACAGCCGCTTCGGTTTCCGCACCGCCATTGACGATTTCGGGGCCGGTTACGCGGGCCTGAACCTGCTGGCCGAATACCAGCCCGATCTGATCAAGATCGACATGGACCTGGTCCGCAACATCGACACCGACAAGCCGCGCCAGGCCATCGTGGCCGGCATCGCCGCCATCTGCAAGGAACTGGATATCGAGATCCTGGCCGAGGGCGTGGAGACCCGTGCCGAACGCGATCACCTGGCGGCGCTGGGGATCGACCTGATGCAGGGGTACTGGTTTGCCAAACCTAAGTTTCAGGCACTGAGCGTGTTAGAGAATTCGGTTTGGGAATAGCGCAACCTTGCTCCCACCGGTGCTGGCGGACTGCCTTGTGGGCAGATGCCCGCGAGCCGCGTCGCGCGCGATTTTAAGATCCTGACGCAAGCATGCTTATAAAACGCCCAGCATGTGTGGGTATGCAGCATGTTGGTGTTTCCCTGTAGAATCGTCACAAAAATTTACGAACGACAGGGCTTGCATGAATCCCACGACGCAGGAGCTCAGGGGGCTGACTCCGCTTGATTATCACCTCGCCGTCATCGACCATCTGCGCACGCACGAGCCCGAAGTCTGGCGCTGGGCGGCCGCCCGGACCAGCCATGCAGAGCAGCGCGAATCCTTGCGCACGGCACTGTTGCGCAACACTTACCGCATCGACCAAGCGGCCCATCCCGAGATTCACGCCACACTGGACTTGGCGCGGCAGCGCCTGGGCCTGAACGTGGAGGTACCGGCCACCCTGTACCAGTCGGCCGGGACGGAGATGAATGCCTCGCTGGTGTTCGTGCCCGGTGAGGTTCACCTGATCGTGCAGGGCGACCTGCTGGCGCGCCTGTCCGAACAGGAACTGCTGGCCGTCTTCGGGCATGAACTTGCGCATTACGTGCTCTGGTCGCAGGAGGAGGGGGCGTTCCTGCATGCCGAACGCATCCTCTCCGATGCCAGCGCGGCTCCGGGTGCCGCCGCCTCCTTCAGCGAAACCTGGCGTCGCTACGCGCTGCATACCGAACTGTTCGCTGATCGCGGTGCGGCCATCGCCTGCGGCTCGCCGGACCCCGCGATTTCCTCGCTGGTCAAGCTCAATACCGGCATCCGCCAGGTCGATGCGGCCGCCTATCTGCGGCAGGCGGCCGAGGTCGATGCGCAGCAGACCGGTGCCAGTGAGGCGGCCAGTCATCCGGAAGTATTCATGCGCGCCCGCGCCCTGCAGCTTTGGTGGGAAGGCAGCGAAGAACTCGGCCCGTGGCTGCAGCAGCGTCTGCAGGGGCCGCTGGCGCTGCGCGGCCTGGACCTGCCTGGCCAGCACCGGCTGCAAGGCATGACCCGCGGATTCCTGGCGCACTTCTTTGTCGGGACGGAGCTCCTGAGCGAGACGGTGAAGGCGCAGATAAAGCTGATGTTCCCCGACTGGCACCAGGATGAACCCGCCGTCACACCGCAAGCCTTTGCCCCGGAACACGCCGATGAACCCGTGCGCCATTACCTGACGGCCTTGATGCTCGATCTGGCCCTGGCCGATCCGGACCAGCAGGAACCGGTCCTGCTGCGTGCCGGCGTGATCGCGCAAGCATTGGCGACGCTGGACCATCTGCATCAACTGCTCAAACGCGAGGCTGGCTTCGGCAAGCGCGAACTGGACCGATACAAGCGACAACTGGCCAAGGAGGCCGCAGCATGAGTGAACACCCATCCTCCCCGGCCGCATCGGCCAGCCTGCGCGAGCTGATCGATGCGCAAGCCGGCAAGCTGCTCTCCAACGATGACCTGCTGGTGCTGATGCTGCCGCTCTTTGCGCAGGTCGCAGAACTGCATGCACAGGGCCGGGTCGCCGCACTGAGCGAAGAGACGCTGCTGGTGGATCAGCAAGGCGGACTGTCCCTGCGGCATCCGGCGGGTCAAGCCCCGCAGATGAATATCGATGCCGTCCATGCTTTGCAACCGCATCTGTCTTCGGGCCTGTCCATCGTGGGTGCGCTGCAGCTTGATCATCACTCCGACGGCCTGCGCACCCAGCACGATCTGGCCTTGCTCGAGGACGAATCCGCGCGGATGACGCGGCCGGTCTACCTGAGCGGTCCGAAGAGCTGGGAAATCGCGCTGGGCCATCATGATGAAATCACCGATGTGTTCCAGCTCGGCATGCTGCTTGGCGGGCTGGCCTGCGGGCTGGACCTGGCCGAGCAGGACGACCTGCGCCTCTTCGTGCAGCACCGTCACAATCTGTTTGAGCTGCACGACAAGCTGTCTCCCATCATCGCCAGCGTCATCGTCGAGATGACCGAACTGAACCGCCATGATCGCGCCACCGATGTGGCTGCGTTGGCGCTGCGCCTGCGTACCTGGCGCGACCAGCCGGTGGCGCTGGATGTGGAACGGGCGCTGGCGGGCAAGGATGGGGTGGCCCCGCGCCGCATCGCCGTGCTGTCGCACCTGCGGGATCGCCTGTTCGACCTGTCCCGCCGCAACCGGCTGCTGTATTTCCGCCCCACCAGTGCCAACGTCAACCTGACGGTGGCCAGCGTACCCCTGATGCTCAACGTCGACAGCATCAAGCCGGAACAGATTTGTACCTGGGGCGACCCTTTCGCCGAACAACTGGTGGCGGGCAAGCCGATTTCCCTGCAGAACTGGCTGCGCTTCGATGACCAGCTCTATCTGCCCGCCACGCTGGACAAGCTGATTTCCGAGACACGCCACGACCGTGCCGAGTTCGGCTTCAGCAACCTGCGGCTGGTGGTGGCTTTCCTGCGCTGGCACAACCTCAAGGAAGCGCCTGATGAGCGTATCGTCTCGCCGCTGCTGTGGCTGCCGGTGGAGCTGGTCAAGCGCAAGGGCGTGCGGGATCAGTACCTCATCCAGTGCAGTACTTCCGAAGCCGAATTCAATCCGGTGCTGCGCCACTGCCTGTCCCAGCTGTACGACATCGCGCTGCCTGAAACCATCGACCTGGCCAAGACCTCCCTGCAGCAGATCCACGAGGACTTGCGCAACAAGATCCACCAGTCCGAACCGGCGGTGGAGTTACGTCTGGTCGACAAGGCCTCGGTGCGGCTGGTGCGGCAGAAGGCCATGCAACGCATGCAGCAATACACGCGCCGCCGCCCGGGTGGCGGTGCGCAGCGCAGCCGGGCCACGTCATGGCTTCCGCCTTACAGTTATGCCCGTGATGACTATCGTCCGCTGGGCAAGGCGCTGTTCGAGCACTATGTGCGTCCCAGCGAGCTGCCGCAGCGCTTTGAGGCCGGTGCCACGCTGCGCCGCCCGCAGATGGTGGCCACCAGCGAAGCGGCCGTCAGCGAGCAGCAGGAAGAGCGGGCCGGCTATGTTCTGGAGGAATCCAGCGGGCATCGTTACGCCTGGGATCTGGATCTTACCCAGGTAACGCTGGCCAATTTCAACTACAGGAAAATGTCGCTGGTGCGCGACTATGCCCAGCTGCTGGAGGACGCCAACGGCAATCCGGCCTTTGACCGTATCTTCTCGATCCAGCCACGCGAGCTCGATACCAGCCCGCCGGCACCGCTGGCCCCCTCCGAGCAATGGAACGTGGTGTCCTCGGATGCGACCCAGAACGCCGCCGTGCAACTGGCGCGCACGCAGCGCAGTTTCATCATCCAGGGGCCGCCCGGCACGGGCAAATCGCAGACCATCACCAACCTGATTGCCGATTATGCCGGGCAGGGTAAGCGGGTGCTGTTCGTCTGCGAGAAACGGGCGGCGCTGGATGTGGTGTTCCACCGTCTCAAGCAGAGCGGGCTGGCGCAGCTGTGCTGCCTGATCCACGACTCACAGGCCGACAAGAAGGCCTTCATCGCCGATCTGAAGCAATGCTATGAGCAGTGGATCGCCCAGCCGCCTGAGGGTGAGCGCTTGCGCGCCCGGCGCGCCGGCGTGGCGGCAGGCTTGCAGGATCAGCAGCGGCACATCGACCAGTTCGAACAAGCCATGGCAATGGTGCCGGAGAGTGTCGGCCTGAGCGTGCGCAGCCTGTTGCGGCGGCTGGCCGAGCTGCCGCCGCCACTGGACGTGGGTGCAGCGGTACGTGAAGCTTTGTGCGCGTGGACGCTGTGGGACGGGCAGCGCGAGCTGACCCGGCGCTTGCAGGGCGTCATGCAGGAACGTTTTGGCACCAGTGTGCCGGCCACCCATCCCTTTGCCACGCTCTCTGCCACGGTCTTGCGCCAGCAAGGGGTGGTGGCTGAACTGGAGCGTCGCTGTGATGCGGTCGATGCCATCCTCGGGCGTCTGACGTCTTTGCTGGAAAGCAGCCAAAGTCCGATCGTCGCCGACACCCCTTTGAAGGCTGCGCAGCAGGTCGTTACCGAAAGCAAGCGCCTGGTCGACAGCGGCCTGGCGCGCCATCTGGATCTGCTGGATCCTGCTTCACCTGGCCAGGCGGCCTTGTCGCAATGGTGCGAAGCGATGGCACAAGGCCAGCAAGCCGTGACGGCAGCCCAGTCGGTCACCGGCCACTGGCGCGACAAGCTGCGGGCGGATGATACCGAGACCGCGCTGCGGCTGGCCGGCCAGATGGAATCATCCTTCTCGCGCTGGTTCAAGCCTGCCTGGTGGCGTCTGCGCGGAGAACTCAAGCGTCGCTACGATTTCAGCCAGCATGCTTTGCACCCCGGCTATGCCACCGTCCTGACGCAACTGAAGGCCGAACACGAGGCGCTGTCACGGCTGGCTGCGACGGAGGAAGAGGCGCGTCGACGTTATGGGGCCAGTGACATGCAGCAGTTCCTGCAGACCCTGGAAACGCTCAGGAACCGCATGAACACGCCGGCCGGTCTGCAAGCGCTGGTCGATCATCTGCGCCGCGCCGGGGATCCGGCTGCGCTGGTGATGGGTCTGGCGGGTGCGCATGACGATGTGCAGGCGCTGGCAGCACTGGTCGATTCGACGCTTTCGGCTCCGGATCAACGGAATCTGGAACAGACAGGCGAGCTGTTCCGCGATCTGCGCGAAGCCCTGGAAGATTTGCCGGACCTGCTGCCGCTGTTGCAGGCGGTCCATGACGCTGACGCCACCTACGCTACGACGGTACTTGGCGTGCATGCCGATCCGCTGGCGCTGGAAGCTCTGGTGGCGGATGAGGCCTGGCGTCGCCTGGGGCGCGCCCATCCGGTGCTGGAACGCTTCAGCGGCACCGACCTGGCGCTGGCGACCCGCGCGATAGCCCAGGCCCAGCGCAGCTTGCTGGACATCAATGCCGAGGCGATCAAGGCCACCTTGCAGGGACAGTTCAGCGAGCATGTACGCCTTTCCGGGCTCTCGGCCACGCAGCTCGATACCCAGGGCAAGGCCCTGAAGAAGCAATACGCCACCGGCCGCCGCGAACTGGAACATGAGTTCGGCAAGAGCATGCGCTATCGCTCCATCCGTGACCTGGCCGATGATGAGACCGGCGCGGTCATCAATGACCTCAAACCGATCTGGCTGATGAGTCCGCTGTCGGTGTCCGATACCTTGCCCTTGAGCAGCACGCTGTTCGACGTCGTCATCTTCGACGAGGCCAGCCAGATTCCTACCGAAGAGGCGATCCCGGCACTGAGCCGCGCCCAGCAGGTGATCGTGGTGGGCGACGAGATGCAGTTGCCGCCGACCAGTTTCTTCTCGGCGGCCGGCAGCGGCGAGGAAGACGAGATCCTGGTGGAAGAGGATGGGGAGCGCATCGCCATCAATCTGGATTCCGACAGCCTGCTGAACCAGGCAGCCCGCAATCTGCCCGCCACGCTGCTGGCCTGGCACTACCGCAGCCGCCACGAAACCCTGATCAGCTTCTCCAATGCGGCCTTCTATGATGGCCGTCTGGTCACCATTCCGGACCGTCTGCGGGAACGTCCGCTGGAGCAACTGCCGCGCCCGCGCTCGAACCAGGACGATGCCGGCACGCTGGCCGCCGACCTGCTCATGGGCAGCCCGGTCAGCTTCCACTGGCTGGAGGACGGGGTCTACGCCGATCGCAGCAATCAAGCCGAGGCACGCTACATCGCCCAGGCCGTGCGGGAAATGCTCAATCGCGAGACCGGCCTGAGCTTGGGCATCGTGGCCTTCTCCGAAGCCCAGCAAAGCACCATTGAAGCGGCACTGGAGGCGCTGGCGTCTGAAGATCCGGAGTTCAGCACCCGTCTGGAGCGCGAATACGTGCGCGAGGACGACGACCAGTTCAATGGCCTCTTCATCAAGAACCTCGAAAACGTGCAGGGCGACGAGCGTGACGTCATCATCCTCAGCATCTGTTACGCCCCCGGCCCCAACGGCAAAATGCTGATGAACTTCGGCCCGATCAACCAGCGCGGCGGCGAGAAGCGGCTCAACGTGATCTTCAGCCGGGCACGCCATCGCATGGCGGTGGTGAGCTCGATCCAGGCGGACGCCATCACCAACGTCCACAACGACGGTGCGGCAGCCTTGCGTAGCTTCCTGCAATTTGCGCAGGCCAGCGCCACCGGCCGCTTCGATCACGCCCAGACCATCTTGGGCGCGCTCAACCAGGGGGCGCGCAAGGCCTTTGCCGCCGAGCTGCAGCCAGACAGCATCCGCGATGCACTGGCTCAGGCCCTGCGCCAGCGCGGGCACCGGGTCCAGCTGCAGGTCGGACGGTCGCAGTTCCGCTGCGATCTCGCCATCGAGGGCGTGGACGGTACCTACGCACTGGCCATCCTGCTCGACAATCCCGCGCAGGCGGTCACCGATACGATGGAGCGCTACGTCTTCCGTCCGGCCATCCTGCGCAGTTTCGGATGGAAGGTGCTGGACCTGCCGGGACGTGACTGGCTGCGCGATCCGGTTGCGGTGATCGAGCGCATCGAACGGATATTGGCCGAGGGAGAGGACGCGGTGCTGCCGGAGCAGAACGCCGGTCCGGGCGAGCAGCCCGCCGAGTCGCCAGCCACACCGACCGCGCACGTTGCCATCGATGAGCTGTCCGAAGCGACCGCTGCGAGCGGTGCCGCCGCCGAGAGTCGTGCGCTTTCCTATGTGCAGGGGAGTTCCAGCAAGTTCTGGAACATCAGCCGGTCGGGTGCCGAGCTGACCGTCACTTACGGCCGGACCGGGACGCAAGGTCAGCGCCTGATCAAGTCGCATGAATCGGAAGAGCGTGCACAACGCGAGATGGAAAAACTGGTCGCCGAAAAGCTGCGCAAGGGATACGTCGACGCACCCTGATCATCCAAGGCGCAGGGAAGGGCCGGAGCGCTACAGCCAGCCTGCGCAGTGCCGCTCCGGTGCAGGCAGGTGAGCTTACTCGGGGAAGCGCACCAGCCGCTTGGCCTCCTTCGGTGCCTGGTATTGCGCCGCGTTCATCTGCATGGCCAGCAGCGTGTAATAGGCATTGATGCCGGTCAGATCGACCACGCCCTTCTTGCCGAAACGCTTTTCGGCGCGGGCGAAGGTCGGATCGGAGACGCGCTTGTTGCGATGCAGTTCGAGCGAGAAGTCATAGACGATCTGCTCGTCCTCGCTCAGGCCCTCGGGACGGCGGCCGTCGGCGATGGCCGCCGCCACTTCCGGCTTGATGCCGGCCTTGATGGCGATGGGGTAGTGCACGTACCACTCGTAATCCTGGGTCCATTCACGGGCCGTGATGAGGATCACCAGTTCGCTCAGGGTATTGCCGATGGCCGAGTTGTAGCGCAGGTAGTCGCCCATCGAGCGCGCCTGCGTCATCACTTGCGGGCTGTGCATCAGCGGTTCGAAGGGGCCGAACACCGGCACCTTGCGGGCGGCCAGGAATTCATCGGCGGCTTTTTTCTGTTCCGGCGTGTATTGATCGGGCGGGATCACCGGCAGGCGATCCGCAGCCTGGGCTACGGCGGCCGAGAGCAAGGTCGAGGCAAGGGCAATGCGCAGGAATCGTTTCATGAAGGTCTCTGTCTCTGGATGTTGGTCTGGTTATGGTGCCGACGCTGGCCTTGGCGGGCCACCGGGATGGCGGCTCCAGGATAGGGGAGCTTCAGCGGATTGTGTTGCTGAGTCTTCACTTTCGCCTGAGCCCATGTGAATGTCATGCAACATCGGCACGTCCTTGCCGATTTCGCTCCCGTCCGGAGGTGCTGCTGCGCGGCGTCATGGTGCCGGGACCCGTGCGCGGCTACAATCTCTGCCCACAGAACAAGCAACGAGACCTTACCGATGAAAACCTACGCCGTGCTCCCGTGGCTGGCCGTGATGCTGGCGCTTGGCGGTTGCGCCACCGAGGCCTATCGCGCCACCGAGAGCCAGTGCGCCCCGGCCGCCTATGCCCAGTACCCGATCATCCAGCAGACGCGGATGGAAATGCGCACCCGCACCATCCAGGTACCGACCGGGCAGACGCGCTGCAGCTCGGTGGTCAACGGCAACCGGACCGATACGGTCTGCCAGGACATCCTGCGTACCGAGTACCAGCAATATCCCGTCTACGTGACGGTCGACATCAATGAATATGGCCGCAACCAGGTGATCGCCGCCTGCGCCCGTGCGCAATGCGTCAGAACGCACGGCAATCCGGACTGCGAGTAGTCCGGCCAGACGGGATCGCGGTGGTTTATGGTTCGGCCTGATCGGGCGTGTCGAGCGCCGCAGTCTGCTGCGGCAGCAGACGCTCCAGCATGGCGCGGTGGTAGGGATCCTGGGATTCCACATAGCGTGCCGCCGAATGAATGTTTTTCCATCCCACGTATTCCATCAGGGCGCGCATCTCCCAGCCATTGGCGCTGGCCCAGCTGGCAAAGCCGCGCCGCAGCGAGTGCGAGCTGTAGAGATGTGCATCATCAATCCCTGCCGATTTCAGGATCCGTCGCAGCAAGGGGATAATGCTGGCCGCATTGACCGCTTCTTCGCTGATGCGGCCCCAGCGATCGATGCCGCGCAGTACCGGTCCGCTGCTCAGGCCGCTCACCGCCAGCCAGTCGAGATAAGCCGCCACCGGGCACAACCGTGACAGCGCCGGCGTCTTGTAGGTGCTGCCTTTGAGGCTGCGGTCGGTCTTGGTGCGAGGCAGGTGGATGCGCATGCCTTCGCCTGCTACCGCCTCGATGCGTTCGATATCCAGCCGCGCCAGTTCGTCGCTGCGAAATCCCCGCCAGAATCCGATCAGCAACAATGCCTTGTCGCGCGTATGCCGCAGCAGGTCGGCAAAGCGCGCCTGCTGGCGTGCCAGTTCCCGTTCGCGCTCCAGATGGGCGATGGTCTGCTCCAGCGCCTCCAGCTGCAGCGGCTTGGCGCGTTTTTCCTGGGCAGGATGCAGTTCCAGGATGCCGCGCAGCATCTTGCGCACGACCGGGGCCTTGGTCGGGTCCGGGAATCCCTGGTCCACATGCCACTGGCCCAGCGCGGAGATGCGCTGCTTGAGCGTGTTGTTGGCCAGCTTGCCGGCGTGCTCAGCGAGATAGCGCACCAGGCTGTCCGCCGTGGCTGGCAGAAAACCACCCCATTCCACTTCGAAATGCTTCACGGCCGCACGATAGCTGCGGCGAGTGTTGTCACGCGTGGCGGCGTGCAGATAGTCATCGATATTCAACGGTGCTGGTGCGGCTGGCATGGGCTCATTACAGACGGGTGAGGGCAGATTAGGAGGATTTTACGCGATCAGATTCGATAATCATCCAATATCCTGTGTGAAATATGTTTGCAATATTTCTGAATACTCTTCAATAATCTTATGTAATTACGTATTATGTAATACATAATCAAATAACGGATCTGGACCATGGCACGTACCGGCCTCTACAAATCGGAAGTGAAGAAAGCGCGCGATTCCTTGCTGGCATTGGGCCGGCATCCGTCGGTGGATGCTGTGCGGGTAGAACTGGGCAATACCGGCTCCAAGACTACAATCCACAAATACCTGAAGGAATTGGAAGAAGAGGAGGGCGGCCAGAGCCAGCCGCGCAGCATCAGCGAGGCGCTGCAGAACCTGGTGGAGCGGCTCGCCGTGCAGTTGCAGGAGGAGGCGCGGGCTGAGGTCAAGGCAGTGCGTGCCGAAACCGAGACCGTAACCGCCCGATTGGCGCAGGAATTGGCATTGCTGAAGGCCGCCCATGGCGAGCAGGGCCTGCGTCTGGATCAGACGCAAAAAGCCCTGATCGCCGAGCGCGCCGCCCATGAGAAAACCCGCGAGGAACGCCAGGAGCAAACCGCCATGGCACGCACCCTGGAAGTGAAGCTCGCTGCCTTGCAGGAACGCCTGGCCGAAAACGAACAGCACCGCCAGTCGCTCGAAGAAAAGCACCAGCACGCCCGCGATGCCCTGGAGCACTACCGCAGTGCCGCCAAGGACCAGCGCGACCAGGACCAGCGACGCCACGAGCAACAACTCCAGACCCTGCAAGCCGAATTGCGCCAGTTGCGCCAGGATGCAGTGGTGCGCCAGGAGGACGTCACCCGGCTCAATCAGGAAGGCGTGCGCCTGATTGCCGAGTTGTCACATGCGCGGCAGGCGCTGGCAGAACAGCACACGCTGGCCACGCGTCGCGAACAACAAATGGAGGTGCTGCAGGAGCAGGCTTCCGCCAAGCGCGTGCTTGAAGCGCAACTGGCTGCCAGGAACGAGGCCTTGACGCAACTGCAGGCCCGGGTCATCAGTGCCGAAGAAGAGGCCGCCAGCGCGCGCCGGCAATGGCAGCAGGGCGAGCGCGAGCTGGCGGCGGTACGCGCACGACTGGATACGCACGAAATGCTGCTCAAAGAGTGGCGCAGCCAATCCGCCGCGGAACAGGAGAGGCAGGCAGCGCCGCCGGTACCAAAAGAGCCAGGCACCGACCCCGGCTGATACCGGGGCAGGGCAGTGGTGCCGTGCATGCGCTCGCTGCACGTCCGTGCTGCACTTCCATTCAGCCAGCCATGCCCGCCGATGAAGGCTCATGCAAAAAGCTGATATCCAAGCATGTTTTACTTTGTAGCTCCAAATGATCTGATCGCCCACAATCGGGGCTCGCGGCGGCTTTCGAGGCCGTGTCCGCTGCCTCCATTGAACGACTCCACGATCAGGTCATGCACGCAAAGAACTTCATTCGCCGCTTCCGGTTTCCGCAGTCTCTGGCCGGTGCCATCCTGGCCTTGAGCGCAGCGTTTTCGCACGCTCAAGCCCTGACCATCGGCGTGACGCCCGGCGTGATCGCCGACTCCATCCAAGTGGCCGCAGCAGAAGCCAAGCGGCAGGGACTGGAGGTACGCGTGGTCGAGATGACCGACTGGACCACGCCCAATGTCGCCCTGCAATCCGGCGACCTCGACCTGAATTACTTCCAGCACACCGCCTTCCTGGAAAACGCCATCCGTGAACGTGGCTACGCCTTTGCGATTGCCGGTTATGGCGTGCTGCCCAACATCGGCCTGTTTTCCACCCGCATCAAGAGCCTGGCGCAACTGAAGGACGGTGCCACCGTCGCCGTGGCCAACGATCCCGTCAACCAGGGCCGGGGATTGCTGCTGCTGGAACGCGCCGGACTGATCAAACTCAAGCCGGGTGTGGGCGCCAAGGCCAGCCTGGCTGACATCGCCAGCAACCCGAAGAAACTGGATTTCAAGGAAATCGAAGGTCCGCAACTGGTTCGCGCCCTGGATGATGTCGATCTGGCGCAGGGCTACCCGGCGCATCTGGTTGCCGCCGGCAAGCCGGAGATCGCCAAGAGCGGCCTGCAGTATTCGACCGTGGACGACCAGCGCTTCGCGATCGTCTTCGTCTCCCGCACCAGTAATGCAGTCGACCCGCGCATCCGCAAATTCATCACGCTGTACCAGCAATCGCCCGCCGTGCTGGCCAAGATCGATGAGCGCTATGCACACGACAAACGGCTTTACAGCCTGCCCTGGCAAAAGCCCTGAGTGAAGCTTTATGTCGCTGGCGAGTGATCTTCTCGTGCCTCGCCGGCCGCAAGCCCGCTTCCAGCGGCCTCCCGTTGCGCCGACGCTGCCAGCGGCTGATTCACGACCTGAACATTTTTTCCCAAAACCCATTTTTTCCGGAGCCCTGCATGCAGCCTTCCCGTCTTTTCCGTCATTTGCTGGTCGTCCTGACTGTCCTTTCTGCCCATGCCGGTGTGGCGCACGCCGCCGACAAGCTGCGCATCGGCGTGGTGCCTGGGGCCTATGGCGACTCCATCGCAGTGGCCGCCAAGGAAGCCAAGAACCAGGGCATTGACGTGCAAGTCGTCGAATTCACCGACTGGACCACGCCCAATGTGGCGGTGGATGCAGGGGACCTGGACCTGAACTATTTCCAGCACCAGCCCTTCCTCGACAATGCCATCCAGAAGAACGGCTACAAGCTGGCCAGTGCCGGTACCGGCATCCTGGCCAACGTCGGCCTGTATTCGCTCAAGCACAAGTCCTTCGCCCAGGTGCCACAGGGCGGCAAGGTCGGCATCGCCAACGATCCGGTCAACCAGGGGCGCGGCTTGCTGTTGCTGCAGAGTGTGGGACTGATCAAGCTCAAGCCCAACGTCGGCTACCTGGGCAGTCTCAATGACATCGTCGAGAACCCCAAGAAGCTGAACTTCGTCGAAGTGGAAGGCCCGCAGCTGGTGCGCATCACGCCGGATGTCGACCTGGCCCAGGGCTATCCGCACTTCATCGTGGCGGCCAAGGCCTTCGATCCTTCCAGCGGCCTGGCCTATTCCGGTATCGAGGATGCCCGTTTCGCCATCCAGTTCGTCACCAAGGCCAGCCGCGTGAATGATCCGGTGATCCAGAAATTCATCCGCATCTACCAGAACTCCGAGACCGTCAAGGCCGATATCCACCGCGCCTTCAACAGCGACAAGCGTCTCTACACGCTGGCCTGGCAGAAGCCCTGAACCCGCCGCACCCGTCCCGGAAGGAAACCGCATGGAACTCTCGATCACGGCCAGACAATCCTTGACCGCTCCCAGCCGTCCCGAGGCGGAGCATGATGCTGCCGCGCAGGCCTCGGCCCCCGGCGGCCCGTGGCCCGGCAGCGGTCCCAAGGGCAGGGTGGCCTTGCGCCAGGTCGGCAAGACCTACCTCTCATCGGCCGGCCCGGTGCAGGCCTTGCAGGACATCGACCTGGAGATTGCACCCGGCAGCATCTTCGGCATCATCGGCCGCAGCGGGGCCGGCAAATCCAGCCTGCTGCGCACCATCAACCGGCTGGAGACGCCCACCAGCGGGCGCATCGAAGTCGATGGGGTGGATATCGCGACCCTCGACGATGCGCAACTGGTGGAATTGCGCCGGCGCATCGGCATGATCTTCCAGCATTTCAACCTGCTCTCGGCCAAGACCGTCTTTGACAACATCGCCTTGCCGCTGCGCGTGGCCGGCGTGCCGCGCCAGCAGGTGGAGGGCAGGGTGCGTGAACTGCTGGCCCTGGTCGGTCTGCAGGACAAGGCAGAAACCTATCCGCGCCGCCTCTCGGGTGGCCAGAAGCAGCGTGTCGGCATTGCCCGCGCCCTGGCCAGCGGGCCCGAGATCCTGCTCTGCGACGAGGCCACCTCGGCGCTGGACCCGGAAACCACCCACGCCATCCTGCAACTGCTGCGCGACATCAACCGCAAGCTGGGCATCACGGTGATCCTGATCACGCATGAAATGAGCGTCATTCGCGAGATCGCCGACCAGGTGCTGGTCTTGGAGCAGGGGCGCATCGCCGAGCTGGGACCGGTGTGGCAGGTGTTCGGTAATCCCGCCCATCCAGCCACGCAAGCTTTGTTGGCGCCACTGCAGCAAGGCCTGCCGCCGGAACTGCTGGACCAGCTGCAGACCGTGCCGCCGTCCGGGCTGCATGAGCGCATTCTGCAATTGCAATACCGTGGCGGGGATGGCCTGGAGCCTGATCTGTTGCGCGTGGCGCAGGCGCTGGGCGGCAAGACGCGCTTGCTGCAGGCCAGCGTGGAGCGCATCCAGGGACATACCCACGGTCAGCTCTACATCGCCTTGGCCGACGTCACGGGATCACCAGACTGGCAGGCCCTGACGCAGGGACCCACGGCGATTGCGCATCACATCAAGGAGTTGGGATATGTCACTCGAACTTAGTCTTTCCATTCCCATCGAGCGCTACGGCAATGCGCTGGTCGATACGCTGCAGATGGTCGGCATCTCGGGCGCACTGGCGCTGGTGGCGGGCATTCCGCTGGCGGTGCTGCTGATCGTGACGGCGCCGGGCGGCTTCCTGGCCTCGCCGCGCGTGCACCGGGTATTGGGCAGCATCATCAATGGTTTTCGTGCCACGCCCTTCATCGTTCTGCTGGTGGCGCTGATTCCGCTCACGCGCCTGGTGGCGGGCACCACCATCGGCGTCTGGGCCGCCATCGTGCCGCTGGCCATCAGCGCCACGCCTTTCTTTGCGCGCATCGTCGAGGTGAGCTTGCGCGAGGTTGATCCTGGTCTGGTCGAAGCAGCGCAGGCACTGGGCTGCAAGAAATGGGACATCGTGCGGCATGTCTACCTGCCCGAAGCCTTGCCGGGGATCGTGGGTGGATTCACGATCACGCTGGTGGCCCTCATCAGCTCTTCGGCCATGGCCGGTGCCGTGGGCGCGGGCGGGCTGGGGGATCTGGCGATCCGCTATGGCTATCAGCGATTCGATACGCAGGTGATGGTGATCGTCATTGCGGTGCTGATTTTGCTGGTGTCGGTGGTGCAGCGGCTGGGGGATGGCTACGTGCGCTGGCTGCGGAACCGATGATAGCGGCCGGCAGAGCCCAGTAGCGGCTGGATCCGTGGCAGCGTACGCAGCAAAATATCGCTGAATTCATGCACCGGCAAGTTCGCAACAACCATCTCTTTGATACCATTGCCGACTGTTAACAAGCGGCGATACAACGGGGGAGGTTAGAACGATGCTTGACGGTTGCAGCAAGACCTTGGATGGCACAACGGCCAACGTGCCGCAGAACTGGAACGAACAGCTTGAGGCACTGCTCTCCCGCATCAACGGATTGCCGGAGGGGACGGTGCGCGCAGGACTGGTTGGCGACATGGTCTCTTATGTCCTCACAGGTGCGCCCCAGGCTGTCCTGCAAGAAGTCGGCCAGAACTCCAATGTGGCTGAACAGCTGAACGTAGTCGGCTACAGCGATGAACGGGAGCATGCAGTCGTCCTTCGTTTTTACGATGCTTTCGACACCCTGCCGGTGGAGGTCGCGTTGCGTTGGGCCAGGCTGCTGGAAGCTTGCGTGGTGTGGAACAACAGCAGGTTGTTTCTGAAATTGCCTGGCGAGGCGCATTGGCCGGAAGTCTTGCTCATGCACACTACCGGCCATGGCCTCAACGTCTGGTCGCCGCGGCGACCCCACAGCGCAGCGCTGTCGGCACCAACCATCGAAAAGCTGCTGATCGAAGCGGGAATCGCCCCGGCTGCACTGCTGGTGGCCTCATTTTCGGAGGCTTCTCTGGTGGGCTACTACGCCTACCAGCGCCACCTGCTCATCACTGACCTCAAGGACTACGGCATGTGGCTGGACCGCGAAGTCGAGTCCATCCGCCACTTGCTGGACGGCTCCGTTGCGCACCGCCTGCACTGCCTTTCCATGCTGGAAAGAGCCGAGGTTTCCACACTCCGGAGCCTGCTGCCGGAGCTGATGGCAATGGTCGCCTCGAGCAGCAAGCAGGTGAGATCGGCGGCGGACGTGGTGATCCGCCGTGTCGGCCTGCCGGCCTGCGCGGCTTTGCTTGACTTCGCCTGCCGTGGCAAGCCAGAGCAGCGGCTGCACGCATTGCGGCTGATGTACACCATTGCGTGCGAGCAGGAGGATGCACCCAGCCAGCAATTGGCACGGGATACTGCCGCCGCCGACAAGGCGGCTTCCGTCAACGCCTTGCTTGCTGAGTGGGACGATGAGCAGCAATCCGCTGCCAAGGCAAGCACACAAACCTTCGACTATGCGATGCCTGTCATTAAATGGCCGGTGGCGCTGACTCCGGTTCTTTCTGATCAGCTCGACGCCTTGTGGCAGACGATCACGGACTCCATGGTCACCGCCAACAAGCAGTCAATCCAGCATCACCAGCGGATGCAGGCTGCAGGGCACAACTTCCCGTTGCGTCAGATAACCCTCTATACGGAGGATGACCAGCGTGCGTTGCGCGCCTACCTGGCCTCGGAGAGCCCCATGCCGCCCGAGCACGACGATCGGCGCATGATCAATCATCACCATGTCGGTCCCGCGCTGCGGACACTGGTTGCCTCGGAGGAGATGACGCCAGCCGCATTGCTGAAAATGCTGTTGTTCTTTGACTTGGCTACCGACTCGGACGGCAAACTGAGCTCGGTAGCGTCGGGGGCCTTCAATGAGATGTACCGCACCAGCGGCCGGCCGACCCTCCTGGAGTTGTCGGGAATGCTCGAAGAAGCCGGACAGTCGGCCACCAGCGTTCTGTACACTTACTGCTCCGCCTGGGGCGATCCGATCGGCAGAGAATGGGACCATGGGGCCGTATGGCCATTCGTGGCCCGTCATCTGGAGACCGTGGTTCAGCTGCTGGCCGGAAGAGATGAGCCGTTCGGGTACTGGTTCAACCGTGATGGTCTGTTCCGTGCGATAGCGACTCTGCCGTTCCCACCGCCGCCATTGGTCAACGTGCTGTTCAGCCTGGCGCTCGGCACGGCCAAGACGCAACGCCAGGCGGCCCAGGTTGCGCTGGCAACCTTGCCGGACAAGGAAGCGCGTATCGTTTCCGCCTTGGCCGATGGCAAGGCAGATACCCGTGCGGTGGCGGCGCAATGGCTGGGCCGGCTAGGTTTTACAGGTGCCGTTGCGGCGCTGGAACTGGCGCTGAAGAAGGAGAAGAACGATCTTGCCAAGGGGGCCATGCTGGATGCATTGGAGGTATTGGGTCAGCCGGTCGACAAGTATCTGGACCGCACCGCACTGCTAGGCGATGCAACCAAGGCGCTGGGCAAGGGCTTGCCCAAGGAACTGGCCTGGTTCCCTTGGGCCGCCTTGCCGACAGTCCGCTGGGCCAATAACGGAGAGGCCGTCGATGGCGATCTGCTGCGCTGGATGATGGTACAGGCCGTCAAGCAGAAACAGTCTGAACCCAACACCTTGCTGCGCAAGCTGTGCGCGATGTTTGAGCAGCGCGACCGCGAGCGGCTTGGGCAATTCATCCTGGAGGCCTGGCTTGATGAAGACGTGCGTCCGATCGCGCCCGAGGATGCCATGGCGCTGGCGCAAGGCCAAGCACACTCGATGCACCATTACTTGAGCAATTATTCAAAAGGCCCGAATGCTCCCCAGCAGGTTCCGACGTTGGAGGAACTGGTAGCCAAGTATCTGCCAGCCTGCCTGCGCCAGCCGGCAGGCTCTGCCAGCGCCAGCCGGGGCTTGCTGGCCATTTCCGCAGTGTGCGCACGCGAAGGTGCCGCCGTCCCGGTATCGCGCTACCTGAAGGCCTGGTACGGCTCGCGTGCCAGCCAAGGCAAGGCGCTCATCGGTATGCTGGCGTGGATCGATCATCCTTCCGCGACCCAACTGATGCTCTCCATCGGAAGTCGTTTTCGTACCAAGAGCTTCCAGGATGAAGCCACCTCCCAAGCGAGCGCACTGGCCGAGCGCAAGGGCTGGACACTGTCCGAGCTGGCGGACCGGACCATACCCACGGCGGGATTCGACGAGAACGGCGAGATGGAATTGAATTATGGCCCGCGCAGCTTCGCCGCACACCTGCATGCAGACTTCAGGATCGAACTCTGCAACCAGGACGGGAAAAAGATCGCCGCCTTGCCGGAGCCGCGCCAGGACGATGATGCTGAGCTCGCCAAGGACGCCAGGAAGGCGTTGAGCGCGGCCAAGAAAGAGATCAAGAGCATCGTCAGCCTGCAGAGCGAGCGCCTGTATGAAGCGCTGTGTACAGAGCGAGAATGGTCGTTCGAAGACTGGAGCCTGTACTTGAACCGGCATCCGGTGGTGCGTCATCTGGCGCAGCGTCTGGTATGGGTCGAAGTGGGGAAGGAGGGCGCGCTGCGCACCTTCCGTCCGCTGGACGACGGTACCCTCACCGATGTTGATGATGAAGAACTGCAGTTCCGGGCGAACGCCCGCATTCGCATCGCCCATGACTGCCTGCTGACGCCGGATCAGATAGCGCGCTGGCAGCAGCATCTGTCCGATTACGAGATCGTGCCGCTGTTCCAGCAGATGGGCAAGGGCATCTACATCCCGCCGGCAGAGGTCAGCAACAATCAATGCATCACGGATTTTGAGGGCCACCTGATCGAATCGTTTGCGCTGCGCGGCCGCTCGCTCAAGCTGGGCTATCTGCGCGGGGCGACCGAGGATGGTGGATGGTTCTACAGTTACGAAAAGCGCTTCCCGACCCTGGGTCTGCAGGCCGTGATCACGTTTACCGGGAATCCGCTCCCAGAAGAAAATCGTACCGTGGCGCTGTTGAACCTGTCGTTTTCCAGCACGGCGAGCAGATCGGGTTGGCAGCGCGCGGGCCTGCCTTTGCATACGGTACCCAAGATCCTGCTGTCCGAGTGCTACAACGACTTGCGGGTGATTGCTTCCGAAGGGAGCGGTTTCGATCCTGAATGGAAAAAGAAGAGCGAGTACTGACATGAACTTCGTACATGAGTCCATCCTGCGCGCTCCAGCCGAGCAGGTGTATGCGGCACAACTTGCCCTGCTGGCCGAACGGGATACAGGTCCAAGGCCCAGCGGCTGGAAGCTCTCCCCCAGGGCGGTGCGCGCGTTCATCCTGGGTGACGAAAAGTTCGGCATCAAGCGCAAGTTCTACGGCGATGATGCGCTGGTTGACCGCTGTATCGTCACCCTGATGAGCGACCGAGGCCTGCTCCTGGTGGGAGAGCCGGGCACGGCGAAATCGATGTTGTCGGAGCTGTTGTCGGCCGCCGTGTCGGGCAACTCCGCCTGCGTGATTCAGGGCACGGCGGGTACTACAGAAGACCAGATCAAGTATTCCTGGAACTATGCGCTCCTGCTGGCTGAAGGGCCGACGCCGCGCGCGCTGGTGCGCGGACCGGTTTATCAGGCCATGCAAAGCGGTGGTGTGTGCCGCTTCGAGGAAGTCACACGGGTGCAGCCCGAGATCCAGGACAGCCTCATTGGCGTGCTCTCGGACAAGGTGCTGCATGTGCCCGAACTGGATGGCGAGGCCGCGCTGATCTTTGCCGCACGCGGCTTCAATGTGCTGGCCACCGCCAACATCCGCGACCGGGGCGTGCATGAGATGTCCAGCGCGCTCAAGCGCCGTTTCAACTTCGAGACGGTGCGACCGATCAATGACCGCAAGCTGGAAATCCAGCTGGTACGAGAACGTACCGAAGCGCTGCTCAAGCACGCCCAGGTGGACGTCGAGCTGACACCGGATGTGGTGGAACTGCTGGTCACCGCGTTCCACGATCTGCGCGCCGGGGTCACCAGTGAAGGCGTGGTGGTGGAGAAGCCCAGTGCCGTAATGTCCTCCGCCGAGGCGGTATCGGTCGGCTTCGCGGCGTGTCTGGACGCGCATTATTTCGGCGACGGCCTGGTTGGCGGAGAGCATATTGCGCGGCAGTTGATCGGTACGGTGCTCAAGGACAATGTGGACGACGGCAAGAAGCTGCGGCATTACTTCGATGTGGTGGTCAAGCCCCGTGCCGAGCGCCAGCCGCAATGGCGGCGCGTGCTTGAGGCGCGCCGCGAACTGGACCGCTGATCGGCCCCGGATGCTGCCGATTTCCGACCACGTGCGCGCATTGGGCGCACAGCTTTTCTCGGATGAGCTGGTGGTGTTCCCGGTGCGGCACCACAGCCCCGTGTGCGCATGGCATTTGCAACAGCTGCTTGAGCAGATCCGGCCATCGGTGGTGCTGGTAGAGGGCCCGCGTTCATTCACAGCGCTGTTGCCCCAGCTGGTGGATTCTCGGGCACGCATGCCGCTGGCCATCTACACGTATGCGGTGCGGCGCGCGAAGGGCGACGAACCTCCCCCACGGCGGGCCGCCTATTATCCTTTCTGCGATCATTCGCCCGAGCTAGTGGCGGCGCGCGCTGCCAGCAGGCAGGGCATCCCGGTCCGTTTCATGGACCTGGATTTTTCCGAACAGATACTGTTGACCCCTGCAATCCAGCCCGAGGGTACACACGCCGAGTCACTGCTGGAAGAGCGACATTACCGCCGCAGCCATTATCTGAGCGCCTTGGCAGAGCGGCTGGGGTGCCGCGACCATGAGGAACTTTGGGAACACCTGTTTGAGATACCGGGTACGACGCGCACTGTGCAAGAACATGTCACGACCATGGTCGCCTACTGCCACCTCGCCCGCGGCGAATATGGCGATCAGGAGTTGCAGGCCGAAGGAAATCTGGCGCGCGAAGCGGAAATGGCATGGCACATTCGCGAAGCGCTTGCTACGAGGCAGCCGGGAGCGGGGCCGGTACTTGCCGTGATGGGCGGATTTCATGCTGTTGTAATGCCGGACCTGTTGCGGCGAGGGGAGGAGGGAGCGCCGCGGCCGTCGCTATCGCTATTGCGCCAGGACATTGCAGATGAGGCCTCTGCGCTGATCCGTTACAGCTTTGACCGGCTCGACCGGCTCAACGGCTATTGCGCCGGCATGACATCGCCGGCCTGGCAACATCAGGTCTGGGAGGGCATGCGCAAAGCCAGTCAGTTGGCGTCGCGCCCGTTGGTAAAAGTACGCCACGACGTGGCCCTCCACGTGCTGTTTGACGTCGCCGCCAGATTGCGGCAGCAGCATGGGATGCGTTTGCCCACGCCCACGCTGGCGGCGGCCTACGAGCACGTTGTCAGGCTAACCCGGTTGCGCGGTCGCCCAGCACCCGCACGGGAAGATGTGATGGATGCGGTCACGAGCTGCTTCGTCAAAGGCGACACCGATGCTGAGGGAGCGCAGGTGTTTGCTGCTGCGGGACATGTTCTGAGCGGCGACGCCATGGGACAGGTACCGCCCAACGCCGGAATGCCGCCGCTGGTCCAAGACTTTCACTACAGAGCACGGCGCCAACGGCTGAAAATCGACGACGTAACCTCCCGACGCCTGCTGCTCGACATCTATCGAAGGCCCGAACACCGGACGACCAGCCGGCTGCTGCATGGCCTGGCCTTTCTCGGGATACCGCTGGCGGCGCGCACCGGCGGCCCGGATTTCGTCAATGGGATCGGGCTCGAACGCCTGCACGAGCAATGGCAATACGCTTACTCGGCCGCGACCGAAGCGACGCTGGTGGAAGCTTCAGTCTACGGTGTGACCGTTCCAATGGCCGTGGCCAACCGATTCCTGGCAAAGGTAGCGCAACTGGAAGCCGACAGTGGCCAGCACAGTGCACGCGCCGGCGCCGCACTACTGACGCAGGCCTGCGTGCTGGGCCTGCATGATCACGTACCGCGCGTTGTGGCCCTGTTGCGGCGGCAAGTCGGGGCGGATCCTGCGTTCGATTCCGTGGTGGCGGCGGCGGGTAGTCTCTGCCTGTTGACCGAATCCCGCGAACCGCTGGAGGCACGCGAAGTGGAGGGCTTGCCCGACCTGCTGCAGGCCGCCTATGCCCGCGCCATCTACCTCGGCCGCGAACTTGACGGGCACCACAGTACGGCAGGAGACAGCATGCAGGCGCTGGCAAGGCTGCGCGAGTTGCTGGCCAGCCGCGCGGGCGACGCCTTGGATGCCAGCCTGTACTGGGCCATGGTTGTCGGCTTGCACGCTGGCCATGACTCCACGCTGATATGCGGTGCCGCAGCCGGTCTGTTGTTTGCCGCGGGCCGCCTTACCGATGCCGGCCTGGGGACGGTCTTGCGGGGCCATCTGCGTGGAATGGCACCGCCGCACGCGGCGGTAGGCTTCCTGCGCGGCTTGTTCCATACGGCGCGCGAAGTTGCGTGGCAGCAGGAAGGCGTGCTGCAGGTACTGGATCATTTGTTGGCAGAATGGGACGATGAAGCGTTCATCGCCAACCTGCCGGAGCTGCGCCTGGCCTTCACCGAGATGACTCCGAAGGAGACGGGACGGATCGCCGAATCCGTGGCCCGGCTTCATGGGCAGGACTACCTCGGTCGACTGACCCACCACGATCTGAGCGCAGCGGATGTACAGGCTCATCTTGTATTGTCGCAGAGCATGGAAGAGATCCTCCGCAACGACGGTCTGCAAGGATGGATGACGTAATGAGCGAACCCGACAACACACTTGCACGCTGGCGCTTGATACTCGGCAAGTATGCCGAGAAAGGCTTGCCACACACCATCCAGTCAGCCCACGCCGCCCGGCTTGATGCCGCGCTGGAATTCCTGTACAGCCGGGAGTATCTCGGGCGAGGAGTGCGTGGCGAACACGGAGCCGCCTCGCTGGAAGCGTCGCAGCCAAGCTTGGTGACCTGGTTAGGGGAGGTCCGCGAGCTGTTCCCGAACGACGCCGTCGAAGTCATCGAGAAACATGCACTGGAGCGCTATGGCCTGACGGAGCTGCTGACAGATCCCCGGACGCTGGAGCGGTTGGAGCCCAACCAGCAGCTGCTGCATACGCTGTTGACCTTGCGTGGCTACCTCAAGGATGAGGTCTTGCAGGTAGCCCGACGCATCATCAGGCAGGTCATTGAGGAGATTCGTGCCAGGCTCGAATCGGAGGTCCGCATGGCCTTGGCCGGGCGGCTTAACCCTTTGCGGCATTCGCCCATGGCGATGGCGCAGAACTTCGATGTGATGGGCACCATTCGTCGCAACCTGAAGCACTACGACACCCGACGCCAGCAGATCGTGATCGAACAGCTGCGGTTTTTCGAACGCAACAACCGGCGGTTACCCTGGGACGTCATCCTGTGCGTGGACCAGAGCGGCAGCATGGCCGACTCGGTCATCCACAGTGCTGTCATGGCAGGCATTCTGGCCGGCCTGCCTGCGTTTCGGGTCAAGATCGTGGTATTTGATACCAACGTCGTGGATTTGTCGGGCTACGTTGACGATCCGCTCGAGGTCTTGATGCGGGTTCAGCTCGGGGGCGGTACTCATATTGCCCAAGCAGTCCGCTATTGCAGTCAGTTGGTAGAGAATCCGCATCGCACGGTCTTTGTACTGGTGAGCGACTTCTGCGAAGGTGCGCCGCCAAGTGAACTTCTGCGCGAGGTGGCCAAACTGGCCGAAGCGCGCGTGAAAACCCTCGGCCTGGCGGCGCTGGACGGGCAGGCTCACCCGGCCTACGACCGCCAGATGGCAGAGCGGCTGGCGGCCTGCGGGATGGAGATCGCCGCACTGACGCCGCAACGGCTCGCGCATTGGCTGGTCAAGGTGATTTCATGAGCCACTTTTTGTCGCAGTTGCAGAGCCAGTTGCAACGCTTTGACGACGAGGCGTTGGCGGCGCTGGCCAATCGCGGGCTGCTGCGGCGCGCCCACAAAGACCTGGAGAAGCTGACGCTCCGCATCTCGGAAGAAAGCGCTGCCGAGCTTGTCTTGAGCGCCGGTGAACACCGGATCCGTTTCGATACCCGCGGCCCCGCCCACGCTCAATGCAGTTGCCCGGCCAGCGGTATCTGCCAACACATCCTCGCTGCGGTGATCGCTCTGCAGAGGATGACTCCGGCTGCGGACGCCAGTCCAGTTACGGAGCACAATCGCGAACAGAAGAGCGGAGAGGGCGCAGATGCAGCCGAGGCCACCTCTGATGAACCGCTTGCTCCCTTGCATGCCGCACTGCTGCACATCACTCCCTCCGACATGACACGCCATGGCGGAACCCGCGCTTACCGATGGGCGCTGCAATTCGTGCATGATCTGGACGCGCAGTCTGACCCGAAAATCAGTGGCAGCAAATACGTCGTGATCCGTTTCGCACATCCGCGGGTGGAGTTCAGGTACCTGGGCGGCGGGCTGGACAACCTGATAGCGGACGTCAACCTGCCTTCCCGCGAGAAGTACCAGATTGCAGCAGTGCTGGCGTATCAACGCGCGCATGGGGCCGAGCTGCCCGCACCGTTCTCGCACGATCTGCCCAAGACCGGCACGGCGGCCCTCAACCTGAGCAAGGAGCATGCCCTGCCGGATGCTGCCGGCGAGCAGGCAGCAGCGCGACAGCGCTTGCGAGAGAGTCTGCAGCAATTGATTGAGGAATCGGTCAGTCTCGGTCTGGCGCATTTGTCCCGAGGCATACAGGAGCGGTTTTCTACACTGGCGGTGTGGGCCCAGGGGGTGCAATACCATCGGCTGGCCTTGCTGATCCGCGGGCTGGCAGACCATGTAGAGATGCTGCTGGTCGGAGCGGGCGGTGCGGATGAACATCGATTGCTTGACGAGTTGGCACTGGCCTATGGGCTTGCCAACGCCCTCGGCAGTGCGGCCACTGAGGGCGGTGCACCGACGCATTTGATCGGGCGTGCCCGCAGTCAGTATGCACAGGGCGGCCCAGTCGAACTGCTGGGCCTCGGCGCCTGGCCATGGCGCTCCGCTTCGGGTTATGTGGGTCTGTCGATATTCTTCTGGTCGCCGCAGGATGGTGTTTTTCTCTGCTGCAGTGACGCGCGGCCGGAAACACAGCGTCGTTTCAATCCGCGTGAGCGCTATCGGGCATCGGGCCCTTGGGCGGGTATTAGTGCACCGGCCCAGTTGACCGGCTGCCGGGCCTCGGTTACCGGAGCTCACTTCAATGCCCAGGGACGGATTTCAACAGGACAGGGCTGCAGTGCGTCGGTATTGCCGCCCGTCGGCGCAGCCCACTTCGCAGCGACCTTGCCGGTCTGCGACGACTGGTCGGTCTTGATTGCGGCGCGCGGGCAGCGCGGGGGCAGCTTGTTGGCCGAGTCGCAACCAATGAGGGATTGGGTCGTCTTGCGGCCCGCGCGCTATAGTTCGGCCACGTTCGACACGACGCGCCAGACACTGAATTGGCCTGTTTTCGATCAAGAGGATCGTATGCTTGATGTTGAACTGGTCTACAGCGACATGGCCGCACACGCCATCGCACGCATCGAGCAGATGGAGCCTGACCAACTGCCACCCGGCACGCTGCTGGTAGCGAAGTTGCGTAACGACCGGGCACGCCTGACTGCCGAGCCGCTCAGCCTGATCTACCCTGATGCCGGGATTGGCCAGACTGTGGTCGATGCTCTGCACTTTGATGATCCGGTCGACGCCAACGAACCGTTGCGTGCCCGGATACGGCACCCGCAACACTACCCTGCTGTTCAGGACGCCCATGAAGTCATCGCTAACGGCGCGCCATCTCGGGTCCCGAGGGCGTTGCGCGACGTTCGGGAATGGGCACAGCGGCAAGCAGAATCCGGTCTTGCACCGGAAACAGGTCGGCAAGCACTGGCGCGGATCAGTGTGCTTGACCAGAGAGCAGAGGCTGGTGGCATGACACTGTTTTCGAAGCTTGCGCCGGAGGTGAATCCTGCGAGACGTTTGCTGCGCATGCATTACCTCTGCATGCAGTACGAGCGGCTTTTGGAGAGTGAGTTGGGTGACGGAGACCTTGGTGGGCGGACAAGATGAACCTCCAACCGAGTACTGCCCCTTTTCATGAGCGCGAGCTCCAGCTCAGCCAGGCAAGCTCGCCACGATGAACATGCGCTGGAACGGCAGCAATGTGCTGCCGTCTGCGCTGGGCGGGTAAGCCTGTTGCATGCGGCGCGCATATTCGGTGCGGAAGGCCTGCAATTGATCGCCTTCCAATTTCTCGAGATAGGGACGCAGGCTGCTGCCGCTGGCCCATTCCAGTACCGGGTCCGCGCCCGTGAGGATGTGCAGGTAGCTCGTTTGCCAGATGTCCAGCGTCGCCACGCGCGGGCGCAGCAGGTCGTAATAGCGGCCCACCTCCAGGACATTGCGCCGTTCCGACACCTCGCCCAGCACATCGGCATAGGCGGGTGACCTCGCCAGCTCCACCTGCGCGCGCCGCAACGGCGCGTCATGCATGACCGGCATCTGCACCGCCAGGCAACCGCCAGGATTGAGGAAGGACAGCAGCCGCGGGAACAGCTGCGCATGATCGGGCAGCCACTGCAGGGTCGCATTGGTGTAGATCAGGTCCAGTTTGTGCTCGGGCACCCAATGATTCAGATCGGCAGCGACGAACCTGGCCTGCGGCACGTTCAGGCGCGCCTTGGCCAGCATGTCATCGGAGCCATCCACGCCCAGCACCTCGGCCCGTGGCCAGCGCTGCTGCAGCAGTGCGGTCAGGTTGCCGGTGCCGCACCCCAGGTCGAGGATGCGCGCGGGGTTCTGCGTGGGCAGATGCAACATCAGGTCCAGGGCCGGGCGCAGGCGTTCGCCGCCGAAACGCAAATACTGGCTGACGTCCCATTGAACCTGGGCTTGTATGGATTCTGGAGAGGTTTGCATGGATTGCTCCTGTGGCGAAGGTTGATTCTGGCTGAGCAGTCTGCCTCGCCTGGCTTGCAGATGAGCGGCACCGGCTTGGCTGACCTCTATCCGGGCCACGCCGCCAGATGCATGGACGCGTGCCAGATAGCCTCGCGCATTGGCGTCTTCCCAGACCGGCAAGCGAGGGCATGAGGTTCGCCAAGTATCTATCACTTCGCTGTAAGGCCGTCCATCGGCTCCTATCCATTCGAGAAGATCAAGGATGAGCGGCTCGACGGCGTCGCTTGCGGCCGGTTCTTCATGACCTGGCTGCGCGTCCGATAGGGTGATGTTCATGATCTGGCTCCCTTAGGGCTGACTTGAGGCTGTATCTTGAGCGCTGCCGGAGAAGCAGTAAAATGAAATTATCTGAAAGATTAATAAGTTTTACTCATGAAAATCGACATCCTCGGTGTACAGGCGTTTGTCGCGATTGCCGATCACGGCAGCTTTCAGGGCGCGGCTGGCGCCTTGCACGTGACGCAGACGGCGGTGACGCTGCGCTTGCGCAAGCTGGAGGATTTTCTGGGAGTGACCTTGATGGAGCGGACCACGCGCTCCCTTGCGCTCACCGAAATCGGACAGGACTTCCTGCCCCAGGCCCGGCGGCTGCTGGACGAGCTGGCGGGCGCGCTGGTGGAGATCCGGGAAACCGGGATGGCGCGGCGTGGCGACGTCTGCATCGCCTGTGTGCCCACCGTGGGTGTGCAGTACCTGCCACGCATCCTCCAGGCGTATTCCGCGCGCTATCCGCACAACCGCATCAAGATTCTCGATCACGCCTCTTCAGCCGTGGCCGATGCGGTGCTGCGCCGCGAAGCCGAATTCGGCATCAACATGGCCAGGGAACATCATCCCGAGCTGGCAAGCGTTCCATTGACCACGGACCGGTACGTGCTGATCTGCCACCACACCCATCCATTGGCCAAACGCCGCCGGGCCACCTGGGCGCAGCTCAAGCCGTATCCGCTGATCTTTGCAGGGGAGGTGAGCGGCAATCGCACCTTGCTCGATCCGGTGCTGGACGCCAACCGCCTCGCCTTGCGTTCTTTCTATGAAGTGCAGCGCAGCTCAACGGCGATGGGACTGGTGGCGCAGGGGGTGGGCATCGCCGTGGTGCCGGGGCTGGCCGTGCAGGAGGGAGCCTATCCTGATGTGCGCACGATCCAGCTGGTCGAGCCTGTGGTGTCCCGCAGTCTGGTGCTGATCACACGCAAGTCGGCGCACCTCTCGCCGGCGGCACAGGCGCTCTACGACATGATCCTGACAAAAGAAAGCAAGAACTGACAGGTCAATACGCTACATGTCTGAGGCCAACTCGATAATCACGTCGCGTAGCCAGCGATGTCCGCCATGGGCGTGGTTACGTTCGTGCCACAGCATGCCGACGGGAAATCCCGGGACCGGGAAAGGGCATTCGACAACGGTCAGGTTTTCCTGCCGATCGAGCACCAGCCGCTCCGGCACCAGCGCCACGACATCGGATCGCGAAACCAGGTCCGGCACAATCAGAAACGAGGCTGCCGAGAGCACCACGCGACGCTGGTACCCGAGGGCGTTCAATCCATCATCCACAGCCGTGCTGAAACCGCCGCCATCGAGCGAGACGACGACGTGTTCAAGCTGCGCGAACTGCGCCACGGAGAGCTTGCGCCTCAGCTTCGGATGTCGATGCCTTCCGATGAGCACATAACGTTCGTCAAACAAATGCCGGTAGCGCAGGCTTTGCGGCGCATGATCCGGCGTCATCAGCGCCAGATCGACGTCGCCTGCGGCCATCTGTGCTTCGAGTTGGGGCGGGTCAAGATGGCGCAGCGCGATGCGGATGCCCGGCGCGTGCTGCCGCAATACCATGCAGAGCGTTTGTATGACGCATGCCTGCACATAGTCGGTACTGGCGATGGAGACACTCATCTGCGCGCTCATGGGATGGAACTGGCTATGTTGCGCGACCGTGGATCGCACTTGATCCAGCGCCTGCCGCAAGGGTTCCAGCAGATCAAGCGCTTTTGCCGTCGCGGTCATGCCACGGTGGGAAGGAATCAACAGCGGATCCTCGAACAGTTCGCGCAGTCGATTGAGTTGCGCGCTGACAGCCGGCTGGCTCAAATGCAGCCGCTCAGCTGCCTTGGTAACGTTCTGCTCTGCAAGCAGCGTTTCCAGCGTGACCAGGAGATTCAAATCCAGGCGTTTTTTGCTATCCATAGAATGGATGGTAGCAGCAAAGATTCATGATTTCACTGATACCTGCGACTGGCCCACACTGGCTCCGTTTTCATTGCATCTGAAAGGAAGGCTGGCCATGCATTCGCACGACCGCAAAAAAATACTGATCGTCCACGCCCATCCGGAAAAGACCTCGCTGACGCACCATCTGGCCGAGGTGGCATCGAGGACCTTGCGCGATCAAGGCCATGAGGTCCTGCACTCGGACCTGTATGCCATGGGGTGGAAGAGTGCATTGGATGCCCAGGATTTCCCTGTCCGCCAACATTCCGATCGTCTTTCTATCATCGCCGAGTCCGAGCATGCCTTTGCACATGGCTGCCAGACGTCCGACGTGGCGGAAGAACAGCGCAAGCTGTTGGCTGCCGATGCGCTGATCCTGCAATTTCCGCTCTGGTGGTTCAGCATGCCGGCGATCATGAAAGGCTGGATCGACCGGGTGTGGGCTTATGGGCTGGCCTACGGCTATCGCGGCGCGGGCAATGCCTACCGATACGGGGAAGGCGGGTTGGCCGGAAAGCGTGCGTTGCTTTCGGTGTGTGTGGGAGGGCCGGAAGTGGATTATTCACCCCGGGGCATCAACGGACCTCTGGAGCAGCTGCTTTTCCCGATCACCCATGGCAGCTTGTTTTTTCCGGGGATGGAGGTCTTGCCGACCTTTGCGGTATATGGCGCAGGGCATTTGAACGAGGCCCGACTGGCTACAGCTGAAGATGCCTTACGTTTGCGGTTGGCGGGACTGTTCCGGGACAAGCCGATTCCTTTCCGCACGCAAAACGGGGGAGATTATCCGGATGCTCATGTTCTGGCGGAGCATATCGCCCCGGGACAGAGCGGCCTGGCGGCGCATGTCGAGGAAGTCGGGCTTGGTTGAGACATCGGGACCATAGCGCTTAGAAGGAAAGTTTGCCGGGGTAAGGTATCGGGTTGTCCCACGCACTACCTTCCTTTAGGCGCACCCTTACGAAGCTTTCCTTCCTAAATGTTGCTGATCCAAAATAGAAAGTCGGAGCGATAAAGGAATAATTGGTACTTTCAAAATCTCCAATTCCAGTGAAAGAACCATCCTCCTTTTCCAGATCTTGACTAGCTCCTATTTTTGATTGAAATGTCAGATTTGTGGCCTATAGTAAAACTATGTTCGCCCCTTGCGAGGCCGCGATTGTTGATTTGCTCGCAGATTTGACCCTCTCCATTTGACCCACCTTCCACCGCCTACCAAAGGCGGCCACACGGTCATACGACCCTTCATATCCCAGTTCTTTTAGATCCAGGAACATCTGTTTCAGGGTTCTTCGTTGCTTTCGAGATTTAACGGACTCAGCGCTCAGCCAAGCGGAGAGCCTGGGAGCAAACTCATCAAGAGAGCTCGGTGAATGCCTTGCTGGGTATGCTGGTTCGATCGCGTCCGACCGGATATAACGGCGAACCGTATTGCGGGAGATGTCCAGGCGGCGGGCGATTTCCCGGATTGAGATATGGTCTCTAATGTACCAGCGTCGAATAATTCCAAGTAGGGCCACGTTTATCACTCCGTTCTCCCGCTCGCTGTCATGAGCAGGATTGTGGTCTAAACATGGGTCAACTTAGGATGCAAATTTCCTGAGAAAGTGGGTCAGATTTAAATGCAATTCAACACTGTGACTGTTAAATTTATTTTTCCAGACAAGCTTCCTTTAACGCTTCTCATCGGAGCGGATATGTCCTTGAGTTTCTTCCGTTGAGTATTGAATTGAAATTTGATAATCATCTCGCCTTCGTCCTTAGGCAAGAGCCGAGCGTAATTCATGTCGTGAGTCTCACCATTTTGCGGGAGACCGGCTAGGAAATTTTAGGTAGCAGCGTCGCATCTTCAGTCAACCTGTAGCATACGTGTCATTGCTCACCCGTCGCTGAAGGGCTATACAAAGGAAATGGAAAAATTGCTTATACAACCGATGTAGTGGCAAGAACGATTCCCACTTTGCGCTTCGTAGATCATAAGCTGGGGAGGGTGGGAACGAAGGATGGAAAGGGCGGACGGTTCAGTCTCCCCCCTTAGTTTTTCCAAAGATTGAGCATCGCCGCAGCCAGCCTTAGGAAACTATTCTGCGCTAGCTCAACGGCTATCTTGTCCTTGAGTTTCTTCCGCTGAGTATTGAAAGCTACCTCCTGAGAAGCGCGGATGGGTCAAGGTTGATCTAGAAATTTTTCCGCTTGCCGCGCAAGTTGTGCTTCGAAACGACCCGGTTATTTATAAACGAGCTAAGAATCATGGTTGACAGTCCCAACTGGTTTGGGCAGGAGCGATCTCACAGGGCGTTTCGCAATGCGCGCCTTACCCGTCTAAAGTAGAAATTTCCGGCCATCATTGGAGCTGTCGTACTGGCTCCTGGCTTGCCCGGCGGAAGCCCCATTCGCCGGCATCCGGTCGGTACAACGCATAGATCTCAGTAATTCCCTTAATGGTCCACGTACGCAGATAGTCGCTGATGCCCGTAATGTGAATCTTGCGCAGCGCCTCGGTCGCACATTGGCTCACGGCGCATTCGGAGTGATTTTCGAGCGCACCGATCAGCTGGGCATAATTCTCGCCCCCTATACGGCCCCACCAATACTGGACAAAGGCCGGAATATCGGTTCCGATACGCATCTGGCGCGGGCCATGTCGCCGCTGGCGCATATCGAACTGCACCGGCAGCAAGGGCGTCACGAGCGATTGGCTGTCATCGGCGAGCAAGTCGTTGCTCTCGGAGGCATAGTACCCCAGCGACAGCATGAGCCGCTGTTGTTGTTCCGGTATCGCTGCCAGCACGACGGAAAGGTCAATACGTTCCAGGCGTTCTCGCTGCCATCTGCCTCCGCCGCTCGCCGCCAGATGCTGGCAATAGATTTCCGCATCCAGTGCCGAGGCGAAGGTGAGTACGCCGGCTTCCTGCCCGAGCCGGACGATGAAGGTTTGCTTCATGGGCGGCTGATGAGGAGCGGTCTCGGCCTCCAGCGTCAGGCCCCAAAGAGAAAAGGGTGAATGCTTCGCGGACACGTTAGGATCTCCCATGATCGATCGGGATGCGAGGATGAGAAAGCATGTCCGGGAATCCCGTCTTGTCTTGACAAGGCGTACCGCTTTCGCCGAGATCAGCGAAGGCGGACTGTTCTGGGTGGCAAGGTTCGGCAGCGCGGTTCCACGCCTACGCAACGCAGCGCCAGGGTCCGGTACCGCAGTGAGCGCAGGATGCCGGTGCTGGGGTTGCTTGCCATGCGGGCATGCCGCTGGCCGCGTCGCCTACGCATCGAGCGCAGCAAGGAGTGAACATGCATGGGCAGGTGCATGCTCATGATCACGCCATCTTCAAAGCCCGCGCCGTGTCATCCAGCGTCAGCGCGAGCTTGTCGATCAGTTCGTCCATTTCGGCAAGACTGGCCACCAGCGCCGGCGCAAGGATGATGCGTGCGCCGGAAGTGCGCACGATCAGTCCATGGTGCTGCGCCCGCTGCATGCAATACAGCCCCACCGCATTTTCGTTGGCAAAGCGCTGCTTGCCCTGCTTTTTCGGGGCCAGCTGCAGGGCGGCTACCGCGCCGGTTCCTTCAATACCGTTGACCAGTACATGGTCGCCCAGCCGGCTGCGCAGTTGGGCCTGCAGATACGGCCCGGTGCAGCTGGCCAGTCGCGCCAGGACACCGCCTTGGTCCAGCAGTGACAAGGTCGCTAGCGCGACCGCTGCGGCAACCGGATGCCCCTGGTAGGTGAAGCCATGAGCAAACACGCCACCACGCTCGGCCAATGTCTCGCCGACGCGCTCGGAGAGCAGCAATCCGCCCATGGGCACATAGCCGGAAGTGAGGCCCTTGGCGATGGTGATCAGGTCGGGCTGGAACCCGAAATGCTGATGCGCAAACCAATGACCGGTCCGTCCGAAGCCACCGATCACCTCATCGGCGCACAGCAAAACGTCATGGCGTTGGCAGATGCGCTGTATCTCGGGCCAATAGCTGGCGGGCGGGAAGATCATGCCACCGGCGCCCTGAAAGGGCTCCGCCACGAATGCCGCCACGTTGTCCGCACCGAGTTCAATGATCTTGCGCTCCAGGGCTTGCGCTGCATGCAACCCAAACTCGGTCTGGCCCAGCGAACCGTCATAGCCGAACCAGAAGGGCTGCTCAATGTGCGCGACCTCCGGCAGCAGGCTTGCACCCAGCGCGTGCATCATCTTCATGCCGCCCAGGGAGGCGCTGCCAACCGTCGAACCGTGATAGGCATTGTGACGCCCGATGATGACGCGCTTGCCGGCGCGGCCGGCGAGTTCCCAGTAGCGGCGGACGACCTTGATGAGCGTCTCGTTGGCCTCGGAGCCCGAGTTGCAATACAGCACGCGGCTGTAACAGGCCGGCAGCAGCTCGAACAATCGGGCAGACAGCTCGGCTACGGCAGGGTGGGTGGTGTTGAAGAACTGGCTGCAGTAGGACAAGGTCGTCATCTGCCTGGCGGCCGCGTCCACCAGCTCTTGCCGCCCGTAGCCGAGGGTGGTACACCACAGGCCGGACATGGCATCGAGCAAGCGATGGCCCTGCTCGTCCCAGACATGCAGGCCCTGCCCGCGTACGATGACGCGTGCATGCTCGGGTTGAAGGAACTTGTGATCCTCGAAGGGCAACAGATGTCGCGCCAGATGAATGGCCCGATAGTCTCTTTGCTCCAGTACGCGACCGACGATATGGTTCATGGTTTTTGTCAGCAGAAGTTTGCCTCGGGGAGCGCCAACGGAGCAGAGCGTGCCGTGGCGGACCATTTCTCGTTGAGTGGCATCGCAGCGCCGGCGGTTCCCCCACCGGCAGGATCCCGACCGCAGGAGTCAACATGAAAGCCATCGTGACCGGCCACAGCCGTGGTCTTGGGGCGGCCATCGCCGCCGAATTGATGCAACGCGAGATTGCGGTATTGGGGCTGGCGCGTGGCCGCAATGACGCGCTGGCCCGGCACTGGCCCGGGTTGTTGCATGAACAGGCGATCGATCTGGCCGATCCCCGGCAACTGGGCAGCTGGCTAGACAGTGGCATATTGGCGGCCTTTTTCGCAGATCAGGGGCAGGTGCTGCTGATCAACAACGCTGCCACGATCGAACCCAGCGCTGCGTTGCCATTCCAGTGCGCCCATGACGTCGCCCAGGCTGTCATGCTCAATGTCGGCTCGGCCCTCATGCTGTCGGCCAGGGTGGCGACACTTGTGCAAGCCCGCCCCGGATGCACTTGCCGCATCCTGCATCTGTCCAGTGGTGCTGGTCGCCACGCTTATCCTGGGTGGTCGGTATACGGCGCGAGCAAGGCCGCGCTGGACCAGCATGCACGCGCGGTCGCGCAGGATGCCTTGCCGTGGCTGCGCATCTGCAGCTTGGCCCCCGGGGTGGTCGATACCGACATGCAGGCGCAACTGCGGGAGCTTCCCGCCGAGCGATTTCCTTTGCGGGAACTGTTTCTTAGCCTGCGGGCGCAGGGGCAACTGGCGGAACCGGCTACCTGTGCGCGGCATCTGGTGGAGTTTCTTCTGGCTGAAGCGTTCGGGCAGCAGCCGGTGGCAAGCCTGGCTTGAGCGCCGCCAGGGCGTATAGGCTGGCGATCTCAGGCAGGGCGGTAGCCATGGCCGGACAGAGGGATGACCGTCACGCCGCACGGTCCGAAGCGATCGCAAGCTGCCGCCGCCGCGTCGCCGCTGCTGTGAGCAAGTTCCATGTAGGTATAGGCTTGTTCGGCCGTTCTTACCCGGACTGCAAATTTTCTCATCTGAGCGTCTCCTCCCGGATTGCGCCATCGGCTGTCACGGTCTGCATGCCTGGCCACGGTCAGTGGCGATGGCGCGCCAGTTGGTTCGCCAAGCAGATGCACCGCCATGCCACAGACTTGTATTGTTTCCGTCAGGGAAACAGTGTATCGTTTTGCTCTTGATCTTCCGTTTCATCGGGCAGGTTACGGACCAGGTGCCAGAAGCCGTGACCTGATTCGCCTGGGCGGGCGACCGCCATCCGCTATTTCTGCGAAAATGGCCAACCCGTGGGGCGGGACCAGGCGCTGGCGAAGGTCTCGTGACGATCGCGTTGAACAACAAGGAAACTGATTTATGAGTTACACCGTCGATGCCGTCAGCAAGGCGATAGAGCTGCTGTTTCTGGTGGCTGAAGAAGGGGGGCATGGCGTGACCGAGCTGGCCAAGCGCTCCGGCAATACCAAGGCGCGAGCCTTCCGGCTGCTCACTACGCTGGAGGAGCGCGGTCTGGTACGGCGTCAGTTGCCCATGGCGACCTACAGCCTCGGCTATCGTGCGCTGATTCTGGGAACCGCCGCGCAGGGCCAGTTGAGCCTGGTCAGCGTGGCCCGTGACATCCTTCAGGATATCGGAAACGAATGCAACGAGAGCGTCCTGGTCAGGGTGCGCGACGGCATGGATACGGTCTGCGTGGCGTGGTGGGATGCACCGCATGCGATCCGGGTTCACAGCCAGTTGGGTGATCGTCGTCCCTTGTTTGCAGGGGCTTCCGGCAAGCTCTTGCTGGCCTATGCGCCGGCCGATGTGCAGGCCGAGATCCTCTCCGGCAAGCTGGAGAAATTCACCCCGAACACCATCATCAAGCAGACCGATCTCAAGAAGGAACTCAAGAAGATCCTGGCGGAGGGCTTCAGCATTTCCCATTCCGAAAAGACGGCGGACATGGTGGCGGTCGCTGCTCCGGTGCGCGATTCCCAAGGCAATGTGGTGGCGTCGCTGTCCATGACGGCGCCATCGAGCCGCGTTCCCAAAGAGAAACTGGACAAGTACGTCAAGATCATCACCCAGTCCGCCGCCCGTTTCTCCCAACTGCTCGGTTACGTCGACGCGCTGGCCTGAGAAACACAGGCCTTATCTGTATAGCTTTCAAGCCGGACTGCTCGCGCGATGAGTCGAGTCCTCCCGGGAGACGTTCCCGGTCCGGCCTGGAACGCCTCTTGGTCCTTCATTGATACGCATGCAGCAGCGATCTGAGCTTGCGCCGTGCATGAAACATTCGGGTCTTGATGGTATTGACCGGACATCTCATGGTGTGTGCGATCTCGTCGTAGGCCATGCCGTGGTAGTAGGTCAGGGCGATCACATTACGCTGCTCCAGCGATAGCTCCCCCAGCGCGTTTTCCAGCAATTTCCTCATTTGCAGATGGTTCATCTGCTGCTCCGGCTCAGGCATGTCGCTGAGTTCATCTTCGTCGACCAAGATCTCTGTCTTTTGCCGCAAGCTGCGCAGTGCTTTGAGACCTTGGCGATAGGCGATCGAAAACACCCAGGTCGAGACTTTGCAGGTCTGGTTGTAGGTGTGCGCTTTCTGCCATACCACCAACATGGTGTCGTTGATGATCTCATCTATGAGGTGGGGGTGGGCGGTGAAGCGACGTAGGAACGCGGTCAGCCGCGGACCATACTGTTTATATAATTTCTCGAAAGCGAGCACATCGCCCTTGGCGATGCTCGCCATCAAGCCAGCGTCGTCTGCGGCCAGATCGGCGTCCGGTACGCGGCGCTGTTGCCTCTTTTTCGGCATGTCGTGTTGCATCTCGCTTTCCTTGTACTCAGGTGTCAATAGGCTGGCATGCATGGCCTGAGGTAGTCATCGACGCAATGTACGGAGCACGCCAGCGCTCTTCGTTCAATGAAACACCCGCTTCAGCCAACATTGAAGCCGGGTATGGTCTCGTTTTGGGCAAAGTCGCCTGCCGGCGCATCTTCCGGTGTATTTTCTGCACCTGAATAGTCACTTCTGTTTCACATGATAATACCGTATATTTTTTGATGAAACATCGTTGACGATCTCAATACAGCTGTTTAACATATCGCCTATCGTTACATTGGTTTGCTTAGTGAGACGTTGGGGTGATGTTTCTATTATCGACAATCTGGTATCAAGGGAGAGAGATGTGAAGAAATCCGCAATTGGACTGGCCTGCCTGGGCATCGTGGGGACCGCCTGTGCGCAAAGCTCGGTGGAGATTTACGGCATTGCCACGGCTGGTCTGGGCTATGTCGACAAAGTGGCTACCACCGGTACCAGCACAGGTAACCGCGTGGGCATCGATTCGGGTCAGTACACGCAGTCGCGTCTCGGCTTCCGTGGTGCCGAGGATCTGGGTGGCGGAAACAAGGCCGAATTCGTCATTGAAGGCGGCTTTACGCTGGATAACGGCGCCTCCACGCAGAATGGTGCCACCTTCGGTCGCCGCACCACGGTGGGTCTGTCGGGAAACTACGGTGATGTGCAGTTGGGTCGCCGCAAGGATTACACCGATTTCATCGCCAATCAGTATTCCACCGCATCGCGCATGCTGCCCTTCACCGGCAAGGCGCATGGCAACAATCTGGATCGTGCCACTGGCGAACGTGCCAACAACATGATCTACTACACCACGCCGAACTTCGGTGGCTTCCAGGCGAATTTCACTTACGCCTTCGGCGAAACGGTCGGCTCCAACAGCACCGGTCAGTCGCTGGGACTGGGTGCCAACTATGACAATGGCCCGTTCGGCATCGGCTTCGCCTATTGGCAGTCGAAGAAGGCGGCGACCGTCGGCTCGGCCACCACCAATACCAGCAGTGATCAGGGCGCGGCCACCAACGCCGGCTGCAATACTTCCACCTTGGGCAATGCAGGCGACACCTGCACCAAGGTCTGGATGCTGGGCAGCAATTACGATATCGGTCCGGTGACCCTGCGCGGTACTTATTCGCTGGTCAAGCAGCCGCTGGTCAACGCCTCGTCGGGTACTGCGGTCAACTTTGTACGTACAGCGACCGCCACCAGCGGCGTGGCGGCATTCACTGCGGGCGGCATCAACAATTCGCGTGCTGATATCTATGACGTCGGTGCCGACTACAAGTTGGGTAACTGGGTCTTCAAGGGCAGCGTGATCCATTCCCGTTACGACTTCGTGGGTGCATCCAACAAGGGCAAGCTCACCACGCTGGTGCTGGGTGCCGACTACAACTTGTCCAAGCGCAGCCTGCTGTATGCGATGGTGGCCAACATGCGGGCCTCCGACATGTACAGCCCGGGCCTGACCAGCAATGGCGCGCCGGGCGCGGACAAGTCGCAGAATGCCCTGGCGCTGGGCATCCTGCATCGCTTCTAAGGTTCCGTTTTTCTTGAGGTGTCTCCTCTTTGCCAATCTCGCTTGCGGGATTGGCTTTTTTCTGGAACGTCGGCCTGCCTATGCAGCGCCGGAGAACCGCGCTGGACTCCTGCCGAGACATCAGAGTCATGACTGATTACACAATCGATGCAGTTGAAGAGACGCTGGGGCTGCTCCTGCTGGTGGCGAAATGTCCCGGCCTGGGTGTGACGGAGTTGTCGCTACGCTCGGGGATGACCAAGGCGCGGGCGTTCCGCATGCTCTATACGCTAGAGAAGAGTGGTCTGGTATGTCGTGATCACCAGGCACCTGTCTATTGCCTGGGCCACAATGCCTTGTACCTGGGGGTGGAGGCCGAAGGTCAGATCAGTCTGGCCCGACTGGGCAAGAAATATCTGCGTCAGATCGGTACTACCTGCCAGGAAACCGTACAGATGCGCATTCGCGATGGTCTGGAATCGGTCTGCATTGCACGCTGGGAATCCGTAGAGCCGGTCAGCGCTCCGTGCGAGCCAGGTAACCGGCGACCGCTCTATGCGGGAGCGTCAGGCAAGGTACTGCTGGCTTATGCTCCGCGGGAGATTCAGGATCATATCCTGCGCACAGAACGCAAGCGCTTTACCGGGGCCACGCTGGTCAATCGCAGCAGCCTCAAGCAGGCGCTGGCCAAGGTCCTGCAGGCGGGGCATGCGGTCTCCTACGGTGAGATGTCGGTCGATTCGGTGGCCATTGCAGCGCCTGTCTTCAATGCCAATGCCGAGGTGATGGCCACCATCAGCGTGGCCGGCCCGGCCAGCCGTATCGGTGGCGAGGAGGTCGCGACAATGGCAGGCATGCTGCGAACGGCGGCGCGCCAATTGTCAATGAATCTGGGATATCGTTGAGCGCCGGACGAAATATCCATGTGCTCACCTGGCGGCCGCTGGTAAGGATGGTTGATGCGAGCGACAACGAGGCGAAGCCGTCATGAAATAAGCGGGCGCGCCAATACGGTTCTTGTGTTCTGCCTCTGGCCGGACGCATTGCTGCACCGGCCAGAGGGTGACAGGCAATGAGCTGATGGCGGCAGCTTCAACTGTTTAATCGAAGTCAAGGAGAGGGTCGCAACATGTTCAAGGTAGTGAGGAAAGTATTTGCCGCAGCCTGTATTGCCGTTGGGCTGCTGGCGTCGGTCGTGCAGGCGGCTGAACTGAAGATCGGGTTCAAGGCGGAGATCACCTCGGCCGATCCCCATGTGCTCAACAGCGCCAACCGCAACATCTGGGTTCACGTCTATGACTCACTGGTGGCCCAGGATCATCAGCTGCGTCCCAAGCCTGGCCTGGCGCTGTCGTGGCGCATGCTCAATCCGACCACCTGGGAATTCAAGTTGCGGCCGGATGTGAAGTTCCATGATGGGCAGACCATGACGGCCGAGGACGTCAAGTATTCGATCGAGCGCGCCATGAATCTTTCGGGACCGCGCACCTTCCGCTCCTATCTGCGCGAAGTGAGCGCCATCAGTGTCAGTGCGCCCCTGACCGTGCAGGTCAAGACCAAGCACGTCAGCCCGACGCTGCCAGACAATCTCGGCCTCATCGCCATCCTGCCCAGATCCCTGGGTGAGCACGTCAGCGAAGAAAGCTTCGCCAATGGTAAATCGGCCATCGGCACCGGACCGTATCGCTTCGGCAGTTGGCTGCATGGACAGAAACTCGTGCTCACCAAGAATCCGACGTACTGGGGCGAGAAGGAGCCTTGGGATACCGTGAGCTTCCAGTTCATTCCGCGTGAGCCGGCTCGCGCAGCCGCCTTGCTGTCGGGCTCGCTGGACATCATCAACGATATCACCGCCAACATGGAGACATCGCTGCGTGCCTTCAAGCTGGTCTCGGTGACGTCCTACATGCTCAACTATCTGGCGCTGGATCAGTTCCGCGACAGTTCGCCCTTCGTGCGCGACGCCAGTGGTGCCCCCCTGAAGAAGAATCCCATGAAGGATCTCAAGGTGCGTCAGGCGATGACGATGGCCATCAATCGCGACGGCATCATCAAGTACCTCATGAAGGACGATGCCACGGCGGCGTTGCAAACGGTGCCCAAGGGATTCTTCGGCTACGACGCCGACCTCGGAATGCCCGCCTATGACGTCGCCAAGGCCCGGGAGTTGCTGGCGCAGGCGGGCTATCCGCAAGGTTTTCAGCTGACCCTGCATTGCCCGAACAACCGCTATGTCAATGACGCCCGACTATGCGAGGCGGTCGCCCAGCAATGGAGTCAGGTGGGGATCAAGACGGACGTGGCGACGATGCCATATGCCGTGTTCCAGACCCGTGCCTTCGGAAGTGGCGGCAGCGGCGAGCCTGAATTCAGTGCCTTCCTGGTCGGCAACGGGGCGGTGACCGGCGATTCACTCACGGGGCTGGTGTCGATGATCCACAGCTACAACGCGGCAGCCTCTGTTGGCGTGAGCAACTATGGACGCTACAGCAACAAGGAAGTGGATGCCCTCATCGAACGCGCTGCGGGTACTACCGATGAGGCAACCCGGGCGGATCTGCAGCGGCAGGCCAGCCGCCTGGCCTTGAGCGATGTCGCCATCATTCCGTTGCAGCACCTCAATGCATCCTGGGCCATGAAGAAGAGCCTCGTTCTGACACCGCGCGCTGACGGATTCACCATGGCCATGGATATCCGCCAGAAGTAAAGATCGTCGCATACGACCCGGGAAGGAGTGCGCAAGGAGTGCAGATTGCACTCCTTTTTTTCTTTTGCTGAACCACGGTTTCTCCACGGCTCCGCGCCCGAAGACGATCTGCGATGATTGCTGAAATCCCGCTCTGGAACTGGGTTTCCGCCTGGAATCGCAGGGCATGAAAAGATGTTTCGGATGGTGATCTTTGTTTGACACGGTATCGCTTGATAATATATAGTATCGCTCATTGATACGGCGTAACATGAGCTGCGAGGGGCTGCCGGGACAGCCTCCTGATCGCGAGCAGGAGTCCGGCGTGAATTCGACATGGGAGCGGAACGATGTTTGAGATGTTGTTGAGGCGCGCGCTGCAAAGCGTGCTGGTGATCTTTGTGATGTCGATTCTGGCTTTCGTCGGGATCAATCTGGTGGGCAACCCCATTCATCTGCTGGTCGCACCGGATGCACCACTGGAAGAAATACAGCGCGCCTCGCATGCGCTGGGGCTGGATCTGCCGATGTACCAGCAATACCTGCGCTTCGTGACCAATGCCTTACATGGGGATCTGGGCAATTCCTTCGTCTTCAATCAGCCGGCCATCGGCCTGATCTTCGAACGCATGCCGGCCACCTTCGAACTGGCTGTGGCGGCCTTGCTGCTGTCGGCGTTGATCGGCATTCCGCTGGGGATGTGGTCCGGTTTGCGTCCCGGTAGTCGCGTGCACAAGCTTGCCATGGGATTTTCGGTGCTGGGTGTGACGGTGCCGGTGTTCTGGCTGGGCCTGCTGCTGATCCTGGTATTTTCGGTCAATCTGGGATGGTTGCCTTCCGGCGGCCGCGGTCCGACCACTTCCTTGCTGGGAGTGCAGGTGAGTTTCCTTAGCTGGGAAGGGCTGCAATACATCATCCTGCCGGCCAGTACGCTGGCCCTGCACAACATCGCCCTGGTGATGCGCATGACCGAGGCCGGCACGCGCGAGGTGGCGGTACAGGAATATGTCAAGTTTGCGCGTGCCAAGGGGGTAGGGGCGGTACGCCTGATGATGCGGCATATCGCGCCCAACGTCATGATTCCCATCGTGACCGTCATGGGCATCGAGTTCGGTCACCTGATCGCCTTTTCCCTGATCACCGAAACCATTTTTGCCTGGCCCGGCATGGGCAAGCTCATCATCGATTCGGTACTGCAGCTGGACCGGCCGGTGGTGGTCGCCTATCTGATGGTGGTCTTGCTGCTTTATGTGGTGATCAATTTCGTGGTTGACGTGTTGTATCTGATTCTGGACCCGCGTCTGCGGACCAAGTCGGCTTGAAGAGGCAAACATAATGATGATGAATGATATCGAGACAGGCGCACTGGCATCGGAGGCTCATTCCGGAGCAGGCATCGCCAGGCCGTCCACCGAAACCGCTGCCTCGGAGTCTCCCTGGCGCGTTCTGGCCAGACGCTTCTTCAAGAGCCGCGTCGGCACGGCGGCGTCACTGCTGCTGGCCATCCTGATCGTCGCGGCGGTAGCCGCACCCCTGATTGCCCCACAGGATCCCTATGATCTGTCCAAGGTCTCCATCCTAGAAGCCGAACGCAGTCCCGGTACGCTCAGTACCGACCAGAGCATGCACTACGTACTGGGCACCGATGGCGCTGGCCGCGACATGCTTAGTGCCATCCTCTATGGCTTGCGCATCAGTCTGGGCATCGGCGTGGCCAGCGCGCTGGTGGCACTGGTGCTGGGCACCAGCCTGGGCCTGGTGTCGGCCTACTTTGGCGGCAAGGTGGATGCCTTGCTCATGCGCGTCGTCGATGTGCAACTAAGCGTGCCGACGATCCTGGTGGCCTTGGTGCTGCTGGCCGTGCTGGGGCAGGGGGTGGACAAGACGCTGATGGCGCTGGTGCTGGTGCAGTGGGCCATTTTTGCCCGCAATGTGCGCGGCGCGGCCCTGGTCGAACGCGGCAAGGATTACATCGAGGCGGCCTTGGGCCAAGGCTTGCCGGCGCGCCGCATCATGTTCCGCCACGTGTTGCCCAACTGCGTGGCACCTCTGATCGTCACCACTACCAATCAGATGGCCAATGCCATCACGCTGGAGGCGACCATGAGTTTTCTGGGCATCGGCCTGCCGCAGACCAAGCCTTCCCTGGGCCTTTTGATTTCCAACGGTTTCGACTACATGCTGTCGAACCAATACTGGATCAGCGTCTTTCCCGGTGTGGCGCTGGTCCTGCTAGTCATGGCGGTAAGTCTGGTGGGCGACCAGCTGCGCGTGGTCCTCAACCCCAAGCTGGATGCATAAGGAGCGAAGATGGCACTGCTGGAAGTCAGGAATCTGGTCACCCAATTTCATACGGAAGCGGGTGTGGCCAAGGCGCTGGACGATGTCTCGTTCACGCTGGAAAAAGGCAAGGTATTGGGCATCGTCGGCGAATCGGGATCAGGCAAGTCCGTCACGGCTTTTTCATTGATGAACCTGATTGACGCGCCGGGCCGTGTCACGGGCGGCGAGATCATCTTCAACGGCGAGAACCTGCGGCAAGCCAGCCCCAAGCGCTGGAGCCAGTTGCGCGGGGATCGCATCGCGATGGTGTTTCAGGATCCGATGATGTCTCTGAACCCGGTCATGCGCATTGGCGCGCAACTGGGCGAGACCATTGCCATCCATCGCAAGGTATCGCGCAAGGAGATCGATGCGCGCGTCTGCGATGCCTTGAAGCGGGTCGGCATCCCGGCCCCGGAGGAGCGCATGCGGGTGTACCCGCACGAGATGTCCGGGGGCATGCGTCAACGCGTTGCCATCGCCAATGCCATCATCAATCATCCGGATCTGATCATCGCCGATGAGCCGACCACAGCCCTGGATGTGACGATCCAGGCCCAGATCCTGTACGAGATGAAACAGCTGGCGCGCGAAAGCGGAACCGCCCTGATCTGGATCACCCACGACATCAGCGTGGTCAAGGATCTGGCCGATGATCTGTGCGTCATGTATGCCGGCCGCATCATCGAGCGCGGGCCGGTACAGCAGGTCATCCGGCAGCCGCTGCATCCCTACACGCAAGGCCTGATCGACTCGCTGCCGCAGGCCGAGCATCAAGGCAAGCGCCTTTACTCCATTCCCGGTGCCACGCCGCCCCTGCTGCGACTGCCGCCCGGATGTTCCTTCGCGCCACGCTGCAGTCGTGCAGCGCCGGCTTGCCAGACCATTCCGCCGGTCGTGGCTGCGGGCGGCCGGGAACATCGCTGCTTTTACCCATTGAGTGCATGAGGATGACAACAATGCTGACGACCAACGAATTGAGCAAGAGCTTCAGCCTCAAGAGCAGCGGGCTCACACGTGCACTGGGCAAGCTGGGGCTGGCCAAGCCGCCGGCACAGCGGGTATACGCGGTCAATGAAGTCTCGCTGTGTATAGAACGCGGTGAAGTCCTGGGGCTGGTCGGTGAATCGGGCTGCGGCAAATCCACCGTGGGCAGGATGATTGCCGGTCTGCTGCCGGCCACCAGCGGCAGTCTCGCCTTCGAAGGCGAGGATATGACCAAGCCGAGCCTGCAGACACACCTGAACATTCAGATGGTATTCCAGAACCCGTATGCCTCGCTCAATCCGCGTCAGCGCGTGGATCAGGTCATCAGCGAAGCGGCCTTGTATCACGGACTGGTGCAACGCAAGGATGCCTCTGCCTTCGTCGGCGATCTGCTCAAGCAGGTCGGTCTTGACCCATCCTATGCCGGTCGTTATCCGCACCAGTTCTCCGGCGGGCAGCGACAGCGCATTGCGATTGCGCGCGCGCTGGCACTGGACCCGAAGTTCATCGTCTGCGACGAGGCCGTCTCGGCGCTGGACGTGTCGGTGCAGGCGCAGATTCTCAACCTGTTCATGGAATTGCGCGAGACCAAGCAACTCACCTATCTGTTCATCAGCCATAACCTGGCGGTGGTCGAATACATCGCGGATCGGGTGGCGATCATGTATCTGGGCCGCATCGTGGAGATCGCCGACAAGCGGTCGGTGTTCGCCCGGCCCAACCACCCTTATACCCAGGCGCTGATGGCCGATGCGCCCAGGCTCGATGCCAAGGTGGTGCAACATCGGCCGATCCAGGGCGAGCTGCCCAGTCCGCTCAACCCACCCACCGGCTGTACCTTTCACCCTCGCTGTCCGCGCGCCATGCGCCGCTGCAGCGAGGAACGGCCGATGCTGCGCAGCATCGGCGATGGCCACTGGTCTGCATGCCATCTCAATGACGCCTGATGGCGTCGCAGTATCCAACGGAAAAAGCAATGATCAAGTCAGTCAATCAAGTGTATGCATTACTGCGCCCGGGCGTGAGCGAGACCCAGCTGCCGCTGGTGGTCGATTCGCCCCACAGTGGCACGATGTATCCCTTCAACAGCGGCATCGTGGCACCTGCCGAGGTCTTGCAGACCACCTGGGATGCGTACGTCGACGAATTGTGGGCGGGCGCGCCGGCGGTCGGAGCGGCCTTGCTGTCGGCGCGATTTCCGCGGGCCTACATCGATCCCAATCGCGCGCCCGATGATATCGACCAGGAGATGCTGGCACAGCCCTGGCCCCATGCGCTCACACCCTCAGCGGCATGCGGCCGCGGCATGGGCCTGATCCGGCGTCACGCCTTGCCGGGCATTCCGATGTATCAGGACAAGCTGAGCATCGAGGAGGTCGAACATCGCCTGCGTCATTACTATCATCCCTACCATGCCGTTCTGAAGGACTTGCTCGATGAAGCGTTCCAGCGTTTCGGCCGCGTCTGGCATATCAACTGCCATTCGATGAAGTCGGTGGGCAATGCCATGAACGTGGACAATGGCGCGGATCGCCCCGACATCGTGGTCAGCGACCGCAAGGGCAACTCGGCCAGCAGCGCGCTCACCGAGTGGATCGCCGGCGAGTTTGACCGACGCGGCTATCGCGTCAGGATCAATACGCCGTATCAGGGCGGCTATATCGTCCAGCATTATGGTGTTCCGACGATGCGCCGACATAGCATCCAGATCGAAATCAAGCGCAGCGTCTACATGAACGAGAAACGCTGCGAGAAACATGAGGGATTCGACCGCCTGCAGCATGATCTGAGCAGCTTCCTGGGCTCGCTGGCCGAGCACCTGCGCCAGGATATGCACCAGAGTCCTCCGGTGACGCCCGCACCGTGAGGCTACTGCGTCACCTCCTCACTTAGCACAGAATCGGAAATCGTCGAAAAGGAAATCAAGATGCAAGACCTGGTAGCGCGCCTGAACGCCATCTGCGATGAGCAGCCCTATGTGACCGCCTGGTATGTCAAGAACCTGATCACCGGCCAGGAGGCCGATCGCGACGGAAATGTCGCCTTTCCGTCGGGAAGCACCCGCAAGACCTCGATCCTGATGGCCGTGCTGCGCGCCGTCAACCAGGGCCGGCTGGACCTCAATGCGCCCATCGTGTACGAGGAGAGGCTGCGTCAGGGCGTGATGTCTGGAACCTTCAAGTACCTTACGCCGGGCTTTACCATCAGCCTGCGCGACGCCCTGGTCCAGATGATCATCGTCAGCGACAACGTTTGTACGGCCATGGTGATGGAGCGTATCAGCCTGGAAGAGATCAATCAGTTCTGTCACGGCATCGGCATGCGCAATACGGTCCATCGCAATTCGGTGCCGCGTCCGGATATGCCGGCCGATCACAAGCTCGACGAAGTGACCACCATCAGCGCCTGCGATCAGGGACTGCTGTATGACCTGATCCTCAAGGGCTGTTCCGATCATGAAGCCGCACAGCGCCTGGGTTGCACGCCGCAACAATGCGCCTTTGCCATCGAGGTCTTGAGCTGGCAGAAGTTGCGGACCAAAATGGCATCGCTGCTGCCCTCCGATACCAAGGTCGCCCACAAGGGCGGCACCGGCAAGCGGGGTCGCATGGATGGCGGCATCGTGTTCCGCAACGAACAGCCCCTGTTCATCCTGACCGGTTACACCGACCAGGTGCCCTGGGAAATGCCTGACGGCATGCCCGGCTACGTGTCGGCCTTCAATACCCTGGGCCGCCTGGCGCGGGCCTGCTGGGATGGTATCGGCAACGACCGCTGATCCGCGTCCCGACCCGCTTAACGTAATGAAAGAGCAGCCATGAACGACAAGCAAGATGTCCACCACGAAGAAGGAAAACTGGACCCTTCGTGGATGGATGCCAACCTGCCCGAGGGTTTCACTCTGGTGGCCGTAGGCGACCTGATCCTGACCGACGCCATCTTTCCACGGCTGCAGCGCAAGAGCCCGGACCTGATCGACTTGCTCAAGAGCGGGGATGTCACCTTCGGCAATTTCGAGGGAACCGCCATCGATCTGCAGCGCTTCGGCGGTTACCCGTCGGCGCTGGCCGGTGGCTCCTGGCTCATCAGTACGCCTGCCGTGGCGCAGGATATCAAGGACATGGGCTTCAATCTCATGAGCCGCGCCAACAACCACACTACCGACTGGGGCGTGGAGGGCATGCGTTATACCGATGCGTTGTTCGACAAGGCCGGCATGGTTCACGCCGGAACCGGCGAGACTCTGGCGCAGGCCCGCGCGGCGCGCTACTTGTGCATCCCGGCGGCACGCGTGGCCATGGTGGCGCTGGCTTCGCGCTTTGAGGCCAATGCCCGGGCCATCGACCCGCTCGGCCAGATTCCGGGGCGCCCCGGCCTCAATGCCTTGCGCACCACGCGCCATGTACTGGTTTCCCCGCAGCGACTGGCGATGCTGGCGGCCATCCGCGATGCGCTGCCCAAGGGCATGATGCGCAAGTCGGTTCTGGCTGCCGATGCCCGCAATGGCACGGTGACCCTGTTCGATATCAAGTACCGCGCCAGTGAAGAGGTCGGGGAGGGCGTTGATTTCACCTTCACCATGGACGAGCGTGACCGCAAGGAAATCATCCATCACCTGCGCCAGGGCAAGCAGAGTGCCGATTTTGCCATCGCCTCCATGCACACGCATGAACCGGGCAATTTCTGCGAGACACCGCCGGACTTCATGCCGCTGCTGGCCCGCCAGGCCATCGACAATGGGGCCGATGCCTTCATCGGCCACGGCCCTCACCAGTTGCGCGGAATCGAAATCTACAAGGGCAAGCCGATCTACTACTCGCTGGGCAATTTCTTCTTCATGGAGAACCAGCAGCAGCCCATCACCCGCGATGAACACGAGAAGGACAAGGTAGAACCGATGTCCATGACCGAGGCCGAGTTCATGGAACACCGGCGGGTGCATGGCGTGTTCAAGGAACAGGTGTGGTATGAAAGCGTCGTGGCCGTCAATCGCTACGGCAGTCGTGGCCAACTGCAGCAGATCGTGCTGCACCCCATCGAGATGCATTGGCAGGGTGAACGCGATGCCGACCGCGGCATTCCGCGCATCGCCAACGGCGAGGATGCCCAGCGCATCCTGCAACGTCTGCAACGCTTGTCTGCCGCCTATGGCACCCGCATCGATATTGTCGGGGAAGTGGGCATCGTCAGCCTGACCTGAACGAGACCACAGAAAAAATGCTGCCTGCCGGGAAGGCAGGCAGCATCGTCAGGCGCAGATCATTGATGACGCGTCAGTTCAGCAGCACTGGCGCGCACTGCTTCAATGCGTGATGGCATCGTCGTCGGTGGACGTGGGTCTGCTCCACAGCTGCGGGATCTTACTGGCATGACCGTGATGCCGCCTGGCCGGCGGAGGGTCGAGGAACTGATCCTTGCGCCAGTCCATGGCCTTGGCGGCCAGATGGGCCAGAATCGAACGCAGCATGGCGGCATCCATGCCGCCGAGCCGGTAACGGTTGGCAAAGACGACCCGACCGGTCGCCGGCGAGAGCGTGTAGATGGGACCGTTGCCGGCATACATCAACAGATTGGTCTCCAGCAGCGCGCGATAGGCCTGGGCTTCGCGTCCGGCTTCCACCGCGCCGAAATCACAATAGACCAGCAGGGTGTCGGGGCTGAGCTGCTCGTGGTGGGCCAGTGAGAACACGACATCGTTCACCGCCACCGGTCCGCCTTCCAGAATACCCTGCGCACCCTTGATTTGGCACAGGTTGCAGAGCTGGTGGATCAGTTGTTCATAGTGCTGTCTGGACATGGATGACCTCGTTGTTCTTCGTTATCGGCCTAGCGTGCAAACTTCGTTTCCAGTCGCGCCAGGTTGCGGGAAAACTCCACCGCCATCTCCGCCAGGGCCTGGGTCGGGTCGATCAGTTTGATGTCGCCGTAATCTTTGTCTTTCAATGCCAGGGGAATTTCGGTACATCCTTCCACCACGGCCGAGAGCTTGTGCTCCTTGCCCAGTTCCTGGACCGCATTGTCCAGCAGTCTGGTTCCCTTTTCCATGTCGCCGAACTTGACGCCTTCGTAAATGCCGGCCATCACGTTGTCTCTCTGGGATGCTGGGGAGGGCAGCGCCCACTTGATGCGGGGGCAGCCATACTGCTCCATCCGCGTCGCCGTGGTCTGGTAGAGCTTGCTGTCGATGGTGCCGCTGGTAGCCAGCAGACCGACTGACTTGTCCGGATCCAGATTCTGCTTCCTGAGTGCCCACATGGTGGCTTCGGCGATATGCAGCAGCGGCACCTTCAGTTTTTCAGACAGCACGCCGTGGTAAGCGTGGAAGGTATTGCAGGGAAAGATCAGAAAATGCGCCCCGGCGGCCACGCAGGCCTGTGCCACGACGAGCGCGCCATGATAGGGATTGTTGGGATCGTTCTTGAGCAGATGGGCGCGCCATTCGTCGGCGTTGTTGCGGTCGCCCGTGAAGCTGTTGAGATAGGCAGTGCGGTCCTTGATCAGATTGGGGATGTTCATCGTGATGACCTGCATGTGATCCTGGTCGGATTTCGGGGCGCCCACCTCCTTGGCTGTCTTGAAGAGCTTCTGGGTGAGGTCCAGCGTCGCTTCCGGGCCCATGCCGCCGACCACCCCGACCGGGACGAAGTTGACGCAGGGCGGCAGCGGCACCTGGGCCGTGTCGATATCCTCCGTGCGCGGGCGCTTGGGGGAAGACCCCTCCTGGAAACTGCTACCCAGATCGAGGTGCCTCTTCCACTTCTGTTGGAGGATGGGATAGATGTCGTCGTTGTTCAGTTGCAGGGCCGGTCCCCACGGAACGACGCGCGCTTGCAATGCGGGCACACGTTCCTGGACCGGGGCTTGTTCTGAGGAACCCGCCTGGCTGGTGTCGCCGGGCGAATGATGTGAAATGGCGGCCATGATGATATCTGAGTCGAATTGATGGAGCAGGGCGCAAGCCCCGTGCGGCGCCGGGCCGCACGGGATTACGCGCTCTGACTCTGCGGAAATTACTTGTCCAGGATGGTGTCGCTCTGGTCGACGTTGGCCAGGATGTGCGACACCAGGCGAGTTGACCACTTGCACAGCTCGGTCATCTCTTCCTTGCTCACACCGACCAGATCCAGCGTGGCTTCACTGCACAGCGGCTTCATGAATTCGGACGCGGGCAGGCCGGTGGCCAGCACCTGGGCCGAGACGCTGGCGAAGCTCTTGGAGAAGTCGCCGCTTTCACCTTCGCGCAGTTTGGAGCCGCCATCGATCTTGATGATCGCCGGCACCGCCTTGAGCTGAGGGCCCTTTTCCTTGTCGGAGTAATCCGAATACACGGCCACGCGGAATTCGTACTTCATCGACTTCAGCGGCGAGTCCTCCTTGGACACACGGTCGGCGGTCAGGTACTCGGAGATGGTGTACGGGAAGCCGCCACGGTCACCATAGGTGCCCTTGACCGATTCGTAGGACTCCCTGATTTCCTGGCGGATCAGTTCCGGGGTCTCCTTCTCGGCAATGTCGAAGGCGCGGATACCGTCGCCATGGCCGGTGCCACTGGGCTTGATGATGACGCGCTTGCCCTCGGCCAGCATGCTCAGCACTTCCTTCTCGACATCTTCCAGGGTGGAGGCCTGACGATTGACGATCTCGCGCGAGAAGCCCGGATAGGCCGCCCCCTCGGCCTTGTTGAACTGGTTGGTGAAGGCGTAGGCGTGACCCTTGGAAGCGGCCGGCACATAGCTGATGTTGTTGGAGGTGAACTTGCTGGTATCGAGTTTCTTGCCGCTGCCCTCATTGAGCGCATTGATGTTCAGCACCAGACGGTCGTTGCCGATGAAGCTGACCTTGCGGCCATTGAGGAAGGGCGTGCCGTCATGAATCTCGATGGCCTTGGCCAGTTGCGCGGTATAGCCGACCAGCACGGTGGGTTGGGTGGGCTTGTCCCAGTTGTGGCTGTTGAGGATGTTCTTCATCTTTTCCACGCCATCCTTGTCGCGTCCCGGCTTTTCCAGTGCCTTGCTGTTCTCGATGACCGGCTTGCCGTCCTTCATGATCAGGGCGTCGGCATCGAAGCTGTCCACGCCCAGTACCTGCACGCCCAGGACCGGCTGGCCGGTCTTCTCGGCTTGCTCCTGTTGCGCTTGCGTGATGGTGGTCTGCATGGCATTGGCGATCATCAGCTTTTCGTGGATCTTCTTGCTTTGCCCGAACGCGGGCGGATCTTCACGTCCGGAACAGGCGACCAGGAACAGTGCCGTCGGTTCTTTCTCAAGGATGTGGCTGACGTTGCCGAACGAACTCATCACGGTGTCCAGAGTGTTGGGCTCCATGGTGGTGATGTTGCCGTAACCGGTGCCGTTGAGTTCCAGCAGGGTGGCGCGGAACTCGCCGGAGTCGGCAACCTTGTAGGGCATGATGTCCAGCGGTGCCACCACGAACTCGGTCGGCTTGATGTTGGCGGGCAGCGGCACGGCCGAGGCGTCGCCAAAATGCTTGGCCAGGGCGGCGTCCTGTCCGCGCTGGGTCTCGAAGTTCTGTTCCAGCTTAACGTCGCGCACCAGGTCGGCCACGCCGGGGCTGGTCATCATCTTGACGAAGCCGGAACCCAGGCGCTTTTGCAGCAGCGACAGGTTCTTGGCCGCCAGGCCATCGTCCTTGCCGGTGATGTTCTGCAGGATCTCGGCGACCACGGGATCTGAGACTGCCCGCAGCGAGGAGGCACGCGAGCCGGAACCGGAGATGCGCGGGGTGCCGCCGGTTTCAGTGGGCGTCGTTGCGCGGGTGGGGGATTGGGAGGGGGTGTCGGCGTAGTCGTCGTAATCACGTTTGACGCCGCTGGTGGAAGGAATGTATGCCATTTTTTTTCTTGCCTGTGTATTCTCAAAATTGCGTGATGAACCGGAGGCAGTTGCCGTGTAACAGAGGCGTGTCCGCGCCAATGGGAGGGCGGTGTGTGCATGTCACGTCAAAGGTGCTTCCGGGGTGAATGACGGGAAATTCATTGAACCCGCGTCATTGAGTTGAGGCCCGAAAAGAGCTGGTTCCATCGCGGCAACAAAATGGGAATGGCCGGGCGATCCGGCCGCTACCGGGTGGCCGGCAAGGGGGCGTGGGCAGGCGTGGGGAACGAGACGGGGAGGGAACCGGGCACAGTGGCGCGCCCACTCATGTCGACTCATGTCGAGTCAACTTCACCTCAAGGAAAGGAGTACATCATGTCGCTCATTGGCGGTCTGTTTCATGCACTGACGCATCCCCTGGATACCCTCATGAACCCCGTCGGCACCTTCATCGAGGGATGCACGGAAGACAGCAGCCCCAAACCGGAAGACATCAAGTAAGACGGCAGGCCGGAGCAGGACGTTACAAGGACGTCGTGGAGCCGGCTCCCAGCGGCGGTGCTGCAGATGCTTTCCCCGCTGCGGCACCGCCTGGCCGACGCAATACGCGGGCCGACAACAACAAGCAAAAATGACGATCAGCCGTTACCGACAATTGATTGAACAACTGGGCGCACATTTCGGAATGCCGCTACAGGGAACCATGCACCAGGCCACCACCATGCAGGTGAAGGGGGTGGAATTGAATCTCTATCACGGTGGACTGATCGTGCCGGACAGCATGCTGCTGTCTTGCGAGTTCGGCCCGCTGCCTCAGTTTCAGCGCGAGAAAATATTGCTGCGTCTGCTGGAGACCAACATGTATCTCTTCAACGCCAATTGCCCCGCCTTCACCTATCAGGCGCAGAAAGACAGCATCATCCTCATCTGCCGCTTTTCACTGAGTTCGGCCTCGCTGGAATCGACCCTGGAATTGTTTGATTTCCTGGTAAGCCTGGCACTGCGCTGGCGGCGCGACCATTACCTGTTTGGCGAGGACGGAACGGAAATCTGAGTGCGCCAGGATAGCGCCGCGTGTAATTCGTGCGCTCGCTGATGATGCAACACGCAAGCAGCGACGAGATCCCGGCATGCCGGGATCTCGTCTGCTTTGTTGCTCCGCCTGCAGGTACCGCACAGACGCGCACAGGCGCTGCGATGGCTGGATCGTGCACGCCATCGCGCAACCCTGCTACAGGATCAGCCGCCCTTGATGTCGCCGCCGCCGGCGTCACCACCGCCAGCATCGCCGCCCTTGGCGGCATCCAGGGTCTGGGTATCCACGCCCAGAGCACCGGCCAGCTTCTGCTCTTCACCAGGGCTGATGGTGCCTTTAGTCAGTTTCTTGAGCAGCTTCTTGATCTCGTCATCATCGCCGCCATTGCCGCCACCGTTGCCGGCGCTGTTGGCACCGCTGTTGGAATCGGGTTTCTGCGATTGCTGCGCTCGGTTTTCCAGTTCCTTTAGGATGGCATCCTTCTGCCACGGCTCCATACCATCTTTGCCCAGGGCCTTGAGCAGGTCGCCGGATGATGCATTTTTCAGGGTCGACGAGAACGAATCCATTTCGGCGCCGGTCGGGATGCTGCTGACGCCACCAGACGAGATACTTAAGCTCATGTTATTTCCTTGTAAGAGTTGAAGGGAACATCATTACTGCCCCGATAGGTTGTTTCTGGGGGCGCAACGGTTCCGTGCGACTCTTTCATTTCGTCGCATCGTCTCGCCGTTCGATCGCAAGCGCCTGCCATGAATGGAACCGCACCGCCGGAAAATCCATACAGGGAGACTGGCGGGCAATCCACCAGCTCGCTGCACAAAGAAAATGATCTCGCCGACGGAACTATCGGCGTCGGCTTTCCCACCCATCGATGACCGTTCTGCTGTTTCGGTAGTGCGGTACTTTTTTTTACCATTCATGGAGGTTGTTATGGCTGCTGTAGGTGGTGCTTCTCTTGCAGGTTCTGGACATGCAATTGCGGATCAAAGTATGGAAAGCGCAGCTGAAACCGCTGTCAATGCCGTTACCGCATATACCAAATTCGTGAAGAAAGGGGAGGATAACGCCATTCAAAATATTTAAGCTCGGTAACGACCGGAAAGTTTCCGGCAAGTGGCGGTATCCGCAGCGGTGCCGCCACTGCCACTGCCGATTCTTTTTTCAAATGACGTCCTCATGAAAGGATACGCCGATGAGCACTTATCAAAGCCAGATGATGAATTCGTCCCAGTCGTACGGCAATCCCAGCCTGCGTCAGGGTGGTGAAGATCCCATGGTGCAGAATGCCCGGGCTGGCTCGGAAAATGCCATGGAATTCCAGCTGTGGGTGTCTCAGCAAGCTACATCGCTGGCCAAGCTGAAGATCTTCAGTGCGATGGCCAAGAACGTCAACGACCAGCAATAGGTAGTGCACGCCAGGCGCGATTGCTGCCAGGAGAAATCAAGGAGAAATGGATGATCAGTAATGCGACTTCTTCGGTTGGTGTCGGTGATGGCGTTCGCAAGGGAGCTGAGCGCTCCATGCAAGTCGAATCGGCCATCAGTGCTGCGGTGACAAACGTCGACAATGTGACGGTGTTCACCAAGTTCATCAAGAAGGCCGAGGATGCGGCGCAGGCGGCTGTCTGATCAGCGCTGCGCCTTCTTTACCTGCTTGATCTGACAGGATGACGACCACGATGACCCATTCACATTCACGCGACGATGCGGGAAGCGGCCACAGCATCTCAGCTGCGACCCTGCCTGTGGACACGCTCCAACAGCCCGTGTTGGATGAGCATTTCCCCTGGCACCGCATTCGTCGCATGCCCCGCAAATAAGCCAGCGGATCAGTACAACGGCATGCAGTGTGTCGCATGCGCAGCGCCTGCCCGGGGATACGGTGCGGCGCATTTCTTACGACAGAAAGGCAAACGCAATGGAATGGAGCAATGGCTATGTGCATGGCATCGACTATCCGGTCAGTTTCTTCGCCGAGCAAAGCCCGGTTCATTTGAGTGTTGGCTGTGTGGTGCACGGGGTGGAACCGGTGCCGCTGGACCGGCCCTTCACCTATATGGAACTGGGTTGCGGCCAGGGCCTGACCTCGGCGGTGCTGGCAGCGGCCAACCCGCAAGGGCACTTCTATGCCGTTGACTTCCTGCCCACCCACGTCCAGACCGCACGCGAGATGGTCGACGCCGCATCGCTGGACAATCTGACCGTAATCGAATGCAGTTTCGAGCAGATGGCAGGCGGCGAGATCGATCTGCCGCAGTTCGATTTCGTCACCATGTACGGCGTCTACAGTTGGGTCGATGCAGCCAACCGCAGGTACATCGCCGAATTCCTGCGTCGTTACCTCAAGCCGGGCGGCATCGCCTACCTCAACTACAACGCCATGCCGGGCTGGAGCTCGGCGCTTTCCCTGCAGCGTCTCCTGCGCGAATTCGGCCGTGACAGCACGCTGTCCTGCGAGCGCCAGGTGGCACAGGGGCGCGCACTGGTCGAGGCGCTGCGTGACCAGAAAGCCGCCGCATTCGCCCGCGCTGACAGCGACGGACTAGGGCTGCGGCTGGAGATGTTGGGCGGCAAACACGTGGACTACCTCGCCCACGAATATCTCAACCAGGGATGGGATGCGCTGTATTCCATCGATGTGATCCAGGCGATGGCTGCGGTCAAGCTGGATTATGTCGGCTCGGCCCTGCTGGAGAACAGTTTCACCCAGCTGTATCTGACACAGGGACAACGCGAGCTGCTGGCCGGCCTGCCCAACAGCGGCATGCGTGAGCTGGCATGGGACCATTTGTGCAACAGCTCTTTCCGCGAGGATATCTACGTCCGCGGCGCGCGCATGATGAGTCCGGCTCGCCGTGACGCCTGGCTGGAGCGCTGCGGCGTGGCGCTCACCCTGCCTCGCTCACGGATCAATCTGGAACTGACGCTGGTGATCGGCAAGATCAACGCCGATGCGCGCCTGGCCGATCCGATGATCGAGGCGCTACTGGAGCGCCCGCATTCGCTGGTCGAACTGGCCGCTCTGCCGGAAATCCGCAGCCGGGGATATGGCTTGCGCGAGGTCGCGTCGATGGCTGGCTTATTGATGGCGGGCAGGCAAGCGGCGATATTCTTTCTGTCCTCGGCCGGGAACGATCAGGCTCCGGCAGCGCGCCTGAACCGGGTGATCGCAGCCCGTTCCCGCGAGTGCGATCATTTCCAGGCCCTGGCGTCGCCATTGCTGGGCAATGGCGTGAAATCCAGCCTGCTGCAGCGGGTAGCTTACGATCAGGCCGGGCACGCGGTGCTACAGCCGGAAAGCTGGGTACAAGCCATGGCGCAAGCCGTGCAGCGCCAAGGTGCCAAGCTCGAACGGGCGGGCGTGGCGTTGGAAACGCCGCACGAAATCGATGCCGAACTGCGCTATCTGGCCGAAGCCATCGCCGAACAGCGCATGCCGGTCTGGCGCAACCTGAACATGGCACCGCTGGCTGCCACGCCCTGAGGGACGGTACGCGCCAAGGGGAAGGCGGGAACCCATGTCATCCATCGTGGTGAGATGCGTTCCCGGCACATGTCATTTCTTTGCACGGGTTGAAGCGAGCTGCTGACGCTGCTCACAGGTCTCATGACGGACAACGACCGTTCCGTGAGCTTCCTCATTTCATCGCGAGATCCTGCCTAGGCGCAAGCACCTGCAATGAAGGGAACCGGTACAAGTCTGTCGCGACTCAGAAATCAGTTCAGCGACGTGACTTCCGCACCGCTTCTTTCTGAGGACAACAACATGGGCATTTACAACAATTTCAGTTTCCGGTCGGTCAGCGACTATTTCTCTGTCGGCGGCGAGGGCCGTACCAAGATTCGCGAAGGGGCAGCCAGGCTGTCCTCGTCATTCAGCGCCATGCGCAACAGCGCCTGGTACAAGAAATGTACTCGGTTCGATGCTTCTGATCTGTCCCGGCGCATGCAGAGCCATCCGCGCGCGCAACAGGCTTATGCCGAGGCGCGTCAACGATTGGCTCAATTGCAGGTGCAGATGAGCGGGCTGATCCAGGAGATCTACAGCAAGCTCAAGCAATACGGTATCTACGCCAGTCACCAGCCCCATGACGCGGAGCGTGCCATCCATCGGCGCTGGAGTAACGTACTGCCGCCGGGCGCAAGCATTCTGCCGGGCGCCCATTTCGATGCCAGGGAACGGGTCGAGCGAATGGAGTGGCACAGCGAGAGTGTGAAATGGAACGCGACCCATCATGTCGATACCGGTGAACGTATCTCCGTGACCGACTGGAGAAGCGGCGCTGATGGCTGGCAGCAGCGTGAAGAGATCGAACACAACTACCAACGCCACTGGACCACCAGCCGACGCGAGGGACCACCGCTGCAACATTTCAGCATCTTTGTTCCGGTCGTTCCGAATAACGAAGGCTGGTTTGTCGGCATGATCCGGGATCATGCGAACGCTATCGAATGGAAGACCTACTTCCATCCCGGACGGCAGACGCATTATCGTTGTACGGCGTGGAGCGCCTCGGGTGATCAGGGAGTGCTCTTGCGAACCACCTACGACGAAGTTACCAAGACGACTTGGCACGAAACCTACAATCAGACGAACGGAGCGCACCACTCCAGGTCGGACTGGCGTACTGCGGAAGATGGCGTCAGCCGGGAGCGCACGGTCAAGGATCACATCACCGGAGAGGTCTTCGTCGAGGTCAACGAAGACTTCAACCGGACCGGCTTCTTCGATCAGGAATACGCCGGACAGGACTTGCACAAACTGGCAGCGGAGTCTCTTGCCGCACTGGGGCTGGAACCGCACGAGCGTGACCAGAGCACGATCAAGAAGCACTACAAGAGGCTGGCCTTGCGCTGGCACTCCGATAAACAGGTGAGTAAAAGCGAGGCGGAAAAGGAGGCAGCGCAGCGGGAATACGATCAGATCGATCGCGCCTACAAATTCCTCTCCAGCCCGGCCTTTGCCCAGCTTTGAGCGCCAGGATCCGACATGGAACGTGACGAATTGACGATGTACTTTTCCTATCCCGATCCGCAGCTCAAGTGGCCACTGAAACGCATCCCCATCCAGCTCCCGCCGGATCCTCAAACGACGGTGGCATACACTGACTTCGCCGCGCTGGCCCAGGCAGCGCGTGCATCCATGGAGCAGGCGTCGGACACCGCGCAGCAGCAGGATCAGCAGGGCATACGACAGCTGGAGGCGCTCAGGAATATCGGCTTGTCCGAGCAGGAGATGGAGCTGCTGCGCAAGCAGCTCCAGGAGGGTATTTCAGCCGTGATCGATCAGGTTTTCGCGGTACTGGTCAAGACGACGGAGGCCCCGGCGCGGCTCGGTGGCCAGATCGAAGAGATGGATCTGCGCACACTGAAAAAAATGTCGCGCGATGGCGAATCCATGATCCGCAACGGTCGCGAGCTGGCCGAGGATCTGGTCATCGGCAGCCTGGTCAACTGGGGCAACGAAGTGTGGGATCCGAATGATCCTTCCACCAGCGCGGCCTCGTCCGGCAACCTGCTGATCAAGATGCTGCAGCAGTAATTCGACAGCAGGCATGGCTGTCTTCATCCGACGCGTCATGAAGCCGTGGCAAGCGCGCTTGTCGTTGGTCGTATCTTCAGGAGCCGGCGGCCAAGTGAGCGCTGGCCGCCGGCATTCAAAAAAAGGAACCCGGCAAGACGCGGCGTCACTCATTCGGGAGTCCATGGGTGTTGCGGCAGTGGAAGGCATGGCGTTGGGGAAGACCCTCTCCAGCAATGGGTGCTGCCGCGCGCCACGGGCGTGCGGATCGTCCACCATCTTTTGGAGAAATCTATGTCGGTAAATATCACCACCACGACCACCACCACGACCACCTACAACATTGATCAGGAGAATCTCCTTCCACGTGCTCTAACGGATGGACAGCTCGATCCCGAGTCCAGCGATATCCTGTTGAAGGAGGGCGACGACGCGACCTCCGATATGGTCAACAATCTACCCATCCCCGACAACTTCAAGGGCGCGATCCTGAGCCTGATGGGCCTGGCCGGCGGACGCAATCCGTCGAGTGCGAGCGCAGCCAATACCATCCGCAACTTCCAGCAGGAAAACAATACCGGTCTGCTGTCGGCCAAGCAGATGAGCGATATCGCCGATACCGGCTATTACCAGGACAAGAACGGCAATCTGAAACCGGTCTCTGCCGATGTACAGGCCGCCGCCCAAGCCTTGATGGCCAACGGAGGCGCGCTGTTCAAGCAACTGGAATCGGCCAACACCGGCAAGCAGGATGGCCTGCTCGGTCCCAAGGATTTCCCGGCTGCCCGGCGCCAGGGAATCCTGTCGGACGATTCCGGTACCAACCGTACGACGCCGCGCAACGGCCTGGCGGACGACTTTCTGCTGCAGGCAGTGATGCGGGGTCTGCTCTCCAACGGTCAGTCGGGTTATGACGCCGGCAAGACGATGGACAGCTTCATGAAGGACAACAAGATCGATCTGCTGTCGGCCAATGACGTTCGTGATATGGCCCAGACCGGCTATTACAAGGACAAGGATGGCAACCTCAAGCCCCTGCCTGAAAACGTTCGTGAGGCGGCCGAGGAACTGATGGAAAATGGCGGCGAGCTCTTCAAGAAGCTCGAATCGGCCAACACCGGCGTGCAGGATGGCCTGCTGGGACAGAAGGACTTCGATGCCGTCGTCAAGAACGGTAGTCTGGACGGATTCAACAATACCCGCAGCGCCGGCAGCTGGAATGCCCCAACCAGCGTCGCCAGCAACAACGTGTTGCCCTCGGCCTACAGCGCGGGCAGTACGATGGATCACTTCCTGAAGGACAACAATATCGATCTGCTGTCGGCCAATGACGTGAAGAACATCGCCGAGACCGGCTACTACCAGGACAAGGATGGCAAGCTCAAGGCCGTTCCTCCTGAAGTGCAGCAAGCTGCGCAGGCCCTGATGGCCAATGGCGGTCAGCTGTTCAAGGAACTGGAGTCGGCCAACACCGGCAAGCAGGATGGCCTGCTGGGACAACTGGACTTTGCTGCCGCCGTCAAGAATCGCAGCCTGGACAGCCAGAACGCCACGCCGGCCATCGCCACACCCAACATCGTGCTGCCCTCGGCCTATAGCGCGGGCAACACGATGGATCACTTCCTGAAGGACAACAAGATCGATCTGCTGTCGGCCAACGATGTGAAGAACATCGCCGAGACCGGCTACTACCAGGACAAGGATGGCAAGCTCAAGGCCGTTCCGCCTGAAGTCCAGCAAGCCGCGCAGGCCTTGATGGCCAATGGCGGTCAGCTGTTCAAGGAACTGGAGTCGGCCAATACCGGCAAGCAGGACGGGCTGCTGGGACAACTGGACTTCGCCGCCGCCGTCAAGAACGGCAGCCTGGACAGCCAGAACACCATGCCTACCATTGCCACGCCCACCAACGTCCTGCCGTCTCCCTACAGCGCGGGCAATACGATGGATCACTTCCTGAAGGACAACAAGATCGATCTGCTGTCGGCCAATGATGTGAAGAACATCGCCGAGACCGGCTACTACCAGGACAAGGACGGCAAGCTCAAGGCCGTTCCGCCTGAAGTGCAGCAGGCCGCTCAAGCGCTGATGGCCAATGGCGGTCAGCTGTTCAAGGAACTGGAGTCGGCTAATACCGGCAAGCAGGACGGCCTGCTGGGACAACTGGACTTCGCCGCCGCGGTCAAGAACCATAGCCTGGACAACAATACCTCGACCTTGCCGACCGGTTCCCCGACCATCGTGGCCGACAACACCGTACTGCCATCTGCCTACAGCGCGGGCAATACGATGGATCACTTCCTGAAGGACAACAAGATCGATCTGCTATCGGCCAATGACGTGAAGAACATCGCCGAGACCGGCTACTACCAGGACAAGGACGGCAAGCTCAAGGCCGTTCCGCCTGAAGTGCAGCAGGCCGCGCAGGCCTTGATGGCCAATGGTGGACAGCTTTTCAAGGAACTGGAGTCGGCCAACACCGGCAAGCAGGACGGTCTGCTGGGACAACTGGACTTCGCCGCCGCCGTCAAGAACGGCAGCCTGAGCGGCAACGCCAACATGCCCACGATCTCGCAACCCAACACTGTCCTGCCGTCTGCCTACAGCGCGGGCAATACGATGGATCACTTCCTGAAGGACAACAAGATCGATCTGCTATCGGCCAATGACGTGAAGAACATCGCCGAGACCGGCTACTACCAGGACAAGGACGGCAAGCTCAAGGCCGTTCCGCCTGAAGTGCAGCAGGCCGCGCAGGCCTTGATGGCCAATGGTGGACAGCTTTTCAAGGAACTGGAGTCGGCCAACACCGGCAAGCAGGATGGCCTGCTGGGACAACTGGACTTTGCCGCCGCCGTCAAGAACGGCAGCCTGAGCGACAACACCACCATGCCCACGATCTCGCAATCCAACACCGTCCTGCCGTCTGCCTACAGCGCGGGCAACACGATGGATCGCTTCCTGAAGGACAACAATATCGATCTGCTGTCGGCCAATGACGTGAAGAACATCGCCGAGACCGGCTATTACCAGGACAAGGATGGCAAGCTCAAGGCCGTTCCGCCTGAAGTGCAGCAAGCCGCTCAAGCGCTGATGGCCAATGGCGGTCAGCTGTTCAAGGAGCTGGAATCGGCCAATACCGGCAAGCAGGATGGTCTGCTGGGACAACTGGACTTCGCCGCCGCGGTGAAGGCTGGTCAGTTTTCAGCTGGCTAAGTAAAGGACGGTGCCGGGCCGGATGGCATACGGCCTGGCACCCTCTGAGCGTTCAGCAAATCGATAGGAAGCATCATGTCAATTGCTCGTATCAATACCCACGGGCCATCCCGTGCAATCGACTACGCCTTGTTCCTGCGTGACTACATCGACATGCAGGAAAGTCAGTCCGCACAGGACTCGGCCCCTGCACCTGCCGCAAGCGTCGCGACCGCGCCGCCGAGCGCACCGGCCAAGGCGATCGATCATCCCCGGCGTGGCACCCGCGCTTTTCTGGAGCGGGCACCCGGTACACCGCGCAACCGGGTCAGCAACAAACGCCGCTACGGTGATTCGTCAGAAATCGTCCAGGGCGACATCGCGCACTGGCAGCCCATGGATACGCAAGCCCGCGAATCGCTGGATGCGATTCCGCAAGGCGACGAACTGGCGCGCGCCATGCGCGTGGACAAGCCTTACATGCGGCGCATCGGCGAGGGCAGGGCAGGCAGGTCCAAAGACGGCCCGGCGGCCGCTACCTCAGCGCCGCCGAACAAGGCTGCGATGAAACGGGCGAGCGGAGTCGGCCAGGCCATGCGCGAACGCGCCCAGTTCATCCGGATGCACGGTGTGCTGCTGGAGGCAGCATGGCGGCCCGTCGCTCACCTGGCACAGGTCTGAGGTCCGCCGCAGCTGTGGCGGCAAGATCGTTTCAGAAATCAATCTGCATACATCCCGGTTGGAGTTCAGCATGAAAAGGTATCTGTCTGGCATCGACGCCATGGAGCGCGAGAACGGGCCGCAAAAGAACCGCAAGCGTCGCAGGACGCCCTCCCTGGAGCACTTCGGGGATGGCGAGGAACTACGCCTGGACGAGCATTTCCCCTGGCATCGCATTCGCCGTCTGCCACGCAAATGAAGCGCCTGCGGGCGCGCTCCTGGCACAGCTGTGGGTCGGTGCGCAGCAAGCGGCCGTCGTCATCTCAACTCATCACGAGGGATTCAAATGCAATGGCATGAAGGCTATGTTGCCGATATCGACCATGTGGCCACGTTTTTTCCCGAGCAGAGTCCCGCCCAGTTGAGTTTCGCGTGTCTGCTCAATGGCTGCGAGCCACCTTCTCCGGAGCGGCACTTCCGCTATCTGGAACTGGGATCGGGCCAGGGCCTGACCGCCAATATTCTGGCGGCGGCCAATCCTCAGGCAGATTTCTATGCCGTCGATTTCAATCCGGCGCACATCGCGGGCAGCCGGCAACTGGCCGAGGCGGCAGGACTGCAGAACATCCGCTTTCTGGAAGCCAGCTTCGCTGATCTGGCCGATAGTCTGACGGCGCTGCCGCCGCTGGATTTCATCACGATGCATGGCGTCTACAGCTGGGTCAGCGCTGAAAACCGCCATTGCATCATGCGCCTGGTCGAGCGCTACCTGAAGCCGGGCGGGGTGGTCTATCTGAGCTACAACGCCATGCCCGGCTGGGCCCCGAGCTTGCCACTGCAGCGCCTTCTGCTGGAACATGCGAGCCGCTCTCCGGGCAGCATGCAGGCACAAATCGACAAGGCCCGCAGTCTCGTGCGGGCTCTGACGGAAATCCAGGGCGGCTATTTCACCAGGACCACCAGCGCCAACCTGCAGGCCCATCTGCGGCTCGCCATGGAGCAGGATGCCGGCGGCGCGCCCGAACTGGTTCACGAATACCTGAGCCAGGGCTGGCAGCCGCTCTATCACATCGATGTGGCTCGCGCTGCGGCCCAGGCCAAGCTGGAGTATGTGGGGTCGGCCGACCTGTCGTGGGCATTCCCCGCGTTGTACATGAATGCACAGCAACGCGACCTGCTGCAGCAGATCGAAGACTCCGCGCTCCGTGAAACGGTAAATGATTATGTCAAGAACACTTGCTTTCGCAAGGATATCTACGTGCGTGGCAAGCGTCCTCTGAGCGACCGGCAACAGGAGCAATGGTTCGACCGTATAGGCCTGGCACTGACGGTGCTACGGGAGACGGTGAGCCTGAAGATGGGGTTCCCCCTCCATGCCCACCAGCCCGATGCCGAGATCTACGGTGCCATGCTGGACGCGCTGGCGCCCGGCCCCAAAAGTCTGGCGCAATTGCGCCAGCTGCGGTGTCTGCAAGACCGGAGCCTGGCTGATATTGCAAGTCTGGCGGCCTTGCTGGTCGACACCGGACAGGCCGCGCCTTATTTCCTCCAATCCGCCACGCAGGATCGTCGACCGGCGCTGTGCCTGAATCAGGCGATTGCCCAGCTGGATAGCGGCTATCGCGTATTCGCGTCGCCCTTGCTGGGCAGCGGCGTGGCAACGCCACTGTTCCAGCGGCTGGTCTACAACTCGCTGGCTGATCCGCATACCGCCACCATGAGTTCCACGGACCTGGCCAGCCGGGTGCTGCGCCGGGTCGAGTCGCAGCATGTGCCAATTCTTCTGGACGAGCGCGAACTGGTGAGCGCGGAAGAAAAAAGGCGTGAGGTACAAGAAACCGTCAAGGCCATCCTGACCCGCCGCCGCCCGTTCTGGAAGCACTTGCTGATGTTGCCGGATGCGGCACAGGTCGGCGCGCATTGATCGACAAAGAGGAACTATGGAGTGCAAGCAAGCGTATGTCGCCGGCATCGATGATCCGAGCGGTTTCTACCGGGAGGCAAGCCCGGTGCATTTGAGTTTTTCCTGCGTTCTCCATGGTGTGGAACCGGTAGCGCTGGATCGCCCGTTCAACTATCTGGAGCTGGGGTGGGGACCGGACCTGGCTGCCAGCGCGCTGGCGGCAGCCAATCCCCAGGGGCGCTTCTACGCAATCGATTGCAGACCCGCCCAGATGCAGTGCGCGCGGGAACCAACACAGGTCGCTGAACCGGACAAGCTCTGCGTACTGGAATACAGCGTCGCTGAGGTCGCTGCCAGGCTGACCGAATTGCCGCCGATGGATTTCATCGCTCTGCGCGGCCTCTACAGCCGGGCCGGTGCCGGCCAGCCCCAGTGTATCGTCGACCTGATCTCCCGCTGTCTCAAGCCGGGCGGCATCGTCTGGCTGAACTATGACGCCATGCCGGGATGGAGCCCCTCCTTGCCGCTGCAGCGCCTCATCCGTGAACGGGCCTGCAGCGATGGCCCTGCCACGCACAAACAGATGTCAGCGGCACGCGAGATGGTGCAGCAACTGCAGGCAGCGGGGGCAAGCTTTTTCGATGGCAATCCCAATCTGCAGTACCAGCTCGATTCGCTGCGCCAGGAAGAGGGCGGCTATCTGGCCCAAGCATGCCTGAGCGAGGGTTGGACGGCGTTCTATCATGCCGACGTCGCAAGAGTAATGGCCGGGGCCAAGATGGATTACGTGGGCCCGGCAGACCTGGCGCAGGCCTTTCCCCGGCTCTACCTGACGCCACAGCAGCAACAGTTGCTGGCGACGGTGGACGATCCCATCCTGCGCGAAACGGTCAAGGACTACCTGTGCAACACCAGTTGGCGCTCGGATATCTACCTGCGCGGGGTGCGGCGTATGACTTCTTCGCGGCGCGAGCTTTGGCTGCGTCAACTCGGTCTGTCGCTGACCAGCCTGCCGGACAGCCTCACGCTGGATCTGGAATTGTCCATCGGCATGGTCAAGGCCGATCCTCGTTTCTATGAGCCGGTGCTCAATGCGCTGGTACGGCGACCACACAGTCTGGTGGAGCTGGCCGAGATTCCAGCCCTGTTCCCGCTGCGGCTGGAAGACATTGGCCAAATGGCCGCATTGCTGACAGCCTCGGGCCAGGCCGGCGTTCATTTTCTCGGCGCTGGTGAGCTGCCGGTCGCGCCGGTGCCGCGCCTCGCTGCTGCCCAGAGCGATGCGATCATCATGCGGTATGCGTCGGCAGGGCGCACCCTGCACAAACGCTGATGCGTGCGACAAGGGCGCGCTGGCGCGCCCGGATATTGCCTGGCGTCATCATTACGAGGCGTTGAGAAGCCGCGCCGGCCCACGGCGTTTCGCGGTTAGAATAACGGCTGCATTGGGCGGGCGCGCTGCGCCTGGCCAATCATGACCCGGGGAGGACCGTTGGCCATTCCCGTTTGCAACGATAGCGAGACGCCACCATTGGATAGTGAAGAAGAGAAGTCTGGTCCGTCCGGCGAGACCCACATTGAAGGGGTCAACCGCCTGCTGCGCGAGCTCATCGGCTTGACCGGCCAACCTGACGCGAGCGTGGCGGTGCTGGAGTTGCAGCTGGGCGAGATTTTCACGCGGACCCTGATCGATCCCGACACCTCGGATCACCACCTTGCCATCACGGCCTTGCTGCCCCGTTGCGAGCAGCCGCATTACCTGCCGCGCATGTTTTCTCCGCCGGGCGCACCGCCCCTGCCACCGCATACCGATTTCCTCTGGCATGCCGATCAGGGCTGCTATATCGTTGTGCAGCGCATCGCCGTGGACGCATTGGCCGACGAACGCAGCATCATGGATGCCATCCTCCTCACCGCCGACATTGCCCGCGACTACCATCTGGCGATCAATGCCGGTGCCGCCTCGGGTGGCTAGGGCGTATTTCCGCTGTTTCCTTAACGACGTCCTGTAACTCAGCTACGCTCAGGCGCGCCTGCCCCTAACGAACAGGGCAGGCCCATGTCTCGCATCAGGCGTACAGACTGTGGCTCAGCGGCGCGCTGCCATATTTGCTGCGCACGGTGGCGCGTACGCGCGAGACCCGTGAGCGTACGGTACCAATCGGAATGTGCAGGTGCTCGGCGGCTTCCTCGTAGGTCGCATCGCCATCGAGCACGGCCTCGAAAGTGGCGCGGATCTTGACGGGCAATTCGTTGAGCAGGTTTTCGACCTTCTCGGCCATCTGGCGCATTTCATAAAGCACGGCCGGATCCGCGTGCGTATCGACAATCTGTTCCATGAAATTCTCATCGACGGCATCGCAGCGGTCGGCGATGTTGCGACGGACCTGGTTGCGTGCCAGGTTGAGGGCAATGCCGAACAGCCATGTCGAAGGCTTGGAGAGCCCGGAAAAGCGATGCGCGCATTTGCTGGCTTCGATGAACGTGTTTTGTACTACGTCTTCGGCATCTTCATGGCTGCCGACATAGCGCTGGATGAAGCGCAACAAGTGAGTTCTGTGTTCGGTATAGAGTTGAACGACATCGATGGGGACGATTTGAGCGGCCGCTTGTTCCTGGGCGTACTCGTCATGTTTCTCTGCGCTGTCGTGCAGTTGTTCTTCGAATGCTTGATTCATTTGCTCCTCCTTGGAAAATCGAGGGGTGGGTGGGGGCAGGGTCACGCCGCGTTGGCGGGCGAACCTTGCTGGTTGGGGCGGAAGATAGCAGCGACAGATCAAGTTTCATCAAAACGGTGAACATTCATGAGACTTTGAAAAATGTTGAGGAAGCTCTTCATCATTGATGAGAAATTTCCGGAACCGGAGATGTTAGGGTAGCCACCGACAAGATTGCGCACCCGTCACTGGGGCCGCAGTGAGGGGAAGGAACCATGGACGCGGGCCGAGCCACTCAGGGCCATGAACATGAAAATCATCCCCTTCGATAGCCTCGACAACCTCAGCCCGGACACCACCCTGCCCAGGCCGCATCTGCGTCACGGCCATCGTCCCGGCATGGATCCCTTGGGCAATGCCAATACGACGGCCGAACTCAGTCCGCTCGATGCGCTGGAGGTCCTGGCCGGGGTTCAGGAGGGACTGGCGTTCAGCCGCAAGAGCCTGCGGCAGCGCCTGCGCGCACCGGTGCGCGCACAGACCCAGCAAAAGCTGTCCACGCCCGCACGCAAGTCCAAAGTCAGAGTGAGCGAGAAGGAACACCGCGACGAGGACGAGGAAGAACTGTTCGCGCCAATCGAACAGACCCTGGATCTGCTGCGCAACGGGGCGGACCGTGAGCGCCAGGCGGAGGTGGAGGCCATGCTGGCCAGGCATTTCGATCCGCTGCAGCGCTACCACGTGTTCTACGAGGCCTTGGAACAGATTGAACAGAATCCGCAGGGTGGCGGCAAAGACCGGGCGATCAAGAAGGCACTTACGGCGATGATGAACAATCTCACCGAGCGCCATCCCCATGAGCTCAGACGCGCCTTGCAGCAGAGCGATGAGATGGTCAGTTCGCTCGAAGCGATGGCCGGCGAGGATGGTATCTCCGCCAGCGGACCCAGCACGCGCGAGCTGCGTTTCCTGATCGGCGCAAAGTCCAAGGGCAATTTCGATGCGCCGCTGACACCACTGACCATGCTCAAGGCACTGATCCGTAATTTCGGACCGACCAAGTGCGAGCAGGCGCTGAGCAGCTTGCGGGCACGCATGATGGCCGGCTTCTGAGCCTCTTCACAACATGAAATGAAAGCGAACACCAATGCAACGAGTACTGACATGGCCCGCGCTGCGACAACACCGAGGCGGGGCCGCGGCATGAGTCTCCGATTCGATTTTGCCGTAGCCGAGGCGCTGCGACGCAAGCTCCTGGATGGGTGGCAACCTGCCCACGGGAGCGAGCTGCACGGCCTTGGCCAGCTATCGGCCATGTTGCGCAGACCGGAATTTTGAAACAACCCCGGCACGCGCAGCGTACCGCCGTCCTTCACACGGAGCGCTGATGTCAGCGCCTGCTGAGAAGGCGGGCGCATTTTTCATGCAATTCTTCGTCGGTGTTTTCATCCACTCGCCGGAACAGGAAGACTCAAGATGAAATCGGATTTGCGCAAGAATCCGCATCGGAGCATAGGGCGCTACTGGCTCACGATGTCCGATGCCTCGGCCTTTACGCTGGTGCGATCGGGTATTGCCATCGCCGATGAGTTGCGCGTGGCGCTGTGCGACAAGGAAAAGCTGTTGATCACGCAAAGCAGCGCGGAATTGGCGGTACTGATGCTTACCGCAGCAGAAGCGGGCTGGGGCAAGGGCAAGGTGGCGCATCTGGTGTCGCAGATGGTGGATGTGCGCAAGCTCGACAACCACGGCAAGGGCAGGGTGTATCTCCTGATCCGGGATGCCATGACGCGCTTGCCCATGATTCTGTGGCCGCAGGAAAAAATGCAGATGCGCCGCGAATTGCTGGAGGAGCTGACCCGTCAGATCAATCTCTACCAGGACGATGCGCCCAGCGTGATGACACGAGACGAGGTTCGCGAGCGCCAGTGGCGTGAATCGGTGCTGGCCATGCGCCAGCGGGAAACCAGGATCAGGAGCTGAGAGCAGGGAGATGGAAGAGATTCTCACCACGATGATTCATGACGCCAGCTTGCAGAAGGTGGTAGCCACCCGGCGTCGGGAGGATGGCCTGGTGCTGTTCGTCTATCCGCTGGCCGAGGGCGTCATTGTCGGGATGGGCGGCACGCGCGAGGGGGCTGCGTCTGCCAGGCAGATCTTGAGCCGACGCGCAGAAGATCTGGAGCGGTATGGCGCCTGGTTGCCCGCCATGTTCACCGACGGCAGCCTTTACGTGCTGCAGCGACTGAGCAGCGTCCATGAGCAAGTCCCGCCACTGGACGATGCGGCGCTGGCCATTGCAGAGGAGTTGCTCAATTGATCCATCAGAAACTCAGTGCCAGTGATCCGGGCTATCTGGCCGGGTTAGATGAACTTGGGGATATCCATAGCCTTCCCCAGCTGCCGGTCACCCGCAAGGCGCTGCCGGAGTTGTTGCCGGTCGAGCAGGAGAATTCGCTGCCCCCCCTGGATCTGCCGGTCGATCCGGGGATGGTGGTGCTCAACCGCCTGCTTGGCCCCGAATGCTCCTTCGACAGCCCGGCATGGAGCCTCAACCCGGTGCCGTGCATGCGCCAGCTGCAGAAGGTGCTGATCGCCCATTCGTTGCAACTGCCTGAACAACAACGCGGCCCCTGCCTGGCCGCAGTACGCAGGATCAACGACAACATCGACTGGCGTCTGCGCCTGCAGCAGATGCGACGCAGCCACGCCGAGGGACCGTCCATTCAGCAAGACCAGGAAAATGATGAGAAGAAAGAGACCGCATGATGCCCTCTCCGAGGAACGGCTCATGGCCATCGCTCTGGTCTGGGGCTACTTCAGCGCCTACCAGTACGAAGCGGCCTTTGAGCTGGCCCAGGGCTGCCTGCAAGTGTGGCCGGACGAACCGAAACTGTTCCTGATGGCGTCCTATGCGGCGACCGAATTGCTTGAGCCGGTGGACCGACAGCGTCTTCTGACCATGCGCAATACGGAAAACGCAGCCTGGATCGACCTGATCCTCGCCAGGCTCAATGCAGGCGAGGCGTCCCAGGCGCTCTGCGCCACCAATCGCTAGGGGAAGGCATGCAAGGAATCGGGATACTGATGGCGCTCAACAAGTTTGCTGCCAAACTTGCCCAGCGCGCCGAACTGATCGTCGCCGCCTTCGTCGTCGGCATCGTGTTCATGCTCGTGCTGCCCATGCCGGTATGGCTGCTGGACATGCTCATCGCCTTGAGCCTGTGCATCTCCGGCCTGATCGTGATCGTGGCCATGTACATGCCCGGGCCCACGGCCTTTTCCACCTTCCCGGCGGTGCTGCTGCTGACGACGCTGTTCCGGCTGGCCATCTCGGTCTCGACCACGCGTCTGATCCTGCTGGAAGGCGACGCCGGCCATATCGTCGAGACCTTCGGCAACTTTGTCGTCGGCGGCAACCTGGTGGTGGGTCTGGTGATCTTCCTGATCCTGACGGTGGTGCAGTTCATCGTCATCACCAAAGGCTCGGAGCGGGTCTCGGAAGTATCGGCACGCTTTTCGCTGGATGCCATGCCCGGCAAGCAGATGTCCATCGACAGCGATCTGCGCGCCGGTATCCTGACGGCCGAGGAAGCCAAGCAAAAGCGCGCCAAGCTGGGGCAGGAAAGCCAGCTGCACGGGGCCATGGATGGCGCCATGAAGTTCGTCAAAGGGGATGCCATCGCCGGCATCTGCATCGTGGCCATCAACCTCATCGGCGGCATCTCCATCGGCATCATCCAGCGCAATCTGGATGCTGCAGAATCGATGCGGGTCTATTCCATCCTCTCCATCGGCGATGCCCTCATCGCGCAGATCCCGGCCCTGCTGATCTCGCTGGGCGCTGGCGTGATCACCACCCGGGTCAGCAAGGATGAGGAAGCGGGCAAGAGCACCAATATCGGCCGCGATCTGGTCGGCGAGTTGTTTGCCGAGCCGCGGGCTCTGCTGACGGCGGCGGCCATCATGCTGTTGTTTGCAGCCATCCCCGGCATGCCCAGCATGGTCTTCGTCATCCTGGCGCTGGCGCTGTTCGTGGCCGGCATGGTCGGGGTCCTCAAACCGCTGGCCGATGCCCAGAGCAAGCTGGAGGCCGAGGAGATCGAGCGCGCCAACGCCGGCATCGTCGACCTCACCAATTTCTCGGCCACCACCCCCTTTACGTTGCGCATGCCCGAAGCCATGCGCAACACGCCGGAGGCCGAAATCATTCGCTCGGCGGTACGCATCATGCGCAACGGATTGCTTGAGCGGCGTGGCATCCCGGATCTCAAGCCCATCGAGTTCGAGTTCCATACCGCTGTGCCGGAAGGTCGCGTGCAATTCCTGATGGCCGAGGTTCCCCTGATCGATGAACCCATCATGTTGGGCTGGGGTGCGACCCGCGAGAATCTGGAGCGGGTGACCGAACTGGGCTTCGAGGCGCACGAACGCAATATCGCCGGATCACGCCGCCGCCGCGTCTGGCTGCGTCTGGACGATGAAGAAAAACTGGCCCAGACGGGCGTGCCGGTACAGCGCTGGGAACACGTCTTCTCTGCCGATATCGAGGTGGAGATGCTGCGCAACTGCCAGATGTTCGTCGGCGTCAACGAGGTCATCCGCTTCACGCGCTGGGCCGAGCGGCGTTACCCCGAACTGGGCAAGGAGGTCATCAAGTCGGTGACGCTGCCGCGGCTCACTGAAGTGGTACAGCGCTTGACGCGCGAAGGCGTCGCCCTGCGTAATGCCCGCCTGCTGCTGGAAACCACGCTGGACTGGGCACCCAAGGAACGCGATCCGGATGTCATCGCAGACTATGTGCGGCTGGCATTCAAGCGCCAGCTCTGTTTTGAGGTCGCCAGGGAGGGGCTCATCGAAGTCATCCTGCTGTCTCCGGAACTGGAGGACAAGCTGCGCAATGCGATGCGCCAGACCAGCCAGGGCAGCTACCTCGACATCGATTCGGAACTGGAACAGATGTTTCTGGACCGCCTCAACGAATTGTCTTCCAACGTCAGTACCCCCATCACGCCACCGGTACTGGTGACCGCCGCCGACATCCGGCGCTCGGTGCGCAAGCTCATCGAGGAAGAATTCTTTCCGGTGCCGGTCTTCGCTTTTTCCGAGCTGACCCAGCATGCCAAGGTGAAACCGGTCGGAATGATCGAGATCTGAGCCGGGCAGGGCAGCTCGCCACTGCACCACCGTGGAACTTGTTGCCACAGACCGACATAAAGAAGGGTAGGTCTTCTCCGTCCCGCCCCGCTGCAAGTGTGCAGTCAGACTGGATGCCCGCAGCCGCAAGGCGACGACGGTGAAGATGTCAGGGGCCGCCATCACGGCGCTCATCGCAATTCATCTGTTGGAGCAACAATCATGGCTTTTCATGTCAACTCCTCGGGAGCACCCGAGATTCATCACGATCATGCCGCAGAGACCGGATCCCCGTCCCTGCTGGCCAAGGTCTCGCGTCAGGCGGTGTCGCTATCGCGGCGGTTCATGGTGGCGTATGCCGCCTTCAGCCTGAAGCATCTCGAACACACCATGCGTGCATTTTCGACACGCAATGGCGAGGCGCACGATACCCGCACCTTCTACGCCGGCATCTTTGCGCACGCAAGGCAACGACTGCAAGTCAAGCAATACAGCGTCGAACAGGACCTGCTCAGGATCTTGACGTTGCTGGAGGCGCGGGGGCCGGGCGCACCGCATGGTGCGCATGCAACGGCAACACCGCCGGCCTTCACGGACGTGCTGGAAGCCTTGGCAGGCCAGCGCCAACGCGACGCGGAGGCCGCCGCATCGGCGGCAGAGCGGCATGATCGCCGCGGACAAAGCTGATGACACTGGCGTTTCAGCACACCGTCCTTTCGCCTATCCCTATCGCTTGATTCAACGGAGTGTAATTCATGAGCTTTTCTGCAAAAGAAGTACCAGCCCAGCCGCCCGCCTCACCGATGACCCGGGAGCAGGCGCAGAACATCATCGACCGGGCGAGCAAGGACAGCTTTCTGGCACAGGAGATCGATCAGCTCAGGGAGAAATGCTGCCTGTTCATCGGGGAAGTCATGCAGGAGGTCAATCAGGCGCTGGCCGAAAAGGAAAAACGTACCCCGGCCCTGCTGCGCAGCAAATCTGACAGCGCCATTTCCTTGCAAGCGGCCGGCCGCGAGCGCGAGAAGCTGGCCAAGCAGCGCCGCGAACTGGCCGAAGCCATGGTCATCGGGGCCTTGCTCAACAGTGACAATCCCGGCTGGAATCCGCTCGACCCATCGACCGCCAGGAGCGGCGGAGGCAGCCTTTTGCTGGCACTGCTCAAAAGTGCCGAGTTCTGAGCCTGCAGGGGCAACCACATCACCGGTTCACTCTTGAATTTGATGGAGCATTGTCATGCATGAAATGCGGATTCTGAATGGTTATCTTCGCGGTGCAACTATCCCGCTTGGCGACCAGGTCTGCATCATCGGTGCCAGCGACGAGGCCGATGTGGTCCTGGCGGACCCTGGCATTGCCACACGCCACGCCAATGTGTCGCTGAGCCCCGAGGGCTGGACACTGGAAGCGCTGGACGGCCAGCTGCGCAATGCCGAGGACAACCACCAGCGTGATTTCCTCAAGCTGGAGGTCGACGATTTCGCACGCCTCGGTCCGATCTGGCTGACCGTCACCGAAGAAGGCACACCCTGGCGTGATCCTCCCCCGGAGCCGGTCGACAGCGTGGCCGAGGTGCCAGATGCGCCGATCCCGCACGCTGCGGAAGACGACGAGGTGCACCACGCGGTCACGGACGCCACCGTGATCAGCGCAGATGAGGCCACGGCCACGCCGTCGGCAGAGACCTTGCCCACCGCACCCACCAACACCAAACGCGGGCGTCGCCTGTTGTTGCTGCCCTTGTCGCTGGCCGCGTTGCTGTCGGCGGCAGCGGCCTATGCCATCACCCGCCATTACCCGGTCGACGCGGAGCAGAGTTTGAGCGCCAATGAGCGGCTGCTGCCGCCGATTGGTACCACCGCGGCCATGGAGCCGCCCGCTGCCAGGATGACGCCTGAACAGTTGCGTGCGGCCTTTCGCAAGCGGCTGGCGGAGGTGGATCTGCTCAAGCGTTTCAATCTGCAACTGGACGATCACGAGTGGGTATTGCAGGCGGCCCTGGATGAAGACGAGAGCGAACGCTTCCAGCGCATGCTCAGCAGCTTCGTGCGTGCGCATGACATTGACTTCCCGGTCAGGGTCAAGATCGGCAGCGCCGAATCGATGTTGCCGTTCCGCATCCAGCAGGTGATTTCCGGCAGCAATGCCAGCATCGTCACCGAGGATGGCCGGCGTCTCTATATCGGCGACGAATATCGCGGCGTCGTCCTGGCCGCCATCGACAACAACCAGGTCAGCTTCACCGGCCGCCACAACATCAACGTCCGATGGTAAGCCCGACGCTAAGCCCGATGCCAGCCACGACCGCAGCCGTCGACGATGCCGATCCGTTGGAACGCAAACTGCAACACATGCGTCGGCAGCTCGGCGCATGGCGCCAGAGTCTGCCTCTGCGACCGGGGTTCGTCAGCTTCGGCAAGGTATCGCAGGTGCTGGGCACCCTGGTGGAAGCCCACATGCCGCCGGTCCAGATCGGTGAACTCTGCCATCTGCGCGGCCCGCATGGGGAAGGTCCGCCCATCCTGGCCGAAGTGGTGGGTTTCACCGACAAGGCGGCGATCCTGTCGGCCTTGAGTCCGCTGGAAGGGGTCTCCAGCAGCACCATCATCGAACCCTTGCGGCGCGCTCACAGCATCGAGGTCGGGGATCACCTGTTCGGTTGCGTGCTGGACGGATTCGGTCGCTGGATGTTTCGCGCGCCGGCAGCGGCGGAGAACGTGGCGACCTGGCGCGCCATCTCGCCGGTCATGCGCGACGCCCCCAAGGCCACCGACCGGCCACGCATCTCGGTGCCGCTGGCCACGGGCGTACGGGCCATCGACGGTCTGCTGACCATGGGGACGGGACAGCGTATCGGCGTCTTCGCGGGGCCCGGATGTGGCAAGACCACGCTGATGGCGGCCATTGCGCGCGGCTGTGAAGCCCAGGCCATCGTCTTCGGACTGATCGGCGAGCGTGGCCGTGAGCTCAACGAATTCCTGGAACATGAACTGGATGCCGAACTGATCCGCAAGACCGTGGTGGTCTGCGCGACGTCCGACCGTACTTCGATGGAACGGGCGCGCGCGGCCTTTACCGCTACCGCCATCGCCGAGGCTTTCCGCGATCGCGGCATGAAGGTATTGCTGCTGGTGGACTCACTGACCCGATTTGCCCGTGCCCAGCGCGAAATCGGCCTGGCCGCCGGCGAGCCACCGGCCCGGGGCGGCTTCACGCCCTCGGTCTACACCATGTTGCCGCGCCTGATCGAGCGCGCCGGGGGGACGCCGCAGGGTTCGATTACGGCGATGTATACGGTGCTGGTGGATGGCGAATCGGTATCCGATCCCATCGGCGACGAAGCCAAGTCGTTGCTGGATGGTCATATTCTGCTGACCCGCAAACTGGCCGAACAGGGGCATTACCCGGCCATCGATGTGCTGGCCAGCATCAGTCGGGTGATGAGCAATGTGACCACCCGCGAACACCGCAAGGCGGCATCGCATTTCCGGGAACTGATGGCGCGCTATCAGGAGATGGAGCTGCTCATCCGCCTGGGTGAGTACAAGAGCGGTACCGACCCGGTAGCCGACCGCGCCGTCAAGCTGCGGGACGAGCAACTGGCCTTCCTGCGCCAGGATACCAGCAGCAGTGCTCCCTTCCAGCCGACGCTGGACAAGCTCATGGAATTGCAGGCATGACGACCGCACATCAGATCGCGGGCGGGATCGGACGTCGCGGCCGCCGTGAGGTCATCGATGTACCCGAACGCAAGCGCGAGGACCGGCGGCTGGATCAGTTGCTCCATGTGCGCAAGCAGCGTCTCGGGCGTCTGGAGCGCGAGCGCAACGAGGCCCGCCAGGCCTGGCGGGCCTCGCGCAATCAGTTGCGGCAGGCACGGCAACTCTGGCGTGACATGCTGGCCCGCACTCAGGAGCAGTGGCAGCAGTCGCGCCGCGAGTTCATGCAGATGACACTGACCACCGGCCAATTCAATCGCGCCAAGGCGCTTTACAAGCGCATGCAGGCGGAAAGCGCCCAACTGTATCTGCGCTGCCAGGAATGGGTACAGCGCTGCCGCCAGGCACGCAGCGTCTTTTTCGAGGCACGGCGCAAGGTGCTCGAAGCCAACCGGCAGCAGGAAAAACTGAGCGTCTTGCGCGACGAAATGCGTGCGCAGGCGCAGATGATGGAGCAATGACGGATGTCACCTCAAACCATTTCTTCGGTCATGGAGCACCTCTGCGGCGAGCCGCTGCCGGTGCAGCGCTCACCGGCCAATCGCGCGCCGCCATTCACGGCACACTTGCCGCCGGTACGGCCGGCACCGGCGGCGGCTCCCTCGCATGCTCAGCCAGGCACGCAGAACAACCAGCGTCCACGTACGCCCGCGAGCCCCCGGCGGGTGACCCGGGAGCGTTCGGCCATGTCGGGCAGCGGCGAACGCGCACCGGCCAGTGCCAGCGATACAGCGCGTATGGATGGCTGCATCGTGTTGCCAGAGGACAGACAGCAGGAGCATTCCGGGGAGGACGACAGCCAGCCGGAAGAGGGACTGGGCAGCACGGACGCGACGTCAAATTTCGATACAGAGGCCTTGCTCGATCTGCTGCCTGTGCAGGCCCAGAGCGGCGTCTTTGAGGTCATCCTGCCCGGTGGCGAGACGCTGGCCGTGCTGACCGACCTGAGGGAGTCTCTGGCCTCGTTCCTGCTGGCGGCCGGGAGCGATCGGCTGCGCGAGATCCTGCTTGGCAAAAGAATGGAACTAGAAAAGGGGCTGGCGCAACGTATGGGCAGAAGCGTGCGACTGGCCGTGCTCTAGCTGGATGGCCAACAGACCGGGTGCCAGCCCTAATGCGGACACCTACGATCAACCATGCAGCAGGATGCCCCATTCATGTCCTATACCGTTGCCGGCGACCTTCCGGAGCAGAACGGCGAGTCTGCCCGATTGACCACGAATCCTCTTCTGCGCCGCGCACCCAAGGTCTCTGCCAGCCTGGCGGCGCTGACGCGCAAGGTCGGACGCGGGTTGCTCATGGTGCTGCCGGACCAGCAGGGCGAGCTGACGCTGCGTCTGGCCACAGGCAATGCAGCGTCGCAGACAGCAGACATCCCGCTCCTGCTGTCGGGACCGGCCGGTTCCGTGTGGCTCGACGACGGCATACGCTGGTTGCGCGTACTCACCGGCATCGACCTCACTGCGGCGCTGGCCGATCCATCAACTCAGGAATGTCCGCCGTGGTTGACCGCTGCCGTCGCCGCCAGATTGCAGGGCAGCCCGTTGTACCGGACCGCACGGATCAGGTCTGCACAGATAGCCGATGCATCAAAGGTTTGCACCCTGGAATTGAGCCTGCAGCAAGACGCTCATGTGATGCTGGGCAGTCTGCACGCGGCGCCGCAAACCTGGCTGCGCTTGCTGGAGGACTGTGACCTCACCGCACTGCGCGCGCCAGAAGACGATTTTTTTGCGATCCCGTGGCACCAACCCGTGTTGCTCGGATGGCACCGACTAAGTGATGCGGACTGCGCCGCACTGGCGCCGGGGGACATCATCTTGCCCTCCCGTCCTGCCTTCCAGAGCAATGGCACGGGCAGGCTCAATCTGGCCGGGCGCAGCTGGCGTGTACGTTATCTCGCTCCCGCGCAACTGCAACTCATCTCACCGGAGTCAAGCTTGGATATGGAATCAGCAGAGGATCTCGATTACGACGCAGCGCCGGATTCCCCCGCAGGTGAGGGCATCGCGGAAGTCGACGCGCCCGCCGCGCTGGAAGCGTTGTCGCTGACGCTGACCTTTGAACTGGGACGCATCGCCTTGCCGCTGGGAGCGGTGCGCAGTCTGGCCCCGCAATCGATTCTTGCCTTGCAGTCCGGCCAACCGGGCGACATCGGCATCTTCTGTGGAGGCCGCCGGGTGGGACAAGGCGAAGTGGTGGATGTGGATGGCGCGCTGGGCATTCGTATCGTCCACTGGGGTGGGGCATGCTGAACAATCAGTTCGACGTCGTATCGTTTTCTGTCCTGCTGGCCCTGCTGGCGCTGATCCCGCTGCTGGTGGTGACGACCACCTCGTTCCTGAAAATTTCGCTGGTGCTGCTGGTCCTGCGCAACGCCATCGGGGTGCAGCAGGTGCCGCCGACACTGGCCATCTATGGCATCTCGCTGGCGCTGAGCGTGTTTATCATGGCACCGACGGTACAGGAGATCGGGGTGCACGCGTTACAGATGGAGTCCTCGCCGGTCACGTCACGGACCACACCATTGCTGGTGAGGGCGCAGGAATCATTCGAGCCGCTGCGCAAATTCATGATGAAGGTCAGCCGACCGGAACAGCGCGAGCTGTTTCTTGCATCGGCCAAAAAACTCTGGCCCAAGGACGTGGCCAAGGAGGCGCGCCCCAGCGATGCGCTGATCCTGATCCCGGCCTTCGTGGTATCGGAACTGCAGGCCGGCTATGAGATCGGCTTTCTGATCTATATCCCCTTCGTGATCATCGATCTGCTGATTTCGAATCTATTGATGGCGCTGGGCATGCAGCAGGTCAGCCCGCAGACCATCACCATTCCCCTCAAGCTGCTGCTCTTCACACTGGTGGCCGGCTGGGGCAAGTTGCTCAATGCGCTGGCGCTGTCCTATGTGTGACAGGTCTTCCGGGTTCGGCGCAATTTCACAAGAAAGCGAAGATGGCTGATACGCTCAATTTTTTCCAGCAAGGCCTTTGGATGGCAGTGATGATGTCGGCACCGCCGCTGGTCATCGCCACCCTGTGCGGCGTGGTGGTCTCACTGATCCAGGCGGTGACCCAGATCCAGGACCAGACGCTGCCCTATGTGGTCAAGCTGGTGGCGGTGGCCGTCACGCTGGCGACCATGGGCCGCTGGATCGGTGTGGAACTGCTGCGGCTGGCGGACCTGGCCATGACCATGGTCCCCGACATCGGCCGCTGAGATTGCAGCGCCCATGCAATCTTCCACCCTGATCGACCTGCATGCGGTGATGGTGACCGTTGCCATCGTCACGCCGCGCGTGCTGGTGTGCCTGGTGATTCTGCCCGGCTTCGGCCTGAACGTGCTGACCGGGATGGTCAAGAACGCCACCGCCATGGCCATTGCGCTGCCGGCTGCGGTACCGACCTTTCTGTTCGTGCAGGACCGCGTTCCCGATTTCCTGCTCTCGGCCATGCTGGCCTTCAAGGAAGCCATGATCGGTCTGCTGTTCGGTGTCTTGATGGCGCTTCCGCTGTGGGTCACGCAGTCCATCGGATCGATCTTCGACATGCAGCGCTCACCCATCCAGATCCAGGCCAACAACGCCAGTGTGGACCGCGATGCCAGTGCCATCGGTGCCATGCTGCTGCAAGCGGTGGTGCTGGTGATGGTGCAGGCCGGACTGTTTTCGGCACTGGCGCGCATCCTGCTGGAGAGCTATGCCCTGTGGCCTGCCTACACCTTGTTGCCGCCTTTTGAGGCTGGGCATTTCGATGTCTTGGTCAAGCGCTTCGGCGAGTTCCTGTGGTATGTCGTGGTGTATGGCGCGCCGGTCATCATTCCCCTGATGCTCATCGAATTCGCCTTCGCCATCATCGGGGTATTCGCCTCCAATCTGCAGGTCTCGTTCGCGTCCGCCCCCATCAAGAGTCTGGTCGGCTTGCTGATCCTGCTGATGTACTGGGCCACTTTTTCGCATCACGTGACCGGCGACTTTTCCCATCTGCTGGACCTGCTGGCCAGCCTGACCGATGCGGGGAAGCGATGAGTGACGAAAAGAACGAAGAACCTACCCACAAGAAGATCGAGGATGCCAGGAAGAAGGGCCAGATCGCCGTCAGTCGGGATCTGGCACGGCTGGCCATGCTGGTGGTGGTGGCCGAACTGGCGTTGTCCACCGAATCGCTCTGGCGCGGTGCCATCTCCAACCTGATGGAGGCCGGCATCCATGGAGTGGGACAGGATTTCATCCCGGTGGCCATGTCCATCCTCAGTTCGGCCGGCATCTTCGTGGCTATCGTCGTGGCCACCTGCTTTGTGGTCTGCATCGTCATCGGCGTGGCCGCCCACTGGGGGCAGTTCGGTATGCTGGTGGCCAGCGAGGCGCTTACGCCCAAGTTCGACAAGCTCAACCCGGTCAATGGTCTCAAGCAGATCATCTCCAAGAAGAAGCTGGTGGAGCTGATGACCACCGTGGGCAAGGCGCTGTTGATCGGCTGGATCGTCTACGTGCTGGTGCGCGGGAATCTGGCCAACATCGTTTCTCTCTCCAGCGGCGATCCCAAGGACAGCTACTACGGTTTTCTGACCATCCTGCGGTCCATCTTCCACGTCGTCATCGTGGTCTGTCTGTGTCTCGGTCTGGTCGACTTTGCCATCCAGAAGTACTTCCACAAGAAGGAACTCATGATGGACAAGGAGGAAATCAAACGTGAGCACAAGGAGTCCGAGGGCGATCCGCTCATTAAGGGGCAGCGCAAGCGGCTGGCGCGTCAGTGGGCCAATGAGGTACCGGCGGCCAAGACCGCCAATGCCAACGCCGTAGTGGTCAATCCGACCCACTTCGCGGTGGCCCTTTACTACGATGCAGGCCAGCAGATGGTTCCGCAGGTACTGGCCAAAGGCAAGAACGAGACGGCGCGGGCCATGATCCGGCGCGCACGCGAATGCGGCATTCCGGTGATTCGCCATGTCTGGCTGGCCCGTCACCTGTACGCCCACTGCGATGAGGATACGGTGATCCCGCGAGAAACCTACGAGGCCGTCGCCCATGTCTATGCCGTGGTGCACGAGCTGGTGGCCAGTGCCCGCACCGACCGCCACGTCGAGCTGGAAAGTCACGGCATCAAACCGGATTCATCGGAAGGGCCGCCATGATGAAAATGCCCGACTATCTCAGCAGCGCCGAGCAGACGACAACGCCGGGAACCGCCCGAGAAAGCCTGTCCCGACGCACCATCAAGGCGACGCTGAGCCATACCGTCACCCGGGTGCGCGTGAGCGGCAAGGAGAACCCCGACAGTTCGGAGACCGGTGCGGCACGTACCGACATCGGAGACATCACGAGTTTCAGTTGCACCGTCCAGCTGGAGATCATCGGTGATATGCAAGCGACCGCATTACCTGTATCGCCTGCGCCCCAAGCAAGGTCCGGGGAGGCTGGCGGTCTGCTGCCGGGCGAAGCGGACGGGCCATGCGATGACAACGCCGGCATGGTCACGGGCGGCACCGAACGCGACGCGGGAGAAGAGACCATCATCGGCAGCGGTGATCGCGCCCATCATCTTGCGCTGAAGGACACCCAGGTCTCGGTGTCCTTGCGATCTTCCCGCATAGTAACGCCGCCACTGATCGCGCCCGGTGCGCCCTTGTCGCCGAGCCAGCGGCAACGTCGCTGCCTGCAGTCCGGGTTCTGCGATCCCTCTTCGCCGCTAGGCTGCGGCGGGCAATTTTGCGACCTGCTCCCCGACTTCTGAGCGCGGGCAGGGCGGAACCAGCAGTGCGCCAGCGACCACTCAGGAAGGAGTCAAGAGCTGCCATTTCCTGGAGAGGCGAAAACATGAGTGTGATGACAGAGGCTGGCAGCGCCGGCTATTCCTTTGAAACGCTGGGCAAGAACAATAACGTGACGCTGGACTTGCAGCCCGTCAATGCAGCCGACAGCAGCGATTTCCGTGCTGCCCTGGCGCGCCATCTGAACAACGATCCGGCGCATATCAAGACCGACAACGCCTCGCTGGGTTCGGCCATCGTTGATCGCACCACGCACCTGGCTGCGGAGATCAAGCAGGACCAGCAGTACGTCTCCAAGCTGCTGGAACAGGCCACCCGTACCGGCGACTCGATGCAGTTGATGAAAGCGATGATGGCACTCAATGATTTCCAGCTACGGGTGCAGACCGTGTCCAAGGTCGTCTCCAAGGCGGTGACCTCGGTTGATTCGCTCACCAAGCTCCAATAAACCATGCGCCTGCGACCACTGGCCAATTTCCTGCCCCTGCGCCCGCGATCACGTTGCAGCAACCGGCTGCTGGCACAGCTGCCGCGCCTGGCGGCGATTCTGTTGCTGCTGCTTCTGCTGTCGGCCTGCTCACGATCGGTCAATCTACAGGCCGGTCTGTCCGATGGCGATGCCAACGAAATCGTTCTGGTGCTCAATCGCAAGGGCATCAGCGTCGAGAAGCAGAAGAGCAAGGAGGGCGTCACGCTGATCGTCAAGGAAGATGATCTCTCGCGCGCCACCGAAACCATGAACGAGGCGGGCCTGCCGCGCCGCAACCTGTCCAACCTGGGGGAGGTGTTCAAGAAGCAGGGGATGATTTCCACCCCCATGGAGGAGCGTATCCGCTACATTCACGGGCTCTCCGAGGAACTGGAGTCAACGCTGCAGCAGTTCGACCATGTTATCTCGGCGCGCGTCCATGTGGTCCTGCCGGAGCGGATTGCACCGGGCGAACCGATTCAGCCGTCGTCAGCGGCGGTATTCGTCAAATATCGTGCACCGCTGGACGAGGATATGGTCATGCCGCGCATACGCAAGCTGGTGGCCTCCAGTATTCCTGGCCTGAGCGGCGAGGAGGGACGTGCCAAGGTCTCGGTGGTGATGATGCCCGGCGAGGTGCCCACGGCGGGCATCGAATGGACCACGCTGGGGCCCTTCGTGGTGGCCGTCTCCTCGGTGAGGGCGCTGGGCCTGACCCTGCTGGGGCTGGTTTTGCTGGTCCTGCTGGGGGGCGGCTGGCTGGCATTCCTGCATGTGCAGCGCAATCCCAAACTCATGTTGATGATCGCCCGGCTCGCCATGCGCAAGGCCAAGTCCGCAGATCCAACCGAACCGACCACGACCACGACCAAGGCCACGGCTGCGCCGACTTCGCCAGCCCCCGCAGCCGCAACGGCGATAGCGGGCAAGGCAGGGCAGGGCAAATCGTGACCGATCTGGTTCCCGAGCCTGCACCACCGATATTGAGTCAGGCTTTTCTCGACTGGTGGTTCGCCCCCTGGCAATACCTTGATCTGGCCGTCTTGCCGGGGATGAGCGCCACTCTCGTGGCCAGGCGCGACAGTTATCGTGCCTGGTGTGAACGCGCCGCGCTGGCCCCGGACCTGCCGCGCCTGTTCAATCCCGGCTGGCAGAGTGCGGCCAGCCAGCAGGGGCTGGAGTTGCGCCGTCGTGCCGGACTGTTCGGCGGCCTGTTCGCCGCGCGGGAGCACCAACAGTCGGTTCTCGGTACGCTGACCCGCGACCAACAGACCTGGTGTCAGCGCATCTCGCTGGCCCAGCCGCTGACGCGCTGCGTCCCCCGGATCAGCAGCCCCGACGGTGCTCAGGCAGACGCCGTCCTGGTCGGACTGGCCGAACTGGCGTGGCGGCTGCAACAACATTTCCCCGGTATGTGGGCGCGCCTGCGCGGCTTGCTGGATCCATCCGAATGCAGCCGCATCGACAGCGCCTTGCCCGCTGCGGCCCAATCACCGGTGGCCGAATCAGCCGCTGCCGCCCGGCGTGCACTGCGGTGTTGGCAGTCCTGTTGCACGCGTGCGCAGCAAGAATGAGATCGCCCGCGTTTTATGAAAGTGACGACCCATGAGCGACTTTGCCGTGCAGCGTGTGACCGTGCCGGATCAACTGCGTGCGCACCACGGTGTGCTGCGCCTCACCGGGCTGACCGTGACCAGCGACGCGGCGCAACTGGCAGAGCAGATGCTGGCGCAGGCCCGCGACGAGGCTGAGCTGATACGCGAACAGGCCGCAGAAGACGCCAGGCATGCCGTAAAGCGACAGCAGGAGGAAGTCGCGCAACGCGGGACTGCGTTGCTGGAGGGATTGCAACGAGCGCAGCACGACATGCTGGAGCGCATCGAAGAGGTCGTCGTGGATCTGGCGCAGGACGTGATGGAGTGCCTGCTGCTGGAGCTTGCCCCGCGTGACCGCATCGCCGCCATGCTGCGCAGGGTAAGTCAGGAGGCGCCAGCCAAGCTGCACGAGGCGGTACTGTGGGTCCACCCGGACGACCAGCAGCTGCTGCCGGCTTCGCCCTGGGAGATCCAGACCGATTCCGCGCTGGCCCCGGGCAGTTGCCGCCTGGAGGCGGCCAGCGGGGAGTGGCGCAGCGACTTTGCGCTGGCGGTGCAGGCTTTGCGCGATGGTCTGGCCGCTGCCCGCACCCACCTCGGAGCCCAAGATCCTTCATGAGCAGTGGTGGCAGAACACATCGACCCGGCAGATAGCGAGCTCGCAAAAAATCCGAACTGAAGTCCAGGCCGCTGCCACCTATCCGCCGTAAGCCCCCTGTCATCCACATGAGGAGATGAGCGTCATGTCGAGCAATCCGGTACTGCAGAATCTACGCCACATGGACAAGAAGTTCGATGAGATCAGCCAGAAGATCAACGACTTCAACCGCCAGCAGGTCGACGGCGAGATGCCTGATCCGGCCACCTTCATGGATCTGCTGCAAAAGCAATCCGTCACCAAAAGCGCCATGAGCGCCCAGTTCAATCTGCTGCAAAAGCCGTTGAAGACCGTCCTCAACGAAACCAAGTAACACGATGTCCACCGAGAGCCCAGACCACTGGCTGCAGACCCTGCCGCTGGATGAACCGGTCGTCATCGATGGTGAGACGGTGTTTCTGCGGGTACGCCAGGAAGGTGCCGAGCTGGGCGTCTACCTCGGCGGCCGGCCCAGCGACAGTGCATTGGCCGAGGCCATGCGCGTGAGTTTCCAGAGCGCCAGAGAATTCGACGCAGGTCTGGCCTGGGAGCCGGAAGGCGGACTGGTGCTGTCGCGCTGGGTGGCCGGTGCAAGTGGCTGGCACGACCTGGCAGAGCCGCTGGAGCAGCTGCTCAACCAGCTGGCCTTGTGGCGCGTCGCCTTGTCCCGCGCCCCTGCCGGCCATGACAAGCGCACCAGGCGCGATGAAGAACGCTTCTACAAACTGTTGTCTCAGTCCGGGGGAATGAAATGAATAGCCGCGAGTGGATCAAATCGTGGGGCATGGGCATCTTGCTGGCGGCGTTGCTGCTGTGGGGGACGACACTGCATGCGGCCGTGCCGGCAGCATGGAAGGACAGCGGCTTTTCCATCAATGCCAACGGCATGACGCTCAATGGTGTGCTGGAGGATTTCTCCCGTACCTACGGGGTGCGGCTGTCGATGAGCGGCGAGGGCGACCGCCTGGTGAAAGGGCGGCTCAAAGCCGACAACGGTATCGAGTTTCTCAACCGGCTCGGTGCGACCTACAAGTTTCGCTGGTTCGTCTACAACAACACCCTCTACGTCGCCTCGGCCAGCGACAACACCTCCGAGCGGCTGGAGGTGGGCGAGGATGCCGTGCAGGACGCCAAGGCTGCGCTGGTCGGGCTGGGTCTGTATGACGAGCGTTTCGGCTGGGGCGAGCTGCCGGACGAGGGCGTGGTCATCGTCAGCGGCCCGCGCAGCTATGTCGATCTGGCCCGTAATGTGCTGCTGCCCGCCAGCGACAAAAAAGTGCCCCGCAAGGGGCGGCAGATCATGATGTTCCGCCTCAAGTACGCCACGGCGATGGATCGTGTCATCACCTCGCGCGGCAAGACCGAGACCATCCCCGGCATCAAGACCATCCTCAGCAACCTGCTGTTCGGTCCCAACAGTGGCGAGAAATTGAGCGGTTCTACGCCACGCTTCGATGCCGCCAGCAATAAACGATCGCGCCAGCCCAAAAATGAGCGCGCTGCCATCGGCGAGAGCACCGGTGAGGGGCTGGGGCCGCTGTTTTCTGCGCCCGTGGGCAATGGCAACAACCTGATGATGCCGGGAGGCGCGATGGACGGTGGTCGTAATGGCGGTGGTGCCGGTGACTCCGGACGCGCCAGCGAAGAGGAGGGACGTCCGCGCATCGAGGCCGATCCCAGCCTCAATGCCATCATGATCTACGACAACATCAACAAGCGCGACATGTATGCCTCGCTGATCGCCGAACTGGATGTCCAGCCGCAGCAGATCGAGATTGAGGCCCTCATCGTCGATATCGATCGCAGCAAGCTCTCCGACATGGGCGTGGAATGGGGCGTGCGCGCCGGCGCGGTCAACAGCACCATCAATGCCACTACCGCCGCCTCGGAAGGCATGAACCTGCCATTGCCCGGCGCCACGCTGCTCATCAGCAACGCCGCCCGCTTCTATGCGCGGCTCAAGGCCATGGAATCCAATGGCGATGCCCACGTCCTGGCCACGCCCACGGTACTGACCCTGGACAACGTGGCGGCCGTGCTCGACCTGAGCCGTAGCGCCTACGTGTCGCTGGTGGGTGAGCGCGTGGCCGACCTCGCCGACATCACCGCCGGGACCAAGCTGCGCGTGATCCCGCGCATCATCCATGATGGTGGACAGACGCGGGTGAGACTGGAGGTCGACATCGAAGATGGCTCCTTGGACAGCAACGACAGCGGCAACAGCGGCAATCCCAACAATACGGTATCGACCAGCGTCACCCGCTCGACCATCAGCACCCAGGCCATCATTGACTCGCAGCAGACCCTGATGATCGGCGGCTATCGCGCCGAGGCATTGAGCAAGAACAAGCAGAAGGTGCCGGTGCTGGGAGACCTGCCGGTGTTGGGCGGACTGTTCCGCAGTGAATCGCAGTCCACCAGCACCAAGGAACGTTTGTTCCTCATCACGCCGCGCATCACCGGCACCGACGGTCTGGATGTGTCCACGACCAGGGCATTGCGCGAAAAGTCGCCTGACCAATCGGCTGCGCCGGCCATTCCCGCCACTCCGGCCACTCCCGCTGCGCCAGGAACAATGCCGGGTGCGCCAGCCGCACCGATGCCGCCACTGCCTCCAGGCATCCCCGGCACCACGACCGGACCCGTGCTGCCGGTAGGACCGCCACCGCATGCCGCCGGTCCGAGCGATACGACAGAGGCCAGCGCGACGCCCGCCACCGCGGCGGCCACCACTGCATCCGATACCCCTGCCGCCCCGGTAAGCACTGCTGCTGCAGCTGGCCCTTTCAGCCCCATTGGCAATGGCTTGCGCCTGCCCACACGAACGCGGGTCCAGTGCAAGCGACCCGCCGGCGTCGGAATGATGTAGGTAATTACGTAATGGTGACAGCCTTGTTGCAGAAGAGGGCAACGGGTCTTGAGAACGATTTGATGAGGAAGCGAACGTTCGATCTTTTTAAGAAATGCCGGGGAGGATTCTAAGAAAATGCCGGTCATATTTTTTGAGAATCTCCGTCTTGAATCTTCTTTACTATCAACAAGAAATAAAACAAACAGAAGCCAGCAAGGCAAAGGTCGCTCAGCCAGTCTCGAGGAGAAATTGCGGACAGATGCCACTTTCTGTATCGCCGCAACACCCTGACAAGAGCATCGGGCGGTGAAGAAATCAACCAAATGACGCATAAGGGTTAGTCATGTATTCAGAACAAATTACTTACAAATGCATGAGCAGAGTACTAAGTATTTTCTCCTTTACGCTGGGCTGCACGCTGCTGGCCGGTAGCATGCAGCCTGCCCATGCGGAAACCTCCACCGAACATCTGTTCCCCGTGACGGGCCGGTTCGACCTGCTGGCGGGAGACCGCGGCTTCTCCGATGACTGCGATACCGCGACGGGGCTGGCCGCCGGCGACAATGGTGTGATCATGCTGGCCAAGCTGGATGGTCAGAAGACGCGGGCAACCGGGAAGGGCAAGAATGGCGGCGCCACCGCGCCTGCAGCGGATGTGGAGCAGCTGCCGGCAGCGCTGCCGCAGAGTCCGACGGCACCCGATGCGCAGGAGACCTGGGAAATCATCGTCTCTGATAAGACCCTCAATGCCGCCCTGGCACGCTGGGCCAGCAAGGCTGGCTGGCAACTGGTGTGGGAGCTGCCGGTGGACTACGCGGTCGAGACCCGTACCACTGTCCATGGCAGTTTCGAGGAAGCGGTCGGTGCCGTGACACGCGGCATGGAAAGTGCCGAGATCCCGATGAAAGCCATGTTCTATCAAGGTAACAAGGTCTTGCGTATCACGGCCAAGGGAGCGGAATGATGAAGGCAAAATACTGGGCGCTGGCACCGTTGGTCGTCGTCATGGGCGGATGCACCGCGCTGCACCAGATGGAAAACGATATCGATGCCACCACCGACAAGACCACAAGCCTGGTCAAGGAAGTCGGCCGCACCGCACCAGGCGCGGTGATGCCGTCCACGCCACTGGTGACCCACGATAGCGGAATCTGGTTGGGCAAGAACGTGGTCAAGCTGGGGCAACCGGCGCTGCCGCCCATCTTCTACGAACCCACCACCTTTGATCGCACCCTCTATTCGCTGAGCGAACTGGCCGAGCGCATCACCTTGCGCACGGGCATTCCCAGCCGGGTCACGGCCGATACCCAGGAAGTGGCCGGCATGGCATTTCGCAATCGCCCCGGCGCGGCCGGGTTCAATGCTACGCAGCCGCTGCCGCCTGGTTTGCCCGGCGAGAATGGCCCGGGGGCAGCACCCGGCGCGGCGGCCGGCAATGCCGCACGCCTGCCGCTGCCATCTGCACCGACGCCGCAATTGCTGTCCCTGCCAGGAGATGCGTCGACGGGCGTGCGGATTTCCTATGCCAATGGTTCGCTCAAGGGGCTGCTTGATACCGCCGCTGCGCGGTTCGGTGTCTCGTGGAAATACGTCGACGGGACAATTCAGTTCTTCCACACGGAGTCGCGCAACTTCCAGATCAATGCCATTCCGGGGGACTCCACCTTCACGGCCACCGTTACCAGCGGTGCCACTTCCACCGGCGGCGTCTCCGGAGGGGGCAGCAGTGGCGGGGGCAGCACGACTTCCAGTGGCAGCGCCGTATCGGCCAACAATTCCCAGAACACCGGGGTCGCTTCGAAGCTGTCGGTCTACAGTGGTATCGAGAATGCCATCAAGGTCATGCTCTCGCCCTATGGCAAGGTACTGGCCTCGCCTGCTACCGGGGCCATCACCGTCGTCGATACGCCGGATTCCCTGGACAAGATCGCCGCCTACATCGATGGCGAGAACAAGGCGCTGTCACGCCAGATCGCCATCAATGTCACGGTGCTGTCGGTGAGTCTGTCGCATTCCGACGAATACGGCATCAACTGGAGTGCGGTCTACAACAGCCTGAACCGGAACTTCGGCATCAGCAACAGCTTTACGCCAGCCTCGCCGGGCTCCGGCAATTTCACGGCCGGCATCGTCGGCTCCTCCAAGTTCTCCGGCACTACGGCGGTGATCAATGCCTTGTCCGAACAGGGCAAGGTGCGTCGTCAGACCACCGCCTCGGTCGTGACCCTGAACAACCAGCCGGTACCGGTGCAGGTGGCGCGCCAGACCAGTTACCTGCAATCTTCGCAGACGTCGATCGTGGCGCAGGTCGGTACCACCACCACGCTGATCCCGGGGGTAGTGACGGCCGGCTTCAACATGAGCATCCTGCCGCACGTGCTGACCAACGGCACGGTAATGCTGCAGTTCTCCACTGACATCTCCACCTTGCGCGGCATCCGGCAGATCGAAAGCAATGGCAGCCGTATCGAATCCCCTGAACTCGATACCCGCAATTTCCTGCAGCGTGTCGCCATGAAGTCCAACGAGACCCTCATCATCAGCGGCTTTGAACAGACCGATGACAACCTCGATTTCAAAGGGGTGGGCACGCCCAGGAATTTCCTCCTCGGTGGCGGCGTCAATGGCCAGAACAACAAGGAAATCATCGTTGTGCTGATCACGCCGGTGGCCATGGCCGCGATCTGAGGAACAGGACCCGAGCTATGGCGAGCTATGTCACCCAGATAGAAAAGCACCGCTTCGTCTGCGGGCTTTTCTGGCAGTCCCTGTCGCGTCCGCGCGAACTGAAGAAGGAGGCCATCGACCTCGGCCGCAAGATCGATTCCGATCTACTGGTCATCCGCATGGATCACTCCACCGCCCAAGCTGGTTTTGCGCATAGCCGGGAGGGCGGGCGTTGCGGGATGTTCTCACTGGCGGCGATCGTCTCCAAGACGCTGGCCATCGAGGGTGCCTTTTACGATGGCGAGCAGCAGGCGGTCCACAACTGGCTGGGGGTGTTCATGCTCCCGGACGGGAAGTGGCTGTACCTGGCCGTGCGCGACGCCAACTTCCTGCCCAACGGCGACTTCGTGGGCGAGAAGGAGGAGGTGCTGGACCGGCTGCATTCCGACTATGCGCTAGGAGGATGGAATGTGGTCATCGGCGAGCCCGAGCTGGCCGATATGGGCTTCCACAATTTCAACGCCCGCACCATCGCCACCCTGATCCCGCGCAAGAAGGACGGCAGCATTCGCGTGCACAAGTGGTGGCGCCTGTATCAGATCGACGGCGTGCCGTCCTGGCTGCCCACTGTAGCGGGGGCTGCGGCCGCCCTGTTGGTGGCCGCGGGCGGATGGCTGGGCTGGCGCTATTACCAGCAAAAGCAGGCGGAACAAGAAAACGAGCAGGCCATCGCCCGTGCGCGCGAGCAGATCCAGCGCGAAGCCCAGGCCGCCGCGCATCCCTGGTCGCACATCCCGTTGCCGGCAGTGATGGTGAAGACCTGCATGCATCAGTTCGATCATCTGACCGCAGGCGGCTGGCAGCTTGAAAGCTACCTCTGCACACCGGAGCGACAGAGCTACAGCTGGCAGCGCGGCGATTCGACCATCGCCCTGCTGCGCGCCCAGGTGCGGGACGCCATAGTCGATGCCAGCGGCGACAAGGCCAGCTATGTCCACCCCCTGTCGATGGCAAGCGGTGACAACGATGTGCTGGGCGAGGCGCAGCCCACCCTGGAAGGGCTGATGTCGCGCTTCCAGGCCATCGGTTTGCCCATCAAGGTGAGCGCGGTCGCGCCGCTGAAGCTGCAGGCGCAGCAACAACCGCAACAACAGCAGTGGCAGCCGGGATGGCGCTCTTTTCTTTTTTCCATCAATGCCCATGGCATGGCACCGACCGACATCGCCGCCATGCTCAGCCGCCCGGGCGTCCGGGTCGAAAAACTTGTTTATCACGGGGCCGAGTGGTCCCTGGAGGGAACGATCTATGCAAAATAATCTGGCGCTGATCTGGGTCGCAGCCACCGCGCTGCATGTGATGTCAGCCTCGGCTGAAAACGTCTCCGAGAGCCTCACGCGGATCGAAGCGGAAACCCTTGTGTTGAAGGCCCGAGAACGACAGTTGGAGATCCAGTCCAACATCGTCACGCGACAGAATGAGATCGCCGTGAAGCAAAACATGACTGCTGCCATCACCCAGCCCGTGGTGGTGGGTGACCCGGTGATCCGCGCCATCGAAGGCGTGGGCAGCAAGATTTTCGCCACCCTGCAGCTCAGTGACGGCAGCATCGTCGATGTCCAGCAGGGAGATACCTTGTCCAATGGCATGAAAGTGGTCTCGGTGACGCCACGCGAGGTCGTGGTGATGTCCAAGTCCAATCAGCGTATCCGCCTGGGAACCTATGCACCGCAGAGCGCGGTCTTCAACGGCGCTTACGCGGGCACGGCACTGGGTATGCCTGCTGCGCCAGCCAGGAGTGCTGCGCGATGATCCAGCATGCCGAACGGCAGGAGGGGCAGGCAACGGGCAAGGGGCAGGCCACACTTGGACTCGATGATCTGCAGGCGCTCTGTGGACTGGGCCTGCTCAGCAATGCCGGCAGCTTGGAGGCGCGACCGGAAGAGAAGAAACTGCTCTGCCTGCTGGGTGATGGCCGGCTGCTGGTGGCGGCCGGTCAGGCATTCAATCCGCATGTGCTGTCCTACCGCGGGCGGCTGGAGCGCATGGGCCATCCCTTCAGGGAAGTGCAGGCCAGCATCGAGCTGATCCGTCGCATCAACAGCAATGGCTTGCCGATCCAGGCCGAGCGCAATCAGGAACACTCGATGATGCAGGTCACGGCCAAGGAGATGCTCAACAAGGCCTGCCGGGTGCGGGCCTCGGACATCCATCTGCGGGTGCGGAAGAATTGTACGGAGATCTATTTCCGCATTCACAACGATCTGTTGCCAGTGGGGGGACAGACCCGCGAGTACGGTGAGCGCCTGTTGGCGACCTTGTATGGTGCCATGACGTCGGTGTCGGACAGCTCCTACAAACCGACCGAACGCCAGGATGCCAGCATCGCCGACCGTGACAAGCTGCCCCCGGAACTGTATGGGGTGCGCATCGCCACGGTGCCGACCAACGAGGGCAGCGTGATGGTACTGCGGTTGTTGTACAACGATGTGGGCGAGAACCTGGACCTGCGCTCGCTGGGCTTCTCCGACCAGCATGTGAGCGACCTGCAGCGTCTGAAGGAGCAGCCCATCGGCATGAACATCATCAGCGGGCCCACAGGCTCGGGCAAGTCGACCACGCTGCAGCGTGTGCTCTGCGGGCAGATTCTGGAAAGCGAGGGGAAACTGCACGTACTGACCATCGAAGATCCGGTCGAATATCCGATCGAAGGCGCGGTCCAGACCACGGTGACCAATGCCCACACCGAAGAGGAACGCTCGCGCCTGTTCTCGGCGGCGATCTCCAATGCCATGCGGCTCGATCCGGACACCATCATGATCGGCGAGATCCGCGACCGGGCTTCAGCCCAGAATGCCTTGCGTGCCTCGATGACAGGCCACCAGATCTGGACCACCCTGCATGCCAACAGTGCCATGGCCATTGTGGACCGTCTCGTCGATCTGGGCTTGCAGCAGAGCCTGGTGCTTGACCACACCGTCATCACCGGCCTGATCAGCCAGCGCCTGGTCAAGCAGCTGTGCCCGCATTGCAGGCAGCCACTGCTGGCGCACCTGGATCGGGTGCCGGCGGCCTTGTTGGCGCGCTTGCGCAAGGTGATCCCGGATCGTCTGCAGGACGTCTTTCTCTGCGGCCCGGGATGCGAAGTCTGCTCGCATCGCGGCACGATCGGACGGACTGTCGTTGCCGAGGTCATCGTGCCGGACGAGATTTTTTTCCGCCATCTGCGGATGGGCGAGAAATGTCAGGCGTGGCGCCACTGGAAGCAATCCCTGGGCGGCCGGAGCATCGCCGATCATGCACTCGAAAAGGTCGTGGCCGGTCTGATCGATCCGGCCATGGCGGAAAAGGTGGTCGGATATTTCCAGGAAGCGGCGGTGACCGCCGCACCTCACCTGCACGTAGTGGAGGCCGACGGTGCTGCGTGATCTCAATCGCTGGTGGGCGCGGACCCAATTCACGGCCACGGTCAGGTTGAGCCTGTACCGCAAGATCGCCAAGATGCTCTCGCATGGACTGCCCTTGCTCAAGATCCTGGAAGAGTTGCGCGACCGCGCCTCCGAGCACGGCAAGAAGCCGGGTGAGCCGCTGGCCATCGTCCTGGATGACTGTCGGCGCATGGTGCAGAACGGGCGTCTGCTGGCCGAGGGTCTGGAATGGTGGGTGCCGCGCTCGGAGCAGATGATCATCATGGCCGGCGAACAGTCCGGCAAGCTGGAGCACACGCTCATGGCGGTGGTGAACGTGGTGCAGGCAGGTAAGAAGATCAAGGGGGTGATTCTCGGCGGACTGGCCTATCCCTTATCGGTGCTGGCGCTGGTGATCGTCTACATCTACCTGTTCGGAACCCGGGTTATCCCCGAGTTCACCCGCATGATCGATCCCTCCGGCTGGCATGGTGCGGCCCGGTCGCTGTACCTGATGTCGCTGTGGGTACAGCAGTGGATGGCTTATGCCGTGCTGGGCTTGCTGGTACTGCTGGTCGCCCTGGCGCTGTCGATGAGTCGCTGGACCGGTTCGCTGCGCATCCTGGTGGACCGGCTGCCGCCTTATTCCATCTATCGCCTGATGGTCGGATGCGGATTCCTTACCGCATTCTCGGCCTTGCAGTCGGCCGGCGTGACGGTGGAGAAGTCGCTGCTGCGCCTGTCGGCGATGGCACAACCCTGGTTGCGCGAACGACTGGACGGTGCCTTGCTGGGGGTGCGTTCGGGCCTGAATTGCGGCGAGGCACTGCGCAATGCGGGGTATCAGTTCCCGTCCAAGGAAGTCATCGATGACTTGTGTGTCTATGCGGAATACAAAGGATTTGCAGAAGCGCTCAGGCTTCTGGCAGATGAATGGATGGAGCAGGGCGTGGAGGCCATCTCACTGAGGATGAAGGTATTGAACGGTTTTTCCATCATTACCCTGGCCTTGGTGATTGGCTGGCTCGTGACCGGATTTTTCGGCATCCAGCAGGAAATTGCAGCACTAACCCGAAGTGTCCATTGAACTACCAGACAAGGAAGCATGATGAAGTGCAAATACATCCATAGCAAAAAAGACCATCTGGCCATCCGTTCAGACAGCCTGCTGGCGCGACAGCAAGGGGCGTCGCTGCTGGAAGGCATTGCCTACCTGGGCATTGCGGCCATTGTGGTGCTGGGCGCGGTCTCACTGCTCACCGGTGCCTTCGGTAGCGCCAAGGCCAACCAGATGACCGAAGAGGTCGTGGCCATCCGAACCGCCGTCAGAAAGCTCTATATCGGCCAGAGCTATCCGACCTCCTCGCTGGTGCCCAGCCTGCTGCTGGCCAATGCCATCCCCAATACCCTGGCACGGCCGACCAATACCACCCTGAGCAACAGCTGGGGTGGGGCCGTGACCATCGTTGGAACCAGCACCGGCTTTACCATCACCTACAACGCAGTACCGCAGGATGTGTGCGTGAGCATGATCAGCGGTGCCAGCGGCTGGACGCAGATCGACCAGGGCGGCAACAATCCGATCACCACCTTCCCGGCAACGGTGAGCAATGCCAATTCGTTGTGCACGGTGAATTCGGCAGCCGGCAATTCGATCACCTTTACCGCCTCCTGAAAGCCGCTGCTGCCCCTGCCGCCAGCGAGGCGGTGGGTGCGACCACCGGGCTGATGCAGGAACGCGCATCAACCGGTGGCAATGATGTCGACCAAGGAAAGGACAGAGCGATGTGGGGCCTCATCGTGGCATTGGCAATGATTGCGGCGGGTGGCTTTTATTGCAGCACCAGCAGTCAGCAACTGGCCGTGGTCCAGTCCAATCGCGTCCGCGAAACGGCAGCGGAGATGGCCCTGTACCGCCAGGCCGTCATCGATTATTTCAGTGCCAACGACCTGCGCGGCACAAGCGTCTCCATCGAGACCCTCAAGAGCGCGCACGCCTTGCCGAGCTGGTCGCTGCTCTATCAGCAAAGTGACCGGCTGATCTGGAGCAACTACCGTGACCAGGACGGAATCATCTATGTCTACGGGACGTCGCTGCCTCCATTCAACATTCTCGCCGATCTCACGCAGCTCTCCGGCAATTCCCTGCTGGTCGGCGTCTACCGGAGCGGCAAGAGCACACTGCAGTCGGGGCTCTTCGGCGACACCGGCATTCCCGTCACCGCGTTGGCCGGCAGAGCCGTTCCGGATGGTTCTCCGCTGTGGATCGCGATGACCCAATGAGGCAAGCGGGTCGCAAGCCTTGCGACTGATTTTCCGTTTTCCAGTTGTTGCCGCTGTTCGTGCAGCCCGGCCTGCGCTTTTTTTTTTCGGAGCCGATCCCATGCCTCATCCCTCCTCACGTATCCATCCGCAGCGCGGTTTCGCCATTATTGAAGTGCTCGGCGCACTGGTCATCGGTTCGATGATCCTGTTGGGTCTGGCGCATCTGATCGACGACTCCATCGATGATCTCAAGGGCACGCAGACAGCCTACTATCAGTCGCAGATCAGCGCGGCAGCGGCGAAATATCTCAGTATCAACAACCAGGCCTTGCAAAGCGCCACCCCCACCGCCAGCACGGTAGTGGCTATCGGCCTGGCCGATCTGAAAGCCGCCAAGCTGGTTGCCAGCGGGATGGCCTCCAGCAATCCTTACGGGCAGATCCCCTGCGTCCTGGTGCGCCAGCCGGATCCGACGGGTCATCCCGGGCAGTTCGATGCCCTGGTGATCACCAGCGGAGGCAACAAGATTCCCGATCGCGAGATCGCCGCCGTCTCCATGAATGCCGGCCTCGGCAGCGGCTACATTACGGCCGCCAATCCCGGCGTAGCGCGAGGTGCCTCGTGGAGCATGGCGACCGACGCCTATCGTTCGGTGGCCTGCAGCGGTGCCCCGGCATTGAGCGGCGGGGCCGCCGATGGTGGCCATCTGGTGTCGAGCGTCTTTTACGATGGGCCGGGACAACTCTCCACGGATTTTCTGTACCGTAGCGCAGTGCCGGGGCGACCCGAACTCAACCGCATGAATACGCCGGTGCGGTTTGCGTCAACGGCACTGGCGCAAAGCGGCACGTCCTGCCTGAATGCGGCCGGCGTGGCGGAGGCGGGCATTGCCATCGACAGCGCCACGCGCAACCTGATCACTTGCGCCAGCAATGGTCGCTGGTCGAGCTCATCCCAATGGCGCGAGCCGGTGGCCAGTTGGGCGGCTCTGCCCAGTTCAGGAAATCAGGCCGGCGATGTGCGCATGGTCACCGGGCTGAGCCGTGCATTTACCTATGATGGTGCCAAGTGGGTGGCACTGGCGGTGGACCAGCAGGGCAACATGACCGTACCCGGCACCCTCGATGCCAGCAAGCTGGCCGCCAGCCAGTCCGTCAGCTCCGGGGGAACCATCAGCGCCAATGGCGACATTAATAGCCAAGGCAACGTCGGAGCCGGCAACGATATGAGCGCAGGTCGCAACATGAGCGTTGGCATCAACCTCGCGGTCGGCAAGAACATCAACGTCGACAACATCTACGCCCAGGGCAACGTCAACTCGAAGGGTGGCATGCATTCGCCGCGTATCCAGTTGTACGACTCCGCGAATCCTCATGATCCCTGCAACTACAACGCAATTGACGACGATGGCAATCCCTTCATCAAGTTTCCGATCGGCACGATGCTGATGGACCAGAACGCCACGCCCCTCATCTGCTACCAGGACAAGACTTTTAGATATGCCAATGGTACTTACTCACCCTGATCAGCGCGCTGCGGCCAGTGCGCTCCTCGCGCAGCGTCGCTGGCGCAACCTGTTGGCCGGCACGCTGCTGGCGTCAAGCTGCGGCCTGGCGCACGCCTGCTGGGAGCAGGTGGCCAACTGGTACGGCGTGAACGTGCATCTGCTGTATGCGATCGCCAAAACCGAATCCAATCTCAATCCTCTGGCGAGGAACCAGAACAAGAACGGCTCTTACGACATCGGGCTGATGCAGATCAACAGCACCTGGCTGCCCACGCTGAAGAAGTACGGAATCGACGAGTCCCGCCTGAAGGATCCCTGTGTCAATCTGCAGGTCGGCGCATGGATTCTCTCCCAGAACATGCAGCGAATGGGACCGACCTGGGAGGCGGTCGGCGCCTACAACGCCAGAAATCCCAAACTGAGAATCGAATATGCGCGGCGGGTCTATCGAAATATCCCGACCGAAGCGCTGGTTCAGGCGGGAAGGTAGTCGTCCGGGTCTGCGGTGTGCTGACCGGACGCCGCCTCCTTGCATAATTCCAACCGATATCCCTGGTTGTAGGCGGTGCGGATCATGACCACCGGCCGGTCGGGGTCGATCTGCAGCTTTTTGCGCAGCTTGTAGACGTGCTGTTCGATGGTGCGGCCGGCGATGTCACTGTCGGTGCTCCAGATCACGGCACCGATGGTCTCGCGCGAGATGTAGACCCCGGGGGAGGAAAAGAACAGCCACGCCATGCTGAATTCGCGCGGGGTCAGGTTGATCGGCGTTCCCTGATAGCTGAACCGGGTGGATTCCCGGTTCAGGGAAAATCCCGCATATTCAATCGTGCGCCGGCTCGCGGCCGGTGCCGAGCGCCGGATGAGGGCGTTCACACGCGCAGTAAACTCAATGACTTCGAAAGGACGGACCAGAAAGTCGTCAGCCCCGCTGTCCAGGGTCAGCGCAGCCAGCTCGGCGCTCCGGGTGGGCGACAAGACCAGGGTCGGGGTGCGGTCGCCGCTCCGGTAGTTCAGCCAGGAAAAAATGTTATCGTCACTGCCGGGGGCCTCGGTGATATCGATGATGATCAGGCTGAATCCCCTGCGCCGCAGCGAGCGCAAGAGATCAGTCTCCGTCGTGAAATGCACTGGCTCGAGGCCAGCTCGCATTAGTGCTTCCTTCACTTGGACATATACAGACGGGTTACGTAGATAGCATGCTATTTTCATTTCGCGATTCAAGCTGTGTTATGCCATCTCTACGTCGATGGATATTCCAGATTTCGGTTGTCAAAACGTTGAGAATTCTTGAACATCTCGTCATTCAACGGAAGGTATACTTTAATTATTAATATAGAGCAATTTCATCCGATCCCTGGGGCTCTGCAATGGTTTCCTCCCTGGTGGTTCAATGCCAAAACTGGACAGGCAAGGCAATAGTGTTTCTCCGGTTGCTCAATAATTCATGATCATCCAGGTGACCGAATGGCAAACAATTCCTCCTTTGCGCGAGATATGCGGCAAGAACTTCTCCTGCTGCTCAATAACCAAAAGACGTTCTCCGATATCCATATCGAGCAGGACGAGCCGCTGATGCTGAAGACGCCCCGTGGCTGGCAGTCTTGCGGCGACTCTCCGGTGACGCTCGAAGAGATGCAACCTCTGCTCAACGCAATCGACGAGGATTGGGAAGACAAGATCATCGACAAGGCAATCGATTCTCCGTTCATTCTTGATCGCTGGCGTCTGCGCTGCAATGTGTTCCGCATGGCACGTGGCACACGGGTGGCGATTTCGATCCGCCGCTTCCCGCTTGAGCCGATGGCACTGGAAAGCACCGGATTGCCGCCTTACATCAAGACCATCCTGGATGTCACCAAGGGCCTCATCCTCATCACCGGACCAACCGGGGCGGGCAAGACAACCACCATGGCCTCCATGCTGGAGTACATCAACGCCACCCGTCACGCGCATATCGTCACGATCGAAGAGCCCATCGAATACGAACTTCAACGCAAGCAATCCATCATCTCTCAAAAAGAGGTGCCCACCGATACCGCGAGTTTTTCCAGCGGTCTGCGCGAAGCCCTGCGTCAAAAACCCGACGTATTGATGGTCGGAGAAATTCGCGACTTCGAGACCGCCGACACGGTCCTGCATGCCGGTGAGTCAGGGCACCTCGTGCTGGCCACACTGCATACCAGCAGTGCGGTGCGCGCCATTACCAAACTTCTCAGTTTCTTTCCGCCCGATCAACGCACTCAGCGGGCGGCGTCGCTGGCGGATTCGCTGATCGGCGTCATCTTCCAGAGCCTGCTGCCTTCCGAGGATGGCGAACAACACGTGATGGCCAGCGAGATGGTGTTCAACAACAACCAGCAGATCGCGCCCTTCATCACGGATCCGGAAAAGCTGCCGCTCATCGGCGACTTCATGAAGCGCAAGGAAGATAATATGTCCCGCACGCTCAACGATGTCCTGATCCAGTTGATCGCCAAGAAGCGGATCAATCCGCGCGATGCCTTGCGCATTGCCTATAACCGCATCGAACTGCACGAGATGCTGACCAGCAAGCGCTGAAGGCTGACCATGACGGACGGGGGCGCGCCCTCGTCCGCATCCTGCCGGCAGCACAACGGCGGCGCAATGCCGTAGCATTTGCACGCACGAAGTACGCGCAACGCGTCACCGGGCTTTCTCCTGTCTTACTCTCTGAAACTGCCGGTTTATACCAAGTTCCCCGGAAGCAGGTTCTATCGGGCAGCTCTTTTTTCTATTTCTCTCATGGCACCCATGGCGCTCACGCGAGACCATCGGCCGCGCTACGCCCCTGTCACCCGGTGATCTAACCCGGCAGATCGCGATGAACATGCCGTGATGAGTGGAACTGTGATCACGGCAATGGTGACCCATGACTGTGCACGGAGTCGCTCGCTATCGACATTGTTAACGGACGAAGCTGACATCTGTGTGACATGCATAGAACCCATTTCATCAATAGGCGTGAGATGCCTATTGATGAAATGGGTTCTAGAACAACAGCGGACCAAGTCCGTGGTCAACTTCGAAAGACCTCAATGAAAGAAACTGACTTTGGCACACTGGTGGCCGATATCTCCCGGCTTGCCAACATCCAGCCACCGGAGGGAGTGGCCGGGCATGCCCACCTGGAAATCGATGGCATCAACTTCACCCTGATGGATGGTGCGGCCATGGAGGAGGGCAGCCTCGCCTACTTTTGCGACTTCGGCCCCATCCCCGACAACGCCGACCGCGCCGATATCCTGCAGCGCCTGCTGGAATGCAATCTGCTGATGTTCGGCGTGGGCACGCCGACTTTCTCGGTCAACTTTGAGACCGGCCACGCCATGCTGATGGGACGCGCCGAACTGGCGCAGATCGATGCCCGCAAACTGGTCAATGCCTTCGTCCACTATGCCGCCGAAGCAAGGCAATGGCAGCAGAACCACTTCCTGGAAAGTGCCACGCGCACCAGATCCAAGACTCAACACCGGCTCTTCAGCGCGGCTTAAGCCAGCGCACCAGCCCCGATTTCGGAACATATCATGCACATCACAACGGGAATTACCGAGGCCGGCCCCCTGTCGCCGACTCGCGAAACAGGATCGACATCACCCCCTGCCGGGCCGGTGCCGTCCATCAGCATCAGCCTGACACCGCCCCCGGCCAGCTTGCGGGAAATCGTTCAGCAACAGGCGCCGGCAGTGCAGGAACTGGATGTCCTGCCACTGGCTTCGGCAGCCGACACCGCGCGCGCCGGTGATATCGAACTGCGGCAGATCCTGGACAACTACCTGCAGGTCAAGAATCGACCGGTCAATCCCGAGCAGGCACTTGCATTCGTAAGGGAACAGCAAACGCAGCTGGCCAGACCGCAAGCACAGCAGGACTGGACCCGCGCTCAGGAACTCTATCTGCAGATGCAGCACATCACGCCGGAGGAATTCAAGGCAGTGGCGGGTGGCGTCTTCAAGGGAGGCTGGATCGGTTCGGGTACGGTGTACGCAATGAGCAGCCAGTTGGGCAATTTTCTTTCGGTGCTGCCGTCCATTTACACCGCTTCGGTCCCGCGCGACGAACTCAGAAATCATCCGGTCCACTATGCGCTGGTCAACCTGTGCATGCAGCTGGGCTTTTCACTGATTACGCCGATGATCAATGCGGCCATTCAGATTCCCATGGTGGCGCGCCAGGAGCTGATGCGCGCCAAGGGGCAGCCGGCACGCTCGAAGGAAATGCGGGCGCCCCTCTATCCCGAGACCCGGCAGCAGCTCATCAACGTCACGCGCCAGATGGAGTTGTGTTCCAAGCACATGGAAGCACATAGCGAGGCACTGGCCGCGTTGGAGAAAGGTTCGCCGGCGTGGAATGCGCGGGTCGAGCAAATGCAGCGGCACGGTGAGGAGGCGATTGGCCTGATGCAGCGGCACACGCAGTTGCAGAAAGAATTCCAGGTGCGCAAGGACGTCACCGAACTCAACTACGTCAGCCAGTATTACCTCGCATGGAATCGTGTGCTGCGCGTGGCGGGCACGCTGGCCGGGCAGATCAGCGGTACGGCCACGGGCAATTCGCACCTGTCGGCCTATATTCAGATCGGCACGGCCGTATTGACCATGGGCCTGCAACAATTCTGGGCCGGGCCCAAGGGACAGTTGGCCAAGCAAAGCGATACCCTGCTGGCCACCTTGCGTTCAACCCGCTTGATCCGGCCCGAGCAGCAGACGCAACTGGAGCAGGGCCGGCTGAGCGTGGAAGAACTCTCGACGGAACACCTTGACCTCAGCGATGTTCCGCGCCAATGGACCCGCGGCGAGGCGGTCGCCTTGGGTCAATTCAAGGAGTACCTGTCTCTGCAGATCCAGTATCTGGAACAGCAGATGGCCGACATGCTCGGCATGAATCCGCATGAGTGGCGCACCCTGGCTGCCACCAGCGCGGACCCCGAGGCAGGCGAGGTCAGGGCGCTGGCCGTCCATGAGCGCAAGCTCGACAGTATGGAAGGTGCGCGGCAGCGCTATGCGGCCCTGGGTGAAGAACTGGCACAGGTGAAGGCGGACAAGGAGCATGTCCAGGCAGACCGCTGGCTGGATGTCTCGCCGGAGAATCGCGCGATCCTCTTGCGCAGCGTCGACGGCAAGCACGACTGGGAGACCGCCCTGCGTACGGCATGGGTGCGCATGCGTCTGCCCTCGGACTTCATTCCGCAGGTGGCGCAGCGGGTGGGTGCCCAGTTCCAGATGGTGTTCGCCGGCAGCAACATGCCACTGGTGGTCTCGGCCTTGATACGCATGATCCAGGCGGAGTCCACCGAGGCGCATCGCCGGGCCGTACATATGCTGGCCCAGGCCCCGTCTCCGCTCAACAGCCTGGCTCCCGTACTGGCGGCCACCCCCACAGTGGCGGCCGCAGCCGCACCGGTGATCAGCAACGGTGGCCGCTATGCCATCGCCTCGGTCATGTCCCTGATCGGCGTGGCCGGTGCCTTCTCCAGCGGTGCACTGGTCAACGACAAGATCACCCAGCGCAGCGAGATGCGCGACGATGCCAAGCGCGGCGAAACGCCTCGTGTCGGTTTCCAGCCGGGTCTCACTGTCCGCGCATTGAAGGCGATTGGCCGTTCCATGTTCGCTTTGCCCACGGCTGTCGTGAAGCGGACGATGATCGAATACAGCGCGCGCAGCGCCCGACATACGCAGGCGCAATTGCAGCAGCGCATCGACAGCGCAAACAAATTCGCCGCGGGTAACGGCTGATCCGCAAAGTCTTTGATACGTTCTATGAAAACCGCTTCCACCTCTTTTCACTTGCCTACGCTTTCTGAATTGCCGCCGCTGGCCGGTGCAATTGCTCCGTCTGACGGCACCGTTCAGCCCCGGCTGGCGGCCGACGACGAAGATGAGCGTGGCCACTCGCAACGCATCATCTCCGACCGCCGCGCAGCCGCGGTCTTGCTGGCGCAGGTGCGCAGAACCGCTTCGGCACCCTTGCCGCAAGGACGCGCCGCGCCACCGTCCGAGGAGATCGCCGACAGCGAGCTCGATCACGTCAGCCTCATCGACAGCCAGGCACCGCCTGCCGACGGCGATACGACGGTCTCCCCGGCGCTGCTGCAGCTTGCGCGGCGCGGTGAGCTGCTGCTGCAATACCAACATGCCATCGATCGTCGGTTGGACCTGGACCATGCGGTGGCTGCGATCAAATTGCGGCGAGCCGCCGAAATCTATTTTCCCAAGAGAAATCTTGCAAAATTCCTGCCACGCCTGCCAAAGTCCGACCAAGACCGCCAGACACTGCAGCGGCTGTATCACCAGCCGATTGACGATCTGCTCGCCGAACTGCGCTGCCATCCCGAAAATTATTCCCGTACGCTGCTCACTGACGTGGCCACCGCGCACATGATGGAGGCGCTCAATATCGATGTCGCCAACTATCTGCGTGGCATCAGGGCTGCCGGACGTTATGAGGGACTGCACAGTGTTGCCGGGCGTGTGGTCAGTACTGCCGCCGCACTGATCAGCCTGGGTGTATCGGAGTTGCCGTGCAGCGGTGAAGCGCTCAAGGTGCTGGCGGAGGTGTTCAAGATACTGGCCCATGAACTCCCGCCCAACCTGATCAATCCGTTCGTCACGGGTCGGTTGCGCACGTACACCGATATCAAGGAATCGTTCAAGCGCGCCGGCGGACAGCCGGTGGTCAGGCCGGAGATCGACAAGAGCCCGGACATGGGGCAGATCCTGCACAGGGCCGCCGCCCGTCGCCAGGCGCTGGAACAGGCGATCACGCAGTTCGAGCGAGTGGTCGATGGTGACGATCAATCCGCTGCACTGGCCGGCCTGGTCGCGGCCTTCATGGACTTGCACGAGCTGATCGACCGTACCTACCGGCGGCGCATCGGTCTCAATCGCACCCAGACCTACAGCAAGGCCTGGGGCATGGCCGTCAACGGCATCGGCGTGAGCGGCGCAGTGATCACGGCCACCGTGCCGGTGGCCGGCCAGATTGCCGGTCCGGCCATCCTTGGCGCGACCATTCCCTTGCAATGGGCGGCCGGTTATCTGGATGAGCAGCGCAACCGTCACCGTTACAACCTGCGCGCCAATGTGAAATGGGGAGATTTCCTGCTGCCGCATGCCGCAAAGCGACACTTCTCGGAACTCACTGCAGCGGACGTGAATGAAGCCGCTTTGCGCCAATCCTTCATCACCCAGCCGGAGATCCGCGTGGCGGCTATCCGAGAGGTGTACGAAGATGCGTTCGCCACGCTGGTCAAGGAACAACTGGAGCTTGAACGCGAGATTGCCGCAGGCGGCAGCCGGCAACGACCGCTGGCGGTGCTGCAGCGACGCAGCGCCGAACTGGCCGAGGAAATCGCCATCGCCACCCGCGAGATCGACGACTTCGAATCGTTCGACATGGAGCACTGGCACCGGCTCCCCGCAGACGGTCTGATCGGCCGTTGCCTGGACGATCTGTCCTACCTCGAAAAGCGCAATCGCCGCGCACGCCTGCGTAAGCCGGGCGAGTCCGCCCAGATCATCCAGCGCTACGTGCAGGCTTTCCAAGGGGGAATCTCGACCGCCACCAGCATGCCGATCATCGACACCCTCACCAACATCGACAGCCTGCATGTCCCTGGCGATAGCCACCAGCTGCAACCTGCTCCGCTGGCCGGGGCGGTCACGGTGGGGATCACCGGGGGAGCCGCCTTCACGGCTGCGACCGGCGAGGTGCGGGTGACCAAAGCCGACAACAAGCGCATCCTTTCCGGGCCACCGCCCTCGGCCCTCGACAACCCGCCGCTGGATGATCCGCGCTGGTCCCTGCAAACCTCCACGCGCAGCGTGGACCTGCGCGGCACCCTGGCTTACCGGCGCTTTACCTATACCCGTCGCGACGAACTGAGGCTCTTGGGGCGCGCCGTAGGACATGGCCTCACCAGCGGACCGGTCGGTTTGTACAACATGGCACGGGCGCGCGGGTGGCCGCAAGCCGAGGTGGCGCAGTCGCGCCGCATGTTGCGCCGCGCACTGGACGCACTGGCGAGAGTGGGCTTGCCCAGACTGCCGCCGCCGGGCGTACGCGCCGACACGATCTCGGCGATGCGAGACGAACTGTACGACTATCCCGCCATCCGTTCACTGCTTGAGCGGCCGCAGGCAGGGTAGTCCAGCCTGGCCTGAACGCTCAATACTGCAGCGCCAGCGAGCGCTTGACCAGCTTGCCGGACGCGTCCTCCAGTACCGGGGTCTCGGGACTCCCCTCAAGCTTGAAGATGCTGATGAGGTCCGCCAGACTGCGGGCCTCATCCTTCATGGCGGTCGCTGCTGCCATGGCTTGTTCCACCATGGCCGCATTCTTCTGCGTCACGTCGTCGATCAGGTTGATGGCGTCGCTGACTTCGGCGATGCCACTTGCCTGATCCTGGCCGGAGGAACTGATATCGCCAATGATGGCGGCGACGCTCTCCACGCTCACGACGATGCCGTGGATGGTCTTGCCGGCTTCCTGTACCAGCGCGGTGCCTGCGTTGACCTTGAGCACCGAATCGGTAATCAATTCCTTGATCTCCCTGGCCGCGGCCGCCGAACGCTGAGCCAGGCTGCGCACTTCCGTGGCCACCACGGCGAAGCCACGCCCCTGTTCACCGGCACGGGCGGCCTCGACTGCCGCATTGAGTGCCAGGATATTGGTCTGGAAGGCGATGCCATCGATCACACCGATGATGCTGGAGATCTTCTGGGATGAAGCATTGATGGTTTCCATGGTCCGTATCATCCGCGCTACCGCGTCACCACCGGCCGAGGCCGCACTGGAAGCGATGGCGGTGGTCTGGTCGGCACGCCGGGCGTGCTCGGCGTTGCGTTTGACGGTGGTGGCGATCTGTTCCATGGCGGCTGCGGTCTCTTCCACCGAGGACGCCTGCTGCTCGGTCCGTACCGAGAGGTCCTGGCTGCCGGTGGCAATTTCGGCCGAGGCGATGGCAATGCCGTGGATGCTGATGCGCAGCTTGCTGATGAGCTCGCGCAGATTGAGCGTCATCGAACGTAGCGATTGCATCAACTGGCCAACCTCGTCCCGCGCGTCCACTTGAAGGTTGGCCGTCAGATCGCCGCGGGCGACCCGGTCCGCGACACCGACCGCCTCGGTCAGCGGGCCGATGATGGAGCGCGCCAGCAGGTGCACCACGATGGCCGCCAGCACGATGGCAAGCCCCTCCAGAATCAACAGCAGCCGACGGCTCTGCTTTGCCGTCTGTTCAATATCGAAATTGGTGCGATCGATCTGCTGGCGCTGGACATTGAGAAAGGCTTGCATGAGCTGCTGGAATTCTTTGGCCACCAGCACGTATTCATTTTCCAGTGTCTTGAGCGCCAGCTCGGCCTGGCCGGCCGCCTTCAACTGATTGACCCGATCCCGCGCGGCCAGATAGCGCTTGCGCTGCACACCGATCTTCTCAAACAGCGCGCGTTCTTCATCGGTGTCGAGCAGGCTGCCGATATGTTCTTGCAGATCCCCCGATTTCTTGGGCCCTTCGGTAGCGAGAAAAGCCGTCAGTGAGGTATCGCTGCTTTTGGCGATGGCGGTGGTGCGCATGATCCCGGATTCGATGGCCCGATACCAGTCGCTGCTGAGCCGCTCCTTCATCAAGGGTTTCTTCATCATGGCCGAGGAGGCGTCGCTCAGTGTCTGCAGATTCCACAACGCGGCCCCGGTGGTCATACAGGACAACACCAGAACCAGCCCAAGACCCAGGCCAAGTCGCCTGGCTATCTTCAGATGAGTGAACATGACCGCCCCTTTTCAAGAAAACCTTACGCCGTATCAAAAAAGTAGAGTATCGAGGATGGTAACACCGTATTGATGAGTGAGACATAAAAAATTCAATGTATGGCACGCAGCGCTGCCACATTGCGCGACTGCGCCCGCCATTCATGAACGTCGGCGTCGCGCTTCAGAGCAAAAAAGAGAATGAAATCGGGGCAAAAGCGGGCAGGGTGATGCAGAGCGTTGGCGAGCGATGAAAGGCGCGGCGGCGCCTCCCTGCAAAGCAGGGGATGGCGACACGCAAACACGGATTCGCAGGCAGCCGCCCGCACGGGCATCCGCGTGTCAGGTATTTGTCAGCTTGTCTGGCGTTCTTCGATCAGGCACTTGACTAGCTGCGTCCGGTTGCTGACGTTGAGCTTCTTGAAGATCTTGGAAATATGGGTGCGTACCGTCGAGAATTCGATGTGCAATTCACGTGCGATCGCCTTGTCGGAAAGCCCGCAGCAGATGTAGCGGGCCAGGTCGCGTTCGCGCTCGGACAGCCGGGATACGACGGCGGGGTCGACTTCAGCCGCTGCCAAGGCTGCCGCACGCGGTTTGGTCCGCTGCAGGGCGTGGGTGAACGATGGCTGGATCAATGCCAGCAACTGCAGCGCCGCCGGACTGAAGTTTTCTTTCCGCGCGCCGCGCCAGATGCGGATGTCACCGATATTGCGGGTGCCATCGTAGGCAAACATGTTGATGCCGAAGCACAAGCCGTCCCGCGCCAGGAAGTCATTGAAGAATTCGGTGCGTTGCAGATGCTCCATCGGCATCACCTGCGTGACCAGGGTCGGTACGCTCAGGCGCTGAAGCTTGTGGGTGATGGGATCACGATACTGATAGTAGTGCTCGTAGTTGGCCAGATTGGCCGGATCCATATTGACCGACACCCGGTCACTGAAACACTGCCGGTCGTCATCCCAGGTGTAGGACGCGAAGTAATCCGCTTCCAGCAGCCGGAGCAGCGGCAGGGAAAGGAATTCCCGAACTTCATGGTTGGAGCGGCAGCCATTGAGCCCCCACATGATGTGCTCAAGCAACCGCAATTTATCGGCCGAAATGTACACGCGTCGCGCCCTCCTCAACACACATCCGTCGTCCCTTGCTCGTCCCGGATCACGCACCAAAAAGCATCGCGCCCGCACCTGATCGTGCCGCCATGCACCCGTGGATGCTGCATTCGGATGCAGATATCTTCGCCACAGGTAGCACGCAGGCAAGCGACCTGCCATCAAGCAAGATGCATTCCACGCCTGCCTTCCAGCCGGCGCGCGATCACATCATCGAAGAACAAGGGACTGCAGGGTACGCAGTGACAGGGAGTCAATCCTGTCGCCGCGCGGTCTCCATACTTTATAAATTATTTAAATCGTTTTGATTGCCGGTTCCGGCGCCTGCGGTCTCACGAGCCACGCTCGCGAGCCAGATTCGCAGCGCGACCATGCTACCGATTTTCCCGTCACGACGCAATGCTGCCGATGTTGCGCGCCGGCCGCAAGCGCTGATCTCGCCTGCATTTCGGGCCGATGGCGGGCTGCACGCGATGGGCGACGCACAGGCGTCGACGTTTGCGCAGTCTCTCTTCCGGCTCATCAACGCATCCTCATTCTTGTGGATAGGCGCGGACGCGGCACTGACCTATTCTCCAAATCAACCGATGAGCTGTTTCTCTGAGTGAGATGCGATCTCAGGCCGATACCTTGCGGCTGGCTCGCCTGTGCGGCGGGCGTGCGGGAAGCGATGGCGGCAGGTTGCCACCAACCAATTGACGAAAAAAAGGGAGTGACGTGATGCGCAATATTCTGTGGAAAGGCTTGTTCTGCTCGGGCGTGGTGCTGGCGTCTCCAGCCGTGCTGGCCGTGGAAGGCGGGGGCGGCAATACACCCAACGGGGCTGACGGCTTCATGGCAGGCGCGCTGCCGCCGCCGGGCACCTACGGCCTGGCGTTTCTGAACCACTACAGTGGAGACCGCTTCAACGACGGCAACGGCAATTCCTCCGTGCCGGGGTTCAGCGTCAAGGCCAATGTGGCTGCCCTCAAGATCGTCCACATGACCAACACCGACGTCTATGGCGGCCTGCTGGGCTTCTACAGTGCGCTGCCGCTGGTAGACCAGACCGTCCAGGCTGTAGGCCGCACAGATAGCCGAACCGGCCTGGGCGATCTGGAAGTGGGTTCGCTGGTGGCGTGGCATCAGGGTGACTGGCACTGGTATGGCCTGATGGCCCTGGTCGCACCGACCGGCTTGTACAACAAGGACCGGCTGGCCAACATCGGTTCGAACTACACCACCCTTCGCCCCCAGTTTGGCTGGACCTATGCGCCGGCCAACGGCATCGATATTTCCAGCCGCTTCACCTATAGCTTCAACACCCGCAACAACGCCACCAACTACAAATCCGGTCAGTACTTCGAGGCCGACTACAACCTCGGTTATGCCTTTACCCCCAGCTTCAAGGCAGGTTTGCAGGGCTATTACTTCCAGCAGATCACCAACGACGAACAGAACGGCGTGAAGGTGGGTAGCGACGGCAACAAGGGGCGGGTACTGGCAATCGGCCCCGGGCTGTTCTATCAGTCCAGTTTCGCGTCCTTCGAACTCAAGTACCTCACCGAGACCATGGTGGAGAACCGGGTACAGGGCAAGAGCCTGTGGTTCAAGAGCGTATTCAAGTTCTGATTCAAGTTTTTGATTGGCGCGGCTGCGGCTCGCATCACCTTGAGACCGGCCGTCGCGCTTGTGGGGCTGCGTGCAGGCGTGGCCGGTCTCTTCACTAGTAAATGGATGAATTCATGGATCTGCTGGAACTGACCCTGATCGAAGCGAGAAAAGGGCTTGCCGATCGCCGTTTCTCCTGTACGGAATATGTCAATGCTCTCATCGCCGAGACCGAAGCACAGGCACATCTGAATTGCTACCTGCACCGCGACTCCGAGTTGCTGCGGGCGCAGGCGCGTGCGTTCGACAAGGGTGCCGTGCATGGTGCGCTGGCCGGCATGCCGATCGCCATCAAGGACAATATCGACGTCGCCGGTATCGCCACCACGGGCGGCACGGCGGCTTTGCGACAGCACGTGGCGCAACATCACGCTCCGGTGGCAGCGCACCTGTTTGCTGCTGGCGCGCTGTATGCAGGCAAGGCCAACCTGCATGAACTGGCCTTCGGCATCACCAGCAACAACGGCGTGTTCGGGCCGTGCCGCAATCCGTATGACCGTGATCTGATTGCCGGTGGCAGCAGTGGCGGCTCCGCAGCCCTGCTGGCGGCGCGACTGGCCCCGGCCGCGGTGGGCACGGACACTGGCGGGTCGGTCCGCATCCCGGCGGCACTGTGTGGCGTGGTGGGTCTGCGGCCGAGTTCGGGAAGGTATTCGCAGCAGGGCATCGTGCCGATCTCTCATACACGCGACACTGCAGGCCCGATGGCGCGCAGCGTGGCCGATGTAGCCCTGCTGGACCAGATCATGGCGGGCAGCCCCGAGCTGCAGCCTCTGACCGCGATCTCGCCCGGGAAATTGCGGCTGGGGGTATTGCGCAATCCTTCCTGGGTCGGCCTGGAGCAAGAGGTAGAAGCCGCCGCCGAGGGTGCGCTGGCACGCTTGGCCAAGGCGGGCGTGGAGCTGGTCGATGTCGAACTGCCGACGCTGCAGACACTCAATGGTGCCGCCGGCTTCGCCATTGTGTTGTATGAGTTTCTGGTTGATCTGCCCGCTTATCTGCATGCGTCGGACGCCAAGCAAGCCTTGCTGGACATATTGAAACAGGTCGGCAGCCCCGACGTGGCTGGCATCATCCATGCCGCCATGGATCAGCCCGTACCGGAACAGGCTTACCGTCAGGCGCTCAGGGAGCGCGCGATGATCCAGGCACTTTACGACGATTGCTTCCGCAGCAATCGTCTCGATGCCTTGATCTTCCCCACGACCGCGCTCACGGCCCGTCCCATCGGCGAGGACGCCAACGTCGATCTCAACGGCGAACGCATACCCACATTCGGTGCGTTTGCCCGCAATGTCGACGGTGCCAGCATTGCCGGGCTACCCGGCATCAGCATCCCGCTGGGCTTGTCGGAGCATGGCCTGCCCGTGGGTCTGGAACTGGATGGCCCCGCCGGTTGGGACCGCCGCCTGCTGGAGGTGGCGGCCTGCGTGGAGGCGATCCTCGGCACGGTACCGCCACCGCCGCGGCAGCCTCGCTAGGCCGATGCCGCTTGCAGGTTCTGTTTTTCATTGTTCTTCTATCCTGTCATTTTTCCGGAGAAACGCATCATGCAACGTCGTACTTTTCTCGGCCGCACCTTACTCGGCGTCACCGGCATGGCCAGCAGCAGCGTACTGGGTCTGGCTGGCGCGCTGACCGCCCGCAACGCCCACGCGGCCGACACACTCAAGGTCGGTGCCATGATTCCTGCAAGCGGTCCGGCCGGATTGTTCGGCCCATCCAGCAAGAATTGCTGCCTGCTCGCCCAGGATGACATCAACGCCCGTGGCGGCATTCTCGGACAAAAGATCGAGGTGCTCTTCGGCGATGCCGGTGCCGGGCCGGAAGCCGCCACGCAGACTGCCCTCAAATTATGGAAGGGGGCCGGCGTACGTGCATTCGTCGGCATGCACGACAGTGCCGTCCGTGGTGCACTGACCACCATGCTGCGGGGCCAGGTGCCGTATTTCTACACCGCTTCCTACGAAGGCGGGGAGTGCTCTCTCGGCGTCTACGTCACCGGCGAAACACCGGCCCAGCAGCTGGCACCGGTGATCCCCTGGCTCAGCGAGCAACGCAAACTCAAGCGCTGGTACCTGATCGGCAACGACTACAGCTGGCCACGCGAGACCAATGCGATTGCGCGCACCCATATCGCCAGCAGCGGTGGCAGCGTGGTCGGTGAGGAATATGTACCGTTCTCGGTCGACAACTTCGATGCCAGCCTGGCTAAGATCCGGGCCAGTGGCGCCGACGCGGTGCTCATCACCCTGGTGGGCGGGGCCTCGGTGAGTTTCAATCGCGCCTTCGCCGGCCTCGGTCTGGCCGCCGGCATCACCCGTCTGGGGACACTGATCGAAGAAAACACGCTGGCCGGTATCGGTGTGCAGAATGCCGAGAATCTGTATTCCTCCGCCGGTTACTTTGCCGCCCTGCAGACCGCACCGGCCAAGGCGTTCGCGGCGCGCTACCAGGCTCGATTCAAGGGTCCGGATGCGCAACTCAACAGCCTGGCCGAATCCTGCTACGAGGGATTCCTGATGTTCGAGGAGCTGGCCCGACGCGCGGGCAAGATTACGGTTCCTGCCTTCAATGTCGCAAGCGAAGGGGCCCATTACGACGGTCCGCGCGGTCGGGTGGAAATGCATCAGCGACATGTGGTGGAGGATATCCTCGTCGCGCGTGCCTCACCGAGCGGCTTTGAGATCGCCAAGACCTTCCCCGCCGTGGGTGCCGGCCAGAGCTGCAAAGTCTGAGCACCATGACTGCGATGCATGCAAGCGCGCTGGCGACGATGGGGCTGGACCTGCTCTACGTGCTCTCCATCCTGGCGCTGACAGCCATCGGACTGGGTATCGTGTTCGGATTGCTGGGGGTGATGAACATGGCCCATGGCGAGTTCGTCATGCTGGGAGCCTACTGCGTGGTCTTCATACAGCAACGCGGACTGCCGACCCTGATGGCCTTGCCCTTGGCCATCGTGGTCTGCGCCACGGTCGGATGGGGGGTGGAACGCTACCTGATCCGCACGCTCTACAGCCGTCCCTTCGATACCTTGTTGGCGACCTGGGGACTGTCGATCGTGATGCGTGAGCTGATCAAGGCAGCCTTCGGTGCCGGATACCAGAACGTGACGCTGGCAGCCGCGCAGCCGCTGCAACTGGGGACGCTGGCCTATCCGCTCTATCGGCTCGAACTGATGGCGTGCGTGTTCCTGGGCTTGCTGGCGCTGGGAATCTGGTTTGGCCGCAGTCAGGTTGGTGCGCGTATCCGCGCCATGACCGGCAATCCGGTCCTGGCCAGGGCGGTCGGTGTCAATACCACGCGGCTGGCGAGCCTGAGCTTCGTGACGGGCGTGACGCTGGCCGGCCTGTGCGGCGTCATGCTGGCACCGCTGGTACGGGTCGAGCCCTACATGGGGCTGGACTATCTGCTCAACGCGTTCTTCGTGCTCATCGTCGGCGGTTTCGGCAGCGTGGCAGGCCTGCTGGCCGGTACCGGGATCATCGGTGCCACCCAGAGCCTCACGGCCAACCTGCTGGATCAGACGGCTGGCTATGCCGCGGTGCTGATCGTGTCGATACTCTTTCTCTGGATTCGTCCCAATGGTCTCATCGCGCGCCGCTAACCGCCTTGCCCTTGTCCTGATCAGCGCTGCGCTCTTGCTGGTGCCTGCCATGGTGGGGGATTTCGATGCCTATCAAATCGCGCTCTACCTGTTGCTGGGCATCGTCACGCAAGGCGTGGCGCTGTGCTGGGGCAATGTCGGTTTCCTGTGTCTGGGCCAGGCCGTGTTCTTCGGGCTGGGTGCCTACCTCTCAGGAACCCTGTTGCGGGCCGCCATGCAGCAGCCCGTGATGCTGGCGCTGCTGCCGCTGTGCCTGCTGTTGCCGGCGGCCATCGCCTATCTGCTGGCCCGTGCAGTCTTTGGGCGCAAGGTGGACAATGGCCCGTTCTTCTCGCTCATCACGCTGGCGCTGGCCATGCTGGCCAGCCTGCTGGCCAATCGTTTCAGCGGCCTGACGGGCGGCTTCAATGGCATGGTCGACATTCCCGATCTTCCCGGAACCGATCGATACGCCACGCTCTACTACGTCATCGCCGTGGTATCCATCGGCAGTACCTGGATTTTCTGCCGGCTGCTGCGTTCACCGCTCGGCATCTTGTGGAGCGCCCTGGAGCAGAACGAGGAGCGTCTGCAATTCTTCGGTTTCGATACCGGCAGGCTCAAGGCGATTGCCTTTGCCATCGGCGCGGCGGCCTCCGGACTGGCCGGCCTGCTGTACGCTCCCCACCAGGGCATTGTGACACCCAGTGCCATTGGCATCGGCATGTCCACGCAATTCGTGATCTGGGCGGCCATCGGTGGTCGCCGCAGTCCGGTGGGGGCATTGGCGGCCACGGTGATCATCGGTCTGGTCTCGGCCAGCTTGCGGGATCGCTATCCCTTCTGGGAAGCGCTCATGGCGCTCATCTTCATCGCCGCGGTGCTGTGGTTTCCGCAGGGACTCTCAGGCGCGGTGGCGCCTTGGCTGCGCTGGCCGGCGCGCTGGGTGCGACCGTCCACCTCGCTCACGGAACTGCAAGCACCGGCGCTGTCGTCAGGTGCGCCCAGCGGCGGCGATGCCGTCCCTCATCTGCAACTGCAGGATGTGCACGTGCGTCGCGGGGCGGTACGCATTCTTGACGGGCTGGCGCTGGAGAGCCGAACGCGCGGTATCTGTTGCGTGATCGGTCCCAACGGGGCAGGCAAGACCTCCATGTTCAACGCCATGAGCGGACGCCTGAGCGCCGACCGGGGAAACATCTGGTTCGACGGTCAATCGATCACCCGCTCTCCCGCATGGCGGGTCGCGCAGTTGCGCATCGGACGAAAGTTCCAGATTCCCTCGGTATTCCCTCGACTCAGCGTCAGACACAACCTGCTCATTGCGCTCTGGGCCAACCGTCTGTCGCCGCGCGATCATCTGCGCAGCGCACCACTGGGGTGGCACTCGGCGTTCGGTCAGCACCTGCTGGCAAGGCTGCCGCTGTTGCAACAGCGGCCCGAGCTGGCAGCGGGCAGCCTCTCGCAAGGGGCGCGCCAGATGCTGGAGTTCGCCATGGTGGCGCTCATGGAACCGCGACTGATGCTGCTCGATGAACCCTGCGCCGGGCTGTCGCCGGCGGAGACCCAGCAACTCATGGAGGTCGTACGCTGGAGTGTCGACCATCTCGGTGCCAGCGCGCTGCTGATCGAACACGACATGAGTGCGCTGGAGGCCATCGGCGGCCATGTCTTCGTGCTGCATCAAGGCCAGTTGCTGGCACAGGGCGCACTGGCGGAGATCAAGGCATCGCCAGAGGTACGCAAGGTCTATCTGGGAGGAAGAAAATGACGCTACCCGTCCCGCTGCTGACATTCGATAATCTGGTGGCCGGTTATGCGGATACGCCCGTCCTGCATCGCGTGAGCGCTAAGGTGAGCGCCGGGCAGGCGCTGGGCTTGATCGGGCGCAATGGCGTCGGCAAGAGCACGCTCTTGCGTGCACTGGCCGGGATCATCCGCCCCTTTTCCGGCAGCGTGTCCTGGTCAGGTCAGGCGCTGGAAGGGCAGCCCGCCTATGCCTATCGGGCAATGGGCATGAGCTATGCGCCTCAGGAACGGGTGGTCTTCGACGAGCTTTCGGTGGCGGACAATCTGACGCTGGGTCAGGCCAACCGCGACCTGGCGATCTTTGCCAACAGCTTTCTGCTGTTTCCGCGGCTGCAGTCCCGGCTGCCTCAGAAGGCCGGAGTGATGAGCGGCGGCGAAAAGAAACTCTTGTCCTTTGTCCGCATCATGAGTGAAGAGGGCGCCTTGAGCTTGCTGGATGAGCCCAGCGAAGGAGTGGCTCCCGAAAATATCGCGCTCATGGCCCAGGTCATCCAACAGGCCAAGGCGCGGGGCAAGGCGTTTCTGCTGGCGGAACAGAATATCGACTTCCTGCTGTCGGTATGCGATCACCTGCTGATCATGGATCATGGGGAGTTCGTTGCCAGCGGCCCGCTGGCGCAATTTTCGCGCGAACGCATCGAGTCCTATCTGGCGGTGTGAGCCGCAATGCCGGGCGCAGACGAGGATCGTGACACTGCGTGAATGCGCTTCACGCAGTGTCGCACTGAAGGTCTAGTGTGAAGCGATCAGGCCGCGCCGTAGTCGTACTTGTTCTTGTCCAGGCTCAGCGGCGAATTTTCCGGTACCGTGCCGCCCAGGTGGACGGCGGTGGCCACGGCCGCATTGATCGCAGTCGTGACCGCGCCTTCGACCCAGCCGCCGTTGTGAGAGATCGAGTCGCCGGCGATGTAGACCCCGGTATCGGTATCGGGATGGTCCTTGTTGACGCTCAGGTACTGGTAGTAGGCCTCTTGCTGGCTGGCCTCCTGACCGGGGGTATTGAGCTTGAAGGCACCATACTGGTTAGGCGTACCCTGCCAGTCGATGGCATGGATCTCGTCATTGACCGGCACCAGGTTACGGGCGAACTCGGGACTGACCTGTTCGATCACCTTCTTGAATTCGCTCAGCCGCTCTTCCGGCGTCATGGCCATGAGCTTGGTGGATTTGTCACCCCAGGTGTAGCTGACCAGTACCACGCCTTCCTTCATACCCGGATAATCCAGGCAATAGATGCCGTGCGGCGACTGGTCGGTCTGGATGGTCTGCGGAATATCCTTGCGGGGGTTTCCCTGCTCATCCAGCCAGAACTTGGTCGGGGTGCGGATGAACAGCTTGGAAGAATCCATCATGTGCAGATCCATCAGCGCACTCTTGACGGTATCGCTGAGCGGGTCCGTACCTGTTCCGGAGGTCACGGTCAATCCCATGCGCTGCAAGGCGGGGGGAGTCGCCGTGACGATCACGGCGTCGAAGGTTTCGGTACTCTCTTCGGCCGCCTCGCCGTTTTGGCGGACGGCGGTCAGACTCGGACGGCCATTGTCCATCTGCACACTCGTCACCTTGGTCTGCAGACGAATGTCGGCGCTGTCGTCGAGGCTGACCTTGCTGCCGTCAGGACGCGTCACCGGTTCCGAATAGAACTGTCGCAGCGCTGCGCTGGTGCCGTCGGGCAGCAGGTTCTGACGATCTTCCAGCTTGTTGAGCATGACGCGCAGAATCTCCAGGAAATTGACCTGGTACAGCGGGCCGAAACCACCGGTCCCGATCCCCAGCGCACCGAAGGCATCCATTTCCGTCTTGCCCCAGCCTTTTTGTTCCTTGAGTCCATCCAGCACGGCGGCCTGGAAGCTCATGTCCTTGTACTTGGTGATATAGCCCTGCCAGATTGCCTCCATTTTTTCCGTATCATGGACGGCACGCGCCTCTTCCAGCGGCATCATCAACGCGGTCGCAAATTCGGTGAAGTCGCGGCCCACCTTCTGCAACACCGGGTCCGACGGTGTGGCATTGCCCCCCGGCCAGTCGATGACCTGATTGCGATAGAACAGCTTGGTGTCGACCTTGCCCGGATTGGGGAAATTCGGATCGGTCTTCACACCGAACTGCTTGAGATAGTGGAACCAGGTCTCCCCGGTGGGCGGAAAGCGCATGGCGCCCATTTCCGAGAAGGCTTTCGATTCTGTCTCGCCGTCATGATAGGGACGGGATTTCAGGCGACCACCGATGCGCTTGTCGGCTTCTATGATGACGGGGGTCAGGCCGATCTTGAGCAGCTCACGTGCGGCGACGGTGCCGGCTGCACCACTGCCCACGATGGCCACCTTCTTGTTCATCGCCTCGGGCGGCAAGACGGCGATGCCGTCATTGAACTTCAGGTATTTCTTGTAACTGTAACCGGTGTCGATGAAGCTGATGTCCGGCTTCTTCTCCAGGATTTCAGTGATCGCACTGCGTTCGCCATCATCCAGATGCATCAGTAGCTTGTTGCGCTGAGGCGAGCTCATCTCGCTGAGCAGCGAATGCAACACGCTGACCGACGGGCCCTGGCGGCGTACCGCGATCAGCGCAGCCAGTCGCGCAGGCGGCAGGGTACTCTTGAGGTGATCGAGCATGCCACCGGGGACGCCTTCAGCGGCGAGATGGTAATACTGATTGGCCAGCCATAACTCCTTGTTCTCCAAGGTAGGGTTGGGGCTGATATCGCCCTTCAGGTATTGCACGCTGACATGCTTGAGCAACTCGACCTTTTCGGCGTCGCTCATGACATGCCAGTGCTGATAGATCTCGCGCTGTGCCTGCAAGCGCTGTTCACCCTTGGGCATATTGCGCAGCAGTTCCAGGTTGTGGAGCATCGGTGCGGCCAGGGATTGCGGACGGACCGCCGGCCACTCGCCCACCCGGGTGGTATTGATGAATGGCAGATCGCGTTTGCCGTTGGTGCGGCTGGGGCCGCTCTCCAGAAGGGACAAGGTAGCGGCCGTGAGACTGGCGGCAGAAGTGGATGGAGCAACTTCGCAGCCGGAGGAAGTGGATGCCGTAGCATCGAAGCCCGTCCGGGAAGTTTCTGTGACGTTGTGCATGATTGAATTCCTTGGTAAGTCATGGGGCGGCACCGCCCTCAGCGGTTGCGCACCATGAGTGAAGCAAAACTGGATGCACCCTTGCTGGGCGGTGGCGCGCGCCGCTCCTGGCTGAGCAGGAGCGGATCGATGCGCCATTGCCGCGCTTCGTGTGCGAGGACTTTTAACTTTTGCAGCAGCGATCCCGGGGTCAACTCGGCCACCGTCTCGGCTTGCAGACGGACCAGGTGCCCGGTGTCCGGCGAGAGTGCAAAGATCGGCTTCTCGGTGGTGTGCAGCGACAGGTTCATCTTCAGCAGTTTCTGGCAGAGATCCGGAGCCTGCGTCTGGCCGAGTTCACCCAGATCGCAGCAGATGGTCATGCGCGCCGGATTGATCTGTTCGCTGTGGATCAGGGAGAAATCGATTCCCTCTACCTGAAAAGCCTGGCCCTTGAGCAGGGGTTCAGGCTGTTCGAACAGGGTCAGACCGCAGAACTGCGCGATGAGCCGGGAATAAGGGGAGTGGGACATGATCGTGAAAGAGGCATCGTTAAAAGGCGGAAGAAAGGAGGGCGCCCATAAGACGACGCCCCGGTTCTTTTCCCGCATCGATAAGTGGCATCCGGGCAGCGCCGGTTCCATCTCATGCGCCGCCTGATCAGCGCGCCGTCGCGGCTGGCTGCGTTCGCTCACCATGCAGTTCGGCATGGGTTCGGTCGAGCCACTGATCGATGGGATCGTAGTCGCTGCGCGCAAAATTCTTGAGACAGGCGAGTACATCGCGGGCCGAATTGGCCACGTAGTCGGGGCGTCCCGGCACCAGTCTGCGCCAGCCGCGCGTCGTGTCGGTAGCACTGACCAGAGCACCATCACGTACCTGATAGCGGCGCTGGTCGGGGTTGGGATACGCGGCCGCCAGGAAAGCATGGATGAGATTGCCGGCCTGCAGGCTATCACCGGCAATACGTACCGGAACTGCCCGATAGCTGGCCTCATGCAGTGTGACCAGATAGTAGCCGCGCGGCCCGACGCCCAACATCGGGGCGACCTCGGGGGAATAGGTGAGGTCGAACAGGTCGTGGGTCTTGAGGAAATGCCGTCGTATCGCTGGCACATTCTGCAGGCGCAGGGCGTGGTTGTCGTCGCGCACTTCCTGTTGTTCCAGCAGCAGCTGGCCGGCCTCATCCACTTCCATGACCATCAGCGGACGGTGCAGGGCGGTCGACAGCGTACGTGCCAGCATTTCGCCCGGAAAGGGCCGACCGGGCAGGAACGGCTGGCCGGGGGCGGGCAGGGGGAAGCGCGTTGCGGGTGTCCAATCGAGAATCTCCGGCAACACATTGGCACGCACCCGCTCCTTCATGGCCTGGCGCCGCTCGTCGTCGCGCTGCTTGTAGCGGTGATTCGGATGATTGACGTCGTAGTAGCCCCCTTTTTCCCGGAACTTCTCATGCGATACGTTGCGCACGGCGTCGTTGAGAAACGGCGTGATCGGATGGCCGGTAAGGATGGCGCCCAGTATGCCCACGCGGATCTGCGCCGGACTGAGCGCCGAATGGTAGGGATGGCGCCAGCGCGCCGGTTCATCTTCGCGAGGCTCCAGCGGCGCGCCGTGAAAATTGTTGAGCGTACCGCCGGTAAAGATCATCTCCTGGCGTTGCGCATCGTAGCGATACATCTGCGCCGTCTCCGGATGGCAGCAGATGGCACCGTCTTCCAGCTCCAGCTGTAGCGGCTGACCATCTTGCCGGGCCTGTTCCAACGCTTCCAGATAACGGTGATAGCGCACCTCGGCCTGGAAGGTGTCGAGCTGGCGGATGTAGAGCACCTGACCGAGATTGAATTCTTCTGCGTCGTCCGGGCCGTCCGCCCCCCCGCGCCGCGCGCGCGCGGCTGGCGGATCATGATCGATGCGATCCAGCACCGCGACCGAACCGGCCATGAGCAGGCTCTCCACCTGCATGTGCTCGGCCAAGGGGATGACCGTCACGGCGGTCTCCTGCTGTATCACCATCTTCTGGCTGCGATCCAGCGGGGCCGCGCCATAGCCCAATCCCTGCAGGAAGGTCGCCGCCATGTGCCCGGAGCTGGTGACCGACATGAATTCGGTCATGGCCAGCAGGGCCCCCTCGCCGATGAAGACGGCATCCGCGCCATAGCGTTCGCGCGCCTGCGCCTGGCGCGACTGCTCCACGTAGTAGGCATCGGTCACCACGGCCCGGTAGACGTTGTGCGGGACGGTCTTGGCGTGCAGGGACATCAGATTGACCATCAGGACCGATAAAGGCGTGACCATGCGATCACGCTCTCCGGTGAGATTGCCACGCTGGTTCATGGCCGCCGTCTTGAACCACACGCCCGGCGCCAGCCGCAGATAGCGCGCCTGCCCGGTCTGCGCCCAACGCAGCAGGTAGTGGAACAGCTGCGACTCCAGCGTATAGGCATGGATCGCTTCCCGTCCTTCCTCGATCATGCGATTGCTCAGACGCTGGTAGAGCGGATTGCTGTGCTCCACGGTCTGCGGCATGCCCGGTGCATTGCCCAGCGTCTGCTGCAATTCCTTGACGTAAGGTACCTGGGCATCGGTAAAGGTGGTCTGTTCGCGCGGAATGCGTTCGGTGCGGGCGAAGGGTGCCGACGGGCTGGCCGTGTGCGGCAGCGGTGCACTGATGAAGTCGGGCGACACTGCGGTCGGATAGGCCATGGCCGAGTTGACCGCATAGGTCGCCGGAAAACTTTTCATCAACTGTTCCGTGGCCTTGCGGATGCGCACCGGCAAACTGGCAATGCTGTTGGAGGCAGCCAGTTCCAGATCAGGGAGCTGCGAGGGACCGGCCTGCTCGATATCGGGCGGGTGCGCGCGCCCGGAGAGCAGGTCGGAGGCGGCGATCATCTCTTCGTAATAACGCTGCACATCCTCCAGATGTTGCTGTTGCCGTGCCGGCGACATCTCGTGGAAACGGGCCGCTGCCTGCACCTGTTCAAGCTCTGTGCGTGCCGTGCGTGGTGCCTCCAGGTTGAGATGGTTGATCGCCCGCCGCATGTTCTCCACGCCATCCTTCAGCATGACCGAGGTTCGTCGCAAGGCTTCCACATCTTCCAGACGATCACGTCCTTGCTCAAGCATGCGCTCGGTTTCCACAGAAAAGACGTTGAGCAGATCGCGCACCCGTGCCAGCAGATTGTTGGGACTGTTCTCCCGCGCCAGTTGGTCTTCGCCGACGCGCGCGGAACGGCCGGCCAGACCGGCACCGGCAAACACGATAGAGAGTATCGGCAGCAAGGCCTTGTCGACGCCACGTACACCGAGACGCGTGACGAACGCTTCCAGATAATTGCGGCCCATGTCGCCGTGCCCGGCGGCAGCACCGCTGGCGCTGGCCGCAGGCGGCGGGGCACCGTAGACCGCGCCCAGCGAACGGAACACCAGGTCAGCCGCGAAAAAGTCCATGGCCTTGTAGGTTGCGCTGAGCAACAGATGGTTCTGCGGGTCGCCCGAGCGGCCGCGCAGGAATTCGATGCCGGTGAGCACCGTGGCCACGCCGAAGAGGCTGTAGATATCGTTCTGATTGCCGCGCGGCAGTCCCATGCGGGACTGGATGCCGTAATTGAGCAGCAGCCGCCCCAGCTCGCCCAGGAAAGGCAGCAGCGCTTCATTGAAAATCTGCCCCGGAATGTGTTCCCGGCTCTTGGCCGTGTCCTTGACGAAATTCTTGTACGCAAAACTGTAGGCCACAGTCACCACATCCTGTGCCAGCACGGTCACTGCGATGGCGCTGGCAATGGTCTTCTCGTCGACGACACCCGCGCCCGAACCGGTGAAGGCGCGGGCACCGGAAAACAAGGTATGCGTCTTTTCGTCGCGCAGGCTGTTCATCAGCGCCGTCATGCCATAGACCGTGGTCCCGGTGATCAGTGCGCGCAGGCTGGTGCGGATGATGCCATTGGCGGTAGTGCCCGCGACCATGGGATTGAGGTCGTTGAGGATGATGTCGGTCAGCACATGCGAGGCCGCCGTGGCAATGCCCTTGAGCGAATGGCGATCCTTGAGGAAGGGAGCGGCGGGGATTTCCTCGCCGGTGGAAACGATGATCCGGGGATCGGCATAGCCGGCGATGCTGCCATAGGGTCCGGTATTGTCGCCGCGCCACCCATAGGTCGAGACATCCGCACCTGGCAAGGGCGATAGCGCCTTGACCGCATCACCATGCGGATCGAGCAGGGTCATTTGCAGGCCCTGCTGCGTGTATTCGAAGCGGTGTCTGTACTGGTCTTCAGTGCGTACGATGAGGGTGCGGTTACGTGGCCGCTCGTCCATGAAGGATTCGATGAGCTGGCGCATGGTCGCGTTCTTCACGCCCGGCGCATTGCTGGGCGCGATGATCTCCACCCCGCGTTCATCGAAGCCGGTCACCTGGGCGATGGCGCCGCCGCTGATGTTCAGACTGGCCGGATACTCGCCATAGGAGCGGCTCTGGATCGGACGCGGGGTATCGTGGTACTTCTGGTCGGTGAGGAAGATGATGGCCCGGTTCTCCGGACCATTGAGATCGCAGTAGCCCAAGCGGAAATCACTGCTCCGGCCGTCGGCGCGGCTCGATGGTGGCGGATCGCCAAATCCCTCGGCCATGTAGTTCTCGGCATTGGCCCATGAAAACTGGCGGGGGAACTGGGTGGCATTGGGCGGCACCGGCATGACTACGGTATTGCTCTCGTCCACGCTGCGGCGCGCGAACAGGACCGAGCGCCGCGAACACTCCAGCAAATAGGTACAGAAGTAGGTTTCCATGGTCACTTGCGGACCGCCCGTGCCGCTGCGTTCTGCCGCCATGAGTTCCTCGCGCCGTGCGTCAAACCCCACCAGCGCGCGCGCGCTGACCAGCCGGTTGGCGTAACCCTTGATGAAGTAAAGCTCGTCCGGGCCCTGCGGCCCCGGCACGCTGTCCTTGACCACCAGCAGGTGCGTGGCGACCGTGCTGGTACGGAAGGCGAACGGAAAACTGGCGATGCCGACATGATCATTGAGCGAGGCCAGCCTGATCCCGGCCGAGGCCGATTCCACGTGCCGCCCATTGAGGGCCACGACGATCTCGTCGAATTCGGCACGGCTTACGCCGCTCTGCCGCATGTCTTGGTGCAGCTGTGCCAGCGCAGGCGAGGGGGCCGCTACTGGTGTGCGCAGCGCCGACAGCAACGTGGCATCGGGCGCGATCTCGATATGGACGTCGGCCGGGGCGTCAATATGCGGGTGCAGAACCGGTATTTGCTGCTGCTCGATGCGTCCTTGCAGCTGTACGGGTCGGCGTTCCAGGCTGCGACCGGATGGCAGACGAACGGAATCCGCCGATTGCGGAGGCGACGCCGCCTCAGTGTGAGCGACGGTCGTTGATGTTGCAGATGACGCCCCGCTCGGCTCGGCGATGTCGCCGAACGCTGGGCGTGAAGAAGAAATATGGGCCATGTTGGTGCAAGAGAAGAGGGCTGAAGGAGGTCCTGCCGGCGTCGCGCGACGCGGCAATGACCTTGGGTCTGCTGCTGGGTGGCACGAACCGTCACATCGTTCCAACGTCATCGAAATGTCATATTCTCAGAGCGCAGTTAACCACTAATTGGACCGTACCACTTGTGCAAAAAGGTTCCTTTTTGGCGCGCCTTGCAATTCCCCGACGGCAGGGATGCGGGGCAGGCAGTTTTGCGTTGACCGCCCTAAATTGGCCCTATGCAGCACTTTAACGGTGCATAAGGAGAAATATCCCCGTAGCGACAAGCGAAGTAAACGTCCCCAATACCGCATTTTTGTTACCGCAATATTAAAAACAAAAAAATCAAATATATATTTAGTTGGTACGTACCACTTATTGACAGCCGAGTTCTGAAATTTCATAATCGCCTCACTTTCAGGGCGCGTGCGAACTTTTTCCCATGCGCGATACCGACCAAGGAGTTGAAGCGATGAGAAGCTGGGGCGAAACGGAAAAGCGCAGGGCGCGTATCGAGATCATTCCGATGATCGACGTGATGATGTTCTTGCTGGTCTTCTTCGTGCTGCTGAGCCTGAACGTCATTCCGGCGTTGGGCATCAAGACTTCCTTGCCCAGCTCCTCCTCGGCCAGCGACCTGCAGACCCAGTACATCGCACGCATCGCCCTGGGGGCAGGCGGGGAGCTGGAGCTCGAAGGCAAGCCGGTCAAGCTGGAGGCGCTGGTGCCGGGCCTGAAGCAATTGCAGCAGAAGGAGCCCGGCAAGAAGCTGGTGCTCATCGTCAATGCCGATCAGAAGATCGAGTTCCAGCGCGTGATCGACCTCATGGATGTCCTCAAGGGCAACGGCTTTGATGCGCTGTCCTTCGTGTCCAAGCGCAAGTGATGGCCATGCAGCTCATTTATCGCCATCGCGACTGGGTAGCCGCCTTGCCGGCAACCGGGCTGATCCTGCTGCTCGTGACGGCCGGGATACAGGTGGTCAAGCCGCTCAAGCCGAAGTACGACGAGCCAGTGAAATTGGAGGTCATCGATCCTGTCAGCCTGCCCCCTCCACCGCAGCCACCGCAGCCGCCCAAGACACCGCCGTCCGAGCCGGCCCCGCGCAGCCTGCCGCAGCCCAGGCCGACACCGCCGGTGCCAAAACCCGAGCTGCCCAAGCCGACGACCACGCCGGCGGTAAGCGTGCCCGCGCCGGTGGCAGCGCCCACCCCGCCAGCGCCCGCAGCGCCTGCGCCAGCAGCGGTGGCGCCGCCGACGCCACCGGCACCGCCTGCACCCAAGCCGAATGTGGAGGCCGAATTCATCGCCCGGGTGCGCGCCTATCTCAATGCCGTGAAGCGCTATCCGACCGGGCGTGAAGCCAGCCTGCAGCGACCGGAAGGAACGGTCAAGGTGTGGTTCATCCTCAATCGCGATGGTTCGGTGGTCGACGCCGGTATCGAGCAGAGTTCCAATTCGATGCTGCTTGACCAGGCCGCGCGGCGCAGTGTGGGGATGGGGCGGTTCCCCGCGTTTCCCGAACAGTTCCAGCCGGGACAATCCACGCACCGCTTCGTAGTCGATCTCGAATTCAAACCGGCAACGGACTGATACGGACCACCCGTGGCCCACGCCAGCAAAGCTTTTCCGAGCAGTCGGCATCGCATGGGCGATGCATGAGAAACGCAATGGCCATCAGCGTCGGCAAGGCGCGCGAGGCACAACCGAACCACTCTATGGGAGTCGCAACGATGAAGTTCAAATTCAACAAGCTGGCCCTGCTGGTGTCGGGCCTGTTCCTGACCGAACTGGTGCCGGCATGGGCGCAGGAGACCAGCAATCTGGGTCAGATCACCGTCACCGGTGCGGCCGAGGCACCGGGCGGCGGCATGATCCAGGCCGACGACACGCCCAAGGCGCGCAGCTCGGTCAGTCGCGAGGCCATCAGCAAAATGGGAGCCTCTTCGACGGCCTTCCAGATCATCCAGAGCCTGCCGGGGGTATCGGCGTTCGACCAGGACGGCACTGGCCTGTTCGGCGGCACGCTGCGGGTACGCGGCTACAACGCCAATCAGATGGGCTTGACGCTGGATGGCGCACCGCTGAACGACTCGCTGAACTATTCGATCAACATCCAGGAGTTCGCCGATCCCGAGAACACCTGTGATGTCTTCCTCAACCAGGGCAGCGGTGACATGGAAGCACCGCACGTCGGTGCCAGTGGCGGTAACGTCGGTATCAGTACCTGTGACCCGCGGGACACGCTGGGTGGCAAGTTCAATCTCGCCTTCGGCTCCAATCGTTACAACAAGGAATTCGTGCGCTTCGATTCCGGCAAGTTTGCCAATGACCGGGCCAAGTTCTTCATTTCCATGTCGCAGGCCGGTGCTGACAAGTTTAAGGGCAGCGGCAGCGCCAAGCGCGAGCACGTGGACGCCAAGGCGGTCTTCGATTTCGGCTCAGGCAGCTACTCCAAACTGGCCTTCCTGTGGAACAAGATGGACAACGCCAACTATCGCACCGTCAGCAAGGCCGATCTGGCGCGCTTCGGCTATGGCTATGATTTCGGCACGACACCGCCGAGCCACCTGACACCCGGCAGTGGTACGGCCCAGAATGAGGCCACGGCCAATGCCGCCATCCTCGGCAACTACCAGGGCTTCAACAACAATCCCTTCGAAAACTATCAGGTATCGATGGTGAACCACTGGCAGCTCTCGCCGCAGGCCAGCGTGGATGTCAATCCGTACTACATCTACGGCTACGGCACCGGCGGCAACCAGCTCACCAGCGTCTCGGAGGCGCGCGGCAGCAACCTGCTGCACGGTGGCATCGGCGACCTCAATGGCGACGGCGACACGCTCGATACGATCCTGGGCTACGGCAGCAATATCAGCCAGACCAATCGCTTCGGTGTCACCACCAAGGCCAACTATCAACTGGGCAGCCACAACCTCTCGGGCGGATTGTGGCTGGATCGCGGGATCTCGCAGCAATACAGTCCCTTCGCCTCCATCGACAGCAATGGCAATACCTCGGATTACTGGCTGACCAACAGTGCCCAGTACCTGAAGTACGCCGATGGGGCGCCCTACAATGCCGGTCGCAACTGGTACACCCGGGTGGATGCGCACACGGTGTTCCTGCAGGACAGTTTCTCGCTGGTCAATGATCGCCTCAACATCCAGTTGGGCCTGAAGCGCCAGGAGGTCAAGCGCGACTTCCTCAACTTTGCCAGCGGCCTGACCGTCAACAGCGGCGGGGCGGACTACGAAGTGAAGCAGACATTCAGCAATACGCTGGGCAATGTCGGCCTGCGCTATCAGCTCACCGAAACCCAGTCGGTCTTCCTGAATCTGGGGCAGAATGCCCGCGCACCGGAGAACACCGCCAATACCGGCCTGGTACAGACCGCGGCCGCCAGCAACTACACCACCTCCATCGTCAATGGCGCGCTGATCGCACGTGACAGCCAGGGCAACATCGTGCCGCTGCGCATCGGCTCGCCCAAGGTCAGTCCGGAAAAATCCAACAACATCGACCTCGGCTACCGCTATGCAGGCAACCGCCTCACACTCTCCGGCTCGGTGTTCTACATCGACTTCAAGGACCGCATCGCCAGCCAGTATGATCCGGTCTCGGCCCTGAGCACCCAGTTCAACGTGGGTGCCTCGCGCACCTATGGCCTGGAGCTGGAAGCGGGGTACAAGATGAATGACAACTGGAACATGTATGGCTCGCTGACCCATGCCGACTCCAGCATGCTCGATGACAAGGTGGCCGTACGGGCCGCCAACGGCACCGCCACCACCTTGCAGACCTCAGGCAAGCAGATGCCCGACACCCCGCAATGGCTGGCCTCCCTGTCGCTGCAGTACACCACCGGTCCCTTCTACGCCAGTGCGCAAGGGCGCTACGTCGGCCAGCGCTACACCACGCTGGTCAACGACGACAGCATCGGCGGTTATACGCTCTTCGATCTCGGCGCAGGCTATCGCTTCAACAAGACCCTGTTCCTGCAGACGCCGACGATCCGTTTCCAGCTGCTCAACCTGTTCGACAGGAAATACCTGAGCATGACCGGCCCCAGCGGTTCGTCCTTCACCACCAATGCCAACGCCACCACCGGCACCAATGGTGCCGCCATCGCGGCGGCCTCGGCACCGCTGTTCTACGTCGGCGCACCGCGCACCTTCCAGGTATCGCTGAGCAGCGATTTCTGATCCGACTGGCCTGACCGACCGCACTGCCGTCCTGAAACCGGCAGTGCCTCTACCCCAAGGAGCTTTTATGAATGCCATCCAGCTATTCCATGAACTGACTTTCTATGCCATGTATGCGGCCGCTGCACTGGCGGTTTTCATGATCGTGGAACGGCAGCTGTTCTTCCTCTTCAGCGCCCGCGACGCAGCACGCTTGCTGCGCACGATGAGTGCCGGGGAGGGTGGCTCGCCGCTCATCGATCCCGCGCTGCTGGAACGCCAGACGGTGCCCGCGCAACTGGTTCGCGAGGCGCTGCAGACACAGGGCAGAGGGCTGACACATTCCCAGCAGGAAGACCTCGGCGAGGCCATCTACATCGCCGGCAAGAAACGGGTCAATGCGCGCCTCTGGGTCCTCGACACCATCGTCACGGCCGCACCGTTGCTGGGCCTGGTCGGCACCATCCTGGGCATCATCGATACCTTCGCGGTCCTGGCCTCCTCGGGCATTTCCGACCCCTCGGGCGTTTCCAAGGGCATCGGCACGGCACTGTATGCCACCGCGCTGGGCATTTCCATTGCGTTGTTCGGTCTGCTGTTTTACAACTATTTGCGTGAATGCGCCGACAACCTCAATGACCTGCTCAAGGAACTGTTGCTGCGCAGTTCCGGTCTGGAACATGATGCTGCCGAGGACGACAGCCGCCGCCTGCGCGACGCCGGCGCGGCGGCCCGCAGCGCCCGCCACCCGGTGCTGGCGGCAGGCTGAGCTAAGCTGAGCGGGCTGGTACGCGCCGGTGACTCACTTCGCCACTTCACCACTTCGCACCTGCCCGGTGCGACGGTTTCGGTCCGGGTTCAGTGATTTACAACTGGTACGTACCAATGTAAGATTGCCGTCATGAAAAAAGACCTCACTCCAAGCGAAACCCAGCTGCCGCGCTACCGCTGGCTGGCCGATATCATCCGCGACACGATCGATCGCGGTCTGCTCACCGACAATCAGGCGCTACCGCCCGAGCGCGAGCTGGCAGAGCACTATGAAGTCAGTCGCGATACGGTGCGCAAGGCACTGCGCTACATGGAAGAGCGCGGCATCATCTACAGCGATCATGGACGCGGCACCTTTGTCTCGCCGGCCATCGTGCGTGGCACCACGCGCTTCATCGACAGCTTCTCGCAAGATACCGGCAATCGGGGCGGCGTACCTGGACAGCGCATCATCAGCATCGAGAACATCGGTGCCAGCATGGCCATCGCCACCTTGCTCAATATCGAGTCCGGTACGCCGCTGGTACGGGTGCGGCGCGTGCGCCTGATCGACGACATTCCGGTCGGGGTGCACGATGCCCATCTGGTCCTGCCGCGCGGATCGCGCCTGACCCGCAGCCAGATCGAGCGCAGCGGTTCGCTCTACAAGCTGCTGACGGCACAGTACGGTTTCGACCCGGCCGAGGCCGTGGAAAATCTGTGTGCCGGTGCGGCCGATGCCGACGACGCGCAATGGCTGGATGTACCGGTGGCGGCACCTCTGCTCATCTGCGAACGGATCACTTTGTCCGACCGCCGCCAGCCTATCGAATATTGCCTCATGAAATACGTGTCCAGTTACCGCTACCGCACGCGCATCGCCCGTCATAGCGACGGCACGCGCTGAACCTGCCTCCACCCGCATTGATGAACGCCACTCTCCGCTACCTGCTGCCTCGCCTGGCCTGGACCCTGCTTCTGCTGGCACTGCTGTCGCTACTGGCGCACTGGTCCGATGGGCTGGCACGCAAGGGCAATGACAAGACGGTGCTGCGTGCGGTCCTGTTCATCAATGGCACGCTGGGCGACAAATCCTTTTTCGATTCGGCGGTCAAGGGAATGCGCCGCGCCGGGCGTGAACTGCCGGTCAGCGTGCGGGTGGTCGAAGGCGGCAATGACCCGACGCGCTGGGAGTCCGCGCTGGCCGATCTGGCCGATAGTGGCGACTACGATATCGTGCTGGCCGGCACCTTCACCATGGTGCCCTACGTACAGCGGCTGGCCGGAGAGTTTCCGCGCATGCGCTTCGTGATGTTCGATGCTGCAGTGGACTATGCCCGCTGTGCTTGCGGGAATGTACATTCCATCCTGTTCCGCCAGAACGAGGGCGCTTACCTGGCGGGCTATCTGGCCGCCATGCTGCTGCAGGAGCGGCTGCTGCCGGGCCTGCCCACCAACGCCGGTCTGGGGCAGGTGGGTGGCATGCAATTGCCGGTGATCGATGATTACCTGCTGGGCTTCGGTGCGGGCGCACGTGCGGCCAATCCATCGATACGGGTGGCGATACAGTATGCCAACGGCTTTTCCGATCCTGCGGCCGGCAAGGATATTGCCAATGCCCAGATGGCGGCGGGTGCCGGTCTCATCTTTCAGGCGGCCGGTGCGACCGGGCAGGGCGTGACCGAAGCGGCCAGCGAGGCGCATCGTTACACCATCGGCGTGGATCTGGACCAGTATGAGATGTATCGCCACAGCAATCCCCAGCGCGCCGCCGCCATCGTCACCTCGGTGTTGAAGAACGTCGATGTGGCCATCGTGCAGGCCCTGAGTCTGGCGCTGCGGCAGCAGCTGCCCTATGGACGCGCCGATTCCCTCGGCCTGGCCGAGGGCGGTATCGGGCTGGCACCGCATTCGGAGGTGCTGGACCGGCTGCCGCAGCCCCTGCGTCAACGTCTGGATGCCGTGCGCGCCGATCTGGTGAGTGGCCGCGTGCACCCGCCCAGTGGCTTTGCCCGCGCCAACACGGAGGCAAGGGGATGAGCACGCCAGCGATGCCGCAGGCCGGCACGGCGCTACTGGAGTTGCGCCAAGTCTCCAAACTCTATCCCAACGGCACGCTGGCCAACGACGATGTGAGCCTGTCCATCCGGGCCGGGGAGATCCACGCCATCGTGGGCGAGAACGGGGCCGGCAAATCGACCGTCATGAAGATGCTCTATGGCCTGGAACAACCCAGCTGCGGCAGCCTCTGGCTGGACGGCCAGGCGCGCGTACTGGCCGATCCGGCGCAAGCCATTGCCGCCGGAATCGGGCTGGTGCCCCAGCATCTGCATCTGCTGCCTTCCTTCACCGTGACCGACAACATCGTGCTGGGCGCGGAGCCCCGGCGAGGCTGGCGCATCGACCGCAAGACGGCGTTGCGGCGCGTGCAATCGCTGGTGCAACAGTTCGGACTGGAGGTGGAGCCGCTGGCGCGCGTGCGCGACCTGCCGGTCGGGGTGCAACAGCGCGTGGGTATTCTCAAGGCGCTCTATCGCGGTGCGCGGGTGCTGCTGCTTGATGAGCCCACGGCGGTGCTCTCGGTGCAGGAAGCCGAGAGCCTGTTCCGCGTTCTGCGCAGCATGGTGGCGCAGGGTCTCACCGTGGTGCTGATCAGTCACAAGCTCAAGGAGATCCGCGATGTCGCCGACCGCTTTACGGTATTGCGCAAGGGACGGGTCAGCGGCAGCGGTCGGGTAAGCGATTTTTCCGAGGCCGAACTGGGCAGCATGATCGTTAGCAAGGCACCGCCGCCCATCCCCGCGCGTACCCGGCAGCGGGCGACGCAGCCGCTGGTCGAAATCCGCGATCTGCAGGCGCATCATGCAGACGGACGCCTGGCCTTGCAGTCGCTGTCACTGGACATCGCAGCCGGAGAGATTCTCGGCATCGCCGGCGTGGAGGGCAATGGGCAGGATGTGCTGGCGCGGGTGCTGCTGGGCCTGCAGCCAGCCAGCGGCGGACAAGGCCGTTTGCAGGGGCGGCGCTTCACCGGCCTGAGTGTGCGTGAGGTGCGTGCCTGCGGCGTGGGCTACATCCCCGAAGACCGCATGCGCGACGGCGTGGCAGCCGAGATGAGCATCGCCGACAACCTCATCGCCGTCAGTTACCACCAGGCACCGCTTGCCCGCCGCGGCTGGCTCGACAGCGCCGCCATCGGCCGTACCGCCGCCACGCTCATGCAGCACTGCGGTGTGGCCGCCCCTTCATCGGCGACGCTGATGGGAGCGCTCTCCGGCGGCAACATGCAAAAACTGGTGCTGGGGCGCGAGGTGGCGGCCGGGCCGCGTCTGCTGATCGCCAGCCAGCCCACGCGCGGGGTCGATATCGGTGCTGCACGGGCCTTGCATGGTCAGTTGCTGGCCTTGTGCGAGGGCGGTGCGGCAATCCTGTTGATCTCGGCAGACCTGGATGAATTGCTGGTGCTGTCGGACCGCGTGGCCGTGATGGCCGAGGGGGCGCTGGTGGCGCACTTCGATGCAGCCGGGCTGAGCGCCGATGTCCTCGGTCCCTATCTGACCGGCGCCCAACGCCAGCAAAATGCCACCGCCTTGCTCAATAACGCAGTCACATTTTCCGGAGTTCCCGCATGAAGCAAGCGACCGCCCTGCCATTGCAGCAGCGTCTGCAACGTCAGCAAGCCCTGGCGCAACGTCTGCGGCTGCCGGTGGCGCTGGCCGCCGGTCTGGGGTGTGGTTTCCTGATCATGTGCGCGGTCAGCAGCGAGCCCCTGCGCGCGTTCCTGACCCTGCTCACCGGTGCCTTGCCGCGCCTGCACTGGGGTGCGGGCGAGGGCTGGCAACTGACCCGCCTGGTACGTTTCGGGGCCGTGATCGAAGACGCCATCACGCTGACCCTGCTGGGTCTGGCCGTGGCCATTCCTTTCCGCGCCAGGCAATTCTCGCTGGGCGCAGATGGTCAGCTGTTCCTGGGCGCGCTGGCCGCTACCGTGGTGAGCCTGTATCTGCCGGGGCCGTGGTTTGTGGTCCTGAGCCTGTCGATGTTGGCGGCCTGTGCCAGCGGATTCCTTTGGGGTGCCTTGCCGGGGCTGCTCAAGACGCGCTTTCAGGCCAACGAGATCGTCACCACTCTGATGCTCAATATGGTGGCGGTGCAGGCCTATCGCTGGCTGGTCAGCGGCTGGCTGCGCGACCCCGCCGGCGGCTTCATCGTCACGCCCTTCCTGCCGGCCTCGCTGCAGCTGCCGGTGCTGCTGGTCCATACCAACGTGACGGTGATGCTGCTGGCCTTGCCGCTACTGGTCTGGATCAGCTGGCTGCTGCTCATGCGCACCACGCTGGGTTACGAAATCCGGGTGGTCGGACAGTCAGCTGCGTTCGCCTTGCAGGCCGGCCTGCCGGTACAGCGCACGGTCTGGCTGTCGATGGGAGCGGGCGGGGTGCTGGCCGCGCTGGCGGGCATGCATATCAGCCACGGCCTGCTCAAGCGCCTGCCGGTCGATCTGCCTGCCGGACTGGGTTACGAAGGCTTGCTGGTAGCGTTGCTGGCCCGCTGCGAGCCGCGCGCAGTGCCGTGGGCGGCGCTGATGTATGCCTATCTGCGTACCGGGGCACTGGCCATGGAACGCAGTACCGATGTATCGCGCGAAGTGGTGCTGGTGATCCAGGCGCTGGTCATCCTGTTCCTGGTGGCCGAACGCATGCAGCCGGCGCTGGCCGGGGGCTGGCTGCGCTGGCGCGCGCGCAGGGTAGCGGGAGGCCGACATGACGCATGACTATTGGGCCTGGAGCATGGCTGCCGCCACCTTGCTGCCGGCGGTGCTGCGCGCCGCTACACCGATCCTGCTGGCCGCGCTCGGTGGACTGATTTCTGATCTGGCAGGTTGCATCAACGTGGGCCTGGAAGGCCTGATGCTGGTGGCGGCTTTCTTTGCCGTGGTGGGGTCGGCGCTGGCGGCGTATTGGCTGCCGGGCCTGCCGCCGGTCTGGCACGCCTGGCTGGGGGCGTTGGCCGGGGTACTGGCGGCCATGCTGCTGGCGCTGCTGCTGGCGGTGTTCCACCTCGAATGGGGTGCCGATCTGATCGTGGCCGGCATCGCCCTCAACGTACTGGCTGCCGGCCTGACGGTGTTCCTGCTGTCCACGCTGGTCGGCGACAAGGGCTCGACCGCCAGCCTCGATACGCCAGTGCTGCCGGCGCTGCATCTTCCCGGCCTGCAGTCCTGGCCGCAACTGGACCTGCTGCTCAATGGCGAACATGGTCGGGGCCATCATCTGCTGCTGTGGACCGCCTTGCTGGCCATTCCCCTGCTGCGCCTGCTGTTGCGTCATACCAGTACCGGCGTGTGGCTGTGTGCCTCAGGGGAGCATCCGCAGGCCGCCGCCGAGGCGGGCATTCCGGTCAAGCGCATGCGCTATCTGGCACTGCTGGTCTCGGGGATGCTGGCTGGCCTGGGCGGGGTCTACCTGAGCATGGGCTACCTCAGTCTGTTCCAGTCCGACATGACTGCCGGACGTGGATTCCTGGCACTGGCGGCGGTCTTCGTCGGCGCGCGCGGTCTCACCGGCACGGTGCTGGCGTCCCTGCTCTTCGGTGCCAGCGCGGTCCTCTCGACCCGGCTCGGTGCGGCGGGCATAGCACCGCAACTGCTGTACATGCTGCCTCCTGTGGTCACCCTGCTGGCGCTGGTCGCCGCCGGTGCACGCAAGCAGGGCAGGGCGCACAGATCAAGCTAAGCAACAACCCCGTCGCATTACAGGAGAAGCATGTGAGCAGCACAAACTTTAGGGACAGGATCTTCGCCTCGCTGGCCCTGGCCGGTATGGGCGACGCCCTCGGTGCCCAGACCGAACAATGGAGCATCGACGAGATCGCCGCCCGTCACGGCGGACTGGTGACCCGCTTCGGCACCCCGCCCGATGACACCTTTGCCGGTGCCAATGCCGGCAAGCGCGCTGAGGTCACCGATGACGCCAGCCAGATGTACTACCTGGCGCGCGCCCTGATCGCCGCCGACGGACGGCTCGACTATGACGGCTGGGTGAGCTGCCTGCTGGATTGGGCCAGCACCAGCCCCAAGGCGGGATTCATGGGGCCGAGCACGGCGCTGATGGTCAAGGCCTTGCAAGAGGGCGGCGATGTCAATGAGGTGGGCATCATCGGCCGCTCGCGGCGCAAGATGACCACCATTGGCATTACCAATGGTGCGGCCATGCGGGTGGCACCGGCTGGGCTGATTCATCCCGGCGATCTGGCGGCGGCCTGCGAACAGGCACTGGTCACCTGCCTGCCTTCACACGATACGGATGTGGCCATTTCCGCCGCCTGCTCGATCAGCGCTGCCACTGCCCAGGCGCTGGTGAGCGACGATCTGCAGCAGGTGCTGGCGGCGGCCACCCACGGCGGCCGTATGGGCGAGCGAATGGCCAGCCAGCATGCGCGCTCCGTGGCCGGGCCGAATTATCTGGCCAGGCTGGAAATGGCCTTGAGTATCGCCGCCGAATCGCGCAACGACCGCGAGTTTCTGGTGAACATGGAAAAGAAGGTCGGCAATTCCGTGCTGGCAGCGGAGTCCGTACCGGCGGCCCTGGGCGTGGTGTGCTATGCGCAGGGTGATCCTTTGCGAACCATCGCACTGTGTTCCTCGATCGGCAATGATACGGATTCCATCGCCACCATGGCGGGGGCCATCGTCGGCGCTCTGCGCGGCACGGCTGCGTTGCCGGCCGATCTGCTCAGTGAATTCCTGGAAGTCAATCATGACGACTTCGACCTGCAGCAGATCGCCGAGGGCCTTAGCCAGCTTGCGATCGTCAACATGGCGCAACGCGCCCAACGTCTCTCCAGCACCGTATCGCCACGGGTACAGCCATGAGTTCGCGCTCGTACGACCTGCTGACCCTGGGCGACCCGGTGGCCGACCTGATGCTGCGCGCCGAGCAGCTGCCGCCGCCCGGCGGCAAGACCGTGGGGCAATGGCTGGGCGTCCTGCCCGGCGGCACCACGGCCAATGTGGCCTGTGCGGCCAGTCGGCTGGGGATGCACTGCGCCCAATTCGGACGGGTTGGCGATGATCCTCATGCGCAGCTGCTGCGCGACTCCCTGGGGGAGTATGGTGTTGCCACGCAATGGCTGACCGTGCAGCAGCAGGCGGCCTCGGCGTCGTCAGTCGCAATCCTGGCGCCTTCCGGGGAGAAGTCGATCATCTACCTGCCCATGGCCGCCGCCACGCTGGATACGGACGCTTTGCAAACGGCGCTCAGACAGTCGCGGCTGGTCTATGCCATGCCCTACGATCTGGCTGAGCTGGAGACGGTCAGTCACCTGGCCCGTGCCACTGGCACGCTGGTGGCCATCGATCTGGAGGCAGCCGTGGCACCGAACGCAGACGAGATGTGGCGTCGGGCCTCGCTGGCGGACATCGTGTTTTTCAACGAGGCGGGCTTTCACAAGGCGACCGGCTGCGCACCCTCCGCTCAGGTGCTCACCGAGGCTTTGCGCCTGGGCCCCTCGGAGATCATCGTCACGCTGGGGGCGGGTGGGGCCATTGGCGCAGTACGTACCAGTTCCTCCCGCCACGCGGCCTTCCCCGCACAGGTGGTCGATACCACCGGGGCCGGCGACTGCTTCAACGCGGCCTATCTGAGTGCCCGCCTGAGAGGACAGCCCTTGTCGCTGGCGCTGCGTTTTGCCTGCGCTGCTGCCAGCTGCGTCGTCAGCGCCCTCGGTGCGCGCCACGGCTTGCCCGACCAGGGCAGCGTGGCCGCCATCCTTGCCGCCACCGCTTGCACAGGAGCCACTTCATGAGCACTGTCATCATCGACTGCGATCCCGGTATCGACGATGCGCTGGCCTTGTTCCTTGCTGCCGGCAGCGTCGAGCTGGATCTGTTGGCCATCACCACGACGGCGGGCAACCGGCCTGCTGCGATCACGGCCGGCAATGCCCGCAAGCTGATGGATCTGGCCGGTCGGCCAGACCTGGCTGTTCACGCCGGGGCCGAACACCCCTTGAGCGGCCAACCGGCGCGCTGCAACCTGGTGCATGGTGAAGACGGCCTCGGTGGCGTCCTGCCCGGGACACCCGCTGCTCTCGAGAGCGAGCACGGTGCGCTGGCATTGGTGCGCCATCTGCAGCAGGCACCCGCCGGCAGTATCGACCTCGTGGCCATCGGCCCTCTGACCAATCTGGCACTGGCCGAATTGCTGGTGCCGGGCATTCTGCGGCGGAGCAGACGGCTTTCCATCATGGGCGGCGCCTTGCGGGTGCCGGGCAATATCACCCCGGCGGCCGAGTTCAATTTCTATGCCGATCCGCTGGCGGCTGACCTGGTCATGCGCAGCGGTGCTGCCATCCATCTGTATCCGCTGGATGTGACGCACCAGGCGGTCATGAGCCCCGCGTGGATCGAGACGACAGGGTGCCTGGCCAATCGCTGCGGGCAAGCGGCCGCCGCCATGCTCAGGCAATACGCCGCCATGGATCCATTGCTGCACGATGTCTGCCCGGTTGCCGCGCTGCTGCAACCTGCCTTGTTTGGCGAGCAGCTGTGCCGCGTTGAGGTCGACTGGCGCCCCGGTCTCACCGAGGGCTATGCGCTCACGCAGTTTGACCCGCCAGATGCGTCTGCCTCCTTCATTCGAGCCGCCACCAGCGTCGATAACGACGGGTTGCTGGCGCTGGTGCTTGAAAAACTTTCCGGTCTCCCGTGAATCCTGCTTTGTCATGCGATGGGCCGTCGCTGAACTCCAACCGTTCCTGTTTATGCGTTCATTACCGTTGCCTGTTTTTCTGATGCGCACCCGCCTGGTGTGGCTGGCTTGCCTGCTGGCTTTCTGGTTGGGCGGCTGTGCCGTCAACCCGGACCAGAGCACACCGACGAAATCCCTTGTGGGCAGCCTGCGTCTGCTGGGCGAGCAGCGCATTGCGCTCAATGCGCCATTCATGGGGACGGTGATCGGCGGCTTGTCCGGAATCGACTACGATCCCCGCTCCGACACCTGGGTCGCGGAAAGCGATGATCGCTCCGAGGTCAGTCCCGCGCGCTTTTACACCTTGAAGCTGCGCTATGACCTGCAGGGATTTCATGCCCTGCAGGTGGATGCGGTGACGCTGCTGAGACAAGCCGATGGCAGCCTGTACCCGGATGCAAGAGAAGCGGCAGTGCGGGGCGGCGATATTCCTGATCTGGAATCCATACGGGTTGATCCGCTCGATGGCAGTCTCTGGTATAGCAGTGAGGGTAATCGTCCGAAAAAGATGTCGCCCTTTGTCCGGCGCGCTGATCGCGACGGGAGCTACCTGTCACAGTTTCCCACCGGTACGATGTTCCAGGTGCGCCCGGATCAGCCACTGGGGCCGCGCGACAATCTTTCCTTCGAAGGTCTTTCTTTCTCGCCCGACGGACAGACACTGTGGCTGGGGATGGAGGCTCCCTTGTATCAGGACGGCGAAGTACCTACGCTGGAACATGGTGCTCTGGCCCGTATCACTCACTATCGTCGCGACGGCACGATCATCGCCCAATATGCCTACTCCTTGGACGCAATTGCGCATGCACCGGGAGGCCGATATGCCGATAACGGCCTCTCCGAGTTGCTGGCCGTCGATGCACATCATCTGCTGGCGCTGGAACGCTCGGGAGTGCAGGGGAGCGATGGCGTGTTTCGTTTCCACATCCGGCTCTACGAAATGGATATCAGCAATGCTACCGATATTGCGGCGATGCCTGCACTGGCCGGACAGTGCTGCATCAGGCCGGCCGGCAAACGACTGATCCTCGACTTTGACACCTTGCCGCTGGCGAAGATCGACAATCTGGAGGGCGTATCCTGGGGGCCGCGACTGGCCAACGGGCATGACAGCCTGGTCTTCATTTCAGATAATAATTTCAATGCCTCCCAGGTAACGCAGCTATTGGCGTTCGAAGTGATTCCCCCTTGAAGAGAAAGGACTGCTTGCAATGAAAATTCTGTCCACCATAGCACTGCCTCTCATCGGTCTGTGCTTGAGCGTGCCCTCCGCTTTCGCCGACACAGTCCCTGTGACGGCGTTATCCAGCCAGGCCGACATCGTGCAGGCGCTCGACCAGGGCGCGACTGTGCGGCTCTCGCTGGACCTGAGTCATTGCCGCCCGGATGGGGTGACCAGCCGGACTGGCAAAGCGAAAGGGGGCCTGACCATCGATGCTTATCTTGTCATGGATGGCGTGCTGAGCTTCTCGGACAGCCATCCTACTGTGAGCAGAAACGGCGAGCCGTTGTGGCAATTCCTGCGCTACCAGGTCAAGGCCGATCAGAGCGTAACCTTCACTGCTGACATGTTCCAGCTGCCTGCTTACACGCGGCTTGGAGAGCGCATTTCCTACCAGTGCAGCATCAATGAAGGCATCCGGTTCTTCCAGCAATGAGCCATGAGTGCAGGGCGTGTACGCCCTGTGCAAAGGCCCTAGCGATAGCGGTCGCGGTTGCAGCTCAGTTCGAAGACCAGTTCGTGACGCGATGAAGTAAAGGACAAAGGCCGCTCCTGATTTTGGTCGGCATGGACGCGGCCGGTCTTCCGCCACTGTTCCATTTCTTCGGCCACGGTTTGTCGTATGGCGTTGCGTAACGCAATGCGGAACAGGATGACGACAACGATGCCGCAGCCGATCCCCGTGATTTCCAGCCAATCGAGCATGATTCCTCCTGTGTGCCAGGTTGAGACTAAGTGAGCCGCCACGCATAGGTAGGTGTGACTGGAGAAAGAGTTCCTCGACGCATTGAGCACCTGTATCAGGCGCCGTGCGTAAGCTCGATGCGTGCAGGCATGGCGAGCGAATTGTGCGACATGGCTCGGAACGCTGAAGCTCCTGCTGCCAGATCCTGATCCGTCGCTACTCTGCATGATCAATCCAGTTCGCCAGCCAGTTGCGCAAGAGGGGTTGCGCTGACGTCCTCAGTGAACTCCATTTTCAGGATGGAACGGATTCCTGAGAATGCGTAAGCTCTTGTCGCCTGGTAAAACCGGGACATCTCGTTCATGAATCGGGGCAATTCACCCGGTGGCACCTTACATTCACCCAAGTTTGAATCAAACACGGTCAGTGAATGCCTATCCCCTTGCGAAAATACGCTGAGGTTGTGGCCAGCTTCTTCTCCGCTCTGATTGGTGAGACTAATGCCAAGATCGTAATAACCGGGCGATCTTTTCAGTAGCTGTTCTGCACGTAGATACGCTGCTGACCCCGTGAAAAATTCATTGCTGATGCACCTCGCCTGACTTGAATAGACGCTTGAGAGATTTGATACCGCCGTATCGAACTGGGCTTCGAGCCCCAGCTCCAGCAGCCTTTTCAGGGACGGCGCTGCACCGGAGTGGTGATGAACATTTTCCTGGGCGTACAGTCGTTGTGCGATGGTGGCATGTGCCGTACCACGCTCCGACATCAGCAGGGACATGCGTGCCGAGGCTTTTGCCGCCGGTTTCGCCTGATGCAGACGAAGCCAGACGGAGCCCATACCTCGGCAGATTCCTCTCTGGCTTTCAAGATGGTCGGCACCGAAGTGCCTTTGCTGGGCCAGTGCTTTTTGCATGCGCGCTTTGACGTACTTGCGCAGCGCAGGTTGCAGTTCGTCCCATTGTGGATGATCGATATTGGCGCACTCATTGACAGAACCGGACGCAGCTTCCTGATGCCGGAAGAGGCGACTGAATTTGCTCAGCGTGGATTCGCGGCGGCGAGACGGTCCGCCGACTTGGCTGGAGTCGCCAAGCGCAGCAGCGGGACTGCCGCAAGGTAATTGGCCGGCGTTTTCTGCGCCGGAATCCTCTGCTTCCGGCACCATGCTCCATGGGAGAGATGCATTGAGGTGGGCGGGAGGATTTGAGCGTGGAAACATGTTTGCAAATGAAAACCGATGTGGGCAGTTGGAGTGATGAAGATTCAATCTCCTGATGGGTGCAGGAACAAGTAGATAAGTTCGCCGAGCGCATCTGAAACAACGCGAATAATTTATCCATTCTTGATTTTCCCGATTTGTCTTTTTAGCCGATTTTCGGATTGGGCTGCGCTTGTCTGTACACCCAACAAGGGCTGGACATTGATCCCGCGTTTGGGGGCTTTACTTCGGATCACCCGCTCAGGGCCGACTCTGCGAGTCAGTCAACACCTGTCGCCGATTATCGGAATTTTTTTCCGCTCTTTCGCTTGCAATCTGCTAGTACGTCTGGAACCCGATGCCGGATAGCGGGCTGCGCCCTCGCAGGGTAGAGCAGCTGAACACTTGAGCGGCACGGAAGGGCAGGTGCAATAGAACCAGGCGCGTCCGCGCACCACTCATGAGCTCCATTGCCTACCAGGAGCTCGCGGATGAGGATTGCCAGCCATTCGATCAGCACCATGGTCCCCACGGAGACTGAACTCAATGCTCAGGAGGCAGCGGCCTCATCGATGGGGGGCATCGGCTGTACTCAGCGCCACCAATACGGGGTCGGCCAGCATGCGTCACAGCCGTCCAGTTTGGCTCCAGTCTGAGGACTTCGCCGACGACATGGCGCTGTCAGCGCACTCGGGCCCGCGAAGCTGAAGCTGAAGCTGCGCCTCAGGGTGGCGATGATTTTTCATCCGCGCTGGAACAGTACCTGGCGGTGCGCTGGAGGCACGATCGCACCGCCGTACTCGACCGGCTCGGCCAGCTACGCGCGTCAGCGCAGCGAGCAATTGCAAGCCATCCACGGTAGTGGTGATCCGGCCCGGCAATATGGCCTCCTCGCGACCAGGAAGGAATACGCGCTGCGCGGGTCCTCACTGGACCAGCACCATGTGCCCGGACTTACGGTGGAACATCAAGAAAGTGCAGAATATCAGCGGGATGCGCCCTCCGAGCGAACTAGGACGCAATGCCTGGACATCTACCGCATCTTGGGGCGCAGCCATCCTTCCAAGTGCGTCCTTTTCGCCAACTCGCAGACCAACGCGGCCCGCATCCTTGCCCAGCTCAAAATACGCAATTCGGCTTCCTGCCTGGTCCCCGGGCGCAAGGAGCCAGGCAGGATCCTGCCCTTGAAGCCGGGCCTGGTGGCCATCGAATTGTACAGCGAGGCACTGGAACCCGAGGCGCAAAAAATCGGTGTGACGCCTGGGCTGCCAACCTTCGCATTTTCATGTCGACAAGCTCCACTGGCAGTCTCTGACAATACGGTACGGCCGCGCAAAACGCTGCAGCATCTCTTTGATGAGGAACGCATCGACAATCACGCGCAATTGCAGTCGGCCAGGGGCGGAGACATGCCACAGACGATATCATCACTGCGGCAGCTGCCATCTGGTCATGCCATGCAGACGTTGGCCAACAGCACCGCATCCTTGCTGGCAGCATTGCAGCAGACCCTGCAGAGCAAGCTGGACAGCCCCGGATTGCGACACGATCCCCTCATCGCCGATGCCCTCGACAGCCTCCTCAGGACTGCGCAGGCAATGACCACGGTGACCAACGACTCCACGCTGTTCTTCTGGGCGCAGGAGGCGATCATCGAGGAAATGCATCTCCTGCAGGCGTCCGTGCAGCCCTACGGCTAGACCGATTTCAAGAAGGCAACGGCAGCGTTGCTAGAGCGCCGCCCTGGACCGGTGCTGGGTCAGCTGCAGATCTTCCTTTTCAACATCTATTTTCAGAAATAGGAATACGAGCCTTTCCCTACAATGTTATTGCAATAGCTACTTTTTCTACTTATTCGCTTAGCGCGCTTAAATGCATCGCCTGCTCTGAAATTTTCATGACGCCTCTATCTAGCTAGTTTTCTCAGCTGGGGCAAATCAATTCTCAAATTAAAAATTAACTTTTTTGAAAATAACAAATACTTACAAATCTCATTTCTAATTGCTGATTTTGTAAGGTATTTGTCAGCTTAAAAATGCGAGCTTGTAAGAGAATGTTCCCGTCACTTCGCATTGAGGTGACGTTCCCCTCACATCTATAAGGAGTTGTTTCATGCGTATCGTCAAGACCGTGGTAGCTGCTATTTTGTTGGTCGGTTTCGCATCCTCTGTCTTTGCGGAACCTCGTCTGTCCAGTGGTCTCCGTATCAACAAAGCTTGCGACGACATCGATGGCGTGAAAATTTGCTACTGAAGCATCTAGCGAGCAATAAAGAAGCCCCGGATCTAGCCGGGGTTTTTTTTTACGGTACCACCTGAGATAAATCCAAGTGGATTTTGTTCGGTGTCATTAAGAGATTAAAAAGCCCAAATTCCGTGGCTTTCCTTCTTTTTTGAGAGTAGTGAGCTTGTTTATTTCTATTGCTAGAACGTTTGGAATCCGATTCTCCTCGATCCGCTTGGGTTAATAACCTCCCTATATGGCTCTACATTGTGTTCCATGGCCGTCACAAGTGCTTCTCGCATGTCAGACCAAGCTTCGATTCGTGAATTCAAATCGCTCAAGATATTTTCTACTCGATGTCCGGAATGAATAGTGGAAGCGCCAGTAAGATAGGCGTAATGCATGTCAGCCGTTTGAAGTGTTGTCGTCGTATCTCGGAACAAGCGGTTGTAGCGATCACGAATACCACCAGGTGCTCGGTAGATCACGAAGTCATATTGATCTCGTGGTAGGCCGGCCGAATTTTGCAGTTCGTTCCGACGCTGCAAAATTTGTGTGGCTGCATCACTTTCCTGATGTGTTGGAGAGCTAACTTCATGGGTTCCGCTCGAACCCCCTACGCAAAGATAATTTCCCATTGCAATTCCTTTAAAATTTGAACTAATGATCGAGCCAGAATCTATATGGTCTCGATACGTTAGTACGTGGAAGAAAAGCAATATATGGTTCGATTTACTAATTGAAAAAAAGCCCCAGAGTCTGGGGCTTTTTTTATTTTGTGCGGATTCACTTTTGGAAAACGAGCCACTTATTGCACGAGATTAAATGACGCTTTGATTTCCTTTTTCCCTATCGCATATGCGGAGCGAGCCAGAAAAGCCATTCTCAACTCTAATTTTCAATTCAATACACTATCAATTTTGAAGGACTTAATGTAGCCATGAGAATTCCCGACAAATCCGTGCATGTCTCGGCCCATCTCGAAGTGGCAGGCGAGATAGAAGAGGTGACGGCGTCGCCTTCACCAAGTCCTGTGCACGTAACTGGACATTTTCCGAGTGTCCCTCCTCACATCAGAAGGGTTGGCGAAGAAGCTACGAGTAAACGCCTCCTCAATGAAATGACTGGTACGAATATAGATCTGCCTGATATTCGAGAAAGCGAAATATGCATCGATATCTCGGAAGACATACTAGTTCAGGTCGCTCTCGATAACATTCCCTGGTCTGCTCGCACCGCCGAAAATCAGCCCTTTCATGAAAGACAGCGGCAGTTGGAGCGAATCTTTGTTGATTGGGCCGCTCAACAGGTGAAGGCGCGGCAGCAAGCTTTCGGTCACGCCTATGTTCTCGGAGTTGACATGAACGCTCCTGTAAAGGAAGCATTGTTGCCTGCGCTTTATGATGGCGTCCGGCAGTTTATCTATGCTGCTGCGCGAGGCCCGATTCGGAATGCGACCGTATCAGCGCTTGGCCCCCGCAAGAACGAGGCAGGTCAGAACATTGGGGAGCTCAACACCGAATTCAGTGCGACGATGGTAGGCGGCGCTACAGGTGGATTAAGCGCTTACCTGGCAGAGGTATGGTTATTACAGGCAATGGATCGGCGCGCCAATCTTTCGAATCTGGCGAAGCTTGATCCGGTAGATATGCGTGTGCTGGCACCGGATCCTTGTCCCGTACAATTGCGATTGGTTGATGGTGCCAAAGAATATTGGCTTCCTGCCTCTGATGAATATGGCGGGCATGCTGAAGCCGGTAAGGATGAGAATGATCCCAGCTTGCCGCGCGACATTGATCCGACCCTTACTATGCTGAAGGACCAAGCCGTCGAACTGAGAGCGTCGTGGGTTCGATGGCAGGGTAATATTGAAGGGAAGGGAATGCTATCTTGGTTCCGCCCCGGTCTAAGTGGCGCGTTTAATACCGCGCGTAGAGCGCTTTCGACCATGCAAATGCTGAAGTCACCCCTCCCGTTGTTCGGCACTTCGGTGCTGGCTGCCAGCGCAGGAGGTGTCGCTAACTTTACGATTGGGATGAGCAAGGCGATGCCGTGGATATCGCAAGTGCAAGCAGATAACTTGATAGGCGGGACGCAAACGCTCAATCTGTTCAAGCTCACGAGCCCGCAGTCGAATATTTCCTCTGTGTCGTGGCGTGACGCCCCTTCTTTTCCTCGCTACGCAAAGGATGTCATATGGGAAATGGGCGGGCGCATAAAACATTCCTTCAATCCGCAGCGCTCGTGGCGCGATTTCTCGGTGCAGGCTAAGGATGGCTTTCGAAATGCCGCTATTAGTGCAATCGGAAGCATGATGTCTGCCGCCACCGCCAAAAAATTGGCGGAAGTCATGCGCAATGGAAGTCCCGTGGAACTGCCGGGAGAATCTTTCAAGGCCGGGGCGAGCCTTCTCCAGCAATTTGGTCAGAGCACCACCTATGACTATATTTGGGAGGCCTTCAGGGATTTCACCAAAGGCGATGCGTACGACCTTTCTCCGAGCCTAGACAGGACACGTGATCAGCGGCAATTGTCTCTTCTATTTCAAACAAGGCAAGAGTGCGCGACATTGCTCGTTGCTATGGATGAATGGCGCAAGCGTATGCCGTCACATATCCAAGTTATCGAGCAAATCAATCTTCATATCAACGAGTTTGAAAAGTATGTCAGTGTGAATCAGATTCAAGCCATCCATGAGGTTCTCACAAGCGAAACTGTTATATCCTGCCAAAGAACCGCAGCACAACTTCATTCGTACACAAAGCTAATAGATTCGACAGAGAAGGTGATTAAGCTGATCAATCAACGCGAGGCGTTGATGGCCAAACGCAGACCAGCCAACTAAAGATAAAGTCATCAGTAATTGTGGTGGGCGGCAAGCTTCGATAGCTTACAATTCAGGAAATTTCAGCAGAAGATATACCATCAACTGAGCCCGTTTTAAGCCGATCTCATGTAGAAAAGTACGAACTTGGGAATTTTCGACAAAATACACAGCTGGCGGCAGATCTTGCATCGCGTGGCAACGGATGTAATGCAATTATTAATTGGAGTCCCGAAGTAAGCATGGAACTGACCGACCGATGATCTCCGGTTTGTCTTCATACTGCTGCTGAAGAGTCTTTTGTAGTGCTCGGCCATGAGCTGGTACATGCTCGGCATTTGATGGAAGGCACTTCAAAGGCGTACTCAGGTGGTTATCGATATGATGAGACAACTCCTGCAGGCAAAGAAGAATTGAGGGCAGTTGGTTTAGGCAAATATAGGAATTTGCCGTCCGCAAACTCGATCAGAGCGGAGTATGGTCTTCCTTTGATGTTTAGATATAGACCTCGGGATGCCTAATGACATATTGCAGTCCTGCCGTATGGATGGGATAGAGAGAGGCAAGATCCAAAAAAGAAAGCCCCGGAACTCCGGGGCTTTCTGTTTGGTGAAGGGCAGGGCGCTTGTCAATCTGGTGGACGACCGCGCCGAGCGATACAAATGCGCAAGAGTGGGCATCTGCTGTACTCAGCGCCACCAATACGGGGTCGGCCAACATGCGTCACAGCCGTCCAGTTTGGCTCCAGTCTGCGGAGTTCGCCCACGACATGGCGCTGTCAGCGCACTCGGGCCCGCGAAGCTGAAGCTGAAGCTGCGCCTCAGGGTGGCGATGATTTTTCATCCGCGCTGGAACAGTACCTGGCGGTGCGCTGGAGGCACGATCGCACCGCCGTACTCGACCGGCTCGGCCAGCTACGCGCGTCAGCGCCGCGAGCAATTGCAAGCCATCCATGGTAGTGGTGATCTGGTCCGGCAATATGGCCTCCTCACGGCTAGGAAGGAATACGCGCTGCGCGGGTCCTCACTGGACCAGCACCATGTGCCCGGACTTACGGTGGAACATCAAGAAAGTGCGGAATATCAGCGGGATGCGCCCTACGAGCGAACTAGGACGCAATGCCTGGACATCTACCGCATCTTGGGGCGCAGCCATCCTTCCAAGTGCGTCCTTTTCGCCAACTCGCAGACCAACGCGGCCCGCATCCTTGCCCAGCTCAAAATATGCAATTCGGCTTCCTGCCTGGTCGCCGGGCGCAAGGAGCCAGGCAGGATCCTGCCCTTGAAGCCGGGCCTGGTGGCCATCGAATTGTACAGCGAGGCACCGAGCTGGCCCCAGCGTCACGGCGAACAGGACAAGCAGAACGATTGGAGCACGGACAAGCTGGTCCGTCAGACCATCGCTTGGGTCAAGAACGGGAAGATGAGTAAAAGCGATCCCGGTGTACTGGTGCTTGTTGCGACGCTGGAGCAACGTGCCTCCGATGGCAAATCCGATCTCGCCGATGTCACTAAGAAGCTGCAGCCGCTGATCGACAGTGGTCAGCTCAAGATCGTACTCTGCAAGAGCTATCAGAAATACACCTCACTGGGCAGTGGCAAGAGCATGGCGGGGGCAGTGACCGTCATCGGACGTGACGATGCCAAAACCCGCCTGGCCAACAGCAAGCTGCGTGAGGCAGAGCTGGGTCTTGGCTGGATCAACAATGACGAGAGCCAGTTGCTGGTGCGCATGCTCAGCCACGCGCAGGACGATGAACTCAAGCTCATCGACGAAGCCACCCAAAATGCTGCCTTCGTCGAGGCTTTCTGCCTTCGCAAAGCTCACCAGATCGACGCCGGGATGATCCTCCGGGAAAAGGATTTACCTTTCACTATCATCAATACCGAAAGCGCCCGCAGGGCCATGCAGCTCCTTGCGCGTCAGGTGGAGCTGCGGACCAGTTTCGGCTTCCTCGGGACGGCCATGCTGGATGTCGGGAGATAGTGGCTGCGCTTGACTGTGAGTAGCGAGAGCAGGGTGGAGCTGGTGGAGAAACACTTTGCGATGGGCTGGACGCTGGAGGGTGGCCTGTCCGATAACGCGGTTTCCGAGCTGCATCACAAGGTCGTGGAAGTCGCCAAGGATGCCTTGCGTACGATGCTCGAGCAGGGCGATGTGACGCGCTGGGGCCCCACGGCGATACAGATCATCAACACGCGTTCCGACACGCGTGGTATCCCAGCGCCATTGACGCTGCAGCGCTGCAAGGTCTTGTTGGACGAGCTCATCGTCAGCGCGACGCCGACTTCTAAGTATGCCGCGGATAGGGTGGCCGGCCAGAAGCAGTGGCTCAGGGAGCAACTCGACAGCCTGCTGGAGGAGTCCGAATACCTGTCCGACGCGCTGATTACGGAAGAAATGCTCGTGCTGAGCTTCCCCAATCGCGCTTTGCTTTCGCACTGTTTGGACCTGTAATTTACAGTCAGTTATCTAACGTTGAGTTCTGTTTCTTGTAGTAACTACTATTGTCGAAGTATTCGATGGTTCTTGTAAGTGCTGTGTCTAAGGCCTGGGATATTTCGTCCCTATGTTGTTTATCTTTTGCGAGTTCTACAATGGAAGAATAGTCGAGGTGGTAGTTTTCAAGATGCTGTACAAATACCTTCTTCCGCTTTTCATCGAGTAACCCTTGCCGATTACTATTTGCGAAACGCTTCGCTACGGATGGGGGAGACTTGCCATTAAGAAGCCTTTTTTCCAGCGCTTTCGTCCTTGCTACCTCTTCCGAATTCAGTTCAATTTTTTCGCTAGCAATGATTGCAGTGTAGACGGCCATTACTTCGTTTAGAGAATGGCCGCCGTCAAATCCGAGAAACATCATGCCAGCCAGTATGGCTTGATCCACTGAAAAATCACTGTCTTCCTTGGCGATCCTTCGGCTGAGGTAAGTCAGCAAGTTGGCGTTGCCGGATAGTCCCGTAACGATCGCATGCCCGTGATACAAAGCTTGCTGTTCCATTCCTGACAGGTTCGCCATGTTGGGATTCATGCGCCCATAAGTGGTATCTCTCGCGATATAAAATTTCTCCTGCGGTTCGTACTCGGGATGGTTAAGCAAACCGGTGCCGTATCTGCTTGTTTTGATATCCAGTCCCAGTTTATTTGTCAGATCTGCGGCTTGCTGTGCGCTAACGCCGACTTCATTTTCAAGAACCTGGAATGGGCGCGTCTTGCGAGCAGGCTGCAAGACGTATTTATATCGTTGATCAGCGTACTCTTTCCATTCAATGTCATCAGAAAATTGTTTGCTCACTTTGGAGATCAGTGACTGTACCTTAAGTATATCGATGCCATTGTTGACGCTTAGTAGCATTGACTTCAGGTTGCTGTAAGTAGGCTCCTCCCTGAACTTCTCCAGATCAGGGGCCAGTGCTGTCCAAGGTCGCAATTCGATGGATTCCGCTATTCTTTTCAATGTCGTTTCGGTGGATAGAGCACCTGACGCATGTATCTTGTCAAAATCATTCAGCAGCGCTTGGCCAATCTTCTGGGTAACTTCTATGGTGCCGCCTGGGGGATTTTTGACGAGAATATGAATGAACTCGGATTCGAATTTTCTTCCATACATATTGTCATTTCGCTGGGTTGCCTCTTTCGGCTTGATGACAGCATCAGCAATTGAAACTACGTAGGAATGAAGACGAGATCTGTCTTGCAACTCCGACGCGGCATCCATCAGGAACGCAGCCACTGCGGTATCACTGAGATTGCCGGACATCCATAGCTTGCTTGCCTTTTCAAGCAATTCCTTTGCTCTATCTCCTCCTGATCTCTGCATGAGATCCATGAACTGAATCAAACAGTCCGCTCCGGGACGTGCTTCAGATCTCTCGTCTGCGGTGTTGGTTTGGGTAAGTGATTTGATGATGGCCGCTTGTAGTTCGTTGAGCGCGGTGTTGGAAAGTTGTTTTTTGAAAGAGATAACGCGCCCGATCCCGTCAAATTCGACGGAATGCATGTGTTTTTCGGCAACCCTAGGGTCTATTGTTTGACCTATAAGCAGGTTTTTTCTCCGATTGAGTAAAGCTTTCTTCTCAGAATTCGAGGAAAAAAATCTCCTGAGGATGCTCCGTTGCTGAGTATTTGAGTGAGCAGTCAATCCCTGTCTGTTCAATGCCGACTCTGCAGCGCGAGTATCCTTGGCGGGATGATTGTGCTCCGAGTTCCGTACGCGAACTTCAGCATCTCTTTGATCTAAGGGGCCAGGGGGCTCAATGCTCGACGCTGGCCAGATGTTTTTCCACACAGGGCGGTTCCTCTCGTGTTGTGCTCTAAAAGTATGTCGCTATCAGCGGCAGAGTGCTCCATGAGTGTGTATGAAGGAGTACCTGACGCAATGAAGGCCCGACCAACGGAGGCATCTCGCAGCCATTGCTTGACTTTGCCACAGTGACTCGGCTCCGCTAAGCCACTTCCCCTTACCGGTGATGGGTACTATGGCAGGCATGCCCCCTGTTCTCAGCGCTCGCCATGTTCGAGATCAGGCGTGACGCTGGTCGCCGCATCGTCGGATGGCTTTCCCAGCACTGCCCGCTCGTAGGGCAATCGCGCACGGATGCGCAGATTGTTCTCAGCCGGTCCGAGCAGGTCCGTCATGGTCTTGCTTGCCTGCGCGGGTAGCGCCCTGAGCATCTCGGTATAGCGGGTGGCGGTCTGTGTATCAGGCGCATGCTCTTCGCCACGTAGATAGGAAATCGACGGGCGCGCGACGGCCATGCCAGCAGAGACCGCCCATTCCACGGCAGTTCCAGCACTGGCACCGACATACTGCCCTGCCGTGGAGAGCAATTCTCCAGTGCGGGATGCCAGATGACGAACAGCGTCGGGCATGGTCGCGCCGATGCGCGATGGCAGATCTGCCAGTGCACGCAGCCCGACCCGCCCGCCGTTTCTGAGATGGCTGCCCCCCTCATAGACCGGATGAATCATGGCACCGCCCAACATGGACACTGTCTGTTGCTGCCATTGGCGCAAGCCTTCTTCCGAGATCAGTCGGTTATCCAGCAGGAACTGTACTGCCATGCGCCGGCTCCGGACCGCGCCAGGATTGTCCTGCGAACATGATTGCATCACCTCCGCCAGGCGCGTCCGCAGCTCTTGTTCGTTGGCGCGATTGGAAATGGCGCCTGTGATGGTCATCCAGAGAAGTTCACCCGGGCCAAAGAAGACGGTATCGAGCGCAAACGAAATCGCCTGATTCATCCCCGGAATCAGCGAAATACCACCCTGCACGACACCCGAAAGAAACTCCATCGGGACCGACAGGCGGACCGCCAGCGCATCGGGCTCGTTGTTGAGCTGTTCCTGGGTCATATCCCAGACCGCGCGCTTGACTTGCTCCATGTCGCTGCGGTCGAAGGCCTGAGTGGCATCGAAAGGATTGTGCTGTGGCCAGGCCAATTGCCGCTGTTCGAGTGCTTGCAGAACTGCTGCTTCGGTCTCGGCCGCTACTTCGCCCATCTTGAGGAAGAATCCTGAACTGCACGCGAGGCTGGATACGGGAGATGTCACCGCGACCTTGAAGCCTGCCTTAAAGGCACCCACGGCACCGGCTGGCTTCCAGATCTCGATCGCCTTGTCGGGCCAAGAGAATACGCCCGAGATGATGCCGGCCGGCACTGCGAACGAAGCAGAAGAGACCATCTGCCCCATCATTGCAGAGGCTTTCGCAGCTACCGTGCTGAGCCCTGACTTCAGATTGGCGGCTGTCAGCTCTGCCAGACCCTGTCCTATTTTCTCTTGCGACGCGACCAGTGCCCCGGCTAGCAAGACAGTACCAGCTTCGGCACCAGCGTTCTCGCCAGCCTGCACAGAGATCTGATCAGTGGCATCGGTTGCCACGGCTTGCAGCGACGGCTCATCGTCGGAGTCGTCATCGCCCAGCACGGCATCGAGGATGGCGTTGTCGAAGATCTCCCAGCTACCCAGTTGCCAGCTCGGATCGAATGTCATCAGGAATTTTTGCCACGGTGTCGCTACCGACAGGAGGTCTTCGGATACATCCGAAAACAGTTTCTGTGCCGTGGTTTGTCGATCGAGCCCGCTTTCGCGCCGCACCTCTGCCGGGATCATGCTGCGGTTGATGACATTGTTGAGCATCATCATTCCGAGCGAATAGACAGCGCCGCCTATCATGCTGCCGCCTAGCGCGCCCCAGCTGTGCTCAATCCGGCCCGCCTGATAACGCGCATGAATCAGCGCCTGACTTGCGCGAAAGTCCGCATGGGAAGGTTCGGCCAGTTCCAAACGGATGGCCTCTCCAAGCGCGTCTAGCCAAATGTCATCGGCTGTCGCATGTACCGAGATATCAGGTATCACGCTTGCGAGGCGGGCATAATCGTCATGGCCAGTTTTCTCGTCCCAGAGTGCCCCCTGCTGGCGCATACCTGCGAGGGCGGCACTGAAGACGCTGACACCGTTGAGGTCGAGCACAACGAAGTCCTCTTCAGCCCCGATCGAAGGCGAATGTTCGGACGCGGCCGCCAGCACTTGGTCGCGACGACGCGCTGCATGGTCGCCATCCTTCCATACCAGAGCCTGTTTGACTTTGAAGCGTGATTGCAGATGACGATATTGCGCATCCATTGACGCGCCCATACTGTAGCGCAATTCAAGTGTCTGTTCTGGCGCGAGGTTTTGGTACAGATGCTTCATCCGCTCCAGAAATGTGGGAGAGCTGTTCAGCTCTTCCACCAGACTGGTCAGGGCCGCGACATCACCGGCCGCGCCGGTTCGCGCAGCCCCCAGGCGCCCACTAGCGGGATCAATCACCAACAGGCAACGCAGCACAGGCCACTGCAGCGGTTTAATTTGCTCATCGATGTCGATATGCGCTGCGAGCTGTTCGTTATTGGCCCGGGCAAGCGTGATTTCCGTACTGCAGCTGAGCTGCTGCGCGCGGATGCGCTGTTCGTGACTACGATCTAACATGGCTGCAGCGGTTGGCAGCGAGGCCTGTGCAGGCGCATCGGCAGCACCATGCTGATGTGCGGCAATATCTTCGAGCAACGGATCCAGGAGGATATTGTTGCTGGCGTTTGAAGGAAGAACGTGGTTATTCATTAGATGGTCCAATAACATTTTTATGGGAAGCTCCGCCTTGGCAATCTGGCTCACTAACCGGATCGGATGCGGACTACCCTGCAGTTCAGATCACTGCTGTAAGAGGGCAGGTCACGAATGTATATCGTGCTTGCAGGGGGACTAGTGGTCAGTCCGCACAAGTACGCGTCTGCGGCGAACGGGAAAGATTTTCCGACATGAGCACGTCTGAGCGTAAAAATGGGTCAAGAGGAGAACTTCCTTTTCGCTGTCGACGTCGCGAGGCTTGCAGGATTTATCGATGGACTCGACGTCGCCCTGAGCAAGATTATGTAGACAGCGGAAGACTCCTAGTTCCACAGATCAATACTGTCGCCAAAGAAACCGTGGGTGGAAACGAAAAATTTTCCGTAAAAATAGGGAGTATTTGAAGGCAGAAAATGCGATAGAGACCCGCCTGTTCGATCAAGACTTACTTCCTCGTTTTTCGAATTTGTAAGTAACTAGGGAGTGGGAGCGGATGAGGGATGAAGTGGCAGAGGCAATGAATAATCCGCAGCGGCCTTCCGTTATCGTGATTAATCCCTCTGAAACGTTAGACCCTCGCAATATATCTCGTCGAATTGGTAATCAAACATTTTGATAAAAGAAACAGCCCCCTAGCGTGGGCTTTTTACTGGAATCTGGATTGATGTAACTTCCTAATACGGCCCCGGGATTTAGCAAACCGTAATATTTGATTACCGATTAGATTGGTATTGTCTGCAGCGCCTTCGCCCCACGCGTGAGTGATGCGGCACGCCATGGTACGGATGTGGCGGCGATGCGCGCGGCGATTCAGCGAATCGGTATGGCCGCCGGCACGGGCGAGGGCGAGGACCTGTCGGCTGCGATGGAACGAGCCCGCTATGCGCCGCATGCCATTGCCTCGCTGCTGGCCGGAGGTGCGGTGGCATTTGCACCGGGGGCGATGCCAGTAGAAGATCCGTCTCGTTGGGAGTCACTTTTTGCGATGTGCCTGGACTCAGGCTTGCCCGGCGTGACTGCCGAGACCCGCGCGCATATCCTTTCGGACTGGGCCATGCTGCATGAACGCAATCTGCAAACCGAGGACCCAGCCCTACAGCGTGCTGCGGCAGAAGAGATTCCGCGTCACCTGCGCCTGGGCTCCTATCGCGACATCGGGGCCAGGATCTTCGCCGCCATCAAGGAGAACACCTTTGCCGCGCTTGCGCCTTCGGTTCAGCAATGCCTGACTGAAGCCTTGTGCGCCGGGCTGGATGTGGATGCCCGCCTGGCCTTCATACAGAAGCTGGCACAACGCCAGCAGACCAGCAAACTGCCGGCGTGCGTGAAAGGTTTTGCTACCGCGTTGGCCCAGGAGCCCAACGCGGTAGCTGCCTTACGGATGTCCGATATTCTGCTGGAGGGCAGGATCGCACCGCGTGAGCAAATGCGCCCACTCACGTAGGAGAAGCGTGGAGAGCTACTGCAGGCGCTACAGTCCTATCAAGGGCCGCAGGTGGACGTAACGATATGAGCAAATGTCTCGGCCAGTGTTTTCAGTGCAAACGCCGGAGGCGGGCGGAGATGGATATAGAAGCAGATCCAGTCACCAATGTCGTGAAAAAGTCGGACATGAAAGAAGAGACAGGAAGGGTTGATCCTGCCTTCCCTTATTCGGACAATTGCCGAACGCGGCGCAACTTCTCTTCAGCATCTAGTGCTCTGTCACGATACTCGCCTGCATGCTCTAGAAGGTGATAGACCTCCAACCAATACGCGCCGTCAAGATCTCCTCCCTCTAATTGCAGGCGATGCAACTTCTTGAGAGCTGTGGTCAAGTCGATTTTTTCATCCATGGTTTTCTCTTTTGCATTCCTAAAATTAATGCCCAGCCGCTATTCAAAGAATGCCAAAACTTGGATCTTTGTTTGCTCAGTGATAGCGGGTTGCGCTTCATAGGTTTTCACCGCGACGCCTTTGGCGTCAAAGTGCGCATAATAAGGAACGCCAGCTGGCGCAGCTTCATATTTTCCAAGCCCCAAAACCTCCGGAAAACGTAGCTCGCTAAAGCCGCTCTCATGCTGAACTCGTTCGATCATATATACCTTGCATCGGGAGCCAAGATCACCTACTGCGTATTGGATGAGGCGCTCCACCGAAGAAATAATAGCCATAGAAAAAGGTTTTACGCACTTCTCAGCTTCGTTATTAGCAGCGACGATGAAGCATGGCTCCGTTTCTGACGCCATCACCCAATCCCACATTTTGAATGATTTAACCCAATGCTTGCGTGCATCTCGCAATTCGGATGATGGATCTGTAATCAACATAGATTTCGAAATACTGAGGTTTTTTGAAGTTGAACAAATAGGGGCCCGCAAGATTGCGAAGACCGCGACGTCCTATTAGCGTAGATCCCAGCCGAATTTGAAGCTGCGCACCTCATAGCGTGTGATGCGTGGCGTGCATCCGCTCAATTTGCAATCGACGAAGTCAAATTCGACATCAACATCTGCGGTAAATTTAAGCGACGAGTTTTCTTTTGAGGCAGCATAAATTTGTGCCTGATGTACTTTCGGATCAACTGGAACATTCAGATGTAATTTCGGCACTTCATAGTTGATATTACAGTTTTGGAATGCCCAGGAGTCGTTCGGAGAATTTGATACAAGAGGACCGTAACTACCCATTGAGCGCGATTTCCCGTTTCCTTTGAGCCGCTTGTTGGCGGGCAAATTGACAAATACGTCGAAGACCGATAAGTCATCTCGCCCCGAAGCGATCGGTGCTGTAAAGGCCTCTATCTTTTCCCGGGTCCAGTAGCGGGTAGTTGGATATGCCCGAATTGCCTCTTGATTACGGGCCGCTGCCATGGCTGTAACATCGCCCAAAATCGCCTTCGGGTTCATCTTGGCGTTTGTCCGTGCTATCTGCTCTAGGGCTAAGTCGCGGTAGCACATAGTCGCGAATCGCGACCGCTCGGCTAAATTGGAATTTAGAAGGAGAGCACTGATAAATACTTGATTCAACTCCTGTGGGTCGATCTGGTCTATACGAACAAGTCCTAGATCAGCAATCGGTTGTTGGCTCGTGTTCCGCTGTGTAGATGAGCAAGCCACTAGGCCTACAGAAACCGCGGCAGTTAAAAAAATTTTTCTCATTCTTACACAAGCATCATTTATCAATAAGATGCTAATCATAGTATGTAGAACTATAGTATGCAACGGGCGGACACTTTGCGCATGCCCGTCGCACCCCAAAACAGCCCGCTAGTAATTAAATTTGCGCACAATGTGCGCAAATTTCGTCTAGCTCGCGGCGTCTCGCAAGAGGCATTGGCGGAGGCAGCAGGATTGCACCGTACTTACATAGGCATGATTGAAAGGGCGGAAAAGAACATTACGCTCTACAACATCGAGCGAATCGCCATTGCACTGGATGTAGCTCCGGCGACATTGCTCAGTTAGCCCATATTTTCTCCGCTGCGCGCTTAGATCTGGGAGACGAATTGAGATGCGGAGGCGTATCCTTGATCTTGGTTGTCTTCTTGGTTAGGACTGAACTTTTTTCCCGTACAATCAATCTGTGCCGCTTATCAGGCATGTGTATCTACATTAGTTCTAATCGCGATACACGAACTGTTAGGGTAGGGGACTGACCGCCCCTTCTCATCTGATCTTGAGTGTGCTCGTTATCATTATCGTAGCAGTGAAAAAGACCTTAGGGCATCACACTTAGCTCGGCTGAGGCCGGGGGCCTATCAACTTTCCTCGTCTGACTCTTGTAACACAACCGCATCGAATTCCCATCAATGAGAGTGCCTGCGTGCCTAGGCGGCAATTCGGCGTCAGAAGTCAACTTTGGGCTGGCAGCCCCATATCTTCATCTTTACAAATCCCACCATGAGCGCATGCCTTAGCCATCGATATTCGGGGCCTAGGGAATAATGTACTGTATTACGTTACCCCTCTCAGTACGTACGAGTACACATAAAAACTCGGGGCAACCTTACGGGTATAACCGTCGATAAGACTTCTTATCGACGGTTATCTTTTTCGCGCATGGCGTGAGTCAATTTATACCGGTACAACATCCCATAACAAGCGACGCATTTTCCTTCGCCTTTCGCCAAATCATTGACGACCCGCCCGGCAGGCGGTCGGCGAAAAGCGGGATTCGTAGTTTTGTGTTGACGCCTTGGGGTAAGCCCGATTCCTCCTCAGCCAAGTAGCTGTCGCAACAGCTCCTTGTTAAGCTGATTCGCATAATGAAAACGAAGGTCTTCATCCTCTTAAAAAGATAGGCAGTTGCATCTTCGTGAAAAGTGGACTATTCATTGTAAGTAAGGCTTGACATCGGCATCTAGCATCGAGCGATGAAGGCTCTCTCCAGCTCATCTAAGGTCGAGTTTCTTACAGCGCAGCTAAAAAAGAGTTTAATAAGGTTGGGACACCATGCTTAGCTCAGATCAAATATCGTTGTGGAGTCGAGATAGTCGCCTTGCATTCGAGGCCTGGATCCTCTCTATGAAGGGAAGGGGCCTCAGTAAAAATGCAAAACAAGGAACAATCAAGATATATCGAGTTCGATGGGGACAATTTGACCAATATTTGCGAGACCATAGACTCAATATCTATCAGGTCCGTCCACAACATATAGGAGAGTTCTTATCCCAGAAGGCACGGATGCTCTGTGACAAGAAAAGTAGTTATGAGCAGGACGAGCTCAATCAAATTGAACAGCTTCTGTGCTATCGCCGGCTTATTGAGAAGGTCTACGAATTTGTCATCGACACCTGCCCCGACAATATCTCAAAAAATCCAGCTGAACTGAGCAATCAAGAAGGGAAGGAGTGGACTGGTGCGATTAAAAGTGATGGCCGAGATTTTCTGTCAGAGCCAGAACTCGAAATTCTTGAGCAGCACCTTGAATACATTGCGCAAAAGCCCTTCGAATCACTCCGAACGCTCGCAGAAATCAGAGAGTTAAGGCGATACGTCACTACGGCATTAATGATTGGCGCTGGACTGAAATCATCTGAAATTCTGACACTCAAAATTTCCGACATTCATATCCGATCGGGACAGATCTCATTACATCGGGAAGATACACCTTTTCACAGAAAGATAAACTTAAAAGACGTTAGCTATCTTTATGTATTGCTAGAAAATTGGCTCACCTACTGGCACTCGTATTTTGAGCAACCGCAGCCGCGGGAAAAGCTGCTATTCCCTGCGATGGGCCCTGTGGCTTACCCAGCCGTCGGCGGCCAGATGAATAAGACCACCTTGCAACGTAACACAAATGCTGTTTTCGAGGAGGCCTACAAACATGCGGAGGCCATAGTGCCGGAGCTATGCGTACGAGCTTTAACCTCCTCGGCGGCAAGAGGAGGGATCGTAAACCCACAGATTTTACGTAACAGCTATGTAGCCCAGCTTTTCCGAAATGGATCAAGCACGGAATCAGTTGCGAAACACATGGGATTTGCGGAAGTCGTAATCGCGGTGCGCATTTGGCGTTCTTGGATGCAATGGCGCGCAAAATATGAAACATCTGCGTTTATCGCCTGGGTAACAAATAACCCATGGGACTATCATCTTCATCAATCGCTAATACAAGCCCTCGGCGATTTGGAACATAGTGAGTACTTTTCAGGCGACTTCACTGATAAAATTTATTCAATTTTAGAATCGGGGGGTACGCCGCGCGCGGCCACCGGCTGACCTGCTTCCCGATTTCGTACGAGAACGACATGGAGTCTGGGTTCAACCTGGAGGAAGGCTCAGCGCCTTTCTATCTGATTAGGATCGGCGGCCACTCGTATAGCGTTCCTCATGAAAGAATAATTCGCGGTGCTTTCGCGGAGAATATTCACCGTTGTCGATGATAATCGATTGCGGCAAACCTCGAAGCTCTGATAGGCGCGACAGCACCGATACGACCCGTGCGCGAGGCAGCGACGTATCCAATTCGATAGCCAGGCATGCCTCGGGGAGGGCGCCCACGATGTTCAATCAGCACAATCGGCGACCATCAACCAATCGATCCGATACAAAGTCCATCGACCAGCTTTGATTGGGCGTCGTCGCCCGAACGGTCGGCTGCATGATCTGTTTTCCTTTTTATCTCTTGCCTTGCGCCACAATGCGGCGAAGGGGTGGAGGGGGCGTATCGGGGAGGGAGCGGGACGAGGTTCCATAGGTACGGCTACGACCGCGACGTAGTCGCAGCGATGGCAAGGCACGTAGCAATCCCGCACCGACAGCAGTTTGTCAGCCTGTTCTCCTAAGATATTCACTCAATATGCCCACCGCTGACCTGGCCGCTTCGGTTGTTGCTGTTTGCCCTCAATGATGAAATCATTCAATCAGGATCGATCTGCTCAGCTATTAGCAATTTTGTTTGGAGGCATGTGGCTTTTACTTATGTCCCCTTATCTCCTCAAAGTCTTCCATCCGCCCAAAGCGGATCTCTGCGCCACTACTGAGTCCGGCTACCCCGCTGCCAACCGTTTCGTGCAAGGGATCGTTCACTATCTCGGAAGATCAGTCGTGATCGAGAGTGGAGAAGGAAAGCAATTTGGCAGGACCTTCCTCGGTGGATGCGGGAAGCAAGGATGCACGCTTGTGTACGAGCAGCTAAAGACATATGCAGGAAAGAAGATCACAGCTGGATTTTGTGAAAATACTCTGGTGGCGATTACGACATTGGATGGTGTCGTTCAATATCGCGGCAGTCCAACAACACAGGCTGAGCTGGACCGCAAATACAGACGCGATTCGCTGTTTATAGTGGGCGTGTACTTGATGGTCTTGGGTCTGATCTGCGTCTCTTGGCGCAAGATCAGACAGGTCTCTTAATTTTCCGTCTCAACACCGTATCCATGAACATCTCCCGTTTCCTGTTGGTCCTCTGCTTTCTCGCCGCTACGACCGCTCATGCCGCGAGCTTCGATTGTGAGAAGACCTTGACTCCGATGGAAGAGACCATTTGCGAGGATCGAGAGATTTCCGACTTAGATGAAGTGCTGCTCCGGACATACGAGGCCGTGTTAAGAATTTCGGAAGATCCTGCCTCGGTAAAGATAGATCAAAGGCGGTGGCTCACTAAAATTCGTAACGGCTGCGATGATGAAAAGTGCCTTGTTTTGTCGTATGCGAACCGCATCTCTGAACTCGAAGATAGCTGGAAGAAGAAAACAGTAGCACTCCATTCGAAGCAGAGACGTAACGCCCTCTCCAACGCTAAACCGTTTGAAGGAAATTGGAATTCATGCCAGCTTATCAGGGGTGATGAAGTCTGCGTTTCTTACACTCTCCTTCAGAACGGAGAGCGCATTTGCGGTGAGTCGGAGCATTGGGCCACCTTTCGTACATACGATGGACGCCTTCAGGCAACACTACAAGCACGTGGGCGTGCGACAGTTGAAGCGAGTTGTGGGAGCGTCGGCGGAACTGGCTGTGTAGATCCAGAGGATGGGAAAGACCGATGGGAAACGGTGGAAAGTACATTGCTAGTCTGCGGAAATCAACTTTATAACGCTGCTGCCGACAAGCAATGCAGCGAGCTGTCCCGTGCCCCCGGTTTTTTTTATAGCAATCTAACAAACGCACAACGGAAAGAAATGCTTTCGCAACCCTGGTTAAAGCAGTGCATTGGTAAGAACTAGTGACTCTTTTTCGGGGCCGACTTGGCAGGGGCCGGCCTGGTCAGTGCTCCGTGGCCGTGTCCGATGCGGTTGAAACCGTCCAGCTTCGGTGTCTCTCGACCGCGATATCGGCGTTTTATGGCTACCAATTCGCAAAGACGTTGACGCAGTTCCACATCGTCAGGACGACGGGATTCGTAGTGAAGCAAGGAGCAGGAACTTCCTATCAGTAGGCGTGCACTGGTTCCGCCTAGACCGTCGACATGTATGATGTGCGTTACGGCGCTTCGCTTATCCTGCGGGCATGCCACTTCCGGCCGAGCGCATCCTTCAGGGCAGCGTTCCCTGGCAGGTTTTCTGCAAGCCGTTTCTTGGGTGAAAATTCCTGATTTGTAACTAGCTAGGTCAGATTCATTTAACAGTTATACGTCTAAGATCATTTAATTTTTACCAGATCAAGAAGAATCGATTAAGGAGCACTTAGCGTCTTAAGCCTCTAATCGCGCTTGTGAGGGACTACCTAGCGTCACAACAGTTTGCAGATACCTTTTTAACCGCAAACTCCAAGTTCCCGCAGTAACTTAGGAAGCAGGTCAGGCGTAACTAATACCCTCAATATGTATTTTTTGGTACCAGTATTGCCGGCAATTTGTTGACTATCTGTTACAGTGTAAGGAAATGCTAAGACGAACACTGGCTCAACAAATGACTGCCTCATCTCGGCGGTCTTGCAGCCATTCTACGTTTCCAATTAAGAAAAAAATCTGGAGGGTAGTCGATGCAAGGCAGTGTGGGCAGCACCGCGGGGGATATACCGCGCTTGACCATTGATGCGTTTGTTCGCTCGATCTCGGTAAACCGCAATCGGCCTACGATCATCCTTTTAGGAGCAGGCGCCTCCATTACATCTGGAATGCCTTCGGCGCAGCGCTGCATCTGGGAATGGAAGAAAGAGATATTCGTCACGAAGAATCCTTCGTTGCAAGACTCCGTGTCCGAACTTTCGCTCCAGGGCACAAAAAAAATTATCCAACGATGGCTCGATCAGAGCGGTTTGTATCCGCCAGAAGGTGCACCAGAAGAATATTCGTTCTACGCGTTGGAGTGCTATCCCACCGCGCTGGATCGATCTGCCTTCTTTCATAAATTCATTGCCGAATCCAAGCCTCACGTTGGCTACCAGCTATTGGCGTTACTCGGCGGCGCCGGCGCCGTAAGAAGCATTTGGACCACCAATTTCGACAATCTGGCCGCGCGTGCCTTGAGCGCTGCGAACGTAGTGTGTGTCGAAGTCGGTATAGATACCCAGCAACGAACATCGCGCGCCCACGGCAACAACGAAGTGCGCCTTTTGGCTCTGCATGGTGATTTTCGATACGACAAGCTCAAGAATACGAACGACGAACTGCGAGCGCAAGAGACTTGGCTAGGCACCGAACTGATACGCGAAATTCAGAACTACGACCTAATCGTAGTGGGGTACAGCGGCAGAGATCAGTCACTCATGGATGTTCTTGGCCAAGCCTACAGAACGTCGGAGCGTCGCCTTTACTGGTGCGGCTTCGGCGACGAACCGTCGGAAGAAGTCAAGATACTCCTACGTACCATCCCAGCTGAGAAGCAATCTGCTTTCTATATTGCGTCCGCCGGATTCGATGACCTGATATCGCGATTGGCAATGCGCCAGTTAGAAGGTGATGATCTGACGAAGGCGCAGGCGTTGATCGCCAGCACAGGACAAGATGGTGTTCGCAAGATGGCATTTTCGGTACCGCCACTGCAAATCAGCCATCTCATCAAGAGTAATGCGCATCCGCTGCGATATCCTGCATCAGCCCTGAAGCTGCCCTTGGATATGCCGGAAGTTGGAAGCTGGAAGGACTGGCTGCGTGAGCAGACACCGAACGAGGCTGGCCCAACCGTGGTATTCGACAAAGGGGCGCTGTGCCTGTGTGACGCACCGCTTGCGCAAAGACTATTTGCCCACCATTTGAACGGACCGGCGACAGAAGTGGCCATCTCGGATGAAAATCTCATCTCGGACGGCCGTATTTTGGGGCTGTATCGCCGCGCGTTGGTGATCGCTGCCGCAAGGGCGACGGGAATGCAGACGGACTGCCGGCGCAGGATCTGGGAGGCCGCGCCGTACGACCAGAAGATGGCAGACAAGGTCAGCTACAAGGTACATCGTGCATTGTCGATCGATATTGTCGGCATTGATGGGGTACCGCATGTCGTCTTTATGCCAGAGATCGTCGCCACAACGTTGGAAGGCAAGATTGCCGATGTTGAACCCACCAAGGCGCTTCGTAACCAGATTTACGGCTATCAGCACAACAACGTCTTCGATGCTGACTTATCGAGATGGACTGGCCAGCTGGTGAGTTTGGACTTACCGTCGCCGCATGGTGGCATATTCCATATTGCCCGGGCGCCGCTGTTTGCCGGGCTTTCGAATAAGGCGGCGAAGCCGCTTCCTGCTGAATTTTCCAAGTATGCAAAGCAGTCGGGGATTGTAGTTCCTGATGCACCGTTGATTTTCGCCAGCAAAATGGGGCGTCACGAGATCAAAAATCCCAATCCATTACACGGTTTGGTCGAAAATCGACCCTGGGATCATTCGCTGACAAGTTCAGGATTCTGTCAATCGACGGATGTCGCAGTGGTATGCCCGGCCAATCTTGCGGGCAATTTTGAGCAGTTTTTGCATGGCTTGGAGCAGCCCGCCAATCCAAGCCAGTCTGAGAGAGACTATCTGCACGACTACCCGGGATACACGGCGGCTTTCGGCCTGCCGTTGAGGACACCATGCAGAGGAGAGTCCGCTTGGCTGGCGCTTGACGACAATGTCAGCAGTGACGCCATGGTCGGCGCCAAGCAGCTCGCGCAAAGGATATGCCAGACGCTGGATCTGATCCGACGGGCTCGTCAGTCAGTAACGGTGGTGATCTATGTCCCTCGGCGCTGGGAGCCGTACAAGCTTGTGTCGAAGGCCCACGAGTCGTTCAACCTTCATGATTATGTCAAAGCATATGCCGCACGACATGGCCAGAGCACGCAATTCGTGCGGGAGGAAACCACGGGTTCAGCCTCCCTATGTCGAGTGCGCTGGTGGCTGGCCCTGGCGCTTTTCGTGAAGTCGATGCGCACTCCGTGGCGGCTAGACGCACTCGACGAAGACACTGCCTTCGTCGGAATTGGCTATAGCCTGGACAAAGATGCTCACAACGATAGTCACGTGCTTTTAGGTTGCAGCCATCTCTACAGTGCTCGTGGAGAGGGACTTCAATTCAGGCTAGGTCGCATCGAGAATCCGATCATAAAAGGTGGCAATCCATTTATGTCGCAAGACGACGCGCGACGAACAGGCGACACTATTCGCCAGCTCTTTTATGAGTCCAAGATGCATCTTCCGCGGCGCGTCGTGATACACAAGCGCACGCGCTTTACGCAGGATGAACAGGAAGGGCTGCTACAGGGGCTTGAAGGCGTGCCCAATGTCGAGCTGATCGAGATCAACGTTGAACGCTCGCTACGCTATCTCGCCTCCAAGCTTAAAGACGGAAAATTGGGCATCGACGGCTTCCCAGTACAGCGGGGAACGACTGTTGTTGAAAGCGACGATACGGCGCTTCTATGGGTTCATGGATCTACACCCAGCGCGGCCAACAAATACTACAAATATTATCAAGGGAAGCGACGAATTCCGGCGCCGCTGAGGATCCGCCGGTTCATGGGCCAATCTGATGTCATGCAATGTGCAACTGAGATTCTTGGCCTGTCGAAAATGAACTGGAACACCTTAGATTACTACTCCAGAATGCCGGCTACGCTGGATTCTGCCGGGAGTATTGCCAAGTTCGGCAAATATCTCGATGGCTTCACGGCGGCACCGTATGACTACCGTCTTTTGATTTAAAGAAGTATAGAGGAGAAGGGCAGTGAACCCAATATGGACGGCTGTTATCCCTATTATCACGGCCATTGCTGCCGGAACTGCCACATTGGTCGGCATTCGTTGGGGAGCTGGGCTCACGCGTAAGCGGGAGCAAGAACGGGAGGATGCTCAGAGACAGCAGGATGCGACGTACTTGGCCATCATTGTTAGTACGCACCTGGAGCGCTTCACAAATTCGTGCGTCGACGTCATGTATGACGATGGAACTGCATATGGTCAGCCGGCCGATGCTAAGACCGGCTATCACGAGGTAACAACTACCACACCCACCATCGATCCGATGGAATTTGACGTGAACTGGAAAGCATTGCCGGGAGCGTTGATGTACGAAATACTTTCGTTGCCGTATAAGCAGGAGCTGCTGAAACGGCATCTGGGAGCGGTCGGGGAACACGATATGCCACCCGACTTTGCTGACTTCTTTTGGGAGCGCCAATACGGTTACGCCTGTTTGGCGAGGGATGTTGCCGACCTTGCTTCACGATTGCGAATGAACGCAGGATTGCCGGTGCTGCCTCATTCCCTTGGCAAGTGGGATAGAGCGCAAGGCATCGACGAACGGATTACTAAGCTAGAACACATCCGAGACTCTCAACCCAGGCCTGTCATGCCGTTTTTCCCGGAAGGGTGAAAGTCATGTCCCAGAACCCCTGATCGGTGCCCGAATTAGCCAAAAAGTGTCTACAACTTTTAGCAAACAACAAAAGTCCTCTGGCCATCTTGAATTTCCTATGGATGCGGCTTGTTTGAGCCAATCAATCATCTGTTTCTTGTTGTTCGGCACTAAAGAACGACGTGCGCATCTCCCGAAATGGTCTGATATTACTTTGGTGAATGCGTGAAGGAATAATTTAGTTTTTGAGGGGAGTGAATTTTGGCGGAAAGAATAACTGTTTTTTTGAGCTAAATTACTGAATTATTTTCAAAGGGAAAACGATTACTTCTTGTAGGCGCTAAAAAGATCAATCTTTCTTTCTAAGCGCTAAAGGTGGCTTTTCTCTGAGGGCATCGAGTAGGAAACGCTATTTTACATAATACAAATTATGCGAAATCGACGAAATATAAACCCGGGAAACGAGTTCGATAATTTCTCGCACAACGGGAACAATCTTTTCTCGCGGGTCACCTATCAACTCGACTAAATAAAACACGAGCCCATATGAGATATCCCAATATCAGATACGGTCACAAAGGCGAACTTGAGTTTTGGATGCAAGGACATTCAGTAAAGGACGTGGCAAAACGGCTCAAGCGTTCTGAGCGATCCGTGCATGATTGGCTGCACGGCAAACGCAAGGTGCCTTGGTGGGTTCCAGAGATACTCCGGCTACAACATTATGAATACCAAGACCGACTCAGACAAATGGGGTTTATCTCTCCTAAGACAAAGCTTGCCATCGCTACCGCCGATGTATTGACGTTTCCCACGCCCGCCAGCCCGGTCAGCGCTCCGATAACATCACTCCAAAGGCCCAATGAATCCAACCAAACCAGCGCCCGCTAACACGGTGCTATACTGATCGAAAGCAGCCCAATGGCAACTACCCTTTTTGATACTCACGAATACGTCAAACGGCTTGAAGCAACTGGTGTTCCCACCGAGCAAGCCGAAGCCCACGCAACCGCACTAGCCGAAGCCATGAATAACGAACTGGTCAAGAAAGCCGATCTAACAGAGTTCCGCGCCGAGGTGCGCGGACAATTCGAGCTGCTCAAATGGATGCTGGGTTTTATGCTGGCTGGCACCGTGGGAATTTTGTTCAAGATTTTCCACTGACAAGCGCCCTTCCCTCCACAAAATGCAAAGCCCTGGATTTCCGGGGCTTTTTTTTGCGCCTTTTGAAGCTCCAGACCATATCAGCACAGCACGAAAGCTGAAAAAAGCTCAGCTCGCCGCAATGTCTGATTCGCCGTAGCCCCTAATAAGATTTCAAGTTCAATTGATAGCAGCGCGTCTGGTTACTAGGACATCTCGTTTATGAACCAGCTTAATCAGCTTCTTTGTCGAATTAATCAGCTTCGTATAAGCATGAAGCTGTGCAGCCGTTCTTTGACAAGATGAAACCGCTTCGCTTGTGAGTACGTCGTGAATGGACTGGATCTGCCTCACACTAATATCCCGTTCTAAAAGGCTCCTCTGCTATGAAACCATGGGGCAAGCTTGACGAGCGCCCTGCTGGATAAGCGGCTGAACGACATCGGATCGGATCTAGTAGCGAACTATGTTGCTGGAAACATGAAGCCTGCGGTCGATTTTCCGAATTGAAATGTGGTCTCTGATGTACGAGCTTCGAATCCCTTGCTCAGCTAAGATTTCTGCATACAGGGACTTTTTCACTAAGAGTATCTGGTGCCTTCGAACTTCACATCAATATTCCCTTTGATAACTTTTAGGCCAAAAGTCTCAGGAATCAGCAGGACATGCTTTCTACGTATGAGCTTACTCGGCATAAAAAAGGCCGGCTTATAAGTAAATTCTCGCCCAGCAATCTTAACCACGGAACGGCCATCTATGAGACCTCCTATAGGAGCCGAGACATATCCAACCCTAATTTCCAGCTGATCTAATGCCTCCAGAAACTCCTTAAGGAAATCACCCTTACCGTTACGACAGCTTTGAAACTTGATCACGCCTACTTCTCGCAACCCTGCCCTCTTTAGTTTACAAGCAAAGATAAACGGACCGTCATCCTCGAACATAAACATGTTCCCATGGCCGTGCAAATCAAGCCGGCAACTGCAATCAAGCGTACTCAGGGCCCCTTCGTGCAATAGCTCGCCGAACTCCGAATAGTAAGATGTTTCCTCCAGCTCGAAACGGTTTGACTTGGGAATACGACGGTCTAATGCATTCAGCAACCCGCTAGTTCGTACCACGCTATCACTCATGCTAGAAATAACAAATCGTTTTTCCGGCGCCCATTTATGGCGACCTATATGTAGCATTGAGCGCAATTTTTCCGCAATGCTTTGCCCCCCATTTCTCTGAAAATATACATCATTCGATGTTTTTTTGTAGGAAGACGAAGGCGGTGAGCACTCGCCCCCATTCCCTATGGATTTGTTATCTTCAGACACGTCAGAAATATGGTCACAGCGAAAAATGTGGCTCGTTTTGAAAATCATGATGCCTCTAATAGATTCATATTTGGCTAAAATATCAGCAATTACACTCAGATATGTCGTGAACGTTACGTGAAGGTTCCATCACTATGTTGATTTGCTCGCAGATTTAACCCTCTCCATTTGACCCACCTTCCATTGCCTTCCGAAGGCAGTCACCCGGTCAGACGACCCCTCGTATCCCAGTTCTCTTAAGTCCAGGAACATCTGTTTAAGGGTTTTTCTTTGGTTCCGAGATTTGATCGCCTCTGCGCTGAGCCAGGCGAGAGCCTAGATGTGAAGTTGTCGGGCGAGCGTGGCGTACGCCTTGCTGGATACCCGAAATGAAAAAGGTCGTCTGACCGCGTGACAGCCTTCGGAAGGCAATGGAAGGTGGGTCAAATGGAGAGGATTCTGCGAGCAAATCAACACACCGGTTGCGCGGTGAATGCTCGCAAAGCTACGCCCCGCAACGACGGAAGATACGATATTTAACGCTACAACATTTTCGTCTAGAGAACTATTTATCGAGATGTTTTCACATACCCATGCGAAAAACGTCGCAATTTTTACCTTTTGATCGAATTTATATTGTTGAGGCTTACTAATGGGAAATTTATGTGTTGGTGGTTCTAGAGATGCTCAAGAGGTGAACTCTCCTAATCACGAGAACCACGTCATTGCAAGACAGATTTTGGAAAAACGAAATGAGCTACGAAATGCCGCTGGCGTACCGCAAAATCAATACGATTACGTTCTTAATGCAGCACCCGAAGAGCTTCGTAATCGCTATAACAGTCTTTTTACAGCAACGAATAACTCCATTCGAATGGCAGATGTAATACACGACTATCTAGCAGAGATTTCACGTGTTCATCCTGGCGTTATCACCCCTCAATCTACATTAACTGACCTGAACGAGAAAATTGAAGCTTGGACGGCTATGAGAACCTCTATAGAGGCTCACATGCGCAGCAACGGTGCCCCATACACGGCGGTAATTGGCCCCAGTGGTTCACGCAGAATCGGCTTCCAGACATTTTAATTTTCGTATTCCGAAAGTGCCGCTCTCCATTTAAATATTGTCTGACTGGTGCAAATCAACAGCCTGAAGGTCACAACGTCGAATTCAAGCTTTCGATAATGAGGAAGGGGAGCTTCCCCAGTTGGAACTTAACCGCATCAATGACTACGTATTAACTCTCTTCCAAGAGAGCGATTATTATTTTTAATTTAAATAGAAAGGACCTCGACATGTCTCTGAACAGCCTATTTCATAACATTGGCCATTCTCTTTCCGATGCATTTCATGGCCACAAGGTAGATAAGGAAGAACTGAAGCAGGCCCATCCAATGAAGGAACACGAGGCAAAAGCAGAAGACATTAAGTAATCGAAAGCCCCGGCTGGTTCCGGGGCTTTCGTGCCAGCTAGATAATTTAGAAACAAATCTTCTGACCGTCTTCGTAGGTGCAAGCGGGATCGTCCTTCGCTGCGTTCACGCGACGGCCACTGGCCAAGTTGGGCTCCGCAAAGACCGAGGATGCAAAACCGACCAACAGAACAGCAGCTACAACAGTCTTGATGATACGCATGGAATATAACTCCTTAAAAATTTGGTTAATGTCATCTCAACGGGAAACGACGTTTCTATTCTTATATAAGCTCGCATTTTTAGGCTGACAATTTACTTACAAATTAATGACATCAACATAAGAATCGTAAGTTTTTGTAATTATTAACTAACCGCTTCTCTTCTTTAATAATCGCTGATCCCTCTATGAGAAAAATATAACTAGAGCGTTAATTGAAAGCTCTATCGTTGAAATTTGATCTGCATGGATATGAAGCAGGATATCTAAATTAGGCTCAACAATAGAATTTCCCAAGAGCCATCGCGTTTCTATTCGCAAAAATTTTATTTAAAACGGAGCGGTCAACAAACTTCCTTTGCCTTGATGAGGTGCGGTTGCTATCCAGATAACATCTAGCGCTTTGTTGTACCAAAACTGCGCACCGTCTAAGAGGCCCGTACCGGCAATGACAAAGGCCGTTTGCACCGCACCGAGAGAGTCAGTACTGGCGAGCGTCCAGCTCTGCACATCGGGCTTAGGAATACCCCTTGAGGCGAAATAGCGCTTCTGGTCAAAGTCCCTGCACTGCATCTGCTTACCGCAGTATTTAGCGATATAAGAGGCGAGCTTGTGAATGCCCTCCTTCCCGAAACCGAACTTGGAGGGATTGCGTACATCAATATTTGACATTGAGCGCCCTTGGTCATCGACACCGACGATGCTTGACCAGATCGAGCGCAGAAGCTGATAGCACTGCCGGCCACGGACAGCAACATGGAAATGCAACGCTCCACGTTGCTGCTCCTCAATCACGGCCACATAGTGGAAATCAACGCACTTTCCAACCCTACGTCGGAACTTGTCCCAATCCTTCAGTGCCTTTTCCCGATCAACCATGTTGTCTCTATAGGTCAGCGTAATCATGCGATCTGCCCCAATGGACTTACAGCGCTCTCTTACGCATTTCTTTGCATTGCGTGCGGCGACGGCCTCGTTACGCTCGCGGTTTTCGGATTCACCGCGCTTGGTGCGCTTACCGATAATCGGAGCGGGGCCTTTGAAGTGCTTCTCACGGCAGACTGTCACTTCCATCTGCCCGTCTGGATATGTGACCTTACGGGCCACGTAGCGATCATTCCACGTGTTTCTGATGCCCTCATCGCTCCAGCCCGGAGCCTTTTGTTCGAATTCGTTGCAGGCATCAAACGAAACGTTTGACAGATCAAAATCTGGGGTATAACTTGCAGACATTCATTCACCTATCTCAGCTAGTTGGATGAACGCCCTGATCGGATCGCGAGTCCTTTCAGGGCATTTTCTTTTCTGGACTACCCTTCCCTACTATTTTCTTCTTTCGGTTTGTCTGCCTTGGCATGCCGCGCCAGGCTTGTTTCCGTTAAGTATGCTTAATACAAGTCTAGGCGCTCGCTTCGCTCGCGCCGTCCTCGCAAGCTGCGGGCGGCGCGATCTTGCTGCGCCTCTTTTCCGTTACGCGTAACGGAAATTCCCCTGCCTTTATCGAGCGCCGCAGCGCCTCGAGTCAACCGCATGAAACCTGACTTGTGAGTGCTTTGCACTCATGGGCCGTTGAGGCCGTTTCTCCGATCAACCCGCCACCGTTTTCCTGAGTTCTCCGCCTTTTCGATGAACGATAGCCGGCGCGTCTTTTGCTGCAAGGGGGCATTCATAAAAGCGCCAGCAACCGCGCTTTTACAAACCTTCCCCCTTGCGGCAAAAGCCTAATGCGCCGTCTATTCGATCATCGGGCGAAGAACTCAGGAAAACGGCGGCAGGCGGTGGAGTAGAAACGACCGAAACCGCCGGTCTTACGGAGGGCTCCGAATCTAGGAACCCGGTCAGCTTTAACACCACCTCGAAGGCGCGATCATGGAACAACCAGAACTGCCCCTGCTGCATTTCCTGTATCAACCTTACTTCGCTCATTTCAAGCGCACGCGTAAGGCGCTGGCTCCGTCCAACTTCGTCCCGCCGTGGAAGCAACTGCGTCTGACGCTGTATGTCCGCAATCTGATGCGCAAGGGTGCGGCCTTCATCTGGACGCGTCCGGATGGCCGTCAATTCTTCTGCAAGACCATGCGCCAGTTGGTGGCGCGGATCATGGACTACGACGGATATATCCTGCATACGATTTTCAAGAAATATGGAATACGAATGATTAAAACCTAAGGCATATTTCAATTTCTATTGCGTCGATCCTGCGTTTCCTTCACGGAACTATCAAACCATTGCCTGTTACCTACCTCATAGGTTGCGGCAGTGAAAAAGGCCTGCCGTTTCGCAAGACGGGCATTCAGATCAAAGTTGCCCATATCTACTAATGAGAGAAAAAATGGATCGTATTTATCCAAAACCCCCCTTCGAGTTTTACGATAGCAGTGACAGTGACAACGAAAGTAAAAACACTCAGTCCCCCTCGCGCGGTGAGTCGAGCAGCAGTAATTGGCAGCCAAGCACCCGCATCCCTGACAGCAATCGTCGAGTTCGCTTCGACGTTCCAACAGAGCCAACTCTTCAGCGTAGTACCGGTAGCCGACAAGAAGTGATGGAGATTTACAGCCTAGAGCAGGAGTTAAGAAAGGCAAAACGACATATCAATGAGGCTGCAGCTGATCTCGTAAAAATGGGGCAAAGTTACTCCACAATGGTGAAGGAATACGTCGGAAAAGGAGAAATTCCTCCGGCTCTTAAAAGCAAATACAAGCTTGACGAACTTGACATCCCAGAAGTGATCAAGCGATACAAAGACACTCTTGCGGATCGATAATAGTTAATCGAACCTTAAGGCGGTTCCTGTAGAGTGCCCATAAAGCTGGGCGCTCTACAGTTTTGTAACCTGTAATACAAGGAGTATCTCTATCTTTCCGGTCTGCCCTGTGTTGGATCTCATCCAATCAGGCAAGAACGAAAATCCGATGCGGCCGGAGCTTTCTCGGTTCTCTGCAAGACCACCGATGATGACCACATCACCATCCGTGACCGACAATGAAGTGCTGACTTCCCGCTTAGTAAGCGTAGGCGAATTGTTGACGCCAGTTTGCGTGACAATGAAATTTGATAGCTGCTGGCTGACTATCAAATCCACTACTGACTCTCGCACAATCGGCTTCAAATCGAAGATAACGCCCGAGCTCCGATACTCCACCGACTGCACCGGAGCGCTTCCATTCCCAGGATAGCTGATTGCGCCAAGCACAGGCACATCCTGACCAACAGCGAAGCGACCAGCCGCACCAGAGCGCACACGTAATGACGGTGCAGATATCGTCTTGAAGCGGCTGTCACTGGAGAGTGCTGCAAATACGGCGTCAATGGACGCATTCTTGATCCGCACGAAACCGTCAAGGGTGGATGGCGTAGAGAGACCGGCAGACACAGTGCCGCCAAGCAGATGCAGGGCGAGAGAAAATGCCGAGCCTTCGGCCCCATTGGAAGCGACCTCAAACACCTGGCCGCGTACCATCACTTCGCCTTGCCGTGTATCCAGTTGCGCAAGCAGCGCAGAGAGCTTCTTGATATCTGGTTCCGTTCCATTGAATACCAGCGCGTCCGGATCGGTATCGAGCAGCGAGGCGGCAGAACCTGCAGGGGCAGGCATTTTCGATTGGCCGGTCACTGAGTCCGCCGTGATCGCTTGCGGCGCGCCATGAATGGATCGCGTGGAGGTGAATTCCCCTTTTGGGAAAAGGCCGCGCAGAAGCTCTACCAGATATGTCACATCCCGATACTTTGGCCGATACACGAAAGGCTCTTTGTCCGGCTCCACTTCTTTCACAATCCCGACGATATCAACGCCGTTCACCGTGCGCACTGATAATCCGAGTAGACCCATGAAGCGAGAGACTTCAGAGCGAGCGGAAACGCCAGTGCCGAAGCGGAATGAAACAAGCCGCTCATCAGCTACGACTTCAGGCTGTATCAGGTATGGCGTTTTGAGGATCTGCGTATACATCGCTTCGACAGCTTCCGCCACGCGCACCCGCGAGAACTCCATAGCGCTATCAGACTGTGGCGGCGCACCAGCGGGAAGCGGCATAGACAGAGGCATGAGAGGAAGCAATGGGCCAGCAGGGGCAGCGGCTGCAACTGCGCTGTATGCCATCAGTAACGCCGTAATCATGCGTTTCATTTCTTCCCCTCGATATGAACTGGATGAACCACCGCGCCGGAATAGCGCGTCACTTTGGCACCATCAATTTCCCCAATGGTCTGCGGTCCCATCTGCACGAACATCGAGGGCGATTCATAGCGCAGACGGCCAGCCTCATCCGCAATAACGACATAGCTTGTCGTGCCGAATCGCGCCGTCCCTACAATCCGCCACGCGTCCGAGAATGCAGGCTTTGCAGGCTGGACAGCAGATTGCTTTCCGCTGTTATTTCCTGTGTCTTGCTTCCCTGCCTGAGTTGATTCGGAGACCGGCTTCGGATGAAAAAAACGATTGATGCTGTAAAGCCCAACCACCAAAGCTACCAGCAGAACCCCCGCTGTCATCCAAATCTTTTTACGCGCCAGCATGTTTTGACGCTTATCGACATTGACTATTTTCCCGTCAGCTCCGCCCTTGAAGGAGGAATACAGAGGAAAGATATCCTTGCGGTACTTGCGCAGTTCGACACTGATCCGCGCTGCCTTGCTCTGCTTATTCCCCTCGAAGATCGACACGCTGTAATGCGTGGGCATGCCTAGCGATATCTTCTTGTGCGTGCGAATGTGAAACGCCACCACGTTCTTTACGAAGCGATTCAGCGTAGACATGTCCTGAATCATCAGCACCAAATCGCAGGCCACTCCCGTTTGCTCATTGGTGAAATGCCGATGCTCAAGGAAGAAGCTCTTATGCTCTTGCAAGAGATTCGCACCAGTGGCAGGCCAGAAGCGCCACGCCTCATCGATGCAGACCAAATCCCCAGGCTGAACGATGGTATCGGTGTGCGCACCCTTCTTATCGTCGTAATAAGGGAAGAAGTTGGCGAGCGCGACATCGCCATTTGTCACATGGTGTACCTCGCCTAATTGCTCTGGAACCGGCTTGTAATTCTTTTCAATGTAGGCGCGGATTTTTTCTCCATCGATCCCATCCACATTGGTGACAACGCGCCGCCCTTTGGCGATGGCAGGGACGATGACTTCAGCTACTACCTCATAGCTTTTTCCGGAGCCCATCAGACCGGTATAGACATTGATGCCCATGATTAGCCAATCAGCGGGATACGGCGGATCGTGAAGCGCGTCACGTAGGCCGATAGCAGCAGCGGTATCCCGGCCTTGATATTGAATAGGTTGAGGAAATACCAGACCGCATTGGGAATGCCGCCAAAGGCATTCGTGAGCTGATCGCCAGTCGGAAGGAATTGCACGATGACGGCCATAAATTCAGTCGTCACAAAGAACAGTGCAAAGAACACGACGAACTTAACAATAATCGACCGTAGAACGAATGCAAGGACGGCATTGAGCGCCGACAGAACGATGCCAAACATGTCTTGTTCCCCTTAAGAGCGAAGGACAATGAACAGCGCTAGGAGCGCATAGACCACGGCCATTGCCGCATAGAGGGAAGACCTCGATTGCTCCAGGAGCGGACAGTGATCCTTCAACGCGATATCTTTGCCGAAAACGGGAACAGTCCAAGTCGGGCATTGCACATCCACACTAGGGACAACGAAGGATTTCAGTGTCGGAAAGATATTGCGCGTGGGCGCAATAATTTGCGTGGCCGTTGGAATGGGCTCCAAGGAGGGAGCGCCAATGCCGGGATCAGGTCCGAGGTTTTCCAGCGGCTGAGTGCTGGGATTGCTGCCTGTATTTGGTGCCGAACTGGACGGATCAACCGAGGATTGTGGACTGCTGGAAGTCGGTAATCCAAAGGGTGACGAACTAGCAGGCGAACTGGAAACCGGGCCGCTGCTAGGAATCGGATTGGTCACATTGCCGGTGCCGGGATCTACCGGCGTGGCCTGCTGGGGTGTTGCGAAGTCTCCTACGGTCGGCCAGTAATCGGGGTGAGAAGATTGCCAGTTGGAGACATCCCCCGTTGTGATCGGATTGGAGGCGTCATAAGGCAGGCCATCATAGCCGGACGAACCTGCAGCGGTTCGCCACGCTGCGTTAGCGATATCGGCAATGGGTTGCGTTGGCAAAGGCGCTGCTAGATCAGAGGAAGACAATGACTTGGCCGCGTCAGCAGCGCTCATCGAAGGAGCAGCAGCTAACTCTTTGAAATTGGAGGCGGGACAGACGCCGTTTGAGGCCGTGAGCTTGATGCCGGGACAGAGCGTTTTATTGTTGGACGATTTTTGTGGCGCGCCCAGCGAGCCATTATCTTCTGTGTAGGAGCCGCCCGTATCTGAAACAACGGTGCGGATCAGGTGGCAGAAACCGTCTGAGTTCAAGACAGCGCGTTGCGTACCGTGTCCACCGGAAATCGTGAAGTCAGAATACGATGCGCCTAAACAAGCAGTGGCCGGAGAAGTCGCCACTGCATTAGAAAAAATATAAATCGTATCCGGAGGTGCAAGGCCCGCAGGCGTATTGATCGAACTAGGGTTATCGCCAACTTGCACACTTCCGTTTTTGCCGTAGTACCACTTTGCCCCAAGATAACCGATCGCCCAACCAACGGCACCAGCCACTGCAAGCGCTCCGATGACAATAGCGCCAACCGTTCCCCACGCTACCAGCGTGCTAGAGGCGGCAGCAGCCCCACCAGCAGCAGCTTGGGCTTGCGTCGCCTTCACCACAGCATCCGTCAGAGGGTAAGAAGAACGCACCAACGTATTTGCCAAGCGGGGATCAGATGCGGAAATGCCGTTGGATACGGCTTTTGCTTGAATCACACCGGCCAGCGCATTCTGCACTTTCGAGACCGGCACGTTTGCGCTATGCGCATCCAGCCAAACGGTCCACAGCGCTACGAGCAAGAGGAAATGGGCGCGCTTCATTTTGAAACCTCAAGGCCGACGACCACCGCCCACGCGCAAACCATACCCCACGCGAATGCGATCAGATACCACCAGTTCGAATAATTCACGCCTTCCCCCTTTTCGTATGGACGAAAAAAAGGACGATGCAGCGCTACATCGTCCCTGATTACAGCTTGGCGAACCTTAGGCCGACTTCAGGAACGCCATCACCAGCTTGGCCGCTTTCACGGTCACATGCACTACGGCCAGAACCGCACCGATGGCCAGAACGCCGGTCACGATGTCGCCGGACGAGACAGCACCGGTGATCGAACTCAGATCCACCGTGGTGCCAGCAGCATGAGCAGGCACCGCAGCGACTGCCGCCACACCAGCAGCGGCGACGGCTGCACCCTTCTTGAACTTGGAGAGCACTTGCATGGTTCTACCCCTATAAAACGCCGGAACCGTCCGGCAGCGCTTGCCCGAGATAGGCAAATCTTTAGCAGAAGGCGCGGAAGATCAACACGAAATCTAGCACCCACAAAGCGGCGACGCCTGCCGCCAATAGCCCAGTTATTGCACCTGTTGACATCACCCCTCCCGAATCATTTGAAGTACTGCGCCAATGCAACGCCCGATCAGGAAACACGCCATCACCAAGGAGAAACCGGCAGTCCAGACACCAGCTACTGACGAGGCATCCGGGGAGTCCAGCGTTGTTTCCAGCAGCCCGACCTGTAGCGCCGATGTACCGCCGTCGCACGAGAGCTTGCCGTCCACTGACACCGTAGGTGCGGCATCTTGCGAGCAGTACAGAACGTACTTAGGCATCGGATTTATCGTTACGCGTAACGGAAATTAGGAAATCGAACTTGCGCCGCTGGCGAAACTCGCGCTGACGTTGTGCATTCGTTTTAGGCACGAGCTTCGGCGGGCGGCCACGGCGGGGACTACTAAACAGATCCGCCGTGAATTTATCCGCCGCCTGTTTCATGGTCAGGCCGCAGCCTTTGCTGGTTCTTTTTGTGCGGCTTTTGGTACGTAGGGAACGATGGAATCCACTACGGACTGGATACGCTTGTCTTGGGCGACCGACAGGCGGAAGTCAACTTCGTACATCCCTCGCGGAATATCGTTGTATTGCTTCGGCAGAAGTAGTTCGCCAACGAGCGGCTCAACTTGGCCGGTATCTTTGTTGACGTGGTGGACGATGCACTGAGCAAAGCGCATGTCGTAAGCGTTGCCGGACTTTTTTCCGACGCCAGACAGGGGAACAACGTGAATGATTTCAATGATGGATTTAGCCATTTTCTTCGAGCCTCTAGACTGAATAGAGAAGATGGAGATTCGCGATACCAGCCGTTTCGCTTAGTACGCGCGTACTTGTGATATCTTACAAATAGCCCAACTGAACTAAGTACATTTGGGCTAATGCAAAATCAATCTTAGCCCAATCGTACAAACTTTGTAATTGGAGTTTCAAATGAACTACGAAGAATTAATAGCTAAAGCTGTCAAGGGAAGGACAGTGAACAGCCTTGCAAAGGAATGGGGAATACCCCAGAAAACCTTGGACAACTACGTCAAAGGAACGCGAACACCCGACTTTCATACCGCTTTAATTTTGGTCAAAGAGACGGGGATAGCCGCAGAGAAGGTGCTCTGGGTGCTGGCCGAGCATGAGGCGAATCGAAAGCTGACCAAAAGAAATCTGAGTGCAATTACCGATAAATTTTCGCCGTCTTTTGAATTGTTACTGCGTTTGGCGAACACTTGCTGGGCTCAAATACAGCGAGTGGCGTAGTAACTGATTCGTCGATTTCTTTAAATACAAATTATACGAAGGGCCTGTAGTTTTGGATCTGAACACCTCAGTAAAGCCAAACCGATCGAATCGATCCGGTCTTTACCCGCAACCACCGTCCAGGCGCTTTATGAAACGCTAGACCCTCTATCACCCACAAATCCCTTCCACGAATTAGGGCTCGATGGAGAGTTTATGTGTCCTTCATACTGATCGCAAGGACGCCGCGATATCTCAGAAACTCGAGTACATGAGTTTCAAAAGATGGACGCACAAGCACCATCACGCCATTCCCCACCCAAGGCCTTGTAAAGCGTTACCGCTGCTTCAAGTTCGGTCAGGCGTTTTTCGACTGCCACATCCGATATTGCGTAAAGCTCGGCTCTCGCATCGCCCAATGCCAGCACATCGACGAAGCCGGCCGCATGACGGGAACTGGCCAGACGAACCAGCTCGCTCGACTCGGCCAGGGCTTGCTGCTGCTGTCTTCTCTCACTTCGGCTGGCATCCAATCCCTGCAGAGCGCTTTCCACTTCCGCCAGTGCATTGATGATGGCGGCGCGGTACAGGGCCAGGACCTCATCACGTCTGGCCGAGCGCTGATCACGTTGGGCCCGGAGTTGACCACCGTTGAAAATCGGCATCGTCAGCCCTGCCACCAATTCATAGACCGGATGTCCTGGCAGACGCCATCGTTCATCGCCGAGGCCCAGCGATGCGCCCAGATTCAGTGAAGGCAACAGTGCCGCCCGGGCGACCGTGACGTCGGCATCGGCGGCGGCCAACTGGTGCTCCATGGCAACGATATCGGGCCGCCGCAACAGCAACGACGGTGGTAACGCGGCCTGCTGGGTTGGCACTTGCAGTGTGTCGAGGCCTTCGAGACTCACCCTCACCTCCTGTACCGGCAAGCCCAACAACGCGGCCAGTGCCGCCAGACCAGCTGCCGCTTGGCGTTGATGCGAGACCAGTTGCTGCTGCAAGGCGAGCAGCGCGCGGCGGCGCCGGGTCAGTTCGGTGGCCGTGACATGTCCGGCCCGATATTGGGAGTTGACGGCCGCCAGGCTTTGCAGTGCATTCTCGATGGCCGCACGCGTCAGCGCCGCACGCTGGCGACTGGCTACGGTCTGCAGGTAAGCCTGGGCGACACTGGCGTCCAGACTGATCTTCATGGCCTGTTGCAGATAGGCCGTGGCAGCGGCCTGCTGCTGGGCCGAACGGGATGCGCTCTGTCGTGCGCCCCACAGGTCGAGCTCGTAGTTCATGGCCAAGGCCAGCACGTGGGCATTGCTACTGGGATCGCTGGCCGTCCGGGTGCGCTCGGCGTAGCCTTGCAGCGCCAGTTCGGGTAACAGCGGCGCACCCGCAGCGCGAGCCAGTGCATCTGCCTGGCGCACCCTGGCCTTGGCCGCCTCCAGCTCGAAATTCCCGGCGCGAGCGCGCCTCAGCAGGTCGCTCAGTTCAGTGCCGCCAAGTGCCGCCCACCAGCAGGCGTGAGCAGTGCCCTCGCCTGGCGCCAGCTCATGCGGCGCACGCCATTGGCTGGGCATGGGCAGCTCCGTGTGCTTCTGTTCAGGGGCCAGGGTGCAGGCCGCGACGGGCAGCATCAGGATCCAGGCCAGCAGCAACCGGCAGTAACGGACAATCACGTCAGCCTCCTCACTCGCTGGACAAGGCCTGAACAGGATCCAGACGCGCTGCCTTGCTGGCGGGCATGAACCCGAATGCCAGGCCGGTGAGCAGGGCACTGGCGAAAGCTGTCAGTATGGTTCCGAGCGAAAAGATCAAGTGGACTCCGGCAAGAATGAGCAGCACCCCGATGGCGATACCGATGATCGCACCGGCCCCGCCGCCGACCAGCGAGACCACCAGGGCTTCGCACAGGAACTGCCGACGGATGTCACGCTGGCGGGCTCCCACGGCCAGCCTGATGCCGATTTCGCGCGTGCGCTCGGCCACGCTCATGAGCATGATATTCATCACCCCGATACCGCCCACCACCAGGGAAATGGCGGCGATCAGACCCAGCATCAGGGTCAGGGTCTGTTGCGTCTCCTTTTGCGCGGCGATCAGCGCGGCCTGATTGAATACCTGGAAGTCCTTGACTCTGCGCACCTGCTGCATCACCCGCGTGATCTCCTGCGCGGTTGCTTCCGATTGCGACACGTCGTCCAGAAGAATTGAAATCCATGACAGTTCGGTCTGCCCCAGCACTCGCCGGGTGGCGCTGGAAAAAGGTACCAGGATGACGTCATCGTCGTCGCTGTCGCCGGTGACCAGCCCTTTTTCGGCCAATTCGCCGATGACCCGGAACGGCACATCGTTGACCAGCAGGTAGCGGCCCACCGCCTGCTGCGAGCCAAACACGCGCTGGCGTGCTTTTTTGCCCAGCACGGCGACGGCTGCCAGGCTGGTTTCATCGGCGCGGGAAAAGAACTCCCCGCGTACCGTTTTCCAGTTCAGGACCCGGGGCGCATCGCTGGTGACCGCCCATATCCGGGACTGCACGTCGACCCGCCCGGCACGCAAGGTGACGTTGCCTTCACGAAACGGCATGGCGATGGCTACGTTGGGAATACTGGCCACCAGCGCGACATCCTCTGGCATGAGCACGCCGCCGAGGGTGCGCCCCTGCTCTGCTCCCGGCACGACATACATCCTGTTGCTGCCGAATAGCGCCATCTTCTCGATCACCTGCGCTTGCGTGCCCAGGCCGATGGCCATCATGACGATCACCGACGCCACGCCGATGATGATGCTCAACAGCGTCAGCAGCGTGCGAAAACGATTCACGCCCAGGGCGCGCCAGGCATCCAGTAGCGTCTCCCGCAGCGCCCAGGGCGCACGCAACGGCAGGTCGAAGGTCTGCCCGGCAGACCCGCAGGGTGATCGTTCGAGACGCCGGACTGGGCCACTGTCGGCCACGACGGCGCCGTCACGGATCTCGATCCTGCGATCAGCCTGCGCCGCAATGGCGTGATCATGCGTAATCAGGATGACCGTGTGGCCGGCCGCCGCTAACTCGTGCAACAACTGCACCACCTCAGCACCACTCTGGCTGTCGAGGGCTCCGGTCGGCTCGTCGGCCAGAATGATCTGGCCGCCGTTGATCAACGCGCGAGCGATCGAGACCCGCTGTTGCTGACCGCCTGACAACTGGCCGGGGCGATGATGCAGGCGCCGCCCCAGTCCCAGACGGGCCAGCAGTTCGGTGGCACGCTGCCGGCGCTGTTGCGGCGGCAGGCCCGCGTAGAGGGCGGGCATCTGGACATTGTCCAGCGCATCGAGCGTGCGGATCAGGTGATAGCCTTGGAAGACGAATCCGAAGGTCTCCCGTCGCAGGCGGGCCAGCTCCTCCGCCTCCATCTGCCCCACGTCCTGCCCACGGATGCGGTAACTGCCAGCGTTGGGACGGTCCAGGCAACCCAGGATATGCATCAGGGTCGATTTGCCCGATCCCGAACTGCCAACCAGCGCAACGAATTCGCCGGCGTGAATGGTCAGCGAAATACCCTTGATGACTTCCACTGGCGCGCCCTCCTCCCCCGCTGGATAGGCTTTGCGCAGATCGCGTAATTCGATCAGTGGCATGGCAGCGCTTACCACGAGACCCTCCCGTTGATAGGACGATAGGTCTCACGCCGGGTCACCAGCCGCTCACCCTCGGCCAGCCCCGCCAGCACCTCGACTTGAAGACGGTCGTTGAGGCCCGTTCGCAACTGTCGCTCGGCGATGCGCCCATCGGCCTGCAAGACTTGGGCGCGGTACTGCGCGGAGCTGCCGGGTATCGCTTGCAAGGCCGCCAATGGCGCCAGCAGCGCACCCTGTACCGTCTGCGCAATGAAGTGTACTTGCGCGCTCATCTGCGGACGCAACGTCCCATCGGGATTGTCGACGTCCAGCAATACCGTATAGAACACCACCTTGCTGGCCGGGGCGCCAGCTTTGCCAGCGTCTTGCAGCTCGCCCCCTGCTGCCAGCGCAGGCGCCGGAAGGATCTGGCGCACCTGCCCTCGCCAGCGACGGTCGTCGCCCAGCGTCGAAAACCAGGCTGGCATCCCTTCACCGACATGCCGGATATCCGCCTCCGACACCTGGGTCCATACTGTCATGGTCGTCAGGTCGGCAATACGCATGATCCTGGGCGTCTGGTAAGTGGCGTTGAGCGTCTGTCCGACCCGGGCATCCAGGGTCACCACGGTGCCGTTCATGGGCGCGAAGATGCGGGTATAGCCCAGTTGCACCAGGCTGCCCTGTACCGTCGAGGCCGCCCCGGCCAGCTGGGCGCGCAGGCTGGCAATGCGGGCATGCGCCACACGCAGGGCGTTCTGGGCGATCTGCACATCTTCCTCGCGCGTAGAACCCTCGGCCTGCATCCGCTGCTGACGCTCAAGCTGTTGCTGCGCCAGATCGCCATTGGCCACCTGCTCGAGCAACTGCGCCCGCAAGTTTTCCAGGTTGGCTCGGTCAGTATCGAGCTTGGCTTGCTGCGCGGCGGGATCGATCTCGGCGATCAACTGGCCCTGGACTACCTTGCTGCCAGCGGCCACGTTGATGCGACGGATCTCACCGGAAGCTTGCGCGCCGACATCGACGTAGTTGCGCGCTTGCAGCGTTCCCATTGCACTGATGCTGGACTCCAGATCACCGCGATTGACCAGCACCGTTTCGATGGTCTCGCGTTCTCGCAGCAGGCTCCACCAGAGCAGGCTACCAAGCAGCACCAACAACACTGCCAGCCCAAGCGGACGCAGCAGACGCTGCCTAGCTCGCATGACGGAGCGCCAAGCGCAGACTGAAGCCGGGGCTCAAGTGCCGGACCCGTTGCTGCCAGGAGCACTCTGGTGCCCGGCCGCGAGATGGGCCAGGCCTTGCGTCAAGGCCGGGAACAGGCTGTGATTGAAGTTCTTCCAACGCAATTCGATGATCGTGTCATCGGGCTCGATCTCGGTGCCGAGCACGTCCAGGATGACTTCCCCGGAATCGATGCCATTATCGACGTAATGAAAGGACGCCCCTGTGCGGGTGATATGAGGCGCCGGTGCGGTTCGCAGGGTGTTCCAATCCACCACCTTCTGCGACCTTGCGCCATACAGCGCATCCAGCGTGGCATAGGCGCCGCGCCGCTGGTAGGGAGAATCCGGCCGGGTGATGCCGGGATGGATATTGACGATCTTGCGTTCCATGCGCGCGCCGGGACGCACCAGTGCATCAAGGATTACCAGCAAGCCATCCAGCACCACCAGGTCGGCCTCAAGCGACAGCAGCTTTTCCAGCAGACGGTCCTCGAACAGGCGCTTGGCTGCAGGCCGCCCGGCCGCTGTCAGCGGCAGGCGGCGATAGGTCGAGGCAATGTTGCAGAGCAGATCATTGAGCGGACGCCCTGCCACCGTCAACCCGGGCGGATAGAACCAGGGCTGTCCCGACTGACAGCTAAAGCCGTACTCGCCGATCTTGGCACGATCCGCTGGTGACATCTCGTCGTCGTCGTTGATCACGGCCTGCAGCGAATAAGCCTCTCCAAGGGGCGTGTCATTCAAGGCCATCACCAGATGTTCCAGCGGCGACATCATGTAGCGTCTTTCGCCCTTGTAGTCGATCTCCTGGCCCGCCAGGTCGGCGGCGGCATTGCGGAAAGACCAGATATACACAAGTTTCTTCTTTGCCATCAGCAGTTTGTCCTCAAAAGAGATCGGCGCATTCCGGTGGTCCCTGGCCACCCTTTCACTCCAAGACGCCGGGGCCGCGTTTTTGTTTAGCCATTTGCCAGGGCCGAGGCCCTAAACAAGCCGGTGCAGGCACCGTCCTGTGAATGTAGCCTGCGCGTTGCGCCATTCCCTTTTCCTTCAGGAGCTTGTCGTGATTCCCATCCTGACGCCCTTCTTCCCTGGACCCTTGGCCCCCCTGGGAGAGGCGCTGGCGCTGTCGCCGACAGCGCCCCCCGGGGCCTTGCCGGTACTCAGGCTGATCAATGACGCCGCCGTCCTCAAGGCCGCCCTGGTCGCTCACGCCCGCTGGCTTGACTACGACGGCAATGACCTGCGTGCAGTCGCTTCGGCCTGGAGCATGGCTTATCTTGGCGCCCTGCTGCCGCCCTACTGCGCTGCGGCCAGCGTGCTTGAGCATGTGTTCCCGGCTGCAGCCGGGCAACTCAGCGTGAGCCTGGACGCGCATGGCACGCCGAGCACATTCCACCTGCACAGCGCTGGCCATGTCCTGCCCCACGGCAGTGCCTGGGAACGATACCGGCCACTCCTGCAGGATCATCTACCGATGCTGTTTGCCGCCCTGACAGCCTGCTCGCGCATTCCCCCCAAGATTCTCTGGGGTAACGTCGCGCGTCATTTGCACGTCATCTTCGACAACGCGACCCAGCAGTTGCCATCGGTGACCCGGATCGAAACAGACCGCGCCCAGTTGCTGGAAAGCGCCGACGGCGACCATGGTCCCAATCCCTTGCATGATCGCCAGCGTTGCGTGCGGCTGGTGGAAGATGGGCGCATTGCCAGTCGCGTGATGTATCGGCAGTGCTGTCTTTATGTGTTGCTGCCGCCCGGCCTTTACTGCCAGGGTTGCCCGCTCGACCCCACCCAGCGATCCGGCTAGACCACGGCGACCTGTTGCTGCGCTGCCTGGGGCGAGCTGGGGCGGTCCTCCACGATCTGGCCGCCTGCCATGCGCACCACGCGGTCAGCCAGATGGAAATAGCGATCGTCATGCGAGATCGCGATCACCAAATGGCCTAGTTCACGGAGTTCCGGCAGCAGTTCGGTGTAGAACAGGTGGCGGAATGTCGGGTCTTGATCCGCTGCCCATTCGTCGAAGACCAGCACCGGACGCCCTTCCAGGTACGCATGTACCAGCGCCAGCCGCTTGCGCTGGCCAGTGGACAGGTCCAGGGTAGTAAAGGCGTCGTCCTTGATGCTGACTTTGTGCGCGATTTCCAGTCGCTGCAGATAATGGCCAGCTGCCTGCGCCACCTGCTCGTTGCGTGCTTCACCCGCCGTGGGCAACAGTTCGTCGAAGAGGTGAAAGTCGGCAAAAACGGTAGTAAACAGCTGGCGGTAGTCGTCCCGGTCTTCATCCGTGACCGGCTTGCCGTCCAGCAGGATGCTGCCCTGCTGGGGCCGATACAAGCCCAACAATAGCTTGATGAGGGTGGTTTTGCCGGAACCGTTGTCGCCGACGATGAACAGCAGCTCGCCGCGCTTTAGCGCAAGATTCAACGGTCCCAGCATGAAGGGCTGCTCCACGCCAGCGGCTGACGGGAAGGCGTAGCGCACCTCGCGCAACTCGATTCCCTCTTCCAGAGTTGCCGGTGGCGCGCTCCCGTCCAGATGCAGATGCGGCTCGGGATTGGCGAAGCTGGCCGAGAGTTCGGCAATGCGCTGGAAGGCCACCTTGGCCCGACCCACTTCCGGCAGGACGCCCATGATCTGCTCCACCGGCCCCTTGAGAAACAGCAGGATCAAGACAAAGCCGCTGAGCACCGCCATGTCCACCGGATGGAAGGCGGCCCAGCCCAGTATCAGGGCGATCAGCAGGAAATACAGTGCCGATCCGTAGGCGGCGGCCAGTACATAGATATTGATGGCGCGGCTGTTGACGTCGCGAATGGCTTCGATGGTGTGCTCGATGCGGCGACGGAACATGCGGCTACGCCGGCCACGCTGCATACGCAGTTCCTTGGCTCCTTGACTGATATCGCGATAGGCCTTGTGCAGTTCTTCCTCGTGATCGCGGGCCTTCCAGAAACCCGCTACCCCCTTGACCTGCGCCCACACCTGAATCGCCCCGCCCAATACCAGGGCCAGCACCAGGATGCCCAACAGCGGCAGCGAAAGCCAGGCCAGGAAAGCCAGGCAACCCAATACCGTGACCACCGAGACCAGCGTTGTGGCCAGCACGAAGATCATGTCGCTGATCATGTCCACATCCTGGGTCAGCACCGGAATGAGGCGGTAGCTGCGATAGCGCTCCAGAGCGTCGATAGGAGCCGAGAGGATCTTCTGCGCCAGCCGCATGCGGATCTGTGCCACCAGATCCTGGCCGACACGATTCATGGCGATATGCGAGAGGGCACGCCCGATGAGCGCCGCCACGCACAGCGCAACGAAGATCAGCAGTGCTTCACCGTTGACCTTCATGGTGGCGGCGAGCACCTGATTGACCATGGCCAGCAACGCCACGGTGGCCATGCCGGCGATGATGCCGGTGACGGCGGAGAGCAGGATCCAAGCCGAGAAGGGGCGTAGCAGCAGGAAAAGCTCCCGCTTCCGATTGGGCAAAGGGGGGGTATGCATCATAGGAAGACCTTATTTTTGCAAAAAGAAAAACGGAGCCTCTTCATGGCGCGCTCAAGACGGTGCGGCTCAGTTGGGGATCACGCGCGATATCGGCTTCACGGAAGGGGAAGTCGAGCCACTGCTTGCGGGTGTAGCGGACCACCGGCGCGCTGCCGCGGCCGCCGGTAACGGCTTGCTCATCCTCGCCGTGTGCCAGCAAGGTGCGCGCCTGCACGCCCTGGCGACCGAACCAAACCACTTGCAGATAGCTGTTGGTGACTGCATTGGGGCTGAGCGCATCCTGGTCTTTCTCGGCGCAGCCGGAGGTGAAGTAACCGGCCTCGCCGCAGCCGCCGTAGATGGGCCAGTGCCGGCCACCGCTATAGACCGTGCGATACCGGCCCGGACGCTCATCGAGTGCTACCGAGCGGGTCTGCAGACGCTCGACGGCCGCCGCCAGGGCGGCCTTGGCCGCGGCCCGTCCAGGTGTGGGCGCAGCGGGCGTGGTCAGCGGTGCGGCCGCATCAAACGCTACCGCATACAGCTGATCGGTCGGCAGTTTTTCCAGCTCTTCCCAGAAAACGTCCCACAGCAACGCACCGCGATCGCCGACCTCGGCGGTATTGCCCCAGGCGCGCAGCACCCGGCACGCCTGCTCCAACTGTGCCGCCGGTGGTGCACAGGCCTGCGCCAGCAGGATCGATTTGAATTGCTCGGCGGTGTAGGCGCGCGCGCGCAGCACCTCGCGCTGCACGGCCAGGGCCAGTTTCGCCGCCGAAGCGGCACCGCTGGTCGCCAGGGTGGCACCGATCTGATGTCCCAGCCGTCCGCGCGCGCTCAAGGCGGCGCGTTCCTCGCCCAGTACGGAGGCATAGCCTTCCAGCGGCGCATCCGGATTGGACAGCCAGTGACTATCGTTCATATTGGCGACGTAATCGTGCCGCAACAGCGCAGGCAGCCGGGACACCGGCATCGCACCGGCCTGCGCCGCGCCGGGAGCGGATGGCCAGTCGCAGTCCGAGCGGCTGCCGTCCAGCACGGGAGTGCGCGCATCGAAGCGGGCGAATACCTGGGACAGCGCTGCCGCGCATTGCCCACGCAGGCTGTCAGACACGTTGGGAAGCGCACCGATATCGGCATACCAGACGCGTCCATCGCCACGTCCGATGGCCACCGTATTGACCCACGGCATGGCCGCCTCACGTCGCTGGATAGCGATGAAGTCGTCCAGTGAAGAGGCCCGGCCCCAGGCCAGGAAGTTGCGGTAGATGCGCCAGTTTCCTGCGTTGATGTCGCGCACGGCCAGCGCTTGCTGGCGTGTCCAGCCCAGGCTCGGATGCAGATCGTGCAAGTCGAGTACCGGACCGAAGCGTGATGTGTAGAGCGTGCGGCTGATCTGGCTGGCGCGACCCGCTTCATCACGGACGGCGACCGTGATCTGGCGCTGCTGCATGGTCTGGGCGACGCCGTCGACCAGATAGCGCTGCGGGTCCTGCGGATCCAGCTGCAACTGGAACAGGCCAAAGCGCCGCGCGCGCGAGACGGTATGTGTCCAGGCCACATGTTCATTGAACCCGATCATCACCACCGGAATCCCGAGAAAGCCAGCGCCGGCAACATTGATCTGGCCTGGTAGTGTCAGCTGCATCTGATAGAAGCGATCCGGCCCGCCCCAGTACCAGTGAGGATTGCCGAACAAGAGCGCGCCATCGCCACCAGTGGCTTGACTACCCCAGGCGATTGCATTGCTGCCCAGTTCGGCGCGCGTCCCCAGGTTATTGGCCAGACGCAGTCGCAGCGCGGCGTCGTGCGCCTGGCCCAGGCCGGATCCGCTGGCGCCGCCCGGGGTGGCATTGACCAGTTCGGCCAGCAACGGCGCATAGCCTGCCATGACCTGGACTGCGTACATGCGACGATAAATGTCTGCAGCGGAAATTTCCTTGAGCCATGCCTGCCCGACGCAATTACGCTGCGCAAACCGCGCCGGACTGCGGAAGGTCTCGCGCACCAGGCGGTTGTAGCCTTGCGCATAGCCCTCGATGAGGGCATTGAGTTCGTCGGGTTGCTGCGCGCGCATCTGCGCCACCATGGCGTCGTCGGCGTATGCCTTGAAAAAGACGTCGGAATCGATGTTGCGTGGCCGGCCGAGGCTGGATTCCACCGGCAGTCGCTGTTCGGCCCCGAAGTACCAGGACCGTTGTCCCGAGTAGGTCACGAAGCCTTGCGCCAGCGTGCACAGCGCATCCTGCGCTTGCGCATAGCCTACGCCCACGCCGAGCGCGCGCCAGCTATGGGCAAGGATATGGGGAATGCCGTCAGTGGTACGACGGATCTCCACGGTGGCGTCAGCACTGGCGGTATCGGCCGGTTCGGCGTGGGCGATGGCGCAACAGCACAGCAGCAGCGCCAGCAGTGGGCGTAACGGAGAGAGTGAAAGACAGGACATCATTGACTTGGCCAGGCATCCGGCCACAGCCGGGTATTGAACGCGCCCTGGCATGGACCAGGGCCTCATCACGGAAGTTGGCCGCACGCAGGCCAGGGTACGTGTTCTGCATAGACGCGCAGAGGGCCGCCTTGTTTAGGGCCTGTTGCCCCGGTCGCAGCGCCGGCTTAAACAAATCTTTCCGGCCAGCGTCTTCTGGGCAAGCAGCTACGGCGCTCGGCCAATTGCGCTCATGCGTACTTCCCTCCCCCATTTTCGCGAGGAATATCAATGCACATTCATGACCTGATCGGGATAGGCTTCGGTCCCTCCAACATCGCCCTGGCCATCGCGCTGCAGGAACAGTCGCAGAGCGGGCAACGTCCGCTGGACGCTTTTTTCATCGACAAGCAGACCTCCTTTGCCTGGCATCCCGGCATGCTGCTCAGTCACGCGCACATGCAGATCTCCTATCTCAAGGATCTGGTTACCCTGCGCAATCCGCGCAGCCGTTTCACCTTCGTGAACTATCTGCACGAACATGGTCGTTTGCCGGATTTCATCAATCTCAAAAGCTTCTTTCCCAGTCGTCATGAATTCAGCGACTACCTGAGCTGGGCCGCGCGCCACTTCGAAGCGCAATGCGCGTATGGCGAAGAAGTCTTCGATATCCTGCCCGAGCTGCACGAAGCTCAGGGGCAGTTGCTGCGGGTGCGCTCGCGTGACCGCAGCGGCGCTGTACGCGAACGGCTGGCGCGCAATCTGGTGGTGAGCATTGGGGGCACGCCGCTGCTGCCGCCCTGTTTCCGGGCGTTGGAGCGGGATAAACGCATTTTCCATTCCAACTCCTATCTGCAGGGCATCGCCGCCAATCCGCAGGCGCGCAAGATTGCCATCATCGGCGCAGGCCAGAGCGCCGCCGAGATCTTCCTGGATCTGCACAACCGTAGCGACATCACGCAGATCGACCTGATCATGCGCGGTCGGGCCATGCATCCCTCCGACGACAGTCCTTTTGTCAATGGCATCTTCAATGCCGACTACACCGACCACATCTATCACAAGGACGATGCCACCCGAGCAGAATTGCTGGCCGAGTTCCGCCGCACCAACTACGCGGCTCCGGATCTGGCGCTGATAGAGCAAATCTTCAAGATCTTCTATGAAGAGCGCATTACCCGCGGCACTCGCCACCATCTGCTGGCCCGCCATGAGGTCCTCCGCGTCGATACCCACGGCGATGGCATCGAGTTGCATCTGCGCGATCTGGAGCAAGCCATGGAGGTGAGTACGCGCTATGACGCCGTGATCCTGGCCACCGGCTATGAACGTCAGCAGCACCGGCAACTGCTGGGTTCGCTCGGCGACAACCTGGGCCACTTCGTGGTGGACCGCGACTATCGTCTGCTGACCGCCCCGGGTTTTCGCCCCCGCATTTTCCTGCAGGGTGCCTGCGAGGCCAGCCATGGCCTGAGCGACACCCTGCTGTCGGTGACGGCAGTGCGCGTGCAGGAAATCATCGATGCCCTTTGCGCCAGCAACGAAGCTGCCGCCACCTCCCCCAGTCGGCCCGACACCAGGCGGGCGCTCGATACCGCCGTGGCAGGTTGATTCGTCTTTCCGTCTCGTCCGCACTCTTTGGGAGAACCCAATGCAGCTTCCCAGCAACGCCCAACACCGTGAACTGGCGCGCGAACTGGCCCGCCGCCATCTCGCCCTGCGCGCGCCCTATGACCTTGGTACCCATCCGCTGCTGCAGCGCCAGGCGCGCCAGGAGTCCAACGCGCGCAGCTATCCGCGGCGTCTGCCGTTGGTGCTCAAACGCGCCGCCGGCATCTATGTGGAAGACATCGAAGGACGCGTTTTCATCGATTGCCTCGCCGGTGCCGGCACGCTGGCACTGGGTCACAACCATCCGGCGGTGATCGAAGCCATCGTCGCATTGCTGCATGATGGCGCGGCGCTGCATACCCTGGATCTGACAACGCCGGTAAAAGACCGCTTCATGCAAGACCTGCTGGAGATCCTGCCACCCGAGTTGAGCCGCCAGGCGCGCGTCCAGTTCTGCGGTCCGACCGGCGCCGATGCCATCGAAGCCGCGCTCAAGCTGGTCAAGAGCGCCACCGGCGGCGGCACGGTGCTGGCGTTTCAGGGCGCTTATCACGGCATGACACAGGGGGCGCTGCAACTGATGGGTAGTCTTGCCCCGAAAGCCCCGCTCAACGGCATCCTCAGTGGGGTACAGTTCCTGCCCTACCCCTACGACTACCGCTGCCCACTGGGGCTGGGCGGAGACGCGGGTGTGCGGGCCGGACTGCATTACATCGCGGCAACCCTGAATGACCCCGAGGGTGGCGTTCCCAAGCCCGCTGGCGTGGTGGTGGAGGCGATTCAGGGGGAAGGTGGCGTCATCGCCGCACCGCCTGCCTGGCTGGCGGGACTGCGCCAACTCACCCAGAGCGCCGAAGTGCCGCTGATCCTCGATGAAGTGCAGAGCGGTTTTGGTCGCAGCGGCAAGATGTTCGCCTTCGAGCACGCAGGCATCACGCCCGATGTGGTGGTGCTATCCAAGGCCATTGGCGGCGGCCTGCCACTGTCGGTGGTGGTCTACAAGGAGCAGCTGGATCAATGGAAGCCAGGCGCCCATGCCGGCACCTTCCGCGGTAACCAACTGGCTATGGCAGCCGGATCGGCCACCATGCGCGTGCTGCGCAGCGAGGATCTGGCCGGCCAGGCCAGGATCAAGGGACAGCGGCTGGAAACAGCTTTGCTGGCGCTCAGGCAGCTCCATCCACACATCGGCGAAGTGCGTGGACGCGGGCTGATGCTGGGCGTGGAGATCATCGATCCGCAGGCGCCCGCAGATGTGCTGGGCAATCCGGCGGCGGCGCCAGCCCTGGCGCGTGCGCTCCAGCACGAGTGCTTACGCCGAGGCCTGATCCTGGAACTGGGCGGACGGCACGGCTGTGTCGTCCGCTTCCTGCCGCCGCTGGTGATTGGCGAAGATGAACTGGAGCGAGTCATCGACATCTTTGCCCAAGCGCTGCGCGTGGCCTGCGCCGCTGTCCCTTGTGAGCAGCGCACCGAGGGCGCGCCGGACCGCGCATCAGCCTTGCCGGCCTGAGTCCTGGCGATCCATGCCATTGGCCAATGACCTGTGGTAGCATCGCAATGCCTTCACTTTGCAACATGCTCAAAGAAATTTTCCTGCACACATGCGGGTAGCTTGAGAGTATGCCAGGCCGCCAGGCCTGGTCTGCGCTAGCCAGATAGCCACGTAGTACGCCCAGGAATGGCATGCCCCCTGACGACTCGACCAATGTCCATTACGCCTTGCTGCGCGCGGTGCCCGGCGCTTGAGGCGTCGTCCCAGGGCCTGTTGTCTTATGGCTTGGACTGGAAACGTGATTACCCGCTATTACCGAGAGCTGTTGCAGTTCTGTCTGCGCAAAGTCAAAAATCCAGAGACTGCTGCCGATCTGGTACAGGACAGTTTTGTCCGGGTCTTGACCATGGAGCGCGCTGGACAGGCCATCCTCGATGCACGCGCCCTGCTGCGCCAGGTCGCCCTGCATCTGAAGATCGACATGGACCGCCGCGCCGCGATACGCCAGCACGAGGATCTCGACAGCCTGCCGGAAACCGAGATGCCTGCCGTTCCTGCGCATCTGCAGCCAGAACAGGCCTGCGCTGCCATCCAGTCCGCGCACGCTTACCTGGAAGCCATCGACAGCCTGCCGACCCGTTGTCGCGAAGCCTTCCAGCTGTATGCGTTCGAGGGGCTGCCCAACAAGGAAATCGCTGAACGCATGGGTATCTCCCTGAGTATGGTCAACCAGTACATCAGCCGCGGCAAACTGGCCTGCGCAGCCTGCCGGGAGGCCCTGGAGGCTGCTCCGGCCGCCCGATGACCACGCTTGTGCTGCCCGTCCCCGCTGGCGGGTGCAGTTTCTCCAGTCTCATGCGTCTATACAAGTAAGATGAAGCCATCGACAGCCCCGACCGCGACCAGCGGTTCCCCCTCCCCCGACCAGCCCGTCCAGCCCGTCCAGCAGGAAATGGCTGCGCTCTTCGACACCGAAGACCCTGTCAGGGTCGAGGCGGCACGCTGGCATACCTGCCGTGAACAGGGCTGTTCACCCCAGCAAGAAGCACAATTCCAGCAATGGTTGAGCGCCAGCACCGCCCATGGCGCCGCTTATGCGCGTATTGAAGCTGGCTTGGCGGGACTCAATGCGGCCACGCTGGCACTACGGCGCAACGCGGCGTCAGCTGCTCCCGCTACCATCCAGGCGCGCGGCGCATCCGGGGGCAGTTGGTGGCAACGCCACATGGGGGCCCGCTGGCGCCCCCGGTTCAATGCCTTGGCACTGTGTTGCGTGATGTTGCTGGGCTGCGGGCTGGCGACGCTGCATTGGCTCGGGCAGCGCAGCTTCCACCAATCCTTTGCCGTCCGGCAAGGCGAGCGTATGGAGCTGACCCTGCCGGATGGCACCGAGTTGGCGCTGGATTCCGGCACCGCGCTGGAGGTGACCCTGCTGCCACAGCGACGCGAAGTACACCTCACCAGCGGCCAGGCAATGTTCCACGTGGCCCATGACAGCAGCCGGCCGTTTGTGGTGGAGACTGGCGCCACTCGCGTCACCGTGCTGGGTACGCGTTTTTCGGTACGCCGCGGCAATGAGTACGCGGTGGAAGTGGCCGTCGAGCAAGGCCATGTCATGGTGACCAGCACTGCCCCTGACCATCCGGCACAGGCCAACCTGCTCGCCGGGCAGACCGTGCAAGCTTCGGCTAGCGGGCTGCTGGGTGCCGTGCGCGACATCGACCCGGCCAGCATCGCCCCATGGCGCCGAGGTCTGCTGCACTTCACCAGTACACCATTGGCCCAGGCCTTGCAGGAGTTCGAGCGATATGGCCCCAGCCACGTCTTCGCGCGAGATCCTGTGGTCGCCGCCATGCAGGTCGGCGGCAGTTACCGTCTGGACAGCCCGCAGGCTTTTGCCCAGACCATGCCGCGTATCCTGCCGGTGCGGCTGGTACAAGCGCCCAATGGTGACATCGAGATCGTCCGGCGCTAGGGCCCACAACGACATTGTGATTAAAGTTCACAACAAGAGGTGCACATTTGAGGCACTCAAGCGTCTTAATGATAGTGAGACCCATTTTCATTTAACTGTCATCGAGACCTTATCCCAATGCACAAGCCTCCATTCCGCTTTGCGCCCACCCGCATTTCCCTGGCTGTCGCCCTTTTGCTGGCCCAGGCACCTGTCCTGCACGCCCAGACCGTCGATAACGACCGCACCGTCAGCATTGCCATTTCCGCCCAGCCTCTGGGCTCCGCGCTCAATGCACTCTCTGCCGCCACGGGCATCCCCATCGCATTCCCGCCGGCCCTGGTGGCGGGCAAGAACGCTGCTGCCGTGCAGGGCAGCCTGACGCCGCGCGCAGCGTTGACACAACTGATGAACAACAGCGGGCTGGAGGTGCAGCAGGTCAACGGCACTTTCGTCATCCGCGCTGCGGGAACGGCTCAACAGTCTGCGGCCCCGCTACCGCAAGTGGTGGTGAAGGCGGCTGCGGAGAATGAAGAAAACCTGCCGGCCGCCTACGCCGGCGGCCAGGTGGCACGCGGCAGCCGCGCCGGGCTCTTGGGTAATACGAGCATCATGGACACGCCCTTCAATACCACCAGCTATACCTCGACGCTGATGGAGAACCAGCAAGCCATCACGGTCGCCGATGTACTGGCCAACGATCCTTCGGTACGCACGGTGTCCTATGGCCTGACCAATTCGGCGGCGGGGGGTGAAGTCTTCATGATTCGTGGCCTGTCTGTGCAGGATTCAATCCTCTTTGACGGCGTGCCCGGCATCATGTCCGGGCGCGCCGGTTCGGCCGAAATCGCTGAACGGGTCGAACTGCTCAAGGGCCCCAATGCGCTGCTGAACGGCATGGCGCCCGGCGCTGGCGGCGCCGTGGGCGGTGCCATCAATATCGTTCCCAAGCGCGCCGATGACGAACCGCTCACGCGTGTGACGACCACCTACATGTCCAACAGCAACCTGGCCGGCCACCTGGATCTGGGCCGTCGTTTCGGAGAGGACAAACAATGGGGCATTCGCTTCAACGGCAGCTATCGCAACGGTAACACGGCCACCGCCGAACAATCGGTAGAGCTGGGCACGGCGGTGCTGGGTCTCGATTATCGCGGCAGCCAGTTGCGTGCTTCGCTGGACTTGGGCCACCAGACCATGAACAACAATGCGCCGCAGGGTTCTGCCGGCTTCGGTATTGGCGATGGCGTTGAGGTCCCCTCGCCGCCCAGCGCCACCGCGCGCATCGCCCAGAGCTGGGAGAACACCAAGTCGCGCAGCAATTTTGTCCTGGCCAAGGCGGAGTACGATCTCAGCCCGCAATGGATGATCTACGGCGCAGTGGGCGGCAGCGAGACCCAATCGCGCTATCTGTCCACCGATATCACCGTCAACGACAGCCAGGGCAACGGTACTGCCAATGTCTATTTCTGGCCGAACTGGAGCCGCAACCAGGTAGTGCAAGGTGGCTTGCGCGGCACCGTCTTCACCGGCAGCGTGAAACACAGGCTCAACTTGAGCGCGACTTATCTCAAGAGCGATTCCGGCTACACCTCTTCCTACTATGGTTTCACCAGCTACGATACCAACATCTACCAGCCTGTCACCGTGGCCGCGCCTTCGCTGGAGGGCTTCTCTTCCAACCCGCCCAAGACCAATTCGCTGCAACTGCCGTCGCTGGCCCTCTCCGATACCCTCTCCTTCATGGATGAACGTATCGCACTGACGCTGGGTGGACGCTACCAGCGTGTCAAGAGCATCACCTACGACACCAGCGGGACCGGCACTGGAGATACGGTCTACCAGAAGCAGGCCGTCACTCCGGTATTGGCCGTGGTGTTCAAACTCATGCCCAATCTTTCGCTCTATGGCAACTACATCGAGGGACTGATCCAGGGCGATACTGCACCGGTGGGCACGACCAATGCGGGGCAGATGTTCCCGCCGGTCAAGGTGAAACAGCGCGAGATCGGCGCCAAGTATGACTTCGGCAGCTTCGGCACCAGCTTGAGCCTGTTCGAGATCCAGCGGCCCAGCGGTTTTTCGGTGGCCAATGCCGATGGCACCTCGACCTATCAGATCAGTGGCGAGCAGCGCAATCGTGGCGTCGAGTTGAATCTCTTTGGCGAGTTGGCCCGCAATGCACGTCTGCTGGGCGGCCTGGCTTATACCGACGCCCGCCTGACCAAGACCGATAGCGGCACCTACGATGGCAACGTCGCGCCCAACGTCTCACGCTGGCAGCTTAATCTCGGCGGGGAGTACGATGTTCCCGCCCTGGCCGGCCTGACGCTGAGTACCCGCATGATTTCCACCAGTTCCCAGTACATCGAACAGTCCAATGTTCGCAGCATTCCCGGCTGGACCCGTTGGGACATTGGCGCGCGCTACACGACCCGCGCCTTCGACAAGCCCATGGTGCTGCGCGCCAGCGTGAACAATGTGTTCAACCGCAACTACTGGTCCAGCAGCAGCGGTAACTGGATCTACCTGGGCCAGCCCCGCACGGTGGTCCTTTCGGCCAGCGTCGATTTCTAGGCGCGGATGCCGGCGGGTTCTCAGGCCCGCCGGCCTGCCTTCTTCTGCGTTCCTCCCCTGCCCTGCAGTTCTTTCTGCTCTTTCAGCTGCCGGAATTGGCGACGAGTCCATCCAGGCAGCTACGCACCTGCTGCACCAGGCTGGGTGTATTGACCATTTCCTCGTGGTTGGCCTGGCTATGCCATTGCCGCAGATGGGCCGCGCCGAGCTGCTGCACCAACGCTGCGCGCTCGGCTGCCGCACGATCACAAGCCCACCAGCAATCAATCGGGGCGGCCAGCCGAGGCAGGCGGTCACTGGAACGATCCACGGCCAAATACAGCGCACGCCCGATAAGACAGCGCCGCACCAGGTCTTCCGCGCCCAATCCCAGGAACGCGCCTTGCGGCCGCAGCCGCCCGCTTTCCAGCTGCGCGCGCGTCCATGCCAGCAGCTCCTGCTCGCTCTCCAGCGGATTGGCGATGCCCTGCGGGACGGCCGGCAGATCCTCGACACCGGCCGAGACCTTGCGCAGCAAGTCGGCATATTCATCCTGCCAGGCAATGGCACTGTCGGTGCCGCGCAATTGCGTCAACAGCGGTGCATCCAGCAGGCCCAGGAAGGCTACCTGTTGCCCGGCAGCCTCCAGTTCGGCAGCCACCAGCGTGGCCAGGGTCGCGCCCAATGACCACCCGAGCAGGTGATACGGGCCGTGCGGCTGAAGCGTGCGCATCTGCGCGACATAGTCCCTGGCCATGGTTTCCAGCGAATGATCGCGATGGGCCGGATCGATCAGGGTACGGCAGGCGATCCCATAGACCGGTCGCACGCCATTGAGGCCCCTGGCCAGCGACAGGTAGCCCAGAACGGTACCGATGCCCGAATGGAGGCAGAACAGCGGCGCCACGTCCGCGACCTTGGCATTGAGCAGAATCATCGTGCTGGCGCTGCGCCTGGCTAGTTCCCGCAGGCTGGGGGCGCTCAACAATTCGCGCAAGGTCAGCGGCAGGCCAGGCAGCTGGCACGCTCTGGCCAGCCCGACCACCCGTAGCGCCGAGATGGAGTGACCACCCAGTTCAAAGAAATTGTCGTCCCGGCCGATACGCTCGATCCCCAGCACTTCCGACCAGATCTGCGCCAACGCTTGTTCGATCGGTCCTTCCGGGGCCACATAGTGGCGCGTGCTGCTCCACTGCGCGGGCGGCAGCGCCTTGCGATCGACCTTGCCATTCGCATTGAGCGGCAAGGTCGGCAGCACCACCACCGCGTCCGGCACCATGTAGGCCGGTAACCGCTGGCCCAGCTGCTCGCGTATCTGCGTGGGCGTGACCATATTGCCCGCGCGCGGCGATACATAAGCCACCAGGCGCAGGCCGTCCGCTGCCGGCTGGGTGATCACCACGGCTTCGCGTAGCGCCTCCTGGGCCAACAACTGCGCCTCCACTTCCCCCAGCTCGATGCGCAAGCCGCGAATCTTGACCTGATGATCGATCCGTCCCAGATATTCCAATTGCCCCTGCCCGTTCCAGCGCACCAGGTCGCCGGTACGATACAGTCGGCCACCATCCGGATCCCCGGGGTCTGCCACGAAACGCTCGGCCGTCAACGCCGCTCGCCCGAGATAGCCGCGCCCCAGCAGCGCGCCGCCAATGTAGAGTTCGCCGGCCACACCAAGCGGGACCGGATTGAGGGCGCCATCGAGCACCTGTGCCGAGGTCGCGAAAATGGGGCGGCCAATCGGCACCAGCGAGCGGCCATCGTCCCGGCAGCTCCACTGGCTGACATGGATAGTGGTCTCGGTCGGGCCATAAAGATTTTGCAGGCTGACACCAGCCAGCCGGCGCAGTGCTTCGGCCTGGGTCGCCGCGGGCATGCTTTCCCCGCCGCAGATGACGTAACGTAGCCGGGTCTGCTGCTCAATGCCGTCGTGGGAAAGAAAAGCCTGCAGCATGGACGGCACGAAGTTGAGCGTGGTGATGCCATGACGCCTGATCAGTTCGGTGATCCGCTCCGGGTCTTTCTGCTCACCCGGTGCGGCCAGCACCAGTCGGGTCCCCGCCGTGAGCGGCCAGAAGATTTCCCATACCGAGACGTCGAAACCAAAGGGCGCCTTGTGCAATACCGCGTCCTGCGCGCTGAGAGCATAGCGCCGCTGCATCCAGCCCATGCAGTGGGCCAATGCGCCATGGCCGATCGCCGCGCCCTTGGGCTGGCCGGTGGACCCTGAGGTGTAGATGACATAGGCCAGGTTGTCCGGATGAAGTGCCACCATGGGGGGCGTCACCGGGATTGGCTGAAGCTGCAGACGATCCAGCTCGATCACCTGCACGCCACGATCCGGCACCAGACGCTGGCGCAATCGGCTGTGCGTGATGAGCAGGGCAAAACCGCTATCGGCGGCGATGTAAGCCAGTCGCTCGGCAGGATAGTCCATGTCCAGCGGGACATAGGCCGCCCCGGTCTTGAGAATGGCAAGCAAGCCCACGATCATCTCCAGCGAACGCTCGACGGCTATCCCTACCCGGGTTTCCGGACCTGCACCATGGGCCAGGAGATGGTGTGCCAACTGGTTGGCGCGCTGTTCCAGCTCACCGTAGCTGAGACGCTGCTGGCCGAACAGCACGGCCACGGCATCCGGCTGCTCCTGCGCGATACGCGAGAACTGCTGATGCACCGGCACCGGTGCCGCCGGCCCCAGCTCAGCGCGCCACAGGCTGCCGTCCCACTGCTGCAATGCTTGCCGTTCCTGCTCCTGCAACAAGTCGATGTCGCCGATGCGACGCCCGGGCTGCCATACGAGGGCCTCCAGCAGGATCAGGTAATGCCTGGCCATGCGCTCCATACGTACCGCACTGAACAACTCGCTGGCATAGATGAAATCGATGGCAATGCCGCCTTCGCCGTCGTCGACACTGTCGATCACCAGTTCAAATTGGGCACGTTTGCCCGGCAGGATGTACTCCTGTGCCTGGAGTCCCGGCAGTGTCAGGCTGCCATTGCCGTGGGCCGACTGATGATTGAACAAGACCTGGAACAGCGGCGCCATGCCACTGCTGCGGTCTGGCTGCAACGTTTCCACCAGTTGCTCGAAGGGCAGATCCTGATGCGCCTGTGCCTCGATGACGGCATGCCGGGCGCCTTCCAGCACCTGTTGCAGTGACATGGCATCACTCATCCCGGCGCGCACTACCTGGGTGTTGACGAAGAAACCGACCAGATCCTCGATTTCGGCACGGCGGCGGTTGGCTACGGGCACCCCGACCCGGATATCGCCGTCGCCCGCGTAGCGAAACAGCAAGCTCTGCAATGCTGCCAGCAACACCATGAACACAGTGGCACCCGCCGTCTGCGCGCGCCCCGGCAGCGCCTCGGCCAGCGCCCGGGGCAATGTCAGCCGGTGGGTGGCGGCGCTGTAGTGGCCGTCCTCCCTGCGTGGATGATCGACCGGCAGTTGCAGCACCGGATGATGCTCCCCCAGTTGGGCACGCCAATAGGCAATCTGCCGGTCGCGCTCGCCAGCCTCCAGCCAGTTGCGCTGCCAGGCGGCGTAATCCGCATAGTCGATGGCCAATGAGGGCCACTGTACCGGCGATGGTTCCCTCCCCTCGCGATAGAGTTCGATGAACTCGCGCAGAAGGATCTCCATGGACCAGCCATCGGAGACGATGTGGTGCATCACCACCACCAGCACTTGTTGCTGTTCGCTTTCGCGGATCACGCCGACCCGCAGTAACGGACCGTGTTCCAGATCGAAGGGCCGCTGGTAGAGTTGCTGTGCCTGCTGGCCCACCAGCTCGGCAAGTGAGGGGGGCTGACTGTGACGGTAATCGCACAGGCAGAATTCAAACTCGCCCTGAGGCAGCACCTCCTGGTAAGCACCTCCCTGGGCATCGCAGCCAAAGCGCGTGCGCAACGACGCATGGCGCGCCACCAGCGCGTTAAAGCATTGCTGCAGCAAAGGCAGATCCAGTTCGCCTTGCAACTGCATGGCGGTACTCAGATGGTAGGCACTACTCTCCCGGTCCAATTGCCAGAGGAACCATTGCCGCGCCTGCGCATAGGACAGCGCAGAGCGATCGGCGGCCGCCGCCTTGACGATGGGCAAGCGCCCGAAATCGATCCCACGTGACTTCAGGGCTGCCAGAAAGGCGGTTTTCTTTTCACCCGGCAACAGCGCAAAGCGCCTGGCGATGTCGTACTGACTTGCATTCATTCAGGACTCCAGATCTGCCAGCAGATCGCCCATCTGGTCGATCTCGTCCTGGCCCGATGGCAGCGACGAGCGCGTCAGTTGCTGGGCAAATGCGGCGATGGTGGGATGGTCGAAGTGGCTGCGCAACGGTAGTGCGCTGGCGGGAAACTGTTGCTGTATGCGGCTCTGGATGCGAAGGATGGACAGCGAATGTCCACCTAGTTCAAAGAAATTGTCATGACGCCCCACCGCCGGCAGACCCAGCACCTCGGCCCAGATCGCCGCCAGTGCTTTTTCGCACTCACCCTGCGGCGGCTCATGCCCGGTGCGGCTCTCGTAGACCGGTTCGGGCAGCGCCTTGCGATCGACCTTGCCGTTGGCGTTCAGCGGCAACGCGGGCAAGACCACCAGCGCCGCGGGTACCATGTAGTCCGGCAGGTGCCGCACCAGGCACTCGCGCAGCTCGGCCGTCTCGATGTGCCGCCCATGCTGTGGCGTGACATAGGCCACCAGCTGCAAAGAGCCCGCTCCCTCGCGCGCTACTACCACCGCCTCGCGCACCTCAGGTTGGGCCAGCATGATGGACTCGATCTCCCCCATCTCGATACGGAAACCACGTATCTTGACCTGGTGATCAATGCGTCCCAGGTATTCCAGCTGGCCAGCGTGAGTCCAGCGCACCAGGTCACCGGTACGGTACAGGCGTGCCCCGCCGTCACCCAGTGGATCGGCGACGAAACGTTCTGCACTCAGGCCGGGCCGGTTCAGGTAGCCCCGTGCCAGCAATTCACCACCGATGCACAGCTCACCCGCCACCCCAATGGGCAGCGGTGACAGCTCGGCATCCAGCACCCTCAGCTTGCGCCCTGCCAGCGGCGCGCCGATGGGCATCTGCGCCGGCAGCACCGTCTGGCCGCTCACGTAAGGTGCGCAGCTGAGGATGGAAGCCGTCACCGTAGCCTCGGTAGGACCATAGGTATTGAATAGCTCGACCTGGGCCAGTCCGGCGTCGCGCCACGCCTTGATACCTTCCGGCGGCATCGCCTCGCCACCCACGTGTACGCGGCGCAGCACGCCATAGTCGCGTACCCCCATGCGGGCGAAATCCTGGACCAGCAACAGCCAGTAGGCCGTGGTCAGGTCCAGCACACTGATGCGATGCGCCAGCAACTCGACATGCAGTCGCTGGCTATCCCACAACTCCGGCCCACGCAGCACTACGGCGGCCCCGACCAGCAAGGGTGGGAACAGCTGCTCGATGCAGCCGTCGAAATTGAGCGTGGAAAATTGCAACATGCGGTCCTGCGGCGTGAGTCCAAAGAAGTCGGCTGCGATCTCTCCATGCTCCATCAGGCAACGATGGGAAATACCCACGCCCTTGGGGCGGCCAGTGGAGCCGGAGGTATAGATGACATAGGCCAGGCTGTCGGAATGGATCGTTACATCAGGCTCATCGTGCGGCTGGGCTTGCAGATCGAGTTGATCCAGATACAGCGTCTGCTCCGCCCTGCCGCCGGGGAGCCGTTGTCTGACCGACGTCTGCGAGAGCAGCAGCGACAGCGCGCTATCCTCGATGATGGCCGCCAGCCTTTGCACCGGGTAGTCCGGGTCAAGCGGGACATACGTGGCACCGGCCTTGAGAATGGCCAGCACCGCCACGACCATGTCCGCCGAGCGCTCCAGCGCGACCCCGACGCGTGCCCCGGGTTGCAGGCCGCGCTTGAGCAGGTAATGCGCCAGCTGGTTGACGCGCGTATTGAGCTGTCCGTAGCTCATGGAGCGATTGCCGCTGATCAGCGCCACGGCATCCGGCTGGATGCTGGCACGCTGGGCGATGCGGGTGGTAATGACCGCAGGCGTAGCATAAGGCGATACCTTGTCGCCCCAGGCTGCCAGGCGGCTCCGCTCGGCCGCGCCAAGCCAGTCGATCTCGCCCACGCGGCACTGTGGCTGGCTGGCCAATGCCTCCAGCGCGACCAGGTAATGGCTTGCCATGGTCGCCATCGTCTGTGGATCGAATAGTTCGCGGGCGTAGGTCAACGAAACGCTCAGGCCACCATCCGTGTCTTCGAGGGTATCGATGGCCAGCTCGAACTGGGCATCCTGTTCTTCCAGTTCGAATGGCTCCAGCGTCAGTTGCGGCAAGTGATGCGACGTCGGGCGTGCGTGCCGCTGATGATTGAACATGACCTGGAACAGCGGATTGACGCCGACCAGGCGCTGCGGCTGCAGCACCTCGACCAGTTGCTCGAACGGCAGGTCCTGATGCTGCTGCGCGCCCTGTGCCGTTTCCCGGGTCAACTGCATCAAGCGCGCCAGTGACTGGCGCGGGTCGATCTCGGCGCGCAACACCTGGGTATTGACGAAGAAACCGACCACGCCCTCGGTATCGGGCAGATGCCGGTTGGCAATCGGGACGCCCAGGCGGATATCGTTCTGGCCGCTATAGCGATACATCAGCAATTGCGCCGCTGCCAGCAGCACGGCGAAGAGCGTGCCGCCGTCGCTCTGCACGCGCTGGCGCAGTGCTGCCACCAGGGGCGGCGGCAGCACTACCTCATGGCGCGCGGCCCGGTACAGGCCGTCAGGTCGGCGCGGGTGGTCGGCGGGCAGCAGCAGGCTGGGCTGGCTCTGGCCCAGATGGTCCTGCCAATAGCGCAATTGCGTCTCGCGCTGACCACCTTGCATCGATTGCCGTTGCCACACCGCATAGTCGGCATATTGCAGCGGCAACGCTGGCAAACCAGCCTCGCGGCCCTGGCAGCAGGCGCCATAGAGCGACGCGAACTCGTCCATGATCAGTTGCATCGACCAGCCGTCGGAGATGATGTGGTGCATCACCATCACCAGCACATGACGATGGCCACTCTCGCGCAGCAGACCGATGCGCAGCAGCGGCCCTGCTTCGAGATCAAATGGCTGCCGACAGAGGCTGGCCACCTCGGCGTGCAGCCGCGCCTGGCGTGGGCCCTCCGCGAGCGGCTCCAGATCGATCCGCGTGAACGCCAGGCAGGCATGGGGCTGCACCCACTGCAGCACCTGACCATCCGCATCGGCCCGCAACACCGTACGCAGCGACGGGTGCCGTTCCAGCAGTCGGGAGAAAGCCTGTTCCAACGCGGCCTCGTCCAGCGTGCCGCACAAGCGCAGCGCACCGTTGATGTGATAGGCACTGCTGCCAGGGTCAAGCTGCCAGAGGAACCATTGCCGGGCCTGCGCATAAGAGGCCGGTAGCAACCCGTTGCGCTGTGCTGGCGGCAACGGCATGATGCGCTCGACGCCGCCCGCCGCTCCGCTTCCCGCCGTTAGCAGTTGCGCCACGCCGGCCGGGGTTTTGCCCTCGAAGAGCATCTTCGGCGCCAGTTTCACATCGCGTTTGCGGGCGCGGGCCACCAGCTTCAAGACCAGAATGGAGTCGCCCCCGAGGGCGAAAAAGTCATCGTTGCGGCCCACCTGCGGCAGTCCCAGCAACTCGGCCCACAAGCCGGCCAGGGTCTCTTCCAGCGGTCCTCGCGCGGCCTCGTAGACGGAGGTAGCCGTGCTGTCAGGCCGGGGCAGCGCCTGCCGGTCCAGCTTGCCATTGGGCGTGAGCGGCATGACGTGCAGTGGCACCAGCGCCGTCGGCATCATGTAGTCGGGCAGCCGCGTGGCGAGCTGCTGGCGCAGATCGGCCAGATCCAGGGTCTGCCCGCCCATTGGCACCAGGTAGGCGATGATCTGTGGGGTCGCCGCCTCTCCGTCAGGTCCCGGTTGAGCTGGTTCCGAATGCACCACTACCTCGGCCTGGGCAACCGCTTCCAGGCTCTGCAAGAGCGCGGCGATCTCGCGCAGCTCGACGCGATAGCCGCGTACCTTGATCTGGCCATCCAGCCGACCCAGGAATTCCAGGCTGCCATCAGCGAGCTGGCGCACACGGTCGCCGCTGCGGTACATGCGCTGGCCCGGCTCCAGCAGATCGGCCACGAAACGTTCGGCGCTCTGCGCCGGACGTTGCTGATAGGCGCGCGCCACACCATGCCCGGCCAGATACAGTTCCCCCGCTACGCCCTGCGGCACCGGCTGCAGTTCAGAGTCCAGAACATAGGCCCGGGCCTGGGCGATGGGCTGACCGATGGGCAGACTATCGGCCTCATCCAGCGCACTGCTGGCTTCCTGTGTCAGTACGCCGACCGTGGTTTCGGTCGGTCCATAATGGTTCATGACACGGCATTGTGGCCGCAGGCTGGCGATATGGGCCAGCAATGGCTTGCGGGTGGCCTCGCCGCCCAGCACGAGGCGGCTGCGCGGCAGCACACTGGCCGGTGAAGCCGCATGTAATAGGGCCTGCAAATGGCTGGGAACGATCTTGAGCACATCCACCTGGTGTTGTTCCATGTAGCTGGCCATGGCATCGGGGTCGAAGCTGCATTGGGGCGGAATCAGATGCAGCAGCCGTCCAGAGCACAAGGCACCGAACAGCACCGTATGGCCCAGGTCGGCCCCCACGGTCGAGACCATCGCCATGGATCGGTCCTGTTCCCGCAGGTCCAGCCGTTCGAGTACCCCGGCGACGTAATTGGCCAGGGCCCCGCGACTGACGACCACGCCCTTGGGGCGGCCCGTGGAGCCGGAAGTATAGATGACATAGGCCGCCTGCCCAGGATGCACGGCGGGCCAGCAATACGGCACCCGCTTCGGGACTCCTTGCAACGATGCCAGCGGCAAGACCGGTACGCTAGCGGCCCAGTCGGGTGCAGTCGCGCTCAACAGCAACACCGCTGCACTGTCCTGCAACTGGTAGTGCAGACGTTCGGCCGGCAGCGCCGGATCCAGCGGCACGTAAGCCGCACCGACACGCAAGGTGGCCAGCACGGCCACCACGAAGGCGCAGGAGCGCTCAGCGTGGATCGCCACACGGTCTTCGCAACCGATACCGCGCTGCCGCATCTGTTGCGCCATCTGCTCGACCCAGGCACACAGGCCTGCCATGTCCAGCGCATGGTTGCCATCGGTGAGTGCGGCGGCCCCAGGTTGCTGGCTGACCTGGGCGGCCCAACGCTCGATCACATCATCGGCCCTGATCGTCGGTCCTTGCAGTGGGGCCGGCAGATCTGTCAGGGACAGGTCCGCCAGACGTCGTCGGCGAGTCTCACTGTCGTCCTGGCTGAATTGTTCGAGCAGCGACGTGAACTGGGCTGCCATACGGGCCAGCAGTTCAGGTGCGATCATGCCCGTGTCATGCAGGAAGTCGATCTGCAGTTGCTCGGCCAGGCTCACACGCAGAGTCAGCGGGTAGTGATTCCCGCTGCTGAAACGTACCTCGCCCACTACCAGTTTATCCACCTCCTGGCTATGCAGGGCAGCGTCGACCGGATAGTTTTCAAACACCACCACCGTATCGAACAGACTCTGTCCACTGTGTCCGGCCAGGCGCTGTATTTCATACAGCGGAGTATATTCATGCTCGCGCGACTGTGCGCTCTGGCGCTGCAACTGCTGCAACCATTCATCCAGCGCAGTCTGCGGCGTGAGCGTGGTCACCACCGGCAGCGTATTGATGAATAGCCCCAGCATGGACTCGGCACCGGCCAGATCCATCGGACGGCCCGCCGTGGTGGCGCCGAAGCAAACCGTGCCGTGGCCCGTATACCGTTGCAAGAGCAAGGCCCAGGCAGCCTGTACCAGGGTACTGAGGGTGAGGTGTCTGGCGCGCGCGAACTCAACCAGGCGGCGCGTCTGCGCCTGGCCCAGGCAGCACGTGTATTGTCGATAGTCGCGGGCGCGGTTGGGCTGCTTCGCGGGCGGCAGCCGCGCGACCAGCAGGCTCGGCTCCTGCAGCCTATGCAACAGTGACTGCCAATGATGGCGACTGGCTTGCTGATCTCTTCCCTGCAACCAACGGATATAGTCGCCATAGGCCGCCACCGGCTCATCCAGGGTTTGGCCGGCGTAGTGGCGCAAGACCTCGCCGAGCAACTGCGATGTACTCCAGCCGTCCAGCAGCAGGTGGTGCACCGTCCAGATCAAGTGATAGCCTTGTTCGCCGGTGCTCACGAGCATGAGCCGCATCAGTGGCGGACGGGCCAGGTCGAAACCAGCTTCGCGCTCGCGCCGGGCCAGCTCGTCCAGTTCTGCCGCCAGATCCGGACTGTGGCGGCAGTCACGCAGCTGCCACGGCAAGACGACCCGGCGCGCCACCCATTGTAGCGGCGCGTCATCGCGCTGCAGGATGGCGCTGCGCAAGATGGCATGACGATCCAGCACGGACTGCCATGCGGAGCGGAAGCGCTCCGGCTGCAGTGCTTCCAGCGCCACCTGCATCTGCATCGTGTAGGCAGCATTATCAGGTTCGGACACGCTATGAAACAGCATCCCCGATTGCATCGACGACAGGGGATACAGATCCGCCACATCGGCCAGCGACACTCCCAGTTGATCGATGGCGGTCTGATCCAGGCCGGCCAGCGGGAAGTCCGAAGGGGTGGCCCCGCACGCACCGCTGGTGCAGTGCGTGATCAATGCATCGAGCTCCTGCTCGAAACGCTCTACCCAAGCCTGTACGCTGGCGCGCGCGTAGCGCTTCCCGCTATAGGCCACGTTGATCAGCAGTTGGCCGTCATAGACCTGCCCCTCGACGGCAAACTCATGCTGCATCGGCGCGTCGGGGTCAATGGCCGCGCCACTCTCCTCTTGTGCCGGACGCCAGCCGGAAGTGCCGTCAAAGCTGGCATCGAATTGCCCCAGATAGTTGAAGATCACCGGCGAGGACGATGACCCCGGCAGGGTACCCGCTTGCCTCAGCAGGCCAAAGCCCAGCCCGGCCTCCGGCACGGCGCGCAGGCTTTCCTTGATGCGCTTGAGCGCTTGCTGTGGCGTACCCGCGCCGCTCAGACGCAGTGGGAACACACTGGTGAACCAGCCCACCGAGCGCGACAGGTCGAGCTGGCCAGTGCCATCCTCGCGGCCATGGCCTTCGATGTCGACCTGGATTTCCGACAGGCCGCTCCAGCCGCACAGGGCCCGCACCAGCGCCGTGAGCAGCACATCGTTGATGCGGGTGCGATAAGCAGCCGGCACACGACGCAGGAGTGCGTTGGTGCGTTCCTTGTCCAGCCCGAAGCTCATTTCCTGGCGCTGGCGCATGGTTGCCTCGCCGCCTGCATCGTCGCAGGGCAGCACAGATGGTGGCTGCATCTGCGCCTGCCAGTAAGGAAGTTGCGGCAGCAAGGCACCATGACGGGCCTGCAGCACATGAGCCCACTGCTGGTAGCTGGCGGTCCTGGCCGGCAAGACCAGCGGTTCAAGCGCCACACACTGTCGATACGCTTGCTGCAGGTCGGCCAGCAGAATACGCCAGGAAACCCCATCGACCACCAGGTGGTGTATCACCAGCAACAGCCGCCAACCACCCTCTTCCAGTTCCATCGCCAGGGCGCGCAGCAGCGGACCGCGCGCCAGATTCAGGCTGCGCTGGGCTTCTTCGCACAGTGGCGCAATGGCATTGCCAGGCAGGCCTTGGCGTACCCACAGCAGCTCACGCAACTGGGCCGGATCGTGCTGGCCGTAGGTCTGTCGCCACTGCCCCTGGTCATCCCGGGTATAACGCAAGCGCAGGCTGTCGTGGTGCGACACCACCGCCTGCAGGGCGGTATTGAGGGCCGCCATGTCCAGTGGAGCATCAGTGGCCAACAGGATGGACTGATTCCAGTGATGCCGCTCTGGTAGATCCATGGCGAAGAACTCCGCCTGAATCGGCAACAGGGGCAGTTCGCCCTGCACGCTTGCCTGGGCGTGCAGTTGTGGCGCTGTGCTGTGTGCGATCGCCGGAGCCAGCTGGGCGATGGTCTGACGTTCGAAGATCAGGCGTGGCGCCAGCTGGCTGCCACGGCGTCGCAACCCGGCAACGATCTGCAGGCTCAGGATGGAATCGCCCCCCAGCTCGAAGAAGTTGTCATGCCGGCCCACCTGCTGCAGTCCAAGCACCTCGGCCCAGACCGCCGCCAATACCTGCTCGGCCTGGCCGCGCGGGGCTTCATAAGCGCGCTGTAACGGTTGCGCCGGATCCGGCAAGGCGCGCCGATCGACCTTGCCGTTGGCGTTGAGCGGCAGATGCTCCAGCACCTCGATGAGTGCCGGCACCATGTAGTCCGGCAAATCCTTGTTGAGCGCACTGCGCAGCGTGCCCGCCACCAGATCGGTACCCGACACATACGCCACCAGGCGGCTCGTGCCCGCGCTTTCACGCGCCACCACCACGGCTTCACGTACCCCAGGCTGGGCCAGCAGCCGCGCTTCGATCTCGCCCAGCTCGATGCGCAGGCCTCGAATCTTCACCTGGTGATCCAGCCGGCCCAGATAATCGAGCTGCCCTTCCCTGTTCCAGCGCACCAGGTCGCCGGTGCGGTACAAACGTTCACCGTCGGCACTGAAAGGATCGGCCACGAAGCGCTCCGCGCTCAGGCCGGCGCGCCCCAGATAGCCGCGCGCCAGACCAATACCGCCCAGATACAGCTCGCCGGGTACACCCTGCGGGGCCAGGTTCAGATCCCCGTCCAGCACCAGCGTGCGAATGCTGCTGATGGGGCGGCCGATCGGTACCTGGCTGCGACCATCGGCACGGCAGGTCCAGTGGGTCACGTCAATGGCCGCCTCGGTCGGACCATACAGGTTGTAGAGCGCCACCTGCGGCAGACGCGCGAAGACCCCCTGCTGGGCTTCGACCGGCAAGGCCTCGCCACTGCAGATGAGGCGACGCAGGCTGCTGCAGCCTTCGATCTCATCGTGGGCCAGGAAGGCTTGCAGCATGGATGGCACGAAGTGCAAGGTGCTCACGGCATGACGCTGGATCTGCTCCACCAGTCGCGCCGGATCGCGATGATCCCCAGGCTGCGCCAAGGCCAGGCGCGCTCCTATCATCAGCGGCCAGAAAAATTCCCAGACCGAGACGTCGAAACTGAAGGGGGTCTTTTGCAGTACCGTATCGTGCGGCTCCAGCCGGTAGGCCTGCTGCATCCAGGCCAGCCGGTTGCGCAAGGCGCAATGCCGGTTGGCCGCCCCCTTGGGCTGGCCGGTGGAGCCGGAGGTATAGATCACGTAGGCGAGGTTCTCGCCATGCACCCTGACGGCGGGAGGCTGGTGCGCTTCATCGTCGAGATCGAGCTGGTCCAGCGCCAGTACCGGCAAGCCTGCCAGAGGCGGCAGCGTTGGCAGCACATGCTGCTGGGTCAGCAACAGGCCCATGCCGCTGTCTTGCATCATGTACTGCAGGCGCTGGGCCGGATACTCCGGATCCAGCGGCACATAGGCGGCACCGGCCTTGAGAATGCCCAGCAGCCCGATCACCATCTCCAGCGAGCGTTCGACGGCAATTCCTACCTTCACTTCCGGCCCTGCGCCCAGCCTGATCAGGCGATGCGCCAACTGGTTGGCGCGCCGCTCCAGGGCGCCGTAGGACAGCTGCTGCCGGCCGAACAACAGGGCCGTGGCCTCCGGCTGGCGCCGGGCCTGGCGGGCGATCTGTTCATGCACCGGCTCCATGACCTCGGCATGCTGTTCGTTGTTGACGCCCCAGCTGTGCAGCTGTCGGTCTTCCTCCGGCCCCAGCAGTTGCAGCTCGGCTACCCGCAATTGCGGCTGCGTTGCCAGCGCTTGCAGGATTGCCACGTAATGCTGCGCCATGCGGGCAATGCTGCTCTCGTCAAACAACTCGCGGGCGTAGGAAAAACCGATCTGCAAATTGCCGTGTTCATCTTCCACGCTATCGATGGCCAGTTCGAACTGCGCGCCTTGCTCGCCGATCTCGATCTCTTCCAGCCTCAGACCCGGCAATTGGTGCAGGGCCTGTCCATCCTGGCGCTGGTGATTGAACATCACCTGGAACAGCGGATGCACGCCGAGATTGCGCTGCGGCTGCACATCCTCCACCAGTTGCTCGAACGGCAGATCCTGATGTTGCTGCGCGCCCAAGGCGGCGCTGCACGCTTGCCTCAGCACAGCGTCCAGCGGCGCATGTGCATCAACGACCACGCGCAAGACCTGGGTATTGACGAAGAATCCGACCACGCCCTCGGTTTCCACCCGGTGGCGGTTGGCAATGGGCACGCCGACGCGGATGTCATACTGCCCGCTGTAGCGGTGCAGCAGCAGATGCACCCCGGCCAGCAAGCCCATGAACAAGGTTGCCTCACTCTCGCGCACGCGCTGCCGCAGTGCCTGCACCAGTGCCGGCGGCAGATCCAGCCGGTACTGGCTGGCCAGATAGCGGCCATCGCTGCGGCGGGCATGATCGGTCTGCAACTGCAGCACTGGCTGCGATTGCCCCAACTGAGCGCGCCAGTATTGCAACTGGTGTTCCCGCTCACCCGCATCGAGCCAGTTGCGTTGCCAACTGGCGTAGTCGGCATATCCGATGGGAGGGGTGGGCAGCGCTGCGCTGCCACCCTCCACGCGCGCCCGATACAACGTCACGAACTCGTCCAGAATGATCTGCATGGACCAGCCGTCAGAAATGATGTGATGCATGACCACGACCAGCACATGGCGCTGGGCCTGCTCACGGATGAGTCCGATACGCAGCAGCGGTCCCTGCTCCAGATCGAAGGGGGTGCTGGCGATCTGCCGGACCTGCTCTTGCAGGCAAGATTGGGCCGCCTGATCATTGGCCGGCAGCTCCGTACTGATGAACTCGAACGCCAGTGAGGGCAACTGGCGCACCTGCACCCGCCCGGCCTGATCGGCCGAAAACAGCGTGCGCAGCGAGGCATGGCGTGCGACCAGATCGGCAAAGCTGGCACGCAGGGCTGCCACATCCAGATTTCCTTCCAGACGCAGTGCGCCGCTGACATGATAGGCGCTGCTGTCAGGATCCATCTGCCAGAGGAACCATTGCCGCTGCTGCGCCGCCGAGGGCAGCGAGGCATCAGCGGCGGCATCCGTGGGCAACGGCAGAATGGGGAGTTGCGACAGCGTGATGCCTTCCTCACGCATCTTGCGATAGATAATCCGGCGATTCTCTGCCGAGGTGGCAGAAAAACGCTCCATCAAACGAACGGCCAGTGCGCGTTCCATCATGCATCCTCCAGTGAATTCAGGAATTGCTCCAGGTTTTCCAGCGCCTGGTCGCTGGCGCCTGCGTGCAGCTGGTCCAGCTGCGCCGCCAAGCTCTCCAGTCTGGGCGCGGCCAGGAACAGATTCAGTGCGATTTCCTTGCGCAAGGCACTCTGCAACCGTGCTACGGCCTGCATTGCATTGAGCGAATGGCCACCCAGCTCGAAGAAGTTGTCATCCAGCCCGACCTCAGCCAAGCCAAGGATTTCCTGCCAGACTTCGGCGACCAATTTCTCGGTGGCGCTGACCGGGACACGGAACACCTGACGTCCCTGCGCAAAGTCGGGCGGTGGCAAGGCACGGCGGTCGATCTTGCCGTTGGCATTGCGTGGGAACGCCGGCAGCGGCATCCAGATGGTCGGCACCATGTACTCGGGCAGTCGTTGTGAAAGGACTTCGCGTAATGGCAGGGCACCCGCTGCGCTCTGCGCAGCTGCCACAAAATAGGCCACCAGACGTGGATTGCCGGCCTGATCGATGGCGCATGTCACCACCGCATCAAGCACACCGGGCTGTTGCGCCAGTACCGCTTCAATCTCACCCAGCTCGATGCGATGACCACGGAGCTTGACCTGACTGTCGGCCCGGCCCAGATAGGACAGCGTGCCATCGGGAGATTGGCGCACGATATCTCCAGTGCGATACATGCGCGCGCCCTCCACCCGGGAAATCACGTCGGCGACGAAACGCTCGCCGGTGAGATCCGGTCGGCCCAGATAGCCCTGGCCGACACCGATGCCAGCCACATACAACTCTCCCGGCATTCCGAAAGGTACCGGTTGCAGGTCTGGGTCGAGCACACACAGTTGCGTGTTGTCCACGGCCTTGCCGATCGGGAAGATCCCCTCGGTAGCGTCATCGGCTGGCAAGCCGTGCGAGGCCCCGGCGATATACAGGCTGACGTCGTCGGCGCACTCGGCCGGTCCGTAGGCATTGACCAGCAAGGCGTGCGGATGACTGGCATGCCAGGCGCGCACATGGCTGGTCTTGACTGCTTCGCCTGTGACCAGCGTCACGCGCAGCCGCGGTAGCGGCAGCACGGCCTCGCTCATCGTTTGCAACAGCGATGGCACTGCCTCCAACACGGTCACATCATGCTCCCTCAGTGCCTGCAGCAGTGCCGCCGGATCGCGTGTGACCGCGGTGGGAATGATCTGTGTGCAGGCACCGCACAGGCTTGCGCACAGCAGCTGCCAAACCGAAATATCGAACCCCTGCTGCGCGGTCTGGGCGATCACGTCGCCCACCCCCAGGCCGAATAGGGCAATCTTGCTCAACTGGTTGTTGAGCATCCCCTGGCTGGTCACTACTGCGCCCTTGGGCAGACCGGTAGAGCCTGAGGTGTAGATGACATAGGCCGGTTGTTGCGGATGCGTGCTCACCAGCGGCAAGGCAGCACCCTCACTGGTGCGGGCCTGCTCCAGCGTGAGTACGCGTGGCCTGGGCCTATCCGCCGGCAGGCTGGCCAGCACGGCATCCAGCGGCGTCAGGCTGGGTGCATCGGCCACCACCACTTGGGCACCGCTGGCGGTGCAGATACTGGCCAGCCGTTGCGGCGGCTGCTCCGGGTCGACCGCCAGATAAGCAGCACCTGCCTTGAAACTGGCCAGTACGGTTTCCAGCAAGCCGACATCGCGCTGCAGCAACACCAGCACCGTATCGCCGCGACGCACCCCGGCCCGGATCAGGGCGTGCGCAATGCAGTCGCTGGAGCGATCCAGTTCCAGATAGCTCAAGGCCCGCGCTCCGCAACGCACCGCCGTGCGCCCAGCGTGTTGTCGTACCTGTTCCCGGAACAATCCCACATAGTCCTGGGTCGCCGAAAGCGCGCGCTGCGGACCGCGCCCGGCCTGCAATACCGCCGCGCATTGCGATGGCGGTAGCAATGCAATGGACGATAACGGGGCGTCGGGACTCTCTATCAGCTGATCGACTACATGCGCAAAACCGTCCATCAGACGCTGCGCCTGAGCGTCGTCGACCCGATTCTGGTCGAAAGTGATCTGCAACAGCATCTGCACGCCCGGGGTGACCACGACAGTCAGCGGATAATTGGTATGGGTGCGCGAGCTGGCGTCGTCCACCGACCATTGGCGCGCACGCGCCAGCACATCGGCCGACACCGGCGCGTTCTCGAAGACGAACAGGCTGTCGAACAGCGGCTGGTCTCCCGGCAAGCCACTCAGCGCGTGCATTTCCACCAGGGGGAAGAAATCGAATTGACGCGCCTGCAGGTTGCGGGCGAACAGCTCACCCAGCCATTGCCCGGCGCTCACGTTGGCCTGCTGGGCCGGCAAACGGACTCGCATGGCGATGGTATTGATGAACAGGCCGATGGTCTGGTGCAGCGCCGGCAACTCGGCCGGACGACCGGCCACAGTGATGCCGAACAACACATCGCGCAAGCCCGAGTAACGCGCCAGCAATAAGCCCCAGGCTCCCTGGATCAGGGTATTGGCGGTGATGCGCAGGCGCTTGCAAAGCGTATTGAGAGCTTCGGTGCGGGCCGGCGTCAGCATCACCCGCAGGTTCACCATCCGCGATGGCGCGGCGTCACCGGGCGCGCGCCGCCGCACCGGCAAGGGTGTCACCTGCGCCAGCCCGGCCAGTTCCTTGCCCCAGTAGGCGCGAGCGGCCTGCTCGTCCTGCTGCTGCCGCCAGGCAAAGAAGGCGCGATAAGGCATGGCTACCGGGCGCGCCGCGCTGGCCACCCCGCCCCGGCGGTCATAATCGGCCAGCACCTCGCCCATGAGCAGACCGGAACACCAGGCGTCCATGAGGATGTGGTGGAAACTGACCACCAGGAGATATTCCTCCTCTTCGATCCACGCCAATCGAATGTGCATGAGCGGCGCGCAGCTCATGTCGAAGCCGCAGGCCAGGTCCTGCTCCAGCAACTGCTCCAGATGGTGCATGGCCTGGTCCCGGCCCAGCAGGCGCAGGTCCAGGCACTCCTTGGGCAAGACCACGTCGTTGCGGATCACCTGGCATTGCGTCGACAGCCCCTGCCAGAGGAAAGCGGCACGCAATGCGGCATTGGCGGCAAAGACCGTATCCCAGGCTTGCCACAGCCGTTCGACATCGATCCGGCTGTGAATGTGAAAGCGGTCCTGCATCAGGTACATGCCCGAACGCGGATCAAGCAGCGTATGCAGCAACATGCCCTGCTGCATGGGGGTCAGCGGCAGGATATCCTCGATGCTATCGGCCGGCAGCGGCAGCGCCTCCAGCTCGGCCGGATCGAGGCCGGAGCAGACTGCGGGCGCGCTGGACGCCTGCCCGACAGCGCCCTGCTCCTGCGGCGTTGGCGCCTGCAACTGCGGCGCCAGTTGCGCCACCGTCTGCTGCTCGAAGATCTGGCTGGAGGACAAGCGCCAGCCAGCACCATGGGCACGTGCGACGATCTGCAGGCTGAGGATGGAATCGCCGCCGATCTCGAAGAAATTGTCATGCCGGCCGACTCGCTCCAGCCCGAGCACCTCGGCCCAGATCGCGGCTAGCAGCTCTTCGGCCGCGCCCTGTGGCGGCACATAGCCACTCTCATTGGCAAACTGCACCGACGGCAGCGCCTTGCGATCCACCTTGCCATTGGCATTGAGGGGCAAGGCCGGCAGTACCATGATGGCGCTGGGCACCATATAGGACGGCAGTTGTCGCCCCAGGCGTTCCCGCAACATGGCCCCATCGATGGCATGACCTGCCGCGGCTGCCACGTAAGCGACCAGGCGTGCGCCAGATGGGCCGTCCTGGGTGAGCACCACGGCCTCCGCCAGTTCTGGCTGCGCCAGCAGCTGTGCCTCCACCTCACCCAGTTCGATCCGCAAGCCACGAATCTTGATCTGGTGGTCGATACGGCCCAGGTAATCGAGCTGCCCTTCCTGGTTCCAGCGCACCAGGTCGCCGGTGCGATAGAGCCGTTGGCCGGCGTCGCCGAAGGGATGTGCGACGAAGCGTTCGGCGCTCAGAGCGGCACGGTTCAGGTAGCCACGTCCCAGCAACTCACCGCCGATATAGAGTTCTCCCGCTACGCCTGGCGGGACCAGGTTCAGGGCCGCATCCAGCACCAGCGCGCTGGTTTCGGCAATCGGGCGGCCGATGGGGACCTGGTGCCGTCCGTCTTCGCGGCAGCTCCATTGGGTGACATGGATGGTGGTTTCGGTAGGTCCATAGAGATTCTGCAGGCTCACCCCAGCCAGCCGACGCAAGGCCTCGCCTTGGGTTGCCGCCGGCATGGCTTCGCCGCCGCAGATCACGTAGCGCAGCCGGGTCTGCTGTTCGATTCCCTCGTTGGCCAAGAAGGCCTGGAGCATGGCCGGTACGAAGTTGAGCGTGGTAATGCCATGACGCCGGATCAGCGCCGTGATGCGTTCCGGGTAACGATGCTCACCCGGCGCGGCAATGACCAGCCGCACGCCATTGGTGAGCGGCCAGAAGATTTCCCAGACCGACACATCGAAGCCGAAAGGTGCCTTGTGCAGCACCGTGTCGGCACTGGTCAGCGCGTAACGTTGCTGCATCCAGCGCATGCAACTGGCCAGCGCGCGATGACGGATCGCCGCTCCCTTGGGCTGCCCGGTAGAGCCTGAGGTGTAGATGACATAGGCCAGATTCTCGCCATGCACGGGCACATGTGCTGCCTGCCCGCACAAGCCGTCCAGATCCAGTTCTTCCAGCACCAGCCTTGGCAGCCCCTCGATGTCGGGCAAACCTGCCAGCAGATGCCGCTGGGTCAGCAGCAGCCGGATACCGCTGTCCTGCATCATGTAGTGCAGGCGTTGCGGCGGGTAATCGGGGTCCAGCGGGACGTAGGCAGCGCCCGTCTTGAGAATGGCCAGCAAGGCCACCACCATCTCCAGCGAGCGCTCGGCAGCGATGCCGACCCTGTCCTCCGGGCCGACACCCAAGCCAATCAGATGATGCGCCAGCTGGTTGGCGCGGCGCTCCAGCTGACCATACGACAACTGCTCCTCTCCGCACAGCAGGGCTGTGGCGTGCGGCTGCTGCTGCGCCTGACGCGAAATCTGGTGATGCACCGCTTCTATCTGCGCGGCATAGCGCTCGCCATTGACGCCCCAGTCGTGCAATTGGGTCAGCTCATCGGCACCCAGCAAAGACAACCCGGCCACACTCTGCTGCGGCTGCTCGGCGATGGCCTGCAGGATGACCAGATAATGGTGCGCCATGCGCGCCATGCTGGCCGGCTCGAACAATTCACGTGCATAGACAAAGCTGATCTGCACAGCGCCTTGCTCATCCTCCACACTGTCGATGGCCAACTCGAACTGGGCATCCTGGCTACCGAGCTCGACCTCTTCCAGCATCAAGCCCGGTAATTGTCGCAGTGCCCGGCGGTCGCGGCGCTGATGGTTGAACATGACCTGGAACAGCGGATGAACGCCGACGGTGCGCTCCGGCTGCAAGGCTTCCACCAGGTGTTCAAACGGCAGATCCTGACAGTGCTGCGCCCCCAGCGCCGCCGCGCGCGCCTGCAGCAGCACGGCTTCCAGCGGCTGATGCGGGTCGATCAGGCCACGGAGTACCTGGGTATTGACGAACATGCCGACGATGCCCTGCGTCTGCGGGTGATGGCGGCTGGCGATCGGCACGCCCAGGCGAATGTCACTCTGCCCGCTATATCGGTGCATCAGCACCTGCGCTGCCGCCAGCAGGGCCATGAACAGGGTCGCGCCGCGCCTCTGCACGTAAGGCTGCAGACGCTGCAACAAAGGCGCAGGCAAGATGAGGTTGTGGCGTGCGGCTCGATAGCGCCCATCGGGACGGCGCGCATGATCGACCGGCAATTGCAGAGGCACATGCTGGTCACCAAGGTGATCGCGCCAGTAGTGAAGTTCACGCTCGCGCTGGGGCGATGCCAGCCACTGACGCTGCCAGTGACCATAATCGGCATACTGCAGCGGCAAGTCAGGCAGGTCGGCGCTGTCTTGCTGCACGTTGGCGCGGTAGAACGCGGCGAACTCATCCATGATCACTTGCATGGACCAGCCATCGGCGACGATGTGATGGACTACCAACACCAGCAGGTGGCGCTCGGCCAACTCGCGCAACACGCCCACGCGCAGCAGTGGTCCGCGGCGCAGGTCGAAGGGCTGGTCGATCAGGTCCTGCACCTGTTGCAGGTGATGGCGCGGCGGCGCAGCCCGACTGTCGGCGCTGGGCTCCGACAGCTGTACCTTGACCGCCATGCCGGCAAGGATGTGTTGCTGCACTTCACCAGCGGCATTGACATCGAATACCGTGCGCAGCGATTCATGGCGCGCCACGAGGGCGTCCACACTCGCTTGCAGCGCCGTCATGTCCAGCCGGCCGTGCATGAGCAGCGTGCCATGCAAATGGTAGGCCGTATCGTTATCACCTGATTGCCACAGGAACCATTGGCGGGCGTGCGCCGCGCAAGCGGGTAAAGGCTGGGCGCGAACCTCCATCGGCAAGGGAGCAATCGGAGCCGGCGGATCGCCAGCCTGTTCTGACTCCCTGGCCGCCTCCTCGACGATGCGGGACAACACCTGATGTTCCAGTATCTGCCGGGGTGTCAGCACGATACCGCTGGCGCGTGCCCGGGCCAGCAGCTTCAGGCTCAGGATGGAATCCCCCCCCAGCTCGAAGAAGTTGTCATGCCGGCCTACCTGCTGCAGTCCAAGCACCTCGGCCCAGACCGCCGCCAATACCTGCTCGGCCTGGCCGCGCGGGGCTTCATAAGCGCGCTGTAACGGTTGCGCCGGATCCGGCAAGGCGCGCCGATCGACCTTGCCGTTGGCATTGAGCGGCAGATGCTCCAGCACCTCGATGAGTGCCGGCACCATGTAGTCCGGCAAATCCTTGGTGAGCGCACTGCGCAGCGTGCCCGCCACCAGGCCGGTACCCGACACATACGCCACCAGGCGGCTCGTGCCCGCGCTTTCACGCGCCACCACCACGGCTTCACGTACCCCAGGCTGGGCCAGCAGCCGCGCTTCGATCTCGCCCAGCTCGATGCGCAGGCCTCGAATCTTCACCTGGTGATCCAGCCGGCCCAGATAATCGAGCTGCCCTTCCCTGTTCCAGCGCACCAGGTCGCCGGTGCGGTACAAACGTTCACCGTCGGCACTGAAAGGATCGGCCACGAAGCGCTCCGCGCTCAGGCCGGCGCGCCCCAGATAGCCGCGCGCCAGACCAATACCGCCCAGATACAGCTCGCCGGGTACACCCTGCGGGGCCAGGTTCAGATCCCCGTCCAGCACCAGCGTGCGAATGCTGCTGATGGGGCGGCCGATCGGTACCTGGCTGCGACCATCGGCACGGCAGGTCCAGTGGGTCACGTCAATGGCCGCCTCGGTCGGACCATACAGGTTGTAGAGCGCCACCTGCGGCAGACGTGCGAAGACTCCCTGCTGGGCTTCGACCGGCAAGGCCTCGCCACTGCAGATGAGGCGACGCAGGCTGCTGCAGCCTTCGATCTCATCGTGGGCCAGGAAGGCTTGCAGCATGGATGGCACGAAGTGCAAGGTACTCACGGCATGACGCTGGATCTGCTCCACCAGTCGCGCCGGATCGCGATGATCCCCAGGCTGCGCCAAGGCCAGGCGCGCTCCTATCATCAGCGGCCAGAAAAATTCCCAGACCGAGACGTCGAAACTGAAGGGGGTCTTTTGCAGTACCGTATCGTGCGGCTCCAGCCGGTAGGCCTGCTGCATCCAGGCCAGCCGGTTGCGCAAGGCGCAATGCCGGTTGGCCGCCCCCTTGGGCTGGCCGGTGGAGCCGGAGGTATAGATCACGTAGGCGAGGTTCTCGCCATGCACCCTGACGGCGGGAGGCTGGTGCGCTTCATCGTCGAGATCGAGCTGGTCCAGCGCCAGTACCGGCAGGCCTGCCAGAGGCGGCAGCGTTGGCAGCACATGCTGCTGGGTCAGCAACAGGCGCATGCCGCTGTCCTGCATCATGTACTGCAGGCGCTGGGCCGGATACTCCGGATCCAGTGGCACATAGGCGGCACCGGCCTTGAGAATGCCCAGCAGCCCGATCACCATCTCCAGCGAGCGTTCGACGGCAATTCCCACCTTCACTTCCGGCCCTGCGCCCAGCCTGATCAGGCGATGCGCCAACTGGTTGGCGCGCCGCTCCAGGGCGCCGTAGGACAACTGCTGCCGGCCGAACAACAGGGCCGTGGCCTCGGGTTGGCGCCGGGCCTGGCGGGCGATCTGTTCATGCACCGGCTCCATGACCTCGGCATGCTGTTCGTTGTTGACGCCCCAGCTGTGCAGCTGTCGGTCTTCCTCCGGCCCCAGCAGTTGCAGCTCGGCTACCCGCAATTGCGGCTGCGTTGCCAGCGCTTGCAGGATCGCCACGTAATGCTGCGCCATGCGGGCAATGCTGCTCTCGTCAAACAACTCGCGGGCGTAGCGGAAAGTGGCACTGAGTTCCCCGTTGGCCTCTTCGGAGGTCTCCAGCGTCAGTTCGAACTGGGCTACCGCCGCGTCGAAGTCGAGCCGCTGCACTGACAACCCTGGCCAGCTCTGGCTGCCATCGGCCTGCTCACGCAGATGGTTGAACATGACCTGGAACAGCGGCGTGCGTCCAATGCTGCGCTCAGGCTGCAACACCTCGACCAGCCGCTCCAGGGGGATGTCCCGATGGGCTTGCGCGGCAAAGGATGTATCACGCACTTGCGCCAGCAGGCTCTCCAGCGTGGTTTGCCCGGCCAATTCGGCGCGCAGCACCTGGGTATCGACAAAGAAACCCACCGCGGCTGCCAATTCAGAACGCTGGCGATGGCTCACGGGGACGCCCACACGGACATCGCGCTGGCTGGTATGCCGGTACAGCAGGGCCTGGAACGCACAGAGCAAGACCACGAACAAGCTGCACCCTTGCCCCTGGGCGCGGCGGCGCAAGGCATCGAGCAGGGCTGGCTCCAGCACGATGCGCCAACTGGCAGCACCATACTGGCCATCTGGACGGCGGGCATGATCGGTAGGCAACTCCAGCACCGGACTGGAGTTGCCCAGTTGCGCCTTCCACCACGCCAGTTGCCGCTCGGCTTGCGTGCTATTGAGACACTGACGCTGCCAGACGGCGTAATCGCCCAGGTCCGGGCCATGCCACGCCGCGCTGATGGCCTGGCCCTGCCTGGCCGCCTGATACAGGGCCGGCAATTCCGCCAGGATCAGTTGCGTGGACTGCGCATCGGAGATGATGTGATGCATCACCACGATCAGCTGATGCTCTTGGTCATCCACTTGCAACAGGCAGGCGCGCACCAGTGCGCCGCCATCCAGCTCGAAGGGCCGGCTGCACAAACGCTGCACTTGCCCGCGCAGAGCGTCCTGGCGCCGGTGCGCCGGCAACAGGCTCAGATCCTGTCTCGACAAGGACCAGGCGGAGGCCGGCAGCACCGTCTGTGTCACGTTGCCGTCGGCATCCTCGCGCAGCACGGTACGCAAGGCGGGATGATGCAAGGCCAGCGCGTCGACGGCGCGCTCGAGCGCGGCGGCCTCAAGAGGCCCCTGCAGGCGCAAGCCACCGGCCAGGTGATAGGCACTGCTCTGCGGCGTCAGTTTCCAGAGATACCAGAGCCGCTGCTGGGCAAACGACAGGGGGGCAGGCGTTCCGGGGGCGCGGGTGGCGAAGGGCAAGGCAGCAGCGGCGTCGCCGCTGCCCTTGGCGCCGTTGCCACGCAGGCGTTGCTGCAGGCGACTACGTTGTTCAGCGCTCAGCTGGGCACGGCGCTGCGGGAGATCGGGAGTGTTGGACACGGATACCTCTTAAACGGATGCAATTCGGGGAGCCACGGCCTCGGGCGTTTTGGCTAACTGATCGGAGGGCGCCGAGGCCTCCTGTTCGATTTCTTCGATGAGCCGCTCTTCGACCTGGCAAGCCAGCGTGCGGACGGTTGGTGACTGGAAGAAGGAAGCTGGTTGGACGTCCACGCCGTAGCGCTGGCGCAGACTGGCCAGCAATTGGATGGCCAGCAGCGAATCGCCCCCCAGTTCAAACAGGTTGTCGTCCAGCCCCACGGGCGTGATACCGAGGAACTCGCTCCATAGCGCTGCCACACCGCGCTCCAGCTCCTGGACCGGTTCGACATAGGGGGTACTCAACGCGGGGCGCGCATGAACGGCACGCGCTGCCACTGGTGCAAGGGCCGCAGGGTCCAGCGTTGTCGCCGTGACCCGACCCGCCCGCGCGAACTGCTCGGCCAGACTGATGGAGGAAACCAGCACCTGGCTGCTGCCGGCGTCGCACAGCACCTGTTCCAGCAAGGCGCCAGCCTGATGCGGGGCGATGCCGAGGTCACCGTCGCCCTCCTCGGCGCGCAGCGCGGCGGCCATCCCGGTACCGGGCCAGACATCCCAGTTCACTGACAACACCCGGGTCTCACTACGCGAAGCGGCCGCCATGGCGTCGAGCACGCAGTTGGCCGCGCAATAGTCGGCCTGACCGTAGTCGCCGGTGATGGCGCTCATGGAGGAACACAACAGCACGAAGTCCGGCGCATGCGAGGCCACGGCTGTCAGCACGTGGTGGGCGCCCTGCACCTTGGCCGCAAACACCTGTTCGATGGCATTGCGCTGACGCTGGGCCATCAGGCCGCCACCAGGAAGTCCTGCCGCATGGATCACGCCATGCAAGGCGCCCAGCTCGCGCACGATCTCGGCCACCAGTGCCTGCACCACCGGCCCGTCCGTGACGTCACCCTGACGCACCCAGACCTGCGCGCCCAGCGATTCCAGTTCAGCCACAGCTGCCTGCTGCGCGGCCGACAGGGTGCGGCCCATCAGCACCAATCGCGCCTGCCAGTGCTGCGCCAAATGGCGCGCCAACGCCAGACCGACGCCACCCAGTCCGCCCGTGATCAGGTACACACCTCCCTGCCGCAGTTCGGGCTGGCATCCCGGCGCGAAACTGGCTGGCTGGTAATGTCGGATCCAACGCTGGCGGCCACGATAGGCCACCAGCGCTGCCTGGTCGCCGTCGCCAATCTCGTCAGCAATCTGTTGGCCCACGCGTGCCACCTGGTGTGCATCGGTGGGCTCTTCGATGTCGATCACGCCGCATGCCAGTTGAGGATATTCCAGCGGTGCCACCCGGCACAGGCCGAGCAGGCTGGCCTTGGCGCTGCTGATACGTTCAGCGCCGGTGACCTGATGTAGTTGGCTGGCAACCACGACCAGCCGAAGCGGCTGGCGCTGGTACTGACCCAGCGCCTGGATCAGCGCCAGCAGCCCGAACAGGCTGTGTTCGCTGTGCGCGCCAGGCGCAACGGGCCCGACATTGGAAAGGTCGCAGACCGCGTCAAAGGCAGCGACTGCGGCGTCCACGCCAGCGAACAGTTCAGTGAAATCGGCGCGGCTGTTACCGGCGCGACTGAAACGCTGCGCTGCCAGCTGCGCGTAGATGCGCCCCGGCTCGACCTGCACCACGCGCTTGCCCTGCTGACGCAGTTGCTCGCAGACGGCTTCATTGAGCGCAGCCTGCGCGCACAGCAGCACTACCACTACGGAGCTGTCCGCCATCCGGGACGCACAGGCTTGCACTGGCCGGGCGCGACGCCAGGTGGGGAGATACAGCCAGCGGCCCGGATCGTTGGTGATCGTGGGCTGGCGTGGCTGCAACACTGCGCCAGCGGGTTCGATCCAATACGGCTCGCGGGCGAACGGATAGGTCGGCAGCGGCACCCGCCGCGCAGGGGTCTCGTCGAGCACCGGCGCGTGCGAGATATCCAGTCCGCAGGTGAAGAGTCTTCCGAGACATTGCAGTAAGGGGTCGACGCCAGCATCGACTTGGCGTGGATGGCGCTGTGACGCGAGCGCGGGATGCTGGCTCGCCTGGGGATGGCGACGTGTCAGGGTGGTCAGCGTATCCCCGGGGCCAACTTCCAGCCATACCCGCGCGGTCTGGCCGGCCAGCAGCGCCAGGCCATCGGCGAAGCGGACTGTGGCCCGCACATGCTGGACCCAATACGCCGGGCTACGGGCTTGCTGTTCTGTGATCCAGGTACCGCTGACGTTGGAGACGAAAGGCAACTGTGGTGCCTGCAACGGGACCCGGCCCAGCAACTCGCCGAAGGCCGCCAGCATGGGTTCAACGCGGGCCGAATGAAACGCATGTGAGACCTGCAAGGCCCTGCTTTCCACACCACGGGTTGCCAGGGTTGCCTTGGCCTGCGCGATGGCCTGCGCCGATCCGGCCAGCACGCACAGTTCAGGGCCATTGACCGCCGCCAGGTCGCACCCCGCCAGCGCCTGCTCGCGCAGGCAAGCCTCGCTGAGTGGGACGGAGAGCATGGAACCTGCTTCGGTCTGTTGCAACAGACGCCCGCGCGCGGCGATCACCGCCAGCGCGTCTTCCAGCGAGAACACGCCGGCCAGGGTGGCAGCAACGTATTCGCCGATGCTGTGACCCAGCATCGCATCCGGCCGCACCCCTTGCTCCAGCCACCATTGGGCGAGCGCATATTCCACGACGAACAAGGCCGGCTGGGTCAGCGCGGTCTGCGCCAGGCGCTGTCCCGCCTCGGCTTCTGTGCCAGGCGCGGGAAACAGCAGTTCACGCAGATCCAGGCCGAGATGGGGCTGCAACAGGGTGCAGCAATGATCGACCACCTGGCGCACGCGCGGATGGTCTGCGTAGGCTGCCCGTCCCATGTTGGCGTGCTGGGCGCCCTGGCCGGGGAACAGGAAGACCGCCGCTGGCGCAAGCCCGGACAGGCTCGGCGACGAATGATTCGTGGCCTGGTGACGCAACTGCTCCAGGGCATCGGCATGCCCCTTCACCAGCAGCGCGGCACGATGGGCCAATTGCTTGCGGCCCCGGCGCAAGGTGAATGCCACATCGGCCAGACCCAGCGTGTCATCCTGCGCCAGATGCTGCGCCAATCGTGTGCAGATCTGCTGCAAGGCCGTGTCGGTGCGCGCACTTAACAGCAGCAGGCGCGGCCGCTCTTGCGGCGCGGCCGACAGGGCCTCGCGCATCGGTGCCGGGGCTTGCTCCAGCACCACGTGGACATTGGTGCCGCCCATGCCAAAGGAGCTGACCCCGGCCCGCCGTGGCCACCTCTGCTGCGGCCACGGCTGGGTGACGGTGTTGACGTAGAAAGGGCTGCCGGAAAACGTGATCTGGGCATTCGCTTGCCGAAAATTCAGGCTGGGCGGCAGGATCCCCTGCCTGATGGCCTGCACCGTCTTGATCAGCCCTGCCACGCCGGCAGCGGCATCGAGGTGGCCGATATTGCCCTTGAGCGAACCGATCGCGCAAAATGGCTCTCCGCTGGCACTCCCGAAGGCCTGCATCAGGGCTGCCGCTTCAATCGGGTCGCCCAGCGCCGTGGCAGTGCCATGCGCCTCGACATAGCCGATACTCTGCGGGCTCACCTCGGCCATGGCGTGCGCCGCCATGATCACGGCCGCCTGGCCGGCGATGCTGGGAGCGGTATAGCCTATCTTGTCTGCACCATCATTGTTCATGGCCGAGCCACGGATCACAGCATGGATCGTGTCACCATCAGCGCGCGCATCCGCCAGCCGTTTGAGCACGACCAGACCAGCGCCGCTACCGATGGCAGTGCCGCCAGCCTGGGCATCGAACGGTCGGCAATGGCCGTCTGGCGAGAGGATGGCGCCAGCCTGGTAGCGGTAGCCGCGTCCCTGCAAGAGGTTGAGCCAGACGCCACCGGCCAGGGCCAGGTCCGCTTCATGATTGAGCAAGCCGCGGCAAGCCAGGTGCACGGCGGCCAGCGAGGTCGAACACGCGGTCTGCACCGCCACCGCTGGCCCCTTGAGATCGAGCTTGTACGCGATGCGCGTGACCAGCGCGTCCGGGTCGCTACCGTTGAGCAATCCCAGCAGGCCGGCAATATCGCCCTGCGCCAGATCAATCTGCGGCATCAGGTGCCGGTGCAGGTATAGACTGGGGCCGCTGCCGGCGTAGATGCCGGTCAGTAGTTCGGAATGGCGAGCGCCATAGCCCGCGTGCTCCAGCGCCTGCCAGGCGATCTCGAGCAGCAGGCGATGTTGCGGATCCATGCGCTCTGCCTCGCGCGGAGAATAGCCGAAATGGGCAGCATCGAAGCATTCGATATCGTCCAGCAGCACCCCCTTGCACACATAGGCGGGATCGGCCAGTGCCTCGGCGCTGACGCCGCGTGCCAGCAGTGCTTCTTCGCTCAGGGCGGTGACCGATTCGACGCCTGCGCACACATTGCGCCAGAGCGCCTCCACATCATCGGCCTGCGGAAAACGTCCGGCCATCCCGATGATGGCGATCTCCACACCATTGAAATCGTGCGTATCCTGATTCATTGCTCTGCTCCTGAGGGCTGTCTGCGGCGTGACAGGAAGCCTCCGCGCTGGCGTGCGGCGCGTTCCTCAAGGGCCGGGCCGGCATCGTTGCGGGTCGGGGCGGCGCCGTCGAGGAACGCCGCCAGCGTGGCGATGGTCGGATATCGGAACAGATCCACCACGCTAGGCACGCAGGCAAGCGACAGTGCCTTGATGCGCTCATGCGCCACCAGCAGCAATAAGGAATGACCGCCCAGTTCAAAGAAATTGTCGTCGCGGCCCACCTGTTCGAGCCGCAGCAGTTCGCGCCAGATTCCCGCCAGTTGCTCCTCCAGTTGGCCCACCGGGGCTAGTCCGCCCACGGCAATGACGTCGGCGGGTGCGGGCAAGGCATGGCGGTCGATCTTGCCGTTTGGATTGGTCGGCAACTGTTCCAGCACGATCACCGTGGCCGGCACCATGTAGTCCGGCAGGCTGGCGCGCAAGCGTTCCCGCAATTGCGCCGTACTCAGCTCCTGGCCCGGATACAGGCTGGCGTAGCCCACCAGCCGCGCCTGGTGCGCCACGACGATGGCTTGGCGCACCTCCGGTTGCGCCAGCAATTGCGCTTCGATCTCGCCAAGCTCGACGCGGAATCCCCGGAGTTTGACCTGAAGGTCGCTGCGTCCCAGATAGTGCAGTTCGCCCTGGGCGTTCCAGCACACCAGATCGCCGGTGCGATACAGCCGGCCACCGGCCTCACTGCCGGGGTCGGCGACGAAACGCTCGGCCGTCAGGCCCGGTCGCTCCAGATAGCCCCGTGCCAGCAGGTCGCCGCCGATGTAGAGTTCGCCGGGCACCCCCGCTGGCAGCGCTTGCAGACGCTCGTCGAGCACATGCAGACTGCGCCCGGCCAGGGGCTGTCCGATCGGCATCTGGGTCGGCACCTCGCGCTGGCCCTGGACGAAAGGGTCGCAATCGAGCAGTGAGGCCACTACCACCGCCTCTGTAGGGCCGTAGGTATTGAGCAGGCGCACCGCACTCAGGCCGGCCTGGCGCCAGGTCGCAATCGACTCGGCCGGCATGGCTTCGCCACCAATGTGGATCTCGCGTAAGCGGCCGTAATCACTCTGCCCCTGGCGGGCGAACGATTGGATCAGGGCGTGCCAGTAGGCCGTGGGCAGATCGGCGATGCTGATCTCATGCTCACGCAGCCGTTGCTGAAATTCCTCGGGACTCCATAACTGTGGCCCGCGCAGGACCACCGACGCACCCACCAGCAGCGGCGGAAACAGCTGTTCGATGAAACCATCGAAATTGAGTGTGGCAAATTGCAACATGCGGTCATCGTTGCGCAGGCGCGAGAACTCCGCCGACAATTGCGTATGTTCGACCAAGGCCCCATGTGATACCGCGACCCCCTTGGGTCGCCCGGTCGAGCCCGAGGTGTAGATGACGTAGGCCAACTGAGCCGGATGAGTGATGACGTCCGGCGCTTCCATAAAATCGGACGTGGCCGCAGGTGCTGGCAAGCGGTCCAGTTCCAGCCAGCGCACACCGGCCTGCCCGGGCAAATGCTCGCGCATATGGCTTTGCGTGAGCGCCAGACGGATGCGACTGTCCTCGATCATGGCCGTCAGGCGCGCTCGCGGGTATTGCGGATCGAGCGGCACGAAGCAAGCGCCTGCCTTGAGGATGGCCAGCAAGGCCGGCACCATGTCCAGCGAGCGCTCCAGCGCCAGTCCGATACGCTGCTCAGGCTGCACACCCATTGCCAGTAGCTGCCGTGCCATCTGGTTGGCGCGTGCCTCCAGCTGCGCATAGCTCAACTGCTGCCGGTCCAGCACCAGCGCGATGGCCTCTGGCGTGCGCCGGGCCTGCTGCGCAATGCGAACATGTATCGGCGGATCGAGCGGATAGCGCTGCGGATTGCAGCCCCACTGCTGCAACTGCGCCTGCTGCGCTGGAGATAGCAGGGCAACTTCGGCGACCAGCTGTTGCGGCTCGTCCACCAGGGCGCGCAGGATCGCCAGATAGCTCTGCGCCAGTTGCGCAATGCGCTGCGGATCAAACAATTCCTTGGCATAGGTCAGCACGGCGCTGACGCGGCCATCTGGATGTTCGCGGGTATCCAGCGTCAACTCGAACTGGGCCTCGCGGTCGGGAAGGAACAGCTCCTCGACCACGTCGCCCAGGCCCTGTGCACTTGCCGCATAGTGCTGTGGCAGGTGGTTGAACATGACTTGGAACAGCGCACTGTGGGTCAGGCTGCGTTCGGGTTGCAGTACCTCCACCAATTGTTCGAACGACAGCCCTTGATGCCGCTGGGCCAGTAGCGTGCGTTGAGCGGTCTGCGCCAGCAGTTGGGCCAGCGTGATGTCCTCGTCGAACGAGGCGCGCAGCACCAGGGTATTGACGAAGAAGCCAACCACACCCAGCAGATCAGGATGGCTGCGGTTTGCCACCGGCACGCCAACCCGGATGTCTTGCTGCCCGGTGTAGCGGTGCAGCAAGGCTTGCAGCCCGCTCAGCAGTAGCGCGAAAAGGGTCACGCCTGCTTGCCTTGCCTGCCCGCGCAATCCCGCCAACAGATCATCCGGCAGGGCGAAATGATGATGGCTGGCGTGATAGCGCGCGAGCACCGGACGCGCTCTGTCGACCGGCAGCGCCAGTACCGGCTGGGCCTGGCCGGCAGGAACCGCCAGCTCCCGGGCCCAGTAATCCAGCGCGACACGATGTTCCGGGTCATCCGCACGGGCCTGTTGCCAGGCGATGTAGTCGACATAGTGCAAGATGGCCGGTGCCAGGGCGCTCTGCCTGCCAGCGTGCAGTTCCGCGTAGAGCTGGGCCAGTTCCTCGATGAGCAGATGCATGGATGCGCCATCCGAAATGATATGGTGCATGACCATGCCCAGCACATGGCTGCCATCGTCCAGAGCCAGCAGACAGGCACGCACCAGCGGCCCGTGCGTGAGGTCGAAGGGCTGTCCGTGGCGTTGTTGCAGCAGATCCAGCGCAGCTGGCAGCGACAGCGCGCCGTTGGGGCCGGTATCGGCTTCGACCAGCTCCAGCTCGGCTACCGGCTGCGTCCCGACGACCTGCTCGAGCTGGCCCTGATCAGTGCTGCGGAACACGGTCTGCAAGGCCTCATGGCGCCGCATCAGTGCATTGAAGGCACGTTGCAGGGCGAACACATCGAGTGGGCCTCCCAGGCGCAGCGCACCTTGCACGTGATAGGCCGTACTTTGCGGTGCCAGTTGCCAGAGAAACCATTGGCGCTGCTGTGCTGACGACAGGGGCTGCGGTGTGCGTCGCTGTGCCTCGGACAGGCGCGCGATGCCGGTGGCAGTGCCACCCTTGCCATCTTCCAGCGCATCCAGGATCAGTGCCGCCTGCTGCTGCAGCCGTGGGTATTCAAATACCTGAGACGCAGCGAATGCAATCTGCCAATGCTGGGAAATCCGCGCGGCCAGTTGCACCGCCGCCAGCGAATTGCCGCCGCAGGCCAGAAAGTGGGCGTCGGCAGATGGCTCTCCGGCCACGCCCGGCATCAATACCTCTTGCCACAGCAGCGCCAGAGCGGCCCGCACTTCCGGCTCACCAGCGCGCTGCGCAGCGACGGGCGGTACTGTTGCCATCGTCGTCGACTGGCTGCCCTGCACCATGCGTCCCTGCTCGAAAACGGCGTAGGCGTCCAGACTTCCCTGATGCCAGCCGGTGCGACATGCGCCGCGTTGCAGCTTGCCGCTGGAGGTCTTGGGCAAGCCTCCTGGATTGAGCAGCACAAGCACTTGCGGCGCTTCTCCACACTGCCTTTGCACCACCGTGGCAACCGCCTCGCACAAGGCTTGCGGGGCCACCAGCTTTTGCATACCCCGCGAGACCTCGACGGCAACGCCGACGCCCTCCTCCGTGTCCAGGCTGACGGCGAACACGGCGATGCGGCCTTTGCGCAAGGCTTCCACCTCGGCTTCCAGGGCTTGTTCGAGATCCTGCGGATAGATGTTGTGGCCGCGCACGATGATCATGTCTTTCAGGCGTCCGGCCACGAAAAGTTCGCCGTCAGCCCAGAAGCCCAGATCCCCGGTCCTCAGCCAGGTCTGGTTCTCCAGCTCAACGAAGGTCTGGGCACTCTGCAGCGCTTGCTTCCAGTAACCGCGCGCGATGCTCGGACCAGTCACCCAGATTTCGCCGATGGCCCCCGGCGCCGCCGGCGCGCCCGAGGCATCGGCAGCGATGCGCACCTGATGCTGGCTTGGCGCGCGGCCGCAGGCCACCAGCGCCACCGCTGGTTCCTCTGCGTCGGCGGGCAAGGCCAGGCGAGACCTCAGTGCGTGTGGCAGATAGCGCTGTACGCGCAGTCCCGCACCGCGCCGCCCGCCGGTAACAAACAGGGTTGCCTCAGCCAGACCGTAGCAGGGGTACACCGCCGCAGGGTCGAGACCGACGCTGGCGAAGCGCTGCACGAACGCCTCCATGGTCTGGTGGCGCACCGGCTCCGCACCGGTATAGGCGACACGCCAGCAGGACAGGTCCAGACCCTCGAGTTGACGATCCTTGATACGGTCCAGACAGAGCCGATAAGCAAAATCCGGCCCGCCGCTGATGCTCACGCGATGACGCGCAATCATCTGCAACCAGCGCACCGGGCGCTCCAGGAAATAGCGGGGCGAGCACAGCACGCAGACAATCCCGCTGTAAAAAGGCTGCAACAGACCACCGATAAGTCCCATGTCATGGAACAACGGCGACCAGACGCAGAAGCTGTCGCCCTCGCCGATGGACAAGCCCTCACGAATGGCGGCTTCGTTAGCCATCAAGGTGGCGTGCGTGACCATCACCCCCTTGGGTGCCGAGGTAGAGCCGGAGGTGTATTGCAGGAAGGCGATCTCCTGCGGATCCGGGGCGGCTGCCTGCCACGGGCCCCGATCGCCTGCGCCGATCTGGTCGACAGCGATCATCTCGGCCTGCTGCAGCCCCTCGCAGGCGGCGACCAGCGCCCGGTTGGCGTCAAGGATGAGCAGCCCGCGCGCGCCGGCATCGGCAGCGATCCCCGCCAGCCGCCCGGTGTGCGCGGCACTGGCCGACTCCGGCGGGAACACCGGTACCGCGATGACACCCGCATAGAAGCAGGCAAACATGCTGATGGCGTAGTATTCGTCGTTGTCCAGCAGGATCAGTGCCCGCTCGCCGCGGCCCAGCCGGGCTTGCAGCACCGCCGCCAGTGCGCGCACGCGTTGCGCCAATACCTGGTAACTGAACCGGCGCTCCTGGTCGACGCCCGCAACCGCCTGCACCACGATGAGCGCGGTATCGTCGGGCCGTTCCCGGGCTAGCTGCTCCAGCCGTTCAACGAAGTTGCGGGCGCCCTTGAAGGGCAATGCCGTGGAGGACTCCGCCGATCTCATACCGCTGCCTCCAGCGCTGGCGCGAGCAAGTCACGTTGCAGATTGTCGTGTGACTGCGCCATCGCCACCACCACCTTGCGCGGCCCCTTGAAAGGCGCACGCGCATGGGCCACCAGCATGTTATCGAGCATCATCACGTCGCCCTTTTTCCACAGGAAGGAGACGGTCTCGGCATCGAGGATCTCGCGCACCTCGGCCAGCATGGCGTCCGGAATGGACGAACCATCGGCAAAATAGGTATTGCGCGGCAGCTCTTCGATATCCAGCAGCTCTTCCAGCGACTCTCGCACATCGGCCTGCAGATTGGAGACGTGGAACAGATGCGCCTGGTTGAACCACACCATCTCGCCAGTGACCGGATGGGTCTCGACGGCCTGACACAACTGTCTGGTGCGCAACTGACCGTCGCTCTTCCACTCCCAGGCAATCTTCGCTTTCCGGCAGAAGGCCTCGACCTCGGCACGCTGCTCGGTATTGAAAACCTTCTGCCACGGCAGATCGAAGTCGCCATAGTTGCGCACGTACAGAATGCCGTCCGCAAAACGCCGCCGAATCGCCAGTGGCATCCGGCGATAGATCGCACGACTATCAGCAATGGGAGTCTGGCCTCCTTCCTGCGCGGGCTCGACGCAATGGAACCAGGCTTTCATCGGCCAGATGCGGGTGTAGGCCTGTTCGTTATGCAGAGGAATCGACTGGTGCGCCGGATATTCCGTGGTGGTGTAGACGCCGCCGCCGATGGCCGAACGCGGTGTGGAACCGAACTCATAATCCAGCAAGGGATGGCCGAAACCGGCGGCGAAACGGCGGAAATCCTCGACCGCAGGCACGTCGAAGCCACGCAGCAGGACCGCACCGACCTGTGCGAGGAGCTTCTCGATCTGGCCCTGCAAGCCAGGCAAGGCCGCCAGCAATGACTGGCCCGGCGCACTCGGCGTGATCAGCACGGGCAATTCGGATCCCGCCGGAGCAAGGCGTTCGAGAGAAGGCAACTGGATATTCATCACAACTCCTTGATTAATGACGATGGCTTTTTGCTGCGGGCGGCAGCAGCGGCACTATCAGAAAGTGGGCCATGCATAGGCCAGCGCCGCCCGATAACCGGCTGGGGCCGGCAGTGGCCAGGCGCACAGGTGCGGCCAGTCACGCTGCCGGTGGCGTAACAGGTAGCGCTCTGCTGCGCGGGCCACGCAAAGCTGCTGGAGATGCTCGCTCACGCCGCTACCGATGGCCTTGAGTACGGCCTCCTTGACCACCCAGCGCTCGGTGAAATCCAGCCTGTGGGACGGTGTGGCTGCAAGCTCCTCGGGCGACAACACCAGCGCTTCGAGCGCGGCCACATCCAGATCGGGATCGCAGCATTCGATGTCCACGCCGACATCGCCGCGCGTACTGATGGCAATGAGCGCATGGCATCCGGCATGTGACACATTGAATGCAAGCCTCCCGGCGCCCATCTCCATGTCCAGCAGCGGCTTGCCCCTGGCACTGCAGCGCAGCGGCACCTGCTGTGGCTGCATATGCAGGCGCAGGGCCAGCAAACGTCGCAGCGCGGCACGGGTGCATGCATGGCGAACACGGTCGCCGGGCTGCCGGAATCGCTGGTTGAAGGCTTTCTCGGCGGGTGTCAGGAGCATCCAGTCGAGCTGCGGGACGGGCGCGCGGATATCGAGATCAAGGCGCCAGAGCGCCAGTTCGCAAGGAGCACCGTCAGGCAACTGCACTGGCCGCATACCATCCTCCGGCGGCCATGCGGGCCAGTGCCGATGCCAAGGTGGCCAGCACCGCGCGTTCCTGCGCGCGGATGAAGAAATGGCCACCGTCGAACCAGTCCAGCGAAGCCGCCAGTGTGGACTCCTTGCTCCAGGCCTCGATACGGTGCGCAGCGATATCGTCCTGGCGCCCTGCCAGGATCTGCAGCGGCAAGGAGAGGGCCGGCAAGGGGCGATAGCAAAAGCTTTCGCATACCCGGTAATCGGCCGCCAACGTATCGAGGGTCAGACGCAACAATTCGGGGTGGGCAAACACCTCCTCTGGCGTACCGCCCTGTTTGCGCAGCTCTGCCATCAAGGCCGCATCACCGCGTTTGTCAGCGAAGCGAGACGGCTCCCGCATCGATGGCGCAGGACTGCCCGAGACGATCAAGCCCAACGGCACGCGCTCGCCCAGTCGGTGCTGGTGTTGCGCCAGGCCATAGGCCAGCAGCGCGCCCATACTGTGACCGAACAGGACGTAGCGTCCCTGCAGGCAGTCGGCATGGCGCTGGACAAGATGCAGCACCAGTGCCTCAAAATCTTCGATGAAAGCGTCACCGATGCGGCCGCCGCGTCCCGGCAGCTCCAGCGGCAGCAGTTCCACCCAGTGCGGCAACCAGCGCCGCCAGCGCAGATACATGGTGGCGCTGGCGCCGGCGCACGGCAGGGCCAGCAGCTTCAGAGGCAGCGGATTCACGCGACCGATCACTGCGTGACAGGCGTGGTCGCACCCGCTTCGGCGGCTTGTTCGCTCATCCATTTACGCAGCGATATCGGACGCATGTCGGTCCAGTGCTGCTCGATGTAATCCGAAACGGTCTTTTTGAGCCCCTTGACCGGCTGGCCCTGGGCATCGTTGACCACGGTCCAGCCTCCGGGGACTTTTTTCCAATGGGGCCAAATCGAATACTGGCCTTCGTGATTGATCAGGACGATGAAGGTTTCGTCTTCGCGATCGAAACAGCTGGTGCTCATAGGCATCTCCTCAAGTAACAGGCAAAAAACGAAGGGACAGACGCCCATGCGAATGTCCTGTGCCTGCCTTGAAGACGGCGCACGCGCCAATCTGTTTAGGCCCTGCGCGCACCCAATCGGAGCGATGCGACTCCCACGGAAGTGACGTCGGAGAGACAGCTGCCAACCAGCGCGTCGTGGCAGGAGATGACATGAAAAAAGCCGGCACGCAGCCGGCTTGGGGATAGTCAGGTCGAGCGCTAAGACGAAGACCGGGAAGGTGCCACCAATCCTGCCACAGCCCATATCCTGGCTGCCTCCTGATAGGCCGCCTGGTGGGTCGGATCGGCTTGCAGCCAGTCCTGCAAGGCAGCGGCAACATCCCGGTCATGCGGGCCAGCTTCGTGCTGTCGCTGTATCCAGTACCAGGCCGCTTCCCGACAGGCAGTTTGATTGAGTGAGTGGGTGTCGTTCATCGCGGGCGAACACTCCGGGCGCGTTCGCCGGAGGGGCAGGTTGAGGTCAGCGTCCGATGATACTACGCCTGCCCCGCAGATGTGCAGCCCTATGAGGTGGACTCATGCGCCCAGCAGGTCGCCACACGAGGCCAGCGCTGCCATCACGTCCTTGAGCATGAAATTGACCAGTGTCGCCGACACGCCCAGGCACTGGGCAATATCACGCTGGGTACGACCTTCCAGGCGATACAGTTCGAACACGCGCCGGGTGCGCGGTGGCAACGTCGCCAGGGCAGCCTCGATCCGTTCCAGCAGACGTCGTTCATCGATGCCGACTTCAGCGGCCCGGCCGCCCTCCACTTCCGGCATTTCCCCATCAGCGGTGGTCACCAGGTGGTTGGCTTCCACCATCCGTCGACGACAGTAATTCACCGCGGTGTTGCGTACCACCTGGCAGCAATAACCAAAAGGATTCTGAACCTCGGATGCGCAGGTGCTGCTGGCCAGACGGAGATAGACATCCTGCAGGACGTCGTCGACCTCCTCGGGACGAGCAATGATCTTGGCGGCCACCCCGCGCAACTCGCTGCGACGCGACAGATAGACCTCGATGAGAGCCTGCCTGGCGGGGCTGGCACACTGTCCGCTACGCGGGCAGCCTGCGCTGGCGGCGCACTCCGGGTTCTCGAACGGCAAGCTCCCATGCTGGACAGGCCTGCTCAGGGACGACGCCAGGCACGCCTCGCTATCCAGTTCGACAGGAGGAAGGGGGAGCGCCGGCACAGCGAGGGGGGCCGCGACCAAGCGCGGCTGGGTTGAACTCCACAACATGACGTTAAAGACCTCCAGAATCAGGAATAAGGCAGGACCGGTTGCCCGCTCCCGCACGCAATGACAGGCACTTCGATCCAGCAGGCGAACAGCAGATGTCCCCCAACCCGAACGGGTGCGGCGGCGCGCCGCACGCAAAATCCTGAGCGCCGCAGCAAGCGCTCCACGCCCATCGGGGAGACTGTGATAAGGCTACGCACACCGCGTTGGGCGGCGTGCACCAGGACACATTGCATCAACGCCACCGCCAGAGGTGAGGAAAACTGACGCTGGGCACCAACCCCGCTGAGCGCGGTATCGACGGCAGAAAATCGGGATAACTCCCAGACAGAAGCATCACTGGGCAACGCCTCCTCCCCCATGAGCTGCGGAAACACCTCAGCCAGCAAATAAGGGCGTTGAGTGGGCAACAGACGGGCCATTCCCGTCATTTCGCCGTCGCGCAGCGCCATGACGTACAGGGTATCGTCGCGATCGAATTGGTCCAGTTCCCGACCGACCTCGCAGGGCAGCTTCCACCCCAGCATGTCGACGAAGACGCGGTAACGGAAATCCGCCATTCGGCTCAGTAGATTTTTAGGCAATATGTTTTGCGTGCCCACAACAAATTCCATTGTTGGCTCAAAAGTATTTGAGAATGATTCACATTTCATAGGAGCTTGCCGGGATAGGAAACTGTACTTTTGGCTAGGTGTAGCGAGCACAGCCTGGTTCGTCCGCGCTGTCGCCTGAACGCAATGATGGCCCGCCGAGCCGCCATGGGCGCGACATCTGCCGCAATGAAGGGGAAACATGGCGCGAAGATGCATGATTGTTCGCACGGAGCAATACCCCTCTGCGAACAGGGTCATATGTCTGCCAGAGAAAGTGCGCTAGAGCAAGAGACCCATGGCGAGAGCGCGGGCCACTGCCGCGGTACGATTGAAGGTGCCCAATTTTTCGGAAGCGCTGCGGGTATGGAACTTCACCGTGGCCATTGAGATTTGCAGGATCGCCGCGATTTCCTCGATGGTCTTGCCGTCGGCCGTCCAGCGCAGCACTTCCTTTTCCCGTGTGGACAGCTTGATATTCCATTGTGCCGCCAGTGTCCGCCTGAAGCCGTAATGGGCTGTCTGCGCCAGCCAGGCCATCTGGGGTTGCCGTGCCGCCAGCTCTTTTTCGGAAAGGGCTTGACTACTGCGGGCGAGGCTCAACATGCCGCCCGCACTCACGAGTTCGAGCACCGATTTGGCCCAGCCCACCTTGAGACCGGCTGCGCGAGCTTCCTCCCATAGTTCAGGGCTCGACTCGAACAGCGCGTCATTCCACACGAAGGCTTCGGACGATGACGCGCCCCGCGCCACGCTGGGATCGATCTCCAGGTAACGGCGTTCGGCATAGCGCTCCTGCCAGGATGCCGGGTAGGTATTGAGCATGAGGGTCTTGGGACTGCTGATCGGCACCGGCAGACGCATTCCGAAGGCGCAATAGTCAAATCCCAGCGCCTGGGCGGCAATCTGGATCTTCGACAACAACACTTCGCCGCTCTGGCCGCGATCAATTTCGTGAAGCAGGTCTTCCGCCCACCAGATCATGTTTTTCTCCTCCAGGAGATCCCGCCGGGAGCAGGGATCGAGATGAATGCGCAAACACACGCAAGGGGTCCGTTTGCCTGGAGCTGTTTTACTGGCTTGGGTGAACAGAAACTAAACGAAGCCAAAAATATACGTTAATTGCCAATTCGATTGCAACCAACCTGACGTCAGCAAATTCCCTTCGACAAATCAAATTGGAGGCATGCAACCAAACGTCAGGTCGAGAGCCGGCGAGCTCGTCCTTCACGCAACACGCAAGCTCGGATCCTGGATTGAAGTTGCAGAGAGGTGTTGCGCTCGGAATGCTTTTGACTGCAACAAAACCGATGGCACTGTGCACGCAACGCTGCTTATGCCAAAAGTCAAGATTGCCAGAGGAGAACGACCGCAACACAATACCCGAAGTACCAAGTTTGCGAATAAATAGCCCTCGAATAAATAAGAATAATAGCTATTCTCATTTGATACAATTCAAAGACACTTTGTTACATGAGGCAACAATATGCGTACTTTGAATCTCATCCAGGACCTAGGTGAACCCCAAGATGTCCATCTCAACCGAGCCTGGCATCAAGCCCGGCAGCGCAGTCTGCAACGCACCCTGCAAGCGCTGTTCCGCGAAAAGCTGCTGCAGCGGGAACACCTGATCTTCGATGGGCACTACGCCTGGCTGCCCTTGTGGAAAGCGCAAAGCATGCTGCGCATCGAGGGCCTGCACCTGGGTGTGGCGGACAACTGCCAGCTTTACGGTTCCATCGCACACTACAGTGTCGGAAACCCGGTCCCGCAAGCCTTGCTGAGCTCGTCCATGCTGTTGGCAAAGGTGGCTCGGGCGCATGAGGACATTTCCGAAGCCAGCCTGCAACGGCTGATCATGGAGCTCTCCAACAGCGCAGAAAATGACGCCCTTTGCCTGAATTACCGCCAACACTGGGGACTTCGATTGCGTGCTGATTTCGGGCAGCAGCAGACCAATTTTGTCTCTGCATTATTCCGTTCAGCGCATCCCAACCCGAGCCTGCTGCTGGAACAATGGGGCACGCTGGGCCATCCCTGGCACCCCAACTACAAGACCAAACTCGGCTTGAGCAGCGCCGAGGTCATGGCGCTCTCGCCCGAATTTGAAGCCACGATCACGCTCTCCCTGGCAGCAATGCACGTCGATGTCGCCTGCATCACCGGCGGCCAGGACCACGCCGAATACCGGCAATGGTTTGCTACCCACTACCCGCAAGCCTGGGAAACGTGGACAGCATCCTTGCAGCACCGAGGTGAAGACGTTTCACACTGGCTCCCCCTGCCGTTGCATCCCTACCAGCTGGATCGCGCCATCCCCGAACGCTTCGCTCAGGCATTGGAGAAGCGCCAGCTCCTGCTGCTGCCCGAAGCGAGCCTGCCGGCACGGCCGACCATGTCCTTCCGCACCGTGGTTCCTGAAGGCTCGCCTACACAGCCGCACATGAAATTGCCCGTATCGCTGCGCCTGACCAGCGTCGAGCGTACCGTCTCGCCCAAGTCTGCCGTGATGGGCCCGCGCTTGACCAGGTTGCTGCGCGACATCATCGCCAAGGAAGACGGTTTCGGCGGACGACTGGCCATCCTCGGTGAAGAAGTCGGCCTGTATTACCGCGATCCGCAAGGCAATGACGATGTCTCTCGCCATCTGGCCGTGCTCTACCGTACCAACCCCATGACGCAACGCTGCGAGCAGCGCATGCCGGTACCGGTGGGAGCCTTGTTTGCAGATTCGCCTCTGAGCGGGCGTCCGCTGGTCTGCGATCTGGTCAGCGCAGCGTGGGGAGACGACGCCGATGCTGCCGAACAATTCTTTGCTGCCTATCTGGATGTCGCCTTGCCGGCAGTGCTGGGGGCTTATCTGCGCTATGGCATCGCGTTTGAAGCCCATCAGCAGAACAGTTTCGTGATGGTGGATGCCCAACTTCGGCCCGTGCAGATGCTCTTGCGCGACTTTGGGGACCTGCGCATCCATGCCCCCACCTTGCGCCACAGCAGACTGGCGCTGGAAACTTACAGCAGCAAGCACACCCTGTTCGAAGACAACGATTCCGTGCGCGACAAATTTCTGCACGCCTTCATGCTGTGCCACATCATCGAACTTGCCTTGCTGCTCTCACGCACCTATCAGAAGCCGGAAGCAGCATTCATGGCGGTACTGCGCGAGCGTCTCGAAGCCTGCTTCGCGGAACTCAAGCCAAACACCGAACCGCAGCGTTGGCAAACCGAGTATCGGGCACTGCTGCAGGATGACTGGCCGGCCAAGTCCTTCGTCCGCATGCGCCTGAGCGACACCTCCGAGGACGTCGTCCTGCGCATGCCCAATCCCCTGCTGGGCGCAGCATGAGCGTGTTGATGGGCCGCAGTCCGGCTGTGGCGTTGCGCTATCTGATGGCCATCCAGCTGCTCTCCATGGGCGCGATGGAAATGAGCGGCCCCTTCTGGCCTCTGCATTTGCGGGAGCTGGCTCCCATGTCGGCTGCCACGCTGGCCTGGGTCAGCATGGCGGTCTATGCCGGCCCCTTGCTGATGACCATGCTCACTGCCCCCTGGTGGGGCCGCCTGGGCGACCAGACCGGCCACAAGCCGATGGTGGTGCGGGCCTTGCTGGCGCTGGCGGTCAGCCAGCTGATGGCGGCCTGGACCGACAGCGTCACCGTAGTACTGCTGGCACGCCTGATCCAGGGCGCGCTGGGCGGCTTCATCGCTACGGCGCAAGCCTATGGCGCGGGTCTGGCTACCCCGGCGCAGCGCAGCTCGCTCATGGCACGATTGCAAGTGGCCACCGCCATGGGCTCAGCCCTGGGCCCATGGCTGGGCGGCCTCCTGTTTGACCTCTGGGGCTTCTGGATCGTCAACCTGACGACCGCTCTGGTGTGCGTGCTGTGCGCGCTGCTGGCTGCAGTGGCCCTGCCCTTCGTCAAGCCAGCCGCGCCGACTGATCGACAGCGCGCATCATCAAAGCCGGTTGCTCCAACGGCGGCAGAACGCCCTGCACTGCAGGCGTTTCAAGGCTTGTTGCTGGGCATCTTGCTGGTGCAGGCGGGCAAGATCATGCCGCAGGCTTTCTTTGCGGTGTATGCCGATCAGGTCCTGCATGCCAATGCCAGCTTCACCGGCCTTTGCTATGGCGCTACCGCACTGGGCCTGTGCATTGCGGCTCCGCTCTGGGCACGCGCCTTCGCTGCACTGGCACCGGAGCAAGTCCTGCAGCGGGTCAAGTGGATCACGCTGGCCTGCGCTGCCACGCTGGCCTTGCAGTCCATGAGTCATGTGCCGGCATGGTTTGTCGCGGCACGCTTGCTGTGGGGCGTGTTCCTCGGCGCATTGCTACCGGTGTTCTACACCCTGCTGTCACGCCAGGCCGATGGGCACCGCCAAGGCTGGGTGCTTGGCGCCGGCAACAGCGCCGCCAAGGCCGGTGCCTTGCTGGGAACAGCTGCCGGTGCCTTGGCCATGGGCTGGCTGCCGATCAGTGAAGTGTTCTGGCCCAACGCTGCCGTCTATTTGATCGTGGCCGCCGCCCTGCATGGTTTGCAGCGACGTTCCGACACCCGCGAGGCCGCCAGCTGAAACACGTCCCTTGCCGTCACAAGCTTTCCCTCCGCCAGCCTTCCGCCAGCCTCTGCAACAGAAGTTCGTCCATTCACAACGTAAAACAATATTGCTATGAACACCAAACTGTGTACCCTCAGTGCCCTGCTGGCCCTGGCCTTCGACAGCTACGCGCAACAAGTCCAAACCAATGCACTGCCGGAAGTGACCGTCAAGGCGACTGCAGATGACAACAGCGGCTACCGGCCCAAGAACTCCTCGGCGGCCACCAAGATCGACGTACCGCTGCGCGACGTGCCGCAAACCGTCAACACCGTCACCAAGCAGGTCATGCGCGATCAGAATGCCCTGTCGCTGCAGGATGCCCTGCAGAACGTGGCCGGTCTCAGTTTCAGTCTGGGCGACGCCCAGCGCGACCAGGTCATCATCCGCGGCTTCAGCGCCATCACCGATCAGTTCATCGATGGCGTGCGCGATGATGCGCTGTATTTCCGCGACCTCTCCAATGTGGAACGCGTGGAAGTGCTCAAGGGTCCGGCCTCCGTGCTGTACGGACGCGGCTCGGCGGGCGGCATCGTCAATCGTGTGACCAAGAAACCGAGCGACGATCCGGTCAGCGAGATCGGGCTCACCGTCGGCAGCGAAGGACAGAAGCGCAGCGAATTCGACGTAGGCCGCAACAGCGCCGACGGCACGCTGCTGTTTCGCCTGACCGGCGCGGTGGAAGACTCCAGCAGTTTCCGCAACCAGTATTTCCTGGAACGCCAGGCACTCTCCCCTTCCCTGACCTACAAGCCGGATGCGCAGACCAGTTTCACGGCGCAATTCAATTATCTGCACGACAGGCGACTGGCCGACCAGGGCATCCCCAGTTACCGGGGCCGTCCCGCCGATGTGCCCATTGCCACCTATTACGGTGCGGCCAACGGGCGCGACAGGGCCTTCGTGCAATCCGAGGTGAAGGACGCCACCTTTACCCTCGACCACAAGTTCAGCGAAAGCCTGGCCTGGCGCTCGGTGCTGCGCACCTATGATTTCGACCTCGACCGCAACTACACCACCATCAGCCGGGTCACCCAGACCGCCAATCCGACGGTGACGATCGCCCAGGCCCATCGCCAGCGTGCCGAGCGTGGCTTGTTCTGGCAAAACGAACTGACCCAGAAACTGCAACTGGCGGGCATGCACCACGAGCTGTTGTATGGCGTGGAATACAGCTGGCAAAACAAGACTGACTGGCAGGTCACGCGCAACAATGCGGCGACCTATTCCCTGTTCAATCCGGTGCTGGCCAACTTGTCGCCCATTGCAGCCAACGCCGTGCCGAACATCAATGCGGAGACCCGGATCAATACGCTGGCCACCTATGTCCAGGACCTGATCAGCCTGACGCCGCAATGGAAACTGCTGGCCGGCCTGCGCTATGAGCGCCTGTCCCAGGACCGCGATGACAAGGTCGCCAGATCCAGCCTCAATCGCGTCGACACCCCGCTGTCGCCCCGTGTGGGCCTGGTCTATCAGCCCGATGAGCGCACCTCGCTGTATGCCGGCTACAGCCGTTCCTTCCAGCCGCTGGCGGACTCCTTCGTCTTCTACGGCAACAGCGCCCAGCTGGAACCGACCAAGACCGAGAGCAAGGAGGTCGGCATCAAGTACGAGCTCAACGACAAGACCAGCCTGACGGCCGCACTGTTCGAGATGACGCAGAACAACATCCAGGTCGCCGACCCCAACCGGCCGGGCTTTGCCATCAACGTCGGCCAACAACGCACGCGCGGCGTGGAATTGTCCGCCAGCGGCGAGCTTGCGCCGCACTGGAATCTCATCGCCGGCTATGCCTACATGAATGGGCTCATCGTGCAATCCAGCGGGTTGACCTCCGCCGGCACGCCCTTCCAGGGCAACGTGTCTTCCCTTACGCCGCGTCACACCTTCAACCTGTGGCTCAAGCGCGATCTGCCTGATGGCTACTGGGTGGCGGCGGGCGCGCGGGCCGAATCGGCGCGTTTCGCTTCCTCTGACAACCTGACGGTATTGCCCGGATATGCAGTCATCAATCTTGGCGCAGGTTATGTAGCCGAGAAGTTTGACGTCACGCTGTCACTGAAGAACCTGCTGGATCGCCGCTACTTCATCTCCGCCCACAGTGCCGCCAACGATTACAACATGCCCGGCGAGCCGCGCAGCCTGCTGGTGAGTACGCGTTACCGGTTCTGATAGCGGAGCGGCCGCGTACGTGATTTGCGCCGCATCGGATCCTGTCCCCTTGCAGACAAGAGCCGATGCGGCGGGGAGCAAGTCGGGGCCGGCCTGGCCCGGATTTCCAGGACTAATGATGATTTGAGAAGTCAGCCTCGGTACGGTATCTATTCCCTCGGTCATCATGAAATGGATTCAACCCTCAGCGTTAGCGGGGTGGCTTGAATTGGCCGGCCATCTGATGCTGTCGTTATGCTGTATCGAGGCGCAATGCATTGGCTGGATCCGGCGCAGCTGCCGCCAAGGAAGTCAGCCGGGACGACCATTGTTTATGCGGTGGAGCGCCAGATTCATCATGGTCTCGCGGAGGAACTCCACCACTCGTCGCGCACTCGGCGACAAGGGCCACTCCGCCCGATGGATCAGCCACAGGTTATCGACCACCTGGGTGCCATTCTGGATGACCTGCAACTGATCCTGTCGCGCGAACGCCTGACGCGCAAAGCGCGGGATCACCGTGAAGCCCAACCCGCGGCTCACTGGTTCCAGGATCAGGCCAATTTGGTTGCTGAAGCCATGGCAGGGTAGCTGCCGCACCCCAGGTGCGTCCGGGAAGCGACGGCTGAGCAGACGCGTGGCCATGGCCTGCCCGTCCGGATGATCGATGAAACCCAGTCGTGCAAGATCATCCCACTGATCTGCATGACGGCCGGCGGGTACCACCAGTTCGAGCGGCTCTTCTGCGAAGTGCGTCACACTCAGACGCGCATCATCGGGCCGCAGCGCCAACACCCCAAGTTCATAGCGGTTCTCCAGTACCTCACGCAATACTTCGGTATCGGGAGCAAAGCGGTGGCGCACTGACAGCCCCTGCCAGCGCTGCTGCAAATCCATCAGTAGCGGATACAGGCATAGTCCGATGCTGCCCGGGGTGATGAGAGAAACCTCCCCCGGCGTATGGTCCGCCTCTACCAGACGCTGACGCAAACGGCGCTCGGCATGATCAGCCTCACGGCAGTATTCCAGCAACAGCAGGCCGGCTGGCGTGAACTCGAGGCGGCGCGGGCTGCGAATCAGCAAGGGCCCCAGCTCAAGTTCCAACTGACGCACGTGCTGACTCACGGCCGCCTGCGTGAGGCCCAGACGATCGGCACTACGGGTGAAGCTGCCCTCCTCGCCCAGTGTGGCAAAGGTTCTCAGCCATTGCGGATTTAGCATAAGCAAAATTTATGGCACTGATAATTTGCACGTCATTTTAATGATTCGGGGCAGGTCCTACACTACGGCACTCTGGTCCGTCGCAAATCTCCCGCGGCGCCGTCAGTCTGGAAAGGAAATCTCGTGCCCCGCTATCCCCGGAATTTTTCTCACATCGGCCTCTCAGTCACGGATCTGGATGCTGCCGTCAAGTTCTATACCGAAGTGCTGGGATGGTACCTCATCATGCCGCCCACCACGATCAATGAAAATGACAGTGCCATCGGCGTGATGTGTACCGATGTCTTCGGCGTTGGCTGGGGCTCCTTCCGCATCGCCCATCTCTCCACGGGTGACCGTGTCGGCGTGGAAATCTTCGAGTTCCGCAACGCCGAACGCCCGGCTGACAACTTCCAGTACTGGAAAAGCGGCGTTTTCCATTTCTGTGTGCAGGACCCGGATGTCGAAGGGCTGGCCGCCCGGATCGTGGCAGCCGGAGGCAAGCAGCGCATGCCCGTCAGGTATTACTTTCCTGGCGAAAAACCCTATCGCATGGTCTACATGGAAGACCCTTTCGGCAATATTCTGGAGATCTACAGTCACAGCTACGAGCTGACCTATTCGGCGGGAGCTTATGCCTGAGATCGGCTTGCCGCCACTGCCACCGGACCACCTCGCGTGGGGTTGGTATGCAGGTTTTGATGCGCGGGCCTTGCGCCCCGAGCGGCAGCCGCTGCCGCAGGTCGGGACGGCCCAGGTGCTGGTGCGCAATCGCGTCGTCGGTCTCAACCCGGTTGACTGGAAAGTGCTGGGCCGTATGGGCGCCTCCTGGGGCCCCGGACATGTGCCCGGGGTGGACGGTGCGGGAGAAGTCATGCGCTTGGGCCCGGACGTACCGTCCAACTGGCTGGGCAGCCGGGTGGCCTATCACCAGGACCTGCGCCGTGGTGGCAGCTTTGCCGAGTACACCGTGGTCGATGCGCGTGCGCTCATGCGTATTCCCCATGCAATGAGCTTTGCTGATGCAGCAGCCTTTCCCTGCCCTGCATTGACGGCATGGATAGCGCTGCAGAAGCTGCCGGCGCCTGCGGGCCGGAGGTTGCTCATCAGCGGAGCCGGCGGATCGGTTGGCCACTATCTGATGCAGCTGGCGTGCCGTCAAGGCTGGCAGGTAACCGCCATGGCCCATGCGCGTCATTGGCCGCGCCTGCATGCGCTGGGAGCGATCAACTGCCTCGATGGCCCCCTGTCGCCGACTCATGGTGCATTGACCAATGACCTGCACGTCACGGCCATCATCGATTGCATCGGTGCACAGCATGCCGCCCTGCTCGCCTCCGCCCTGGATGCCAATGGCCATCTGGTCTGCATACAGGGCCGCATTGAACACTGGCCTTGCGCGCCATTCGGCCGCGCGCTGTCGCTACATGAAGTGGCGCTGGGCGCCTTGCACGTGCATGGCAGCGATGCCGACTGGAATACGCTCACCGGCGCTGGCCAGCAGATGCTGCAGGACCTCGCCCGGAGGGACTTGCAAGCCGAGCAGCATCTCCTGCATGACTTCGATCAGCTGCCTACGGCGCTCGAAGGACTCAAGCAACGCAATTTCACCGGCAAGTCGCTGGTCCACGTCAGTTCATGAACGCCGCTACGGCCTTACGGGGAAACGCCGCCCGGATGCGCTGGATTACGTGGCTGGTCACCGGCGCCCTGTTCATGGAGATCCTTGACGGTGCCATCACGACGCCGGCCATCCCCGCCATGGCGCGCGACTTCGGTGTCACGCCACTGGCCCTCAATGTAGGCATCAGTGCCTATCTGCTGGCCGTGGGCATCTTCATCCCTGCCAGCAGCTGGATCGCCGATCGCTTCGGCTCGCGCCGGGTCTTCATGTCGGCTATCGCCCTCTTTACGCTCAGCTCAGTGCTTTGCGCACTGGTGCAGCATCTGGAAGCCTTCGTTGCGATCCGCATCATCCAGGGCATCAGCGGCGCCCTGATGGTCCCGGTCGGGCGATTGGTGATACTGCGCCAGACCCCGCGCGAAAATCTCATGGCTGCGATGTCCGCACTGATCTGGCCGGCGCTGGTGGCCCCGGTCCTCGGTCCACCATTGGGCGGCTTCATCAGCCAGCATCTGGGCTGGCAATGGATTTTCCTGATCAACGCCCCCCTCGGTCTGCTGGCGTGGGTGGTGGCGTGGCGCATCCTTCCCGACGTCCGTGGCGAACAGATCACTCGCTTCGACTGGACCGGCTTCCTGCTCTGTGGCGGCAGCATCTCGCTGTTGCTGATCGCACTGGAGAAGTTGGAGGCCAATATCGACGCAACAAGCCTATGGTCCGGCCTGGCCGGAGTGATTCTGGGCGGACTGTCATGTCGGCATTTCTTGCGCAGCAGCGCGCCGATGCTGGACCTGGCAGCACTGCGCATTCCTACCTTCCGCTTTGCCATGTTCAGCGGCACACTGGCCCGCATGGCCATCGGTGCTGCGCCTTTTCTGCTCACGCTGATGTTCCAGCTCGGCTTCGGTGCTGATCCAGGTACGGCCGGCCTGCTGGTACTGGCTCTGTTCGCCGGCAACCTTCTGATGAAGAGCATGACCACCCGCGTGTTGCGCGAGTTCGGCTACCGCCAGGTCCTGTTGTTCAATGGCGCGCTCTGTGCACTTGCCTTGCTGGGCTGCGCCCAACTGCAGCCACACGACTCTCCGGTCCTGGTAGTGCCGCTGCTGATCGTTGCCGGAATGACGCGCTCGATGCAGTTCACCGCCCTCGGCACCATCGGTTTTGCCGATGTGCCCAAAGCCATGATGGGGCATGCCAACGGACTGTCCAACACGATCAATCAGATTGGCATGGCAGCCGGCATCACCGTCGCTTCACTGAGCGTGCGCCTGGCGCACGGCGGGGTGAACCGTACCCTCATTACTCCCACCCTGGAAGATTTCCAGACGGCCTTCATCGTGTTGGCACTGATGGTCGTGGTCAGCCTGGTGGGCGTGCTGCGGCTACCTGCGCATGCAGGGCAGGATTTTATTCAACGCAGCGGCCAAGGCTGAACTCCCGGTTGGCGTGTTGTCGCGTGCGGTTTCCATAATCAGCACGAGTGCGCCACCGCGCACGGATCATCTGATTCATCGTAGTCCACTATGAGAGGAGGCCTATCCATCCGATCCGCATCAACGTTGTTGCAACACGCGCACACTGAGTGAAGTGCATCCGCCTGTCATTTTTCCGACGGTGCAAATCCAGGTAAATGCGCAGGGAATACTTTTAGAACAGTAACAATTACTATTTAAAATATTCCAGCTCTGGCCCCCCTTGCAGCCCCCATCCACGGTTTGTACCCCGCTGCTGCAGCTGCCAGATACTCCGCGAAATCCCGCCAGCCGCCAGACTCGCTCACTCCAACTCCCTGAAACCAGGACGCTTCGCCACCTGCATATCCATGCGGGCGACGGTGCTTTCCTTTCCACTCAACAGAGGACGCTTCGTGTCATACATAAAAAGTCGCAAACGCGCGCCAAACGATTTCCCTGTCTCACCGCTCTCTCGCGGCAGTGCTACCGTCATCACCGGACTGGCCATGACACTGTCGGTGTCCGTGACCCACGCCGCTGATACCGGCACCGGTGCTGACAGCAGCACCGCTCTGCCCGGTATCACCGTCGAGGCAAGCGGGACCAAGGTCCTGTCTTCGCCGAAGTACACTGCCCCTCTGGCAGAGACCACCCAGACCATCCAGGTACTCGACAAGGAAGTGCTGAAATCCGAGGGCGTGACCACCCTCACCGAGGCCATGCGCAACGTGCCAGGCGTGGGCACCTTCAACGCCGGCGAAGGTAACGGCGGCCCGAATGTCGGTGATGCGCTCTACATGCGCGGGCTGGATATTTCCAACAGCATCTACGTCGATGGCATTCGCGACCTCGGCTCAGTGACCCGCGACATGTTCAATATCGAACAGGTCGAGGTCACCAAGGGTGCGGCAGGTACCGACAATGGCCGTGGCTCGGCGGCTGGTTCCATCAATCTGGTGACCAAGCAACCCAAGCTGGCTGACAGCTTCGATGCTTCCGCAGGCGCGGGTAGCGGCAGCTACCGGCGCACTACCCTGGACTGGAACAAGAACCTGGATGAATTCAGAAGCGGTACGGCTTTCCGCCTGAACCTGGTTGGCGAGGATTCTGGTGTAGCCGGTCGTGATCAGGTCAGGAACCGCGGTTGGGGTGTCGCTCCCTCACTGGCCTTCGGCCTGCATACCGATACCCGGGTCTACCTGAACCTGCTGCACGTGGAAAAGAACAACCTGCCCGAAAGTGGACTGCCCACCATCGGTATGGCCGGCTTCTCCGGAACCGTCGCCGGACTGTCCTCTGCAAGCCAGGTCAACAGCAGCAATTACTACGGCAGCAGCGATTCGCACGACAACTCCATCGCTACCATGGCTACTGCACGTGTCGAGCACGATGTCAACGGCTCCACCATGCTGCAGAACACCACGCGCTGGGGCAAGAACAGTGTCGACTATCTGGCCGTCACGGCCGGCGTTCCTGCCACCAGCAACGGCACCATTACCCGTCTGGGTGCAGCCAAGCAACTTGACGACGAGATCATCTCCAACCAGACGAACCTGACGACGAAATTCACGACGTTCGGCATGGAACACAGCCTGAGTTCCGGCTTCGAAATCTCGCGGGAGAAGCAAACCAATTACGGCTTGAACAAGACCGGCACCCTGTCTTCCCTGAGTCTCTACGATCCGCAACTGACCTCCAGCGGCCTGACCATTACCCGCAACGGGCAGGACGCTGTGTGGCAGACCGATACCGCCGCGCTGTATGCGTTCGATACGCTCAAGATCAACCAACGCTGGCAGGTCAATGCGGGTCTGCGCCTGGATCACTACAAGACCACTTACAACGCCATCGCCACTACCGGCAACACGAATATCGAGGGCAGCGGCAACCTGTTCACCTACAAGCTGGGCGCACTCTACAAGCTGACCAGCAACGGCAACCTCTACGTCAACTACGCGCTATCACATTTGCCGCCGGGCAGCACCAGCAGCTTCGGTGCCTATTCGCTGTCGAGTTCAACCAGCAGCGCCAGCAATCCGAGTATGGAACCGCAGAAGTCCAAGACGTTGGAAGCGGGCACCAAGTGGGAATTCTTCAACCAGAATCTCCTTCTGACCGCGGCGCTGTTCAGGACCGATGTCTACAACGAAGTCTACGAGAATGACGATGGCACGTATTCCCAGATCGGCAAGAAACGCGTGCAGGGTGTCGAACTGTCCGCTACCGGCAAGATCACCCGCGACTGGGACGTGACTGCGGCCTATACGCATCAGAAGACCGATATCGTGGTCGGCGCGGCGACCGCACAGGATGGCTCGTCCACCCTGCCCTATGCTCCCGAGAACGCGTTGAGCCTGTGGAGCAGCTACCGCATGCCAATGGGACTGACCGTCGGCGGCGGCGCGCGCTATGTCGGCATCGTCAAGCGCCAGACCAAGCTGGCCACCACGCCGGACCACATTCCTGCGTACTGGGTGTATGACGCGATGGCAAGCTACAAGGTCAGCAAGAACTGGGATCTGCAATTCAACGTCTACAACCTCTTCGACAAGCACTACATCACCGCCATCAACTACCTGGGATATCGCTATACCCCGGGCCTGGAGCGCTCGGCGCGCGTGACCGTCAATTATCACTTCTGACGGAAGATGTTCCCGGGGCCGAAGGCCCCGGGATTTTTATGAGGTCTGGACGATGTTATTGCATATTCCCAACGTACTGAGCCGGGAGCAGGTCCTGGCGATGCGTGCCGCCATTGATGCAGCCGACTGGATCGATGGTCGCGCCACGGTCGGCAGCCAGGGCTCGCAGGTCAAGCGCAACCGTCAACTGCCGGAAGATTGCCCGGTGGCACGCGAACAGGGACAGCTCATCCTGCGCGCCTTGCAGCAGAATCCGATGTTCTTCCGGGCAGCGCTGCCGGCGCGCTACATGCCGCCTCTGTTCAACCGCTATGCCAGCAGCACCGGGGAAACCTACGGCCTGCATGTAGACGGCTCGCTGCGCGGGGTTCCCCATTCACCGGTGTGGCTGCGCACAGATGTCTCCAGCACGTTGTTCCTGAGTGATCCCGAGGATTACGACGGCGGCGGTCTCGTCATCGTCGACAGCTATGGTGAACATGAGGTCAAGCTGCCTGCCGGCGACCTGATTCTCTATCCGGCCACCAGCCTGCACAGCGTGGAGCCGGTCACGCGCGGAGAGCGCGTATGCTCCTTCTTCTGGACGCAGAGCCTGATCCGGGATGATGCACGGCGGACCCTGCTGTACGAAATGGATCGCTCCATCGACAGCCTGCGCAGCCGCGTGGGCGAATGCAAGGAAACGCTCACGCTGACCGGCAATTATCACAACCTGCTGCGCATGTGGAGCGAACCGTGAAGCGGGATCACCGGCTCAAGCGCTACGCGTGGGCTCCGTGAACAGCTTGACCACGGCAGTCATGTTTTCCTTGCCCAGGCCACACTGCATTGCGGCACGGAAGACTCCGCGCGCAGCAGCGATGGTTGGCACCATCAGCTCCGACGTTGCAGTGTCCACGGTATAGGTAAAGTCCTTCTCGATCAGCTCGACCGGAAACTGCGGGGCAAAACCTCCCGCGAGCATCGAGCCGGCCACACGCCCTGCTACCGGACTCCATACGGGCGTCGCCGCAACCGCTTCGAGTACCCTTGCCACGTCCGCGCCGGCATGACGGAGCAGGCCTATCAGTTCGCCAAGGACGCTGACCTGGACACCAAGCAAGGTATTGGTGGTCAGCTTGGTCAGTGCCCCCGCCCCGAGCGAACCCACGTGCTGGATGACGCTGCCCATCGTCTTCAGGACGGGTTCGGCGCGGGCCAGCGTAGCAGCCTCGCCACCGACCAGATAGACCAGTTGGCCCGCCTCGGCCTGGGGCGTACTTCCCGATACCGGTGCCTCGAGCAGGGCGATCGACCTGTCGGCAGCTTGGCGTCCCAGATCACGTATCCAGTCCGGAGTGAGCGTCGAGCTCTCGATCGCAATGGCGCCAGGACTCATGCCGGCCAGCGCACCGGTGGCTGCATCCAGCCACACCTGCCGCGAAGCCTGATCGTCACGCACCATGGCCATGACGAAGTCCGCGCCCATGGCGGCTTCCTTGGGCGTGCCGGCCCATCTGGCGCCGGCGGCTACCAAGGCGTCGGCGGCAGCCGGGCTGCGATTCCAGACGGTCACGGTGTGACCTGCCTTGATGAGATTGGCGGCCATGCGCGAGCCCATCGCGCCCAAGCCCAATACGGCGATTGTTGTCATGTGTCTTTCCTTTTGGCGGGCGGGCTTACTGCAGGGGCCCGGCCCTGAATGAACAAAATGGCGACGCCGTTACGGGCGACGTGCCTGACGTGCTGCTGCCACCAGGCCATCCAGCCAGTCCTGGTGTCCGTTGATCATCGGGTTGGGCTTGGTATTGTGCAGCACCTCGGCCGGCTTGCCTTTCTGCGTTTCCTGCGTGAGGATCCGCACCCGCCCTCCGTCCAGGTCTTCCACCAGCCATGCGTGATGCACGTCCAGGCGATCGTCGCTGCCCACCTCCCCGGCCCAGCCGTGCCAGGCGATACGACCGGCCTGTCCGGCAGCGGGGGCCACGTATTCATTGCATTGCGCCTCGACCGGGAAACCGAAGGTTTCGAAATAGAATCGGTCCCCGTCAGCCAGTTGCGGACCCTTGCCGTCGTAGAAACGTACATTCGCCGAGTTGGCGTAGTAGGTCGGCCATTGCGATGGCACGGCAAGCAGCGGCCAAACGTCGGCCGCACTCAGGCCAGCGACGATGACTTCGTTGGAGGCAAAATTCTCGGTAAAGCCCGGCACGTAGCCTTCGGGCCAGATGATGGCGTTCATGTCACATCCCTTTTCATGGTGCAGTTGAATGAAGATGAGGCAAGCTACCAGCGTGTCGGACTGGCATTTGCCGACGGTCGCAGAGGATTGCCTCATCACAGGAAGGTCATGATGCGAACAAATCAGATATAAATCCAATCCTGTTTTCTTATCATTGTCATCAGCTCAAATGATATGAGAAATGATCCCTCCCCTCAGTTGGCAGCTTGTTCTACCTGTGTGTGGATCCATGCAAACAACCCATCGTTAGGTAGCCCTGAAATTTCCGGACACGCCTGTTTGTTAAACTTGACCAACAGGAGCAAGCAATAAGCAAATCAGAGAAACAGAGATACACAAGGGAGCTCCGCACCGAGACGCCCGGCACATGGCCTGATTCATCACACGGACCGTGGCAGTCAGTATTGCTCCCATGCCTTTGGTCGTTTGCTGAAGAAGTTTGGCGCGTGGGCATAGATGTCGCGCAAAGGGAACTGCTACGACAATGCGCCGATGGAGAGCGTCTGGGCAGCTTGAAAAACGAACTGATTCATCGCCAACGTTACACAACGCGTGCAGAGGCTGGGGCGTCGATTCGGGAACACATCGAAATTTTTTATAACCGCAAGCGGCGTTACTCTCGTCTTGGCAACATTGCCCCCGCTCGGTTTGTTGAACAATTCAACAGGAAACTGCGGACCGCATAAAACAAGAGTGTCCGTTATTGACTGAGTTGTACCGAATTTTGCAGCGAACCTGTCCGACGACAATGCACTAGCGGCAAGCCTGCTGGCCTGCCGCTGAACACCCGTTACCGATGCGGCAACAAGAAAATCAAGGTTGCTGCAAAGCCCGCTGGATATCCCCCACCATATCGAAATCCGCACCCACCCAGCGGCGCGCCAGCCTGTCAATGGTGCCATCGCGCGTCATGTCGCCAATGGCCTTGCTGACGGCCTCCTTCAATGGCTGCTGGCCCTTGGCCATGGCCGGTGCCGACAGCTGGTAGATCAGTACTGGTCCGACTTCCTTGATCGGCAACTTGTTCACGTTCGCGTATTTCATGCCACCGAAGTGCGAACTGATGACCGCATCGATGCGCCCATTGCCCAGGTCATTGAAGACGAAACCGCCATTGTCATAGGCGCGGATATCCGATTCCTTCAGATTGGCCCGCGCCCAGCTTTCGTTGGTGGTGCCGGTCGTCACGCCGACCTTCTTGCCCTTGAGATCGCGCTTGTCCTTGATGCTGGCATTGCTGGCCAATACGAAGATACGAAAATCCTCCACGCCATAGGGTGCCGCAAAATCGACCTGCTTCTCCCGTTCCGGCGAAGGGGTGAGGTCGTTCATCACCATGTCGTACTTGCCCGCCTTGAGTCCTTCCACAAAATTCTTGAAGCTGTCGGCCACGAAGACCACCTTGGCCACGCCGATGCGGCGCGCCACTTCCTTGGCCACCTCGACGTCATAGCCGGCCGGTTGCAGCTTGTCATCGATCAGGCTCCAGGGCGGACTGCTCTGGGTATTGGCGATGCGGATCACGCCCGACGCACGGGCACTGGCCAGAATGTCGGCCTGAATGTTCTGGGCTGTCACGGCAGCCGCTGCGCTGCCCAGGAGCGCTGCCAGCAGGCAGGCGGGAATGAAATGATGCAACTTCATGGTGCTGTCCCCTCTTGATCATCAATGGAATCGGAAGCCCATTCTGTGCTCAGGCCGGGGGATCAGCAATCCGTGCACGTTTCTTGAGTGATAAGCGGAACTTATACTTTCTTCGATCAAACTGATGGATCGATAAGATATGCCGCACCAATCCGGCACAGCAAAATGATAAGGGCCAACAGTGTTTCACCCTTCCCTGTCCCGGTTTTCTCCGGGCTGACTGCTCTTCTTACGGTCTCGTGCAGCATGGCCTTGCCCCAAGCCTGTGCGCAGCGCTCAAATCGGTGCATTGCAGGGAAGTTCAGAACGCGCCGGGTTTCTGGTACAGCACCTGGCGCAGTGAGCTCATGTCCGACTCCATCTGGATGCGCATCACCCGCAGCAGCTCCTTGGCATTCTCCGACATCGGCACCCCAGGCCGGAAAACCAGCAGCGCCGTAAAGTTGGCCGTCACTTCCATCGGCTTCAGGCGCAGGCCGCGCGTGACGTAATCCAGCGCCAGGATGGGATGCGCCATGCCCATGCCAACCCCGCGCATGGCGAATTCGCACACCGAATTGGAATAAGGCGTCTCCAGGATGGGACGCAAAACCTTCCCCTGCAGCATCAGCTCCTGCTCCAGACGCCGGCGGCTGGCATCTTCCGGATTGAGGGCAATAAAGGGATGTTCCAGCAGATCGTCAGCCGTGATCACCGGCTTGCCGGCCAAGGGGTGCCGGTCGTTCATCACGATCACACCCGGCACGCTCATGAATTGCGAATGCTCCAGCCCGGAGACTGACAGCTCATCGGCCATCAGTCCGAAATCCAGCTGCCCTGCGCTGACCTGCTGGTAGACCTCGCGCGAGCTCATGATCTGGAACGACATCTGCACACGCCGCTCACCCAGTCCGAAGGCGGCGATGGCGCGCGGCATGAAACCATTGCCCAGTGCGGGGAAGGAAGCGATGGCCAGACGACCCAGTCCGAACGAGCGCAGGCTGCGGATGCGGTGCTCAATCATCTCGAAGCCGGCAAAGCAACGATCCACTTCCACGATCAAGGCCAGCGCCTCCTGCGTCGGCACCAGGCGGCCACGGGTGCGCTCGAACAGCCGCAGTTCGGAAGTCGCTTCCAGCTTGCGGATCGACTGGCTGATCGCGGGCTGGGAGACGTTGAGCAGGGCGGCGGCCTTGCTGGTGGTTCCGGCGCGCATGACGGCGCGGAAAACCTGGATATCTCGCATGTCCATATATAAGTACCACTTATAGAGTTAGTCCGGCGTGCTGTTGATGGCTGCGGCGCGAATTCGGATACTGGGTTCCTCTTTTTTAGATTAACAAATTAATCGCATGAGCCACCCTATTTCATCGCAACCCGCGTTCGCCAGTCTCTCGCCCCCGGTGATGCGCGCCTCCACCGTGGTATTCGACACCTTCGAGGACTTTGTCCAGCGCAAGCAGCGCCAGCCCGATGGCTTCAGCTATGGCGTCACCGGCACCCCCACGGCGCGCCTGCTGGAGCAGCGCGTGGCCGCGCTGGAAAACGCCCGCCACTGCGTCATTGCGCCCTCCGGTGCGGCTGCCCTGATGACCACCGTCATGGGCTTCGTGCGCGGTGGCGACCACTTGCTGGTTTCGGCCGCCTGCTATGGCGCGCTCAAGACCTTTGCCGAGAAATGGCTGGCACACATGGGCGTGGAGGTCGAGCTGTATCGGCCGGACATCGGTGCGGAAATCGCCGACCTGATCAAGCCCACCACCCGCATGATCTGCATGGAAGCGCCCGGCACGGTCACCATGGAAATGCAGGACATCCCGGCCATCACCGCCGTGGCACGCCAGCACGGGGTACTGACCATGCTCGACAACACCTGGGCCAGTCCGCTGGGCCTGACATGCCTGGATCTGGGCGTGGACTTCAGCATCCAGGCCGCCACCAAGTTCCTGGGCGGTCACTCCGACGTGCTCATGGGATGCATCAGCATGAATGACCACGGCCACTACGGCATCCTGCGCGAGACCCAGAGCATCCTCGGCCAGCAGGTCAGTCCCGAGGATTGCTTCCTGGTGCTGCGCGGGATGGAAACACTGCCCTTGCGGGTGCAGGCGCAAGGTGCGTCGACCCTGCAGGTGGCACGCCATCTGGCCGGTCATCCGATGGTGGCGCGCATGATGTATCCGCCGCTCGACAGCGACCCCGGCCATGCCCTCTGGAAACGCGACTACAAGACCCCTGGCTGCCTGTTCTCGATGATCCTGCAACCGGCACCGGAGAGCGCCTTCCATGGCTTCTTCGACGCCCTGCAGCACTTCGCCATCGGTGCCAGCTGGGGCGGCGTGCACAGCCTGGCGGCGTATTATCCGGCCGCGCTGCAGGCCAATCGCGCTTTCCCGGCGACCGACCAGCCGGTGGTGCGCCTGTCCATCGGACTGGAAGATCCTGCCCTGCTGATCGCCGATCTGGATCAGGCACTGGCCCAGTACGCAAGCGCGGCAGCCCAGGCGTGATGCCCGCATCAATGAACACTGAAGCAGCGCCCCAATGCAGGCGCTGCAACCGGGGAGGAGAACCATGATTGATCTGCTTGTCAGGGCGCTACCGCTGCTGGAAAAAGCGGTAGTGGTGACCATCGGGCTGGGTATCGGCTCGTTCGTGCTGGGCTCGGCGCTGGGCATGCTCATTGCGCTGGCCCGCATTTCCGATGCGCGGCCGCTGCGCTGGCTGGCGTTTGCCTATGTGTCGGTGTTTCGCGGCACGCCCTTGCTGATCCAGATCCTGCTGATTTATTTCGGCCTGCCCAACTACGGCATCACCATCGATCCCATCCCCGCCGCCTTGCTGGCGCTGACCTTGTTCTCGGCGGCCTACCTGAGCGAGAACTTTCGCTCCGGCATCAATGCGGTCGATCGCGGCCAGTGGGAAGCCGCCTGGGCCATGGGCATGGGTTACTGGAAGACGCTGTGGCGCGTGATCCTGCCGCAGGGCCTGCGCATCGCTATTCCACCCGTGGGCAGCCGCCTGATCGCGCTGATGAAGGACACCTCGCTGGCCTCCACCGTCACCGTGGTGGAGCTGACACGCGTGGCCGACCAGCTGGGAGCGACCACCTTCCGCTACATGGACATGTTCATCATCGTCGGGACCATCTACTGGGTCATCAATCAACTACTCACTCTCCTGCAAACCTGGCTGGAAGAGAAACTGTCGAGGCGCTATCAATGAATCCGTCTTCTTCCTGTACCGTGCGCGTGAGCGCCTTGGCCAAGGCGTATGGTGCCAATCAGGTACTGCGCAACATCAACCTCGAAGTCGCGCGGGGCGAAGTGGTGGTCATCATGGGACCCTCCGGGTCCGGCAAGACCACTTTCATCCGCTCGCTGAACCTGCTGGAATTGCCGGATCGCGGCAGCATCGAGATCTGCGGCGTGGCGCTGAACGATCCGGCGACGCTGCCCGCCCGTGAACTGCGGCGCAAGACGCTGCAGATCCGGCAGCAGACAGCCATGGTGTTCCAGTCCTTCAACTTGTTCCCGCACATGACCGCGTTGCAGAACGTGATCGAAGGGCTGATCTCGGTCAAGGGGGTCGCCAAGGGGGAGGCCCGTGAGCGAGGCCTGGCACTGCTGGACAAGGTCGGGCTGGCGGAGAAAGCCGATGCCTATCCGGGCAAGCTTTCCGGTGGCCAGAAGCAACGCGTGGCCATCGCCCGCGCGCTGGCCATGGATCCGGAAGTGATCCTTTTCGATGAGCCGACCTCGGCACTGGATCCGGAACTGCGCGACGACGTGTTGAACGTGATGCGCGCGCTGGCGGCCGAAGGCATGACCATGCTGGTCGTGACGCACGAAACGCGCTTCGCCCGGGATGTAGCCGACCGCATCCTCTTCATGGAAGGTGGACACGTGCTGGAAGATACCACCCCTGCCCTGTTCTTCGGCACGCAGGGCAGCGAGCGCTCGCGGCAGTTTCTGGGACGCCTGCACGAATGATGTGCGCAAGCTGGCGAGCTACCTGGCCGCGCTGCGCACTATCCCGGCGGCGATATCACCTTAGGTTCCAAACTGCCGAGAGACCGTGACCTGGGCCGACAATGGACGGCCCGGGCTCAGGGTGTAATTGAAGTTGGAGGCCGAACCACCCGTGTAATAGCGACGATTGAACAGGTTCAAGATATTGAGCTGTGTTTTCCATGGGCCGGCCTGATAGGCGAGCATGAGGTCGGTACGGGCGTAGCCTGCCAACTGGAATGTATTTGGCAAGCTCGCTTCGCGTGCGCCCATCGCGTAAACGCCAGCACCCGCCTTCAAGCCTCACAGCGATTTGAGCTCATACCTGGTTGGTGATTGATTCAGCGCTTCTCAATGATCCATGGTGTTTCGGCACGTCTACAAATACTCAAGAAGCCGAAAGAGATTCAAAAAGTTTGCTGCGCTCGGACCATAACTGCTGGAGCGACACGTCCAGAAAGAACGGCTCGTCACCGTCTTCTGGCCACCATTCGAACACACGTCCCTCAGCGGTCATGCCCCAGGTCGACCCGATACCATAATCCCCGAAGGCCACCGCTGCGGACCATAGTGATGCAGCGGCCGGCAAGCCGCGCAGAACTTGCGTGAGCCTTAGCATGGTCACCAAGGAGAACGCCTCTCTTCGCGCCAGCGGGTAAAGAAACCGGGCTTCGGACGGCCCGGTAAAACCGTTGGCGCTGAGGTAGGCATTGCGCAACTCCATCGGCAATGAAAAACCAAGGATGCATTCCGCATCGAGGATTTCCCGCTCGGTACAAGGCTGGCCGCTCTCCAGCACTTCCAGATCCGACATCAAGAACATAAGAAAACAGCGAGCCCGAAGCCCGACTCAGAATGCAAACCAATCTTCAGCTGCCGACTGGTCGCGAATTGATTCATTCGGATACCATCTGCCTGCCTTGCAGGAGTTGATGATTGTGCGACCAATCGAACTCCTTGTACCGGATTTCATGTGCGACATATTGTCGCTATGTCCGCTCCTCGCAATAGGCTGAAGACGGCCCCCTCTCGTTCAGGCGGCCAGCTTTTCCGTCTCCCATTTCGTTGGAATCCTGCCGCGCATGAGTTGCTCCAGGACTTGTGCCAGCCGTATCATCCAGAGCCGCTTCAACGCATCGTGAGCTAGCCTGTCAGCAGACAAGCGCAGACGATTGCCGAGCTGCCCCTGGACTGCGGCAAGGATTTCCGGCGGACACTCCATCGTCTTGAGCAACTCTATAGCGGCACGTCGGAGGTCATTGGGAGTCCAGTCCGAAATGGGCAGGCGTGGCCGCTGATATTCAGGTCGGGAATCGCAGTCCTCGCGTGCATTCCAGACGGCCACGCCGACATTCTTGGGATCGAAGCGGCCGCCCTTGCGTCCTTCGAACAGATAGCCTGTCCCGCTGGCCAGCAGGCGACGCTGTACGATTTCCAGCGCCCGGCCCACCAGGGGAACACAAAAATCACCAGCGGCACCGCGTCGTTGGGGACGCCGCTTTTCCTCCGGGATCGTCCACCACCAGCCATCTTGCTCCTGGCTGATCTCGCGGGCGTGCATGGCGCAAATTTCCTTTCCGGGAGCGCATGTCCAGGCAAACAGCGTCAGGATATCCTCGTTGGCGCTGGTGAAATGATGGAGCCACGGCAATAGAACGGCGAGCTCATTGACCGACAGCAGACGCTTCTCAGGGCCGCGATGCACGCCCTTGATACGAACGCCTTTGCTCTTGAACTCACCACGCATGACGCTACGCCACACATTGACGCACTGGGCAGGAAGCAATCCATGCACGATGGCGTAGTCCCAGGCAGCACCCAGTTCGCGTCGCGTGATAGTGCCTTGCGTGGGTCGGTCCAGAAAGCCACGAAGAAAGTCAGCGGCGATGTCTGCATCGACCGCCTGTGCAGACAGGTTCCCGAATTCACCCAGCGTGCGCGCGAAAATACGCCACACTTCCTTGGCCCCTCTTTCGCCCCAATGATGCTTGACGTGTCCCTCGTAATAATAAAAACCAATTTGCTGCACCGTCAGTTGCGCAGCGGACTCATTGGACATTGATACGGAATCACGTTGCGGGCGTTCCGCTTGCCGATGCACCGTTGATGGATCGATCCCCTGATCACGCAAACTCTTGAGTTGCCGCCATTGGCGAACGGCCGAGTTCAATGACATGTGGGGCCACTCGCCCAGTTTGACCTGGCGAATCCTGCCATCATTCGGATTCTTGTAACGATAGATCCAGTTGTACATGCTTTCGTTGGCGCGCAAGCGCAAGCCACGATGCTTGGGGATGGTGAGATGTTTGCCAGCGGGCAGAGATTGCACTGTGATTGCATTGAACATGTTTTCTTCTCCCTCAGAGCCCTTCAAAGGTCAGCCAATTCATTTGGCTTTGCCGATCTTGAGGTGGGCCGCCAGTTCGGGATGACGGAAGGAAGTTGAGCTGCTGACTGCGGTATGGCATGTGGGGATCAGAGGGTGCGGGAAATTTTTCCATCATTGAGGCCCACGCTGCTTTCACCTCAGGGGCCTTCGAACGTTCAAGATGAACATCGATCAGGACGCGAGCAACCGGAATACCGGTTAGCTGGGCCACCTTCACTGCTGTCGCATCGCCGATACCACTTTTTCCACTTTTCATATGGCTGATCGCACTGCGCGTCACACCCAGTACATTTGCCAATGCGTGGTCGGACTGCAGGTCGAGCTTTCTCTTTACCAATTCCAAATAATCATTCGTTTGCATATGGCCTCCTGGGGCCGGACAGGCCGGGGTAACAAACCTCGTGATGGACGTCTCGATTGGAGATCATGCAGTCGGACGTACGTGTGTTGCGGCATCCTGAACGGAGCGTTCGCTGAATGGATCGGGAGAGAAATGAGAAAGCCTCCGCGCTGACTGCGCTCGCTTTCCCATTGTGATGAGCCGATGGCATGCATCCCTGCCTGGATGCAGGCTGCTTGCTCATGTTCCGCCTTGCTGAACATCTGTGGTCAGGTCCAGGTACACAAAGACCTGCACAAGTCTGCGAAAGAGACCTGTGCAACACACATGATCTAGGCGATTAAACGAGACCCGGAGGCGCTCGACTGCGATGTGCCGTGGGAGCCAGAACCGGGACCACGGTGACGTCAGCAATGAAGAAGACAGGATGCGCGAGCAACGCAATCAGCGAGGTGATGCCGGGGGCAACAGAGGGTAGTGTCGGTGCGTGCTGCTGAAGGACACAATAGCCGCAGTGTGCTCCGTCGATGGGCACTTTCTCCTGCCCTGTCGTACTGTTTCCCGGTGCCGCGACGCGCTTGGTGCCACTGGCACTACAGACTTCCATCCAGGTGAGCTGGCTATTGGAGGCCAGCGTCCGCGAAATGGTTGGAGCGGCAGCACCAAACACCATCACGCATAGCGCAAGCCATGCGAGCAGTTGATGAAAGCGTCGGCTCAAACTCATGTTCGGAGGTCTGGAAACGATGTACAAAATAAGATCTGGCGTAACCTATGATAAGCCCGCATTCGCAGGTGATGACGCTGCATGGACCTGGCTGCGTCAATTTGCCGCAGCCAGGTCATGTGCAATGCGACTTCTGTAGCATTGCTTGGCGTCGGAATCTCCCTGTCGGGTACCGATCAAATTCTCGTCAAAACAATCGCGCCGTCCATGAAGTAAATTTCTGAAAACCAGCTTGAAGAACTTCTCGACCGATATGATCTTCAGGCAGGCCATTTCTGGCACAGTCTGCGCGGAGAAGATTCAAGGGTTACGCCATTTTTTCCCTACGCGAACCAGGCGACGCAATTGGCATGGCTTTAAATTTCAATAAGGCAACATCCTCATGAATCGACGAGAATTCAATTTGGCACTGCTTGCAGCGGCCACGGTTTCCAAAACCGCTTTTGCGCAGCCGATCCGAGAGAACCCGCAACTACTGCTGGACACGGAGCATTACAAACATCAACAGGTAACGGTTGATGGGCAGGTCATCCAGGTACGAGCCTTTGAGGGCATCTCCTATGTGGCGCGACCCGTCGAGCCCGAGTACCAGGTACTCAACCTGTACATTCCCGAGACCTACTTTCAGGGCGGCCGCATCGGTAGCTTCGACGCGCGTAGCGCCCCGATCTTCTTTCCCAATGCGGTAGGCGGCTACATGCCCGCCAAACCAGGGACGCTTGCCGGCCGCGGCTTTCCGCCGGGACCGCCGGGTGGCCAACGTGCGCAGCAACACAATCCGCCGCCAAGCCTGCCTCCGGGGGCCTTGCCACCTCCCCCTATGGGCACAAATACCGTCAGCGCCAGTGCCGTGGCCCTGGCGCGTGGATTCATCGTCGCGGCCCCGGGTGCGCGGGGACGCACTCTGCAAGCGAGCGATGGCCGATGGACCGGCAAGGCACCCGCTGCCATCGTCGATCTCAAGGCGGCAGTGCGCTGGTTACGCTACAACGCTGGCCGCTTCCCCGGCAACCCCGAACGTATCATCTCCAATGGCACCAGCGCGGGTGGTGCCTTGTCAGCGCTGTTGGGTGCCAGCGGCAATCACCCAGACTACGAGGCTGAGCTCAACAAGCTGGGGGCAGCGCCGGGGCGCGACGATATCTTCGCCGTATCTGCTTATTGCCCCATTACCAATCTGGCGCATGCAGACGAAGCCTACGAATGGCAGTTCGAGGGCTTGCGAGAGTATCGCAACGTGGCCATCTCGATGCTTGATTACAAAATTCAGCGTCAGGAAGTCGTGGGGCAGCTCAGTGATGCGCAGTTGCAGCTGTCGGCGCAACTGCGTGCGGCATTTGTCGACTATGTCAATGCCTTGAGCCTGCGTTCGCCGGAGGGAGGCACGCTCAGCCTGCAGGCCGATGGTCACGGACCATTGCGTGATCATATCGCCGGGCTGCTGCTCGACTCAGCCCGCAAGGCCCAGGCCGGCGGCACTGATCTGGGCCAGCCGGCATGGCTCCAGCTTCGCGATGACAAGGTGGTGGCCGTCGATTTCAGTGCCTATGCACGTAGTGTCGGACGCATGAAGAGTCAACCAGCCTTCGATGGCCTGGCCCTGGAAACCGGCGAGAATCAGCTGTTCGGCGATGCGAACACCGACAAGCGCCACTTCACCGCATTCTCAGCGCAGCACAGCAAGGTCTCAGGTGCTGGCCTGGCTGATCCGCAGACGGTCAAGGCCATGGATGCGATGCAGCAAATCGCTGATGCGCGCTCCGTAGTGGCGCAACGCTGGCGCATCCGACAAGGCACGATGGATCGGGACACCTCGCTGGCCGTGCCAACGCTACTCGCTGCTGCCGCTCGTCAGCGTGGCGCACAGGTCAATCTGGAGTTCGCCTGGAATCGCCCGCATAGTGGCGATTACGACCTGGAAGCGCTGTTTGCATGGATCCAGGCGCAGGTGAGTTAGGCTGGGGAGACCGGATATCTCAGAGCGCAAGAGCATGTGCTCAAGACGTCACGCTGCGGCGCTTTGCCGCAGTGGCAGCATTTTCAATTTGGCTGCAACATTCCCAGCCATGCCAGCAACATCAACGCAAACCAGGCGAGCAAAATTTCCGCCAGGGTCAGTCGGCGTATCTGTCGCAGGGCATTGCGATGATGACGCATCGACGGTACCAGTACATACCTGTTGAACACGGCAATCGCCATCATTGCGCCAGCCACCAGGATCTTCATGCTCAACAGCGCTTGGTAGCGAAAATGGAAGTCCAACGGCAGTCGTCCAAGAATGAGGAGGGTATTGAGCAAGCCTGTCAGGAAAACCAATGCCACCACTGCATGACCGATATTTGAAAAACGCCGCAATATTGTATTGACCATATCTGGATACGCGCGACGATATCGGTCTGACAGGACCATCAAGACGATCGGCAACGCGCCTATCCAAGCCCCGACGCTCCACACGTGGAGAACGTCGTTTGCCTGATGCAACAGTCCCCTCCATCCTTCATGCATGACGGCATGTCCGGTCAGCGCCAGGCTCGTCAGCATGATGCCGCTACCACCGATGCATGCGAGCAAGCGCATGCGATCCAATGGCGTCACGCTGAGCAAGAGCAGGCAAATGGCGACCAATTGGGTCCACCATGCCGTACCGATCGAGGTCCCGTTGGCTACCGCGGCGAGCATGTCAAGGTGCCAGGCATCAGCCCAGCCATCACCAAGAATACTGGCTTGCACGGGCAAACTGGCAAGCACGGCAGTCAACAGGAGTCCCAACAAAAGACGTCGCCATCCGGCCAGGCGTTGCCATAGCTCGCTCCTGAGCGGCTCTGCCACCAGCACAAACAAGGTCAGGCCGGAGCCCCACAGAAACAGTGCCGCACCATCGATTGACAGCCGGCAAAGCCCCAACAGAAGCGTGGGAGAAATCAAGGCGCTACGGAAAAGCTATAGCTGCCCTCGGTCTTGTGTCCATCCACGGACAAGGCATGCCATTGCACCGTGTAGGTACCCGGTGCCAGTCGCGTGGGGATCCCCACCATGAATGACTTCCCCTCGTCCATGAGCATGGACTCACCCAATTTGACTTCCTTCTGATCGGGGCCTGACAGCCTGACGCCGCTGAATTTCAGATTCAATCCCTCTGAGAAAGTGAGTGTCAGCTCTGCTGGTGAAGCCACTACCGCCTGATCGCCAGGAATGGCCGTCTTCAGGTGGGCGTGCGCCCAGACGAATTGCGCCAGGAAAAGACTGGAAAGGATCACTAGCGACAGGAGGCGCTTAACGTTTTTCATTATCTTCAATTCCGCTATGGGATCGGCTGAGGGGATGTACTTACCCTGATCGGTCCGGTGATTTGATTCATGGAAGCTGACTGAGCCCGCATCCGGGCGCACATCTTCGCGGGCGACAAGTTTGCCACGACCAAGGCGCAGCACATGCGACATATTGTCGCAGACAAGCCGAATGTGCATCTGACGAAAATCTTACAAATCCTTTACAGGCAAGGACTTCCTGTCTTTTTCTCACAGGAAGGCTTGATTTCCGTGAGCGGCCCGATCGGCTCCTTGGGCGTTAGAATCTGCGCCCATGAAAACTCGCCTTCCCCGCATGCGCATGATCGCGTGGCTCACCATTGCTGCCCTGCTGGCAATGATGTGGTCGGGAGTGGTGCAAGCACGCATCGGTACCAAGCTTGCCTTAGCTTGGAATGACATATGTTCCGTCTCCGATGATCCAGCTACGACTTCAGGTGGGGCCAGTGGCAAAACCGGGAATGTAGCCCATGCAGGGCACTGCATGTTCTGCGCAAAGCAGGATCTTGCCCACGCATTGCCGCCGCGGTTGGACCTGTCACAGCCTCCATTGCGGATATCGCGGGCCGTCGAGCTTGTCCAGGGAGCGCGACGGACACACACGGCCTGGGCAACTGCCGCCCCACGCGGCCCACCAGGTACACGCTATTGATTGACCCGATGCGGTCACTGTAGCCGGCATCCCCACCCTGACGCCCTCAAGAGGCGTTGAAGATGCTGTGTGCCGCGCGTGACTGGGTCTTTCTCAGTCACCCCACGACACCTTCCCCGAGACACTGACATGACAAAAAAATCCCAACCACACACCCTCGCGTATCCTGCCCGTTCGCTGCCAGCCCAGTTGCGCCGCACGATTGCATATGCTCCCTATGCACTGCCCCTGCTCTGCCTCGCCGCTCCTGTCCAGGCAGAGCAATCCGCCAATGCGCTGCCGGCCATCACGATCAATGCCCAGAGCACATCGCCGCTGCAAAATCAGGTGTCGGTCGGTTCCAATCTGGATCTGACACCATTGCAGACGCCAGCCAGCGTCACCGTCATCAACCGCCAACAACTGGAAGAGCGCGGCGACGCCAGCATCACCGATGCCATCACCCGCGCACCCGGCTACAGCGCCATGGGCCACCCGGGCAACAGCGGCAGCGCGCTGTCGGCACGCGGCTTCACCGATGCCACCTCCGTGATGCGTCTCTATGACGGACTGCGCCAATACGGTGGCGTGGGCGTGAGCTTTCCGTTCGACACCTGGAACATTGACCGTATCGAAGTCCTCAGCGGACCTGCCTCGGTGATCTATGGCGATGGTGCCATCGGCGGCGTAGTCAATGTGATCCCCAAAAAGCCCACACGCGGGAAGATCGAAAACGAAATTGAAACGACCATCGGCACCCACAACACCCGGCGCCTGGGACTGGGCAGCGGCGGCGCCATCAACGAGATGCTTTCCTACCGGGTCGACATCGCGGGAGATCGCTCGGATGGCTGGGTCGATCGCGGCAACACGAACAACCTGAGCCTGTCCGGTGCGCTGCGCCTGGATGTCAATCGCGATCTGTTCGTGCAGCTGAGTTATGCCCAGGGGCATCAGCGTCCGATGGCCTATTTCGGTACGCCCCTGATCAACGGTCAACAAGTCGATGCGCTGCGCGAACGCAACTACAACGTGGTTGACGGCACCATCGACTACAAGGACCGCTGGGCGCAACTGGAAGCCCAGTGGACACCCGACGCCGATACCACGCTGCGCACCCGTCTCTATCAGATCAACAGCAATCGCTACTGGCGCAACGCTGAAAGCTATGTCTACAACAACGCGACCGGACTGGTCGATCGTGGCGATGCCACCGAAATCCGTCATGACCAGTCTCAGACCGGGGTGACTACTGATGCGACTTTCAAGGGACATCTGGCAGGCCTGAAGAATCAGGTCTCGGTCGGCTTTGATATCAACTCGACGTCTTTTACGCACACCAACAACACCTACAGTGGCAGCTTCAGCTCCGTCAATCCCTATAGCTTCGACCCGGGCAGCTATGCCAGCGGCGTGGGGATTCCGGCTTTCCTGCCTCGCTTCCGCGCGCGCGCCTCGCAGTATTCAGTCTTCTCCGAAGACAAGCTGGACCTGACCGAAAAACTGAGTGTGCTGGCCGGTCTGCGCTTCGATCACGCGGATGTCTCCCGCACCGATCTTGCCGGCGGCACGGGTGGTTTCGATCAAGGCTTCTCCAACCTGGGCTGGCGCTTGGGAACGGTCTATGCCATTACCCCTGACCTGAGTGTCTACGGCCAATACTCGAAGGCTGCCGCGCCCGTGAGCAGCATGCTCTTCATGAGCAAGGCCAACAGCAAATTCAAGTTGTCGACCGGACGACAGATTGAGGCGGGCATCAAGCAGGTGTTCTGGGACAAGCGCGGTGAGTGGACGCTGGCGGTCTACGATATCCGCAAGAACGATCTGCTGACCCGCGATCCGGCCAATCCCAGTGTGAGCGTGCAGGTCGGACAGCAGTCCTCGCGAGGCGTCGAAGCCAGCCTGTCGCTGGCCTTTGCAGAGCAATGGAAACTGAACGCCAATGCCACCGTGCTGCGCGCACGCTTCGATGACTTCACCGAATCGGTCAGTGGCGCAGCTGTCTCGCGTGACGGCAAGGTACCCACCAATGTCCCCGAGCGTCTGGCCAATGTCTGGCTGAGCTGGAACTTCCTGCCGGCATGGACCGCCAGCGGCGGCCTGCAGTATGTCGGCCAGCGCTATGCCGACAATGCCAATACGATCAGACTGCCCTCCTACACCACCACTGACCTGGCGCTGCAATGGAAGGCCACGCAGGCCACCACGGTCACACTGCGTGCCAACAATGTCTTCGACAAGCGTTATTTCACCACGGCGTATTACACCACCACGCAATGGCTGTATGGTCCCGAGCGTGAAGTTCAGCTGACGCTGAATCATCGCTTCTGAGCTTGATGAAGAAATTGACAGGCAGCCTGCGGCGCTGGACCTATCTCACGCACCGCTGGTGCGGTGTCGCCGGCTGCCTGCTGATGGCGTTGTGGTTTGTCAGCGGCATGGTGATGCTGTTCATCGGTTATCCCAAGCTCACCCCTTGGGACCGATTGGCGGCATTGCCAGCGCTGAGTGCCGCGCCACAATTGCCCTCGCAGGCCATGGGAGATGGGACGGTCAGCCGACTGGTCCTCAACGCCGCTTCCGGGCAAGCGCGCTATATCGTGCAGCGTGCGGATGGCAGCCTGACCAGCGTAGATGCGTCCAATGGTGTGCCAGCAGACGGCTACGGCGGCGCTGCGGCACTGCATAGTGCCAGGGTGTTCTCAGGCGGTGCCAATGTTCAATACCTGGGCAGCATCGATGAAGACCGCTGGACCCATTCCGGCAGCCTCAACCCGCATCGCCCCCTGCACATGGTGCAGGTCGGCGATGTTGCGCAGACCTTGCTCTACGTTTCCTCCCGGACCGGTGAGGTCGCGATGCAGGCCAGCCAGTCTCAGCGCATGTGGAATTATGTTGGCGCTTGGCTGCACTGGATTTATCCCTTGAAGAACCAGTCGCGCGATCCTGTCTGGAGCTGGACCGTTATTGCGCTCTCGGCCGGCTGCGTTCTGGTTGCCTGCAGCGGCATCGTCGTGGGGCTTTGGCGCTGGCGCTTTGCGCGACCTTACAAATCCGGTTCCCGCTCGCCCTTCGCCCCGGGATGGATGCGCTGGCACCATCTGCTCGGGTTGGGCTTTGCTGCCATTACGCTGACATGGATCTTCAGTGGTCTGATGTCGATGAATCCACTGGGTATTTTTTCACCGACGCAATCGCCGAACCTGGCGCGCTACGACGGGGCCATTATCTCCCGGCAGCACATGGATCGCACGCCAACGGACATCCTGCAGGCACTGCAGCGGGATGGTTTCCAGGCCGTCGAACTGGAGTGGAAGAATCTTGGCGGCCATTGCTTCGTGCTAGCACGGGATGCCGCAGATGGCACGCGCATCGTCACCACGGATGCACAGGGTCTGCTGGTGCAGCGGCGATGGCCACAGGCCGTACTGCAAGAGGCCGCTGCAATGCTACTGCCCGCCAAACTCATGCAGGCAGAGCTGCTCGATGGCGGTGATGCCTATTACTACCGCCGTGCGCCGGAAGCCATGATGGGCGGCGCCGAGCGTCGCCTGCCTGTGCTCAGGTTGCGTTTTGATGATGCGGGCAGCACCCTGGTCTATATCGATCCGGCCACCGGACAGGTCGTTTTCAGCGCCGACCGCGCACAACGTCTGGGGCGCTGGCTGTTCAGCTTCCTGCATAGCTGGGACCTGCATTTCATGCTGGCTGCGGTCGGCTGGAGGGAGGCTGTGCTGATCCTGCTCAGTCTTGGAGGACTGGGGCTTTCTCTCAGCGGGATTGTCATCGGGGTGCGTCGTGTCGATAGAAAGATGAGAAGTGGCAACTAGAACTCGTTGAAGTCCCAAGGACAGCGATCTTTGGCTTGGCTGGCGGCTGACATTTCGGGTGTCGCAAATTATCTGCTTAAGTCGTTCTCTGCATTAGCAACGACATTTTTCTTCGTTGAAAGCCGGCGCTCCAACGGACAGACTGCCGCCTTTGAGCGTGAGCACCTTTGCTCATCGCGCCCTCCTTGCTGGCTTTTTGCATGAACGACTTCTTCACTCCCATTACCGGCTCGGTGCTACCGCGCTTCGCCGGCATCCCCACGCTGATGCGGCTGCCGCCGCTGACACTGGAGGACGCGCGTCTGGCCGAGCTCGACATCGCACTCGTGGGTGTCCCCTGGGACGGCGGCACCACCAACCGTCCCGGTGCACGGCACGGTCCGCGCCAGGTGCGCGATGCCTCCACCATGGTGCGCAACGTCAACCGTGCCAGCGGCATCAATCCCTTTGCGCTGTGCCACTGTGCCGATCTGGGCGACGCCCCCGTCAATCCCGTGGACCTGATGGATAGCCTGCAATGCATCGAGTCCTTCTTTGCCAAGCTGCATGCCGCGCAGGTGGCCCCTCTGGCCATCGGCGGCGACCATCTGGCCAGTCTTCCCATCCTGCGCGCACTGGGCAAGGAGGGACCGGTGGGGATGATTCATATCGATGCCCATACCGATACCTGGGACACCTACTTCGGCGGCCACAAATACACCCATGGCACAGGCTTCCGGCGGGCTATCGAAGAAGGTGTGCTCGATGCGCGCCGCACCGTGCAGATCGGCATTCGCGGTGCGCTCTACCACGATGCCGAAGATACCTGGGGTCAGCAGCAAGGCATCCGGGTCATCGATATCGACGAGTTCCATCAGCTCGGACTCGACGCCGTCATCGCCGAAGCACGGCGTGTGGTGGGTGATGGCCCCACCTACATCAGCTTCGACGTCGATGGCCTGGATCCCGTCTACGCGCCCGGCACCGGCACCCCTGAAATCGGCGGCTTGACAACGCTGGAAGCCCAGCGCCTGCTGCGCGGCCTGCAGGGCTTGCATCTGGTCGGCGGCGATGTGGTGGAGGTGTCGCCACCCTTCGATCCCAGCGGCAACACCGCCCTGGTGGCCGCCACGCTCGCCTTCGAAATCCTGTGCGTGCTGGCGCACAGCGTGCAAGCTCGCAAAGAGTCATCCGCGAAATCCGCATAAGGAACCGCGAAAACGGTCGTTGTGCAAGCCATGCGCGCTTTGCATACTCCTCAACGACGCAAGCTTGCGCGCCCATTAAACCAAGAACAGGAACAGACCATGCACATCACAAGAAGAGTATTCAACACCGCCATCGCCGCCCTGCTGCTGACCGGAGCCACAGCCGCAGGTGCAGCCGACAAGCCCATCGTCGTCGGCTACCAGAGCGATGCCCTGCCCTCGTCGCTGGCCATCGCCAACGGTGAATTCGAAAAGGCCACCGGCAAGAAGATCGACTTCCGCAAGTTCAATTCCGGTGCCGACGTGATCGCGGCCATCGCCGGTGGCGATGTGCAGGTGGGCTATGTGGGCTCGAGCCCGTTGGCTGCAGCCGCTTCGCGCGGACTCGACGTCAAGGCCTTCTACCTGGCCTCCATCTCCGGGACCGATGAGGCCTTGGTGGTGCGCAATGGTTCGGGCATCAACAGCGTTGCCGACCTGAAGGGCAAGAAGCTGGCGGCCGCGCCCGTCTCCACCGACCATTACCAGCTGCTGGCGCTCATCAAGAGCCAGGGCTGGACAGAGAAGGATGTGAAGGTCTTTGCCATTCCCCAACCTGAAATCGTGGCCGCCTACAATCGTGGCGACATCGACGGCGGGTTCGTCTGGGACCCGGCACTGACCGAACTGAAGAAAAACGGCAAGGTCCTGGTGACCTCCAAGGATGTGGCCGACAAGGGTGCACCGACTTTCTCGGCGTGGATTGCCACCGGCTCGTTTGCCAAGGAACAGCCTGAATTCCTGAAGACCTTCAGCGCCGTGATCGACAAGGCCAGCCTGTCCTTCCAGAACGACAAGGCCGCCTGGAACAAGGATAGCGAGAACGCACGCCTGCTGGCCAAGCTGCTCGGCGGCACCCCGGCCGACCAGGCTTCGGGCCTGCAGAACCTGAACCTGGTACCGGTCAGCGCCCAAGCCTCGCCGGCCTGGCTGGGTGGCGGTGAAAACTCGGGCTTGGCCAAGATCCTCAAGGAAACCGCCGTGTTCCTGAAGGAACAGAAGAAGATCTCGGACGTGCTGCCCAGCTATGCCGCTTTCGTCACCCCAACGGCGGTGACTGGCCTGAAGTAAGCCTCCCCGTCGATACCGTCTGCAAGCCCGCCGTGCCGATAGCCACCCTGTCGCACGGCGCTTGCGTTTGAACGGTTTGGAAAGAACACACCATGTTGAAAGTAGAAAACGCCAGCGTCTTCTTTGCCGGCCGGGACAAACAGGTGGTCCATGCGCTGGACCGGGTCTCGCTGGAGATTCCCGAACGCGGCTTCGTGGTCGCGCTGGGCACCTCGGGCTGTGGCAAGTCGACCTTGCTCAATGCCATGGCAGGATTTCTGCCGCTCTCCGAAGGCAGCATCACCCTCGACGGCAGACCGGTCTCCGGACCCGGTGCCGAGCGTGGTGTAGTGTTCCAGAAGGACAGCCTGCTGCCCTGGAAATCGGTGCAGGACAACGTTGCCCTCGGTCTGAAGTTTGCCGGCGTGCCGCGCAATGAAAGCCGCGACCGTGCTCAGGAATTGTTGCGCCTGGTAGGACTGCAGGATTTTGCCAAGGCTGCCCCCTACGAACTCTCGGGCGGCATGCGCCAGCGCGTGGGCCTGGCCCGCGCTTTGGCTCCGGATCCCAAGATCCTGCTCATGGATGAGCCCTTCGGGGCGCTCGACAGCATGACCCGCGAACAGATGCAGGAGCTGCTGGTGTCGGTCTGGGCGCGCACGGGCAAGCAGGTTTTCTTCATCACGCACTCCATCGAAGAAGCGCTTTTCCTGGGTACCGAGGTGATCGTGATGTCACCGCGCCCGGGCCGCATCGTGGCGCGTTTCGAGACCGATTTCGTGCGCCGTTTCGCCGCCGAAGGCGATGCCCGGGCCATCAAGACCGAACCTGCCTTTGCACAATTGCGTGAAGAGATTCGCGCCATCGTCCACCAGTCCGAAGGCCTCGTCACATCATGAGCGACCAAGTCCAACCCCTCCCCTTGCTCGATTCCCTGCGCGCAGGGACATCGGCTCCCCCCACGGCCAGTGCGCCGCCGCGCCTGGTCAAGATGCGCAGCTTTGGCATCGGCGAAGGCTCTACGGTGCGCATCAGCGTGGCCGCCGGCATCGCCATCCTGGCGCTGTGGTGGCTCATCGCGCAGACCGGCTGGGTGCCGCACCTGTTCCTGCCTACCCCTTCCGAGGTCATCAATGTGGCCCGGAGCATCTGGGAAGACGGCTACGCCAATGCCACCCTGACCGAACACGTGGGCGCAAGCCTGCTGCGCATCCTGACCGCCGGCGTCATTGCGGTTTCGCTGGGTATTCCGGTGGGCCTGCTGATGGGGCTCAATCGCTGGGTCAAGGGCGTGCTCGATACCCCGATTGAATTTTATTGGCCCCTGCCGCCGCTGGCTTACCTGCCCTTGATGATCATCTGGCTGGGCATCGGTGAGGCCTCCAAGATCACCCTGCTGACCCTGGCCATGTTTGCACCCGTAGTGCTGTCGGCGCAGGCGGGCGTACGCTCGCTGCCGCTGGAGCGGGTCAATGCGGCGCTCTCGCTGGGCGCGACACGCTGGCAACTGCTGGTCGAGATCGTCCTGCCCTCGGCCCTGCCGGAAATCCTGACCGGCATCCGCATCGCGCTGGGCGTGGGCTGGAGCACCCTGGTGGCAGCCGAGCTGATTGCAGCCAATCGCGGCATCGGCTACATGATCATGTCGGCCTCCCACTTCCTGGCCACCGATGCGGTCTTCGTCGGCATCGCCTTGATTGCCACCTGCGCCTTCGCCTTCAGCTATGGCATGCGCCTGCTGGAACGCGCGCTGGTTCCCTGGAAGGGCAAGAGCTGAGGCCATCGGGCCAGCCTGCTTTCCTCCTTCAATCCCCTGACACTTTCAAGCCATGACATCTGCTCACCTTTCCGCCGTTGCACGCGATCCTGACCACACCGACGAGCTCTCCGTCGCCACACGCCGTGCCGCCGCCGTTGCCCACTTCGTGGCGACCGCCCGCCAACTGATCGGCGACCCCGCGCATGCGCGGCGCGAGGACCTGGAAGCGGTAGCCCGCCATCTGGAAACCCTGGGCCGCCAAACGGCGCTGTTTCCGGAAGGCGACTTCCCGGTCAATGAAGAAACCCCGGCCGTGGTCTATCGCCTCAGCGAAGAGACCGACGGCACGTTCGCCCTTTACCTCTCGGTCGGTTTGCCAGGCAAGTCGGTCCAGCCGCACGACCATACGACCTGGGCCATGATCACCGGCGTGCAGGGCATCGAGCGCAATGTCTTCTATCGCCGCGAAAAGACCGCCGACCCCGCACGCGATACCCTCACCCCTGAACGCACCATCGATGTCGTGCCGGGCAATTCGGTCATCCTTGGGCCGGACGATGTGCACACCATCGAATTGCAGGGCCCGCAGACCGGCTTGCACCTGCACTTCTACGGCCGTGGTCTGGACCACATGCCGGCGCGCGTAGTCTTCGAGAGCCGCGAAGGCGGCAGCTATCGCACCTTCGGCCCGCCGGCCGGGATTCGCCACGCGCGCATCAGCCCGCAGGCGCTCAAGGCGGCGCTGGCCGGGCGTGAAGAAATCGCCCTGCTGGACGTGCGCGATGCCGGCGTCTATGCCCGCAGCCACCTCCTGTTTGCCGTGTCGGCGCCGCGCTGGCGGCTGCCGCTGGAGATCGATCGCCTGGTACCGCTGCGCAATACCCGCATCGTGGTGGTCGATGGCGATGAAAGCCAGGCGCACGACGGCGCGCATCAGCTGATCCGCCTCGGCTGGACCAATGTCTCGGTCCTGGCAGGCGGCACCGAAGCCTGGGCGGCCGCCGGACTGGAAGTGTTCAGCGGCACCAATGTGCCCAGCAAGGCCTTTGGCGAAGTCATCGAACACGAGAAGCAGACGCCCTGGATCACCTCCGATGAGCTGGAGCACCTGGTCCAGCAGGGTGAAGACATTGCGGTGGTCGACAGCCGCACGCCGGAAGAATTCGCCGCCTTCAGCCTGCCGTTCGCCCACAGCGTACCGGGGGCCGAACTGGTCTACCGCATCGGCGAGATCGCGCCCGATCCGAAGACGCTGGTGGTGGTCAATTGCGCCGGTCGCACCCGCAGCATCGTCGGCGCTCAAACGCTCATCGACGCCGGCATTCCCAATCGCGTGGTCTCGCTGCGCAACGGCACCATGGACTGGCTGCTGACCGGCCGTACGCTGTCGCACGGCCGCCAGACGGCGCTGCCCGAACCCTCGGCCAGCACCCAGGCCAGTGCGCGCGCGCAAGCCGAAGCCGTGGCGCAACGGGCCGGCGTGCGCCGTATCGACAGCACCACCCTCAAGCGCTGGCAGGAAGCCGCACGGCAGCAGCAACGCACGCTCTACCTGTTCGATATTCGCACCCGCGCCGAATACGAGGCCGGCCATCTTGAAGGCTGGCGCTGGGCACCGGGTGGCCAGCTGGTACAGGCCACCGATGAATATGCAGGGACCCGGGGCGCCCGCATCGTGCTGGCCGATTGGGATGGCGTGCGCGCCCTCACGACCGCCGCCTGGCTGGCCCAGCTGGGATGGGATGTCTCCGTGTATGCCCCGGCCACCCACGGTTCCGAGGCAGCCCGCGTGACCGGGCCGGAGCCGGTACGCGTGCTGGTCCCCGACCACCCTGCGCCAGTGATCTCCCCGGCGCAGGCGGCCAGCTTGCAAGCGGCGGGCAACGCCATCCTGATCGACATCGACAGCCGCGCAGCCTACGAGAAGCGGCATCCGGCCTCGGCCCGCTTCGTCGCGCCAAGCCGCCTGGCGGAGTTCCTGGCCTCGCAGCCGGCGGAGCTCTCGGTAGTACTGGTTTCCGGCGACGGCGTGCTGGCCGCCAGCGTGGCCGCAGGATTGCTGCGTGGCGCGAAACCGGCGCAGCCGCTGCTGGCCTTGCGCGGGGGTACGCAAGGCTGGATCGCCGCGGAGCTGCCCACCGGCAGCGGCAGCGAGGGCGTGGTCACCGGCGACGATGACCAGAGCTACAGCCCCTACCTGCTCAAGGACCTGGCGCTGCGCAATGCCGGCTTCGTCGACTACCTGGAGTGGGAACTCGGCCTGGTAGCCCAGCTGGAACGCGAGGGACATACCGGGATCACCTTGATCGAGTAAGGCAATGGGCGCTGGCCTTCGCCTCCGGCGCTGCGTACGCCGGGGCGAAGGCCGGTGAGCGTTTTGCAGGGCGGGCATAAAGCGCATTAGCAAACGCAAAAAGCTTCGTTGCTCGTGGTTGCCGGGATATTGCATGATCTGCGCCCATGTTCAACCGTCCTCTGCGATCCGCCATGTCCTCTGCGCCCGTTTCTCTGCCTCGTACTGCTTCCCGTCTCTTCACCCTGCTGCTGCCGCTGGCCCTGCTGGCCAGTCCCGCTGCACAGGCCGATGCCACCCTCGACAAGATCAAGCAGCGCGGCAAGCTCTCCGTGGGCGTGGACGGGATCAGTCCTCCTTTCGGGGTCATGGATCCGGCGACCGGCAAGACCGGTGGCTACCAATACGAACTGGCCGCCGATATTGCCAGCCGCCTGGGCGTGGCGCTGGAAACCGTCTCGGTCACTGCCTCGACACGCGTGCAGTTCCTGCAGACCGGCAAGGTCGATCTGCTCATCGCCAACATCCAGTGGACCAAGGAACGCAGCGATACGCTGTCCTTCGCACCCACGCCCTACGACCTCATCGGCGGCGGCGCACTGGTGGCCAAATCCAGCGGCATCAAGCGCTGGGAATACCTGCGCGGCAAGGTGGCCTGCGTTTCCCAGGGCAGCAATTTCGCCAAACCACTGGCGGAAAGCTATGGTGCCGTGGTCAAGGGCTTGCGTGGCATTCCCGAGTCCCTGCTGGCGCTCAAGGGTGGTACCTGCGACGCTTCGGTACATGTCTACCCGGCGCTCTACAACACCCTGCACGGCGACGGCAGCGACCAGTGGAAGGACTTCACCCTTGGCACCGAAGACCAGCTGATTCCCTCGCCCACCGTGGTCTGGGTGCGCAAGGGAGAAAGCGATACCCAGGCCTTCGTCGACAAGGCCATCCAGGATTGGCATCGCTCCGGTTTCCTGCTGCGCCAGGCGCGCCAATGGGGTGTCCCGGACAAGTGGATTGCCAGCCGCCACGAGCTTGCGCTCAAGGGCAAGTTTGATCGTGCGCCCTTTGATTTCGACGTCTACAAGTCGGCGCAACTGGCTGACGCCACCAAGAGCAGCAAGCCATGAGCGCAGCGGCCCTGCTTGATGCGCTGCGAACCGCCCTGGGTACGGCGCACGTACTGGTCGGGACAGACGCCGCGGGCTATCTGACCGACCAGCACGGCCGCCTCACCGGGCAGGCGCTGGCGGTGGTACGGCCGGCCGATACCCACCAGGTTGCCGAGGTGGTCCGCCTGTGCCGTCAGTACCGCACACCCATCGTCGCCCAGGGCGGCAATACGGGTCTCATGGGTGGCGCCACGCCAGACACCTCCGGCCAGGCCATCGTCCTGCTGCTGGGGCGGCTCAACCGCATCCGCCACATCGATACGGACAACGACACCCTGACCGTCGAAGCCGGTGCCATCCTGGCCAATGTCCAGCAGGCCGCACGCGAGGCCGGACGCCTGTTTGCGCTCAGCCTGGGTTCCCAGGGCAGTTGCACCATCGGCGGCAACCTGGCCACCAATGCCGGCGGCACCCAGGTGCTGCGCTATGGCAACGCACGCGAGCTGACACTGGGGCTGGAAGTGGTCACCGCCGAAGGCGATATCTGGGACGGCCTGCGCGGCTTGCGCAAGGACAATACCGGCTACGCCCTGCGCGACCTGTACGTGGGCAGCGAAGGTACCTTGGGCATCATCACCGCTGCGACCCTCAAGCTGCACCCGCTGCCGGCAGCCCAGCAGACTGCCCTGCTGGCGTTTGCCAGCATCGAAACGGCGCTGTCGTTCCTCAATCTGGCCCGCGCCGGTTTCGGCGCCGGCCTGACGGCCTTCGAGCTGCTCTCCGAGGCCATCCTCGGCCTGGTCGCGCAGCACGTGCCGGAGCAGCCGCTGCCGCTTGCGCTCGGCCATCCCTGGTACGCCCTCATCGAGCTCTCCGACAGCCAGGACGATCAACATGCGCGCACCCTCTTCGAGAAGGTGCTGTCGCAGGCCATGGAGGACGGCATCGTCCAGGACGCCGCGCTGGCCCAGAGCAGCAGCCAGCACCTGGCGCTGTGGCGCTTGCGCGATGAAGCGCTGGGCGTGGCCCAGAAGCGTGACGGGGGCAACGTCAAGCACGACATCTCGCTGCCGATCTCGCGCATTCCGGCCTTCCTCACGGCCACGGCAGCTGCACTGCAGGCCGGCTTTCCAGGGGTGCGCCCGGTGGCGTTCGGCCACCTGGGCGATGGCAACCTGCATTACAACGTCTCGCATGCGCTCTCCGGCACGGCCGCCGAGCTCTTTGCCGTGGAGGACCAGATCCATGCCATCGTGCATGACAGTGTGCACGCCCATGCAGGATCGATCAGCGCCGAGCACGGCATCGGCCAGACCAAGCGCGACCTGCTGCCCCGCTACAAGAGCGCGGTTGAACTGGACCTGATGCGCAGGCTCAAGACGGCCTTCGACCCGCTGGGCCTGCTCAATCCCGCCAAGATTCTCACTCTCGACTACCGACCCTAGACCACCACCATGAGCCAGGCCATTGCCCCCATCGTGCTTTCGCCGCGCGTCTCGCGCGTGAAGCTCTCTCCCAATGCCGCTGCGGCAGCCCGCGCTGCGGCGCTGGTCGCCGAAGGACGCGACATCATTTCGCTGACCACCGGCGAACCCGATTTCGACACCCCCGAAGCGATCAAGCAGGCCGCCATCGCCGCTTTGGCGCGTGGTGAAACAAAATACACGCCCACCCCCGGCACGCTCGGCCTGCGCCGTGCCATCAGCAGCAAATACCTGAACGAACTGGCACTGGAGTACGGTACCGGCCAGATCATCGTCAGCAATGGCGGCAAGCAGGTCATCTACAGCGCCTTTGCCGCCACCCTGGCCGAAGCGGATGAGGTGATCATCCCCACGCCCTACTGGCCGTCCTTCCCGGACATGGTGCTGGTCAACGATGGCGTACCGGTGCTGGTGGCCTGCGGCATCGAGACCGGCTACAAGCTCAGCGCTGCCGCACTGGAGGCGGCCATCACGCCGCGCACGCGCTGGCTGGTCCTGAACACGCCGGGCAATCCTTCGGGGGCCGTCTATGACCGCGACGAACTGGCCGCGCTGGCCGAGGTGCTGCGACGGCATCCGCAGGTGCTGGTGCTGCTCGATGAACTGTATGAGCACATCTGGTTTACGCCGGAGGCACCGGTGCACTGGCTGCATGTGGCACCGGACCTGAAGGCCCGCACCCTGCTGGTCAGCGGCGCTTCCAAGACCTATGCCATGACGGGCTGGCGCATTGGCTGGGGAGCGGGACCGGAACGGCTGGTGCAGGCCATGGTGGTGATCCAGTCACAGGTTTCGTCCGGCCCCAACGCCATCGCGCAGGCGGCGACCCAGGCGGCGCTGGAGTCACCCGACCAGGAGTTTGCCGTGCAGGCACGCCAAGCCTATGCGCGCCGCGCGCGACTGGTGGAAGCCGCCATCGCCAACATCCCGGGCCTGGCCCTGCGCCGTATCGATGGTTCCTTCTTTGCCTTCGTCCATTGCGCCGGGCTGATCGGCCAGGTGCGTCCGGATGGCCAGGTGATTGCCACGGACCAGGATGCGGTGCAATGGCTGCTGGAGTCCGAAGGACTGGCGCTGGTCGATGGCGCGGCCTTCGGGCTCTCGCCCTATCTGCGCTTGTCCACGGCGGCTGCCGATGCGGTGCTGGAAGAGGCCATGCGGCGGCTCAAGCGCGCGGTCAGCGCCTTGCGCGCGCCAGTACTTGAACTCAATCAGTACTGAAACCGAGAATGACGCCATGCGTCTGCGACGGCGGCACCACCAGCTTGCCGCCGCTTTCCTGCACGCCCTCCACGGCCTGTTCCTGCAGGTAAGCGCGCGTCGCGTCCAGCGACTGCACGCGCACGGTCAATCCCACGGCACGCTCGATGCCTTGGGGTACCAATCCCACATCCACACCGTAATGCGCTGCCACGCCCTCGCGGGTCAGATACCAGATGGCCGTGGGGCCGGCCTGGAAACGCACGCCATGCGCATGCCGGGTCAGGCTGCCCGTACCGAACGCCTGCGCCAGGATGCTTTGGGCAGCGCTCGGATCGAGCGCCAGGTAGACATATTCGGCCAGGCCCGTTGCACCGTTGGGATGCTGCTGCCATTCCTTGCGCCACACCAGTTCGGGCGTGCCGTGCTCACAAAAGAACACCCGGCCGTTGGGGATGCGGTTGGCGGCAATTCGCAGGGTACGAAAACGGGCATCGCCCAGGTGCTGCCCGTCGACCACCACCGGCCGGTGGAAGGACTGCGGCCCGCCTTCTTCCAGCGGCACGCCGCGCTCAGCCAGGTGGCGCCAGGTGTGATCGGCATCGCTGGTCTTGAAGACCAGCCCGGCCAGCCCGCCAGGATGGCCCCAGCGCAAGGTGGAGCGCTGCGGCTCCACCCCCAGCAGCTCCAGGTAATCATCGCCGAAGACGGCCAGGTGATTGCTGGTGCCTTTGGAATGATGGCCGCGCGGGGTGAGCGCAAAACCCAGGCGGGCATAGGCTTCCTGGGCCTGGTCCAGGGCTTCTTCGACGTGGATCACGACGTGGTCGATACGTTGGGTCATGCTTGTCTCCGGTGGGTGTGGCTGTCCTCACGGGCCAGCGCGTGATGCCAGTGCCGGCCCGGAACCGAGTCGAGCAGCTGGCGCGTATAGGGATGGACAGGCGCACCGAATACCTCGGCGCTGCTGCCGCTTTCGACTACCCGGCCGTCCTTCATGACGGCGATGCGGTCGCAGATCTGCGCCGCTACGCGCAGGTCATGGGTAATGAAAAGTATCGACAGCCCCAGCTGTTCACGCAGGCGCGCCAGCAAGGCCAACACTTGCGCCTGTACCGACACATCCAGCGCCGACACCGGCTCATCGGCCAGCAGCACGCGCGGTTGCAAGGCCAGCGCACGCGCCAGGCCGATGCGCTGGCGCTGGCCACCGGAAAATTCATGGGGATAGCGCTGCAAGGCATTCGGATCCAGCCCCACCAGCGCGAACAATTCGCGCACCTGCGCCAGAACCTGCCGGCGTGGCACGCCTTGTTCCAAGGGACCTTGCGCGACGATGTCGCCCACGCGATGGCGCGGATTGAGCGATCCATACGGATCCTGGAACACCATCTGGATCTGGCTGGCCCGCTCGCGCCGTCGTCGCCAACCCTGGGGCAAGGGAGCACCACCGACCTGGATGCGGCCGGCATCAGGTTGTAGCAGACCCAGGATCAGGCGCGCCAGGGTCGATTTGCCGGAGCCGCTTTCGCCGACGATGCCCAGCGTTGCGCCCGCTGGCAGGAGCAGGCTGACCTCGTTGACGGCCGGACGGGCTGGGGTCTTGCGCTGGAACCAGCCGCGCGGACGATAGGTCTTGGACAGGCCACTGACCTCCAGCGCGAGAGCCGCATCACTGGTGGTGGCTGCCGGGCGCGGCGGCGGCGGGACCAAGGCCGGTACGGCAGCGATCAGGCTGCGGGTATAGGGATGCAGCGGGGCGTTGAGAACGTCTTCTGCGGGCCCCTGCTCCACCAGCTTGCCCTTCTGCATGACCGCCACGCGGTCGGCGATCTCGGCGACCACACCGAAGTCGTGGGTGATAAATAGCACGGCCGTGCCGCGCCGGCGTTGCAGTTCGTGGATCAGGTGCAGGATCTGCGCCTGGGTGGTGACATCGAGCGCCGTCGTCGGTTCGTCCGCAATCAGGAGGGCCGGTTCCAGCGCCAGGGCCATGGCGATCATCACCCGCTGGCGCTGTCCGCCCGAGAGTTCATGCGGATAAGCCTTGAGCGCGCGCGCCGGATCAGGCAGCTGCACCGCCACCAGCAGGTCATGCACGCGCACGGCAATCTCGTGCCGGCGCAGCGTGGTGTGGACCTCAAACACCTCGGCCAGTTGGCGGCCGATGGTGTGCAAGGGGTTCAGGGCCGTCATCGGTTCCTGGAAGATCATGCCGATGCCCTGGCCGCGCAGGCGGCGCAGCTCGGCGGGGTTCAGTTGCAGCAGGTCCTCGCGGCCCTGCCAGAGCGCCTGGCCGCTGCGCACGGCCACGCCTTCGGGCAGCAGGCCCAGCAAGGCATTGGCCGTCAACGACTTGCCCGAGCCGCTCTCGCCGACCACGCACAGGATTTCACCGGCACGCAACTCGAAGGAAACGTCATCGAGTGCCAGCGCCCGGTCCGCGCCCTTGGGCAGTGCGATCGATAATTGGCGCACCGACAGCAACGCGGGAGGAAGAGGATGAGGAGCGGTCATGAGCGGTGCAGCCTTGGATTGAGTGCGTCATTGAGGCCCTGTCCGACCAGCGAAATTCCCAGCACGGTCAGCAGGATGGCCACCCCGGGAATGGCCGAGACATACCATTGCACGCGGATCACGCCACGGCCGGCGCCGATCAGGTTGCCCCACGACGGCACATTGGGATCAGAGAGATTGAGGAAGGCCAGCGCGCTTTCCAGCAGGATGGCCACGGCCATGATGACGCTGGCATAGACGATCACCGGCGGCAAGGCATTGGGCAGGATCTCGCGGAAGATCAGCTTGATGTCGCCCACGCCCAGGCTGCGCGCAGCCTGCACGAACTCGCCATGGCGCAGCGCCAGGAATTGCGAGCGCGTCAGCCGCGCCACCGGTGGCCAGGAAACGATGCCGATGGACAGCACCACGGTACGGATGTCCGAACCAAACACCGCCACCAGTACCAGCAGCAAGAGAAAATTGGGCAGGATCTGGAAGGCTTCCGTGATGCGCATGAGCACATCGTCGATCCAGCCGCCGTAGAAGCCGGCCACCGCACCCAGCACCAGGCCGATGATGGCCGCGATGGCCGTGGCGACCACGCCGATGCCCAGCGAGATGCGGGCACCATGCAGGATCTGGGCGGCGATGTCACGGCCGACCTGGTCGGTACCCAGCAGGAAGCGCGCGCTGTCGCCCGGCCACTGCAACGGGCGCCCGGCCAGCGACAGGGGATTGCGCGGATAAACCCAGCCGGCGGCCAGGGCGCCGGCCACCACGGCCAGCAGGAGCAGCAGTCCGACCACGGCGGCCGGATTGCGCAGGTAACGTTTGAGCAGATTCATGGGATGTCGCCAGGTCCTTGATTCAGTGCGTGCCGTGAATGCGCGGGTCCAGCCGCGCATAAAGCAGGTCGACCACAAAGTTGATGGCGATGACCAGCAGCGCCGAGACGAAGACGATGCCCAGCAAGGTGTTGAGATCCCGCTGCAGCACCGCTTCATAGGCGAGCCGCCCCAGCCCGGGCAAGGCGAACACGGTCTCCACCACCACCGAGCCGCCCAGCATGGTGCCGGCCTGCAGGCCGATCAGGGTGACCATGGGCAGCAGCGCATTGCGCAGCATGTGGCGCACCACCACGGCCGTCTCGCCCACGCCCTTGGCACGGGCGGTACGGATGAAGTCCTGGGTCGACACCTCCAGCATGGAGGCACGCATGATGCGCAGGTACACCGCCAGGAAGATCAGCGACAGGGTGACCGTCGGCAGCGTCAGGTGCCAGGCGATATCGGCCACTCTGGCCCAGCCGTGCAAGGCCACGTCGATGGACTCGAAGCCGCCCGAGGGCAGCCAGTCCAGCCAGATGGCGAAGACGAATATGCCCATCAGGCCGAACCAGAACGAGGGCGTGGCATAGAACACCAGGCCCAGGGTGGAGATGAGCGTATCGGGCCAGCGATTCACGCGCCGCGCCGCCAGCACGCCCAGCGCCATGCCCACCGCAAAAGCGATGGCCAGCGCCGAGCCCATCAGCAGCAGGGTCGCCGGCAAGCGCTCGATGATGACCTGCGCGACCGGCTTGCCGTAGATGGCCGAGTGACCCAGGTCCAGATGCACCAGCCGCCACAGGTAGTCGCCCAGGCGCACCGAGACCGAATCATTGAGACGGTAGTACTCGCGCAGGCTGGCGATCATGGTGGCGTCACCACCGCCCATCTGCGCCACCAGCGCATCGACGGTGTCGCCGGGAGCCAGTTGCAGCAGCAGGAACAATCCCGCCAGGATGATCAGCAAGGCCGGCAGCGCCGCCAGCAGGCGGCGTCCGGCCAGGGCAAACAGACGCATGCGTTCGCCCCTTATGCCTTGAGCCAGGTGTCATGCCAGCTGCTGGAAGGCCAGCGGGCATTGTTGTGGCCGTTCTGCACGTTGCGGCTGACCACCGAATAGAACTCGCGCTCGGTGGCCATCCAGATCGGCAGTTCGTCGTTGACGGCCTGCACCCACTGCGCATAGAGCGCACGGCGCTTGGCGGGATCGATCTCGCTGGCGGCATCGTCGATGAGCTTGTCGACCTTCTCGGACTTCCAGCCGTACTGGTTGGTCCAGGGCGCGCCGGCCGGGCTGCCCGAGCGATACCAGACGGTGGTGGAGACGGCCGGATCGCCGCGGAACTGGTGCCAGCCGGTGGCGATGTCGAAATTGCTGTCCTTGTAGACGGCAGTCAATGCGCCGGCGATGTCGTACTGCACGATCTCGACCTTGATGCCCACCGCCTCCAGCGACTGCTGGATGAAGGTGGCCAGCAGCGGCACGTCTTCGCCGTTCTGGATCGGCACCAGCTTCAGGGCGAAACGCACGCCATCCTTGCCGCGCTTGTAGCCTGCTTCTTCCAGCAGGGACTCGGCGCGCTTGGGATCGAAGGGATAAGGCGGCTTGGCCCCCTTGGGCGAGAACGACGAGCTCGAGGGAATCGGTCCGTTGGCCGGCTTGCCCAGGCCATAGAGGAAGTTCTCGATGAAGTAATTGATGTCGATGGCATGCACGATGGCACGGCGCACGCGCACGTCGGACAGTTCCTTGCGGCGGACGTTGAACTCCACCGTATTGTTGAAGAGGTTGGCCTCCAGTCCCTTGCTGCGCACTTCGAACTTGGGATTCTTGCGCAGGCGGTCGAGATCGGCCAGGCCCAGCTGTGAATAGGCCGACAATTGCAGCGAGCCTGTCTCCAGCGCTGCGGTAGCAGCCGACTTGTCGGTGATGATGCGCCAGACGATGCGGTCCAGGTAAGGCAAGCCCTTGCGCCAGTAATTCGGATTGCGCTCGGCAATGATGTACTGGCCGCGCTGGTATTCCACGAAACGGAACGGACCGGTACCGATGGGCGCGGTATTGGCCGGATTCTCCAGCACATTGGATTTTTCATAGATATGACGCGGCACCACGTAGCCCAAGTCGGCCAGTGCGCGGAGCAGCAGATCCAGCGGCATCGGGCGCTCGTAGCGGAACACCACCGTGTGGGCGTCGGGCGTATCGACGGCGCGCAGATAGAGATGCAAGGCTGTGGCGTAATTGAGCTGCTTCTTCCACAGCTCCAGCGCGTTGTACTGTACGTCGGCAGCGGTGAAGGGCTTGCCGTCATGCCACTGCACGCCTTCGCGCAGCTTGAAGGTGATGGTCTTGCCGTCGGCCGAGCTGGTCCAGGAGGTGGCCAGCTGTGCAACCGGCTTGCCCTCTGCATCCAGGTCGACCAGTGACTCGATGATCTTGCTGGTGACGATGTAGACGCCGGTGGAGGCGCGCAGAGCCGGATTGAGGATGCGCTGCTCGGAGCCGAGGTGGACGTTCAATACCCCGCCGCGGCGCGGTTCGGTCTGGGAGAAGGAAATCGAGGGCCAGGCGGAAGACACCAGCAAGGCACCGGAAGAGAGCAGAAATTGACGGCGGGTTGCGCGCATTGTTTTTGTTCCTGTGTGGGTTGTTCGAAACACCGCGCAGCGTATGTCAGGGGCTGATGGCTGCGGAACGACCAATTTCGCATTTGCAAATGCGTTTGTCGTTGCCAGCGGATGACGCCCGCACCCAGGCGTCATCGCCGGCGGTCCTCCCTGCCGCCCGGGAGGACTTCGCCAGGCCGGCTCAGACGTTCAGCGGAAAGAAGTGATTGACCACGAACAGCACGACCAGGAGCGTAATGCCGGTGATGAGACTGCCGGCGATGAGCTTCTTTTCGATTGGCAGCAGGGGCTCGGCGTGGGTGCCGGAGGCCAGTTCCTGTTTCAGTTCTTGTTGCGACATGGGCTTATCCTTTCAGTAAGAACGCGTCAGTTGGCCAGTGGTGGCTTGACGCCGGCGAAGAAGATCCACGACACCAGCAGCCCGACCCAGATCACGAAGCCGAACAGGCTCACCACATAGACCGCCACCAGCTTGCCCAGCCCGTCTTCCCACAGCTTGCGGAAGTTGGAGAGCACCCCGATGGAGAAGAAGGTGAGGATGAAGAAGATCACCCGGAAGGTATTGGCGACGCCGACCGAGGGCGTGAGCTTGGCCAGGGTGTCGGGCGAGCTGGTGGTGGCCAGCCAGAAGCCGACCAGGAAGGTCGCCACGAAGCCCAGGATGAATTTGGGGAAACGCTCCCAGATTTCAGCGGCGCGGGCGCGCGGCTGGCCGGGCTGCACATTGACGTGGTTGGTCCAGATATAGGCCAGGATGAAGGCCCAGATGCCGATGAAGACGTCGATGAAGACCTTCACGGTCGCCGTCGTGCCGAGGATCCAGCCACTCTGGTAATGGATGCCCTCGGCCGCGTTCTTGGCCTGGATCAGGGCTTCGGTGATGCCGCCTGCGGCCACGGCCGCGCCATCGGTCTTGACCGCCAGGCCCAGCCATGCAGCGGCGACCAGCGGTTCATGCGAGAGGAAAGCCTGGGCCAGGAACGGCAGCACCAACACCTCGATGACGGCAAAGATCACCACCAGCGACGACACCAGCACCGGGACCGCCGGGCGTGAGCGGATTGCGCCGCCGGTAGCGATGGAAGCCGCCACGCCGCAAATGGAAATGCCCGAAGCGAGCGGCGCGGCCCATTCCCGCGAAAAACCGAACCACTTGCGCGCCACGAAATACACCACAGCCCAATAGATGAGGTAGGCCTCGACGATGGCGGCCAGTCCACGCAGCAGCACCGAGCTGGCCAGCGAGAGCTTGCCGGCGATGGTTACCGCAATGAACCCGCCCAGGATCACGATGGCGATCTTGATGTACAGCTCGGGCCGGATGGCTTCCTTGAGCCAGTCGGCAAAGCGCGGGAAGACATTGCTGATGACCAGTCCCACGATCAATGCCACCACGAAGCCACCTTCATTGGTCAGCCGCAGGGACCAATCGATGCCGAACTTCTGCAGGTCGGCCGGCGTCACCGCAGCCAGGTAGGCATTGTTGCCCACGAACCAGCTCAGGTAGGCCAGCGCAAAGACGACGGTAAAGGCCGCCGCAAAGCGCCCGACCCGCAGCTTGAGCAGGGAAGCCCCCAGCGACAGCACCGCCAGCAGGGCCACGTAGGTCGCCAGCAAGGCGCCGATGCCGCCCAGTCCCGCATAGGACTTGGCGGTCGGCCCGAGCGCGCCGGCCGGCGCGTGCCAGACCGAAGTGGAGACCACCCAGCCCAGCAGGTTGGCGCCGGCCAGGCCACTCAAGGCCAGCGCAAAGATCAGCAGGCCGATACCCAGGGCCAGCCAGTCTTCGTTGAAGCGAGCCTGCTGGCCCACCTGGGAATTGACTGCATTGGCAATCACGGGATTGGACATGGAAAAACACCTCCGCGTAAGGAATACGACGCCAGCGGTCTTGGATGTTGTTGGCGATGGCGCGTTTGCTTCGACGATCTGCCTGGCCCTTGCAGGGGCCAGGCCCGGATTGCCGCTCCGCACTTTATGGCGCTTCCCGTCCGGTGCAAGACGGGTCGGCGCACAGGGGCTTTGGCGATTTGGTCATTGGTGGTACGGACCGGCAAGTGTTGAAAATACCGCGCCGCCGCGGCGTGCAGAACGAATCGATTTGCATATCCATACGCAACTTTTGCGCGGCAGGGGCGGCCGCCGCTTATGCGTTTTTCTTCTTTCAAGCCTCTTTTTTATTCGTTCACCAAAGACAACGGCAGTTTTACAGTGAACCCATCGATTGCCGTCTATAGCCACCAAAAGACGGCCCGGCCCCACAACGCTTCCTTGTCCATGGAGAACCCGAGATGTCTTCCCTGTCGTCCGTAGCCACCCTGAACACCTTTGCCCCCGATGCCGCGCAGCAAGGCCTGCCGCCCGAGCTGGAACAGATCCGCGTACAGGCAGCCGCCGATGGCCTGTCCTACGCCGGCGGCATCGGTCCGAAAGAAGCCTGGGCACTGGTCGAAGCGGGCAAGGTCGTGCTGGTGGACGTGCGCACCGCGGAAGAACGCAAGTTCGTCGGCCATGTCCCCAACAGCCTGCACGTGGCGTGGGCCACCGGCACATCGCTGTCGCGCAATCCCCGCTTCGTGCGTGAGCTGGAAAGCAAGCTCGGTGGCAAGGATGTTCCGGCGCTGCTGCTGTGCCGCAGCGGCAAGCGTTCGGTGGCTGCCGCCGAAGCCGCGACCAAGGCCGGGCTGACCTGTATTTTCAATGTGCTGGAGGGCTTTGAAGGCGAACTCGACGCCGGACAGCAGCGCGGCAAGACCGATGGCTGGCGCTTCCACGGCCTGCCCTGGGTGCAGGACTGACCCGAAGCGGCGACCGCCTGCGGCCCCCAACAAGAACCAACAAGAGAGTCCCATGGCCAATTTCGATATCCACCAGATCGTCCACTCCCTGCATGAAGCCCGCGTCGGCTGGCGTGTAGCGCAGCGGCGCAACAATGATTCCAACGGCCGCGAGTTTCCCTCGCGCGATGCCCTCGATGGCATCGTCACCACGCTCAAGGGCGTACTTTTTCCAATGCGCCTGGGGCCGCCGGATTTGCGCCAGGAAAGTGAGAACTACCACGTCGCCCACGCGCTGGACGCCGCCCTGCATGGGTTGCTGGAGCAGGTGCGACTGGAACTGAAATACAGTGCCGGGCTGGCTGGCCGGGCCACGCCCACACTCGAAGAGGACGCCGTTTCCATCACCCGCGCCTTCGGTGCCTCCCTGCCCCAGATCCGCAGCCAGCTCGATACCGACGTCCTGGCCGCCTACCAGGGTGACCCGGCCGCTCGCAGCGTGGATGAAGTGCTGCTCTGCTACCCCGGCACCCTGGCCATGATCCACTATCGCCTGGCCCATCGCCTCTACCAGCTGGGCCTGCCCTTGCTGGCGCGCATCATTGCCGAACTGGCGCATGGTGCCACCGGCATCGACATCCATCCGGGCGCACAGATCGGCACCGGTTTCTTCATCGACCACGGTACCGGCGTGGTGATCGGCGAGACCGCCATCATCGGCAACAATGTGCGCATCTACCAGGCCGTAACGCTCGGTGCCAAGCGCTTCCCGACGGATGCCGAGGGCAAGCTTGAAAAGGGCCGGGCGCGCCATCCCATCGTGGAAGACGATGTCGTGATCTATGCCGGTGCCACCATCCTCGGGCGCATCCGCCTGGGACGCGGGGCCATCATCGGCGGCAACGTCTGGCTCACGCATGATGTGCCAGCGGGTGCCAACATTTCTCAGGCAGCCTCGCGCGAAGACGCGCTGTCCGTGGCCAACTCCGCAGCAGCATGAGCGAGGCGGCCATGAGCAATCCCGTCATTGCTTCCGGGCATGCCGATGAAGAGGCCCTCACCAGTGCGCTGGTCCAAAGTTTCGGTATCGGCGTGCGCCAGCTGCGGCGCGAGCGCGGCTGGTCGCAGGAGAGGCTGGCCGAGAACTCCAACCTCAATCGTTCCTACATCGGCGAGATCGAGCGCGGCACGGCGATCGCCTCACTGGTGACGGTGGAGAAACTGGCTACCGCCCTCACCCTGTCGCCCTCGGCGCTGGTGACCCATGGCGAGCGGATCAACCAGCAGAACCTGGTGCGTGGCCTTCAGTTGATGGCTATAGCATGTTGAGCCATCAGGCCTGAGCCCCGACACTTCGCCTGTTCACTCACCCCATTCCCTGCAACCTTCTCTTACGGAGTCCAGATGTCCGCAACTGTCGGCGGTACCACCGCACTCGGCGATAACGCAGCACGGCAACTAGCCAATGCCACCAAGACCGCCCCCCAGCTCGAAACCATCAGCCCGCGCTGGCTCACGCACCTGCTGCAATGGGTCCCGGTCGAAGCCGGCATCTATCGCTTGAACAAGGTCAAGAACCCGGAATCGATCAAGGTCACCTGCACCGCCCGCCAGGAAGAAAACCAGCTGCCGCGCACCTTCGTGGACTACGAAGAACATCCGCGCGAATATTTCCTCAATGCCGTCTCCACCGTGCTGGACGTGCATACCCGCGTCTCCGACCTGTACAGCAGCCCGCATGACCAGATCAAGGAACAGCTGCGCCTGACCATCGAGACCATCAAGGAAAACCAGGAAAGCGAACTCATCAACAACCCCGACTACGGCCTGCTGGCCCAGGTGACCGACGAACAGCGCATCTTCCCGCTGACCGGTGCGCCGACCCCGGACGACCTGGACGAACTGCTGACCAAGGTCTGGAAGGAGCCTGCCTTCTTCCTGGCGCACCCGCTGGCCATTGCCGCCTTCGGCCGCGAAGCCACCCGCCGTGGCACGCCGCCGCCGACCATCAGCCTGTTCGGTTCGCAGTTCATCACCTGGCGCGGCGTACCGCTGATCCCCTCGGACAAGGTGCCGGTGGCCGATGGCAAGAGCAAGATCCTGCTGCTGCGCGTGGGCGACAAGCGCCAGGGCGTGGTCGGCCTGTACCAGCCTGGCCTGCCGGGCGAGCAGAGCCCGGGCCTGTCGGTGCGCTTCATGGGCATCAACAACCACGCCATCGCGTCCTACCTGATCTCGCTGTATTGCTCGCTGGCCGTGCTGACCACCGATGCCCTGGCAGTACTGGACGATGTCGAGATCAACAAGTACCACGACTATCCCGACACCTACAAATAAGAGGCCGCCAACGTGAGTATCCTCACTCCCGCTTCCCCCGGCTCCGGCTTGCCCGGCCAGGACGCGTCGGCGGCGCCTTTTGATCCGGCGCTGCTGGCGCGGCTGGCCAACGAGCTGTTCGCCGCGCCAGCGGCTCCAGCCTGGGCTCCCGGCCAAGTGCCGGGTGCCCAGCCGCCGGCCAACTTCGCACCGCCCGCCTCGCCCCTGTCCAGTCCGGCCGGCACCAGCCAGGGCGTGCCCGGCACTGCCATTCCGCAAGGACTGGCACCGGGCCTGAACCTGATTCCGTCGTCGCCGCATCAGGTGCTGACACTGGGCAACCGCGCACCCTCGCTGGCCCCTGCCGCACCCGCTGGCAACGGCACGCCGGACAAGGCGTTTGCCGCCCTGCCCGCCTACGAGCCACGCCTGGGTGGTGCTGCCACTGGTGTGCCGCAAGCGGCCGCACCGGTAGCCACGCCTGCTGCGCCCTCCACGGCGGGGTATTACTTCCTCGATGGTGGCCATGGCCATCCCCGTGGAAGTGCGGCGGCACCTGCTGCCGCTGCGCCATCGGCCCCGGCCGGCGCGGCCAGCAGCCCGCAGTATTATTTCCTGCACGCGGTGGAATTGCCCAGTGGCTATGTCACCCCTGCCAAGCCGGCGCCGCACGCGGTGCACCAGCCTGCCGGCGCGCAGCAAGGGGCGGCCTTCGACGTGCATGCGGTGCGCCGGGACTTCCCTATCCTGCAGGAGCGCGTGAATGGCCGGCAACTGATCTGGTTCGACAACGCTGCCACCACGCACAAGCCGCAATCGGTGATCGACCGCATCAGCGAGTTCTATCGCCGGGAGAATTCCAACATCCACCGCGCAGCGCACGAACTGGCCGCGCGTGCCACCGACGCCTACGAAGGCGCACGGGAGCGGGTGCGGGGCTTTCTCAATGCGCCGGATGTGAACGAAGTCATCTTCGTGCGCGGCACCACCGAAGCCATCAACCTGGTCGCCAAGTCCTGGGGCGGCAAGCACGTGGGTGCGGGCGACGAGATCATCGTCTCGCATCTGGAGCACCACGCCAACATCGTCCCCTGGCAGCAACTGGCCGCCGAAAAGGGGGCCAAGCTGCGCGTGATCCCGGTGGACGATTCGGGCCAGGTGCTGCTGGATGAATATGCCAAGCTCTTGAACGAGCGCACCAGGATCGTGGCGGTCACCCAGGTCTCCAATGCCTTGGGCACCGTCACACCGACCAAGCAGATCGTGGAGCTGGCCCGTCTGGCCGGTGCGCGCACGCTGGTCGATGGGGCGCAATCGGTGTCGCACATGCGCACCGACGTGCAGGCGCTGGGCGCGGACTTCTTCGTTTTCTCCGGCCACAAGGTGTTTGGTCCGACCGGCATCGGCGCACTGTGGGGCCGGCGTGAAGTGCTGGAAGACATGCCGCCGTGGCAAGGTGGCGGCAACATGATTGCCGACGTCACTTTCGAGAAGACCATCTTCCAGCCGCTGCCCAACACCTTCGAAGCCGGCACCGGCAATATCGCCGATGCCGTCGGACTGGGTGCGGCCATCGATTACGTCAACCGTATCGGCATCGACAACATCGCCGCCTACGAACATGCGCTGCTGGAATACGGCATGCACAAGCTGGGCGAGATCGAAGGCCTGCGGCTGATCGGCACGGCCGCCCACAAGGCCAGCGTGATGTCCTTCGTACTCGACGGTTACAGCACCGAGGAAGTCGGCAAGGCGCTCAACCAGGAAGGCATTGCGGTGCGCACCGGGCACCATTGCGCACAGCCGATCCTGCGGCGCTTCGGGGTGGAAACCACGGTACGTCCGTCGCTGGCCTTCTACAACACCTTCGAGGAAATCGACTGCCTGCTGACGGTAGTGCGTCGGCTGGCGGCGCAGCGTCACCGGCGCTGATCCATTCCAGATGGACTTGCAACGGCCGCCTCGTGCGGCCGTTTTTTGTTTTGCATCGGCATCGCAAAAACCGCATAAGCACATGAAAAATGGGCGCAGCGGGATGAGGACAGCTGTCTTAGACTCGGTTCCATTCTCCCTCGCCTGGAACCTGCATGCCCCAAAAATACTCCGACATCGCCATCATCGGCGGCGGTTTTGCCGGCACCGTCACGGCCATCAAACTGCTGCGCGCCCTGGCGACCGAGCCGCAGCGCCTGCCCCTGACGCTGACCCTGATCGAGAGCCGTGCCGAGATCGGACGCGGTATCGCCTACAGCACCGACAATCCCGACCATATCGTCAACGGCACGGCACAGTTGTTCGGTCTGTACCCCGAGCAGCCCAATCATCTGCCAGACTGGCTGGCGGCCAATGCTGCGCGTCACGGCTGGCAGCCCCCGGCAGGCGTGGCCGAGGCCGGTTATGTGGATGCCTTCCCGCCACGCAGCCTTTATGGCGCCTATCTGCAGGACGAATTGCGGCAGGCGCTCAAGGCCGCCGGCCCGCAAGTGCGCTGGCAACCTGTGCAGGGCCGCGTGATCGATCTGCTGCCGCAGGAGTCCGGATACGAACTGATCCTGGAAGATGGCCGCCGCTTGGAGGCCGCACGCACGGTGCTTGCGCTGGGCCTGTTCCGGGCCAGCGGCGCCGGTTTCTTCGCTACGCCGCAAGAGCGCCAGGTCTTGGGAGACCGCTATATCGACGACGTCTGGAGCGCCGCAGCCTGGCAGCCTGGGGCCAATGACCAGGACATCCTGCTGGTGGGCGCCAGCCTGACGGCGCTGGATGCAGCGTTCAATGCCGACCGGGCAGGCTTCCGTGGACGCTTCCACCTGCTCTCGCGCCGTGGTCTGCTGGTCCAGCCACGCCGGGGACTGACGCCGTGGCCGGACTTGCTGGATGCCGAGAAGCTACCTTCCAGCCTGCGCGACCTTTTGCGCATCACACGCCAGGCGCGCCGCGCCGTGCGCGCCAGCGGTGCCGACTGGCAGCAGTTGCCCCCAGCCATCCGCCCCCACGTACCGGCCCTGTGGGCGCAGGCCAGTGCCAGCGACCGTCGGCGCTTCCTGCGCCATCTGCGGCCTTTCTGGGAAATCTCGCTGCATCGTGCCGGTCCGGAATCGGCCCGCAAGCTGGCGCAGTATCAGGATCAAGGACGCTTCCGGCAACTGGCAGGACGCATACACGCCCTGCGCAAATCGGGCGACAAGGTCGAGGTGCAATGGCGTGCGCGCGGCAGCGACACCTTGGAGACACTGCTGGTGGATCGCGTTGCCAATGCCGCCGGCTACGAATTCAACTGGCCGCGCATCGCCGATCCGCTGGTGCGTGCACTGCTGGAACGGCGACTGGTCCGTCCGCATGCCACCGGATTCGGCATCGATGCCGATCCGGCCAGCGGGGCGCTCTTCAACGCCGACGGCCATCTGCAGGAAACGCTCTTTGCGGTCGGCCATCCCTTGCGCGGCGTGTCCTGGGAATCCAATTCCATCGGCGAGCAACTGATCGGTGCTACCGCGACCGGACTTGCCCTGGCCGCTACGCTGGTGTCACAGGCCACTGCCGAGGCCGCCTGATTCAACCCTTCAATGACTGACAGACCATGAGCCGTACCCAGTACAAATCGCACTCCCCGCGCCACCTCGCCCTCGGCGCCTTCCTGATGCAGACCGGCCATCACATCGCCGGCTGGCGACATCCCGAGGCGCAGGCCGATGCGGGCAGCAACTTCGCGCATTACGTCGCATTGGCCAGGCAAGCTGAAGCCGCCAAGTTCGATGCCATCTTCATCTCGGATTCGGTGGGCGTGCGCAACCGCGACCTCAACTCGCTCTCGCGCACTGCCCGTGCCGACCAGTTCGAGCCGCTCACCCTGCTCTCTGCCCTGGCAGCGGTCACCGAGCGTATCGGGCTGATCGGCACGGCCTCGACCTCCTTCAACGAGCCTTACAACATCGCCCGCAAGTTCGCGTCGCTGGATCAGATCAGTGGCGGCCGTGCAGGATGGAACCTGGTCACCTCCAGCGGCGACGGCGAAGCCGAGAACTTCAATCTGGTCAAGCATCTCGACCACGCCCTGCGCTATGAACGCGCGGCCGAATTCCATCAGGTGGTCCAGGGACTCTGGGACAGCTGGGAAGACGATGCCTTCCCGCGCGACAAGCAAAGCGGCCGCTACCTCGATCCGGCCAAGCTGCATGTACTCAATCACCAGGGCAAACATTTCTCGGTGCGCGGCCCGCTGAACGTGTCGCGCTCGCCGCAGGGACGGCCGGTCGTGGTCCAGGCCGGCGCGTCTGAAGCGGGGCGCGACCTGGCCGCCCGTACGGCTGAAGTGATCTTCGTGGCACACCAGACCTTTGAGGAAGCACGCAGTTTCTACGCGGATATCAAGCAACGAGCTGCAGCATACGGACGCACGCCGGACGAAATCAGGATCATGCCGGGCATCTTCCCGGTGGTGGCCGCGACCCGCGCCGAAGCGGAAGAGAAATTCCAGGTACTGCAGGAGCTGATCCCGGTGGAAGTCGGGGTGCAATTGCTGTCGCAAATGGTCAGCTTTGATCTGTCGCCCTATCCGGTGGACGGTCCCTTGCCCGAGCTGCCGCCCACCAATGGCGCCAAGAGCCGCCAGCAGCTGATGGTGGACCTGGCCCGGCGCGATGGCCTATCGATCCGCCAGACCTATCTGCGCATCGCCGGCGCACGCGGGCACCAGCAAGTGGTCGGCTCGCCAAAGGATATTGCCGACCTGCTGGAGTTGTGGTTCCGCGAAGGCGGCGCGGATGGCTTCAACATCATGTCGCCAGCGCATCCGGTTGGCCTCACGGACTTCATTACGCTGGTCCTGCCGGAACTGCGCCGGCGTGGTCTCTTCCGCGGCGACTATGAAGGCCGTACCTTGCGCGAACACCTGGGCTTGCGTAGACCCGCTCATCCTGCTGCAGCATGATGTTGCGGGATCTGTGGCAACGTCCATCAGGGCAATTCTCCGCGATCCGCTTCCTGTTGACGGACATGGACGAGACGCTGACGCATCACGGGCGCCTGGCCGCAGCGACCTATGCAGCGCTGGAGCAATTGCAGCAGGCAGGCATCAAGGTCATCCCCGTGACCGCCGCGCCGGCAGGCTGGTGCGACCAGATGGCGCGCATGTGGCCGGTAGACGGCGTCATTGGCGAGAACGGCGGGTTCTTCTTCCGGCGTGACGGTGCGCATGGCGTGCACCGTCATTTCTGGCATGGCGACTATGCGGCAGCGGTCATGCAGCAACTGCGCGACAAGGGGGATCTGATCTTGCGCCAGCTGCCGGGGGCACGGCTGGCAGACGACCAGCCATTCCGCCTGACCAGCCTGGCCTTTGCGCGCCAGGGCAATGCCGAACTGGAACAGGCGCTGCTGGCTGCCATGCAGTCGCTGGGCCTGGACGCCACCATCAACAATCTGTGGGTACTGGGATGGATAGGCGGCTACGACAAGCTGGCGGCGGCACAACGCGTCCTGCACGAGCATTACGCAACCGACGATGCCAGCGCGCTGGAGACCTTGGCTTACAGTGGGGATTCGTTGAACGATGCGCCCATGTTCGCGCATTATCACCATACCCTGGGGGTATCGACCATTGCAGCCTGTCTGCATCAGCTGCCACGTGCACCGGCCTGGATCAGCCAGGGTCCCGGCGGTGCAGGTTTCGTCGAGTTTGCGCAGGCGATCCTGGCTGATCAGCGTCAGTAGAGCCCGGCTTCGGTCCGTTGCGGAAGTTCGCGGTCATAGGCCTCCCCATCGAGCTTGCCGGCACTCAGGCGCTGATGCATGGCCCCCGGCGATGGCAGGCTGCTGCGTTCGACCTGGGCCGAGGCAGACCACAGGGCCGAGCGCACGATGGACTTGGAACAATGGAAGTAGGCGCGCTCGACCTGTACCACGATAACACTGCGCGGCAGCTTGTCCCGTATTTCGAAGCGCGCCAGCAAGGCCGGGTCAGTCGAGATGGTGGCGCGGCCATTGACGCGCAAGGTCTCACCCACCCCGGGAATGAGGAACAGCAGTGAAATACGCGGATCGGCAATGAGGTTGCGCAGGTTGTCGAGCCGGTTGTTGCCCGGCCGGTCGGGGACCACCAGCGTGCGCGCATCGATGATCTGCACGAAGCCGGCCGGGTCTCCCTTGGGCGAACAGTCCAGTCCTTCGCTACCGGCAGTGGCCAGCACCACGAAGGGGGACGCCCGCACGAAGGCCTGGTAGTCCTCGTTGAGATGATCGATTTCCTTGACGATGGCGCGCTCCCCTGGCTGGCCATACAAGGCTTCCAATTGTTCGACGGTCGTGATGCGCTCGCTCACTGTGCTCTCCTCCAAGTGAATGGCAAGGCCTCAGTATAGCGGGCCATCCTGCAGGTCTCCTTGGCACGAATGCGCATAAGCAAAGCCGGAAATAGTCGTTCCACAATGGGGCGGGTGTTTCTATACTCGCTCCGGTTTGGTGCGGATCGCACCAGATCGCAGCAAGCCTGAAGCCGGGCCGCCACGAGCCCCGGCAGACAGCCTGCCGCGTTCCAGGACATGCGAACAACAAGGAAAACCCATGAAACAAACAATCTTGAAGACGGCGTTCACGCCGCTGTTCATCGCCCTCGCTCTGGCCTCGGGCGCGGCCCACGCCGACAAGCTGGACGACATCAAAAAGGCCGGCGTGCTGCGCGTAGCTGCCTTCGATGGCAACCCGCCGTTCGGCTATGTCGATGCCACCACCAAGAAGATCGTCGGCCTCGATATCGACTATGCCAACGAACTGGGCAAGAAGCTGGGCGTGAAGGTCGAGATCATCCCGACCAACCCGGCCAACCGCATTCCGCTGCTGACCTCCAACAAGGTGGACCTGGTCTTCGCCAACTTCACCATCACCGAAGACCGCGCCAAGGTGATCGATTTCAGCATTCCCTACATCGCCTCCGGCCAGCAGTTCCTGGCCAAGAAGGGCTTGCTCAAGTCGGCCGATGACATCAAGAAGGTCCGTGTGGGCACCGACAAGGGCACCACCATGGAAACCACCCTGCGCGAGAAGTATCCCGACACCAAGGTCGTGCTCTACGACGACACCCCGCTGGGCCTTGCCGCCCTGCGCAACGGCAACATCCAGGCACTGAGCCAGGATGGCACCAAGCTGACCGCGATCCTGGCGACCCTGCCGGACAAGGACAAGTACGAGATCCCGCCCTTCGCCATCTCCGAAGAATATGAAGGGGTGGGCGTACCCAAGGGCGAGACGCGCCTGGTGAATTACCTCAACGACTGGCTGCGCGAACTGGAGAAGACCGGCACCGCCCAGCAGATCTACGACAAGTGGTTCGGTCCGCAAAGTGCGCAGCCGCTGCCGCGTCTGTTCAAGATCGGCGATACGAAACTGAGCCAGAAATAATTTTCGTCTTGCCACAGCCGGCCGGCGTCATGCCGGCCGTTTTCGTTTTCCGTATCGGACCCCGCATGTTGTCGCATTTCCTCGCCGGCCCCTGGCTGGCTCCCAAACATCTGCTCTGGATGTGGCAGGGTTTCCTGACCACGCTCTGGCTGAGCCTGCTGGTGGCCTTGTTCGCCACCCTGCTGGGCATCGTGCTGGCCAGCGCCCGCGCCAGTACCCTCGCACCGCTGCGCAACGCGGCCGCGTGCTACACCTCGCTTTTTCGTAATACGCCGTTGCTGGTGCAATTGCTGTTCTGGTATTTCGGCGTGCCCAGCCTGTTCCCGGAAGGGACCATGGACTGGCTCAACGCCGACCACGTCCTGAACCTGCTCGGCCCGTTCTCGCTGCGCTGGCCCTCCTTTGAATTCCTCTCGGCCTGGTGCGGGCTGGTGTGCTACTCCACCGCCTACATTGGCGAAGAGATCCGCTCCGGCCTGCGCGGCGTACCGGGCGGCCAGGCCCTGGCGGGTGCGGCCATCGGCATGACGCGGCTGCAGGTGCTGCGCCACATCGTGCTGCCCCAGGCGATCCGGCTGATCCTGCCTTCGCTGCTGGGCCAATACATGAACATCCTCAAAAATACGTCCCTGACCATGGGCATCGGCCTGGCCGAACTGTCCTATGCCTCGCGGCAGGTGGAATCGGAAACCTTCCTCGCCTTCCAAGCCTTCGGTGTGGCGACCGTCCTGTATATCTCCGCCATCGCTCTGCTCGAAGCGCTGGGACAGGCGCACCTGCGCGCACGCCGTGCGCGGCAAGGGAGGGCATGATGCAGTTGGCCGTGATCGTGGACAACCTGCCCTATCTGCTCTGGGGCAATTATCCGGACGGGCCGCTGGGAGGCGCAGCCCTGACTGTGCTGCTGAGCGCCGGTTCGGCCGTGCTCTCGGCGATACTGGGACTGGCGCTGGGTATCCTGCTGGCGGTCGGCCAGGGCCCCTGGCATCGGCTGCTGCTGGTGGTGATCGGCTTTCTGCGGGCGATCCCGGTGCTCATGCTGATCTTCTGGACTTACTTCCTGCTGCCCATCGCTTTCGGCATCGACGTGCCGGGGGTGCTCTCCGTCATGTTCGCGCTGTCGCTGGTGAGCGGTGCTTACCTGGCGCATGCGGTGGCAGCCGGCATTGCAGGCATCGGCAGCGGGCAATGGCAGGCCGGCCTGTCGCTGGGCCTGCTGCGCTGGCAGGTGCTGGCCCACATCATCCTGCCGCAGGCGCTGCAGATCATGCTGCCGTCCTTCGTGAACCAATGGGTGACGCTGGTCAAGGACAGTTCACTGGCCTACATCGTAGGCGTGGGCGAGCTCTCCTTCGTGGCGGCACAGGTCAACAGCCGGCTCATGGTCTATCCCGCCGAGGTGTTCCTGCTGGTGGGGCTGCTGTACTTCCTGATGTGCTCGGCACTGGAACAGCTGGCGCTCTGGGTCGGCCGCCGTTTCTCGGCAGAACGCCGCGCGGCGCGCAGGGAGGCGGCGCAACAAGGGACAGCGCTGGCCACTTCGCAGGCCGGAGCAAACACGGCAGGCGCATAAGGATATCGATTTATATTCGTTCCGTGCAGGTGGGCGCATTCATTAGAGTGAGCCCCTCACCTTCACCACGAAAAAAATATACTCATGCGCAATTCGTTCCACACCTCCACTTCCCGCAGCCTGAGCCAGTTCGCTGCAGCGCTCGCCCTGACCGGCGCTACCGCCCTGCTGGCCAGCGCACCGGCACACGCTGACGCCACCCTCGACAAGATCAAGAGCCGCAACAAGATCGTGGTCGGCGTCATGCTCTCGGGTGGCCCCTTCGGTTCCATCGATCCCTCCACCCAGAAGCCGGTCGGCTGGAATTTCGAACTGGCCCAGAAACTGGCGAAGGACCTGGGTGTGGAGCTGGAGACCGTGCAGGTACAGCCGTCGAACCGCGTGCAGTTGCTGCAGCAGGGCAAAGTCGATGTGCTGATCGCGTCGATGGAATGGAATGCCGAACGCGGCGAGCTGCTGTCCTTCGCGCCGACGCCGTTCTATCGTGTCGGCGGCGTGGCCATCGTCCCCGCCGACAGCAGCATTCGCCGCTGGGAAGACCTGCGCGGCAAGGACATCTGCATCTCCCAGGGCAGCAGCTACATCAAGCCGGTGTCGACCGAATACGGTGCCATTCCCAAGGGGTTCAAGGGCGCGCCCGAATCGCTGCTGGCCCTGCGCGGCGGCAATTGCGTGGCGGCCGTGCATGACGCCACGCTGCTCAATCCGCTGGTGGCCAGCAACCCGGACTGGAAAAACTATCGCACCATCACGCCCGAGCTGATCCCCGGCAATTCGGTGGCGTGGGTGCGCAAGGGCGAGCAGGATACGGCGGCCGCCATCGACCGCGTCATCCAGGGCTGGCACAAGAGCGGCTGGCTGATCGCCACCGAAAAGAAGCTCGACATCACCCCGGCCTCGCCTGCCCTGCCGGAACTGCACAACAAATACAAGAACGGCTGAGTCCCCGGCATGAGTTCCACCGATTGGCCGCAAGCCGCCGTCGCCAGCCTGAAGGCGGCGGGCCTCAATTATGATTTCCTGCTCGCCGCCAGCGAGCGCGCTGCCTTCCTGCACGGACTGGTGGTCACGCTCGAACTGGCGGTGGCCGCCATCGTCTGCAGCCTGGTCGCCGGGCTGCTGCTGGCGGCCATGCTGGTCTCGCGCCACGGCTGGCTGGCGCTGCCGGCGCGTGCCTTCGTCGAGGTCACCCGCAATACGCCCACGCTGGTGCAGCTGTATTGCGCCTTCCTGGTGCTCAACATGCTCATCACCGAAGCGCTGAAACTCTCCGGCGGCAATCCGCTGACGCCCTTCCTGTGGGTGGTGGTGGTGATCTCGCTGCACAAGGCGGCGTTTCATGCGGAGGCCCTGCGTGCAGGACTGCAGGCAGTGCCGCCGGTGATGCTGGAGGCGGCGGCCTCGCTGGGGTTCACCACCACGCGCCGCCTGTGGCTGGTGCAGTTTCCGCTGGCCCTGCGCTTTGCCTTGCCCAGCCTGGTCAACAACCTGGTGGACCTGGTCAAGATGACCACCGTGGCCTCGGCCATTGCGGTGGGCGACGTGACCTACCAGGCCATCATGATCTGGAGCCAGCGCGACAACGTACTGGAGCTGATGCTGCTGCTGTTGATTTTCTTCGGCCTGCTGACCTGGCTGGTCAACCGGGGCGGCCGCGCCCTGGAGCACTACTGGAGGATGCCTGGCTATGGCCGATAACACCGAACTGACGGCGCGCCTGCCGGCCTGGCGCAGCGCGCGCAGCATTACCCTGCCAGCCGCGGCGGCATTGGGCATTGCGCTGCTGCTGGCACTGGCCGTGCTGTGGGTCATTCCCGTGTGGACGGCCTCGCCGCTGCTGGGCCATATCCAGCGCTGGCTGCCGGCGCTGCTGTGGGGCATGCTGGCCAATATCCAGATCAGCGTGCTGGCCATTGCCCTGGGCACGGCGGCCGGACTGGTGATCGGGGCGCTGCAATTGTCGCCGGTGCTGCCGGTGGCCACCGTGGCGCGCTGGTATGTGCAGATCTTTCGCAATGCGCCGATGCTGATCCTGATCTACTTCAGCACCTACGTCTTCCCCTTCGAGATCCGCCTGGGCAGCACTTATCTGGCCTTTCCCGACTGGATCAAGGTGACCCTCGGACTGGCGCTGCCAGCCAGCGCCAACGTCGCCGAGATCTTCCGGGGGGCCATCGGCGGCATTCCCTCGGCGCAATGGGAAGCAGCCGCACAGCTGGGGCTGCGCCGTTCGCAGGCCTACCGCTGGGTGATCCTGCCGCAGTGCCTGCGCCGCATGCTGCCGCCGTGGATGAACCTGTACGCCACCATCACCATGGGCACCGCACTGGCTTCGCTGGTGGGTGTGAAGGACCTGCTTGATACCGCGCAGATCGCCAGTAGCACCGTCAACCGGGTCGATTTCACGGTGGCCGTGTATTTCCTGACGCTGCTGCTGTTCTTCCTCTACTGCTATCCGATTTCGCGTTTGACGCAATACCTGGAAAAGAAACATGCCTTCCATTGACTCCCCCGGCCAGGCCTTGGTCAGCCTGCGCGACGTTCACCTGACTCTGGGCGGCAACGCCATCCTGCGCGGCATCGACCTGGAGGTGCAGCGCGGCCAGGCGGTTTCCATCATCGGGCCTTCCGGTTCAGGCAAATCGACCATCCTGCGCTGCATTACCGGTCTGCTGCATCCGCAACAGGGGCAGATCCTGGTCGATGGCGTGGAACTGGGTTCGCTGCGTTCCGAAGCCCAGCTGGCGCGGCTGCGCCAGCGCGTGGGTTTCGTGTTCCAGCAATACAACCTGTTCCCGCACCTGACCGTGCTGGAAAACCTGGTGATGGCCCCGGTACGCATCCTCGGACTGGACCGCGGCACCGCGCGCAGCCGTGCGCTGGCCCTGCTGGAACGCGTACGCCTGGCCGGCAAGGCCGATGCCTATCCCGGCCAGCTCTCCGGTGGCCAGCAGCAGCGCGTGGCCATTGCGCGGGCGCTGGCCATGCAGCCGGAACTGATCCTGTTCGACGAAGTGACCTCGGCGCTGGACCCGGAAATGGTGGGCGAGGTGCTGGCCGTGATCCGCGAACTGGTACAGGAAGGCATGACCTGCGTGCTGGTCACGCACGAGATGCGCTTTGCCGAGGAAGTCAGCGACCAGGTGCATTTCATCGAGAGCGGACGCGTGGTCGAGCACGGTGCGGCCAGCCATATCTTCAGTGCGCCCGACAACGAGCGTACCCGCGCCTTCCTCAACCGCGCCCTCAACGGTGAACGCAGCGCTGCGCGCAACAGTTTTGCACCCATCGCCTTCAACCAGCTGGCCTTCTCCGTCTAGGCCAGCCCACTTACAGAACAAGGAAATCCGCCATGAGCCTGTCTTCGCAACGCGCCACCGCAGTGGCCGCCACCCTGCAACGCATCCGCCAGATCGAACAACAGCAAGGCATCACCCGCGCCTCGCTGCAGGACATCACCGCCGTGCTGCAGGAACTGGCAACACGCCACGACCTGTTCAACTTCGGTGAGTTCCCGCCGCCGCAGGCCGACAGCGGCAGCACCTCCAAGCGCTACTACCTGAACCAGGAAGGCGCAGAAACCGACAAGGATGACATCGCCCTATACCTGAATTCCATCATTCCCGGCAAGACCACCTTCCCGCACAACCACGATACGTGGGCCGTGATCGTGGCCGTCAGCGGCCAGGAACTCAACCGCCTCTACGAGCGCGAGGATGACCGCAGCAATCCCGAACAGGCGCAGATCCGCGTGGCTCGCGAGCTGGTGGTGGAACCTGGCACGCCAATCAGTTTCCTGCCAGATGACCTGCACAGTATCCACGTGCAGGGCGATACACCTACCTTACACTTCCACCTGTACGGTCGCCCGCTGGACACCCTCACCGGACGCATCGGCATTGATCCGCAGAGCGGCCGCATCCTGAACTACAACCAGAATTTCTTCAACCGCAGCGAGCAGCCAGCATGAGTCACCACCTGCACACTGCACTGATACACGCCGGTACACCTCGCCTGACAGAAGGCACCGGGCCGGTCAATGTGCCGGTCGTCCGGACCAGTACACTTCGCTACGCCAACATGGCCGAATACGACGGCATCCATGAGCGGCGTGCCGCTGGCGAGAACGTGGCCGCCTACGGACGCCACGGCCTGGACACGCACCGAGCACTGGAGTCGGCCATCGCTACCCTGGAAGACGGCCAGCACTGCCTGCTGGCACCCTCCGGTCTGGCTGCCATCACGCTGACCTTGCTGGCCTTGCTGTCGCCGGGTGACCACGCCCTGGTGCAGGACAGCGTCTATTCGCCGCTGCGCCGGGTAGACCAGAGCCTGCTGAAGCGCCTGGGCATCCGCCTGAGCTACTTCTCGCCGGGGAAGGATGATCTCGATGCCCTCATCGAGCCGCAGACCAGGCTGCTCTATCTCGAAGCCCCCAGCTCGCTGCTCTACGAGATCCCCGACCTGCCGGCCCTGGCGGCACGCGCACGCGATCGCGGCGTGCTGGTCGCCACCGACAATACCTGGGCGTCCGGTTATCTGTATCGTCCGCTGGCGCTGGGCGCTGATGTCTCGATCCTGGCCGCGACCAAGTACATCTCGGGTCATTCCGACGTGATGCAGGGCGCGGTGGTGGTCAAGGATGACGGACTGGCACAACAGTTGCGCGAGACCAGCGACAGCCTCGGACTGGCCGTCAGCCCCGACGATGCCTATCTCTCCCTGCGCGGCATCCGGACCCTGCCGGTGCGCATGCAGCAGCACCAGGCCAATGCCTTGCAGGTTGCGCAGTTCCTGCACAGCCATCCGCAGGTGGCGCGGGTGTTCTATCCGGCCTTGCCCTCGGACCCCGGCCATGCGCTCTGGCGGCGCGATTTCAGCGGTGCCAACGGGCTGCTGTCCTTCGCGTTTGCGCAGGGCGATGTACAGCACGCGCGGCGCTTCATCGATGCGCTGGAACTGTTCGCCATCGGTGCTTCCTGGGGCGGCTATGAAAGCCTGGTCCAGCTGGCCGCACCGGCGCGCCTGGCCGAGCACAGCTACTACCAGGGCAATACGCCGGTGGTACGCCTGCACATCGGCCTGGAAAACCCGCATGACCTGATCGACGACCTTTCGCGCGCCTTCCAGGCTGCGCAGGGCTGATGCAAGGAGACTGACATGGCAGACACGATTTCCCCCGCCACCCTGCGCCACTGGCTGGCTGACGGCGCTGAACTGGCGCTGTTCGATGTACGCGAGGCCGGCCAGTTCGGTGAAGGACACCTGTTCTTCGCCGTGCCGCTGCCCTACAGCCGCCTGGAACTGGATGCGCCCCGCCTGGCCCCGCGCAAGGACGTGCGGCTGGTGCTGGTGGACGACGGCGACGGCGTCGCCACGCTGGCCGCAGGCCGGCTGGAAGCGCTGGGCTATCGCCAGGTGCTGGTGCTCGATGGCGGCGTGGCCGCCTGGCAGGCCGCCGGACATCCGCTCTTCAAGGGCGTCAACGTCCCCTCCAAGACCTTCGGCGAGCTGGTCGAACACGCCTACGCCACACCGCACATCAGCGCGCACGAGCTGGATCAATGGCGGCGCGAAGGCAAGCGCTTCGTGCTGCTGGACGGCCGCACGCTGGAAGAACACCACAAGATGACCATCCCCGGATCGGTGGCCTGCCCCAATGGCGAGCTGGCCTATCGCATCGGCACGCTGGTGCCCGATGCGGATGTGCCGGTGGTCATCAATTGCGCGGGCCGCACGCGCAGCATCCTGGGTGCGCAGACGCTGCGCAACCTCGGCCTGGCCAATCCGGTGCTGGCGCTGGAGAACGGTACCCAGGGCTGGTACCTGGCCGGCCTCACGCTGGAACATGGCAGCCGCGCGCGCTATCCGGACCAGGTGCCCCACGACCTGGAGGCCGCGCGTGCCGCCGCCGAACGCCTGCGCCAGCATTTTTCCATTCCCTTGCTGGACGCGGCCCAGGCACAAGCCTGGGTCGATGACACACACCGTACCACCTATGTGCTCGATATCCGCAGCGCCGAAGAAGTCCGCGCCGGCACGCTGGCCGGCGCCGCCCATGCCCCTGGCGGGCAGCTGATCCAGGCCACCGACCAGTACGTGGGCGTGCGCCGCAGCCGGCTCATCCTGCTCGACAACGAACAGGTGCGCCCCCCGGTAGTGGCCAGCTGGCTTTATCAGTTGGGCTTCGAGGTGGCGGTGCTGACGCAAGGCATCGCCACGCCGCTGCGCCTGCCGAAGAAGGACGAGGCCCTGCAATCCAATCCCGCAGCGGTGGCGCATGCGGACGTGCAAGCGGCGACCGCCCTGATCAAGCAACGCCAGGCGATCTTGCTGGATGTGCGCAGCAGCGAGGCCTATCTGAAGGAGCATGCCCTCACCAGTCAATGGCTGTCTCGCGCGCGGGTGGCGCATTGGCTCAAGGCACAGCCTTCGCTGCCCGACCAGCTATTCCTGGTGGCCGACAGTGCCGAAGCAGCAGCACTGGTGGCGCAAGACCTGCAGGAAAACGGCGTGCGGCAGGTGGCCTGGATTGACGGGCTGGCACCGCTGCAACAGGCTGGATGGCCGACCATCACCGACCCCGCTTCACTGGGCGCGGCTGAACGCATCGATTACCTGTTCTTCGTGCATGACCGCCACGCCGGCAACGCCGAGGCGGCGCGCCAGTACCTGGCCTGGGAGACCGCGCTGGTCGGCCAGTGCAGCCGGGATGAACTGGGCGCGTTCCGGCTCGATTCGCTGCCGCTCTGATCGTCCGCTTCTCCCTCACAACCGGCCTCCGTGCGAGGCCGGTTTTTGTCGTTTCTTGCGGGTTTTTCCTGCGCTTCCTTAGCGTTTTTTCTCCCGCGTCTCCTGCACCACTGCTGGCACCAGCCAGCGCATAAGGTCATACGAATTCATTCGTTTTCCTGCGCAATTCCCCCTTCCTATACTGGCCGCACGCCTTTCGTCCTCCACGACGATCAACCTCCGCCCCCAGAAAGGACCCGCCATGCAACAGGACCGCCGTAGCGTCCTCAAACAACTCGCGGCTGGCAGCGCCGCGCTGCTGACCCTGCCGCTGCACGGCGCACGTGCCGCCGCTACCGGCAATGGCCAGCCGGCCATCATCCGCATCGGCGTAGCGCAGCCGGGCATCGGCAATCCGCCGGTTTTCTCGGGCAGTTCCGCCGCCGTGGCGCATGCCAAGGGATGGGTGGAGGAAGAGTTCAAGGCCGACGGCATCAAGGTCGAGTGGTTCTTCTTCAAGGGGGCGGGGCCGGCGGTCAATGAGGCGCTGACCAACCAGCAGCTGGACTTCGCCTTCCAGGGCGACCTGCCGGCCATCGTGGCACGCGCCGCTGGCCTCAAGACCAAGCTGGTGCTGGCCACCGGTGTGCGTTCCAACATCTATCTGGCCGTGCCGCCGGACTCGCCCATCCAGTCGGTGAAGGACCTGCGCGGCAAGCGTGTGGCCATCTTCAAGGGCACCAATGCGCAGTTGCCCATCAACCGCGTGCTGGAAGCCAACGGCCTGCAGGAACGCGACCTGCGCTCCATCAACCTGGACCAGGCGACCACGCTGGCCGCACTCTCCACCAAGGACATCGACGCCGCCTTCGGCAACATCAACCTGCTGCGCCTGCGCGACAAGAACGCCGCGCGCATCGTCTATTCCAGCAAGGGCGGCAATCCCATCTTCACCACCCAGTCGCACGTGCTGGTGACGGAACAGTTTGCCCAGCAATATCCGGAGGCGACCGCGCGCGTGGTCAGGACCTTTGTCAAGGCCGCCAAGTGGGCCTCGGACGAGGTCAACCGGGACGAGGTACTGCATCTCTGGGCCAAGGCGGGTACGCCCTACGAGCACTGGCGCGAAGACTACGAAGGCCAGCCGCTGCGGGTGCGCATCAATCCCAATTTCGATCCCTTCCTGATCGCCCGCTACAAGGATTCGGTGGAACAGGCCTACCGCTTCAAGCTCAGCCGCGCCCGCGTGGACGTGGACCAGTGGATCGACCAGCGCTACCTGCAGGCGGCCCTGAAGGAACTGAAGCTGGAAACCTACTGGCCGATCTTCCAGGCCAACGGCAAGATCCTGGGGGCCTGAGCAATGGCCCATTCCTCCGGCACTCTTCCGGCCGCCGCCAGCGTGCCGGCACGCAGCAACAGCGGCCCGGCGCGCAGTGCCTACAGCGCCTTCTTCGGGCGCTGGGCCGGCACCTGGCTGGCGCTTCCTTTCCCGCTGGGCTTGCTGCTGCTGTGGGGCGTGTCGGCCCATTACGGCTGGGTCGCCCCCCAGGTGCTGCCTTCGCCGCAGGCGGTGCTCACCACCTTCATCGACCTGGCCCAATCCGGCGAGCTGTGGGACAACCTGTGGATCAGCCTGCTGCGCGTGCTGGCCGGCTTCGGCGTGGGTGTCGTCGGCGGCCTGCTGCTGGGGGTGGCCATGGGGCTCTCGCCGCTGTTCAAGGATTACACCTATCCCTTCTTCAAGGCCTTCAGCCAGGTGCCGGTGCTGGGCTGGCTGCCCTTGCTGATGCTGCTGGTGGGCATCGATGAAGCGCTCAAGATCATCCTCATCGCCAAGGCTGCGCTGGTGCCTATCGCCGTCAACACCTACAAGGGCATCGAGAACGTGCCCTCGCGCTATGTCGAAGTGGCGCGCGTGCTGCAGTTCTCGCGCTGGCAATTGCTGTGGCGGGTGGTGTTCCCGGCCGCGCTGCCGCCGGTCTGGAATGGCGTGCGCTATGGTTTCACGCATGCCTGGCTGGCGCTGGTGGTGGTGGAACTGCTGGCCTCCTCGGAGGGGCTGGGCTACATGATCGTCTTCGGCCGTCAGCTGTTCCAGCTGGACGTGGTGATTGCTGCCGTGGCCGTGGTCGGCGTGGTGGGCTACCTGGGCGACCAGTTGCTGGCCCGCATCGCAGTCGTCCTGCTCGGCTGGCGCCGTAGCGGCTTCTGAGGAGTTGCGCATGATTCCGTATTTCAACAAGACCCGTCATCAGCGCGACCGCCATCCGGTGCCGCCCTTTCTGCGCGGCTGGGTGCTGCCCATCGCCCTGGTGCTGCTGTGGTGGCTGGCCGCGCGCCTGCACTGGTCGGATTCGCCGCTGCTGGTGCCGCCGGGCAAGGTGTGGGACACCGCCGTGCAGCAGGTCGCCAGCGGCGAACTGGTCCGCGCCCTGGCCGCCAGCCTGCGGCGCGACCTGATCGGGCTGGCCATCGGGGTCAGTGCCGGGCTGGTGTTCGGGATCGCCTTTGGCTTGTCGCGCCTGTTCGAAAAAATGATCGGCCCGACCTTCCATACCTTGAAGCAGATTTCGCTGTTCGCCTGGATTCCGCTGTTGTCGGTGTGGTTCGGACTGGGGGATGCCGCCAAGGTGGCCTTCCTCTCGCTGGCAGCCTTCTTCCCGGTGGTGTTGAACACCTTCGAAGGCATCCGCAGCGTGCCCGGCGAACTGATCGAGGCGGCCCGCGTGCTCAAGTTCACGCGCCGCCAGTGGCTGACCAAGCTGGTGCTGCCGGCCGCCGCGCCCTCCATCCTGGCGGGCATCCACTTGGCGCTGGTGTACGCCTGGCTGGCCACGCTGGGTGCCGAATACCTGCTGGTCTCGGGCCAGGGCATCGGCAACACCATGATCGATGGCCGTGAACTGTTCCTGATGGACCTGGTGATCTTCGGCGTGATCGTGGTGGGGCTGGTGGGCTTTGCCCTGAACTGGCTGGCCGCACGGCTCGAACGCCGCCTGCTGGCCTGGCGCGGACGCTCGGTGGCGCAATTCTGAGATCGAACAAGAACGGAAATTCCCAACAAGGAGTCAAGATGGCGCAAGCCGGTACGCTGGAAATCCAGCACCTGAGCAAATCCTACGCAGTCAAGGAAGGCGACCTCGCCGTCCTGGAAGACGTGACCCTGCACATCGCCCCGGGCGAATTCGTCAGCATCGTCGGCACCAGCGGCTGCGGCAAGTCCACCCTGCTGCGCCTGATCGTGGGCCTGGAAGACCAGTACCAGGGCCAGGTCCTGCTGGATGGCCAGCGCATCGTCGGTACCAGCCTGCAACGGGGCATCGTGTTCCAGGAGCACCGTCTGTTCCCCTGGCTGACGGTGGAGGGCAACATCGAACTGGGTCTGCTCAATGCCCCCGGCACGCCCGCGCAAAAGCGCGAAGCGGTGCGCGAGCACATCGCCCTGGTGGGTCTGCAGGGCTTCGAGAAATCCTATCCGCACCAGCTCTCCGGCGGCATGGCCCAGCGCGTAGCCATTGCCCGTGCGCTGGTGAGCAAGCCCGAGATCCTGCTGCTGGACGAACCCTTCGGCGCCCTCGACGCCATGACCCGCGCCTACCTGCAGCAGGAGCTGCATCGCGTCTGGCAGGCCGAGGGTATCACCATGATCCTGGTGACCCATGATGTGGAAGAAGCCGTCTACCTCGGCGACAAGGTGGTGGTGATGGAACCGCGTCCGGGCCGCGTGCGGCGCATCGTCCCGGTCGATTTGGCGCATCCGCGTGCGCGTGGCGAGGCGGATTTTGCCGCTGTGAAGCAAAAGGTCCTGGACGAGTTCTCCCACGACAGTGCCAGCCTGGCCGAAGCGCCGCTCAAAGCGGATCCCGGGACTGTGCCCCAGCTGCCGGCCGCGCTGTGGCAATTCGCGATATGAAGGAATTGGTAAAAAACCAGAACCGCCGCCGTTTCCTGCGGGGCGGTGGCGCACTGGCCGGGGCTGCCCTGGCCTCCACCGCATCGGCCGCCGGCGCGCTGGCGGGACAGGCCCAGCCGCTGGAGGTGGCCCCATGGAGCAAGACGCCAGGCGAGCCGGCCCTGTGGCATCCCTACGGCCAGCCCTCTCCCTTCGAGGACAAGGTGGTGCGCCGCTCGCGCGGTGCAGCGCCCTTCCCCGGTGCCAATTCTTCGATGACGCCGCTGCAGGACCTGTTCGGCATCATCACCCCGACCGGCCTGGTATTCGAACGCCATCACGCCGGCATCCCGCTGATCGATCCAGCCCAACATCGACTGGCAGTGCATGGGCTGGTGGCGCGGCCGACGCTGTTTTCCATGGACGAGCTGGTGCGCCTGCCGTCGGTGTCGCGCATCCATTTCCTGGAGTGTTCCGGCAACACGGGGCGGGAATGGAAAGGTCCCGGCACGGCCTCGCTGCAGTTCAGCCATGGCTTGCTGTCCTGCTGCGAGTGGACCGGCGTGCCGCTATCGGTCCTGCTGGAGGAAGTAGGCGTGGACCCGCAAGCCGCCTGGATCCTGGCCGAAGGCGCGGATGCGGCCGGCATGACGCGCAGCATCCCGATGGCCAAGGCGCTCGATGACGCGCTGCTGGTCTATGCGCAGAACGGGGAGCGCCTGCGGCCCGAACACGGTTATCCCTTGCGCCTGTTCCTGCCTGGCTTCGAAGGCAACATGAGCGTGAAGTGGCTGCGCCGGCTCAAGGTCGGGCGCGAACCCTTCATGTCCCGCGAGGAGACCTCGAAATACACCGACTCCCTGCCCGATGGCACGGCGCGCCAATTCACTTTCCTGATGGAGACCAAGTCCGTCATCACCTTCCCGGCACCGGACCACCGGCTGCGCGAGCCCGGTTTCTACCAGATCGCCGGACTGGCCTGGACCGGGCGCGGGCGCATCCGGCGCGTGGATGTATCGGTGGACGGCGGGCGCAACTGGCAGGAGGCGCGCCTGCAGGAGCCGGTGCTGGACCGCGCCCTGACCCGCTTCACCCTGCCCTGGCGCTGGGATGGTGCGCCTGCCGTGCTGCAGAGCCGCGCCATCGACGAGACCGGCTACGTGCAGCCGAGCGGACGGCAATTGGTCCACGCCCGTGGACTGGAATCGAATTATCACTTCAATGCAATCCAGAGCTGGAAGGTAGGCGCCGATGGGATCATCAGCAATGTGCAGGTCTGAGCGCGCCTGGTTGGTGCTGGCGCTGCTGATGGCGATGGCCAGCAGCAGCAGCGCGGCCGAACGCCTCGCCCTGGGCCAGCCGCTGTCGGACGCCCAACTGGCGCGCTGGAACATCGATGTCGATGCGCAAGGGCGCGGCCTGCCTGCCGGCCGGGGCAGCGTGGCACAGGGCCAGCGGATCTACGCCCAGACCTGCGCGGCCTGCCATGGCGACAAGGGCCAGGGCAATCCGGCCGATGCGCTGGTCGGCGGCCAGGGCAGCCTGGCCACGGCCAAGCCGCTCAAGACCATCGGCAGCTTCTGGCCGTACGCCACCACGGTCTTCGATTTCATCAACCGCGCCATGCCCTACAACGCGCCCAAGAGCCTGAGCGCCGATGAGGTCTATGCGGTGACGGCCTACCTGCTGCATCTCAACGGCATCGTCCCGGCCAACACGGTCCTGGACGCCGCCAGCCTGCCGCAGGTGCGCATGCCCAACCGCGACGGCTTCATTGGTGACACCCGGCCCGACACCAGCAACGTAGCCTGCCAGCATTGTCCGCCGCCGGCCGCCGCCTCAACGCAGTAAGGATTTTCTTTTCCGCAGCACAGAGCCCGCAGTCCCATCCAACAAGGAGATTCGCCATGTCTGACACCCTGCTTGACATCCACCCGGTCGCCGGCCGCATCGGCGCTGAAGTGCGCAACATCCGCCTCTCGGCCGAGCTCGATGCGGTCACCTTCGCCGCCGTGCGGGCGGCGCTGCTGCACTACAAGGTGCTGTTCTTCCGAGGCCAGCACCATCTGGACGATGCCGCCCAGGAAGCCTTCGGCAAGCTGTGGGGCGAGCTGGTGGCGCATCCCACGGTACCGGTGCGCGACGGCACCGACTATCTGCTGGAGCTGGACTCCGAACATGGCGGCCGCGCCAACTCGTGGCACACCGATGTCACCTTCGACCTGGCCTACCCGCAGGCCTCGATCCTGCGCGGGGTGGTGATCCCGGCCGCAGGCGGCGATACGGTCTGGGCCAATACCGCACAGGCCTACCTGGACCTGCCGGCGCCGCTGCGCGCACTGGCCGACCAGCTGTGGGCGTTGCACACCAACGAATACGACTACGCCTCGCGCTTCAATACCAGCGAAGCGGGCCTGAAGCGCTACCGCGAGATCTTCACCTCCACCCTCTACGAGACCGAACACCCGGTGGTGCGGGTGCATCCGGAGACCGGGGAACGCACGCTGGTGCTGGGCCACTTCGTCAAGAAGCTGCTGGGCTATCCGACCTCCGACTCGGACCATCTGCTGCAACTGCTGGAGAGCTACGTGATCCGTCTGGAAAACACGGTGCGCTGGCGCTGGTCCGTGGGTGACGTCGCCATCTGGGACAATCGCGCCACCCAGCATTACGCCATCAACGATTACGGCGACCAGCATCGCGTGGTACGCCGCGTGACCGTGGCCGGTGACGTGCCGGTATCGGTGGACGGCCGCCAGAGCGTCTCGCGCAACGTGCGCCGCCAGGCCGCCGATTCGGTGCGTGCGCCCGAGGGCGTGGCGCAGCAGGCGGCGGTGCTGTCATGAGCACCCCGCGCCGTCAGATCAAGCTGGGGGCCTTCGTGATGGCCACCGGCCATCACGTGGCGGGCTGGCGTCATCCGGGTGCGCAGCCGGATGCGGGGCAGAACATCGCCCACTACAGGCAGATCGCCCAGGCCGCCGAGCGCGCCAAGTTCGATGCGCTGTTCCTGGCCGATGGCGTGGCCATCCGTGCGCATGACCAGGAGACCCTGCATCGCACCGCCCGCGCGGCCTCCTTCGAACCCTTGACGCTGCTGTCGGCCCTGTCACAGGTAACCGAACGCATCGGGCTGGTCGCCACCGTCTCGACCACCTACAACGAGCCCTATCACGTGGCCCGCAAGTTCGCCTCCCTGGATCATCTCAGCGACGGCCGCGCAGGCTGGAACGTGGTGACCTCGTGGTCCGAACACGAGGCGCAGAACTTCAACCTGGACAAGCATCCCGAGCACGCTGCCCGCTACCAGCGCGCCGAGGAATTCGTCGATGTGGTGCGCGGACTGTGGGACAGCTGGGAAGACGATGCCTTCCTCTACGACCGCGAGAGCGGCCTGCTCTTCGATCCTGAGAAACTGCACACCCTGCATCACCACGGCCAGCATTTCTCGGTCAAGGGACCGCTGAACGTGGCGCGGCCGGTGCAGGGCCATCCGGTGATCGTGCAGGCCGGTTCCTCCGAGGCCGGGCAGGACCTGGCCGCCCGCACGGCCGAAGTGATTTTCACGGCCCAGCAGTCGCTGGCCGATGCCCAGGCCTTCTACACCAGCCTCAAGTCGCGCATGGCGCGCCATGGCCGTGACCCGGACCAGCTCAAGATCATGCCGGGCGTGTTCCCGGTGGTCGGGCGCAGCCACAGCGAAGCGCAGGAAAAATATGAAGAACTGCAATCCCTGATCCATCCCAGTGTCGGGCTGTCGATGCTGCAGCAGCATCTGGGCGGCATCGACCTGTCCGGCTATCCGCTGGACGGACCGCTGCCGGAAGATTTGCGCGAGCCCAACGGGTCAAAGAGCCGTTTCCAGCTGGTCACGGCACTGGCACGGCGCGAGGGGCTGACGCTGCGCCAGCTTTACCTGCGCCTGGCGACGGCGCGCGGACATTGGTCGCTCTATGGCACACCGGAGAGCATCGTCGATGAGCTGGAGGCCTGGTTCACCCAAGGCGGTGCGGACGGCTTCAACATCATGCCGCCGACCTTGCCGGGCGGGCTGGACGATTTCATTGCGCTGGTGCTGCCGGAGTTGCGGCGGCGCGGTTTGTTCCGCACCGAATACGAGGGCCGGACCTTGCGCGAGAACCTTGGGCTGGCCAGGCCCGCGCACCAACGGCCGAGCCGGCCGGATAGCGCGCTGACCAAGGTGGCGTAGCAAGGTTCGGAACAGGTTTGCGCGGGTATGCGCCGCCCGCGCAAGCTAAGAAGAATTTCGCAGTTTGGTCCGGCGCTGCATGACCCTATGATGTCCTCATCCTTGCCATCCGCTGCAAGGCCGATTCCCGGACCTCTTCAGACACGACCTCATGAGCACAATCTCTCCCGACCTCCTGCAACGCATCGCCGACGGCGCTGCCCAGCGCGACGCCCAGCGCGAACAACCCTTTGACGTCATCGCCGAGGTCAAGGCCACCGGTTTCGGTGCCGGCCGCCTCGACGCCGACTACGGCGGTGGCGGCGCGAGCTTCGTCGAGACGCTCGATACGGCCATCCAGCTGGGTGCGGCCGATCCCAACGTCGCCCACATCTGGCGCAATCACCACGTCGCCCTCGAACGCCTGCTCAATGCACCTCTGCAGCATGCGGGCGTGCAGCGCCTGCGCGAGCGCGTGCGGGCCGGAGATCTGGTCGGCGCTTCCCACACCGAACTGGGCCAGCCCCAGATTGGCGGTAACGCACCGCTGGCCACGCGCCTGGTGCGCCAGGGCGATCACTACGTACTCAACGGCCAGAAGTTCTATTCCACCGGCTCGCTCTTCGCCGACTGGCTGCACGTGACCGTGTCGGTCGAGGATGGCCGCCGCGCCGTCGTGCTGCTGCCGCGCCAGCGTGAAGGCGTGCAGACTGTCGACGACTGGTTCGGCATGGGCCAGCGCCTCACCGGCAGTGGTACGACCGTCTTCGAAAACGTGGTGGTGGCCGCCGACGAAGTGGTCCTGCCGGATCAGGTACCGGCGCGCCAGGCCGTCTTCGGCTCGACCATCGCCCAGCTCTTCCTGACCTCGGTGATCGCCGGCGTGGTCAGCGCCGTTGCCCGTGACGGTGCCGCCCTGCTGGGCAAGCGCAAGCGCAATTACTACTACGCGCCTACGCCCTCGGCTGCGCAGGATCCCATCCTCCTGACCGCCCTGGGCGAACGCGATGCCGATGCCTTCGCCACCCGCGCCGTGGTGCTGGCCGCGGCCGCTGAAGCCGACCGCGCCTATGCCGCCCTGAAGGCCAATGCGTCTGACGCCGATGATCGCCTGCAAGATGCGGCCGCTGCCGCCGCCCGCGCCAAGATCACGGTGGACCGCATCGCCCATCACGCCGCCACGGCGCTGTTCGATATCGCCGGGGCCTCGGCCACGCTCGCGCAGTTCAACCTGGATCGCCACTGGCGCAATATCCGCACCATCTCCACCCACAACCCGACCTCGCACAAGGCCTATGCGCTGGGCAACCTGAGCGTGAACCAGGTCCGGCTGCCCACGCAAGGCTTCTTCTGAGCCTGACCCTGCCCGTAATACCCTGCGCCCGCCAGGGTTTTCATTTGGTTAGTTGTCCTATAAAGTAGACAAAAAACCAAATCAGGGACAGGCGCGGGCAGCATGAATCAACCAGCACCCACTCTGGCTGCGACAGGGGAGAAACCGGCCAGCGGTCAACAGGGCAAGCCGTCCAGCGGCAACGCGTGGCGGCTTCGCCGTTCGTGGCCATGTCTGCTGAAACGGCTCGCACTGCTGGGCCTGTTGGCCGCTGGCAGCGTCTGCATGACTGCGCACGCCCAGCCGCCAGGCGCACCTGCCAAGCTGTTGACCGTCGGCGTCTATCAGAATCCCCCCAAGATCTTCTTCGACGGCGAAGGGACGGCCAGCGGCCTGCACATCGACCTGATCCGGCTCATTGCCGAGCGCGAGCACTGGCAATTGCGCTTCGCCCCCTGTGAGTGGCAGGCCTGCCTGAAGCAGCTTGAGGAGGGCCGGATCGACCTGCTGCCCGACGTGGCCTGGACCGAGCAGCGCGAAAAGGTCTTCCAGTTCCCTTCCATACCGGCGCTCTACAGCTGGTCCATCCTTTATCGCAGCCGCTCGGTGGCGATCAATTCCGTCTTCGATCTCAAGGACAAGCGGATCGGCCTGCTCGAAAACTCGGTGCAGGCCAGTTATTTCCGCAACCTGATCGACAACTCCGGCATCAAGGTCCACCTGGTCATGCTGCCCAACGTCGAGAGCGGTTTCCGGATGGCGGCGGCGGGCGAGCTCGATGGCATCGTTGCCAGCCAGCAAGCGGGCGACATGCTGGCCGATCGTTATCATCTGGCCGATACCAGCATCGTGTTCCAGCCGGTCAAGCTGTTCTTTGCCAGTGGCAAGCAAGAGGACCCGGAAGTGCTGGCCGCGATCGACCGCGCGCTCAGCCAATGGCAGGCCGATCCTGATTCCGTGTATTTCCAGATCCTGCGCAAGTGGGGGCGCGGCAATACCAGCCTGCCCGCCCATGTCTGGTGGCTGCTGTGCGGCGCGCTGGCCTTGCTGCTGTGTGCCCTGCTGATTGCGGCCTACCTGCGGCGCGAAGTGGCACGCCGTACGGCACGGCTGCAGCAGAGCGAGACCTCGCTGCGCATCGCGGCGGCGGCCTTTCATTCGTCCGAGGCGATCTGGGTGCTCGATGCCGGGCGCAACGTGCTCGATGCCAATGCCGCCTTCATCGCCCTGACCGGCTACCAGCTGCACGAGCTGCCAGCGGAGGGAATGCCGCCCTGCCAGCGCGAGCAAGACCAGGAGGATTTTCGCGCCCGGCTATGGACGCTGGTCCAGCGCAACGGCAAATGGCAGGGAGAGGTGCGGGTCTGGCGCAAGAACGGCGAAACCTTCTGCGCCATGCTGACCCTGACCGCCGTGGCCGATCCGGCCGGACACATCACGCACTACGTCGGCACCCAGATCGACATCAGCGACCAGAAGCGCCTGCAGGACGAAACCCGGCAACTGGCCTTCTATGATCCGCTCACCGGCCTGCCCAACCGCCGCCTGCTGCTCGACCAGATCGCCGCCGCCAGCTATCTCGGCCAGCCCTCAGCGCTGTTCTTCATCGACATCGACAATTTCAAGGATCTCAACGATGCCCTCGGGCATTCCATCGGCGACCGCCTGCTCTGCCAGATCGCCGCACGCCTGCAGGAACTGGCTGGCGGGGCCCTGGTCGCCCGCCTGGGCGGTGATGAATTCGTGATCCTGCAGCAGCAGCCCCTGGCCTCGCCAGCCCTCATCGAAGAGAGCGCCTGCGGATTCGCACAGCGCATCGTGGCGGCCATGGAGCAGCGCTTCGACCTGGACGGACTCAGTCATTTCGCGACCTGCTCGGTCGGCATCGCCCTCATGCACGGACAAGGGGCCAGCGTCGAAGACCTGTTGCGCCAGGGCGACCTGGCGATGTATGCGGCCAAGCAGAAGGGGCGCAATACCAGCTGCCTGTTTGACCAGGCGATGGAACATGCGCTGCATTTCCGCACCGGTCTGGAAAGCGACCTGCGGCGCGCCATCGGCAGCAGCGAATTCCTGCTGCACTATCAGCCGCAGCGCGACCAGGCCGGCAACCTGATCGGCGTGGAAGCGCTGGCGCGCTGGAACAGTCCTTTCCGTGGCAGCGTCTCGCCGGCCATCTTCATTCCGGTGGCCGAAGCCTCGGGATTGATCCTGCCGCTGGGTCACTGGGTGTTCCAGCAGGCATGCCGGCAGTCGGTGCGCTGGAACCGCGAAGGCCGGCGGGTACCGGTGGTCATTGCCGTCAACGTCAGTGCTGTCCAGGTGCGCCAGCCGGACTTCGTGAAGTGCATCCTGGAGACCCTGCAAGCGACCGGTGCCGATCCCTGCCATCTCAAGCTGGAGCTGACCGAGTCCGCCATGGTCGAGGATGTGCAGGCCACCATCGAAAAGATGATGGAACTCAAGCAGCACGGCCTGGCCCTGTCGCTGGACGATTTCGGGACGGGATATTCGTCGCTGTCGCTGCTCAAGCGGCTGCCGATCGACCAGCTCAAGATCGATCAGTCCTTCGTGCGCGAATTGCTTTTCGCGCCCAGCGACGTGGCCATCGCCAAGAGCATCATCACCCTGGCTGATGCGCTGGGGCTGGAAGTCATTGCCGAGGGCGTGGAAACCCGCGAGCAGCAGCAGTTCCTGGCGGCGCTGGGGTGTACGCGCTATCAGGGCTACCTGTTCGGCAGGCCGGTGCCTGCGGAACAGTTTGATGACGTGATGTGAGGCATGGGTTGCCGGCTCGAATGAACGCTTGAATGAACGCCCGAATTCAAGCGCGAATTCAGGTGTGAATTCAGGCTTGATTTCACCCCTGAATTCGCGCGTGTTGCCTCATTCAATGGGTGGCGCGACGCTCCGCCATGGTCAGGTATTCCGCATGCAGGTGCGCTGCTTCCAGCACCTTGCGGCATTTGGCGCGCTCTGCCGGCAAGGCCGCCAGTTCATGCTGCAGCAGCTGTTCGATAATCTCGGCGGCCTCCATCGGTTCGGTCCCCGCCGTCTGCATGGCCAGCAGGCAGTTGCGGACCGTGGCGCGCACCAGCTCGGCGATCGGTTCATCCTGTTCCGACATCTCACACAGCCGCACGATGATGCCCAGATGACGCCGCGCGATGCTCATGGCATTGGTACACATGTCTCCCTCCTTGTTATGCAAACCAAGATAGGACGTGGCCATCCACACCGCCATCAGGCGTTTCCTGATTTCAACATCGACAAGCAGCGCGCATTCCCGGGCGATGAAAAGCCTGCCTTGCGTAATCTGCCGCCATGATTTTTTCATCGTGCCGCCTGTCGTCCTAAACAAGAACACGTCTCATTCGTCAACCAGAGAACGGGCCCTTCGGTTCGTGCCAGCACCGCTGGCGATCCCTCTTTGCGACCACGCTCCTGACCATGACGACAAGAAAAACCTGCCGCACTTCCCCGCACGCCCGCGCTCTCCTGCCCTCTCCCGTGGCCCGTCCCCGCCTGATGGTGCAGGCGCTGCGCCTGGCCTTGCTGGGCCTGCCCGCCGCCGCCCCCGCCTGGGCGCAGACCACCACCGATGCCACGCTGCCCCAGGTCACCGTCACCGCCGGCCAGGAAGAACAGGCCACCGGCCCGGTCCACGGTTTCGTCGCCAAGCGCAGCGCCACCGCGACCAAGACTGATACCCCCATCACCGAAACTCCGCAATCGATCTCGGTCGTCACGGCCGACCAGATCGCCACCCAGCAGGCGCGTTCCGTCTCGGAGGCACTGGGCTACAGCAGCGGCATCCAGGTCTCCAATGGCGCCTTCGCCATTTCCGAAACGGCCTCGCTGCTGCGCGGCTTCCCCATCAACAATGGTGGCTCGCTCTATCGCGACGGCACGCTCACCGCCTCCAACGCCAGCTACAGCCGCTACGCGCCGGAACCCTACGGACTGGAACGCATCGAGCTGCTGCATGGACCGGCTTCGGTGATGTTCGGGCAGAACGCGCCGGGCGGTCTGATCAACGTGGTCTCCAAGAAACCGACCACCACTACCCTGCGTGAACTGCAGCTGCAGGCCGGCAGTTTTGATCGCAAGCAGGTGGCCGCCGACTTCGGTGGCGCGCTCGATGAAGGCGGGGTCTGGTCCTATCGCATCACCGGGCTGGCGCGCGACGCCGGGACCCAGGTCGATGGCACCGTCGATCGCCGCCTGTTCCTGGCACCGGCCATCACCTGGCGTCCGTCCGACCGCACCGAATGGACCGGCCGCTTCGAATACCAGCGCAGCGAAGGCCTGTCCAACAACGTCTTCCCGGCCAGCGGCACGGTCACGGCCAATCCCAACGGGCAGATCCCGACCAGCACGGCTGTGGGCCGCAGCGCCGACAACAGTGAGCGCTACGAGAACTGGTCGCTCAGCTCGCAGTTTTCGCATCAGTTCAACGAGGTGTGGAGTTTCCGCCAGAACCTGCGCTATACGGATTACAACGGCACCCGCAACAGCATGCGCTTCGCCGCCTTCTATCCGGCCACGCAGTCGGCGACCGCCGCCCTGCAGCGCTGGCGACTGGGTACCGAGTCCGATACCTTCACCGCCGACAACCAGCTGCAGGCCGACTTCAGCACCGGTGCCGTGCAGCACAAGGTGTTGATGGGGGTGGACTTCCATCACACCGCAGGCACGGTACGCGGTTATGTCAGTCCCAATACGCTGGCCGGTTATGTGCTCTCCAATCTTTACACGACCAGCTACGGCAATCTGCCCGCCGTATCCGAGAACTACAATCTGCGCACCGTGGATGACCAACTGGGCTTCTATCTGCAGGACCAGCTGAAGATCGCCGAACGCTGGTTTGTCTCCGCCGGCATCCGCCACGACCGCTCGCAACAGACCGTCAGCAATGCCATCGCGCGCACCCGGACCGAGCGCAGCGACCGCGCCAACACGCGCAACCTGGGGCTGGTGCATGAGTTGGCCAATGGCGTCTCGCCCTACCTGAGCTACACCGAATCCTTCACGCCCACCACCGGCACCAGTTTCGGCGGCGACATGCTCAAGCCTGAACGCGCCAAGCAATATGAAGCCGGCGTGAAATACGCACCCGTCAATACCAATGCGCTCTTCACGCTGGCGGTATTCGACCTGCGACGCCAGAACGTGGCGACCACCGACCTGGCCCATGCCGGCTACTCGGTGCAGACCGGTGCGGCCCGCTCCAAGGGCGTGGAACTGGAAGGCAAGCTGTCCCTCAACGAGGGCCTGAGCCTGACCTCCAGCTACAGCTATACCAACGCCAAGGTCACCAGCAACAATGCCACCAGCAGCAGCACCAACACCGAGGGCAAGGCCTTGCCCGGCGCGGCCAGACACAATGCAGGCGTGCTGGCGGACTATGCCTTCCAGCGCGGCGCGCTGGCCGGTGCGCATGTGTCGGCAGGCGTGCGCTACATCGGGCGTTCCTACGGCAATGCGCTCAACACCTTCGAGGTGCCTTCGGTCACGCTGCTGGACTTCGGCGCGCGCCTGGACCTGGGCCGCATCAATGCGGACTGGCGCAACTTCGAGCTGGCCTTCAAGCTCAACAACGTGACTGATCGGGTCTACGCCTTCTGCTCTGAACTCTGCGAGTATGGCGCGCGCCGCACCGGTCTCGTGCAGTTGACCACGCGATGGTAAGCACGCTGTCCGCCTGGCTGTGCCGCTTTGCGCCACGCCGCCACCACCTGGTCCTGCTGCATCGATGGACCGGGCTGGCCATCGCCTTGTTCCTGCTGGCGGCCTGCCTCACCGGCAGCCTCCTGAGTTTCGAAGAGGAGCTCGATACCTGGCTGGCACCCGAGCTGCACCTGGCGCAGCCGGCGCCGGGCCAGGCGGCCACTGCGATGCTCGATCCTTACCAGTTGCGCGCACGGGTGGAACGGGCGCTGGGACCGCAGGCACAGGTGAACCAGTTGATCCTGCATCCGCAACCGGGGCGCACGGTGCGCTTCATCGCGGAACCGGCGCTGGATCCGGCCAGCGGCAAGCCCTATCGGCTCAGTTATGACGAAGTCTTTGCCAATCCCTACGATGGCACGGTGCAGGGCGTGCGCGACCGCAACGCGATCAGCCTGCGGCCCGCGCAGCTGATGCCCTTCCTGTTCAAGGTGCATCATTCGATGGCCCTGCCGCGCGTGCCGGGCGCGCTGCTGATGGGCATCGTGGCGCTGCTATGGACCCTCGACTGCTTCGTCGGCATGATCCTCACCTGGCCGCGCGCGCGGCCCTTCCTGGTGAAATGGAAACCGGCCTGGCTCATCAAGTGGCAGGCCGGTTTCTATCGCGTCAATCTCGATCTGCATCGTGCCTGCGGCCTGTGGCTATGGGTGATGTTGTTGCTGATCGCATGGTCCAGCGTGATGTTCAACCTGCGCGACCAGATCTATCTGCCGGTGATGTCGCAGATCCTGCCCTTCGATACCAGCTGGCGCGGCCGACCGCCACTGCCCAAGCCGCTGGCGCAGCCGCCGCTGGAATGGCCGCAGGCCCATGCCATGGCACGTGCGGCCATGGCGCGCTTCGCGCAGGAACGTGGCCTGACCGTCGACTTCGAGGAAAAACTGAGTATGGATCGTCGCAGGGGCTTGTATGCATACATGGTCCACAGCAATGCAGACATCCGCAGCGACGCCGGCAATACCGGCTTGCTGATCGACCCCGCCACCGGCGATATCCGTGGCCACTGGCTGCCGCAGGGCGACCGCAGCGGCAATACTTTCAGCAACTGGATCGGCGCACTGCACATGGGCCAGGTGTTCGGCCTGCCATGGCGCATCTTCCTGGCCGTGCTGGGCGTGCTGGTGAGCGTGCTCACCGTGACCGGCATCGTCATCTGGTGGAAGAAACGCGCAGCGCGCGCTCCACGTCCGGTCAGGGCGGCGGTGTCAGCGCGAGGCACTGGCGGCAGCTTGCCTGGGCATCGCGGATCAGGAAATTGACCAGCGTGACCGAGATGCCCAGTTCGGTTGCGATCTCGCGCTGGCTCAGTCCGGTCAGGCGATACAGCTCGAAGGCCCGCCGGGTACGGGCAGGCAAGCCGTCCAGCGCCTGGCTCACCAGTGCCAGGGTCTGGCGGCCAATGGCGATGGCCTCGGGACCCTGCGCTTCTTCGTGGATGTCTTCGCCGGCTTCTTCCTCGGCAAAGACATCGCTTTCAAAACGGCAGCGGCGATGACGATCGATCGCCAGGTTGCGCACGATGCGCATCAGGTAGGCCTGCGGCTGGCGGATGGCGCAGTTTTCCTGTTCCTGCACTTCACGGATCTTGAGATAGGCATCCTGCACCACGTCATCGGCGCGATGCGGACATCCCAGAATGCGCTGGGCCGCCTCGCGCAAGCGCTGGCGCTGGCCGATGAAGTGCTGTTGCAGGCCGGTGGGGGTGGCGGCGGTGGCGTGATGCATGCGTCCGGGTCTCCTCGTGAAGTGCTACCAGCGATAGCGGGCACTGAGCACGGCGGTGCGCTCCTCGGCCCAGAAACAGGTCAGCGTCGGCTCGGCCAGGCAGGACGTGCTGCGGCGATTGGCCAGGTTGCTGACGTTGAGGGCATAGCGCCAATGGCCCTGGTCCAGCCGCAACATCGCGTCGAGCAGCACCGTGGCGGCGTTGCGCACGCTGTTGTCGGCATTGGCGTAACTGGCCCCCGTATAGCGCGCGCCGGCACCCACGCCCAGGCCGGGCAAGTCTTCGCCCGGCGTGTAGTCCAGCCACAGGCTGGCGGCATGGCGCGGCACCAGCATCGGCGTCTTGCCGACCAACGCCGGATCGGCATGGGCCGTATTGATGGCCTGCGTCCAGGTGTAGGCCGCCAGCAGGTTCAGACCCGGCGAGAGTGCACCGCGCGCTTCCAGCTCCAGGCCGCGCGAGCGTACCTGGCTCTGGTCGACCGAGAAATTGGCGTTCTGCGGATCGCTGGTGAGGACGTGATCCTTGGTGGTCTGGAACAGCGCAGCGGTGTAGAGCGCCCGCCCCGCCTCGGGCTGGAACTTGATGCCGGCTTCGATCTGACGTCCGTGGCTGGGGGAGAACGGCCGGCCCGCCACATCCTGCCCAGGCTGCGGCAGGAAGGACGTGCTCACGCTCAGATACGGCACCAGCGACGACATCAGCTTCCACGACACACCGGCGCGATGACTGAGCGCATGGGCGCGCGTGTCGGTGCGCACTGCCGTGCTCAGGTTGCGGGTGGTGTCGGTGACGCGGTCGTAGCGGCTGCCCAGCGTCCAGACCAGTGAGCCGTCACGAATCTGGTCCTGCACGTAGAGCCCGGTCTGCTGCATGTCCTCCTGCAAGCGCGCGACCAGTTGCGAGGCCATGGCGATGGGCACGCCATACACCGGTGCGTCCAGGTCCAGACTGGGTGCGCTGCCGCGATAACGTTGCTCGTCCTGATGCAGGCGAGTCAGGTCCAGGCCCAGCACCACGGTGTGTTCAGCGTCACCCTGCTGCAACTGGCCCTGCAGGCGCGTATCGAGCTGGCTGCTTTGCAGTTGCGTGTCGTAGCGTGCCGCCATGCGGGTGAGCACGCTGCCACTGAGACTGACCGGATTGAGGACCGAATACTGGGACCGCAAGCCGGCCTGGCGGAAATCCTGCAGCAGCTGCCAGCGCTCATCCAGACGATGCGCCAGTTGCCAGCCCAGCGACCATTGCTCGCCGCGCTGGCGGTCGATGCCGGGATCGCCTACCAGCGTGTGGGTGAGGCTGCCGTCGGCATTGACGGCGGTCCAGCGGCTGCTGCCGTTGCGGTCCTTGAGGTAGTCGGCCAGCAAGATGAGGCTGGTGTCGCTGCCCAGGCGCAGCTTGAGCGAGGGGGCCAGATACAGGCGGTCGTTCTCCACGGCGCGGCCATTGCCGTAACGGAACTGGGTATCGCTCTCTCGCACCAGCGCCACGAGACGCGCCTGCGCCTGCCCATCCTCAGCCAGCGTGCCGCTGAGGTCGGCGGCCAGCTGGCGCGTGTTGAACGTTCCCGCCGACAGCACCAGTTCATCGGGCGACTCCGCGCCGGCCAGTTTGCTGATGCGGTTGACCACCCCGCCCGGATCGGCCTGGCCAATGGTGGCCGAGGCCGCACCGCGCAGCACTTCGACCCGCTCCAGTCCATAGGCTTCAGTGCGGAACATGCCGAAGCCCGCCACCAGCTGGCGCAGGCCGTTGAGGTAGTTGCTGGTGTTCTGCGCATTGATGAAGCCGCGCAGGTTGAAATAGTCGTAGCCACGCGGATCCACGCCATGGGTCTGGGTGTTGGCCCCCGGCAGGTAGCGCAGCGCGTCCATGACGCTGGCGGCTCCGCGTGCGTCCATTTCCTCACGCGTGACGACCGAGAGCGATTGCGGGATCTCCAGCAGCGGTGTGGCGGTGCGGGTTGCAGTCTGGCCGTGGGTGGCGGCGTAGTCTGGCTGCCCCTCGTGCATCGCCACAGGGTCGGGACGGCCGATGATGACGACCTGTTTCAGGCGTTGGCCCTGCTCGGGGATGAGGTCATTGCCGGAGCGCGCCGGCCCCTGCCATTGCAGGCCATAGCCGCCGCCCGGGGTGCGCACGGCCCGCAGGCCGGATCCGGCCAGCAGCTGCGCGAGGGCATCTTCCACCGCCAGATCGGCGTCGAGGGCGGGGGCAGTTCGGCCCTGCACCATGTCCGGCGCATAGGAGAGCGTGATGCCAGCCAGACGCGCGAACCGGTTCAGGGCTTCGTCCAGCGGTCCGGCAGCGAGCTGGTAATGGCGATGCACTGCCCTCGCCTCCTGCGCCCAGGCGAATCCGCCGAAGCCCGGCACGGCACAGGCCAGCAGCAGCCCGAGCACGAGGCAGGGGCGGCGCAGACGGTCAGCGTGCAGTCGCGGCGGGATGAAGGCGGGCATGGAAAATGACAAGAACATTCACTGGTTTCATGAGGTATGCCGAAGCAGGCCCCCAAAACCCGCAATCCCTGCCAGAAAATTCTTATCGGCTGTTTAGCGCCGTCACCCGGACCCAGAAGCGGGTACGCTGTTCGATGCGCACCGGCAGCGCTTGCGCCAGCGATTCCAGCGCTGCATCGCCATCGCGCAGCTGGAACACGCCCGACACCTTCAGGGATGCCACGGCGTCCTCGCAGACCAGCCATCCGTGGCGATAGCGTGCCATCTCGGCCAGTACATCACCCAGGCGCATGTCGCGCGCCACCAGCGAGCCATCGAGCCAGGCCGTGGGGTCCATGGCGGCCGCCGGAATGGCCTGCCGCCGCAGCTCGCCGCGCGTATCGATCTCCACCGTTTCGCCGGGGACGATCACGGTGCGCGTGCCCTGCCCCGGGTCCACGGCCACCCGCCCTTCCAGCACGCTCAGGCGGGTCACGCCCTCTTGCTGGCGCACGGCGAAGCGCGTGCCCAGCGCCTGCAGGCGGGCCTGGGCGGTCTGGACCAGGAAGGGGCGATGGCGGGGCGAGAGTGCATCGCGCCCGGTATCGATGAAGATTTCGCCGTGTTCCAGCGCGATCAGGCGCTGCTCCGCATTGAACTGCAGGCGCACGGCCGTCGCGGTATTGAGGGCCAGTTGCGTGCCGTCGCCCAGGGTCACGCGGCGCTGGTCGCCGGTCCCGGTGGCGTAGCGCTGGCCGGCGAGGCTATCGAACAGCCCGGCCTGGCGTGCGGCCAGGCTAGCCAGGGCTACGCTGCCCAGGCCCAGAGCCACCCCGCCCAGCCAGCGACGACGCGACTGGCGGCGGCTGCGCGAGCGGTTCAGCGCCGAGAGCGGCTGCTGCCATTGCGCAGGGGCGACCGGCAAGGCCACCAGCCGCTGAAATTGGGCTTCTGAGGCCATCAGCTCGGACCACACGCTTTCATGACGGCCATCTGCCGCGCGCCAGGCATCGATGCGGGCTTGCAAGGCGGGATCCGGCGCCACACCGGAGGGCTGCGCCCGCAGCTGAACCAGCCAGGCGATGGCTTGTTCCAGGACCGGATCAGGTGGGGCCGAAGGCATTGGATTGGCGGACATCAGCGTGAAGGATGCGCTTCAGCGGGCTTGCCAGGCTTGCCGCATCAGGTAGCAATGGCGGATGGCGGCCGCCATGTATTTTTCGACGCTGCTCAGCGAGACACCCATGCGCCGGGCGATCTCGGCATAGCCCAGGTCGTCCAGCCGGGACATCAGGAAAGCCTCGCGCGGCTTGGCCCCCAGGCCTTCGAGCATGGCGTCGATGGTGGCCAGCGCTTCCACCAGCAGCATCCTGGCCTCGGGCGAGATCACTTCCGGTACCGGCAGATGGGCGATGGCCTCCAGGCAGGCGCGTTCGACCTCGTCGCGCCGGACCTTGTCCACCACCAGGCCCTGCGCGATGCGGGTCAGCCAGGCGCGCGGTTCGCGTACATCAGCCAGCACTTGCGGCTTGCCCAGCACCCGCAGGAAGGTATCCTGGGCCAGGTCGGCCGCATCGCTGCTGCTGCCCAGCTTGCGTCGCAGCCACTGCTGCAGCCAGCCATGATGCTCGCGGTAGAGCGAGTCGATGTGCTGGGCGTCGGCGGGGTGCGGGACGGGCATGAGGGAGTCGGTAGTCTCTAAATAATAATAATTCTCATTTTAGCGGCGGATATGAAGTTTGACAACGGTGGGAAAGGTACGCTGCGTTGCGATGGATGTTTTAATGCTGTATAACTACATCATTATTCTCTGCATGATGCATTTATGCGCCATAAATCGGATTTCCTTACTGCGACAGTACACGACACGCTGACCCAGCTTGGACTGCGAATCCGGCGCGCGCGCAAAGCGCGCAAATTGTCGTTGTCGCAATTGGAACAGATCACCCGCATCCACCGCTCGACCTTGGGCAGACTGGAGTTGGGTGACCCGGGCGTTTCCATTGGCGGCTTCCTCGCCGTACTGGAAGCCTTGCAAGAGCTATCGGATGTCGAATTGCTGGTCAACCGCCCGGAAACTCCGCGGCACTTGCGCGATGCGCCGTCGCCAATAGTCGATCAGGACTTCTGACATGCGGCAAACAGCCTGTACTGTCTTCGATTGCTCCAATCCGGAAGCGCCCCGCCCGGTGGCCGGTTTCGCGCTCGACGCCAACGGCGACGGCAGGCTGGGCTACGGCAAGCACTACGTTGCACACCCTGACGCGTTCTCGCTCGACCCGGTTCACTTACCGCTCCAGACTGACTTGCATACAGTGCGCCGACGCCGTGATGGCTCCTTCGGCGTGCTCTCCGATGCCGGACCAAACGCCTGGGGTGTGCGCCTGACCGCCAGCATCAATCGCCAGTACGGCCGCCCACAGCCCGAGACGCCGGTAGACTGGTTCATCCACTGCTGGCATTTCGGATCGGGCTGCCTGGGATTCTCCGAACACCATTCGGTGGTACCCGTGCCCGGTAACCGGCCCGAGCCGTTGTCGAGACTGGACGAGCGGCAGACCCATGCGATCGAGGCCCTGACGGGTGACCCGGATAGCGAATTGGATGAGGAAGCACTGCGCCTGTTCTTTCCCGGTGCCAGCCTTGGCGGTGTCCGGCCAAAGACCGTGGTGCTGCATGAAGGCCGGGAGGCCATCGTCAAGTTCAGCCGCCTCGACGATCGATTCGACGTTCCGACGGTTGAATACGCCACACTGCGTCTGGCGCACCAGGCCGGCATCGACGTACCCGACTTTGAACTCGTGACATTGGGGAGCCGTTCTCTGCTTTTGCTGACCCGATTCGACCGCACGGACGATGGACGCCGTCTTCATTATCTCAGCGCCAACAGCCTCATCGACATCGACCAGGTAGACCCCGGGCTCCTTCGAACCCGTTACTCCTATGCCGGTATCGCCGAAGCCCTTCGTCCGCTGGACGATTATGCCGTGCGGGACGCTCACGCCTTGTTCCGCCGGATGGTCTTCAACATCTTGATCGGGAATGTTGATGACCACATGCGCAATCATGCTCTGCTGCGTGATACGCGTGGCCGCTATCGACTCTCTCCCGCCTTCGACCTGCTTCCGCATCTGGATGCCGCCTATCTGCCGCAATCCATCGGCGTGGGGGACCATGGTGCTGCCAGCACGACCATCAACGCCCTGTCGCAATCCCGCCGTTTCCTTCTCACGCCGGAAGAAGCACGGACGATCATCGAGGAGGTGCGATCTTGTGTTGCGGGCTGGCGCACGCTCTTCGCGGAGTGCGGGGTAAGCCGTACCGATCTTCAGCTGCTGGGGACCTGCATCGATGCCGGCCGTTGAACGCGTCCATGCTCTGCGCCGCGCGCTCCGGAACGTAATGTCCGTGCCCTGACCAGTCCAAATGGACTAGTTTCATTCCCGGCAAGCCCCGTTAGAATGCCGCTGGTAGATGAGTCACCCTGGAGGGGGGAAAAGATCGGCCCGCATAGCGCGGCGTCGGCAGCTCGGGGGGGACTCATCTGCTTTCTTCTCGCGGCATCCTCTGCCGCTTCTTCCGGACTTCCATCCCTGCCCCGTTGATTCCCTGCCCGGCGCGCTTCTTCCGCCGCCCTCCCACAGACTGACCATCTTGCGGCTGCCCGACAAGGCATCCGCCACCTCGCCATGCTGCAGCGTGGCGGCCTCGTGATGAGAACGCGCAGGCGCGGATTCCCGGCCTGCGGAAGAGGCCGGGAGCGGCTGCTACAGCGTGCTGTAGCAGCCGTCCAGAAAAAAATTCTGTGCGGTTTGAGTGTCCCTTTTTGCATCAAGCTCCGGCACGCGCGCCCGTATTCTGGACCCACTGGCCCCCGCGCAGCCATTCGTGGCCAGGTCCCCCACTCTCATCGTCATTCCCTTTTTTCTGGAGCAAGACATGCCTCTGAAGGATTTCAAGGTACTCACGTTTGACGTCGTCGGCACCCTCATCGATTTCGAAGGCGGCATGCTCGCGTACCTGCGCAAGGCCGCTCCCGACTGCAAGATCTCGGACGAGGATTTCCTGGCAGCCTATCGCGCCGCGCGCAGCGATGGCAACACTGGCTGGTATCCGGATGACCTCGAGCGCTGCTGGCATGTCATCGCCCCGGCCTTGGGTCTGCCCGACACCCCGGAACTGGCGCGCGGCCTGCGCGATTCGGTGGCCGACTGGCCGGCCTTTGCCGATTCGGTCGAGGCGCTGCAACGCCTGCACAAGCATTACAAGCTGGTCACCATGACCAATGCGCAAACCTGGGCCCTGCAACACTTCGCCCGCACCCTTGGCGAACCGTTTGACCTGCTGCTGAGCTGCGACGACGCCCTCTGCGAGAAACCCGACCCGCAATATTTCGCCTACGCCCGTGGCCGCTTCGAAGGCGCATGGGGCTATCGCCAGGCCGACAACCTGCATGTGGCGCAAAGCCAGTATCACGACATCGGCGTCTCCAAGCGCCTGGGCATCACCACCTGCTGGATCGAGCGCCGTCACGGCAAGTCCAGCTCGGGCGGCACCATCGCCTCCGAGCACACCGTCCCCGATTACCACTTCCACACGCTGGCGCAACTGGCCGATGCGGTAGAAGCGGGGCAATAAGCTTCACCCTCACAGCGGACCGCAGAGTCCGCATTCACCGGCACGCAGCGCCGTGCCGGCTTGCATCAGTGCATCCGAGTCCAGGCGGGCCGCCATCGCCCCGCCGGTCTTCTCACGCCTCAACAACACAGGGAGCTGCACCATGGACCACAACAGCAAGAACAAACTCGACCTGCTCAGCGCCAGCGACACCGCTGGCCTGATGGATTGCCTCAAGCGCGGTGCCAGCCGGCGCGACATTCTCAAAATGCTGCTGGCCGGGGGCATGCAAGCCACGCTGGCGGGCGGTCTTGCCACCAGCGCCGCCAGTGCCTACGCCCAGACCCCGCGCCGCGGCGGCAAGCTGCGCGTGGGCGGCGACACGGCATCGGTCAGCGACACGCTCGATCCCGCCAAGCAATCCAACAAGACCGATTACTCGCGCGGCACCATGCTCTACAACGGCCTGACCGCGCTGGATGCCAGCCTCACGCCGCAACCGGCGCTGGCCGAATCCTTCATCAGCAAGGATGCCAGGGTGTGGGTGTTCAAGCTGCGCCGGGGCGTGAGCTTCCACGACGGCAAGGCGCTCACGCCGGCCGACGTGGTGTTCTCGCTGATGCGCCACAAGGATCCGGCCACCGCATCCAAGGCCAAGACCCTGGCGGACCAGATCGAGAGCGTCAAGGAAACCGGCCCCAATGAAGTGACCGTCACCCTGACCGCGCCGAATGCCGACCTGCCGGTCATCGTCGGCACCTTCCACTTCCACATCGTGAAGGCCGGGACCACCGACTTCAGCGCCGGCATCGGTACCGGTCCCTACAAGCTCAAGGAATTCACTCCCGGGATCCGCTCGGTGGTGGTGCGCAACGACAATTACTGGAAACCCGGCAAGCCCTATCTGGACGAGATCGAATTCGTCGGCATCGGCGACGAGAATGCGCGCGTCAACGCCCTGCTCTCGGGCGGACTCGATCTGGTGGCCAACCTCAATCCGCGTTCGATCGAGCGCATCAAGGGCAGTGCCGGCTTTGCGGTACTGGAAACGCCATCCGGCGCCTATACCGACCTGATCCTGCGCAAGGATGTGGGCCCCGGCAGCAACCCCGATTTCGTGCTGGCCATGAAGTACCTGATGGACCGTGAGGTCATGCGCAAGAACATTGCGCGCGGCCATGCGGTGCTGGGCAATGACCAGCCGATCGATCCGACCAACCCCTTCTACCTCGCCGGCCTGCCGCAGCGCCAGATGGATCTGGACAAGGCCAAATACCACCTGCAGAAGTCCGGCGTGACCGGCAAGATACCGCTGGTCTGTTCGGCGGCGGCCATGTATTCGGTAGACATCGCCACGGTGCTGCAGCAGACCGCACAGCGCGTCGGACTGGACCTGGAACTCAAGCGCATGCCACCGGAAGGCTACTGGTCCAACCAGTGGCTCAGCAATCCGGTCGGCTTCGGCAACGTCAACCCGCGCCCCAGTGCCGACGTGCTGCTCACCCAGTTCTTCCAGTCACAGGCGGCATGGAACGAGTCGCGCTTCAAGAGCGAGAAGTTCGACCAGCTGCTCACGGCCGCGCGGGCCGAGATCGATGTCGGCAAGCGCAAGCAGATGTATGGAGACATGCAAACCATCATCCATGAGGAAGCCGGGATCGGCATCCCCATGTTCCTCGCCCTGCTGGATGGCTACAGCAGCAAGGTCAAGGGCCTCTCGCCGATTCCGCTGGGCGGCATGATGGGCTACTCCTTTGCCGAGCATGTATGGCTCGATTCATGATTTGATCCATACAAGCTGGAGGGCTTGTCCGACGGCGGCCTGGCTCACTTTTCCGCAGTCACTCGCGCTTTTGCCTTAGACTCTGGCACCATCCGATGGCCGGATGCATTGAAGGAGGCATGGCAAGCGATGCGAATTCTGCTGGTGGAAGATGACGCCATGATCGGCGAGGAAGTCCGCGCGGCCCTCCGGGAGGCCAGCTACGCGGCGGACTGGGTGCGCGACGGCAACGCCGCGCATGCTGCCCTGGTCCAGCAGGACTACGACGCCGTCCTGCTGGATCTGGGCCTGCCCGGTGCCGATGGCTTGTCGGTACTGCGCCAGATGCGCCGGCACGCCACCACGCCGGTACTGATCCTGACCGCCCGCGATGGCGTGCAGGACCGCATCGACGGACTCGACAGCGGTGCCGACGACTACATCCTCAAGCCCTTTGCCATGGGCGAATTGCTGGCGCGGCTGCGCGCGGTGATGCGGCGCAAGTCGGGGGCGGCTACGGTGGTGCTGGACAATGGCGAACTGTCTCTGGATCTGGCCGACAAGACCGCCCGCTGGCAAGGCCAGCCGCCGGTAGCGCTGTCGGCACGCGAATTCGCGCTGTTGCAGGCACTCATGCATCGCCCTGGCGCGATCCTGTCGCGCAGCGAACTGGAAGAACGGATTTATGGCTGGGGCGAGGAAGTGGAAAGCAATGCGGTCGAATTCCTGATCCATGCATTGCGCAAGAAACTGGATCGTACGGCCATCAGGAATGTGCGCGGCATGGGCTGGATGGTGGCGCGCGGAGCAAGCGCGTCATGACACCCCTGCAACGCTCCCTGCAAGCGCGGCTGTCGCTGGCGCTGACGCTGGCCATACTGGCGGTGGCCCTGTGTGCCGGGGCCTTCGGCTTCCTCAGCGCCTATCGCGATTCGATCCGGCAGCAGGACGACCTGTTGCTGCAGGTGGGCACACTCATCGCCCGCCTGGGCGGCACCCTGCCCGAGGATGGCGCGGTGGGCAGCTACCCCGGTGCCGATCATGAATCGCGCATCAGCGTGCAATGGCTGCCCGAGCCGGGCCAGTCCCCATCGGCGGTTGCCGCCTTGCCGCTGCCCTCGGGCCTGCGGGACGGCTTCCAGACGGCCGTCATGTTTCATGAGAATTTCCGCGTCTATGTCCAGCCGCTTCCTTCCGGCCGCCGCATCGCGCTGGCGCAGGAAACCGATGTGCGCGATGGCATTGCATCGCGCAGTGCCTGGCGCGCAGTGATTCCCGTCCTGCTTCTGGTACCGGTGCTGCTGCTGGCACTGCGGCGCATCATGCGCACGCTCTTCGCGCCGCTGGCCCAACTGCGCCGCGAGATCGACCAGCGGCGCGATGACCAGCTCGATCCCTTGGCCACCCAAGGCCTGCCCATTGAAATCAGCCCCTTCGTTGACGCCATCAATCGACTGCTGGCGCGTGTACAAGGCGCGATGACGGCACAGCGCCGCTTCGTGGCCGATGCCGCGCACGAGTTGCGCACGCCCCTGGCCGCGCTCTCGCTGCAGGCAGAAGGACTGCAGCAGAGCGAGCTTTCCGATACCGCCCGCGCACGCTTGCAGCGTCTGGAACAAGGACTGGAGCGCGCGCGCATGCTGGTCACCCAAATGCTCGCCCTGGCCCGCGCCCAGGATCAAACGGCAGCCTCGCCGCGCACACGGCTGCTGCTGCGCGAGGCCGTGCGGCCGGTGCTGGAGGACCTGCTGCCGCTGGCTCAGCAAAAGGACATCGACCTTGGCGTGGACGGACCGCTGACGGCCGAGGTGGACAGCAATCCGGTAGAACTAGGCTTGCTGCTGGGCAACCTGATCGACAACGCGATCCGCTATACGCCGGCGGGCGGTTGCATCAGCCTGGCGCTCGCCGCAGCGGCTCAGACGCCGCCGGGGCGCGTGCGTCTCGAGATCACCGACAATGGTCCCGGCATTCCGGCCAGCGAGCGCGAGCGCGTGTTCCAGCCCTTCCATCGACTCGATCCCGCAGCCGCTCCCGGTGCTGGCCTGGGGCTGGCCATCGTGCAGTCGGTGGCGGCGCGGCTGGATATCATGATCGGGCTGGCGGCATCGGACGAGAAATCACAGACCGGATTGCGCGTGATCCTGGATATTCCTGCGCCGGGCCAGGCCTGAGTCAGACTTGGTCAGTAATTTCTTGCGCGAGGCTAATGCTGAACTAAGTTTCCTGACTTACCATGCAGGCTCATTTTTCCAATGGGAACCCAGATGAACAAAACCAATAATGCCCTCGGGCAAGGCACCCGCTACCCCCCCCTCTACGCCGCGCTGCACTGGCTGATGTTCGTCCTGTTCGTGGTGGCGCTGGCCACCATCGAATACCGCGAGGACATCCCCAAGGGCGACCCGCTGCGCGACTTGCTGCGCACGGTGCACATGCATGCCGGTCAACTGGTCCTGATCTTCGTCGTGGTGCGCCTGATCGCCCGCAAGCTGCTGGGCGTGCCGCCCGAACTGCCGCTGCCGCGCCTGCAGCAGCTGGGCGCGAGCGCCGTGCACCTGCTGCTGTATGCCGTGATGATCGGTCTGCCCATCACCGGCATCCTGTTCACCCAGGCCGGCGGCCGCGATGTGGTGTTCTTCGGCATGACGCTGCCGGTGATTCTGGCCAAGGACATGGCCGTGCGCGGTCCCATCAAGGAGGTACACGAATTCATGGGCAATGCGGTGTATTTCCTGGTCGGGCTGCATGTGCTGGGTGCGCTGTGGCACCAGTTCTTTGATCGCATGCCCATCCTGCAGCGCATGTCCTTGCGCTCGCCACGCAAGTAAGCGGACTTGCCAGCCGCGCAGCGAATCCTGCGCCGCCTTCGTCGACCACGCCATCCGGGCATTCCGGGTGGCGTTTTTTGTTGCGAAAGGCCAGGTTGTGAAAGCCATCAAATAGCTGACAGAGGTTGCGCCAGCGGTCTTTGCGGAAGATCAAACGCCTTCCGATCAGCGCATCGATGTGGTCACGGTGCAAGGTTTAAATGGGGAACGTTTCTGTCTCGGAATAACGATCCGGCCCCATCATGACAACACTTCACCGCCCCCTTCTTCCCCTGATTTTTCTCTTGCTCGCCACGCTGATGCTCTGCTCACCGCTGGCCACTGCCGCGCCGGCCATCGCCATGCCGACGAGCGCGGCCAGCCTGAGCGACGATCTTCCGGCCGACTTCGGCGACGACCTCGATACCAGTACCCGCGAGCAAGTTCTGCGCGGCCGCTATGTCGCCCGGCTGGGCGACTGTGTGGCCTGCCATACGCAAGACAAGCGCAAGCCGATGGCTGGCGGCCTGGCGCTGGAGACGCCGTTCGGCAAGCTGTATTCCACCAACATCACGCCAGATCGCCAGACCGGAATCGGGCAATACAGCTTCGCCCAATTCGATCGCGTCATGCGTGAGGGCGTAACGGCGGACGGTCGCCATCTTTATCCCGCGATGCCCTACCCGTCCTACGCCAGGATGAGCGAAGAGGACATGCGCGCGCTCTACGTCTACCTGATGCAGGCGGTCAAGCCGCTGGCGCTACCCAACCGGCCACCGGAGATGTCCTTCCCCTTCAACCAGCGCTGGGGGATGGCGCTGTGGAACATGGCCTTCCTGCAAGCCGGTCCATTCCGGCCCGATCCTGCACAGTCTGCCCAATGGAATCGCGGAGCCTACATCGTGCAGGGGCCGGGGCACTGCGGGGCCTGCCATACGCCGCGGGGTATCGGCATGCAGGAAAAAGCCGTGAGTGAATCCGGCAGCAATGGCCCGCTGTTCCTCTCCGGCGAGACGGTAGCGCATTGGCGCGCGCTCGACCTTCGCGGCCGCTGGCAGCCCGCGGATGTGGCCGGGCTACTGCGCACCGGCAGCAACCGCTTCGGTACGGTGGCAGGCAACATGGTCGACGTGGTCCAGCACAGCACGCAATACCTGAGCGACGAGGATCTGCTGGCCATCGGCACGTATCTGGCCAGCCTGCCCTCGCCCGCGCGCCGGCGCTCGCCGCAAGCCACCGCCGCACCCGTCGCCGCCGCCATCCCGGCCGACCTCTACCTCTCGCGCGGCGGGCTGGGTTACGTGCAGTTCTGTGCCACCTGCCATCGTAGCGACGGCAACGGGGTGCAGGGGCTGTTCCCGCCGCTGGCGGGCAATCCGACCCTGCAAAGCAATGAGCCCGCCTCGCTGATCCACATCATGCTCACCGGTTGGCGTGCGGCGCGCACCCATGCCCAGCCCAAGGCAATGAGCATGCCGGCGTTTTCCGCGCTGAGCGATGGCGAGATTGCCGAGATTCTCAACTTTGCGCGGGCCAGCTGGGGCGGCCGTCAACAGGCGGATATCAGCGAGCGCCAGGTCGCACGGCTGCGTGCCGAACTGGGCGCGCAGCCGGCAAATACGGTGGGGCCGCGCTTCGAAGCGCCGCGCCTGGCTGACATGCTGAAAGAAAAAAATGCCGCACAGCTCATCCTTGGTGCCCGCCTCAATATCGAGACCGGACGACTGCTGCCGCAGCACGTCGGCAACGGACTGAACTGCGCCAGCTGCCATCTCAATGCGGGCACCGTCGGCGGCGGGTCGCCCTATGTGGGCGTGTCGGCCGCCTTCCCGACTTATGCGGCACGGGCCGGGCGTGTCATCACGCTGGAAGATCGCATCAATGGCTGCTTCCCCCGCTCCATGAATGGCAAGCCACTGCCGCCAGGATCGCAGGACATGCAGGCCATGCTGGCCTACATCGAGTGGATGCGCCGTGACGCGCAGCCCGGTGAAAAAGTACCTGGACGTGGCATCGGCAAGATCGATCAGAAACTCAAGCCCGATCCGGTCAATGGCGAACGCATCTACCACGCGCAGTGTGCCGCCTGCCATGGCGCGCAGGGCGAAGGCATCCGCAGCCCGTCCGGCCAGTGGGTCACCCCGGCGCTGTGGGGCGCGCAGTCCTTCAACATCGGTGCCGGCATGGCGCGCACTTACACCGCTGCCGCCTTCGTCAAGCGCAACATGCCGATCGCCCTGCATGACCGTTTCCCGCTAGGCCAAGGCGGGCTGTCGGACCAGGAAGCGGTGGATGTGGCGGAGTTCTTCACGCATCAGCCGCGTCCCGACTTCGCACCCAAGACCAGGGACTGGCCACGGGACAAGAAACCGGCCGATGCGCGTTACTGAGGCGTCGCCGCGCGATCCGGGAAGTGCAGCCGACAGGCTGCCCCCATGCCATCGCCGCGATTGCTCAGAGTAATGCTGGCGCCATAGCCGTCCAGCACGGCACGCACGATGGCCAGTCCCAGTCCGGCGCCGCTGGTCTGCCCCTGCTGCGAGGCGCGACCGCGATAGAAGCGTTCGAACAGTTGCGGCTGGTCGCCACTGGCGATGCCGGGGCCGCGATCGAGCACTTCCAGCGTGGCCCCGCCACCCTCGGCAAACACGCGGATCTCCACCGCCGAATCAGGCGCGCAAAACTTGATGGCGTTGTCCAGCAGATTGTTCAACACCAGCAAGGCAGCGCGCTCGCCCACGCTGGCGTGGACCGCCTCCGGTGCGTGCAGCTCAAGCCGGATGCGGCGCGCAGCGGCAGTGGCTTGCCATCTGGCGATGGCCTCGCGCATCACCGCATCCAGCGCAATGCGCTCGGGTTGGCGGCTTTCCTGCCCGGCATCCAGGCGCGCCAGTTGCAACAGCTCTTCCACCATGCTGGTGAGACCGACCACTTCTTCCAGGCAGGATTGCAGGGTGGCCACCTGCTCCTGCACCGAACGCGGCCGCCGCAGCGACAGCTCGATCTCGGTGCGCAGGCGCGACAGCGGCGAGCGGATCTCATGGGCGGCATTGGCCGTGAAGTTGCGCTGCAGTTCAAAGGCGCGCTGCAGCCGTGCCAGCATGGAATTGAGGGTGTCCACCAGATGCCCGATCTCGTCATCGCTGCCCGGATGCGCGAGCCGCTCGCCCAGGCTGGCATCGCTGATGCGTCGCGCCTGCGCGGCGATGCGCTCGACCGTGCCGAACAGGCGGCCGGTGAGAATCGCCCCCGCCGCCGCCAGCGCCAGCAGCAGCGCCACGGCCAGGCCGCCGAACAGCAAGGCGGCTGATTCGACGATATGGTCCGCATCGTCCAGCGACCCGGCCACCAGCACCGCAAATCTGCGCTCGCCCAGCCGGACCGGCACCGCCGCCATGCGCAACGGTTCTTCGCTGGCCTTGGGCAGGGTTTCAAAGACGGTCTGTCCGCCCTCCAGGCGCTTGAGCAGGCCGGCCGAGACCGGCAGGGTTCCCGCGCCCAGGTTGTTGCTGCGCGCGAGCACCTGGCCGTCGGCATCGATGATCTGCACCAGCCGGTCCAGCCGCACCAGCGAAGGCGGCGCCGTACCGGGGCGCGGTTCGTGGACGTGGATGGCATCGGGAGCACCTTCCGCCAGCAGACCCGCCTCGGTCTCGCCCAATGCCAGCAGCGCCGCATCGAGCTGGCCCAGCACGGATTGCGAGAGCAGCCACCAGCCCGCTGCCGCCGCACACGTCACGATCAGCACTACGGCCAGCATATGCACCAGCAGCAGCCGTTTGCGAAAACCCATGCTCATGGCGCGCCGTCACCGCGCATGCGAAAGCCCTGCCCGCGCAAGGTTTCGATCAGCGCCGGCCGGCCATCGGCTTCGATCTTGCGGCGCAGGTTCTTGATGTGAACGTCCATCAGGTTGTCGATGGCGATCAGGTCGGCATGCCAGACTTCCTCCGCCAGTTGCTGGCGGCTGACCACCTGGCCGCTGTGGCGCACCAGCAGCACCAGTACGGCGTATTCCTTCTGCGTCAGGTCCAGCCGCTGGCCGTCGCGCATCACCTCATGCGCCAGCAGGTCGATGCGCAGATCGGCCAGCTGCAAATGCAGCACCTGCAGCTGGCGCGGACGGCGCAGCAAGGCATGCAGGCGCGCCAGCAATTCCTCGAAGGCGAAGGGCTTGGCCAGGTAATCGTCGACCCCGGCATGCAGGCCCTCGACCTTCTCGCCCAGTGCATCGCGCGCGGTCAGCATGAGGATGGGCCACAGCACCTGCGACTGGCGCACGCGCCGGCACAGCGCCAGACCGTCCATGCCGGGCAGCATGCGGTCGAAGATGGCCACCTCGAAGGGACGATCCAGCAGCGCCAGCGCCTCTTCCGCACTGTGCGCCACCGTCACCGCGAAACCTTCTTCCTGCAAGCCCTGGGCCAGCAGTCGCGCGGCTTTCATGTCGTCTTCCACCAACAGGAGTTGCATACCTTTCCATTCACGTGCGTCATCGAGATCGGGATTAAACCATGGGCTGGCGGCCCGTTTCCTGAAGAAACATTCAGAAACCCCGGAAACCAGGCCCCCTATCATAGCGACGTTTTCTGCAGCGCGGCCCACGGCGACGGCCCGGCGGCGCGGCTGCAAGACACAGCGGCGACTTCGCCACGCGGACACCCGTCCCTCCCCCCAACCGCACAGTCCACGGTGCCACCATGAAAACCAGAATCTCCACGCGCAGTGGCGTCCTCGCCCTGCTCGGCGCAGCCGCTTTGCTTGTCATCGCCGTACGCGGCACCCTGCCGCTCATGGCCGGCGAGCTCAAGCCGAATCCGGCCTCCAGTCCCACGCTGACCCATGAAGGCGAGGCCATCGTCGTTCCTGCCGGATCGGCGCTGCGCAGTACCCTGAAAACCGCCACCATCGAGGCCCGTCCGATGGCCATCCCCTTCAGCCTGCCGGCCGTGGTGGAAGCTGATCCCGCCAAGCTGGCCAGGATTCTGCCGCCGACGACCGGGCGCATCGTGCTGCTGCACAAGCGCCTGGGCGATGCGGTCAAGGCCGGCGAGGTCTTGTTCGAAATCGATTCCTCCGACCTGGGCCAGGCCGTCAGCGATGCGCGCAAGGCGCAGGCAGCGGTGCAGCTGGCACGACGCAATCTGGAACGCCAGCGCAGCCTGGACCAGGCCAACATTTCCGCGCGGCGCGACCTGGAACAGGCGCAGAGCGACTATGAGCAGGCCGACAGCGAAGCCGCCCGCGCCCAGGCGCGCGTGGCCGCACTCGGCGGCACCGCAAGCAGCAGCGGTACAGCGCGGCTGGCGGTGCGCTCGCCCGTGAGTGGGCACGTGATCGAGCTCAATGCCGCCGCCGGGAGCTTCTGGAACGACGCCACGGCCTCGGTGATGACGGTGGCCGATCTGTCCTCCGTCTACGTCACCGCCAGCGCCCAGGAGAAGGACCTGGCGCGCCTGCGTCCCGGCCAGGACGCCGATCTGACGCTGGACGCCTATCCGGGCCAGGTACTGCCATCGAGGGTGCAATCGGTGGCCCAGGTACTGGACCCGGATACCCGCACCGTGAAGGTCCGCATGCGCGCCGCCAATCCCGATGAACGGCTCAAGCCGGGCATGTTCGCCCAGGCCACCCTGCACGAGCCGTCCCGGCCCGGTCTGCTGGTGCCGATGACGGCGGTGGTGCAAAGCGGCTTTGCCAATCGCGTCTTCGTGGAAGTGGCCCCGTGGAAATTCGCGGCCCGCAAGGTCAGCCTCGGCGCGCAGATCGGCGATGCGGTTGAAGTGACCGCCGGTCTGGCATCGGGCGACCGCGTCGTCACCCAGGATGGAGTGCTGCTCAATGATTGAACGTCTCGTCAACCTCTGCTTCCAGCGCCGCGGCATCGTCCAGCTGGTGTTCCTGCTGGCCGCCCTGTACGGCTGGTATTGCTGGAACCAGCTGCCGCTGGAAGCCTATCCCGACATCGCCGACGTCACCTCGCAGGTGGTCACCCAGGTCAACGGCCTGGCCGCCGAAGAGGTGGAACAGCAGATCACCATTCCGCTGGAGCGCCAGATCATGGGCACGCCGGGCATGCACGTGATGCGCTCGGAGAGCACCTTTGGCCTCTCGCTCATCACGGTGGTCTTCAATGATGGCGCCGAAGACTACTGGTCGCGCCAGCGCCTGCAGGAGCGCATCGCCGCCGTCAGCCTGCCCTATGGCGCGCAGCCGGGGCTGGATGCGCTGACCTCGCCCATCGGCGAGATCTACCGCTATACCCTGCAATCGAAGACGCGCGACCTGCGTGAACTCTCCGAGCTGCAGTTCTGGAAGGTGATTCCGCGCTTGAAGCAAGTCTCCGGCGTGGTGGATGTGTCCAATTTCGGCGGGCTCACGACGCAGTTCATGCTGCAGCTGGATCCGGCCAAACTGGTCAAGTACAACACCTCGCTGAGCCAGATCAGCCAGGCCATCTCGGCCAACAATGCCAATGCCGGCGGCAGTATCATGAAACGCGGCGAACAGGGCCTGGTCATTCGCGGCGTCGGACTCATCCGCAGCCTGGACGACCTGGGCAATATCGTGGTGTCGCAAAAGAATGGCGTGCCGGTGCTGGTCAAGGATCTGGGCCAGGTGGTGCTGGGCAACCAGGAGCGCCATGGCGTGCTGGGCATCGATGGCCAGTCCGATGCCATCGAAGGCATCACCCTGCTGTTGAAGAACGAAAATCCCTCGCGCGTGATGGAAGGCGTCCATGCGGCCGTGCAGGACCTCAACGAACACATCCTGCCCAAGGACGTGAAGATCGTGCCCTACATCGACCGCAGCAAGCTGGTGGACGCCACCGTGCATACGGTCGGCAAGACGCTGGTGGAAGGCATGCTGCTGGTGTCGCTGGTGCTGCTGCTGTTCCTGGGCAGTGCGCGCGCAGCGGCCATCGTGGCCATGACCATTCCGCTGTCGCTGCTGACGGCCTTCATCCTGATGCATCATTTCAAGATCCCGGCCAACCTGCTGTCGCTGGGGGCGATCGACTTCGGCATCCTGGTCGATGGTGCCATCGTGCTGGTGGAAAGCGTGCTGCGCCTGCGCGAAGAACGTCCGCAAGGCGAGATTACCGGTGCCGACATCCAGCAGCTGATGCGCCAGCTGGCGCGGCCGATCTTCTTCGGCATGCTGGTCATCATCATTGCCTACCTGCCCCTGTTCGCCTTCCAGCGCATCGAGTACAAGCTGTTCGCGCCGATGGCCTTTGCGGTCGGCTTCGCCCTGCTGGGCGCGCTGCTGGTGGCCTTGCTGCTGACGCCCGGCCTGTCCTGGCTGGCCTATCGCAAACCGGTGAAGATCTTCCATAACCCGGTGCTGGCCTGGCTGGAGCCGCGTTACCGCCAGGTGCTGGGACGGCTGGTCGGCAAGTCGCGCTTCGTGCTGGCCGCCACCGCCCTGACCCTGGCCGCCATCGGCGTGCTGGGAGCGACCATCGGGCGCGACTTCCTGCCGTATCTGGATGAGGGCTCGATCTGGCTGCAGGTGCAATTGCCGCCGGGCGTGTCGCTGGACAAGGCCAGCGAGCTGGCCGACCGGCTGCGTGCCGCGACCCGCGAGTTTCCCGAGGTCGAGCACATCGTGACCCAGGTGGGCCGCAATGACGATGGCACCGATCCGTTCACGCCCTCCCACATCGAGGCTGCGGTGACGCTGCATCCCTATTCCGAATGGGCCTCCGGCTGGACCAAGCAGGAACTGATCGCGCACATGGCCGAGCGCTACAAGAAGCTGGCCGGCATCGACGTCGGTTTCACGCAGCCCATGATCGATGGCGTGCTGGACAAGCTTTCCGGCTCGCACAGCGACCTGGCCGTCAAGATCTACGGCAACGACTTCGGCGAGATGCGCGTGCTGGCCACGGCCGTGCAAGGCGTGCTGCAAGACGTGCCGGGCGCGGCTGACGTGGTCATCGACCAGGAGCCGCGCCTGCCCCAGGTGCGCGTGAATGTGGACCGTGCTGCCGCCGCCCGGCTGGGCATCAACGTGGCCGACATCATGGCGCTGATCCAGACCGGCATCGGCGGCAGTCCGGTGACCCAGGTCTTCATCGAGGAACGCAGCTACAACGTGGCCGCCGTCTTCAATGGCCGCGCCCGCTCCACGCCCGAGGCGCTGGGCAACCTGACGCTGGTGGCCGCCAACGGTGCGCACATCGCACTGTCGCAGGTCGCGCACATCACCATGGAAGATGGCGAGACCACCATCACCCGCGAGATGAACCGCCGCCACCTGACGGTGCGCCTGAACCTGCGCGGCCGCGACCTGGCCTCCTTCCTGGATGACGCCAAGGCACGCATCGCGCAGCAGGTGCAATACGACCACGGCCGCTACCAGATCGCCTGGGGTGGCCAGTTCGAGAACCAGCAGCGGGCCCAGGCGCGCCTGGCGCTGATCCTGCCGATGGCGCTGGCCCTGATGTTCGTGCTGCTGTTTGCCGAGTTCAAGAACCTGCGCCAGCCTGCGCTCATTCTGCTGTGCGTTCCGCTGGCCACGCTGGGCGGACTGGTGGCGCTGCATCTGCGCGGCATGACGCTCAACGTGTCCTCGGCGGTGGGCTTCATTGCCCTGTTCGGGGTGGCCGTGCTCAACGCCATCATCATGATGTCGAACCTGAATCGCTGGGTTGCGCGGTCCGGCCTGCCGCTGCGCGAAGCCGTCATCAGCGCTGCGCTGGAACGCATGCGGCCGGTGCTCATGACCGCGACGGTCGCCGCGCTCGGCCTGGTCCCGGCCGCCATTGCCCACGGTCTGGGCAGCGACGTGCAGCGGCCGCTGGCCACGGTAGTGGTGGGCGGCCTGATGAGCGCCACCCTGCTGACCCTGGTCTTGCTGCCCGCCTTGTACTACCTGGTCGAATCGAAGCTGGCGCGGCCTGCGCAAGCGCCTTCCGATGACCCTGCCAACGCCCGATGAGGATGACTTCACCATGTTCCTGACTCCTGTCACTCTCCGCCTGCTGCGCTGGCCCAGCCTGGCCTGCAGCACCGCGCTCGCGCTGACCCTCGGCGGCTGCGCCGTCGGTCCTGACTTCAAACAACCCGCTGCCCCGGCGGTCAGCAGCTACACCGCCGAGAAGGTGGAAACCACAGCGTCTCTCGATGGCCAGCATTTCGTGGCCGGGCAGGATGTGCCGGCGCAGTGGTGGAAGGTCTTTGGCTCGCCGGCGCTGGATGCGCTGGTCGACCAGGCCTTGGCCCACAACGCCGACCTGGAAGCGGCGCAGGCCGCCCTGCGCGCGGCGCGCGAGTCCGCCGCGGCCCAGGGCGGCGGGCTCTGGCCCAGCGTGGACCTGCATTTCATGCCCACGCGCCAGAAGGTCGCCGATACCCTGGCCAGTCCGCTGGCCGACAACAGCTACATCTACAACCTGCACACCGCCCAGCTCAATATCGCCTATGCCCCGGACATCTTCGGCGGAACACGCCGCCAGATCGAGGCGGGCCGGGCGCAGGCCGAGGTGCAGCGCTTCCAGCGCAATGCCACCTACCTGACGCTGGTGTCCAACGTGGTGCTGGCCGTGGTCAATGAAGCGGCGCTGCGTGAGCAGTTGCAGGCCGCTGAACAGGCCGCCGCTCTCGCCGCACGGCAGCTGGATCTGGTGCGCCAGCAACGCGCGCTGGGGGCGCTGGGGCTGGCTGACGTGGCGGCCCAGGAAAGCCTGCTGGCGCAGGCCCAGGCGGCCTTGCCGGCCCTGCGCAAGCAACTGGCCCAGCAGCGCGACCAGATCGCCGTGCTGGCAGGACGCTTCCCCGGGGAAGGCGGCAGCCCGCAACTGCCGCTGTCGGCCCTGACCCTGCCGGCCGAGCTGCCGCTGAGCCTGCCGTCGACGCTGGTGCAGCAACGCCCCGACGTGCGCGCCGCGCAGGCGCAACTGCAGGCGGCCTCGGCCCAGGTCGGCGTGGCCATCGCCAACCGGCTGCCCAGCTTCAACATCACCGGCACCATCGGCAGTTCGGCGCAGGAGTTCTCCAAGCTGTTCACCTCGGGACCCGGCTTCTGGACCTTGGGGTTGGACCTGGCCACGCCCCTCTTCCATGGCGGCAGTCTGCAACATCAGCAGCGCGCGGCCGAGGCCGGGCTGGATCAGGCCGGCGCACAGTACCGCAGTGTGGTGGTGGGCGCGTTCCAGAACGTGGCCGACACCTTGCATGCCATTGCTGCCGATGCCGACGGGCTGGCAGCTGCCACACGCGCCGAGAGCGCGGCCCAGCGCAGCTTCGATGCCGCGCAGGCGCAATGGAAGGCCGGCATCGCGGGCTATCCGCAGGTCCTGCTGGCACAGCAGAACCTGCTGACGGCCAGCCAGTCGAGGGTACAGGCGCAAGCCGCGCGCCTGGCCGATACCGTGGCGCTGTTCCAGGCACTAGGTGGCGGCTGGTGGCATCAGGACCTGTAACCGCTCACACCACCACAATGTCACGGAGGGCGCGGCCGGCATGCCGCCGCTCTCCGTCACCCGGAGACCCGATCATGAAACTGCCCCCGACCTCTTTGCTCTTGCTGCTGAGCGCGCTGGCCCTGACGGCCTGTGCCTGGACGCCATCATCTCCGGCCCACCGAGCCAGCAACACGCCCGGCGTGGTGGAAGGCTTCATCGATCCGGACACGCCGGCCGACCAGTTGCCACCCTGCGTGGCAAAACAACTGGCCAAGCTGCGTGGCGGCACGCGCTTTGCCGCCATCGGCTATCGCCACTGGGCCAGCCATTTCCATGGCACTGCCTACACCGCGCTGGCCGACGGCACCGCTTTGCAACTGCATCAGAAAGTGCTGATTGTTCCCGGAGACTGCAATCGCGGCGACCTGGCGCAACTACTGGAACCGACCTGGATTCCCGTCATGAACAACGCCCCCCCGTAATGCTCAGAACCAGTGATTGGCCTGCTTCAGATCGCTGCGCAACTCGCGGAAGCAATGATCGGTCCAGTGGCTGCGGCTGACCTCATTGCGCCGCATGAGGACGATCTTGCGTTTCAGGGTCGGCTGCCGCAGCGGGGCCACGTGCAGGCTGTCATCGCGCAGATACGTGGTGTAGAGGCTGGGCATGATGCCGATGGCAATCCCCGAGCGCACCACCCCATAGAGTGATTCGCTGTGCACGACTTGATAGCGCCGCGAGGATGCCAGCCCGTGCTGCATCAGCGCTGCGGAAGCAAATTCCCACACGCTGCCCTGGGTGAACAGCACGATCTCTTCCCCCGCCATCTGCCGCCACTGCACCTCCTTGGCCCCCGACAGGGGATGGCGGCGCGAGACGATCAGCACCAGTTCATCTTCGAACAGGGTCACCGTCTCCAGCGTCTGTGAGGACAGCGAATCGGGCGGCTTGATGCCCACGCAGAAATCCAGCTTCCCCGAATGCAGCGCGTCCAGCAGGGCATCATTGGGCATGTCCTGTAGCAGAATTTCCACATGTTCGTCATGCGCCTGGTTGTAGCGCGCGATCACCGCCGCCGTCAGCGTCACCGCCGAGGGAATCGCACCGACCCGGATGCGATGGCGTCCGGTGCCGATGGCGTGCTCGATGTCGTCGAAGATGTTGCTGGCCGTATTGAGCAGATGGCGGGCGTATTCCAGCACCACGCTGCCCTGCGCGGTCAGGCTGATCTGGTGCGTGGTGCGGTCGAAAAGCCGCGTGCCGAGCTGGTTTTCGAGCTGCTTGATGGAAGCCGACAGGGCCGGCTGGGTCACCGCCAGGGCATCCGCAGCACGGCTGAAGCTGTTGGTGTCGGCCAGTGTGACCAGCGCCTGCAGATGGCGCAGGGTGACTTTCTGATTCAGTTTGATCATGGCAAGCCCGCAAAACAAGTTGGCAATCCCCCAGTCCATGCAGAATCAGCTGACGGGAAACGCGGCATCGTTATAAATTGAATTTATGAAATTATAAATATAAACAAATTATATTATTTAACGTCTTGTCCTATCCTCCACACCGTTCGCAGCACATTCCAACAATGAACGGTCGCAAGGCCATCTTCAATACCACAGGGGCAGGCATGAAAAAACACTGGATGATAGGCGCGCTGGCCATTCCGGCAGCGCTGGCAGGCGCACAGGCACAGGCGCAGAGCAAGGTCGAGATCTACGGTCTCATCTCGGGCGGCGTGGGTTATCTCACCAACCAGGGCGGTCCGCACAACTTCGAGGCGCTCTCGGGGACCAACCAGAATCCGCGCATCGGCTTCCGCGGCCAGGAAGACCTGGGCGGCGGCACCCGCGCCATCTTCACGCTGGAAAACGGCTTCAACATGATGACCGGCGCGGCCTCGCAGAGTGGCCGCCTGTTCGGCCGCCAGTCCTGGGTCGGCCTGGCCTCCAACAGCATGGGTACCGTGACCCTGGGCCGCCAGTACGAAGCGGTCAAGGACTACCTGGGTCCGGTGGTCATCGCCAGCAACGGCGTGCACATCGGCGACAACGACAACGGCTACAACAACCTGCGCGTGCAGAACTCGGTCAAGTATGTCAGCCCGATGTTCAACGATTTCAACGTCACTGCCTTGTATGGATTTGGCGAAGCCGCCGGTGATGCATCGGTCAACCGCGTCATGAGCATCGGCTCCGGCTACAAGGGCGGCAACTTCCGCTGGGCCGTGGCCTTCACCCAGATGGACCAGCCCAACAGCACCAAGAGCCCCGATGGCGCCATGGGCAACGACTACGCCAGCTCGCTGCTGATCTTCAACAAGAGCGCGGTCAACAGCTCGGCCGGCGTACGCCGCCAGCGCATCGCCGGTACCGGCGGTTTCTATACCGTCGGCAAGACCGACTTCGGTGCCATGTACAGCAACGTCAAGTACGAATACCTGGACAACACCAGGCTGACGCTGCAGAACTTCGACATCAACCTGGTGCACCACTACACGCCGGCCCTGAACCTGGGCGCGTCCTACTTCTATACCACCGGCAAGTACGACACCATCAACAAGAACCCGAAGTGGCATCAGATCAACCTGCAGGCGGATTACTTCCTGTCCAAGCGCACCGACGTGGCCATTACCTACAGCTACCAGCTGGCGGCAGGTGATGCGACCAAGGCCACCATCTTCGGTTTCCCCTCGTCCAGCGACAAGAAGCAGGCCGTGCTGATGCTGGGCATGCGTCACGTGTTCTAAGTTTCATCTGCTCTCCCCAGGCCTGGCCAGTGGCTCCCGCGCTGGCCGGGCCTACAATATGCAGTCTTTTCACCGGTATCAAGGATCGCCATGTTCAAGCCCGCTCGTTGCTCTCGTCCCCTCGCCGCCCTGGCCATGACCGGCCTCGGCCTGTCCCTGCTGGCGGCCCCGGCCCACGCGGAAAAGCGCACGCTGGTGCTGTCGGCGTATCCGATTTCCCAGCCGCTGTTCAACAAGCTGGTCTATGCGCCCTTCAAGGAAAAATGCGGCTGCGAAATCGTGGTGGAAACCGGCAACAATGCCGACCGCATCGCCAAGCTCGACGCCCGCCGCAACAATCCGGTGGTGGACCTGGTGCTGCTGTCGGACTTCGGCATGCTCGAAGCGGCGCGCAAGGGCCTGGTGCAGCCGCTGGACTATGCCAGGCTGAAGAATTACAGCCAGATCTATCCCTTCGCCCGCAATCCCATCGGCGGCAATTACGCGGTCGGCTACACCATCTATTCGGTCGGCCTGGTGTACCGCAGCGACAAGACGCGTGCCCCGCAATCCTGGAAAGACCTGTGGAGTCCCGAACTGAAGGGCCGCCTGGCGCTGCCCGACGTGAGCACCACGCAAGGCCCGCTGGCCCTGCAGATGGCCGACCTGGCCTGGGGTGGCAAGGGCGGCGACTATGCCGCCGGCATGCAGAAGATCCTCTCGATCAAGAACAACGTGGTGACCTTCACCAAGAACAGCGCGCAGTTGTCGTCGCTGTTCGCCCAGGACGAGATCTGGGTGGCACCGGTAGCACGCTTCACCTGGTCGCAACTGATGAAGACCGGCATGCCGCTGAAATGGGCCATCCCCGCCGAGGGCCAGGCCGCCGGCATGAACGTGATGGGCATCGTCGCCAAATCGAAGAATGCCGACCTGGCCTACCAGCTGATGGACTTCTGGCTCTCCAAGGAGGTGCAGACGGCCCTGGCCATGGAACTGGTGGATTCGCCGGTCAATACCCAAGTCGTGCTGCCCAAGGACAAGGCCGAATTCAATACCTATGGCGGTGAACACATTGCCTCGCTCAAGTTCGTCAAGCCGGAAGACCTGCTGAAGTACCGCTCGGGCTGGCTGGAACAGTGGAACAAGGGCATCAGCAAATAAGCGAAATCCTTCATGTCGTGGCGACGCCTGCCGGGTGCAGTGCGCCGCCCTTTTCTTTCCGGACCCCGTTAGCGCCCCATGCTCGCCTCTTCCAAATCACGCCTCGGACTGATGCTGGTCACGCCTGCGCTGATCTTCACATCGGTCTGTTTCCTGCTGCCGGTGGCGGCTTTGCTGCTGGATGCCTTCCGCATCGGCGGACCCGACAGCCTCGATGGCGGCCCGCTGCAATGGAGCCTGGCTCGCTTCGCCGATTTCTTTGCCGAGCCGCTGCACCTGCAGGTGCTGTGGCGCACCCTGCGCATTGCCGCCCTGGTGACGCTCTGTTCGGCCCTGCTCTGCTATCCCGCCGCCCAGGCCATCGTGCGCGTGCATGCGCGCTGGCGCGGGCTGGTGCTGGGCATGATGATCCTGCCGCTGATGGTCTCGCCCATTGCGCGCACCTATGCCTGGATCGTGCTGTTCGGACGCAACGGCGCGGTCAACGCGGTGCTGTTGCATCTCGGGCTGACCGATGAGCCGCAACGCCTGCTCTTCACCGAGATGGCGGTCTTCGTGGGCCTGCTGCAATTGCTGTTGCCGCTGATGTTGATGTCGCTGGTCAGCGCCATGGAAAACATTTCCGCCGACCTGGCGCTGGCCGCCTCCACGCTGGGCGCCAATGCCTGGCAGGTGTTCACCCGCGTGACCCTGCCGCTGACGCAGGAAGGCTTGATCGTCGGCGGCACCCTGGTCTTTACCGGCAGCGTCACCGCCTACGTCACTCCGGCCCTGCTGGGCGGACCGAAGGTCCTGATGCTGGAAACCCTGCTTTACCAGAAGGTCAGCGTGGAAAGTGATTTCGGCACCGCCAACGTGATTGCGGTGATCCTGGTGGCGATGACGCTGGCCGTCAACGCCGGTCTCAAACGCATTGCCGCTCCCCGGAGGACGACATGAAACAAGGACTCTTCCCGCGCGTGGTGCTGTGGGCCGTGATGCTGTTCCTGCTGGGCCCCTTCATCATCGTCTTCCTGGCCGGGTTCAGCGGCGGCGAAACGCTGGCCTTCCCGCCGCCTTCGTATTCCCTGCGCTGGATCGTCTCGGTGCTGCAGGCCGATGAATTCCGCCAGGCCTTCGGCACCAGCCTGCAGATCGGCTTGCTCGCGACCGTGATCGCGCTGCTGCTGGGCGTGCCGGTGGCTTATGCGATGTCGCGCATGCCGCCGCCGGGCATGGCGGTGATCAAGCAGGTGCTGACTTCACCGCTGATCATCCCGGCCATGCTGGTCGGTCTGGGCCTGTTGCGCCACTTCGTGCTGCTGGTCGATGCGCCGGTGTTCCTGGGCCTGCTGATCGGCCACGTCGGGCTGCTCACGCCCTATGCGGTGCGGGTGGTCTATTCCAGCCTGGCCAACCTGCGGGTCGATATCGAGGAAGCCGCCATCACGCTGGGGGCCACGCGACTCCAGACCTTCCGGCTGGTGGTGCTGCCCAATATCCGGGGCGCGGTGATTGCGGCCTTCTTCCTGGCCTTCGTGACCTCCTTCAACCAGGTGCCGGTGTCGCTGTTCCTCACCGGCCCGGGCATCAGCACCCTGCCCATCGAGATGCTGGGCCACATGGAAAACAGTTTCGATCCCTCCATTGCGGCGCTGTCCACGCTGCTGGTGCTGTTCACCATGGCCTTCGTGCTGGTCACCGAGAAGGTGCTGGGCATTTCCAAATACATGTGATGTGAGAACCTGATGAGTTACCTGAATCTGCAGCAAGTGGCGCTCGGCTACGGCAACGCCAGGACCGCGGTGGAAGGCCTGGACCTGGCCGTGCAACGTGGCGAACTGATTTCTCTGCTGGGCCCCAGCGGCTGCGGCAAGACCACCACCATGCGCGCCATCGCCGGCCTGATCGACCTGCGCGCCGGCCGCATCACGCTCGATGGCCGCGATATCAGCCGCCTGCCGCCCAACAAGCGCGACATCGGTCTGGTGTTCCAGTCCTATGCGCTGTTCCCGCACCTGAACGTGTTCGACAACGTGGCCTTCGGCCTTCGTCTGCGCAAAGTGCCGGCCGCCGAACTGCGCCAGCGCGTTGAGAAGGTCATCGCAGCGGTCGGCCTCAGCGGTTTTGAAGCGCGCCTGCCGGCGCAGATGTCGGGCGGCCAGCAACAGCGCGTGGCGCTGGCGCGCGCCATTGTGATCGAACCCAAGCTGCTGTTGCTGGATGAACCGCTGTCCAACCTCGATGCCAAGCTGCGCGTGCAGATGCGCGCCGAGCTGCGCCGCATCCAGCGCGAACTGGGCATCACCATGCTCTACGTCACGCACGATCAGGATGAGGCGCTGGCCATGTCGGACCGTATCGTTGTCATGAACAGCGGCAAGATCGAGCAGCTCGATACGCCCGAGCAGCTCTTCAATGCGCCACGCACGCGCTTCGTGGCCAACTTCATGGGCTTCGAGAACCTGTTCGATTATCGCGACGGCCAGTTGCACGGCGCGGCGGGACAACTGCCGCTCCCCGGCCTGCCCGCCAACACCGCCTGCGCCGGCTGGCGAGTACAGCAGGTGCAGGTCGGCAGCGGTCCGTATGAGGGCCGCGTGCTCTCGCGCGGCTTCCTCGGCGAGCATGTCGAATACCTGCTGCAGACCGCCCTGGGCGAGGTGCGCGGTATGGCCCCGGCGGCGCAGGCATCGGCACGTGAAGGCGACACCGTCCGCTTCGACCTGCCGGCGCAGGACGCGCTGGCGCTGGCCGCCTGAGCCTTTCCCCTGGACCTTTGAAGAAGAAGACAAACATGCACAAGATCTGGCTCGATACCGACCCCGGCTTTGACGACTGGCTGGCCATGCTGATGCTGTCGGCCAACCTGGAAGTGAACTGGCTGGGCGTCTCCGTGGTGGCAGGCAATGCCCCGCTGGTCACCACCTACGACAATGCGCTGCGCATCAAGCAGCATTACCAGCTCGACGTGCCCGTCTATGCGGGCTGCGAGCGGCCGCTGGCCGGCGCCGTGGAAACCGCACAAGGCATCCTCGGCGAATCCGGCATGGCGACCACCGGCGAGGCCCTGCCCCAGGTCGACATCGCCGACCTCGAGGCACGCCAGTCGCGGCAACTGCAACGCGACCCGCTGCCGCATGCGGTGGATGCCATGATCGAGGCGATCCGCCTGCATGCGGGCGAGATCACGCTCATGTGCATCGCCCCGCTGACCAATGTGGCCGTGGCCTTGCAGCGCGCGCCCGAGATCGCGGGCATGGTCAAGGAAATCATTCTCATGGGCGGCTCGGCCGACCAGGGCAATCACACCGCTGCCGCTGAATTCAATATCTATGCCGATCCGGAAGCGGCCGATGTGGTGTTCCGCTCCGGCATCCCGCTGCGCATGTTCGGCCTGAACCTGTGTCGCCAGCTGCTGGTGACCGCCGCTGAAGTGCAGCAGGTGCGCGCCTTGGGCACACCGCGCGCGAAGTGGCTGGCGGGCTACTTCGATGCCTACCTGCGCATCCGCAGTCCCGACGGCTCGGTGCCGATGCCGATGTATGACCCGGCGGTGGCCATCTGGCTCAAGCGTCCGGAATTGTTCAGCTTCCAGCCGGCACGGGTGGACATCGAATTGCAGGGCCGTCTCACGCGTGGCATGACCGTCTGCGAATTCCGCGTGCCGCGCCGCGCCCCGGCCAACACCGAGGTCGCCATGACGGTCGATGGCCCGCGTGCCATGCAATGCATGATGCAGGAATTGCTGGGCAGCCTCTCCTGAAGAGGCCGCCCTCCCAGCACACCGGCCCCGGCCCTCTCCACTGATTTGCGTTTCATGACCTTCGACAACCAACACCAAGACGACACTGGCCCGCTCACGCTCGAACAATTCGTGCGCGCGCTGCCCAAGGTCGAACTGCATTGCCACCTGTTCGGCGCGGTGCGCCGCGAGACCTTCAGCGATCTCTCCGCCCGCGCCGGTCATCCGGTCTCGCCGGAAGAGATCGAAGCCTTCTATACCCGTGGTGAAAAACCGGTGGGCGTACTGCGCGTACTGCGCGCGCTGGATGCCGAGCTGATCCGACAGCCTGGCGATCTCTACCGCATCACCTACGAATACCTGGAGGATGCCCACGCCCATGGCGTGGCCTGGAGCGAATTCTTCTGGAATCCGACCGGTACGGTGCGCGTGTCCGGCATCCCCTATGCCAATGCGCAGGACGCCATCGTGCGCGCCATCGTCGATGCCGAACGCGAAATCGGCATCATCGGCCGCCTGATCCCCAGCATTGACCGCGAGGCCAGTCCGGAAGAAGCCGTCGCCATGGTGCAGTGGATGCTGGCCGCCCGCGTCCCGCAGGTGCCGGGCATCGGCATGGATTACCGCGAAAACGACCGCCCGCCGGAACTGTTCGAAGCCGCCTACCGCCTGGCGCGCGAAGCCGGCCTGAAGACCACCGCCCATGCCGGTGAATTCGGCATGCCTTGGCACAACGTGGCCACCGCCATCGACCTGCTGCAGGTGGACCGCGTCGACCACGGCTACACCATCGTCGACAATCCCGATCTGATGCAGCACTGCATCGGCCGCGGGCTGGTCTTCACGGTGGTGCCGACCAATTCCTACTACTTGCGCACGCTGCCCCCGCAGCGATGGGCGCAGGATCACCCGATTCGCCAGATGCTGGCGGCCGGGCTGCGCCTGCATCCCAACACCGACGATCCGACCTTGCATCTGGTGACCCCGACCGGGGCCTGGATGTTGATGCTGCAGCTCGGGGCCACGGTGGAGGATTTCCGGGACTTCATGCGCAATGGGCTGGATGCGGCCTGGATGGATGAGGACTTGCGCAGCCAATGGCAGCAGGCCTGGAGCGAGCGCTACGATCAATTGCGCGCGCGCCTGCAGACCTGATCACCGGGGCATCAACGGGACATGTCGATGACCAGCTCGCCCTCGCCGGTACCCTCACCCGTCTCCAGGCGGAAGCGGGCCATCAGTGCGGCCATGCGTTCGGTCGCCAGGCGCATGGCTTCTGCGGCGGCCGACGATTGCTGCACCAGCAGCACGTTGCGCTGCGTAGCCTGATCGATGGCGCTGACCGACTGGCTGATGCGGCGCGCCCCGGCCGATTGCTGGCTGCTGGCGCTGGCCACCTCGCCGATGAGCTGATTGAGCCGTCCCACCTGCGCCACCACTTCCTGCATGCTGCGACCGGCCGTTTGCGCGCGCCGGCTTCCTTGATTGATGCGCGCCATCGCATCGTTCAGCAAGACCCTGATCTCCTGCGCCGCATCGGCGCTGCGGCGGGCCAGCTGCCGCACTTCATCTGCCACCACTGAAAAAGCCTGGCCATGGGTGCCGGCATGGGCCGCCTCGACGGCTGCATTCAGCGCAAGCAGATTGGTCTGGGAAGAAAGGCCATCGAGTTTGGCCACGATCTCTTCGATACGCCCGGCCGCCAGGTGCACCGCGTGCATGTTGCCGACCATCTCGCTGACCGCCACGCCGCCCTCCAGCGCCGCTTGCGCCGCCGACCGGGTCAGGCTGCAGGCTTGCTGCGCGCGGTCGGCGCTCTGCTGCACGGCCTGATTCAACTGTTCCATGGCGATAGCCGCCTGCTGCAGGGAACCGGCCTGCTGGGTGGCCCGTCTGGTCAGATTGAGCGCCCCCTCGGCGATCTCCCCGGCGGAACCCCGCATGACCCGCGCCCCGTGCCTGACCTCCCGCACCAGATGGCTCAAGCCCTGGCGCATGTCTTGGAGGGACGACAGCAGTTGCCCGGTTTCGCCCTGGAAGCCCCCATCGATGCGTCCGCACAGATCGCCCTTGGCCACCCGCGAGGCCACCTGGGCCGCCTGCGACAGCGGACCGGTCACCAGCCGGTACAGACTGGCCACACTCACTATCATCACCAGCAGCAGCAAGCCGCCCACTGCGGCCACCACGGTATCGAGCCGCTCCCTGGCCTGACGCGCCCCCAGGATGTCCGCCCGGGTGCGGGTGTCCAGCATGGCCTGCAGTGCTTCCAGCGGGCGCATCATGGCGGCCCGCGCCGTTTCGTAGCGCGGTTCGTGGAGCAGTCGGCGGGCCTGTTCGAGCGGGTCTTCGCGCAGGGCCGCATCAATCAGGACGCGGTCCCGCGTATGCCGCCGCACCAGTTCCATGGCGCGCAACTCGATGGCCAGCACCGCACCGGACCGGCTGCGCACTTCCTCCACCTTCGCCATCTCATCGCGGCTGAAGCCGGCCTGCTGCATCAGCTCGCCAAGCGGCACGATGACCGCGCTGTCCGGACGCGGCGGCCGGCCATCCGCATCCACCAAGTCCCAGTAGATGCGCTCGTAGTGTTCCGGGCGGGGACGGCGGCCGTCACGGATTTCCGCAACGGCCTGATATTGGCGTTCGGCCTGGTATTCACCGGTGGCCACGAAGCTGCGCGCCAGGCGGCTCAGGTCGTCAGCACCCTGGCGCAGCTCGGCCACCAGCCGCTGTGCCTGTTCGCGCCGCTCACTGGCGATAGCCATGCGGTCTTCGGCTTCCAGCGCTGCCACTGACAGGGCAATGAGCAGCGCCAACAGCAAGGCGACCACCACGCTCAAGGCGGACACGATCTGCCGCATGGAAAAATATTTGTAGATGGACATGCTCCCCTCGCTGATTCGACTGAAGATGCCGGGCCCGGGCCTGCGCGCCGGGCGGCGGCGTCTCGGCGGGGACGGCAAGCGGACGATACGTGGGGAGCCCGTCCTTGTGCGCGAGGGGCCAGATATGCTGAACGAATCTCGAATTACTTCGCTTTTTATCTCGAAATTATTTGAATTTCTCTCTAAAACTATCCGTTTACTTGCCAAATAATTCGGCTCTTTTTTCTACTTTCGGAGACAGTCTTCCAACGAAAGAGCGAGCGCCAGCAGAAAAACGCACCAAGGTTCACAATAGCAGTCTTTGCCATGCAGCATCCGCTCTCCATGAACCCTGTCAGTCCCGCCACACGGCCTGTGCCGCGCCATCCGCCGAATCACCCGAAGTTCCTGCTGTTCCTGATCTGCGCCTTTGCCTCGGCGGGCCAGTTGGCCATCGACTTGTACGTGCCGGCCCTGCCGCAGATGGCAATCGACTGCGGCACCTCGGCCCAGGCCATCCAGACCAGCGTGACCGGCTACCTGATCGCCTACGCCTTTGGCCAGCTGGCGTTCGGACCGCTGGCCGATGCCTGGGGTCGCAAGCGCGTCCTGATGCTGGGGCTGGGCCTGTTCACGCTGGGATGCGTGCTGACGCTGCTGGCCCCCAACCTGGAAACCTTCGTCGCGGCACGGGTGCTGCAGGGCTTCGGCATTGCCGCCACCAATTTGCTGGCCAAGGCCATCATCACCGATTCCTTTGTCGGCCAAACCCTGGTGCATGCCTACACCTACATGGCCATTGCCTGGGGCCTGGCACCGATCATTGCGCCGGTGATCGGGGCGCACTTGCAGGAAGCCTTCGGCTGGCGTTCCTGCCTGGTGTTCCTGCTGCTGTATTCGTTCGCGATGTGGGCCATCCTGTGGCGCTATCGGGAAACTTTGGCCGAGCCGGTGCACCTGCATCCGGCGACCCTGCTCAAGAATGCGCGCATGGTGCTGGCCAGCCCGGTGTTCCAGAGCTGTTTCCTGGCCCAGGGGCTGTGCTACAGCATCCTGCTGGTGTTCAACATCGTCGGTCCCTTCATGGTGCAGAACACGCTGCGCCAGCCGCCGACCTTCTTCGGCTACCTGGCGCTGGCGATCGGGATGATGTATTTCCTGGGCGGCATCTCCAACCGCATCCACCATCGCCGCCTGCCCTCGGCCGAACAGCGGCTGCGCATCGGCGCGCGGGTGATGACGGCGGCGGCCTTTGCCATGCTGGCCCTGGCCTTGCTGGTGGGGCTGACGGTGTGGACCCTCATCACGCCGGTGCTGGTGATGGCCTTCTGCGCCGGGGCCATGTATCCCACGCTGATGGCCAAGGGCAATTCGATCTTTCCGCACATTGCCGGACTGACCAGCGCCATCCTGGGCTTTGCGCTGCTGCTGGTGTCCTCGGGCATGATGGGGCTGGCCGGGTTCGTCTCCATCCACAGCCTGACGCCGCTGGCGGTGTTCTTCTGCATCGTCGGCCTGACCGTGATTGCCATGGTGGGCAAGCTGCTGCAGCACCTGCAGGTACCGGCGGCTGCGGCGACGTTGCAAGTCAGACCATCAGAAAAACCCTGATATCCGCCGCCTCCCGGCAGGCATACGATGTGGCCATCGACACTGATTCATTCCCGGGAGGACCCCATGGCCATCATCCAGACCTTGCTGCACTACGGTAGCTATCTCGCCGCGTTCTACGCCGTCTATCTGCTGGCGGGCAGCCTGGCGTTCGGGCTGGTGCTCTGGCAGAAGGTCTACGGCAAGGCGCAGCGCCAGCCGGTGCCGGTGCGCGTGCGTGTGCATTCGGAGCGGATGGACGGACGCGAGCGTGATTCGTATTACCGCTGAAGCGTGAATACTGTGATGGGTCGAACGTAGACAATCGCTGTTCGCCTGCAGGTCAGCCAAGGGCTGGATTCGTGGAATCCGGCCCTTTGTCTTTGGTGATGCTCCCCATCCGTTCAGAACAACTCCTGCTGCGGCGAGGTCACCGCCGCAAAACTGTCGCCCACGAAGACCAGGATGGCATCGGCCACCGGGGCCAGCTGGCGTTCCAGGTAATGGCCGTAGTCGATGGCGGCGCGGCGTTTTTCCAGGGGTTCCGGTCCGGCCGTGGTCATGACGTAGTTGATCCAGCCGCCTTGCTGGTATTGCAGCGGACGCCCGCCTTCCTCGTTGACCTGGTCGGCCATGCGCGCAGCGCGCACGTGGGGCGGGACGTTCTTTTCGTAATGGTCGAGCTGGCGGCGCAGGCGCTTGCGATATACCAGCAGATCATCCAGCCGCCCGGCCAGCAGGTCGGCCACGTAGCCGGTGACGAAGTCGCGGTAAGGCTCGCCCCGGAAGATGCGCAGATACAGTGCCTGCTGGAAGCGCTGCGCCAGCGGCGACCAGTCGGTGCGCACCGTCTCCAGTCCCCTGTAGGTGACCTTGTCCTCGCCTTCGCTGGTCCGCACGTAACCGGCGTAGCGCTTCTTGCTGCCGGTCTCGGCCCCGCGCACATGCGGCATCAGGAAACGCTGGTAATGCACCTCGAACTGCAGTTCCAGCGCGCTTTCCAGCTGATACTGCCCGGCCAGATGGCGACGCCACCAGTCATTGATGCGCGCGGTCAGCTGCAGACCGATCTGGCGCGCCTCGTCATCGCCATGCGGCCGACGCAACCACACGAAAGTGGAATCGGTATCGCCATAGATGACTTCGTAACCCGCCTCCTCGATCAGCTCGCGCGTGCGATGCATGATCTCGTGCCCGCGCCGGGTGATGGACGAGGCCAGGCGCGAATCGAAGAAGCGGCAGCCGGTCGACCCCAGCACGCCGTAAAAGGAATTCATGATGATCTTCAGCGCCTGCTGCAACGGCTTGTTGCCCTGGGCCTTGGCGGCCTCGCGACCCTGCCAGATCTGCTCGATGATGGCCGGCAGGCTGTGGCTGCGGCGTGAGAAGCGGGCGCCGTTGTAGCCGGGCACGGTCTCGCTCTCCGGCTCATTCAGGGTGCCATCGACCAGCCCGACCGGATCGATCAGGAAGCTGCGGATGATGCTGGGATACAGGCTCTTGTAGTCCAGCACGATCACCGAGTCATACAGCCCCGCGCGCGAATCCATCACGAAACCACCCGGACTGGCCAGTGCCTCGGCATCCCCGAGATTGGGGGCGACGTAGCCCTTGCGATGCATGTGCGGCAGATACAGATGCGTGAACGCCGCCACCGAACCGCCGCTGCGGTCGGCCTGCAGGCCGGTCACGCTGGCGCGTTCCAGCAGGAAGGAGAGAATGTCGGTCTTGGCGAAGATGCGCGTGACCAGTTCACAGTCCTTGATGTTGTAGGTGGCCAGGGCTGCCTTGTCCTCGTTGAACATGCGATCGATCTCATCCATGCGCTGATACGGCGTGGCAATGGCCTTGCCTTCGCCCAGCAGCGATTGCGCCACGTTCTCCAGACTGAAGGACGGGAAATTCCAGAACGCCCCGCGCAGGCTTTCAATGCCGTCGATCACCAGCCGGCCCGCTGCGTTGACCAGCAGGTGATTGGCGCGCATGCCATGTTCGCGCCATTCCAGTGCCCGTCCCGCACGGCCCAGGCGCAGCGTGGTGTGGTATTTCTCCGCCTGCTTCTGCAGTACGTTGAGGTCGAACTGCACCAGGTTCCAGCCGATGAGCGCATCCGGATCGTGGCGTGCCACCCAGTCATTGAGGCTGTCGATCAGTTCCTTGCGGCTCTGGCAGAACTTCAGTGCGAAATCCACCGACGCCACCGCGCCACTGGGCGGCCCCAGCGCATAGACGCTGCGCTGGCCGCAGCCTTCGATGGCGATGCTGTAGAGCTCGCCCTCCCAGCTGGTTTCGATATCCAGCGACGCCAGCCTGAGCGGCGGACGATAGCCCGGCAAGGCACGAATGCGCGCTTCTGCCAGCACCCCGTGCCCATCGTCCACGCCCTGAAAGGCCAGCGGGGCATTGATGAAACGCTCCATCAGATAACGTTCGGGCGGACGGATATCGGCTTCATAGACACTGATGCCAGCGGCGATCAGGGTCTTCTCCATCTTCAGCAGCTTGCGGTACTGGCGCGCATACAAGCCCAGCACCGGGCGCTGGCTGACATCTTTGAGATGTTCCAGCGCACGCAGTTCCATACCGGGTTCGCGGGCGATCAAGGCCTGCACGCGTTCGGCCTCGGCTTGCGGCACGAAGGCCACCGCTGTCTGCGGCGGCAAGCGCAGGCATTGCGGACCGTCATCAGTGGCCACCCACAGCTCGATCTCCACCCCGGCCGGGGTATCGCGCCAGTGCCGGGACAACAGGAAGCCTGCGCGTTCGCCGGGGCGCAAGGCGGTGGAGGAAAGAGGAGCGGCTGAGTCGGTCACCGTCAATAGCGGGCTGGTGCGGATGGAGACGGGATTGTAGAACTCATTTCATCAATAGGCGAGAGTGCGAGCGAGTCCCGTTTGGGATGAAGTGCAAGGCGCGAATTTGGGTCAAGACTGGGCGTCTTGACCCAAATTCGTAACGCAGCAATTCGCCCAAACGGGCCGCTCCCTCCGGGTTCTGCCCAGAAAGGGCGCTGGCCGCGTTGCGCTCCTTGCGTGTGGCACCGCCACACGACGCGTCGCGCGCCTTGCCAGCGCCCTTTCTGGGCAGAACGCATCTCACGCCTATTGATGAAATGAGTTCTACTTGGATGTGGGCGAGCTTGCGCGACTGCGCACGGGCAATTGTGAAGAACGGCCAACATGCTTTTTCAGCTGCAAAGATTTTAAAAAAATTCCGTTTCTTCTCCGCGTTTTGGGCAGCCAATGGCAGTGCGATGCTGGCGCCCATCACGTCCCCGCAATACGGAGAGTCTCGCCATGAAAGCCCTGCCCCTCATCCTCCTGCTCAGCAGCGCCAGCCTGTTGGGTGCGCTGGAACTCCCGCCGGCGCGTGCCGCCAGCTTCGACTGCAGCAAGGCCGGTTCGGCCAATGAAAAGACCATCTGCCGGGATGCCGAGCTGTCCGCGCTGGACGATCAACTGGGCCACGCCTACCGCCGCGCGCGCCAGGCCGCAGCCGATCAACGTGCTTTCCGCACCGCCAGCGATGCGCAATGGCGCTGGCGCGAAGACAACTGCCGCGACCGCGCCTGCCTGCTGGCCTGGTATCAGCGTCGCCAGAGCGAACTGGAGGCACAAGCCGCGCCGGCCATCGCAGCGGCCCTGCTCACCGCCAAAGGAAATGCGACTTCACCTGCGCCCGCCCTGGTCGCAGTGCCCCCTGCCCAGGTCCCGCTTGCGGCACCGGCCGCCCCGGGCTTGCGGCTGGGCCTGGACGCGCGCCAGATCGACCACCTGGCGCCGGCAGGCAGCACGCCCTGGCCGCATTACGCGCGGGCCGAACGCGGCCAGTATTTCTATCGCGACCCCGAGGCCGGCGAGACCCAACCGCTGGTGGCCGTGCGCTATTACGGCATCGAAAACGGCCAGTACATCCTGGAAGCCGTGCGCGGCCAGACCGTGCTGCGCTACACCTGCAGCGCTGACTGCCGCTACATCGCACAGCTGGCCCTCCCCGGCGACGTGGAAAAGGATACGGTGATCGTCAGCAATGACCGCGCATCGCTGCCCGGACTGATCGTGAGCGATGCGGTCAACGGCTTGCTGGCGCCGGTGCAATCGCGCTAAAGCGGCGTCACGGATGAGATTGCGTTCTTGTCCTACACGCCTTTGCGAAGGCGGATGACAGGCAGGAGAAATCGCCAGCGGCATACTGCGCAACATCGAGCATGGTGCGCATGCTCCCCTTGCCCTGGCGAGAAGCTCCTATGAAGAAAATCGAATTCGACGGTTACCTGCTGGTCTATCAGGCCGATGATAGCGAAGGCCGCTGGAAAGGCTCCTACGCGATCCTGAAGGATCGTGCAGAAATCACCCGGGGCTCCCTGCCCCTGTCCGCCCATTCGGAGGACGAAGCCGTCGGCGAGATTCTGGCAGCCGCGCGCCGCCAGACCAGTCTTGCCATCGCGGCCTAGGTTCTCACACCACCTACACTACTGTTTCGCGCAGGCTGCGGCGATGGGCCAGTTCCATCAGCCGCCGCAAGGCGTGGACCAGTTCAAAGCGGCTGCGCGAACGCCCCAGCGAGAGACGAATGTGCGGCGCACCGCTGCGCGCGGGTTCGCCGTCACCGGCCTGGAAACTGTCCTGCGCAACCACGTTGAGCCCAGCCTCCCTGGCCTTGCGGACGAAGTCCTGCCCCTTCCAGTGTTCCGGCAAGGCCTTCCAGAGATGGATGCCGCCGCTATCGGCCGGCCCTTCCTCACCCAGCGTACGCAAGGCCAGCGCCTGGCGCGCCCAGGCTTCCTGGCGGATGCCTTCGGCCAGCATGGCGGCGGTGCCATCGTGGATCCACTGCGTCGACAGCGCCGTGGTCAGCGGCGTGGACATCAATACGAAAGACCGCAGTGCAGCCAGCACGTCGTCCTGTGCCTGCCCCTCAGGGGTGAGCACATAGGCGGTCCGCAATCCGGGGAGCAGGCACTTGGCCAGCGTGGACACGTAAAACACATGCCGCGGTGCATAGTGCGCCAGCGGCCTGGGCGCATGGGCCGCAAAGCGCCAGTAGGGATCATCTTCGATGATGCGCAGATCGAGCCGGGTGGCGACGGAAGCGATCTCGGCGCGGCGCGTGGCCGGCATGGTGCGGGTGGTCGGATTCTGCAGCGTGGGATTGAGATAGACCAGCCGCGCGCCATGCTTGCGCACCATGGTCGTGAGCAGATCCGGGCGCATGCCTTCGTGATCCACGCCGACCGCGACCACGCGGCGCCCGAGCTGGGCTGCCGCCGCCAGCAGCCCAGGATAGGCCAGCGGTTCGGCCAGCACGGTTTCACCCGGCCGGGTCTGCGACAGCAGCAAGGCGGCCAGGGCCGACTGCGCCCCCGGACAGGCCAGCACCCGGTCATCTTCCACCGGGCCCAGCATGTCCTGCAGCCACATCGCACCGGCGGCGCGGTCGGCACTGCTGCCACCGCCCAGGTGATACGTCATCAGCAGATCGACATCGCTGTGCATCAGCACCTGCGACACGCCCTGGCGCAGCAGGTCATCCAGATCGATACCGGCCGGCGGCGGCGGGATGTTCATCGACAGGTCGATCACCTGGCTCAGGTCCACCTTGGGCGCGGCCACGAAACTCCCGGCGGCGCCGCGTCCTTCCAGCAACTGGCGGCGGCGCGCCTCGCCATAGGCGCGGGTGACGGTGGTGAGATCGACATCGAGGCGATCAGCCAGCATCCGCTGCGGCGGCAGGCGATCGCCGGGCTTGAGGCGTTCGTCGGCGATGGCCTGCTCCAGAAAGCCCACGATCTGCAGATAACGTGGACCGCCATGAGCCGTGAAGCGGCTGATCCAGTCCAGGGAGGGATCTGCGGTGTGTGAAGGGTTCGGTCGGGCCATGGAAAATCCTGGTGAAGGGCTGCCTGCCGGCAGGTGTACAGGCAGACATCTAGTATGGATGCACCAACAACAAAAATCCATACATCCCAACTGCCCCTTGTGCCAAGGTTTTCCGGGCTGCTGGCGTTTATGCGGAGGCCGTGCGCATCCATTCCACCGCATCTTCTCCTGCGGCGATGCGCATCGGCGCGGCCGCCTCGGTCGCCGCACGCCAGACCGCTTCGGCTACATCGCTGGCGTGGGTGATCTGGCTGTGATCCTGGAAATTGTTGAACACTTGCGCTGCGAGCGCGCCGTAAGCATCCGGGATCGCCCCTTCCATGCGCTGCCGGGCATTCTCGGCGAAGCGGGTCTGCGGTGCGCGCCCCGGCAGGACCAGACGCGCCTGCACGCCGACGCTGGCCAGTTCGAGGGCGACGGATTCGGTGAAGGCATTCACGGCAGCCTTGCTGGCCGTGTAGACCGCCAGCAGCGGTAAGGAGCGCAAGGTCACCGAGGAGGTGACATTGACGATCACGCCCGCGCCGCGCTGGCGCATCTGCGGGATGACCGCCTGTGTCATGGCGATGCTGCCGAGGGTGTTGGTGTCGAAGATCTCGCGCACCTGCTCCATGGGCTGGGCTTCGACGGCGGCAAGCGCGCCGATACCGGCATTGTTGACCAGCACGTCAATCGGGCCGGCCTCTGCGATGGCAGCGGCGATGCTGGTAGCGCTGGTCACATCCAGCGGCAGGATGCGCAGCCGGGGCGAGTCGGGCAGCAAGTCGCTGCGCGGTGTACGCATGGTGGCGATGACCTGCCAGTCGCGTTGCAGGAAGTACGAGGCGATTTCGAGGCCGAAGCCGGACGAACAGCCGGTGATGAGGACGGTTTTCATGCTGGATTCCTTGTGAGGTGTAAGAGAACAAGGCGAAGAATAGGCGCCCGCAGCCGGACTTGCTACAATCCAGAGTCCATCATTCATTGGCAATCGTCCAGCCATGTCCGAACCATCACTCACCGATCCCCTGGCGGAAGTGGTCAGTCTGCTGCAGCCGGCCGCCCGCTACACCAAGTACGTCCAGGGTGCCGGTGGCTGGCGGGTGCAGCGTTCACGGCCGGAGCTGGCCTTCTATTGCGCGGTGCTGGAGGGCAGTTGCCGCATCCTGCGCGCAGATGCCGGCGCAATGACCGAGGAGACCTGCATCGTGCTGCACGCCGGCGATTTTTTCCTGGCCCCGGCCTTGCAGGGTTTTACCCTGGCCAGCATGGACGATTGCGATGACGCCCTGCTCGATGAAGACAATCCGCCGCCGCGTCTGTCCGATGGCCGCTATCACCTGGGGACGCTGGGCTTGCCGCCGCAGGTGCAACTGGTGGTCGGCCATTGCGTCTTCGCCTCGCCCGATACGCCGCTGCTGCTCTCGCTGCTGCCCAGCCTGGTTGTGGTGCGCGCCCATGCGCGTCTGCATACGCTGGTGCAACTGGTGGGCGACGAATACCGCGCCGAGCGTCCGGCGCGCGACGTCGTGCTGGCGCGTCTGCTGGAGGTGCTGCTGATCGAAGCCCTGCGTTCCGGCACCGACACCGGAGCGGCCGCCACACCCGGCCTGCTGCGGGGTCTGGGCGATGTACGGCTCGCTGCGGCGCTGCGATCCATACATGCGCGGCCCGCCGACAACTGGAACGTGCTGCGGCTGGCGCGGGCTGCTGCGCTGTCGCGCTCCTCCTTCTTTGAACGCTTCCGCCGTGAAGTCGGACTGGCTCCGATGGAATACCTGCTGGCCTGGCGCATGGCGCTGGCCAAGCGCCTGCTGCTGGGCGAGGCGGCCTCCATGGCGACGGTGGCTCAGCAGGTAGGCTACAGCTCGGCTTCCACCTTCAGCGTGGCCTTCAGCCGGCATGTCGGCGTGCCGCCGTCGCAGTTCGCCCAGCAGGGCAAGGCCTAAGCCGCCACGAAGCCGACCCGTTCCATGGTTCCGATGTGCATGCTCAGCAGCTGCACGGCACGGTCGGTCTTCTTGTCGCGCAGGGCTTCGATGATGAGGCGGTGATCGTGATCCGAACGCGGCTGCCAGCCGCGCTTGAAGCCGGTCGAGAACAGGTAGCGTGAATTGGTCAGCTGCAGTTGCTTCAACACCGCCAGCAGGCGCGGCATGCCACATTCGCTGGAGAGGATGTCGTGGAACAGGTTGTTGGCGGCATCCCATTCGATCAGCGATGCGGCCTGGGCACAGGCCTCCTGGGCGGCTTCCAGGCGGGCGATGTGCTCGGGGCCGAACTTGCGGATGCTGTGGCGCAGGGCCAGGATTTCCAGCGAGCCGCGCATCTCGGCATTTTCCTTGACCGCCGCCCGGTCCACCTGCGTGACCCGCACCCCGCGACGGGGCAATGTGAGCACCAATCCCTCGGCTTCCAACTGGCGAAACGCTTCCCGTACCGGCACGTGGCTGGACTGGAATTCCTGCGCCACGTGATCCTGCCGAAGCGCCGCCCCGCCTGCGATTTCGCCGCGGATGATGCGCGTGCGCAGGACCTCCGCGATGCGTTCGACGGTGCTTGGATGCTCGGAATGATGCGCCATGTTTTTATAGATAATCTATGAAAAAAGAAATTGTTGAACGAATTTGAGCGAAGTTAGAATCCGCCGAAGCTGAATTCTAAGCCTTTTCACTCACGGACCGGATTTTATCGATGAGCCAGTGCCCTTCCCCCGCCGCTGCCCAAGCCAGCGCTCCCCTGCATTTCCACCGCCCTTTGGCCGCCATCGACAGCAGCGCGGCCGAGCAGCTGTTTGAACTGCCCTTCCTCGATCTGCTGTACCGCGCACAGACCGTGCATCGCCAGCACCACCGCGCCAACGAAGTCCAGCTGTCCAGCCTGCTGTCGATCAAGACCGGGGGCTGCGCGGAAGACTGCGGCTATTGCTCGCAGTCGGCGCATCACAAGGAAGCGGGCGTGCCGGCCGGCAAGCTGATGGGCGTGGACGAGGTAGTGCAGGCCGCACAGGCCGCGCGCGACCAGGGCGCGACGCGCTTTTGCATGGGTGCGGCGTGGCGCAATCCCAAGCAACGTGACATGGCCGCGCTCACCGAGATGGTCAGCCAGGTGCGCGCACTCGGGATGGAAACCTGCATGACCCTCGGCATGCTGGAGCAAGCCCAGGCCGAGGCGCTCAAGCAGGCCGGACTGGACTACTACAACCACAACCTCGATACCGCGCCCGATTTCTATGGCCAGGTCATCTCCACCCGCAGCTACCAGGACCGGCTGGACACCCTGCAACGCGTGCAGGAAGCCGGCCTCAACGTGTGCTGCGGCGGCATCATCGGCATGGGCGAGACGCGCGCCCAGCGTGCCGGCCTGATTGCCCAGCTGGCCAGCCTGCCGGTGCCGCCGCAATCAGTGCCGATCAATCACCTGGTGCCGATCGCGGGCACGCCGCTGCAGGATGTGGCACCGCTGGACGAATTCGAATTCGTGCGCACCGTGGCGGTGGCCCGCATCGCCCTGCCGCACGCGGTGATCCGCCTGTCGGCCGGGCGCGAGAGCATGAGCGAGGCGACCCAGGCCCTGTGCTTTGCGGCAGGCGCGAACTCCATCTTCCTCGGGGCCAAGCTGCTGACCACGGCCAATGCGCCGGTCTCGGCCGACCTCGACCTGCTGCAGCGCCTGGGCCTGCAAGCGGCAGCTGCGGCCGCCTGATGCCGCTGCACTGGAGCACTGCCCACTGCGGCGGAGCCTGGGTCATCACCGGCTACGAGGAAGTGGCCGCGGCCTTGCGCGATCCGCGCTTCTCCGTAAGGCGTGCAGCGCGCTGGATCAACAGCGGGCTAGGTGAAAGCGGTAACGGACAGCAGGACGAAGCGCAGCGTGAGTTCAAGCGCCTGTTCTCGCGATCCTTGCTGTTCCTGGACGGCCGCGCCCATCGCCGCCTGCGCGGCGTACTCAATCCGGGATTCAAACCGGCTGACCTGCAAGCCCGGCGTGGCGACATCACCGCACTGGCGCAGCGGCTGGCCGATGCCATCGTGGCCGATCCGCAGGCAGCACGCGGCTTCGATTTCATCGCGCGCTTTGCTCGTCCCCTGCCCGCGCTGGTGATTGCGCAACTGCTGGGATTGCCCGACCGCGTACCGGCGGAATTCATCGACTGGGCAGCCGATCTGGCGGCCTTCATCGGCAGTCCGACGCCGGACGCCACGCAGACCCTCGCGGCGCAACAGGCCATGCGCAATCTGTGTGATTTCTTCAGCCAGGCGCTGGCGCGAGCGGACGAGCTGCCCGAGGCTTGTCTTCTGCGCGGCCTGCTGCAAGACCATGCAAGCGGACAACTGAATCGCAACGAACTGCTGGCCCAGTGCAGTACCCTGCTCTTCGCCGGCTACGAGACCACCCGCAATCTGCTCGGCAATGGCGTGCTCGCCTTGCTGCAACATCCCGCGCAATGGGCCGCACTCAAGGCGCGCCAAGCGGACCCGTCCGCCCTGCGGATGGCCGTGCGGGAGATGCTGCGCCATGACAGCCCGGTGCAGTACACCGGCCGCCGCCTGTTGCAGGACGTGACGCTGGCCGGTCAACGCCTGCAGCGCGGCCAGCTGGCCATCTTGCATATCGGGGAGGCCAATCACGATGCGCGCCGCTTCCGTGATCCGCAGCGCTTCGACATCCGGCGTGACGAAGGCATGCACCTGTCCTTCGGCCAGGGGCCGCATGTCTGCCTGGGGGCGGCGCTGACGCAGCTGGAAGCCGAAATCGCTTTCAGCGTGCTGATGCAGCGCCTGCCCACGCTGTCCCTCGCTGACGAAACGCCGGTGTGGCAAGGCAATGCCGCCTATCGGGCGCTGGATCGCTTGTCCGTATTTTTCTGAAAGCCCCTCCATGCAAGATTTCACCCGTGAGCTGGATGCCCTCGCCAGCCAGAGCCTGCTGCGCACGCGGCGTGTGGTCGACGGTCCGCAGGGACCGCTGCTGCAGGTCGATGGACACGACGAATTGTCCTTCTGCAGCAATGATTACCTGGGCCTGGCCAACCATCCGCAGCTCATCGCCGCTGCCGCCGAGGCCTTGCAGCGCTATGGCGTGGGTGCAGCGGCCTCGCCTCTGATCAGCGGCCACAGCCGCGCTCATGAAACGCTGGAAGCCGAACTGGCGGCCTTTGTCCGCATGCCTTCGGCGCTGGTGTTCGGCAATGGCTACATGGCCAACCTGGGGGTCGCCGCAGCGCTGGCCGGCAAAGGAGACACCGTCGTCGTCGACCGCCTGGCCCATGCCTCGCTGATCGATGGCGCACGCTTGTCCGGGGCCAGCCTGAAGGTATTTCCGCACAACGATGTGAGCCGTCTGGAGCAGGTGCTCTCCCGCTGCAGCAGCTCTCGCAAGCTGGTGCTCACCGATGCTGTCTTCAGCATGGATGGCGACCTGGCCCCGCTGGCCGAACTGGCGGCAGTGTGCGCCCGGCATGGGGCCTGGCTGCTGGTGGATGACGCCCATGGCCTGGGCGTACTTGGCCCGCAAGGACGAGGCAGCCTGGCCCTGGCGGGCGTGCAGGCGCCGCACGTGCTGCTGATGGGCACACTGGGCAAGGCGGCCGGGGTGGCCGGCGCTTTCGTGGCCGGTGACGCCGGCGTGCTTGCATGGATCCTGCAGCGCGCCCGTACCTACATGTTCAGCACGGCGCATCCCCCCGCGCTGGCCGCCGCCACCTCGGCCAGCCTGCGCCTGATCGCCCGCGAAGAGTGGCGGCGCGCGCATCTACAGGTACTGGCCAAGCAATTGCGCAGCGGACTGGCGGGGCTGCCGTGGACACTGCTGCCCTCCCCGACCGCCATCCAGCCGCTGATCGTGGGCGACAATGCGGCCGCCCGCGCCCTCTCGGCGGCTCTGCGCGTCAGGGGCATCTGGGTGCCGGCGATCTGCCCGCCCACGGTCCCCAAGGGGACAGCCCGGCTGCGCATCAGCCTGTCAGCCCTGCATACCCCGGCCGATGTGGCGCGCCTGGTGGCGGCACTGAGATCACTGGCCCAAGGAGAATCCGCATGACCATGGCAAGCCCGCTGGCCGCCCGCAGCCTGCGCAGCGTGTGGCATCCCTGCACCCAGATGCGCCAGCACGAGCGCACGCCTCCCATCGCGCTGGCCCGTGCGCACGGTGCATGGCTGGTCGATACCGAGGGACGGCGCTATCTGGATGCCATCAGTTCCTGGTGGGTCAATCTGTTCGGCCACACCAATGCGCGCATCAATGCGGCCCTGATCGACCAGTTGGGCCAGCTGGAGCACGCCATGCTCGCAGGCTTCACGCATGAGCCGGTGGTGCAGCTCTCCGAGCGGCTGGCGGCGCTGACGGAGCATGCGCTGGGCCATTGCTTCTATGCCTCGGACGGTGCCTCGGCGGTGGAGATCGCGCTGAAAATGAGCGTGCATGCATGGCGCAATGCCGGGCATGCAGACAAGAATGAATTCATCTGCATCGCCGGCGGCTATCACGGCGAGACCGTGGGGGCGCTCGGCGTGACCGACACGCCGCTCTTTCGCAGTGCCTATGAATCCCTGCTGCGTCCGGCACATATCGCTGCCTCGCCCGATGCGCGACAGGCTGCACCGGGCGAGACGGCCGCCGATGTCAGCCGCCGCGCGCTGGCCGATGTGGAAAGGCTGCTGCAGGAACGCAGGGGACGCATTGCCGCCCTCATCGTCGAACCGCTGGTGCAATGCGCTGCGGGCATGGCCATGCATGATCCACAGTATGTGCGCGGACTGCGCGGGCTGTGCGATGCCTACGGCGCGCACCTCATCGCGGACGAGATCGCGGTCGGCTGCGGGCGTACCGGCCGCTTCTTCGCCTGTGAGCAGGCGGGCGTGTGGCCGGATCTGCTGTGCCTGTCCAAGGGTATCAGCGGTGGCTACCTGCCGCTGTCGCTGGTGATGGCCAGCGAGGCCATCTATGCCGCTTTTTACGATGACGATGTGCGGCGCGGCTTCCTGCATTCGCACTCCTATACCGGCAATGCACTGGCGTGCCGTGCTGCGCTGGCGACGCTGGACATCTTCGCGCAGGAACAGGTGCTGGACCGCAATGCACGGTTCGCCCCGGTGCTGGCCCAGGCCCTGCAGCCGCTGGCGCAGGATGCGCGGGTGCGGCACGTGCGCCAGCGCGGCATGATCTGGGCTTGTGATGCGCGCATCAATGATGCGTCCGTAGCGGCAGGGTTTGCGCGCCGGCTCGCCGACGAGGCCGCGCAACGCGAACTGCTGGTGCGCCCGATCGGCAAGACGCTTTACGTGATGCCGCCCTACATCCTCGATGCGGCCCAGGCGCAATGGATGGGCGAGCGTCTGCATGCGGCCTTCGATGCGGCGATGCGCGCGGAGGCTCGCCCATGAGCGGCCGCAGCTATTTCGTCACCGGTACCGATACCGGCGTGGGCAAGACGCTGGTGGCGTCCGCGCTCATCCACCTGCACGCCGCGCGAGGCATGCGTGCCGGCGGCATGAAGCCGGTGGCATCCGGAGCTTTCCTGCAGGACGGCGTCTGGTGCAACGAGGATGTGCAGGCCTTGCAGGCCGCGGCCAATGTGGATTTGCCGCTGCACCTGGTGAATCCCTACCTGCTGCGGCAGGCCACGGCACCGCACATTGCGGCGGCGGAGGAAGGCGTGCAGATTGCACTCGATCATCTGGCGCTATGCCATGCGCAATTGCAGTCGGCGTGTGACGTACTGATTGTGGAGGGTGCGGGTGGCTTCATGGTACCGCTCGATGCGGACCACAACAGCGACGATCTGGTGGCCCGGCTGGGCTTGCCGGTAATACTCGTGGTCGGCATCCGCCTTGGCTGCATCAATCATGCCTTGCTGAGTGCGCTGGCCATCCGCGCGCGCGGGCTGCGCCTGGCGGGCTGGGTGGCCAATCATGTCGACGCCCGAGAGACGCAGGCCGGCGCCATGGTGAACACGCTGGTGCGGCGGCTGCAAGCGCCGCTGCTGGGACGTCTGCCCTGGTCACCTGAAATGACGGCGGCGCAAGTGGCTGGTCTTCTTACTTGGCCAGATCCATCTTGACGACGTTGGACGTGCCACTGCGCACGGCCGTGATGTGCTTGTCGTGAATCGTGCGATAGCTGGCCAGTCCCAGTTCTGCCATGGAGTTGGACAATTCCACCAGGTCGGTGACGGCCTCTTCGGAATACATGGCATCGACCTCGTTGGCATCGAGCCAGTGACGGATGCGGCGCTCGCCGGAGAAGACGAAATCGCTCAGCCGCACCCAGTGGCCACCAAGGATGGCAGCCTCCTGGCCGTCGCGGCCGGCCAGCACGCTGTCAACCTGCGTGACCAGCTGGCGCATGCTCTTGCCGCTGCCGTCGACCAGGAACCGCGTGAGCTCCTCTTCGCTGGCGCAGTACCACAGCCACAGGGCATTGAAGGCGGCCTCGATCTGGTGCCCGATGAGGGCAAAGGCCGAGGCGTGGACCGGCATGTCATCACGCAGCAGCAGGATGATGCCGCAGTGATGTTGCTGGGCCACAGTGAGACAACCGATGGCGGCGCAGGCGCGCCGGTCATCGGGCAAAGGCTGGCCGTTGAATTCGGCCGAAATGCGATAGGCAAGGGACTGCGCCCTGGCCAACAGGTGATCCAATTGCATGGGACAACTCCCCTTCGTGTGAGGGCACGTGTACGGACGACTTGTTGTTATTCTTTTCAGCTCACGCCAGTGGCGCCGTCGAGGACAATGCGGATCTTGCGGGCCAGCTCATCGTGGCGGTAAGGTTTGTCGAGGACGGGAAATTCGCCATCGGCACCATGCCGCTCTATCGATTCACTGGCATAACCGGTAGTTAATAAAATTTTGATGGAAGGTATCATGCGCCGGGCCTCTCGCGCCAGTACCACGCCATTCATGCTGCCCGGCATGATGAGGTCGGTGAAAAGCAGATCCACCTTCGGTTCGGAACGCAGCACCTGCAAGGCTTCCGTCGGTGAATTCACCATGCTGACGCGATAGCCCAGGCTTTCCAGCATCGCCTGGGCCAGCTCGGCGACCTCGATTCTATCGTCAACCACCAGAATGTGCTCGTGACCGCCTTGGGTATGCGTGCGGTTGTCATACTCGAAGGCCCCCCCGACCTGGTCCTGCGTGGCCGGGAAGTAGATCGAGACGGTCGTGCCGCGCTCTGCGCTGGAGACGATGCGCACGGATCCGCCGGACTGCTTGACGAAGCCATACACCATCGACAGACCGAGGCCGGTGCCCTTGCCTTCGTCCTTGGTAGTGAAAAACGGGTCCATCACGCGCGGGAGGATGTCCGCAGGAATGCCGGGGCCGTTGTCCGTGACCGCGATGCAGACATAGAGACCGGGTTTTACGCCCAGCTGGATGGCACGATCTTCCGAGCTCAGGTCTTCATTGCTTGTATGGATTTTTACCGTTCCCTTGCCGGAAATCGCATCGCGCGCATTGATGAGCACGTTCAGCAATGCCACTTCCATCTGGGTCGGATCGAGACGGCAATTCCACAGGCCCGAGGCCAGCTCGGTTTGGACCTCGATATCGCCACCGAGCGTGCGTTGCACGAGATCGGTGAAACCTTCCGTGAGCGAATTCAGGTTGATGGTGCGCCCCTCCAGCCGCTGCTTGCGGGCGAAGGCCAGCAATTGCTGGGTCAGCATGGCCGCCTTGCCGGAAGCCTTGCGGATGCTGTCGGCGCTGCGCGAGACACGCCCGAGGTCGGGCGTATCGCTGCGCAGCGCAAGATTGATGATGTCCAGGTAGCCGCTGATGACCTGCAGCAGGTTGTTGAAGTCATGCGCAATGCCGCCGGTGAGCTGGCCCAGCGCTTCCATCTTGCGCGCCTGGCCCAGGGCCTGTTCGGCGTCGCGGCGGCGGCTGATGTCCAGTTGCGAGCTGAAGAAGTATTTCAGTTCGCCATGCTGGTCATAGACCGGTGAAATGAAGAGCGCATTCCAGAACGTCGAGCCATTCTTGCGGTAGTTCAGCAGCTCGGTGGCGAGCTCGCGCTTTTCCGCCACGGCCTGGCGCACTTGTGCGACCACTGCGCGATCGGTCTCCGGGCCTTGCAGGAACCGGCAGTTCTTGCCCACGACCTCGGCCCGGCTGTAGCCGGTCATGTTCATGAAGGCGTTGTTGACGAAGATGATCGGATTGTCCGGCTTGTTGGGATCGGACACGATCATCGGCATGCGCGTCATTTCGACGGCTGCGAAGAAGATATCGTTGGCGTCATCGCCTACCGCGACCTTGGCGTGGTCGTTGCGCATTCCTGCATCATTGAAGTCGTCGGCAGGCCAATGCACCGTGGGGTGCTTGGCGGTGTTGGGCATTGTATTTTTCTCCAGTGGGCTGGGCTCGGTTGCAGTGAGGTAACGGGAAGCGAGCTGCTTTCAGGAGTTTGGACACGGACGACCTCAACGGTTCCCGGCCCAATTGCAACAAGAATGCGAGTGTCCTGTTACATGTTGAGATGCATTTTGCGCAGCCCTTGCTGCAGGCCGGATTGCCATGGATGAGCTTGACGGGATGGCGTGCTGTCCTACGGCAACATGCGGCCCTGATCCAGTGTGTAGCTGCGGTCGCTGACCAGGCCGGCGAAGTGCGTATTCTGTTCGCAGAGGAGGATGGACATGCCGCGCCGTTTCAATTGCAGGATCATGTTCGCCATCTGCTCCACAATCACCGGGGCCACGCCTTCGGAAGGCTCATCCAGCAACAGCAGGTGCGGATTGCCCATGAGCGTGCGGGCAATGGTCAGCATCTGCTGTTCGCCGCCGCTCATGCGCCCGCCGGGGCGATGCGGCATGGCGCCCAGGTTGGGGAAGAGCGCGAAGAGCGCCTGCGGCGTCCATGCCGGCTCGCCCGCGCGCGCAGGCTGCCGACCGGTTTCCAGATTCTGCAGAACGCTCAGTTCGGTGAAGATGCGCCGGTCCTCGGGCACGAAACCGAGTCCCAGGCGGGCGCGCTGGAAAGGGGCCAGGCGCGTGATGTCGCGGCCCTCCAGCGTGACCTGGCCCTGCGTGCCTTCCAGCAAGCCCATCAGCGCCTTGAGCGTAGTGGATTTTCCCGCGCCGTTGCGCCCGGTGAGCGCGACCACTTCGCCGCGCCCCACTTCCAGCGAGAGATCGAACAGGATATGCGCCTGCCCATAGAAGGCATGCAGTCCCTCGACCATCAACAATGGCCCACTCATGCCGGGCTCCCGAAGCTGGCACCCGAGCCGAAGTAGACCTCGCGTACCCGCGCGTCCTGGCGCACTTCCTCGGGTGCGCCTTGCGCGATCAACTGGCCGCGCGCGAGCACGATGATGCGGTCGGCAAACGCGAATACCACATCCATGCTGTGCTCGGTGAAGAGTACCGACAAGCCGCGTTCGCTGACCAGGCGGCGCGTCAGGGCCATCAGCTCCTGACGCTCATACGGGGCCATGCCGGCGGTCGGTTCATCCATCAACAGCAGACGCGGCGCATTGGACAGCGCCATGGCCAGCTCGACGCGCTTGATGTCGCCATAGGCCAGCACGCCGCAGGCCCGTCCGGCCTGATCAGCCATGCCGACCTGCGCCAGCAAGGCCATCGCTTCATCGCGCAGGCAAGCCGCAGCGGGACGCCATAGCTGCCACAGCCGGCGACGATGCGAGAGCAAGGCGGCCTGGACGTTTTCGAGCACGGTCAGGGATGCGAAGGCGGCCGACACCTGGAAAGTCCGCCCCACGCCGCGCCGCCAGATGCGGCGTGCATCAAGGCCGGCAATGTCCTCGCCATCGAGCAGCACGCGCCCGGCATCCGGACGCAACTGGCCGTTGATGAGATTGAAGCAGGTGGACTTGCCGGCACCGTTCGGTCCGATCAGCGCCAGCATCTCGCCGGCCGGCAGCGTAAAGGAAACGCCATCCAGCGCGGCGACACCGCCGAAGGATTTGCGCAGGCCATCGATCTGCAGCAGGCTCATGGGCCCTCCTCCCGCTTCAACGGTGCACGCAGGCGGCTGAACGCGCCTGCCATGCCGCCGGGGAACAGCAACACCAGCAGCAGAATCACGCCGCCCAGCAAGGCACGCCAATAATCGGTCTCGCGCGCCACCAGGTCTTGCAGCCAGGTGAACAGCGCTGCGCCCAGCAGCGGACCGAGCAGGCTCTGCACGCCGCCCAGCAAGACCATCACCAGGCCATCCACCGAGCGCCCCACGCTGGCCACCTCGGGCGAGATGCTGCCCTTGGAGAAGGCGAACAATACACCGGCCAATCCGCAGAACAGCCCGGCGATGGCGAAGCCGCCCCATTGCAGGCGGCGCACATCCATGCCCAGCGACTCGGCGCGCACGGCCGCGTCGCGGGCGGCGCGCAAGGCCAGTCCGAATGGCGCATGGATCACGCGCCGCAGGAGAATGACGCCAAGCGCGGCACAGCCCAGGGCCAGGTAGTAGTACGCCAGCGGCGAGGCCAGCGCTTCAGCGGGACGAATGCCGACCAGCCCGTTGCTGCCTCCGGTCAGGTCATCCCACTGGAAAAAGGTGGCCCAGACAATCTGGGCGAAGGCCAGCGTCAGCATGGCCAGATACACGCCCGACAGCCGCACGCAGAACCAGCCGAACAGGATCGCGCCAGCCATGGCCGCGAGCGCGCCGGCGAGCATGGCCAGCGGCATCGGCCACTGCAGTTTGAGCGTGACCAGTGCGGCGGCATAGGCCCCCAATCCGAAATAGGCGGCGTGACCGAAGGACACCATGCCCCCCGGCCCCATCAGGAAATGCAGGCTGGCGGCGAAGAGGACGGCGATCAGGATTTCCACCATCAGCACCGGCAGATAAGGGAAGCGGCTCGCCAGCAAGGGCAGCGCCAGCAAAGCCAGCAGCGCGGTCCATCCCGCCAGGCGTGCCTTGCGCCCGTGTGTGCGCAACGGCGCGTCATGGCCGGCACCGCTGCGCACCAGCGCCAACGGCTTGCCGAACAGGCCCCACGGGCGCATCACCAGGATGGCCGCCATCACCAGAAATTCCACCACCAGCGTGAGCCGCGAGAGCGAGACCTCGATGCCGAACAAGGAGACATTGCCCAACGCAATGCACAGCGCCTTGACCTCGGCGATCAGCAAGGCAGCGGCGAAGGCACCGCCGAGCGAGCCCATGCCACCGACCACCACCACCACGAAGGCGTTGCCGATGGTATCGAGATCCAGTGCCAGGTTGGCCGGCATGCGTGGCCCTTGCAGCGCGCCGCCCAATCCGGCCAGGAAGCAGCCCAGCGCGAAGACGGCCGTGAACAGCCAGGCCTGATTGACGCCCAGCGCACCGAGCATCTCGCGATCCTGCGTCGCGGCGCGGATGAGCGTGCCCCAGCGCGTGCGGTTGAGCAGCAGCCACAGCAGCCCGAACACCAGCGGACCGATGACGATGAGCAGCAAGTCATACTGAGGCAGCCGACGCCCCAGCAGATGTACGGCGCCGGAGAGCCCGGGCGCACGCGGGCCGAACAGGTCTTCCGGCCCCCAGATCCAGAGGGCGGCATCCTTGATGATGAGGACGAGGGCAAAGGTGGCCAGCAGCTGGAACAGTTCCGGCGCACGATAGATGCGACGCAAGACCAGCACTTCCACCACGGCACCCAGCGCGGCCACGGTGAGCGCGGCCAGCAGCAGTGCGCCCCAGAAACCGAGCGCCGTGCTGCCCAGCCGTTCCACCAGGCTGTAGGCCACATACAGCCCCAGCATGTAGAACGAGCCATGCGCAAAATTGACGATCCGTGTAACGCCGAAGATCAGCGACAGGCCTGCCGCCACCAAAAACATCGCGGAAGCATCGGCCAGGCCATTGAGCAGCTGGACGGTGAGGCTGGCAAGCGTCATGGCATCAGCAACGGCCGCATTGGAACGTGAGCAAGATCAGCGTGGCAGGTCAATCCGCCGGACGCAGCTTCTTGACCTCGGCATCCGGCAACTGCAGGCTGGCGCCGTCGACATAGCTGAAGCTGGTCATGATGCCCTTGCCGTCCTTGATGCCGGTACGACCGACGAAAGCGCCCAGCGTGGACTGGTGATCCTGCGGGCGATAGACGATGGAGGCCACCGGCGTCTCCACCTTCAGGCCCGAGAAGGCCGCAGCGAGCTTGTCGGCATCGGTGCTGCCGGCCTTCTTGATGCCGGCGGCAATCGACATCAACGCGCTGTAGCCGACCAGCGAACCATTGCGCGGGTAGTCGTTGAATTTCTTGCGATAGGCGTCCACGAATTTCTTGTGTTCGGGGGTGTTGATGGCGTACCAGGGATAGCCGGTGACGATCCAGTTCTGCGGGGCTTCGTTCTTCAGCGGATCGAGGTATTCAGGTTCGCCGGTCAGCAGCGACACCACCTCCACCTGATCGAACAGGCCGCGCGTATTGCCTTCACGCACGAACTTGCCCAGATCGGCGGCGAAGAGTGCATTGAAGATGGCATCCGGCTTGGCATCGGCCAGCGCCTGCGTGACCGCGCCCGCATCGATCTTGCCCAGCGGCGGCGCTTGTTCGGCGACGAATTCCACATCCGGCTGGGCTTGCTTGAGCAGGGTCTTGAAGCTGGCGACGGCGGACTGGCCGTATTCATAGTTGGGATAGACGATGGCCCAGCGTTTCTTCTTCAGCTTGGCGGCTTCTTTCACCACCGACGCCACCAGCATGTAGGTGGACGGACGCAGGCGGTAGGTGTACTTGTTGCCGTTCTGCCAGACGATCTTGTCGGTCAGCGGCTCGGCCGCCAGGAAGAAGACCTTGTGCTGCTTGGCGTAATCGGTGAGCGCCAGGCCGGTATTGGAGAGGAAGCCGCCAAAGAGCAGCGCCACGCGTTCACGCGCCATCAGTTCTTCGGCCACGCGTACCGAATCGCCGGGGTTGCCATTGTCGTCGCGGGCGATCACTTCCAGCTTCTTGCCCAGCACGCCACCGGCTGCATTGACTTCATCCAGGGCCATCTCCCAGCCCCGGCGGTACGGCTCGAGGAAGGCAGGCTGCGCCTTGTAGCTGTTGATCTCGCCGATCTTGATGGTCTCCTGGGCCTGGGCTGCGCCTGCAGAAAGATTCACGATGGTCGCGGCGCACGCCCACAGCAGGCCGCGCTGGAAGTTGAAATGGTTCACGTCATTCCCTTCTGGTGAGAGTGCCCCGGCCGTTGCGGCGCGCGGCGCGGGCGTAATGATAACCGCTGGCGCGGCCGTGTGCAGATTACTTCACACGCTGTTTTTCCAGCTTGCGCGCCAGGGTACGGCGGTGCATACCGAGGCGGCGCGCGGTTTCGGAGATGTTGAAATCGGTTTCCACCAGCACCTCGTGGATGCGTTCCCATTCCAGGGTCTTGATGGAGGTGGCGCGCGCGGGCAGTTCGACGTCGGAGGCACCGGCCACGTGGCCGAAGGCGGCTTCGATGTCGTCGGTATTGGAGGGTTTGGCGAGGTACTGGCAGGCGCCCAGCTTGATGGCTTCCACCGCCGTGGTGATGCTGGCGAAGCCGGTCAACACGACAATGAGCATGGCTTCATCGTGGGCATGCAGCATCTGCACGCAAGCCAGGCCGGAGGCGTTGCCGCCCAGTTTCAGGTCGACCACGGCATAGCCGGGACTGTGTTCTTTCAGGTGGGCCGCCGCTTCCTCCTGGCTGGCGGCCAGCAGGACGGTGTAGCCGCGACGCTCGAAGGAGCGTCCCAAGGTGCGTGCGAAGGCGGCGTCGTCCTCGATGATCAGAAGCAGGCGATCAGCCGGCATGTGCATTTCCTATTTTTCTGCTTTGCCAAAGCCGGTATTGTAAGGCGAGACGGCGCCGGACATCGCCAGCACATGAAGAAAAAGGAAATGATCACGGTCAATGCCGCGTCAGGCGCGGCTTGCGGCACATCAAGCGCCCATCGGATAGTCCGGTGGTTCGCTGCTAGGCTCCGTTTCGGTCAGCGGGGCCAGGCTGATGGCCGACAGCGGCAGCTCAAGCGTCACGCGCGCACCACCCGCGGCACGATTGCTGGCCCAGACCCGTCCGCCCAGCTTGCGCGCGACGTTGACCACAAAGAACAGGCCCAGGCCACGACCCGGCTTGCCCTTGGTGGACTGGTAGGGCTTGCCGATCTGGTTGATCATCCAGTCGGGGAAGCCGGGGCCGCGATCGCTCACTTCCATGAGCAGCAGATCCCCTTCCCGCCTCACCTCCAGCGCCAGCCATTGCGGCGAGACCTCGAAGGCATTGTCCAGCACGTTGCCCAGCATCTGCTTGATGGCCGAGTCGAAGGCGACCGGCACATCCTGCCCGATCAGGTTGCGGTATTCGAAGATCTCCACCGGCCGCGTCTTGCGCCAGTCTTCGGCGACGCTGTCGAGGAAGGTGTTGATCGTGGTCTTGATGGACGATTCGCCGCGCGCCTCGCCGGCCGACAGCAACACGCCGCTGACGATGGATTTGCAGCGCTGCAGCTGGGCTTCCATCTCGGCGATGTCTTCCAGCATGTCGGCGCGCTGGCTGATTTCGGGCATGCGCTTCCAGTCACCCAAGATCACGGAGACGGTCGCCAGCGGCGTGCCCAGCTCGTGCGCCGCACCGGAAGCCAGCAGGCCCATGCGCACGATATGGTCCTCTTCAGCGGCACGCTGGCGCAGGTCGGCCAGCAAGGCATCACCGGCGCGCAGGTTGCTGCTGATGCGGGTGATGAAGAACACCATCAGCCCGGCATTGAGCAGGAAGCAGATCAGCGTACCCTCCACATACAGGCTCAGCAAGCCCGCGTTGTGGTCCGGCGGCAGTGCCAGCGGCTCGGAAAACAGTGCCAGCCCCGCCAGGCAGGCCATGGTCACGGCGACGATGGCCCAGCTCGACCAGGGCTTCAGGAGCACGGCCGAGAGGATGATCTGCATCAGGTACAGGAACGCGAAGGGATTGGTGATACCGCCGCTCAGGTAAAGCTGGAAGGTCAGCACCGCCACATCCACCAGCAAGGCCAGGAACAGTTCGGCATTGGTGGCGATGCGCCGTTCATGCCAGCGCAGGTGGCTGGCGATGTTGAAGGCGATCAGGCAGGAAAGCACCTCCAGCATGTGCGGCAGCGGCAGGTGCAGGTCGAACACCAGCACCACGAAGGCAATCGTGGAGACCTGCCCCAGCACCGCCAGCCAGCGCAGCTGGATCAGCAGCAGCATGTTCTGGTGGCCGGCCGGGTTCTGCTCGCCCTGGCGCAGGCGCTGCCAGCGCTCGCGCAGGGTCTTGCGCTTGGCGACGGTGTCGGAGGCAGTCATCGCTCAGCCCCTGGCTTGCGCATCCTGGATGCGCTGGCGCCAGCGGCGTTCGTCGCGGATCACCCAATAGCCCGCACCCAGCGACATGAGCGCCAGGGCATACCAGGTCAGGGCATAGACCAGGTGGCTGTTGTGGAAGGCGATCACGGTCAGGCCGCCGACGGGTTTCTGCGCATCAGGAGCGCTGGCGGCATTGGCTTCCGACGACGCCTTGTCGGCATCGACGAAATACGGTGCCACCTGCCCCGCTGGCAAATGTCGGGCTTGTGCAATTGCCTTCACATCGCGCGAATACCAGCGGTTCTGCGCGGCGTCATTGCTGCGCAGGAAACCGCCGCCCTGCTCGCTCATGCGCAGCAATCCAGTCACTTCGTTCAGTTGGCCTGCAGGCGCATCCGCCAGCTGGGAGTCAGCCAGTTTGAGCGGCGAGACCGGCACGAACCCGCGATTGATCAGCACTACGCTGCCATCGGCCATCTGCAAGGGCGTCAGCAGCCACGCTCCGCTGCCCAGGTCGGTACTGGCCTGCACGGCCACCGTCTTGCTGTACAGGTAGCGGCCGCTCAAGGCCACGCGCTTGTACTCATCGCGTTCGGCGGTCACGTTCGGCCAGTCCTGCGCAGCGGGTGGCGCCACCGGTGCGGCGTGCACCCGGGCGTCGACCTTGGCGATCAGGTCCAGCTTCCATTGCAGGCGATAGACCTGCCAGGTTCCCAGCGCAGCGAAGACCAGAAAGAAAAATCCCGCCAAAAGCGTCAGCAGCAACAAGCTGGCCTTTGTGCGGGATACCGGGGCGGCTTGCGCCGCCCCGCTTTCTTTGCCTTGCGTCACGCCATCAGTTGGCGTCGGGCTCATTTCGATGGGGCTGCGCCGTGTTGCATGCCCTGCATGCCCTGCATCGACTGCGGCACGGTTTCGGTCGGCATGTTTTCAGGCGACATGGTCGGCATCATGTTGTGGTTCAGGTGATACATGACCCACAGCGAACCGGACAGCGTAATGACCACGATGACGATGGTGAAGATCATCGCCAGCATGTTCCAGCCGCCTTCGGACTTGCCGTTCATGTGCAGGAAGTAGCGGATGTGCACCACGATCTGCACGGCCGCCAGGGCCAGCAGCACGATGCCCAGGGTCGCCGAGCTGGCGATGGTCTTGTTCATGACCATCCAGAACGGGATCGCGGTCAGGATCACGGCCAGCACGAAGCCGGTGACGTAATCCTTCATCGTGCCGTGGGCGGCGTGGTCGCCATGACCATGGCCGTGACCATGGTCATGGTCGTCGTGATGGCCCATCGGTCGGGCCGGGTGTTCTTGGTGGCCGCGGCTCATGGCAGGACTCCCATCAGATAGACAAAGGTGAAGACGCCGATCCAGACCACGTCCAGGAAGTGCCAGAACATCGACAGGCACATCAGGCGGCGGCCGTTGGCTTCGGTCAGGCCGTGCTTGTTGATCTGGAACAGCAGCACGATCAGCCAGATGATGCCGAACGTCACGTGCAGGCCGTGGGTTCCGACCAGCGCGAAGAACGAGGTCAGGAAGCCGCTGCGGGACGGGCCCGCGCCTTCGTGGATCAGGTGCAGGAACTCATACAGTTCGAAGTAGATGAAGCCGGCACCCAGCAGACCCGTGATGATCAGCCAGATGATGGTGTTCTGCTGCTTCTTGGCCTGCATGGCCAGCATGGCGAAACCGTAGGTGATCGACGACAGCAGCAGCAGCGCGGTGTTCAGCGCCACCAGCGGCAGGTCGAACAGCTCGGCACCGGTCGGACCGCCTGCATAGTTGCGGCCCAGGACGGCGTAGCACGCAAACAGGCAGGCGAAGATCAGGCAATCGCTCATCAGGTAGATCCAGAAGCCCAGCAAAGTGCCGTTCTCCGGATGGTGATGGCGGACGAAGTAGCGCGAGCTAGGCGTCGCGTCGGCCGTGTGGTTGATTGCTTCAGACATGGCTATTCAACAGACGTGTGCGCTCTGCTTCGACACGGACGACTTCGTCGGCCGGGATGTAGTAGTCGCGGTTGTAATTAAAGGTGTGGATGATGGTGGCGGCAACCAGAACAACGAAGATTGCCACGGCCGGCAGCCACATGTGCCAGATCAGGGTGAAGCCCAGCGCTGCCGACAGCGCAGCGATGATGAAGCCGGCACCGGTGTTCTTGGGCATGTGGATTTCCACGAAATCACCCAGCGGACGCTGATACTTGTTCTTCTTCATGTCAGCCCAGGCGTCGTTGTCATGCACGACCGGGGTGAAGGCGAAGTTGTAGGCCGGCGGCGGCGAGGAAGTCGACCATTCCAGGGTACGGCCGTTCCACGGGTCGCCGGTCACATCGGCCAGCTTCTTGCGGTCGCGGATCGAGACGGCGATCTGGATGATGAAGGAACCGATGCCCAGGGCGATCAGGCCAGCACCAACGGCAGCGGTGACGAACCAGATCTGCAGCGACGGATCATCGAAGTGGCTCATGCGGCGGGTCACGCCCATCAGGCCCAGTACATACAGCGGCATGAAGGCCAGGTAGAAGCCGACCAGCCAGAACCAGAACGAGCACTTGCCCCAGAATTCGTTCAGCTTGAAGCCGAAGGCCTTCGGGAACCAGAAGTTGATGCCGGCGAACATGCCGAACACCACGCCGCCGATGATGACGTTGTGGAAGTGGGCGATCAGGAACAGCGAGTTGTGCAGCACGAAGTCAGCCGGGGGAACGGCCAGCAGCACGCCGGTCATGCCACCGATGACGAAGGTGACCATGAAACCGATGGTCCACAGCATCGGGACTTCGAAGCGGATGCGGCCACGGTACATCGTGAAGAGCCAGTTGAAGATCTTGGCACCGGTCGGGATCGAGATGATCATCGTGGTGATGCCGAAGAACGAGTTCACGCTGGCACCCGAACCCATGGTGAAGAAGTGGTGCAGCCACACCAGGTAGGACAGGATGGTGATCACCACGGTCGCGTAGACCATGGAGGTGTAGCCGAACAGGCGCTTGCCGCTGAAGGTCGAGACGATTTCAGAGAAGATGCCGAAGGCCGGCAGCACCAGGATGTAGACCTCGGGGTGGCCCCAGATCCAGATCAGGTTCACGTACATCATGGCGTTGCCGCCCATGTCGTTGGTGAAGAAGTTGGTGCCGAAGACGCGATCCAGGGACAGCATGGCCAGCACGGCGGTCAGCACAGGGAAGGCAGCCACGATCAGGACGTTGGTACACAGCGAGGTCCAGGTGAAGACCGGCATCTTCATCATGTTCATGCCCGGGGCGCGCATCTTGACGATGGTCACCACCAGGTTGATGCCTGAGAGCAGTGTCCCTACCCCGGCCACCTGCAAGGCCCAGATGTAGTAATCCACCCCCACGTCAGGGCTGTACAGGATGCCCGACAGCGGCGGGTAAGCCAGCCAGCCGGTGCGGGCGAATTCGCCCACGAACAGCGAGGCCATCACCAGCAGTGCGCCGAAGGTGGTCATCCAGAAGCTGAAGTTGTTCAGGAAGGGGAAGGCCACGTCACGTGCACCGATCTGCAGGGGCACGACGTAGTTCATCAGACCGGTCACCAGGGGCATGGCCACGAAGAAAATCATGATCACGCCGTGGGCGGTGAACACCTGGTCATAGTGGTGCGGCGGCAGGAAGCCGGCATTGTCGCCAAAGGCGATGGCTTGCTGCGCACGCATCATCAGCGCATCGGCAAAGCCGCGCAGCAGCATGACGATGGCCAGCACGATGTACATGATGCCGATGCGCTTGTGGTCGATACTGGTGAACCAGTCGCGCCACAGCATGCCCCACAGGCGATATTTGGTGAGCAGGCCGAGTACTACTATGCCGCCCAGCGCCACCATGGCGAAGGTACCGATCAGGATCGGCTCATGGTATGGAATCGCTTCCAGACTGAGACGACCGAAGATCAGCTTTATCAGGTCAAAATTGTCAGACATCTTTACTTCCCGGGGAAAAAGGAAATGGGGGCGCAGCGGTGTTCTGCTGCGCTGATACGGCTACCAGGCAAGGAAATCATTCGGCCTTTTGCTGGCCCGGTTTCACGTTCAGGTCGGTGGCCATCATCTTGTCCATGCAAACCGTGTTGGGTGCGACGCAACGATTCACGATGGCGTGGAACAGTTCGGGCTCGACGCTGCCGATCAGGCGGGCAGGTTCACGTTCACTCGGCTGTTCCAGCTTCAGGTATTCGGCACGGTCCAGCTTGCCCGCGCCCGCCTTGGCCTTCTGCACCCAGGCGTCAAAGCCGGCCTGGTCCAGGCCATGGAACTTGAAGCGCATGTGCGAGAAGCCGGCACCGCTGTAATTGGCGGAGAAACCGTCGTATTCGCCGGCCTTGTTAATCACGGCGTGCAGCTTGGTTTCCATGCTCGGCATCGCGTAGATCTGGCCTGCCAGTGCCGGGATGTAGAACGAGTTCATCACGTTGGAGGCAGTGATCTTGAACTGGATAGGGGTATCCACGGGTGCGGCCAGTTCATTGACGGTAGCGATGCCCTGCTCCGGATAAATGAACAGCCACTTCCAGTCCAGCGCCACGACTTCCACCACCAGCGGCTTGACCTGAGGCGACAGCGGACGCTCGGCGTCGATGCGCGAGAGCGGACGGTACGGGTCCAGGGTGTGGGTGGTGATCCAGGTCAACAGGCCCAGGGCGATGATGATCAGCAGGGGTGCGCCCCAGATGACCAGTTCCAGGCGGGTCGAGTGATCCCAGTCCGGCTCGTAGGGAGCGGAAGTGTTGCTCTTGCGATAACGCCATGCGAACAGCAGCGTCAGGATGATCACCGGGACGATGATGAGCAGCATCAACGCGGTCGAGATGACGATCAGGCGTGCTTGCTGGTTAGCGATGTCGCCGGAAGGATTCATCACGACGGTGTTGCACCCAGCCAACAGAAGCGCAGGAAGCAGGAGCAATCCGCGACGGAGGATTTGAGAAACCATGAAGGAAAATTCCAGTCGTATGTATCAGAGCGTGGTAATGTAACGCCAATAAAGTGTGTTGGCGATTGGACGTTTTGTCCCACCCTGTCACTTGCCACCTGCCAGGTTGGGATTTGTAGCACGTACTGCGACTAAACCTCTAACAGTGGGAGACAAAGCCATGGCAAGCACCAGCATCCACAATGGTGAAGGTTCCGGTCAACTCCGGCCTCAATCCAGCAATCCTTCCACTCACCACGAACACGGCACGATCGAACCCGGTGAGATCGCGGTGGGCGTGGTGATCGGACGCGCGTCCGAATACTTCGACTTCTTCGTTTATGCACTGGCTTCAGTGTTGGTGTTCCCGGCGGTCTTCTTTCCCAACGAACCGAAACTGGAAGGCACGCTCTACGCCTTCGTGATCTTTGCCTTCGCCTTCCTGGCCCGCCCCATCGGGACCACGATCTTCATGGCGATTCAAAAGCACTACGGCCGAGAGGTGAAACTGACGCTGGCGTTGTTCATGCTCGGCTTTTCGACTGCGGGCATTGCGTTATTGCCAACTTACGAACACATTGGTGTGTGGGCCATCATCTTGCTCTCGCTCTTGCGTGTCGGTCAAGGGGTGGCGCTGGGCGGTGCGTGGGACGGCCTGCCTTCGCTGCTGGCGATGAACGCCCCGCCGAACAAGCGTGGCTGGTATGCCGCACTGGGCCAGCTGGGCGCGCCGCTGGGCTTCGTGATTGCCGCCAGCCTGTTTGCCTACATGCTGGCCACGCTGACCACGGCGGACTTCCTTGACTGGGGCTGGCGCTTCCCCTTCTATGTGGCCTTTGCCATCAACGTGGTGGCCCTGTTCTCGCGCCTGCGCCTGGTGTCGGCGCCGGAATACGCCAAGCTGCTCGATGAACGCGAACTGGAGCCGGCCGGCGTGGTTGAGCTGGCCACCACCCAAGGCCGCAACATCATCATCGGCGCCCTCGCCGCCCTGGCCAGCTATGCGCTGTTCCACCTGGTGACGGTATTCCCGCTGTCGTGGATCAAACTGTATTCGCTGCGTGAAGCCTCGGCTTTCCTGGTGATCCAGATCTGGGGCGGTGTGATCATGGCAGCTGGCATCGTGGTATCGGGCCTGATTGCGGATCGCTTCGGGCGCCGCAATACCCTGGGTTCGATGGCATTGCTGATCGCTATCCTGTCGGCCTTCGTCCCGAGCTTGATGAATGGCGGCGAATCCGGCCAGAACACCTTCATCCTGATCGGCTTTGCGCTCTTGGGCTTGTCTTACGGCCAGGCTGCCGGCGCCGTGACGGCCAACTTCAAGACCCGCTATCGCTACACCGGCGCGGCCCTGACGTCAGACCTGGCCTGGCTGGTCGGTGCCGGTTTCGCACCGCTGGTCGCACTGGGCTTGTCAGCGCACTTCGGCATGGCCTACGTAAGCTTCTACCTGCTGTCGGGCGCTGTGGGTTCGCTGGCGGCGTTGAGCCTGAACCGGGCGCTGGAAGGGCGTGATGACTGAAACAGCCTGAACTCTACGTCACGGCTTGCCTGATGAAGAAAAAACCCGGAAGGAAACTTCCGGGTTTTTTAATGGGCGACGCGCATGTGAGTGAACAATCCTGCGAGCCTCAAGCAGGCGCGCCGCCATTGACCACCTCATGCACGAAGCGCAATTTCTGCAGCACCGGCGTAGACAAGGTGAAGGGATAGGAATCCGGCATGCCAATGCTGCGATTGAGGCTGTTGAGCACATAGGTCAGCGCAAACCACTCGCGGGCCAGTTCGTCAAAGGAACCGGCCGCCACCGGCGGCGCCTTGATGACCAGCTTCTGCTCGCCCTCATGGCGCGGCCGCAGCTGCACGCCGCAGGCATAGGCCGTCTCCAGCGTATCGAACATATGAAGATAATGGGCCCAGGTCTCCGCCCAGTCTTCCCAGGGGTGGCTGCTGGCGTAGGCACTGACGAAGTTTTCTTCCCAGTCCGGGCGCGGGCCATTCTCGTAATGAGCCTTGAGCGCTTCGCCATAGTCCTGGCGCTCGTCACCGAACATCTCCCGGAACCGTGTGATCCAGTCGGTTGGCGCCACCAGCCGGTCGAAATAGTAATGGCCGCTCTCATGCCGGAAATGCCCCAGCAGCGTGCGATACGGCTCGGCCATCTGCTCGCGCGCCTGTTCGCGGTAGGCGGGATCGGCTTCGGCAATGTTGATGGTGATGACGCCATCGGCATGCCCGGTCAGCACCCGCTCGCCATGCGGAAGGTCTTGCAGGAATTCGAAGGCCAGGCCGGCTTCTTCATCTTCCATCTTCGGTACCGGCTGCAATTGCAAGGTCCAGAGAGAATGCAGCAGGCGCCGCTTGGCCGTCTCCAGGCGGCTCCACAGCACCCGGTTGTTGCCTTCGTCGAGATTGGGAATGACGCGCGTGAGGCGGCAGGAGGCACACAGTTCGTGCGGCTCGCGCTCATCGAGCATCCAGTTGCAGATGTTTTCGCGCCAGTAGTTGACGCACTGCTTGAACACCAGACCCTCATTCTGCGGCTTGACGCTGCGCCAGCGTCCCGGCCCGGCTTCAGGGACGACGGCGTTGGCGTCCGGCGCCGGTGCGGCTGCCGGCTCCAGCGGCGAAAAGCTGGCAATGGCCTGCAATTGTGGCTGATAACCCAGCATCCAGCCGCAATTGCCACATACGGTGTTTTCGAAGAAGACTTGCGCGCTGCAATTGTCGCAGTGAAAGGTTTTCATGGGCTCCCCCGTTGTTTATCGTCATTGCCAACGAAGCATTGTCGTCGGCATCTGGCGTTTGAAGGGGAAAACCGAGATACGTTCCTGCATGCAGGAACGCAAAAAAGTGAAGCCTGGTGCAAGTTACTGCGCCAGGCCGATGCAAGGGTGAGGCCGGCCGTTCAGCCGGTCAGCCAATCACGCGCAAGGAAAAATCGGTCGCCTGGATATCCTTGGTGAGGCTGCCAATCGAGATGCGATCCACGCCGGTCTCGGCAATGGCGCGCACGGTCTGCATGTTGATGCCGCCGGACGCTTCAAGCAAGGCGCGCCCCGCATTGACGGCTACGGCCTCGCGCATCATGTCCAGAGAAAAGTTGTCCAGCAGAATCGATTCGGCACCAGCCTGCAGGGCTTCATTGAGCTCGGCAATGCTTTCCACCTCGACCTGGATGGTCACGCCTGCGTTGAGCTTCAAGGCGGCAGCCACAGCCGCAGTGATGCCGCCGGCGGCCGCGATGTGGTTTTCCTTGATGAGGATGCCGTCATACAGCGCCAGGCGCTGGTTGGCACCGCCGCCCACCCGCACCGCGTATTTCTGCGCCAGGCGCAGACCGGGCAAGGTCTTGCGGGTATCGAGGATGGCCGCGCGCGTACCCTGCACTACTTCCACGTAACGACGGGTAGCGCTGGCCACGCCCGAAAGCAGCTGCAGGAAATTGAGTGCGCCGCGCTCGGCGGTCAGCAAGGCACGAGCCGGGCCTTCGATGGTGCAGACCTCGCTGTCGGCGGCCATCAGGTCGCCTTCGGCATAGCTCCAGCTGACCTGCAGGCGCGGGTCGAGCCGGGTCATGACGGCCTCGAACCAGGGCGCACCGCACAGCACGGCAGCTTCGCGCACGATGACGCGGGCCTTCACGAATTCGTTTTCCGGTACCAGGAGACCCGTGTAGTCGCAGTCGCCCACATCCTCGGCGATGGCCTGGTTGACGTTGGCGTCGAAAGCTGCATGCAGCGCGGCATCGAAAGGACCGAAGGGATTGCGCAGATTGCTGGCCGCGATGGTCGAGGCAGTCTTGAGGGCGTGGAGCGTCATGCGGGGCCGATTCCTGCAAACAGTTGCTGTTCGTCTTCAAGGCGCGCCGAGGGGCGGACCTTGGCCTTGCGCTGGGCGGCGAAGTCCAGCATGCGGTCGATGCAGACCACGGCCTGCTTGCCGATCGCCGGATCGACGTGGATTTCATTGGCGCCGGTTTCCAGCACGTGCAGCAGGTTCTGCAAGCCATTCATGGCCATCCACGGGCAGTGCGCGCAGCTCTTGCAGGTGGCGCTGTTGCCGGCGGTGGGTGCATCGATGAAACGCTTGCCAGGAGCCGCTGCGCGCATCTTGTGCAGGATGCCATTGTCAGTAGCGACGATGAAAGCCGGCGCATCGGACGATTGCACCGCCGCGATCAGCTGCGAGGTCGACCCGATCACATCGGCCTGCGCCACCACCGCTTCGGGCGACTCCGGGTGCACCAGCACCAGCGCGTCCGGATGTTCGGCACGCATCAGTTCCAGCTCGATACCCTTGAATTCGTCATGCACCAGGCAGGAACCCTGCCACAGCAGCATGTCGGCGCCGGTCTGCTTCTGGATGTAGCTGCCCAGGTGCTTGTCCGGTGCCCACAGGATCTTCTTGCCCTGGGCGTGCAGGTGCTGGACGATCTCAAGACCAATGCCGGAAGTCACCATCCAGTCGGCACGGGCCTTCACGGCCGCGCTGGTATTGGCATACACCACCACGGTGCGGTCCGGATGCTGGTCGCAGAAGGCCGCGAACTCATCGGCCGGGCAACCCAGGTCCAACGAGCAGGTCGCGTCCAGGTCGGGCATGAGGATACGCTTTTCGGGGCTGAGGATCTTGGCCGTCTCGCCCATGAAGCGCACGCCGGCCACGACCAGGGTCCGGGCGGCATGGTCACGGCCGAAACGCGCCATCTCCAGCGAATCCGAGACGCAGCCGCCGGTTTCCTCGGCCAGGTCCTGCAGGTCGCCATCGACGTAGTAGTGCGCCACCAGCACCGCCTGCTTTTCCTTGAGCAGCTGGCGGATGCGCGCTTTCAATTGCGCGCGTTCCTCGGGGCTGGGCGTGGCCGGTACCTTGGCCCACGCATTGGCGGTACAACTGCCGCCGGTCTCCATTTGCGGTCGCTCGAATTCGACGACCTTGGTTGCTGTTGCTTGCATGGCGGTCAACAATGCTGTGCTGATGCGGTTGGGGGAATTATTCGATGCCCTGGCTGGCCAGGTAGTCTTCGTAGCCGCCCTGGAAGTCGATCACCTGGCCGTCCTTCACTTCGAGGATGCGGGTGGCCAGCGAGGACACGAATTCACGGTCGTGCGACACGAAGATCAGCGTACCGGCATACTTTTCCAGTGCGATGTTGAGCGATTCGATGGATTCCATATCCATGTGGTTGGTCGGCTCATCCATCAGCAGCACGTTGTGGCGGCCCAGCATCAGCTTGCCGTACATCATGCGGCCCTTTTCGCCCCCGGAGAGCACCTTCACCGACTTCTTCACATCATCGCCGGAGAACAGCAGACGGCCCAGAATGCCGCGCACGGCCTGGTCATCGTCGCCTTCCTGGGTCCACTTGCCCATCCAGTCGGTCAGGGTCTCGCCACCGGCGAATTCCTCGGTCGGATCCTGGGGCATATAGCCGACGTTGGCGTTTTCCGCCCATTTCACCTCGCCCGAATCCGGATGCAGGCCGGTCACGTCGCCGCCGATGCTGCGCAGCAGAGTGGTTTTACCCGCGCCGTTGGCACCGATGATGGCGATCTTCTCGCCGGCTTCGACCATGATGCTGAAGTTCTTGAAGATGTCGCGGTCGTAGGTCTTGGTGATGCTTTGGGTTTCCACGGCCAGGCGGTGCAGCTTCTTTTCGCCTTCGAAGCGCACGAACGGGTTCACGCGGGAAGACGGCTTGATGTCCTCGACCTTGATCTTGTCGATCTGCTTGGCGCGCGAAGTCGCCTGGCGGGCCTTGGACTTGTTGGCCGAGAAGCGGCGCACGAAGTCCTGCAGTTCGGCCACTTTTTCCTTGGCCTTGGCGTTGACGGCCAACTGCTGCGCTCGCGCTTGCGATGACGCCAGCATGTAGTCGTCATAGTTGCCGGGATAGATCTTCAGCGTGCCGTAATCCATGTCGGCCATGTGGGTACAGACCTGGTTCAGGAAGTGGCGATCGTGGGAAATGATGATCATGGTGGAATTGCGCTCGTTGAGCACTTCTTCCAGCCAGCGGATGGTGTCGATGTCCAGGTTGTTGGTCGGTTCGTCCAGCAGCAGGATGTCCGGGTTGGAAAACAGGGCCTGGGCCAGCAGCACGCGCAGCTTCCAGCCGGGTGCGACATTGCTCATCGGGCCGGTGTGCTGTTCGATGGGCACGCCCACGCCCAGCAGCAGCTCGCCGGCACGCGCTTCGGCGGTGTAGCCGTCGTATTCGGCGAACTTGGCTTCCAGGTCGGCGGCCTTCATGTAGTCGTCGTCGGTGGCATCCGGATTGGCATAGATCGCATCGCGTTCGGACATGGCCGCCCACATCTCCACGTGGCCCATCATGACCACATCCAGCACGCGCATTTCTTCATAGGCGAACTGGTCCTGGCGCAATTTACCCAGGCGCTCGTTCACGTCCAGGCTGACGTTGCCGCCCGACGGCTCCAGGTCACCGCCCAGAATCTTCATGAAGGTGGATTTGCCGCAGCCATTGGCACCGATCAGGCCGTAGCGATTGCCATCGCCGAACTTGACGGAAATGTTCTCGAACAACGGCTTGGCGCCGAACTGCATGGTGATGTTTGCGGTGGATAGCACTGCGAAAACCTTTTCAAAAATGTAACTTGCGTACGCCGGTCAACAACGAACCCTTGGCGCGCTAAACCGGGCATTTTACCACTGCACGCCTGATGCGGCTTGTGTTGCGGTGGCGGCGCACTGCCAAAATCTTGCCAAATTTCAATGTTTGCGTTGCTCATCTGCAGCGCTGGCTTACAATTCCCGGGATTTTTACGCGCCCGGGCGCGCTCTGACCCATTTTGTCACTCTGGAAACCGCAAGCATGAAGCGAGCCATCCTCTCCGCCACCGCCCTCCTCGCCGTATCCACGCTGCCCCTGCTGCCAGCGCACGCAGCCGATACCGGTTACAACATTTGGACCAATGAATACACCGTCTCCAGACAGCAACTGCAGACGGCCATCGCCCCGCAATTCCCGCGCAAGATGCGCTACATGGACATCTTCGACGTGACCTTCAGCAACCCGCGCCTGGGCATGCTGCCGTCCGAAAACCGCATGAATACCGTGGTCGACGCCCAGATTGCCAATCCCCTGCTCCTGCAGCGCCCGGTCAACGCGGTGCTGACCCTGAGCAGCGCATTCAAGTACGATCCGGCCACGCGCTCGCTGCGATTGGATGCCCCGAAGGTGGACAAGGTCGACAGCACCGACCTGCCGCCGCAATATGCCCAGCAGTTGACCACCCTTGGCAATGCCGCCGCCGACCAGTTCCTGCGCGACTACGCGCTCTATACCTTCAAGCCGGAGCAGTTGCAGATGAACGGCAAGACCTTCGAGCCCGGCAAGATCACGGTCGAACAGGACGTGGTCAAGGTGGAAATCAAGGAAAAGTGACGATTCCTTCACTGAGCACGCAAGCAGCCCGCCGGGCCGCGTGCAGTCTCAGCGACGGGCCAGGGTCGGATAATCCGAGAGAGTCAAGGTGAAGCCTTCTGCGCCGCGGGCATCCAGCTCCGCGTGTGCGCCCAGCGGCAGGGTCACCAGATCGCGCACATGGCCGAAAGGCAGGCCGGTCACGATGGGGGTGGCGATGCGCTGGCGCAGGAAGGCCAGCATTTCAGTGAAATCGTAGCCGTTGTCGATCTCGGCCAGGCGGTAGGCCGAGAAGTCGCCCAGCAGGATGGCCTTCTGCCTGGCCAGCACGCCAGCCTGCTCCAGCTGCAGGATCATCCGTTCCACCCGGAACGGATGTTCATTCACATCCTCCAGGAACAGAATCCCGCCGTCGATCGCGGGAAACTGCGGATGGCCAACCATATGCGCCATCATCGCCAGATTGCCGCCCCACAGCTTGCCCGAGCACTGCAGCACCGGGCTCAGCGGATCGGTACGGCGGTCGCCGTTGGGGACGCGATCTGCACCTGCCGGGCCGTCATAGTTGTGGACCACCACCTGCGATGAAATCAGCGTGCGCCACAAGGTCGCCAGCGCTGCCCAATTGGGCGATTCGGCGCCAAAGTCACCGGAGAGCATCGGCCCCTGGAAACCGGCGTAGCCGGATTGCGCCAGCAGGCAGCACTGCAGGGCCGTGAAATCGCTGTAGCCCACCAGCAGCTTGCCACTGGCAGCGAGCGCAGGAATATCCAGCGCTGGCAGGATACGGCTCATGCCGTAGGAGCCACGCAGCCCCATGATGACCTCGATTTCCGGGTCGGCCGCCGCTTCCATCAGTTGCGCCGCGCGCTGCTCATCGGTGGCGCCGAAGCGCTGGTAGCGCCGGGCATGGTCGTAGAAATTGCGCACCCGGCAGCCCAGCGATTCCAGCAAGGCTACGCCACGCTGCACGCCGGCCGGGTCCAGCCCGGCATGCCCACACGGTGCCACAATGGCCACCCCCGTTCCGGGCGGGACCAGTCCTTCCAGCAGTTCACGGCCAGCAGTTGCGATCGTCATGTTGGTTCACCTGATGCTTGAGCATCGCCTTGCGCGGCGGCGTCCAGCAGGCGTTGCTGCTTCACTTGTTCGCGTCGCATGGCGAAGAATTCTTTCAGTAACTGGCCACATTCCTCGGCCATCACGCCGCCCAGCAGTTCGGTGTGATGGTTCAGCTTGTCCTGTTCAAACAGGTTCACCACCGAGCCGCACGCACCGGTCTTTGGATCGGCCGCGCCATACACCACGCGCGCCAGGCGGGCGTGCATCATGGCGCCGGAGCACATCACGCAGGGTTCCAGCGTGACGTAGAGTTCACATCCGGGCAGGCGATAGTTGCCCAGCTTCTCGGCCGCCCGGCGCAGCGCCATGATCTCCGCATGGGCGGTCGGATCGTGCTTGCCGATGGGCTGGTTGAAGCCGGTGGCGATCACCACGCCATCCTTGACCACCACCGCACCCACCGGCACCTCGCCCAGCGCCCAGGCATTGTTGGCCTGGTCGAGCGCGGCGCGCATGTGGCGCAGGTCGGCCTCGGTGATGGCTTGCGGGAGGACAGCGCCGTCCATCAGTCGGCCGTGATTTCAGCCCAGCAATTGGGCGTTTCGTGCAGCACCAGCTTCTGCAGATGCAGGCCGGTGCCGTAGCGGTCCTTGTAGGCTGCCTTGAGGATGGCGAAGGCTTCGCGGGCCAGGTTTTCGACCGTCGGGATGCTGCCGATGATGACCGTCTTGTGGCCCGGCAGGCTGGCCAGGAAGTCGCGGACCGGCGCGTCCTTTTCATAGACCAGGAAGGCATGGTCCCAGACATCGACCAGGTGCTCCTTGGCCAGGGCCTTGATGTCGGAGAAGTCCATGATCATGCCATTGTCGGAATTGCCCTCGATGTCGATGACCGCGCCGGTCAGGGTGATTTCCAGCGTGTAGCGGTGGCCGTGCAGGTTGCGGCACTGGCTCTTGTGGTCCGGAATGCGGTGGCCGGCGTCGAATTCGAGTTTGCGGGTAATGGTGAGCATGAATGTTTCTTCGAGGATGGCCGCCGCACAAGCCGTGCAGCAGGCCGGGTAAAGCCATTGTAATCACGCGGCGCAGCGCCGCATGAAGAAAAAAGCAAAAAATCGGTCAGGGGATATTGAGCAGCTTGTGGGTCTGGATGCTCAGTTTCCACTTGGGGTTGTTCTTGACCATCTCGATGGCCAGCCGAGTATTGGCGGCCGCCTGCAGGCCATCCATCGGTTGCAGCAGGAAGTGCTGGAAATCCAGCTTTTCATACTCGTCCAGCGGCTGGCCGGGCTGCGGCACCACCACTTTGAGTTCGCTGCCGCGTTTGACCTTGAGTTCCGAACCCATCTTGGGGCTCACGCAGATCCAGTCCACGCCCTGCGGCACCTCGATGGTGCCATTGGTCTCGATGGCGACTTCAAAGCCGACCGCATGCATGGCCTCGATCAGGGCCGTATCCAGTTGCAGCAGGGGCTCGCCGCCGGTGAAGACGACGTATTTGCTGGCCGCGTGGCGGGCCGGCCAGAAGCTGTTGATCTTGTCGGCCAGCTCAGCCGCCGACTTGAACTTGCCGCCGTTCTCGCCATCGGTGCCGACGAAATCGGTATCGCAGAACTGGCAGATGGCGCGGGCGCGGTCTTCCTCGCGGCCTGTCCAGAGGTTGCAGCCCGAAAAGCGGCAGAACACCGCCGGACGGCCGGCGTGCGCGCCCTCGCCTTGCAAGGTATAGAAGATTTCTTTGATGCTGTAAGTCACGATATGAAGGCGAAAGGCAGGCGCAAGGCCGCATTGGGATGAATTCACGCGGCGGGCTTCAGCAATTCAGCAAACTTCACTAAGTCACTGATATTGCAGCCCATTTTGTCCGCATCAGGGGCGATATTATAGCCGCTCCTCGCGCCAGTTCACCTCATTGATCCTCATCGAGCATGCGGCCGGGAGGCGGCAAGTCCAGCTTCAGGCCCAGGCGTTCGATCAGGCGGGGCGCGTCAAAGGGGGCCTTGACCTTCATATCGTTATCAAAATAACAGTAAATATCGCGGCTGGCCCGCTTGCGCGGCGCGCTCCCCGAGATGCGCGGCCCATCTTCCGGCTGACCGCCGCTGGCCCAGGCCCGGATGCGCTCGGCCCAGGCGTCGATGGCTTCATCGCTGTAACCGCTCTGGTACAAGCGCTTGTCGCCATGCAGGCGCAGGTACATGAAATCGGCTGTCACGTCCTCCTGATAAGGCCATTTCTTGGGTGCATCGGCGACGACCAGCGCGACCTTGTATTTGCGCAGCAGCTTGATGAAGGATTCATCCACGAAGCTGTCATGACGAATTTCCATGGCATGGCGCAGCTTGCGCTTGCGGTCGACATCCAGCGCCGCCCTGCCCTCCATGCGCGGCTCATGGGCACGCGCCAGCCGCTGCGCCGCCTCGGTATCGTGCGGCAGCAGGCTCAGGAAGTGTTCCAGCGGCTCCGGCTCATAACGGAAGCTGGGCGGGAATTGCCACAGGAAGGGGCCGAGCTTTTCTTTCAGGTTCAGTACGCCGGAGGCGAAGACATTGGCCAGAGCGCCATCAATATCCTGCAGCCGGCGCGTGTGCGTGATGAAGCGATTGCCCTTGTGGCTGAAAAGGAAGCCGGGCGGCGTGTCTTCGTACCAGCGCTGGTAGCTTTCGGGGCGCTGCAGGGCGTAGAAGGAACCGTTGAGCTCGATGCTCGGCAGCACCCGCGAGGCGTAGTGCAGTTCGTCGTCCTGACGCAACCCCTCGGGATAGAAACTGCCGCGCCACGGCGCATAGCGCCAGCCGGAAATGCCGATCCATATCTTGCCCATGATGCTCTCCTCGTTCAGATTCTCCTGTCCGGATGTGACCAAAGGCATCCAGCTTGGTGCCAGCCAGCGCGACTGTAGCGGGCCCGCTGCTGTTACACTGCTGGCCTCGCCGTTGACCATGCCTGTCCACTTCTTCACCATGTCCGCCACCCCTGCCATCACCCAGTTCCGCCTGAATTCCCCTGCACCCGAATATGACCACCCACGCGAAGACCGCCGGCTGGAGGGCAATCCGCTGCGCACCACGTGGAATCACTTCACCAATGCCAGCGGAGAAATGAACGCCGGCATCTGGGCCTGCGAAAAGGGCAGCTGGCGCATCGCCTTCGCCCCCAACAAAGATGAATATTTCTGCGTCCTCGAAGGCCGCTGCCGCGTCATCGACGAACAGGGCCATGCAGCCGAAGCGGGTCCGGGCGATGCGATGGTGATTCCGGCGGGATTCAAGGGCGTCTTTGAAGTGCTGGAACCGGTGCGCAAGCATTACGTCATCGTCGAACGCACCGCTGGCTGAGCAACCACCTGCCCGCGCCATGTCCGCCTCGCCAGCCGCTCCCGACCAGATCATGGGCGACGCCCTGCAGCACTACAATGCCGGACGTGCCGCAGAAGCCGAACAAGCCTGCCACGCCTTGCTGGCGCTGGTGCCGCAGCATCCGGCGGCCCATCAGCTGCTGGCCATGCTGGCGCTGGACCGGCAGGCGCTGGCGCAGGCGCGGCAACATATCCTGCTGAGCCTGGCACCTCGGCCGCAGCATGTGCCCTCGTTGCTCATGGCCGGCCGGATTGCGCTGGCCGAAGGCGATCCCGCCACGGCGGTCCACTATTTCCAAGCAGTTGCGCGACATCAGCCTGAACTGAGCCAGGCGCATTTCCACCTCGGCACCAGTTTGTCGGCAGTGGGGCGGCATGCGGAGGCCGTAGCGGCTTTGCGCCAGGCCGTCGCGCTGGCGCCGCAAGCCATGGAAGCCGTCCTCAACCTGGGGAGCGCCCTGCGTGAACTGGGCGAGCTGCCCGCCGCCCGTGAGGCCTTTGAACAAGCGTGCCGGCTGCGTCCCGAGGTAGCCGAGACCTGGTTCAACCTCGGTCTGACGCTGCAGGATATGAAGGAAGGTGCCGCCGCCGTCGACGCCTTTGCCCGCGCGCTGCAACTGCGTCCCGGCTATGCCGATGCCGCGCTCAACCTGGGTGTGGCCCTGCAAGAGATACATCGCATGGACGATGCCCTGCAGGCCTTCCGCACGGCGCTGCGGCTGCAGCCGCAGTGGTTCGGCCGCATCGCCCACGCCCTCACGGCAGGCAGCAGCGGCCGGCTGTGGCTGCACTTGCGTGACCTGGAAGCGGCCCTGCGTGGATGATTGACCTATGCACTGTCTGCAACAGACAACGCACCGTTGTCGATGAGCTTCAATCTTGCTACTATCGGGGTCAAGGAGATGGCATTCCTCCTTCAACCGCCACCAACGTCCTGTTGGGGCTGATGATGCCTACAGTGACCTGGCAATCCGGGGCTGTAGGCGTTCGCCTTTCTGCTTCGCGCGCTCCTTACCCGGTGTGCCAGGATGTTCATTCAGCACTCTGGTCACATGAAAAATCAAAAACTCCCCGAACAGCTGCACCTGCTGCCTTACATCGTCAAATGGTGTCTGATCGCCAGCCTGATCGCCGCCCTTGCCGGATCGGCCTCGGCCTTCTTCCTCTTCGCGCTGGACTACGCCACGCACTGGCGTGAAACCCATCCGTGGATCATCTGGCTGCTGCCGCTGGGCGGTTTTGCGGTCGGCTGGCTGTACCTGAAGACCGGCAAGCCGGTGGAAGCCGGCAACAATCTGCTGATCGATGAAATCCACGATCCGAAAAAGGTGATCCCGCTGCGGATGGCGCCGCTGGTGTTGTTTGGCACCGTGATGTCGCACCTGTTCGGCGCCTCCGTGGGCCGTGAAGGCACGGCCGTGCAGATGGGCGGCGCGCTCGCCGATCAGCTGACCACGGTGCAGCGGTTGCGCACGGAAGACCGGCGCATTCTCCTGATGGCCGGCATCAGCGCCGGATTTGCGTCGGTCTTCGGCACGCCGATGGCCGGTGCATTGTTCGGACTGGAAGTGCTGGCCATCGGCCGCATGCGCTATGACGCCATCCTGCCCTGCTTCGTGGCGGCCATCGCGGCCGATCAGGTCGGGCTGGCCTGGGGCGTGCATCACACCCACTACCACATGGGCAGCGTGGTACCGGTCGCGCTGTGGAGCGTGGCGGCGGTGATCGCAGCCGGTGTGGTCTTCGGGCTGGTCGGTATGGTGTTTGCCAACAGCACGCACCGGCTGTCGGCCTTCATGAAGCGCCACGTCAGCTATGCGCCGCTGCGGCCCTTCATCGGCGGTGCCATCGTTGCGGTAGCCGTGTGGGCGCTGGGTACGCAACGCTACATCGGTCTCGGCATCCCGGTGATCGTGGAAGCCTTCCAGCAGCCGCTGGCCCCTTGGGATTTCCTGGGCAAGATGGTGTTCACGGTGACCTCGCTGGGCACCGGTTTCAAGGGCGGCGAAGTCACACCGCTCTTCTACATCGGCGCGACAGTGGGCAATGCGCTGGCACCCCTGCTGCATCTGCCGTTTTCGATGCTGGCCGGGATCGGCTTCGTGGCGGTCTTTGCGGGCGCGGCCAATACGCCGATTGCCTCCACCATCATGGCCGTCGAATTGTTCGGGCCGGAGATCGGTCCGTTTGCGGCGCTGGCTTGCGTGGTGGCCTATCTGTTCTCCGGACATACCGGCATCTATCACGCGCAACGCGTGGGACAGGGGAAGGTTCTGTCGCTGCCGGAAGGCTTGAAGATCGGCGAGATTGGCGCCTACAGAGCGCGGCGTCGCGTGGAGCGGGAGTCGGAGCACGCTCGCGAGAAGTGATGCCAGGTCAAACCAGAACCGTACAGCAAGCTGTATCGGGACTGTAATGGTTATCAGCCCAAACTGTACTGCTGCCCGAACCAGAGGTGTCCGCACAAGTGTCCGCACCAATGCCGATTTCTGATGCGGCCCCGGTCAGAAGTCCAGCTGCTCCAAGGTGATGCCCAGCGCTGACGCAATACGGACCAGCGTTGCTGGCCTTGGGCTGAGGCTCTTCTCATGTTTTGCGTAAGTTGGCTGGGCGACTCCCATCCGCGCGGCCACTTCGGTCTGCGTCAAACCAAGATATTCCCGCCACGCGCGCGCTGGCGTTGCGCCCTCAACCGTGGCTCCCACTACCTCGTTGGGTATGAGCTTGCGCTCCTGTCCGCACAGCGCGAGGAATTGCGCGTAGGGCAGTACGGCAAACGCCGGTTTGCCGTCCGCGCCCTTGATCATCTGAATGTCAGTAGGTACGTTCATCACGTTTTCTCACTTCCTGGATTTCCACGATCCGGATCTCGACCGTCCAGTCAAACAACACGCGATATTGGCCCACTCTCAGGCGATAGCCGTATTCGTGATTCATCAGGCGTTTGACGTTGTGGCAGCCCGGCATCTCAACAAGCTCCTGGATCGCGCTGTAAATAGGCGTGCGGATGTGCGCGTCCAGCTTGCGCAATTGTTTGGCTGCTCTAGGGGTCCAAGTAATCACGTTCATGATTACCGAATATAGCCAAAATATCACTTTACGAATAATTTGGCTATTTTTCCTTGACGAAACTCGTCAAATTTTGGTTCAGGGGGTGCCGCTGCCCACTTCATCTGCATGCTGACAGATTAAAAACATTCACCGGCATCACGTCACCGAACGCGCGATAATCCCCGAACTCGACCAGCTCAGATGGCCCCTCAAAGCCACACCGCCCGCAGCCCAGCTGCCAAGGAGACCGCATGCCAGCCGCACCCGCCTTCGCCCGCACCGTCCGCCACCCCGGCCCGCCTGATCCGCAGCGCATCGTTGCACTGGCCGGTCCGGCGATGCATCTCAACTTCACCCTCGAAGCCGGCATGAACCTGCGTGACGCCATCAGCATTCCACTGTCACGTGCGGGCCTGGATGGCGGTACCGTGCGCTTCGCCAATCTCCCTGTCTCCCTCCTTCACTTCCTCATGCCTGCACTGGCGGTGGATGACCAACACGCCGCTTTCTACAGCGCGCCACAGGCGATGGAAGAAGGAACGGTGATCGAATACGCCTGCGCGACCGTCGGACGCAAGGATGGTGAGCCTTTCGTGCACTGTCACGCCATCTGGCTCGGACGCGACGGCCAGCGCCAGGGCGGTCACCTGATGATGGAAAAAACCGTGGTCGGTGCCAATACGCCCGCGCAAGCCTGGGGCCTGCACGACACCACCATGGCGACTCGCTACGATCCGGAGACCAATTTCACCCTGTTCTACCCTACCCGGCTGAGCGATCAGCCCCTGTCAGCGAGTGGAAAACGCGTAGTACTGGCACGCATCCGCCCCGACCAGGATCTGACCATCGCCGTCGAACAGGCCTGCGCAGAGCACGGCATGCGCGATGCCGTCGTGCGCGGCAGCGTGGGCAGCATCATCGGGGCGGAATTTGAAGACGGGCGCGTGCTGGAAGACCGTGCCACTGAAATCCTGGTCCGCTCGGGCGAAGTGCGCGATGGAAGGGGACGCTTGGACATCGGCCTCATCAATCCCCGAGGTCAGGTCTATGAGGGCGTACTGGCGCGCGGTTGCAATCCCGTCTTGATTTGCTTTGAGCTGGTGCTGGAAGAAAAATAAAGCCGACCTCATCATGAAGGCCGGCTTTGTGACTAGCTCAGCGAGGTTTAGACACCCACCAGCTTCTTGAACGTCGGCAACACCGCCTCCCCCTTGAAGGGCTTGACGATCCATCCCTTGATGCCGGCCGCCTTGCCGCGTTCCTTCATGATGGGGGAATTCTCGGTAGTGAGCATGATGATGTTCACAGTGGCATTGCCCAGTTCGCTGCGGATCTTCTCGGCCATGGTCAGGCCATCCATGTTGGGCATGTTCACGTCGGAGACCACCAGCTTGATGGCCGGGTCGCTCTTGAGCTTGGCCAGGCCATCGCGGCCATCCACGGCCAGGGCCACGTCCAGGCCATTCTTCTTGAGGAAGTCACCGACTTCGGCGCGCACGGTGCTCGAATCGTCCACTACCAGGATTTGTGCCATCTTGAATTCTCTCTTTGCTTGATTTGCGTAATTGCTTGAGGGGAAGGTAAATCAATGCCGGGGTGCTGCCCCGGCCTCAGAACAGTTCCAGCTCGCCGGATTCGAACAGCTCTTCCACCGAAGTCTGGTTCTCGGTGAAATCCTCCGGCGACCATGACAGGTTGAAGATGAAGCGCTGCAACAGCACCAGCGGCGCAGCGCCGTCATTCCGGCGCAGCAAGTACTTGAAGCACAGCTGCGCATCCTCCGAACCGAAGGAAATGTATCGATGCTGGTGATTGATGATGATCGGCACCTGGCTCAGTTGATGAATGGGCTGGCTCTGGTTGATGAAGCGGTTCTTGAACCAGCCCCAGATCAGGTTGGTCAGTTCGCCCAGCGCATTGTTGAGATGGCGGAAATCGCCCGATTCGTCCGGTGCCAGTGCCTGCAGCGTCTTCTGTTCCGCCTGCAGCATCATGTAGCCACGGCACCAGCTGCTCTCCAGCGGAATGAGCGTAAACACTTCGCCGAAGATGATCCGGTCGCGCACCAGGTAAGGCTGCTCGATCTCGACCTGCATCCCGGGGAACTGGCTCTCCAGCACCATGCGGCTGATCTCGGCAATGCCGCGCACCAGTGCATTGGGGTATTGCTGGCTGAAGATCGACGAGGCCACCGCTGGTGCCAGCGCATCGATGTGCTCGATGCGATAGACGGCGCTGAAAAGTTCACTATCGCGTTCGGACAATTCGACATCAGCAGCTTCCCGGCGGCGGCGCAGGAAGATCGGCAACTCCGGCCGCACCTCGCGGATGCGGCGCGCCAGGCCCTGCCCGCCCTCGCCCAGTCCGGCCAGGCTTTCCGAGAGCATGATGCCGCCCAGGTCGACGTTGCTGCGCAGGACCGCCATCACATGTTCTTCATGCGCCTTCAGCCCAACCAGGTTGTGGCGCTCGCAAAAGGATTTGATGGTGTCGTAGCAGTCGGCGTCGCGGTCCAGAACCAACACCTTGCTGGTGATGGCGTTGTCGAGGCTGGCAGTGGCTTCCATGGTGATGAGATTCCCCCGAATCGTTGAATGGTCAGAACAGTTCCAGCTCGCCCGTGGTATCGGCCTCTTCGCCCGGTGCCACGGCAAAGTCCAGCCGATCGTAAGTGGAAAGGGCCAGCGAAACGTGCAGGCGCGGCGTGTCTGCCATGTCGATGGCGAAATGCCGCACGTGCGCGCAGTTGAGTTTTTGCAGGTAGGCCACGCATTGGGTATCGATCACGTTGGGCGTGGACATGCCCAGGTGCGGGAAGAAGCGCCCCAGTTCGCGATTGAAGATACCGCAGCAAAGATTGCCGCATTCGGCAATCGCATCCATCAGGGCCTGCTCGCCCATCTCGCTGGCCGACACCCGCGTCAGGCGCGCAAAGTGGCCGCGAGTGGCGGCGTCCGGCGTGAAGTGGAACATCACCATCAGGCGGAACAGATAAGACGAGATGGTCAGCACCACCATCTTCTTCCCGGTGAGGGCGGCGATGTCTTCCACCACCGAGATCTCCGCACTGGCGTCCGACGGCACCAGGCTGCTGCGCAGCGCCTGCTGCAGGAGCGTATCGAAACCGTCGCGCGCGCTGGCGCTGATGCGCTCGTCGGCCACGACCTCGGCTACTGCCTGCAGCTCGTCCATGTCGTTGGCGCTCATGCCGCTTCGGCCAGGGCTTGCCGGGTCTTCTTGTTGATCAGGTCGAGGCCGATGACGGCACCCATGATCATCTTGCCGCCGGCCTGCAGGTCCTGGAAGGTGGTGGTGGTGATCAGGTCGTTCTGGTACAGGTTGGCGCGATAGCTCTTGGAAAGCTTCTCGGCCCGCTGCGCCAGATCGCGCACTTCCTGCGCCACCACGGCAAAGCCACGGCCATGCACACCGGCACGCGCGGCTTCGATGGACGCATTCAGGGCCACGATGATGACCTGATTCACGATCAGCGCGAACTCGTCGTTCTTGCGATGCATCTCGCGGTTGTGCGCGATCAGCTCGTTCATGTCGTCATGCCAGCGCTCGAAGGTGCGCACCAGACCCAGCAGCTTGCTGATGGTGTCCTGCGACTCGTCGCAACTCTGGCGCACGCGCGACACGTGATCGGACTGCTCGCTGGACAGGCGCGCCAGCATGGCCTCGCTCTCGCGGCGCATCTCGGCCATATGCTGCTGCGCGGCCAGCCGATCCTGTTCCAGCTGTTGCTGGTGCGCGCTCCATTGCTGCTGTTGCTCGGCGAGTGCGGCCTGTGCCTGGTCACGCACGCGTTCCAGCTGACCGGCATCAATCAGCTGGCGCGCGCGGCGCTTCTGGCGCAGCCACAGCGCGGCCATCGGCAGGCCGGCCAGGGCAGCGCCCAACGCCACCAGAAGAAGTGATTGAAACATGGCGTGCTATTCCTGCTGTCTTGATGAGATTGCGTGATCGCGTCAGGTGAATCAGGCGACCTGCGCATCGCCGCCCGGCGGCAGCACCGCCGGGGCTGCGATTTCCTGCCCCGCCACCGGATACGGCACGTCGATGCCATCGACTTCTACCGCCACGTTTTCCGGCAGCATCACGATGATCTGGAAGGCACGGAAGGCAGCGCCCTCTTCGCTATCCATGAAACGGATCTCGATCTTGCCGTGTTCACGGGTGACGAAGTCCAGCACTGCATCCATGCCCACGCCGCGTCCCGATACCTCGGTCACTTCGCTGCGTGTGGAGAAGCCCGGTTGCAGGATCAGGCGCGCGATCTCGGCATCGGTGAGTACCTGGTCCACGCTGATGAGCTGCTTCTCGATAGCGATCTGGCGCACCTTGTGCAAGGCCAGGCCACGGCCATCGTCGGACAGGGCCATCTGGAACATGTCTTCCATCACGCCCATTTCCAGCTTGATGGTGCCGGCTTCGGGCTTGCCTTTGGCCAGGCGCTCTTCGCCCGATTCCAGGCCGTGATCCATCGCATTGCGGATCAGGTGCATGAATACGTTCTGCAGCAGAGGCGAAGCAAAACTGTGGACCACGTAGCCGTTGTCGTCGATCTGCACCACCGGGGCCGACTTGCCGAGGTCGCTGGCCAGCGCCGGCAGCGAATCGATGACCGGGGCCAGTACTTCCTCGATGGTCTCGGTGCCCAGCAGGCGCAGGGTACGGCGCACGTCGTTGCGCACGGCCACCAGCTCGTGCAGGTTGGCGGTATTGACGTTCTCCAGACGCAGCAGGCTTTCCTGGATGTGCTTGCGGTCGATGGTCAGGACATGGCGTTGGTAGCCCGGCAGCACCTGGTCGCCGCCGGCACTGGCGCTGGCACCGCGGCCCAGCGTGACGTCGTTGATGCGGGCGTAGCGGTCGATGATCTCGCGTACCTGGGCCAGTTGCAGCAGCAGCTGTTCCTGGTTCCAGACGGCACCGCTGTCCTGATGGCGCAGGTCGTCATAATGCTGCTCGGTGTGGTGGACCACGTTGGCCAGGTGCAGCAGGCCGTAGGTACGGCCGTTGCCCTTGATGGTGTGCATGTTGCGGAACAGCTTGGCGATGGCGAAGGCCGTCGCCTGCGGGTTCTGGTGCACGATCTGCTCGTTCTCGTCCAGGAAGCGGCGGGCGCTGACGATGAATTCGGCAAACTTGGCCGGGGCCACGGCGAGGATTTCACCAATCATTTCCAGTTCGCGCTTCTGCTCGTTGGCTTCGGCAGCCAGGTGGCGCAGCTCGGTCACATCGCGCACGCACAGCATCAGGCGGATCACCATGTCCTGCTCATCGGTGATGGGCGACCACGAGAGATCGAGGATCTTCACGCTGCCGTCGGCCATGGTCTTTTCGATTTCGCCGACCATCAGGTGTTCGTTGAAGCTGAAGTTCATCACGTTTTCGCCGATGCAGGCGCCGCCGATGGCATCGATCTGCGAGAGCGTGTCGGCGCCGAGATTGGTGTTGGAGAAGACCAGTTCCATCACGTCGCGGCCGGCGATGTCGGTGGTATCGAACACCGTTTCCAGGAAGGCCGAATACTCCGGATGCACCTTGTTGCCATCGACGATGGTGAGAATGCCCTGCGGAATGTTCTGCAACATGGCCTGCATGTCGGCAGTTTTCTGGCGCACCTGGGCCGAGGCTTCCTCGATCTTCTCGACCATGCCATTGAAGGCGACGATGGAATGGCCCACTTCGTCCATGCGCTGCACCGGCAAGCGGCGGGTGAAGTCCTGGCTGGTAGCGATCTCGCCCATCATGGCGGCCATGCGGCTGATCGGTCCGGTGATCTGGCGGTACAGCAGGAAGCCCAAGCCACCCAGCAGCAATACCGCCACCACGGTGACGATGCTGATGGTGGTGGTGGTCTGTGCCAGCTTGCCGTTCAGCGAAGCAATCGCGTTGTCCTTGAAGCGGTTCTTCTCGATGCGCAGGGTGTTGACGATGCCTTCCAGCTCGGTCTGGTACTGCATCACGCCGCCGAAGAACTGCGCTTGCGCGATCTCGTTCTTGCCGGCCAGCTTGAACTTGGCGGTGGTATCGATGGCACCGAAGTAATTGTCCAGGCTTTCCTTGGCCTGCTCGATCAGCCCGCGCTGCGCTACGCCCTCAGCCTGCTGCGCCTGCAGGGCCAGTGCCTTTTCCAGCACGGCCTTCTTCTCGGCCAGCTTGTCGTTTTCCTGCGCGACCAGTTGATTGTCGGTCTCGTTGACCATCACCATGGCGGCCAACTGCACATCCTTCAACTGCCCCATGAGATCGGCCGAGGCCAGCACGCTGGGCATCACGCCCTCGGTCACCGAACGCACCTCCACGGCGCTGCTGCGGGATTGCATCATCGCGTAGCCACCGATACCGGCGATCGCGACAAAGGTAAGTATCACCAATAGCGTGATACGCATGCGGATGGTCATGGAATTCCCCTTGAGGTGGCGGTGAACCGGCGCAGGTTTGGTCATTTGCTTCAGTTTCTTCCCTGGAAACTGAACGAATGAACAGCCGGTCTGGATGCGGGGCGCATTGTTGCACTGAAGTATTACTGCTCCATGACAACAAAAAATTACACTTTTGCGTTTATCGGAGACTCGCATTTGCCCTGCCAGGGGCGATCTGCGACAGCATCTTCCTACATCAGCTTGGGGAGCTGTCCGATGGGCTGCCGCCGAGGAAGGGCCTAATGTGAAGCTTTTGGCGGCATGGCCCCCTGCGCCCTGCTGCCATCACGCTTACCCATTTGCTTTACCAGTTGAACAGGAGCCCGCATGCCCAGCCTCAATCCCTCCCAATTGCAACGTTTCAAGGACAAGGTCGTCATCGTTACCGGGGCCGCCTCCGGCATCGGCGAAGCGACTGCGCGCCGCTTTTCGGACGAAGGCGCGAAGGTATTGCTGGCCGACCGCGATGCTGCCGCACTGACCAAGGTCTTCGATTCCCTTCCGGCCGAGCGCAGCGCCGCGCGTGAAACCGATGTGTCGCACCATGAAGACGTGCGCCAGATGGTGGATTTCGCCATCGAACGCTTTGGCCGCATCGACGTCCTGGTCAGCGACGCCGGCATTTTTGCCGAAGGCGACATCACCCAGGTCAGCCCGGAAGACTGGCACCACGTCCAGGCCACCAACGTCAACGGCGTGTTCTACGGGGCGCGCGAGGCCATGCCCCATCTGGAGAAGACGCGCGGCTGCATCGTCAACGTGGCCTCGGTCTCGGGACTGGGGGCCGACTGGAATCTGGCGGCCTACAACACATCCAAGGGTGCCGTCGTCAACCTCACCCGCGCCATGGCCCTGGATTTCGGCCGCAAGGGCGTGCGCGTGAATGCAGTCTGCCCCAGCCTCACCTTCACCGGCATGACCGCCGATGTGGCGGAGGACCAGGAACAGCTGGCCAAGTTCGCCGAACGCATTCCGCTCGGACGCGGTGCGGACCCGGTGGAGATTGCTTCCGTGATCGCCTTCCTGGCCAGCCCTGATGCCGGCTTCGTGACCGGTGTGAACCTGCCGGTCGACGGTGGCGTCACCGCCTCCAACGGCCAGCCGCCGCAATGAACCACAAGTGATTGAAAGTGAAGAGGAGCCCATCGTGAGCGACAAAATTCCCCTGCCCGAAGAAACCACGGAATCCACCGAGACCGGCATGGACCAGCGCAAGCCCAAGCCTCTGCCGCACCAGGCGCTGCAAGAGCGCAGCAAAGGCGCGACGGATGCGTCCCGGCAATCGACCGACACGGATGAACATCCGATGTCTGTTGGCAAGCCCTGATCCCATTCACACCACAACGATCACAAAAGTCACGTGTCTCCGGAGGCCATGATGTCGTCCACCCCTGTCCAGGACTCCCCCGCAGCGGGGCTGCTGCAGCCCGGCCGCAATTGCTGGCGGGTGGAACATGCGCAGCGTTTCAAGCTGCTCATCGACGCCGCCGATTATTTCCGCGCCTTGCGCATGGCCCTGATCAACGCCCGGCGCAGCGTCTTCATTCTCGGCTGGGATATCGACAGCCGTACCGTCCTGGTACCCGATATCACTGACACCGACGACGGCCTGCCGCCGCAGCTGGGTGACCTGCTGCATGCGCTGGTCGAGCGCCAGCCCGATCTGCACATCCGCGTGCTGAATTGGGACTACGCCATGCTCTACGCGCTCGAACGTGAATGGATGATTGCCCGCAAGCCGGGCCGTGCGCGTAACAAGCGTCTGCATTTCCGGACCGATGCGCGCCATCCGGTCGGCGCTTCGCATCATCAGAAGATTGTGGTGATCGATGACAAGCTGGCGTTCGTGGGCGGCCTCGACCTGACCCGCTGCCGCTGGGATACGCCGGAACATCTGCCAGAGAACCCGCTGCGTCGCGATCCCGACGACAAGCCTTACGCCCCTTTCCATGACGTGCAGGCCATGGTCGATGGCGATGTCGCCCGTGCCTTGGGCGAACTGGCGCGTCGGCGCTGGAGCCTGGCCGGCTACGCCGAACGCCGTACTGCGCTGACACAAACCACCAGCATGCCTGCCGGTGATCCTTGGCCTCAGGGTTTCGAGCCCGATGTGTGCGATCTGCGGGTCGGCATCTCGCGCACCGAACCTGCCTATGAAGAACGTCCGGGGGTGTTTGAAGTGCGCGAACTCTATCTTGATGCCATCGCCGGCGCGCAGCATCACCTGTTCTTCGAAAACCAGTACTTCACCTCGAACGTGCTGTCCGAAGCGATTGGCGCGCGCCTGCGCGAACCGCAAGGCCCCGAAGTGGCCGTCATATCTCCGCAGACCCAGAGCGGCTGGCTGGAGCAGGCTACCATGGGCGCGCTGCGCGCCCGCATCCATCACCGTCTCAAAAGCGCCTTGGAAAACCAGGGCGAGCAGGCCGCTACGCGCTACCAGATGTATTGCCCGCACCTGCCCGGCCTGGAAGATGGCTGCTGCCTGAACGTCCACAGCAAGGTCTTCAGCATGGATGACCGGCTGTTCTCGGTCGGCTCGGCCAACATGAGCAATCGCTCCATGGCCTTCGACACCGAATGCAACCTGACCATCGAATTGCAGGGCGATGCCGCCAAGCAGGACGAAATCCGCGCGGCCATCGCGCTCATGCGCAACCGCCTGCTGGCCGAGCATCTGGGCGTCGCACCTGCCGATGTGCAAGCCGCCCTTCAGCAGGAACAGAGCCTGCATGGCGCCATCACCCGCTTGCGCAAGGCAGAACGGCGCGAACTGCGCCCCATGGATCCGCGCCTCATCCCCGAGCTGGATGCCTTGACCCAGGACAATGCCGTCTTCGATCCGGAACGCCCCATCAGTCCCGATGAAATCGTCGATGCTTATGTGCCGCACAGTGCCAGAAAGCCGGTCCCGCGCCGCATGATCGGCCTGGGCGTGCTGGCCGTGGCGCTGGTGGTCTTTGCATTGGCATGGCGCTTCACGCCGCTGCGCGAATGGATCAATCTGAGCTCGCTGATTGCGCTGGCGCGCAGCGTCGACCAGATGCCCTTCACGCCGGCCATCGTGATTGCGGCCTTCGTGGTGGCGGGCATGCTGATGGTACCCATCACGGTGCTGATCGCGGTCGCGGGGGTGGTGTTCGGGCCGGTGAATGGCGGCCTGTATGCCACGGCGGGCGTGGGCTTGAGCGCCCTGCTCGGCTTCGGCTTGGGCCATTGGCTGGGGCATGACGCGCTGCGCGACATGCTGGGTCCACGCATCAACAACCTGAGCCGACGCTTTGCCCAGCGCGGCATCGCTGCCATGGCCGTGGTGCGGCTGCTGCCGATTGCGCCCTTCACGGTCGTCAACGTGGTGGCGGGTGCGTCGCACCTTGGCTTGCGCGATTACCTGCTGGGCACCCTGATCGGCATGGCCCCGGGTATCGCGTTGACGGTGGTGTTCTCGCACAATCTGGCCGAAGCCATTCGCCATCCGAGTTTGCAGACTGTGCTGATTCTGGTCGGCGTGACTGCCGCGCTGATGTTGATGGCGTTTGGCTTGCAGAAGCTGCTCAAGCCGCGCGTCGGGAAGAAATCGAAATCGTCCGCACCGTCCACCCGCAAGAGCCCTGCGCCGCACACTCCGGGCGATGAGGACATGGCGCGCGTCAGCGCCGAGCATGGCGTGGAGGCGAGGCAGGCCTGATGCGCTCCGGTAGCCTGTCCCATCGTGCCGCCGAGCACCAGCCGGCGTCGACGGCGGAGGCGCGTTCCGATACGGAACTCGTCCTCACCGGCGATGTGCCCTTGCGCAACCTCGACCCATGGCCGCTCACCGTGGCGACTTACAACATCCATGGGGCGATCGGCACCGATGGCGTATTCTCCCCGCAGCGCATTGCCCAGGTGCTCAAGGAAATCAATGCGGATGTGGTAGCCCTGCAGGAAGTGCCTCTGGGCGGCTCCTCGCAGCCGGATGTGCTGTCCTTACTGAGGAAAGAGACTGGATTTTTCGCGGTCGAGGGACCGACCATGGAGAGTGCCGAACGCCGCTATGGCAATGCCGTCCTGAGCCGCTACCCCATTCTGGCCAAACAGAGCATCGACTTGTCCTTCGGCAGCCGCGAGCCGCGTGGCGCACTGGATGCGGATATCGATTGCCACGGCCACATGCTGCGCGTGATCGCCACCCATCTGGGGCTCAAGCCCGCTGAGCGGCGTGCTCAGATCAAACGGCTGCTGCAGGCCTTCGATACCGACCAGGCACCGGTGATCCTCATGGGCGACGTCAATGAATGGTTCATGTGGGGGCGTGCCCTGCGCTGGCTGGTTTCCCACTTCGAGGCCGCACCCGCGCCGCGCACGTTCCCATCTCGCTGGCCGCTGTTTGCGCTGGACCGCATCTGGATCAGCCCGCGTCAACGCCTGCTGCAGGTGCAGGTCCACCGCACCGCCCTGTCACGCGTGGCCTCTGACCATTTGCCGCTGGTGGCCCATATCGATGGCTGACCAGCTGATGACGCGGAGGATCAGCCTGCGCTGCGCTTGCCGCTCCACAGCTTGACTGCCAACGCGATCCAGATCAGCAGGAACAGCATGTTGCCGGGCAGCCAGATCATCTGCGTCCATACATAATCGCGTACCCACATCGAGACTGCCTCACGGCAATCGCAGACGTGATCGGCATAGAACAATTCGCCGCCGCTGCGCGCGGCGACGAACTGCAGCCAGAGAAATCCCAGCAAAAACGGAATGCCGACGAAGCCGGTGAGACACCAGCGCCGCATCTTGCGATAGCGGCGGCAGAATTCCTGGCCATCGCCGGAAGCATCACCGCCCCGGCATGACTGCATAGCGTTGCTGTGCATATTTCCCCCTTGCACTGGCATATGTTGCATGTGTGGTCTGCCCCTGGGTTGCCCACGCGCCGTCGTGACGACGCCCAAATGCGCGGCGGCAACCATGCGCCAGTCTCCCGTGAGGGATGCTGGCAATGTCTGTTCGGATCAACGTCGTCTGGAATTGCGCCGGCCTGCACCGGTGCATGGGAAGAAGCAGGTCACCCGCTGAACAGGTGGCTCGCATTTCCCGAGGGCTGTCCTCCGCGCCCTCTGCGGAGGAAGAGATGGATTCTTGTCGTCGAAAGCCGCCGTCTGCTGGCGCTCTCAGCGTATCCCGGTGGCCCGGAATCGCTGATTTTTGACGCAAAAGTTCACTTGCCCAGAACCAATACGATACGTTTCGTCTCGGATTCTAGGTGCAATCGGGGTACTGCTCAATAAAATTTACGTTTGTTGGCTCGAAATTTTACTTGGCGTCAAAAGGGGTTGGGACAGCGCAATGCTGCCCAGGACCAGTTTCAGTTGGGACTGGATCTGGCGTTCGTCGATGTCGGCGCTGCCGGTCAGCAGACGCTGCAGTACGGGGGCGTACAGCAGGTCGAAGACCAGGTTGAGGTCGGCATCTTCCCGGAATTCGCCGCGCTGGGCGCCACGGCGCAGCACGTTGACCAGCGCCAGGCGGCGCGGCTCCAGGTAGTTGTCGTTGAAAATGCGGCGGCTCTCGGGCTCGAACTGAGCCAGCGCGATCATCTCGCGCACCACCCGGCCGGACTTGCCACGCAACAGTTGGGACAGTTGCAGCATGTGCTGTTCGATGTCGTCGCGGGCCGAACCGCTGTCGCCCAGCGGCGGCAAGGGTTCGACCGCGCGCAGCAGGGCTTCCATGGCCAGTGCGCTCTTGTTGGGCCACCAGCGGTAGATGGTGGCCTTGCCTACGCCGGCGCGCGCCGCCACGCCCTCCAGGGAGAGCTTGTCGAAACCGATCTCCTCGAGCATCACATAAGTGGCATCGAGGATGGCGTCATGACTGACGGCATTCCTGCGGCGACCGGTGGCCGGATCGGAGATGAAGGTGAGAGAAATGATGTGCTCCAGATGACAAAGGCATGTTTTCCGTCATTGATAACGGCATGCTTTTGGACAACTTGAGCGATTGACAGCAAAAAAACGAAGATTTTTGTGACAAAAATCCCGGAAATCTCATTACTGCATCGTCACCGCGTCCAAGGGACGGCCGAAACGCTCCAGGCGCGGCTTGTAGAACTGGTCGGCATCCAGGGAGAAGGCGATGCGGCGGGTGCGCCCCATCAGCTCGCTGCGGGCGAAGAAGCCGAAGTAGCGCGAATCCATGCTGTTGTCCCGATTGTCGCCCAGCATCATGTAATGATCGGCCGGCACCACCACCGGGCCGAAGCTGCTGTGCAGGCTGGGATGGGCCTCGGACAGGCGCACCAGGTGATTCATCCCGTCCAGCCTTTCATCGCGGTAGCGCGCCTGGTCGACGCCATCTCCGCTTTCGGGACGCGCGTGCGCCGGGCCGTAGCTGGCGGGCTGGCCATTGATGAAAAGCACGTTGTCACGCAGCTCCACCACATCGCCCGGCAGCCCGATGATGCGCTTGAGCAGCAGTTCGCCGGCCTGCCGCGAATCGATGGTGACGATATCGCCACGCTGCGGTTCACCCAGGCGCAGCAGGCTGATGTGGGTGAGCGGCAGGCGCAGGTCGTAGGCCAGCTTGTCGACCAGGACGCGGTCGCCCACCATCACGGTCGGCAGCATGGAGCCGCTGGGCACCACGTTGTAGTCGGCGATGGCGCTGCGAAACACCACCATCAGCGCGATGAAGGCCAGCAGGCCCTTGTTGGCTGCTGCCAGTTGCTTGAGGGGGAAGCTCATGTTGCCGTCTCGTTGTTTGTTTTCACGAAGACCACCATGCTAAATGAAATCAGCTCCATGCGGGCTGGACGCTGCGCAAGGGCGAGGCCGACCGGTCCCACGCCATCTCGGCCGCCCCCACGCTGAGCGCGCCTCGCAGGCGCCGGGCCGGGCCCCAGACGGTCATTTCCAGATGCGGATGCACGTCGGCCATCGTTTCGGGGGCCAGCGGCGATTGGCCTGAGGCGGCCGGATAATCGGCCAGCAGGCGGGCAGTACGGGCCAGCGACAAGCGGTATTGGCTGCCGCCACCGGTCTGGCGCCGGGTGAGCCCGCGCACGGCGGCCGCCGCCATCAGATAACCGGTCGCATGGTCCAGCGCCTGCACCGGCAGCGGTACCGGCTTGTCGCTGCCGGCGGCGCGCATGCCGGCCTCGGCAATGCCGCTGCTCATCTGCACCAGGCTGTCGAAGCCGCGCCGCGACGACCACGGACCGCTCCAGCCGTAGGCATTGAGGGCCACATCGACCAGCCCGGGGTTCAGTTCGCGCCGCCGCTGCACACCCAGCCCCAGGCGCTCCAGGGCATCGGCACGATACCCGTGCACCATCACGTCGGCCTGCCGCACCAGCGCTTCCAGCACGGCGCGTCCGGCTGGCTGGCGCAGGTCCAGTCCGGCGCAACGCTTGCCGAGCGTCATGTCGGGAACCACGCCGGGCTCCTCCCACGAGGCCGGGTCGATGCGCAGCACATCGGCCCCGAAAGCGGCGAGCAAACGCGTGGCAGTCGGGCCGGCCAGCACCCGCGTCAGATCCAGTACCCGCACCCCGGCCAGTGGCCGCACCGGGTCCACCGGGCACGGCGCGGCCGCAGCCGCATCGAAGTAACGGCAGGCCACCAGCGGCTCGGCCGCCACGGCCGCGCCTTGCGGATGGCTTGCCCATTGCACCTGGCTGCGCATTTCGGCGGCGCAGCCACCGTGGGCTACCACGGCGCTTTCCAGTTCGCTGGCGCGCCAGCCCGAGACGGCACGACCCACGTCCTCGCGCGTGGCCTGCCCTGCTTCCAGCCCCAGCGCTGCCAGGGCTGCAGCACGGTGATGGCTGGCGTTGGTGTGCAGGCGGATCCAGCCATCGGCGGCGCGGTAATCGCCCGCTACCGCATCCCACAAAGGCGGCGGCGCCCAGCCCTCGGGCCGCAGGCTGCTGCTGAACCACATCGCTGCAAGGCGGCGATCGCAGCTCACCTCGAGGTAAGCCCCGCCGGCACCGCTGACCAGCCCGGCCAGCGCGAGTCCGGCTGCCGCTACCGATGCCTGGGCCAGGTCGGTGGTGGCAAACACCGACGGCAAATCGCCCTCACCCGTCAGGCGCACGGCGGCAAGAGCGTCAGGATCGCCGTCGAGGGCGCTCCACATCATGGCAAGCATGGCTTGCGAGGGGGAAAGGGATGTCATGGCAATCCTCGGAATGAAAGGGCGATGACTGCAGGATACTAGCCTTGAATTAATCGTCAATATTGATTAATTTAATCAACTTGTCTGTCTTTCAGGGCCCCCATGAGCCGCTATCTTTCCTCTTCCGAGGCCGCCACCTTGCTCGGCGTATCCCGCCAGACGCTCTACGCCTACGTCAGCCGCGGCCTGCTGCACGCCCATCCCGGCGGGCAGGCCCGCGACCGCCGCTACCTGGCCGCCGAGGTCGAGCGGCTGGCCGCCAGCCGCTCCCGTGGACGCAAGCCGCGCGAGGTGGCACGGGCAGCACTGGACTGGGGCTTGCCGGTGCTGGAATCGGCGCTCACGCTGATCGAAGACGGCCGGCTCCATTACCGGGGCCATGATGCCGTGACCCTGAGCGCCGAGGCCAGCGTCGAAGAGGTCGCCGCCCTGCTCTGGGATTGCGCGGTGGAGGATGCCTTCGGCCCGGTGCCGCCGGCCCGGCCGCCGCGGCTGGAGAGCGTCCAGTCCGAATGGAGCGCAGGCCGCGCCGAGCAAACCTTGCTGCCGCTGTTTGCCCTGGCCTGCGCCGAAGACATCGGCGCCCAATGGCACCTGCCGCTGCCGCGCCAGCTGGCCAGCTGCGGCTTGCTGGTACGCCGCCTGGCGGCCTGCCTCCTCGGAACGGCGCCTTCCACCGCGCCCCTGCACCAGCAATGTGCCAGCGCCTGGGGACTGGATGCGGCCGGTGCGCAGCTGGTACGCCGTGCCCTGGTGCTGTGCGCCGACCACGAACTCAATGCCTCGGGTTTTACTGCCCGATGCATTGCCTCGACCGGCGCCAACCTGCAGGCGGCCGTCATCGGCGGGCTGGCCGCGCTGTCCGGGCCGCTGCATGGCGGCACCACGGCGCGTGTCGAAGCCCTGCTCGAGACGCTGGATGAACAGGACGATCCCGCCGCCAGCCTGCGTCAACGGCTGGCGCGCGGCGAAGAGCTGCCCGGCTTTGGCCACCATCTCTATCCGCAGGGTGACGTGCGCGCTTCCGCCCTGCTGGCGCCGCTGCTGCCGGTCCATCCGCGCTGGCAGCAAACCATCGAGGTGGTCCGCGAACTGACCGGCCATCCCCCCTCGGTGGACTTTGCCCTGGCCGCCGTGCGGCGCCATCTGCACCTGCCGCCCGGCAGTGCCTTCGGCCTGTTTGCGCTGGGGCGTTCGCTGGGCTGGATCGCCCATGCGCTGGAACAGGGCCGCAGCGGCAGCCTGATCCGGCCGCGGGCTGCCTATGTCGGTGTACGTCCTGGCTGACAAAATTGTCATGTTGATGTCAGCCTCGCGTTGAGCGGCCGAGCTTACATTAGCGTCGTAAGCAGGGGTCGGCCTCGGGTGCTGAGGGGTGCCGCGTTGCCGGCCAGTCCTTCATCCGCAAGCCATCATCGTGAGCCCTATGGTCGTCCCGTTTCGCCGCGTCGCAGCCAGCGCCCGTCTTCGTCATTTCACTCATCCCCCACAACACTCCCCCTTCCGCGCCAAGAAGGGAATGACGGTACTGGTGCTGGCCGCGCTGCTGGGCGGCTGCGCGGTCGGGCCCGATTACGTGCGCCCGGCCATGGATCTGCCCCAGGCCTACAAGGAACAAGGCCCCTGGAAAGTGGCCGCGCCGCGCCAGGCCGATGACCATCAACGCTGGTGGGAAGCCTATGGCGATCCCATCCTCAACGACCTGGTCAATCAGGCCAACGCCGCCAACCAAACCATCCAGCAAGCCGCTGCCCAGTATCGCCAGGCCCAGGCCACAGCCGCCGTGGCGCGCGCCAGCCTGTGGCCGACCGTCGGCGCGCAGGCCGGTGCGGCCCGGGCGCAGACCAATACCAACGGCGTGCAACGCCTGGGCGACAGCTACACCGTGGGCCTGAATGCCTCGTGGGAAGCGGACGTCTGGGGCCGCATCCGGCGCGGTGCCGAGGCCGGCGATGCCAGCGCCCAGGCCAGCGCCGCCAGCCTGGCCGCGGCGCGCCTGGCGATCCAGGCCACGCTGGCGCAGAACTACCTGCAACTGCGCGTGACGGACCTGCAAAAGGATTTGTACCGCCGCACGGTCGAGGCCTATACCCGCTCGCTGCAACTGACCACCCATCAATACGAAGCCGGTACCGCCCTGCGTTCCGACGTCGCCCAGGCGGAGACGCAGCTGCGCTCGGCCCAGGCCCAACTGATCGACCTGGACGCCACCCGCAACCAGCTGGAACACGCCATCGCCATGCTGATCGGCAAGGCACCGGCGGCCTTCAGCCTGGCTCCCCTGCCAGCGGCGGCGGCCACCGACAGCGGCATGGATGCCAATGCCCTGCGCCTGCAGGCCAGCCTGCCGCAGATCCCGGCAGGTTTGCCCTCCGACCTGCTGGAGCGCCGCCCCGACATTGCCAATGCCGAACGCCTGGCCGCTGCCGCCAACGCCAATATCGGCGTGGCCCGTGCGGCTTACTTCCCGACCCTGACCCTGTCGACCACCGGCGGCTACAACAGCGCCTCGTTCGCCGACCTGTTCAACACGCCCAGCCGCGTCTGGTCGCTGGGTGCAGCGCTGGCCGAGACGCTCTTCGATGGCGGCGCGCGCACTGCCCGCAACGACGCAGCGATGGCCGCCTATGACGCTGCCGCTGCGCAATACAAGCAGACCGTCCTGGCCGGCCTGCAGGACGTGGAAGACAACCTCTCCACCCTGCGCGTGCTGGATCAGGAAAGCGCGGCCCAGGCCCAGGCCGTCAGATCGGCGCAGCTGGCCGAACGGCTGGCCATGAGCCAGTACCAGGCCGGCACCGTGACGTATCTGTCGGTTGTCACCACCCAGGCCACCTCCCTGACCAACCAGCGCAGCGCAGTCACCCTGCTGGGCCGCCAGTTGGTCGCCAGCGTGGCGCTGATCAAGGCCACCGGCGGCGGCTGGCAGGTCGGACAGACCGATCCGGCCAGCGTGCAGGCACCGATGGCTGCGCGCTGATGTGCGCGGCCCATCTTCCGAATCCCATGTGCATTTTCCAGGACGAGTTTCAGGCATGACCACTTCACCCAACTCCCCCAAGACTTCCCCGACTCCGCAACGCTCCCCGCTGGCCATCGTCGTGGCGACGGCCCTGATCCTGGCCGCCGGCGTCGGCGGCTGGAGCGCCATGCAACGCGCCACCGCGGCCGATCAGCCTGCCACCAAGGCACTACCCCCGGTATCGGTCTCGGTGGCCCGCGTGCAGGAGCGCGATCTGCCGCTGTATCTGGCCGGCGTCGGCACGGTCACCGCCAATGCCAGCGTGGTCGTCAAGACCCGCATCGACGGCCAGCTGGACAAGGTCGGCTTCGAGGAAGGCCAGGAGGTCAAGAAGGGACAACTGCTGGCGCAGATCGACCCGCGTGCGCTGCAGGCGCAACTGGCGCAGGCCGAGGCGCAACGGGCCAAGGATGCGGCCACCCTCATGAATGCGCGCCTGGACCTGCAGCGCTACACCACCCTGCGCAGCCAGGATGCGGCCACCCAGCAGCAGCTGGATACGCAGAAGGCGCTGGTGGCGCAGCTGGAGGCAGCGGTCAAGACCGATGAGGCGCAGGTGGCCTATGCCAAGGTGCAACTGAGCTACACCACCATCAATGCGCCACTCTCGGGTCGTGTCGGTGCGCGCCTGGTCGATCCGGGCAATATCGTGCATGCGGCCGATGCCAATGGCCTGGTGGTCATCAACCAGATCGATCCGATCACGCTGGTCTTCACCCTGCCGGAAGAAGCCGTGGTCGGCATCAACCGGGCCCAGCGCAACAGCCAGCAGCCGCTGAAGGTGGTCGCCTATGCGCGCGACTCTCAGGAAGTACTGGCCACCGGCAAGCTGATCCTGCTGGACAACCAGATCAACACCACCAACGGCACTGTGCAGTTGAAGGCACGCTTCGACAATGCCGAACACAAGCTGTGGCCGGGCCAGTACGTCAATGCCCGCCTGCAGATGAACAGCCACGGCAACGCCCTGACCGTGCCCGCTGCCGCCATCCAGCGCAACCAGCAAGGCACTTATGTCTATGCCATCGACCAGGACGACAAGGCCAACATGCAACCGGTCAAGGTCGACCGCATCCAGGACGGCGTCGCCGTGCTGGCCGCCGACAGCGGCGTGACGGCGGACCAGCGCGTGGTCATCGACGGCCAGTACAAGCTCAAGCCGGGCAGCCGCATCGTGGAAAGCAAGCCGCAGCCGGCCAAGGGCGCTGTTGCTGCTGTGCCTGCCGCCAACGCTGACGCGAAAGGAAGCACCAAGTGAGCGTCTCCGCCGCCTTCATCAAGCGCCCCATCGGCACCACGCTGCTGGCCATCGCCATCCTGCTGGTGGGCATCGCGGTGTGGCCGCTGTTGCCGGTCGCGCCCTTGCCGCAGGTCGATTTCCCGACCATCCAGGTGACCGCGCAATTGCCGGGGGGCAGTCCCGAGACCATGGCCTCCAACGTGGCACAGCCGCTGGAACGCCAGTTTTCGCTGATCGCGGGTCTCTCGCAGATGACCTCGCAGAGCACCCTGGGCAGCACCCAGATCACCCTGCAGTTCGACCTCAACCGCAACATCGATGCCGCCGCGCTGGACGTGCAGGCCGCCATCAACGCCTCCACCGGCCAGTTGCCGGCCAACCTGCCCAATCCGCCGACCTTCCGCAAGATCAATCCGGCCGATTCGCCCATCATGATCATGTCGGTGCAGTCCGATGCGCTGCCGCTGACGGTGGTCAACGACTATGCCGACAACATCCTGGCCCAGCAGATCTCGCAGATCTCGGGCGTGGGCCTGGTGAGCGTGAACGGCCAGCAGAAACCGGCCGTGCGCATCCAGGTCGATCCGGCCAAGATCGCTACGCTGGGCATCAGCCTGGAAGACATTCGCGGCGTCATCGCCACCACCACGGTGAACCAGCCGAAGGGCACGGTCGATGGCGCGCGCCAGGCCTTCACCGTCTATACCAACGACCAGCTGCTCAAGGCCGAGCAGTGGAACGACATGGTCCTGGCCTGGCGCAATGGCGCGCCGATCCGCGTCAAGGACATCGGCATCGCCATCGACGGCCCGGAGAACAACAAGATCGCCGCCTGGGCCTTCGCCGGTGCGGCCAATACGGCCGATCACACCATCAGCAATGGCCGCTCCATCGTGCTGGCCATCACCAAACAGCCCGGTGCCAACGTGATCGAGACCGTGGGGCGCATCAAGGCCGCCATGCCACGCCTGCGCGCGGCCATCCCGGCGGCGATCAACGTCAACACCCTGATCGACCGTACGCAGACCATCCGCGCCTCCGTGGAGGATGTGGAATTCACCCTGGTGCTCACCATCGCGCTGGTGGTGATGGTGATCTTCGTGTTCCTGCGCAATGTGGCGGCCACGCTGATCCCGTCGGTCACGGTGCCGCTGGCCATCATGGGCACGGCCGGGGTCATGTACGTGGTCGGCTACAGCCTCGACAACCTCTCACTGATGGCGCTGACCATTGCGGTCGGTTTCGTGGTGGATGACGCCATCGTCATGCTGGAAAACATCTACCGCTACGTCGAGGAAGGCATGTCGCCGCTGGAAGCGGCCCTCAAGGGCGCGGGCGAAATCGGCTTCACCATCATCTCGATCTCGGTGTCGCTGGTGGCGGTGTTCATTCCGCTGCTGCTGATGGGTGGCATCGTCGGGCGGCTGTTCCGCGAATTTGCGGTGACGGTCACGCTGACCATTGCGGTCTCGGTCATCATCTCGCTCACGCTCACACCCATGCTGTGCTCGCGCTTCCTCAAGAACGAGCATGGCCGTCAGCACGGCAAGCTGTATCAATGGTTCGAACGCTGCTTCGATGCCATGCTCAACGGCTACAAGCGCGGGCTCGACGTGGTGATGAAGCACCAGTTCATCACGCTGATGAGCTTCATCGCCACGGTGGCCCTGACGGTGGTGCTGTTCATCTTCATCCCCAAGGGTTTCTTCCCGCAGCAGGACAATGGCGTCATCGTCGGCTTTGCCGAGTCGGCCCAGGATACGTCTTCGGCGGCCATGCAGGAACGGCTGCTGAAGGTGGCCGATGTGGTGCGCAAGGATCCGGACGTGATCGGCTTTGCCATGAGCGCCGGTTCCACCACCTTCAATACCGGACAATTCTTCATCGCACTGAAACCCAAGGATGAAGGCCGCACCACCAATGCCGACGAAGTCATCGCGCGCCTGCGTCCGCAGGTGGCCAAGGTGCAAGGCGTGAACCTGTTCATGCAGGCCAGCCAGGACATCAACGTTGGTGGCCGCCTCTCGCGCACCCAGTACCAGTACACCATCACCGACACCGACCTCGATGAACTGAACGTCTGGGCACCGCGCATGCTGGAGCGTTTCCGGCAGCTGCCGCAGCTGACCGACGTGGCCTCCGACCAGCAGAACCAGGCAGCAGCAGCGGTCATCACCATCGACCGGGCACGCGCCTCCAGCTTCGGCATTTCGCCTTCGCTCATCGATGCCACCATCTATGACGCCATCGGCCAGCGCCAAGTGGCGCAATACTTCACGCAGATCAACAGCTACCGCGTGATTCTGGAGGTGACGCCACAGTTGCAGAAGGATCCTGCACTCTTCGACAAACTCTACCTGACCTCGCCCCTGACCGGCCAGCAGGTGCCGCTGTCGACCTTCGTGAAGGTCGATACCACCAAGACCTCTTACCTGTCGATCAGCCACCAGAGCCAGTTCCCGGCGGTGACGATTTCCTTCAACCTGGCCAAGGGCGTCTCGCTGGGCGAGGCGGTAGACATCATCCAGAAGACCAAGGACGAGATGGGCGTGCCGCAGACCCTGGTGGGCAACTTCCAGGGAACGGCCAAGGCCTTCGGTGATTCGCTGGCCTCGCAGCCTTATCTCATCGCGGCCGCCCTGATCGCGGTCTACATCGTGCTGGGCCTGCTCTACGAGAGCTACATCCATCCGCTGACCATTCTCTCCACGCTTCCCTCGGCCGGCGTGGGGGCACTGCTGATTCTGATGATCGGCGGTTACGACCTGTCGGTGATCGCCCTGATCGGCATCATCCTGCTGATCGGCATCGTCAAGAAGAACGGCATCATGATGATCGACTTCGCCCTCACCGCCGAGCGCACCCAGGGGATGAAGCCGGAAGAAGCGATCTACCAGGCCTGCCTGCTGCGCTTCCGTCCCATCATGATGACCACCATGTGCGCCCTGCTCTCGGGCCTGCCGCTCATGCTCGGCCATGGTGCCGGCTCCGAGCTGCGCCGTCCGCTGGGTTATGCCATGGTCGGCGGCCTGGTGCTGTCGCAGGCGCTCACGCTCTTCACCACGCCGGTGGTCTACCTTTACCTGGACCGTGCGCACTACTGGTACGAACGCAAGAAGAAGGCAAGGCAGGAACGCAAGGCCGCGCGCCTGGCGCAGGAACATTGACTCCGTAGCTGTTCATCAACAAGGGGAGCCGGGAAGGTAGAATCCGGCATGGGCCGGCGCCGGGGAATGTTCCCGGCGCGGCCAGTGGAGACCGAATGAAGATCCTGATAGTCGAAGACGAGCAAAAGATGTCCGAATACCTCTGCAAGGGCCTCACCGAGCAGGGATGCGCGGTGGATGTGGCCAGCAACGGCATCGACGGGCAGCACCTGGCGATCCAGCATGACTACGACGTCATCGTGCTGGACGTGATGCTGCCGGGCCTGGATGGCTTTGCCGTGCTGCGTTCGCTGCGTACCGTCAAGCAGACGCCGGTCATCATGCTGACCGCGCGCGACAGCGTGGAAGACCGCATCAAGGGCTTGCATGACGGCGCCGATGATTACCTCATCAAGCCGTTCTCCTTCCTGGAACTGCTGGCCCGCCTGCAGGCCCTGACCCGCCGTGGCCGCGTGCAGGAAGCGCCGCAGCTGCGCATCGGCGACCTGCAGATCGACCTGATCTCGCGCAAGGCCTTCCGGGGCGGGCTGCGCATCGACCTCACCGCCAAGGAGTTCGCCCTGCTGGCCGTGATGGCACGCAGACAGGGCGAGATCCTCTCCAAGACCGCCATCGCCGAACTGGTCTGGGACATGAATTTCGACAGCAATACCAACGTGGTGGAAGTCGCCATCAAGCGCCTGCGCGCCAAGATCGACGCGCCCTTCGAGCAGAAGCTGCTGCATACCGTGCGCGGCATGGGCTACGTGCTGGAGCCGCGCGCCACCTCCGATGCCGGCGATGAGTGAGACCGCTGCCGCGCCGGCAAAGAAGCGCCGCCTGCCGCTGCGCCAATCCATCACCGCGCGGCTGGTGCTGATGTCGGCGGCGTCGGCCCTGTTGATCTTCGCAGTGGCCGGCGTGGCGCTCTACACCGTCCTGAAGGGGGAACTGCTGCGCCACGAACGCGATGCCCTCTTCACCACCCTCAACGACATCAGCTACCAGATCGAGCGCGCCGGCAATACCGAGCGCTGGGCCCGCGTACAGTTGAAACTGTCGACGCTCTCGCAGGCCGACCAGCACGTGTTCTTCTGGATCGCCAGCGATGATCCCCGCTACACCTATGGCGACCTGACGCGGCTCGCGCCCTCGGCCATCAATCATGCCGACGGCAAACAGGTCGGCCGCCTGCACCTGCCGGGACGCGCCTATCCACTGCACATCATGACGCGCACCCTGCCGGCCTTCGAGGATCGTCCTGAAGTGCGCGTGACGGTCGGTGTCGATGGCGCTCCCTACTTCGAGATGCGCCGCACCTTCCTGCTGGCCACCAGCATTTCTTCGCTGCTGGGCATCGTGCTGGCGGTCATCTCCAGCTACTGGATCGCTCGAGCGGGGCTGGCCCCGCTGCGGCGCATGTCAGCGCGCGCGCAAAGCTTTTCGCCACGCAAACTGTCAGCTCGCATGCCGGTGGAAGCCTTGCCGGAAGAATTGTCGGTATTGGCCGATGCCTTCAACGGCGCGCTCGAACGCATCGAGCAGGCCTATACGCAACTGGAAGCCTTCAATGCGGACGTGGCCCATGAGTTGCGCACGCCGCTGGCCAACCTGATCGGCGAGACCCAGGTGGCGCTGGCGCGCGAACGCAGTGCGGGGGAATTCAAGGACGTGCTGCAATCGAACCTGGAAGAGCTGGACCGCATCCGTTCCATCGTCAACGACATGCTGTTCCTGGCGCGCTCCGACCAGGGCGAAGCGGCCACTGCCCGGGTACCGGTGCGGGTCGCCGAAGCGGTGCAGAAGACCGTGGATTTCTTCGAGTTCGTGCTGGACGACACCGGCATGTCCATCACCGTGGCGGGCGATCTGGAGGCCACGGCCACCATGGAAACGGCGCTCTTCAAACGCGCCCTCACCAACCTGATCCAGAACGCCATCCAGCATTCGCCGCAGGGCGCGCAATTGCGCATCGACATTTCCGGTGGCGAAGAGATGGTGCGCGTGGCCGTGACCAATCCCGGCCCGGCCATCGACGAGCAACACCTGCCACGCCTGTTCGACCGCTTCTACCGAGTCGACAGCGCGCGCCAGGACATCAACGGCAGCCACGGCCACGGCCTGGGGCTGGCCATCGTCAAGGCAGTGGCCCGCATGCACGGCGGGCGCGCTTTTGCCAGCAGCAGTGGCGGGCACAATACCATCGGCTTTACCATCGCGCGCCAGTGAACGCGCCGGTTGTACTCAATGGCGCGATGGCTCAATGGCTCAATAACCGCGCTTGAGATCGACATTGGCAGCGATCTCTCCGGTGTTGCGATAGCGGCGGATATTGGCGGCCACGATGGCTGAAGCGGTGCCCGAATCGGTCGGTGCCGAACAATGCGGCAGTACCGTCACCGCAGGATGCGACCAGGGCCACGCCTCTGGCGGCAAGGGCTCGGTGGCGAACACGTCCAGCACCGCATGGCGCAACCTGCCCGCATCCAGCGCCTCGCGCAGCGCCTCATCATTGATGATCGGCCCGCGTGCGAAATTGATAAGCTGTGCCTGAGGAGGTAGCAGTGCCAGCCGCACTGCATCCAGCAGTCCGCGCGTTTCGGCCGTCAGCGGTAGCAGGCAGACCAGAATGTCGGTCTGTGCCAGCATCTCCGCCAGTCCGTCCATGCCGCTGCAGGTCCGCACGTCCGGCACGTTGCGCGCACTGCGGCTCCAGCCCAGCACCGGGAAACGCGCCTGGCGCAATGCCATGGCTGCCGCTTCACCCAGCGCGCCCAGGCCGAGGATGGCTACGCGGCGCTGCTCCGGCAGCACGTAGTCCAGCGGCTGCCATTGCCGCGCCTGTTGCTGGCGCGCGTAATGCGGCATGTCGCGATGCAGGTAGAGCGTCCAGGCCAGCACGGCTTCGGCCATGGTGGCGGCCAGGCGCGGATCGACCAGGCGCGTGATCTGCAAGTCGCTCTGTCCGAGATCGGCCACCAGCCGCTCGACTCCGGCCCAGACGCTATGCACCCACTGCAGTTGCGGCAGCAATTTCAGCTGCGCCGGATCAGGATTGGCGACGATGGCCACGCGGCATTGCGCGCGTTGGTCTTCGTCCAACTCGCTGAAGGCGATGATCTCTTCCTCCGGCATGGCCGCGCGCAAAGCTTGCAACCACGACGCTACCGCAGCGGGATCACTCTGGCTGACGAAGGGGATCGGCATGGGCGCGCTCATTTGGCGTACACCGTCGCCAGATCGCGGAAGCCCTTGACTTCAATGGGGTTGCCCGAGGGATCGAGGAAGAACATCGTGGCCTGCTCGCCCGGTTCGCCCGCAAAGCGGATCTGCGGGGCCAGCACGAATTGCACCTCCCCGCTGGCGCTGAGGCGATCCGCCAGTTGCTGCCATTCATCCAGTTGCAGGATCACCCCCAGGTGCGGCATCGGCACCAGATGATGGCCGACATGGCCGGTATTGCTCACGGCAAACGGTTCACCCAGGTGCAGCGAAAGTTGATGGCCGAAGAAATCGATGTCGACCCAGGTTTCGGTGCTGCGCCCTTCGGCGCAACCCAGCAGGTCGCAATAGAAGTGGCGCGACTGGTCGAGGTCGCGCACGTGGTAGGCCAGGTGGAAGATGGATGGCATGGACAGTCCCGGATCGGCAGGCAGGTTGCGAAAGCCGACAAGCATACCGCAACCGTCATGCTTGTATGGAAACAAGCCAATAATGCCTCCCTACAAGAGCCACGGGGCAGGATTGACATGCGTCAAGCAGTTCGGGATTTGCGCTGGACGCATGGAGGTGCCCGGCCTAATCTGCCTGCATGGCATCCCGCCCCGGATGTCTTCCCCCACGAATTTCCGAGGAGCCACCATGAGCTACAAGTCCATCCTGGTCCACGTCGACCAGTCGCGCCACGCCGCCCAGCGCATCCGCATTGCCGCCGAGCTGGCCCGCGCACAGCAGGCGCACCTGATCGGCAGCGCCGTCAGCGGCATCTCCAGCTTCATCACCATGGAAGGCGCGGCCTACATCGCGGCGCAGATGGATGGTTTCCGCGACCGCGCGCTGGCCGCGCTGGAAAATTTCGACAAGATCGCCAACAGCGTCGGCGTGCCCTCCTGCGAAAAGCGTTTCGTCGATGACGACGCCGAGGGTGGACTGGCCCTGCAGGCGCGCTATGCCGACCTGGTAGTGGTGAGCCAGGCCGACCTGGACGATGCCGATGACAGTTTCCTCACCGACCTGCCCGAGTACGTCATGCTCAATTCACCGCGCCCGGTGCTCATCATCCCCAGCGCCGGTGAATTCAAGCAGGTAGGCAAGAATGCCCTGATCGCCTGGGATGGCAGCATGGAATCGACCCGCGCCATCACGGCCGCCCTGCCCCTGCTGCGCCAGGCCGACAACGTGACGGTGGTGCTGTTCAACTCCGACAAGCGCCTGGGTACCCACGGTGAACAGCCCGGTGCCGACATCGCGCTCTATCTGGCGCGCCATGGCGTGAAGGTGGAAGTGGCACAGGAACAGACCACGCTCGATATCGGCAATGCCCTGCTCTCGCTGGCTGCCGACAAGGGCTCCGACCTGCTGGTCATGGGCGGCTACGGACACACCCGCTTCCGCGAAGTGCTGCTGGGCGGCGTGACGCTGACCATCCTCAAGACCATGACGCTGCCGGTGCTGATGGCGCACTGACACCGTCAGCAACACTTGCGCGGATTCAGCGCGCCTCCACCACCGGCCCCTCGCGGGCCGGTGTCTTTTGGGCGGCCAGGCGCTCGCGCTGCTGCAGGCGGGCACGGCGCTTGCGCACCCAGATGATCACCCCGGTGACCGACAGCATCGCCACCAGCACGCCCATCAAGGAAATCAGCACGCGTCCCGTCAGCCCGAGGATGCGGCCGGAATGCAGCGGGAATTGCGCCTGCAGGAAGATATCGCCTGCACTGCCGCGTCCCGGAATCTTGCCGCCTTCATAGGCGCCGCTCATGGCATCGAAATACAGCCAGGCATTGCCGAGGCCCACATCGCCATGGTCATTGCCAGGCTGGAAGAAGCCCACGCCATAGACCCCGAACATTCCCGAGTAGAAGACCCCGCCGACCGGCTCCGTCAGGCCCAGCTTCTCGCCTTGCGCGCGTCCCAGCGCCACCGCTTCCTCGCGTGAAATACGCGGTTCCGGCACCTTCTCGGGCGCAATCGGCGTACGCGTGTCGAAGGGGCCCGCAGTCAGGGTGGAAACGCTTTGCAGAATCGGACGCATGACCTGCCGCTCCAGATTCATCGACACCGACGTCACCGCCAACACCAGCAGCAAGCCCCAGATCCAGACCCCGCCCGAGCGATGCAGGTCGAAGTTGAGCTTGTGGCCGCCCTCGCGCCAGCGGAAGGCCAGCGACTTGCGCCAGCTGCGCCAGTTGGGGAAGGACAGATAGAGCGCAATGAAGCAATCCAGCGCCCACACGATCCCGATGATGCCCATCAGCCAGATGCCGGTCTCGATCCCGCCCATGTCCGGCAGGTGCATCGTGTAATGCAGTTTGTAGAGGAAAGGCAGCAGGTTTTCACGCGCCAGCGAAATCGCGCCCCACATGCGGCGGCCCTGTATTTCACCGGTCACCGGATCGACCGCGATCTGGTTGTAATCCAGGACCGGCAGCTTGCCGGTAGCCGGATCCAGGCGCGGTTCGACCATCATGCTGATGGTATGGCCGGGCTCGGCTTCGGTGAGCACATAGGTCACGCGCAGCTTGGGCTCGGCCGCTTCCACGCGCTGCGCCAGTGCCAGCCCGGGCATGGGCTGCCCGGCATCCGGACGGTCGGCGCTGCGGGCATGGAACAGTTGCGGATTGAGCCAGGCATCCAGTTCGTGATCCCAGGAGATCAGCGCACCGGTCACGCCGGCGATGAACAGGAACACGGCCACGGCCAGGCCGAACCAGCGATGGAGGAGGACGAGAAGTGTGCGCATGGGCTGGATTACCTGGCTAATTGGCGGAGTGATTCAGGGACTGCCGGGAGGGCGACCATGACCACATCAGAAATCGACCTTGGCCGACACGCTGAAGGTACGCGGGTCACCCGGCTTGATGTAGTTCTCGTACTGGTATTGCCAGTAACGCTTGTCCAGCAGGTTGTTCACCGAGGCCCGGAAAGTCGTGTCGTGCTGGCCAATGCGCGTGGTGTAGCTGGCACCGAGGTTGAACAGCGTATAGCTGGCCAGCTCGATGTCGTTGGCCGCGCGCGCCATGGTGCTGCCGGTGAACTTGGCATCGGCCGAGAGCTTCAGGCCAGCGACTTGCGGCACCAGATAGGCGACCGATGCGGTCGCCATGTTGCGCGGCGCACCGGCCACGCGATTGCCATTGTAGGTATTGCCCTTGTCGTACTTGGCATCCAGCAGCATGAGGCTGCCGGCCACTTGCCACTGCGCCGTCGGCCGATAGGCTGCGCCCAGTTCCAGCCCCTGGTAGTTGGACTGGCCATCCTGCACCAGCGCCCCGTTGAGCGTGTATTCCGAGGCGCGTTCGATACGGAACAGCGCAGCGGTGGCACTCCAGTTCTGCTGATCGGTCTTGGCCCCGACCTCGTACTGCTTGCTCTTGAGCGGCTTCAGCTGGCTGCCGTAGTTGGTGTTGGTCACGCCCGGTACGCCGCCCTGCTCCAGCGATTCCACATAGCTGGTGTAGACGGTGGTGTTGCGCTCAGGCTTGAACATCAAGGCTACCGTAGGCGTCAAGGCCGACTTGTCGTAGCGCGAACTGAGGGTGCCGCTGGTGCTGAAATTATCCTGGCGGAACTGGTTGTAGCGGCCACCGGCCAGCAGCGACCAGCGCTCCGAGAAATTCAGCGTATCGCTGGCGAAGACCGCCTGCTGGGTGATGATGGCGTTGTGATAGGTCTGCAGCTCGGTGCTGCTGTAATACGCATTGGTGTTCTGCGTATAGAGATTGCCGGTACCGATCTGCTTGTACACCGAGCTGATCGAGTAATCATTGACCTGCTTCTGCCACGAGGCCCCCAACACCAGCTGATGATCGATGCTGCCGGTGCGGGCATTGCCTTCCAGCATGGCCTGCCACTGGTCGAAGGTATGGCCTTCGCGGCTGTCCGAGCGCCAGTCGGTGTAGTTGCCGGCGGCATCCGAGAGCATCGCGATGTCCTCGTTGCGGAAGCGCTTGGAGGTGCTGTGGCTGTAGCTGAGGTTGGCCTTCCAGTCCGGGTTGATGCGATAGGTCAGCCCGGTCTGGTAGAGCTGGAAGTTGGTATCGAGATGCTGGCCCGGACCGACCAGAGTCTTGTCGGCCCCGCTGACCACCGACGGCAGGCGGCTGCCGGTCAGGCTGCTGGTGACGACCGACGGCGTCTGGTCGGTGGAATTGCTGTTCTGCCAGATGGCCTGGAAATCCCAGGTCAGGTCGCGCGTGAGACGACCATCCAGCGCCAGCGAAGCCGAGTTGCGGCGGATGTGGCCTTCATTGAAGGTCTCGCCCTGGTCATGCGTGACGTTGAGGCGATAGCCGAACATGTTGTCGTTGCCGAAGCGCCCGCCGAGATCGACGTGCTCGCTCCAGATGCTGTTGCTGGTATAGCCCACCGAGACGCTGCGCACCGGGGTGTCGGTCGGCTTCTTGGTGACGTAGTTGAGCACCCCGCCCGGCGAGCCGAAGCCATACATGAAACCGGCCGAGCCCTTGAGCAGGTCGACGCGCTCGAAGTGATCGTAGGGCAGCGTGATGCCATAGCCGAGGAAGGGCTTGCCATCGATGCGGAAGGAATTCTGCCAGTCCGCCGGCAAGCCGCGAATGGTGATGTACGAAGCCCAGGCGCTGTAGCCACCGCTGTTGTCGCTGACCGAGGCCTCGTTGTAGAACAGATCGCCGAGCTTGTTGACCTGCTTGTCGGCCAGATCCGCAGCCGTGATGCTGGTAACGGAAAAGGGTGTATCCAGCAGCGAACGCGATCCGAGCGCACCGGCGCTGGACTGGCTTTGCAGGTGCTGCGTTCCCTCGCCTGCAGCAGGGGCCGAGACGGTCACGGTCGGCAATTGGCCGGCGCTACTGTCATTGGCGGCAGCGGCCGCGCTGTCGGTGGCGGACTGCGCCAGCACCAGCGCAGGAGCGCCGGCCAACGCCATGCTGATGAACACCGGACGGAGAGCGCGGGACATGGCGCTGGGGCGGGCGCGCAGGGACGACTGGAGCAAGGGATTCCTCTTCATATTCATTTTATTTAATACGAACGATAATAGTTCTTATTTATTTTATGGAATATGACAGAAAAAGGAAACCTTCCTTACAAAGTTTCTGAAGTCCCTGCCCTGACTTCTCGAAATGATTCGACGCAGTGCTGCAAAAATTACTGATTGTGATTGATCTCTTGCCGCCTATGCGCCACAGGCTGAGCGATGGCTTTATCTTCCCTGCTTTTCCTCCTGTGAAAGAGAGTGCATATGACCAGGGCCATCATCCGCCTCGACGATCCGACCTCGCATGGCGGCGTTGTCCAGCAAGGATTTGACAATGTGAAGCTGTACGGCAAGCCCATGGCCGGGGTGGGCCATCGCGGCTACTGTCCGAAATGTCGATGTGAATTCATCATCCTGCCAGGTGAAGAAAACTACGAATACCTGGGCCGACGGGTGGCCGTGGAAGGGATGAAAACTTCATGTGGTGCCCTGCTCATCGCGACCCAGCAGTTGGCCAGGATCGCGCCAACCAAAGACGACGAATGATCGCCACGAAAAAATGGCCCGCTCACCGGGATGAGCAGGCCATGTTCTGCGCGCGGCAGCAGGAAGGAACCCGCCCTGCCCCACGCGCTCTCGCCGGGCATCACGCGGTCGCGATCTTCTTGAGTATCTCCTGCAGCTGGTCGATATCGTAGGGCTTGGGCAGCGCATGCGAGGCGAAGCCGACATTGCGCGCCACCATCGCGCCATAACCGGAGGCGAAGATCACCGCCATTTCCGGGAAGCGCTCCAGCGCGCTCCTGGCCAGGTCCACGCCGGACATGCCGGGCAGATTGACGTCGGTGAAGAGCACATCGAAACTCTGCTCGCCCAGCGCCTGCTGCGCATCCTCCGCGCTGACCACGCCGCGTGCCTGGTGGCCCAGCGTTTCCAGCAATTCGCACACCAGTTGCTGGGAGTCGATGTTGTCTTCCACCACCAGCAGGCGCAGGCCGCTTGCTGACGCGGAGACGGATTCTGCCTCCGGCACCGTCACTACGCTGGCCCCGCTGCCTGCTTGGTCGAAATGCGCATCCTGACCGTCAGCCTGGCGATGGCTGCCTCCCACCGGAAGGACATGGAGCATGGCATTGGCGCCTGCACTGGCATTGGCCTGGTCGCGCTCGCGCGTCATCTGTGCCAGTTCGATGCGATGCGCCCGGCCCGACAGCATCTGCCGGATGCGCTGCGCCAGTTGGTTGATGCGATACGGTTTGGACAGCAGCTCCACGCCCGCATCCAGCCGCCCTTCATGGACGATGGCGTCGCGCGGATAGCCGGAGGTGAACAGGATCTCGATCTCCGGCAACAACTGCCGTGCCTGGCGCGCCAGTTCAGTCACCGGCACGCTGCCGGGCATGACCACATCGGTGAACATCAGGTCGACCGGAATGCCGCTCTGCAGGATGGCCAGCGCGCGTTCGCCATTGTCCGCCTTGAGCACACGGTAGCCCAGCGAGGACAGGGTATCGATCACCGTCAGTTGCAGGTTGGGATCGTCTTCCACCACCAAGATGGTTTCGTCACCGCCGCGCACTTCCATGTCGCGGTTGTCGTCGATCACCACTTCCTGATCGATGCACCGCGGGAAGTAGATGCGGATCGTGGTGCCCTTGCCCGCTTCGCTGTGCAGGCTGATGTGGCCCTTGCTCTGCTTGACGAAACCGTAGGCCATGGACAGACCCAGACCCGTGCCCTCACCTTCGCGCTTGGTCGTGAAGAAGGGCTCGAAGGCACGTTCGCGCACCTCGGGCGACATGCCGGCCCCGTTGTCGGAGATCTGCAATTCCACGTAATCGCCCGGCAGCAGGTCGGCCTGCGAGAGGAAGGCGGGATCGCTCAGTTGCACATTGTCGATCTGCAGCGTGAGCCGTCCGCCATTGGGCATCGCATCGCGCGAATTGATGGCGGTGTTGATGATGAGGTTCTCGACCTGATTGGGGTCGAGCATGGTATTCCAGAGATCATGCGTGATGACGGTGGAGATTTCGATGTTCTCGCCCACGGCCCGGCGCAGCAGGTCATCCATGTTCAGCACCACGCGTTCCAGATTGATGCTGCGCGGCTGCAGCGGCTGGCGGCGGGCAAAGGCCAGCAACTGCGAGGACAGCTTGGCACCGCGATCGACCGCGCCAATGGCGATGCGCACGCGCTGGCGGCTGCGGTCATCCAGGCGCGGATCGGTCTGCAGCAACTGCAGGTTGCCGCCGATGATCTGCAGCACGTTGTTGAAGTCGTGCGCCACGCCGCCGGTCAGCTGCCCCACGGCTTCCATCTTCTGCATCTGGCGCAGCGCCGCCTCGGCGCGGCTGCGTTCAAGGATCTCCTCGACCACGCGCTGCTCCAGCGTGTCATTGAGTTCGCGCAGGGCGTCTTCGGCGCGACGCCGTTCGGTGATGTCGGTAGAGACCGCGATCATGGCCTGTGGCCTGCCCTCGCCGTCGACGATGCGGCTGATGTCGCTGGAGACCCAGAACGCGCTGCCATCAGGACGCAGGTAGCGCTTTTCCAGCGTGAAGGAACTGCCGTCGGCAATGCAACGCTTGAACAGCGTCATGTTCATCGGCACGTCATCAGGATGGGTGACGTCGGCCAGGGTCATCTGCAGCATCTCGGCCTCGGTGCGGCCCAGCATGCGGCACAGCGCCTGGTTCACGCGCAGATAGCGGCCCTCCAGGTCCAGCTCGGAGAAGCACACCGAGGCCTGGTTGAAGATGGCGGTCAGGCGATTCTCGCTCCACGACAGCGCCTGCATGCCGCGCCGCCGTTCGGTCAGATCGATGAAGGTGCACAACGCACCTTGCAGCTCACCATCCTGCCAGACCGGATGGGCCTGGTATTGCACCGGGAAACTGCTGCCATCAACGCGCAGGAAATCTTCGCTCTCCACGTGCGTGGTCACGCCGTCACGGGCGGCCTTGAGCACGGCACATTCGCCGCGCGCGCCGCTGCCATCGTCGGCTGAGGTCAGGATCACCTCGTGGATCGAGCGGCCCAGCACATCCTTCTCGCCGGCATAGCCGAGCAATTTCAGGAAGGCCGCATTGCACAGCGTGACGATGCCCTCGCGGTCGATCGAGAAGAAGCCCTGGTCGGTGGAATCCAGCAGTTGGCGCACGAAGGCATTGTTGGCCCGCACGCTGGCTTCGGAAGCGGCCAGTGCCTGCTCCATCAGCTTGCGCGAGGTGACGTCGAACACCACCCCTACATAACGCGAACCGGCACGCGGATCGTCTTGCACCACCTCGCCTTTGCGCGCCAGCCAGCGCTGTTCGCCGTCGGGGCGGGTGATGTGGTATTCGGTATATTCCAGCGGATTGCGCGGACCGCCTTCCTTGATGCGCGAGGTGCCCAGGTTCGGGTGGAATTCTTCATCGATCATGTCCACCAGTTGCTGCGAGGTGACCTCGCCTTCGGCTGGCAGACCCCACAAGCGGCGGAATCGATCCGAGACCGCCAGCTTGCCGGAGACCGGGAACCATTCAAAGATGCCGATCCCGCCCGCGCGGTCGACGATGCGCAGGCGCTCTTCGGCCACGAAGCGTTCGGTGACGTCATTGCCCTCGATGAAGATCCCGGCCACCTGGCCATCGGCGCCCTTGATGGGCTGGAACACGAAATCCAGCACGGCCCCCTCGAAACCGGTCTCATGCGCGCGCCGCAGGAACAGGCGCGCACCGCGTTCGGTATAGGTCTGCCCGGTCTGGTAGACGCGGTCCAGCAATTCGTAGAGGTTTTCGTCCAGCAGCTCGGGCAGCGCCTCCCGCGCCGGCAGGCCCAACACCGGCCGGTCACCGAAGAGCTTGAAGTAGGCCCCATTGACGCGTTCGAATACGTGCTGCGGACCGCGCACCACGGCCTTGAAACTGGGCGACTGCTCCATCAGGTCGCGCAGCATGTCGGTGTGCGCCAGCGCGGCATCCAGACCGGTAGCGCGCACCAGCGTGCAGAGCACGCCGGCCACTTGCGCGGGCTGATCATCGGCCGCGTCTTCCCACACCGGCACGCAAGTCAGGTCCCATTGATCGGGTGTGCCCGCTGCTGCCGCGGTATCGGCAAACAGCGATACCCGGCCCAGTTGCTGTTGCTGGCCCTTGAAGGCCGCACCGATCGCCGCTTCGCAGAGGCGCGCGGCACCCCGCCACAGCGCGGACTCGCTCAGGCGCGCACCGAAGGCCGCCGGATGGGCCGTACCGATACAGGCCGCGAAGGCATCGTTGTAAAGCATCTGGCGTGCTGTGCCCCAGACCAGCAGACTCGGCAGGGGTGAATGCAGTGCGATGTTGAGAGAGGTGCGCAGGGTCGGCGACCATTGCGCCGGCGCACCCAGGGGACTTGTGGTCCAGTCGGTTGCCGTGACGATCTGCGCGGCCAGGCCTGTGCCGCGCAACCAAGAAATGTCTGCCATGTCGTGAAACTTACCTTTAAGCCTAGCTTTGAGCACCGAGGTCGGTCTCGCGAGAGACGAGGCTTGCGCCGTCATGCTCCCGCGGGTCCCTTCATTGTTGTTCGCATCCGCTTGGAGCAGGCCCGTGAAGACGGGCGCAAGCGCCCGGCGCGCCTGCTGCGTGCCGCCGATGATTATACGGGAAGCCGGCGCCGCTTCCGGGGCCGCTCTCAGCCCACGGAAAAACATCCACCGGCCGCAACACCGCATGGGAGAGGCATCTGCGCAGTCTTCCTGTTTTCCTACATGAAATTGCGCCGAGCACCTACGCGCGCCCTTCCCGCAGGACGGCGCGCGAAGGGAATATTCAACTGATGCAATTGGCGCAATTGGCGCAAGGCGCGCTCAGCTGTCGGGCTGGCTTTTCTTTTTCAGCGCCCGCTCCTCACGCAGCAGGCGGTTGAGTTCGGCCAGTTCCTGTACCGCTTCCTGGGTCAGGATCACGGGCTCGTTGGGCCGGTAGGCACGGCCGCCGAGACGGCCGTTCATGCCGATGTAAGCCCGCGCACAGCGCCGCCGGTAGGCGAGGATATCTTCCTCGCCGTGCAGTGGCTGGCCGGCGGTGTCCTGCGCCGGTTCGGGGTAAGCCGGCATCGCCAGTGGTTCGGGCTCGGCATCCGCCGCGGCGTGGCCCTGCGAGGCGATATGGTTGCGGTAGGCCGTCCAGTCGCCTTGGGCAATGGCGATCAGCGGATCATAAGGATGGGTGGAATCAGACTTGTCCATGAGGCTACCCTGCTCAAAGATCCGGCGCTGACCACTTGCGCCGGGCTGGTTGCAACGTCAGCTTGTCCTGTGCGGCATCGCGAAGGACCTGCGCATGCAGGCGCTCGCGCTGCCACTGATCGACCAATCGTGTCGTCTGGCCGACACTGCGATCGATTTTTTCCCTGTGTTTCATCGACAGCATGGGGTGTTCGCTCCCTGATGGTTCACCGGCTGCCCTGCTGCCTCCCGCTTCCGATGACAATTCATTTTAGCCGCGTCCGCCCAAACTGGAAGAGGCTGATGCAGCCGTTGTCCACGAATTGTCACTGCAAAAGTGGTCACAGCGCAGGACCGGAATTTTCTTTTCCCATGTGGCACCAATCGGATCCGCTCATCCTGCAGGAAGACCGACCGTGCCGCGTTGTTTCTGCGAGTTTTGAGGATCTTAGAACCTCGCACGGATGAGTCCTATCGGACTGCGCCCGATTGATTTGTAGGACAAAGTGGAAGAACCCCCTTGACGGCGATACTGCCCGGATCGTCACTTGTCGCGCGGTGGAATTAAATGTTGTTCAGCCTGCACGCAACTTTGCGATGACGCCTATAATTGGCATTTCCCGAAGCCAAGAATGCGCATCATTTGCCATCGCAGCCACTGGTCATGAGCCAGCATCTGCCGGACGTGAGACCGGGGTCTCCCGGATGCCCTTGCTTTCGCCCCCCACCTTGCCGGCGCGCGCGCATCGGCAGTTCGACGTCCTGCAGTGCAGGCATCGAGAAAGTAGTGAATGAGCAATCCGTATCACGCAAGCCGCCGGCGACCGGTCGACCTGAGCAATTGTGATCAGGAGCCGATCCACATCCCCGGATCCATCCAGAATCATGGTGCCCTCCTGTGCTTCACGCCCGAGGGCAAGCTTGCCACGCGCAGCGCCAATGCCGCTGCCTTGCTGGGCGACTTGCCGGAGGTGGGACAGCCTCTGGAGGAGGCCCATCTCAACGCTGCTGCCCGCGCCGTGATCCAGGCGGCACTGGAAGACCGCTATGGCTACGTCGACTCGCGCATGATCACGCTGGCCTCCGGTGCCTTCGACCTGGTCACGCACAAATCCGAAGGCGTGCTCATCGCCGAATTTGAACAGCGTCCCGCCGATGCCCTGTCGCTGGAGTCGTTCGCCCTGGCCGCGCATCAGGCCATCCAGCGCATCCAGCGCCAGCCCGGCGTGGAAGACCTGCTGACGCTGGCGGTCGACGAGATCGCCCGCATCACCGGCTTCGACCGCGTGATGGCCTATCGCTTCCTGCATGACGACAGCGGCGAAGTGATCGCCGAGCACAAGCGCGAGGACCTCGAACCTTTCCTCGGCCAGCGTTATCCGGCCAGCGATATCCCGGCGCAGGCACGCCGCCTGTACGTCATCAATCCGATCCGCCTGATCGCCGATGTGACAGCCTCCACCGTGGCGCTGGAACCGGATCACAATCCGCTCACCGGCCGTCCGCTGGACCTCAGCCACAGCATGCTGCGCAGCGTCTCGCCGGTGCACATCGAATACCTCAGCAACATGGGCGTGGGTGCCTCCATGAGCCTGTCGATCGTCATCGGCGAACGCCTGTGGGGCCTGATCGCCTGCCATCACATGAGCGCGCACCTGGTGCCGCATGCGGTGCGCATGTCATGCCAGCTGCTCTCGCAATTCGTGAGTGCCCTGGTGGAACGCAATCTCAACGGCGAGCGCGCCCGTGCACTGGAGTACAGCGCCGACCTGCGCCGCAAGATCGTGGCCCAGGTCACCGACCGGGAAGACATCGTGCTGGCCCTGGCGGCTGACCATGAGGGCTTCCTGCGTCTGATGAATGCGCACGGTGGCGCCATCTCCATGGAGCGCAAGACCCAGGTCTTCGGCAAGGCTCCCTCGCGCGAAGGCGTCAACGCGCTCATCAACTGGCTCAACGAAAACGAGCCGGGCGACTTCTTCTCCACCAGTGCGCTGGGGGCCGATGTGCCGGCACTCAAGGCGGCGCTGGGCGATATCTGCGGCGTGCTGGCCGTGCGTTTCTATCGCGAACAGGATGGCTACGCCTTCTGGTTCCGCACCGAGCAGGTGGAAGACGTCCGCTGGGGCGGCAACCCGGAAAAGAAATACAGCATCGGCCCGCTCGGTCCGCGCCTGACCCCGCGCGGCTCCTTCGCGGTCTGGAAGGAAACGGTACGCGGCAAGAGCCTGCCGTGGGCCAAGACCGAAACCGAAATCGCCAACCAGTTGCGAATGGACTTCCAGGAAGTGGCGCTGTCCAATGAGAACATGGTCAAGCGCGCCCGCGAAACCCTGCTGGCGACGCTGGGCCATGACCTGCGCGATCCGCTGCAGGCCATCATGATGGCCGCGCGCATGATCGAGGTGCGCGAGCATTCGCCGTCCAGCTCCAACCTGAGCAAGCGCATCTCGTCCTCGTCAAGCCGCATGCATCGCCTGATCTCCCAGGTGCTCGACATCAGCCGCCTGCAAAGCGGCATGGGGCTGGACATCCAGCGCCGTCCGGTGGATGTGCGCAAGATGGTCACCGAAATCGTCAACGAAGCGCGCATGGCCTACCCCGATAACGAGATCATCCTCGAAGCGGAAGACTGCGGCGAAATCGAACTCGATGGCGACCGCATCAGCCAGGTGGTCTCCAACCTGCTGTCAAACACCCGCCATCATGGCGAGATCGGTACGCCCTCGACCCTGATCGTGTTCCGCCGCGACGACGTACTGACGCTCTCGGTCTCCAATCACGGTCCGGCCATCCCGATGGCGGTGCGCGAGCACATGTTCAAGCCCTACAAGAAGGAATCCATGGGCAATCAGCGCAATGCGCGCGGACTGGGACTGGGCCTGTACATCGTCAGCGAGATCGTCAACGGCCACGGCGGCAAGATCGACCTCAACTGCGATCACCACATCATCACCTTCACCGTCACCTTGCCCATCCTGCCGGCCTGAACCGGCTGGATGGCGCATCAAGGCCAGTGCCGCTCCTGCTCCGGCAGCGCGCCGGAGAGGATGCGGTGCCGGGCCAGCAGGTCTTCCACCCACTGCGACTGCGCCCGCGCATGGCGCTCGATCACCTGCAAGCCCTTGTGCAGGTTGGCGGCATCCGTCCCGCCTTGCAGCAGGTAATCGGTCCAGCCGAGGATGGCATTGAGCGGCGGGCGCAGTTCCTGTGACAGCGTGCGCAGGAAGGCATCGCGTGCACCGTGCAGGCGCTCGATCTCGGCCTGCGCCGCCTGCACCTCAGCCAGCAGCGCGTCGCGCTCGGCCTGCAGCTGGCGCACCTGCTCATCAATCTGCCCGGCATCACCGGCCTGCCGCTGCTGCGCCAGCACGCGCTGCACGCATTGCGGCAAGTGGTCGAGGTAATCGCTGGTCTTGGGCAGTACATCGGCTACGCCAGCCCGCAAGGCTTCGATGATGCGCATTTCATCCGACATGCCCGAGACCATGATGGCCGGGATCCCCATGCCCGCAGCCCGCAGGCTGCGGAAGAAATCCAGGCCACTGTCCAGCGCCTGCAGGTTGTAGTCCACGATCAGCAGGTCGGGCCGATCCTGTTGCACCGCCGCCTGGGCGGACTCGGCATCGGCCACGGCGGTGACACGGTATCCCTGCTTCCTGAGCACACGGCCGGCCAGCGCCAGCAGGCCTTCGTCATCCTCCAGCACCAGCACATGGACGGTCGCACCGCTCATCGGGAATCGCTCTCCCGCACCGGCGCGCCCGGCGGCGGCAGCTTGACCACCTGCAGGAAGAAGCCCAGCCGGCGCACCGCTTCGATGAAGTCGTCGTATTCCACCGGCTTGGTGATGTAGACATTGCAGCCTACTTCATAGCAATGGGCGATCTCGCGCGGGTCGTCGGTCGTGGTCAGCATGATCACCGGAATGGCTGCCGTGGCCGCGTCCTGCTTCATTCGCCGCAGCACCTCTACGCCATTCACGCGTGGCATGTTAACGTCCAGCAGCACCACCACCTGCTGCAGGTCGGTCCGCCCCAGCTCGCCCCCGAAAAAATGATCCAGCGCTTCCTGTCCGTCGCGCAGGCGCTGGAAGCCGTTGACCAGCCCGGCGCGCCGCAGGTTCTTCTCGACCAGCACGGCATGGCCGTCGTCGTCTTCGACCAGGATGATGTTGACGCTCTGCTCTGTGGCCATCTCGTTCCCCCCTTGTCCGTTGTTGATCCCTGTTTTGTCCGATACGGTTCGAATGCGTTCAGAACACCGGCGGGCGGGCCGGCAGGGCGACGTAGAAACAGCTGCCCTGCCCTTCGACCGATTCCACCCAGATGCGGCCGCCGTGCCGCTCCACCACCCGCTTGACCAGTGCCAGCCCGATGCCTTCGCCCTTGGCGGCGTTGCCATGCAGGCGCTGGAAGGCAATGAACATCTTGTCCATGTAGGCGGCGGGAATACCGAGCCCGTTGTCGCGCACGAAATAGGTCACCAGACTGGGAGCCGCCACCACGCTGTCGGCCTGCGGCACATGACCGATGGTGATGTGGCCCGGACGGCCCGGATCAAGATAATTGACGGCATTGCCAACCAGGTTGCCTAGCACCTGCTCCACCGAGGTCGGATCGCCATAGGCCGGCGGCAGATCCGCTTCGATCTCGACCCGGGCGGACTTGGCACGGATGCTGCCGCTCATGGCGGCGACGATGCGGGTGACGATGGCATGCATGTCCAGCATCACCGGCTGATATTCAACACGGCCGGCACGGGACAGTCGCAACATGGCGTCAATAATCCCGGCCGAGCGTGTCACGGCATTCTGGATGAAGCGCAGCGATGTATGGATGTCCTCTTCGACAAGCGTGCGCAGGCGTTGCCGGTCCGGTTCGGGCAGCGCCAGGCGATCCACCTCGTCCAGCAGATCCCGGGTGGCATGGGTGATTTCCTTGCTGAAGCCCTGCAGGTTCACCAGCGGCGAGCGCAGGTCATGCGAGACGCTGTAGATGAACATCTCATTGTCCTGGGTCTGCTGGCGCAGGTCGGTGTTGACGTCGGCCAGTTCGCGCGCGCGCTGCTCCAGTTCCTCGCGGTAACCTTGGCCCTGGCGCGCGGCTTCGGCGAGGCGCTCGCTGCTGCGATGCAGGGCATCGTCGAGCAGCGAGATCTCATCATGGCCACCCAGGCGCGCCGCCAGCGGCTGGCCATCGGCCAGGCGGCGGGCATTGCCGGTGAGCACGCCGATGCGGGTGCTGATATTGCGCATGAACGCCAGCGAGGCCAGTCCGGCCGTCACAATCGAAACCAGCACCGCCAGAACCAGCAGCCAGGTCTGCGAGCGGCGTGCCGCCTGCAGACGCTCGCTGCGTTCGGCACCCAGACGCCGCTCTTCGGCCACGAAGTTGTCGAGCAGATTGAGGAAGGTGGAAAGCCGGTGTGCGCCCTGTTCGTCGCGCAACTGGCGGATCAGGTCATCGCGCTGGCCGCGCATGAGGCGCTCGCGTGCACTGTCATCCCAACTGCGGTAGCTGGCAATGGATTCATGCACCTTTCGTACGGCCGCGCTTTGCGACGCGTTGTCGGCAACCAGCCGCGCAAGCTCGCCGGTCTTGACCTCGATGTCGGCCCACAGGTCGCCCCGACTCAGGGTGTCAGGCAGGTCCAACAGAACCGCATTGCGCACGCGCGCTGCCTCCAGCAGCATCGGCTCACGCAGTTCGGCGGCCTTGTTCATCACCTGCAGGGAATGCGAGGCCCAGCCCTCGGCATCCTCGGCATCGGCCTGGACCTTGAACAGCGCTCCCAGCAGCAGCACTTCAAACAGGCTTGGGATGGCAACGATCAGCAAGCCCTTGGTCAGCAATCTCATGTGCATTCGCCCGCTTCACGAACATTCTTACGGTGCAAAGCCACCGGTCCAGCGCTGCCGCGACTCGCTGCCCGGCGAATGCCAGACTGCATCGGACGGCATCGGGCTTGACCTGCAGTGCGCCCCCTTCTGCGTTTCCTTGTTGTTCTGTCCTGCGCACGTCCCGGTTTGCTTGCGGACCATGGGTCACGTTGATCCGGCCCGGCAGGCGTGCGTTTCTGGTAATCAATTGTTACGCACGATTATAAACTCACAATATGCCCGCACGTGTGCGCGATGGCAAGCGTCAATGCAAAAGCCCGGCAGGACACTGCCGGGCCAGGGGGAAGCGAGGCTATTCGGAACCTCAGCCGTGGAGCCCTGCGCCCCTACGCATTCACGGGCTGCGGCTGGGAGAGCGGATCAAAGTCGATCCAGTCGCCCGCGCGGATGTTGCCCTCGGCGCGTTCCAGATCGCTGCCGTCCACGCCTTGCAGCAGGCGGATGACCTGCAGGCTTTGGGGCTCGTCCTCCACGGCAACTGCCACCAGCATCCCAGCCAGACGCCGTGGCGGTGTGACCTCGTCGGTCGCGGCCAGGCTGCCGACCAATCCACCGAGATGGCCGCCGACCAGGCCGCCCAAGGCGGGGCCAAGCGGGCCAGTCACTGGGGCGGTGACCAGACCGGCAGCCGCTCCCGCACCGGCACCCGCTGCAACACCGACGGCGGCGCCGCGGTCGGTATCTTCGGCACCGGGTGATTTGTCGCGATCGCCGCCGACTGCAAAGCGGTCATGCTGGCCCGCCGGGTTGACGAAGAAACTGCTGATCCGCTCGCGCGCAAAGCCGGCGTCTTCCAGCACCGAGACCGCGTGCGCGGCGTCTTCCTGCAAATCGAAACGGGCGGCGATGATGGTGCTCATGGTTTCTCCTGCGCAAGGACGGGCAGCGCGGCTCAATCATTCTGATCGGACCAGGCGCTGCGATAACGGCGAATCAGGGCGTTGGTGGAACTGTCATGGTGCAGCGGTTCGGTCGGGTCGAGCAGCTGCCGCGCGGTGCGCTTGGCCAGCTGCTTGCCCAGCTCGACGCCCCACTGATCGAAGGAATCGATGTTCCAGATCACGCCCTGACAAAACACGCTGTGCTCGTACAAGGCCACCAGCGTCCCCAGGCTGTGGGGCGTGAGCCGCTCGACCAGCATGCTGTTGCTGGGACGGTTGCCAGGGAAGACGCGATGCGGCGTCAAGGATTCCGGCGTGCCCTCTTCCCGCACCCGCTGCGCACTCTTGCCGAAGGCCAGCGCCTCGGCCTGGGCAAACATGTTGGCCATCAGCAGCGCATGGTGGTCGCCAAGTGCTTCCACCGGCTGGCAGAAGCCGATGAAATCGCAGGGAATCATCTGCGTGCCCTGGTGCAGCAACTGGTAGAAGGAATGCTGGCCGTTGATGCCATTGTCACCCCAGTAAACCGGCGAAGTCTGGTAGTCCACGGCATCGCCCTGCAGGTTCACCTGTTTGCCGTTGCTCTCCATGGTCAGCTGCTGCAGGTAGGCTGGCAGGCGCTTCAGGTACTGGCTGTAAGGCAGCACCGCCTGACTCGTGGCACCGAAGAAATTGGTGTACCAGACGGTGAGCATGCCAAGGATGGCCGGCACGTTGGCTTCCAGCGGGGCGGTACGGAAATGTTCATCCATGGCATGGAAGCCGGCCAGCATCTCGCGGAAATGTTCAGGCCCGATGGCGATCATGGTGGACAGGCCGATGGCACTGGTCATCGAATAGCGGCCGCCGACCCAATCCCAGAAACCGAACATGTTCTGCGGATCGATACCGAAGCGGCTGGCCTCCTCGATGTTGGTGGTAACCCCGACGAAATGACGGGCCACCGCCGCTTCCTCGCCCAACTGCCGCACCAGCCAGTCGCGCGCCGCGCGCGCATTGGTGGTGGTTTCGAGCGTGGTGAAGGTTTTGGAACAAACGATGAAGAGCGTCTCCTCGGCGGGCAGGTGGCGCACCGTTTCCAGCAGCGCGGCACCATCCACGTCCGAGAGGAAGTGAAGAGACAGGTCCGGTTGCGCATAGGGACGCAATGCCTCGTACGCCATCATCGGGCCGAGGTCGGAACCGCCGATGCCGATGTTGACGACGTGGCGAATGCGACGGCCGGTGTGGCCTGTCCATGCGCCGCTGCGGACCTGTTCGGCGAAGGCCTCCATGCGGGAGAGCACCTCTTGCACCGATGCGATCACGTCCTGGCCTTCGACCACCAGGCGTGCGTCGGCAGGCATGCGCAGGGCCGTGTGCAAGACCGAGCGCTGCTCGGTGGCATTGATGCGGTCACCGCGGAACATGGCCTCGATGCGATCCTGCAGGTCGCACTGGCGCGCCAGGTTCATCAGGAGGGTCATGGTCTCGGTGGTGACCAGGTTTTTGGAATAGTCGAGATAGATGCCGGCGGCTTCGGCCACCAGTTTTTCACCGCGTTTGTCATCGGCAGCGAAGAGACGCTCCAGCCGGAAATGGCGGGCGCTGTATTGATGGTGTTCCTGCAGGGCGATCCAGGCGCTCTTCTCGGTCAGCGACTGGCGCTGGCCATAGGTGAACAGCGGCAGCTGCAGATCGGCGGCGGGCAACTTGGTCATGCGCAAACTCCTTGTACAACATGGCGGGGCCGGCGGAGATGCCGGTATCGCATCATGGTAGTGGCCGGAGACGAATGCACGACATCGGACGGCGGAACATTTCCATGTAGGAAAAGAGGAAGTCATGCGTGACGACGCACATAAGCGCAGCGCCATCCGTGAAACTCAGAGCCCCCGAACAATCGGTTGTTCGGGGGCTCTTCACGCTACGGCTCAATTCACACGCAACGCCAGCAATTCCACCGGCAAGCTGCCCAGAATGTCAGCCACCACAATGCTGCCGCCGCGTTCGCCATCAGGCATGGCGCACTCCTCCAGCTCACCCTGGCCACTGGTGAGCACGCTGCGCCAACGGCGCATGCCGCCGCCAGCATGCGACAGGACCTGCGGAATGGCGATGCGCGTATCGCCCCAGGACTCGGCGGAGACCAGCGGCAAGGCCTCTTCGCGGCGTCCCTCGAAGGACAGCAGATGACCGGCCAGGCGCGTGCAGATCACCAATGTTGCCTCAAGCGCGTGCTCGCCCCCTTCCTGCACCGGCAATAGCCGGGCAAAGGCGATCACGTGCCGCGCCAGCTTGCCGTGGGTAGTCAACGGAACATAAGCACCCTGCGCAAACAAGAGCGCATGATCGCGCCGGTACTGCAGCACAGCGTGAATCAATTGCTGCTTGGCGCTGCCGCTCTGCCAGTCACGCAGCGACACCGGCCGGCTGACGGCATCGGCCAGACGCCGTTCACGCAAGGCGAAATCCACCGGACGACGATTGTCGGGATCGACCATGCTCAAATCCCACAACTCGCTGCCCTGGTAGAAATCCGGTACGCCCGGCGAGGTCAGCTTGAGCATGGTCTGCGACAGGCTGTTGACCGTGCCCAGCGGTGCCAGCCGGCGCACGAAATCTTCCAGCTCGGTGAGGAAAGGATGATGGCGCGGATCGAGTCCCGGATCACACAGCAGCGCGCGCGTAAAGCGCTCGCAGGCCGCCTCGTAGTCAGTCTGCGGCACCACCCAGTCGCTGCGGCGCTTAGCTTCGCGCAAGGCCTTGCGTTGCCAGGCGATCACGCGCTCGGCCAGCTCGCCCAGTGCACTCAGGTCATCGTCACCGGCACGCATGCCGTCGGGCCAGGCACCGACCAATGTCTGGTACAGCATGCATTCATCGACTGCATCGATGCCGCCCTGCTGGCCCGCCGTCGCCGCCACGATGGGCGCGTTCAATTGATGCCAGTGACGCAGCACCGTGGACCATTCCTCGGCAATTTCGGAGAGCGCGGCAAGCCGCATGCGGGCATCCTCCCCGCGCTTGTGATCGTGGGTGCCGGTGGCCAGCAGGGTGCCCGGCGTCTGCTCGGCGCGTCTGGCCGCGAGCCGGTGGAAGTGCGACACCGACAGTGACAGATGGGCCGGCTCGGCACCGACTTCATTGCGCGAGAGCAGTCGGCCAAAGCGATAGAAGGCCGTGTCCTCCATCGACTTGGCCGTCAGCGGTGGCGTCAGTTGCTGGAATCGCGCTATGGCACGCAGCTGCAGGGCGCGGCGATGCGCATCGCGACTGTCCAGCAACAGGTCCCCGCCCAGCCAGCCTTCCACCACATGCAGCGTGGCATGGTCGGCCGCATGCAGCGTGGCCTCGGCCTTCTGCACGGTGCTGGCCAGCAGCTCGCGCTCTCCGGCCGGCATGCCCTGCGCGTTGGCGTAGGTACGGTAGACCGGGAAATGCACCAGCAGCTCGGCCACCGCACGGCGGATGGACATGAGCGTCAGGTCGCGCGTCTGCGTGGCGCTGCGCGCCAGCTGATGCAGGCACAGTGTCAGGGCATTGAATTCCGCAGCAAAATTGCGGACCAGGAAGCTGCGCCGCGCCTCCTGCACGATGGTCGGGAAATGGCACAACTCGCCCGGACCGTGGCTCTCCAGCTGATCGCGTGTCACCGGCAATTCGCCGACGATGTCGCGCCAGAGTTCGTCCAGCACAGGCTCGCCTTCGCCATCGTGCAGCACCGCTGCGCATTGGTCCATGAACTCGTAACCGGTGGTGCCGTCGAGTTGCCAACCGGGTGGCAGGCTTTCGTCGCCGGCCAGAATCTTCTCGGCGATCAGATAGGGTTCGTGACCGGGGCGCAGCGATCGCAGGCGCTCACGCAGACGCAGGCAATAGGTAGCAGGATCGGTCAGGCCATCGATATGGTCCAGCCGCAAGCCATCGATGATGCCCTCGGCATAAAGCCGGAAGATCTCTGCATGCATGGCCTCGAAGACGTCTTCGCGCTCCACGCGCATGCCTACCAGTTCGCTCACTTCGAAAAAGCGCCGCCAGTTGATCTCATCGGCGGCATTGCGCCAGTACGCCAGACGATAGTGCTGGCGCTCCAGCAATTGATGCATGGCACTGCGGCCATGCGGCTGGCTGGCCGAGAACGCAGCGAGCGCGGCGTCGATGTCGCCCAGCGCCTCGGGATCGGCGGCCAGGGCGCGCAATTGCGCGCGGGCGGAATCGGCGCGGCCATCCTTGTTCTCCTGCGCGGGATCGATGGCGGCAAAGGCAGCGATCACATCCTTGAGCCGCGCACTGCCTGCCGTTTCCAGTACGGCGGCGTAATCCGTCGGAGTGAGCGGGAACACATTGTCGTGATGGGCAATCTGCAGCTCGCCGTGCTCGGCATCAAAGCGCAACACCAGCTCGCCCGCCTCCAGCGCTTCCGCATAGGGTTGCCCCAGGAAAGGCAGCAGGACCTTGCCGCTCAGGGCCGGATCGGGGCTGTCCCAATGGATGTCGAACCATTCGGCGTGGCGGCTGTGGCGGCCCCAGCGCAGCACGTCCTGCCACCAAGCATTGTGATGGCCCACGGCCATGTGGTTGGGCACGATGTCGACCACGATGCCCATGCCCTGTGCGTGCAAGCGCTGGTGCAAGTGGCGCAGTCCGGCTTCGCCGCCCAGTTCGGGATTGATGCGAGTGGCATCCACCACATCATAGCCATGGGTGGAACCGGGGCGGGCCACCAGAATGGGAGAAAGATAGAAGTGGCTGATGCCCAGGCGGTGGTAGTAGTCCACCGTCGCGGCCGCCTGCTCGAAACGGAAATCGCGGTGCAGTTGCAGCCGCGCGGTGGCGCGCGGAATGCCGCTGTGCGCCGAAAGGTCTGGCGATACGGAAGGGGCTGGCATCAAATCTCCTTGGCGGTGCCGCCGCGCACGCGGCGCAGGCGCTCCAGCCTGGCCTTGGCGGCGTAGGCGGAAAACAGTTGCGGCGTGTCTTCCGGCAAACGGCGACGCCAGTTGGGGTGAGGCTCGGTCATGCCGGGCAGATTGGGTTGCTGGGTCAGGCCGAGGATGTCTTCCACCGGCACCACGGCCAGCGAGGCGGGCGTGGCGGCGACGTAATCCAGTGCGGCATCGACCACCATGGCACAGTCGTCCAGCGCAACGGGCAAGGCGGACTCTTCGTCGCCTTCCTTGAGGGCCGGCGCAGCTTCGGGCAGCGGGCCGCTCGCGCAGCCCTGCTGCACCAGTCCTTGCCAGAGCTGGCTGCGCTCTTCGCGGCGCTGCTCACGGGCGGCCGGCAAGCCGTCCTCCAGTTGGCCGAGACGCTCGCGCCAGGCCAGATCGGCACCGGACCACCAACCGGCCACCGTCGGCAGGTCGTGCGTGGTCGTCACGGCAATGGCCTGACGCGACCAGTCCGAGGGCGGCAGGAAACCCGTCTTCTCACGCTGGAACCAGAGCACGCGAATACCGGAGACACCCGCCTCATCCAGCACGGTATCGAAGCCGGGCGGCACGGTGCCCAAGTCCTCGCCGATGACGATGGTCCGATAGCGCCAGGACTCCAGCGCAATCAGGCGCAGCATGTCCTGCTGGGGGAAGGATACATAGGCCCCGGCATCGGCCTCTCTCCCCTGCGGCACCAACCACAGGCGGTTCAAGCCGAGCACGTGGTCGATGCGGACCCCGCCGCCCTGCGCGAAGGTCGCACGCAACATGGACAGGTAAGCACGATAGCCGGTGCGGCGCAGGGCCAGTGGCGAAAACGCGCCCAGCTCCCAGTTCTGGCCCTGCGGGGCCAGGCGATCCGGTGGCGCGCCGACGGTCAGGCCGGCGGCGATCTCGTCCTGATGGCTCCAGGCCTGGCTGCCGCCATTGTCGGCACCGACGGCCAGATCGGCGATGAGACCGATCGCCATGCCCGCCACGCGAGCGCTATGCTGGGCCTCTGCCAGTTGGCGTGCCGCCTGCCATTGCAGGAACAGGTGAAAGTCGATCTCGCCTGCATGTTCAACGGCGAAGGCCTGCATCTCGGGCGTATCGGGATGGCGTCCAGCCTCGCCCCATTGCCGCCAGTCGCAGCAACCGGTGACACCCTGACTGCTCAGGTGGTGGCTGTAGGCTTCGAACAAGGCGTGTGCGCGCAGTGCGGCACCGCCTTCGAGCTGGAAGGCGGCGAAGGCCGCCTGCTGCGTGGCATCGCCTGCGTGCTCCGTGCGGAACAGCGCATGAAGCCGGCGCAGCAGCGTCATGCGATGCGCACCGGCGCGCGCCCAGTCGATCAGGTTGGATTGTTGCAGGCGTTGATGCGCGGCGATCATTTCCGAGCCGCCCTCGGCCAGCACCTGGGCCTGGGCATCCGCACCGAGAATGCCGGCCGGATCGATCAGAAACGGATTGAGGAACAGACGGCTGGACGGCGAATACGGGCTGCTGCGGCCGGGATCGGCGGCAAACATGGCATGCACCGGCGACATCGCCAGCGCGGCTGCACCATAGCGCGCGGCCAGCGGTGCCAGTTCGGCCAGCGCGCCGAAGTGGCCGATGCCGCCGTCGCCATAGACCTTGCGCGCTTCCTTGAGGCTGTCGCTGCGCAAGCCATAGACCTGCGCAGCCAGCGCCCAGCCGCGCTCGCGTCCCTGCTCGGCCAGTGCATCGGCAATGGTGTAGCAACGCGGCGGTGCGATGGCCAGCGTCAGGATGTGACCTGCCACCAGCAGGCGGTGATAGCCGGGGACATCAATGGGCGGCAAGGTCGGCGGCGCGTTCAGATCGGAGGAGATCAGCAGGGTCAGGCGGGCACCGTTGTCCAGCTCCACGCGGCAGGACAGTCCATGCAAGCGCGAATGCGCAGGCAGTGTAACCGGCTGATGCTGTACGCCCGTCAACAGCGGAGGCAGGTAGCCTACCGCGTGCTCGCGGTCGAGCTGCGCCAGGCTGTCACGGCAGTCGCTGGCCGTAGCGCAGGGCAGGCCCAGCGCTTCCAGGATCGCCTGCAAAGCCTCATCGGCGACGACCTGCGGCTGGTCGTAAGCGTCGATCCAGTGGACGGCAATGCCGGCACGTTCTGCCAAACGATATAAATCGTTTTCAGACGAGGACGAATTCACCGGGGCAATGAGTTCGGGGGCCGCTGACGCAGCCGGCTGGCGCAGGGCGGCGTTCATGCTGCGCTCCCGGCCTCGGCGGCGGCCGGAGGTTCGCGCAGTGCCAGGATGGCATGGCCCGGGAAGCTGCCGGCGGCCAGCGCCTCCAGTGCGCCGCCACTGTCGAAGAGCACGTCGGCGCCGGCCGGCCGGGCCAGATCGTCCAAGGCTTCCTGCAGCGGCGCTTCGTCGAGATTGACCGTGATGTTGAGGACGCTGCCATTGGCCAGTTGCCAGCGCGCGTGCACGGCCTTGGGACCGATGGCGCGCGCCTCCAGCGACTTGGCTCCACGCAGGTAAGGCACGATGTGCAGCTTGCGGATGTGCAGCAGCTCGGCGACGCGCCGCAGGCAAGCCGCTGAACCGGGTGCCGGACCGGGCTCCGGAATGGAGGACACGAAGGTGGCAAAACTGTTGGGATCCGGAATTTGCTCCAGCAGCTTGGGATCGGCAAATTGCGGGAAGCGCGCGAACTCGCGTCGACGCCCTTCCCGTACTGCCTTCACCAGTTCTTCGTCGCGATGGCTGGTGAAATACAGGAAAGGCTGCACCGCGCAGAACTCCTCGCCCATGAACAGCATCGGCACCTGCGGTGCCAGCAGGATCAGGGCCTGTGCGGCGTGCAAGGCCAGCGGATGGGCCAGCACGGTCAGGCGCTCACCGAAGGCGCGATTGCCGATCTGGTCGTGGTTCTGCAGGAAATTGACGAAGGCCGTGGGCGGCAGGTCCGCACTGGGCTCGCCACGCGGCTCACCGGAATACGGCGAAACCTCGCCCTGATAGACGAAGCCCTGTTGCAGGCAGCGCGCCAGTTTCTCGGCGGGGGCCTCGGCATAGGCGCTGTAGTAGCCGCTGTCCTCGCCGGTCAGCAGCACGTGCAGGACGTGATGGGCATCATCATTCCACTGCGCATCGTAGACATGGCTGGAGCGCTCGCGCACCTGGCCGATCTCGGCCACTTCCGCCTCGGCCTCGACGGCAGCGGCATAGCCCAGCAGATGCGCGGCGTTGCCGTCATGCTCCAGCACCAGATGCACATGGCGTTCCTGGCCGATCTCGGCGCGGACGCGCTGGCCCAGCGCCACCAGCCAGTCGGGCTCGCAGATGGCGTGCACGGCATCCAGGCGCAGGCCATCGAAACGATATTCCTGCAGCCAGTACAGCGCGTTCTGGGTAAAGAAGTCCGCCACTTCCGGCCGGCGGAAATCGATGGTCGCACCCCACAGGGTATTCATGTCATGGCGGAAGAAATCCGGCGCATAGCTGTGCAGGTAGTTGCCATCCGGCCCGAAGTGGTTGTAGACCACGTCGAGGAAGACCATCATGCCCAGTCCATGCGCAGTATCGATCAGCGCCTTGAGCTGGTCCGGCGTGCCATAGCTGGCATCGGGCGCGAACGGCAGCACGCCGTCATAGCCCCAGTTGTGAGCCCCGGGGAATTCGGCCACCGGCATCAGTTCGATGGCGGTGATGCCCAGCTCGGCCAGTTCGGCCAGGCGCTGCTGGATGCCGGCAAAGCCGCCCATTGCGCCCGGATGCAATTCGTACAGCACGGTCTCTTCCCACGGACGCCCCTGCCAGTTCGTGTGCTGCCAGAGGAAGGCTTCCGGATCGACCACCACGCTGGGATCGAAGACATCGCCGGCCTGGCCGCGCGAGGCCGGGTCCGGTGCGCTCACTTCGCCCTGCTCGCGGGTCTGGAACACATAGCGATACAGGGTGCCCGGATCACACTCGGTCTCGAGCACGTACCACGCCGGGGAGGCCGTATCCTCGGCGCTCATGGGCAGGCGGCCACGGCCGGTGATGTCCACCGCGACCGCGTCGGCACCGGGTGCCCAGACGCGGAAGCGCACCTGGCCGGGCGCGGTGACCTGCGCGCCGAACGGCAGCTTCACGGAAAAGCGGGCACTCATGCGCGTTCTCCCCATTCGTTGCGTTTGATCCATTCATTGGCGGCCAGCGGATAGATGGCCGAAGACAGATGCAAGGGCCGGTTGGCAAACACCTGCAGGGTGTGCGCCTGCACTTGCACGGAGGCGCTGCCGTCGACCTTGACCTGGCCGCCCTCTCCTTCCGGCATGCCGGTCGGCTGGGCGCAGTCGAGCAGCAGGAAGTACTCGCCCTCGGTACGCGGGAAGCTGAATTCGATCGGCTCGTGACCGGCATTGACGAAGATCATCAGCACATCGGGCGGCACTTCCTGAGCCTCCCCCGGCCCGTCTGCAGCGGCACCGGCGCCGTCATGCAGGCGTGAACTGAGCTGCTTGTGCGGCTCCAGCCGCTTGCCCGCCAGTTGCAGGGTAATGGCGCGCGCCACCGGGTTGTTCCAGTCTTCGCTGGTGACCGGTTGCGCCGATTCATCGAACCAGGCCACATCCGGCAAGCCATCGGCCACCATCTGGTTGCCATGCAGGAAGTAACTCGCACGCAGGACGTCGAAGTCGCGCCGGATCGCCGTCACGCGGCCGACGAAGGCGGTCAGCGCGGCACCTTCTGGCGAGCGGGCCTGTTCCCAGTTGATCCAGGAAATGTCGTTGTCCTGGCAATAGGCATTGTTGTTGCCGCCCTGGCTGCGATTGAACTCGTCACCGGCCAGCAGCATCGGCGTGCCCTGCGCCAGCAGCGTGGAGGCCAGCATGGAGCGCTGCACACAGGCGCGGGTGGCCTGGATGGCGGGATCATCGGTCTCGCCTTCAGCGCCCCAGTTGTAGCTGGCGTTGTCGTTGTGGCCGTCGTTGTTGTTCTCGCCATTGGCGTCGTTGTGCTTGCCGTTGTAGCTGACCAGATCGCGCAGCGTGAAACCATCGTGCGAGGCGATGAAGTTGACCGTCGCCCAAGGCTTGCGGCGATTGTGCTCGAACAGTTCGGCCGAGCCCATCATGCGCTGGGCAAAGCCGCCGCGCATGGCTTCATCGCCCTTCCAGAACTTGCGCATGTCGTCGCGGAATTTGTCATTCCACTCGCCGAAGCGCGCCGGATGATTGCCGAGCTGGTAGCCGCCGGGGCCGATATCCCATGGTTCGGAGATCAGCTTGAGCTTGGACAGGACCGGGTCCTGCAACAGCGCATCGAAGAAGCCCGAACCCGGATCGAAGCCATGCGGCTCGCGTCCCAACGTGGAACCCAGATCGAAACGGAAGCCGTCGACATGGAAAGACTGCGCCCAGTAGCGCAGCGAATCCATCACCATCTGCAATACACGCGGATGCGACAGATTGAGCGTATTACCGCAGCCGGTATCGTTGATGTGATAGCGCTCCTGCCCCGGCAGCAGACGGAAGTAACTGGCGTTGTCGAGGCCACGGAAAGACAGCGTGGGTCCGAGTTCGCTGCCGCAGCTGGTGTGGTTGTACACCACGTCGAGAATCACCTCGATGCCGGCGCTGTGCAGGCGGCGCACGGCCATGCGCAATTCGTTGGGATCGCCCATGGACATGTAGGACGGCTCCGGTGCGAAATACGACAGCGTGCTGTAGCCCCAGTAATTGGAGAGGCCGCGTTCGATCAGGAAGCTGTCCTGCAGGAAGGCGTGCACCGGCATCAGCTCCAGGGTGGTGACACCCAGGCGCAGCAGGTGATCGATGAAGGCCGGATCGGACAAGGCGGCGAAGGTGCCGCGCTCATGCGGCAGCAGATCCTCGCGCATCTTGGAAATGCCCTTGACGTGGGCCTCGTAGATCACCGTCTTGTTCCACGGCACCTGCGGCAGGCGATCGTGTTCCCACACGAAGGCATCATCGGTGACCATGGCCTTGGGCATGGCGGCGGCACTGTCGCGACGATCGAAGGACAGGTCGGCACGTGCCGAGTGCAGGCGATAGCCATAGAGCGCATCGGTCCAGCGCACCTGGCCGACCAGGCGCTTGGCGTACGGATCCAGCAGCAGCTTGTTGGGATTGAAGCGATGGCCCTTGGTCGGCTCGTAAGGACCGTGGGCACGGAAACCATAGACCAGGCCGGGCGCGGCACCGGGCAGGTAGCCGTGCCACACTTCATCGGTACATTCGGGCAGCGTGATGCGCTTGAGTTCGCGCTTGCCGGAGGGGTCGAACAGGCAGAGGTCCATGCGGGTGGCATTGGCCGAGAACACCGCAAAATTGACCCCCAGGCCGTCGGAGGTGGCACCGAGGGGGTAAGGCAAGCCTGGCATCAGGCGATCAGGAAAGGCGACGCTCATTATCAGGACTCTCTACGCAGGATCAGGGTGGATAGCGGGGGCAGGTTCAGTTCGATGGAAGTCGGGTGGCCGTGCCAGCCAAATTCCTGCACTTGTACCTGGCCCAGGTTGCCGCTGTTGCTGCCGCCATAGACGGCGGCATCGGTATTGAGCACTTCGCGCCAGACGCCATGATGGCCGGGCGCGATCGGAGGCACGCCGATACGGTAATGGGTGCGCGGTACCGGGGTCAGGTTGACCACGATCAGCACTGGCGGACCCTCATCGGCATAGCGGAAATACGCCAGCACGCTGTTGACGCTGTCGTCGCCCACCGCCCAGGAGAAACCGTCGGCGCGGCAGTCGCGCTGGTGCAAGGCCGGCTCGCTGCGATACAGATGGTTCAGGTCGCTGACCAGCTGGCGCAACTGGCGATGGCCCGCAGGATGGTCGCCGTGCTCGTTGAGCAGGTGCCAGTAGGGCGACTTGTCGTGGTCGAACTCGTCAGGCTGGCCGAACTCGCTGCCCATGAACAGCAGCTTCTTGCCGGGATGCGTCCACATGAATCCGTAATACGCACGGACGTTGGCGAAGCGGCGCCATTCGTCGCCGGGCATCTTGTTGAGCAGCGCGCGCTTGCCATGGACCACCTCATCGTGCGATATCGGCAAGATGAAGTTTTCCGAGAAACCATATAGCAAACCGAATGTCATGTCGTGATGGTGATAGCGACGGAACAGCGGGTCATGCTGCATGTAGCGCAGGGTGTCGTTCATCCAGCCCATGTTCCACTTGTAGCTGAAACCCAGGCCGTGATGGTCGGCCTCGTTGCTGACCTCGGAGGTCACGCCGGGCCAGGAGGTCGATTCCTCGGCGATCATCAGCACGCCAGGGCAGCGCTGTGCCACCACGGTATTGAGTTCGCGCAGGAAGGCCACGGCCTCCAGGTTCTCGCGGCCGCCGTGGATGTTGGGTACCCATTCGCCGGACTTGCGGCTGTAGTCGCGATACAGCATCGAGGCGACCGCATCCACACGCAGGCCGTCAACGTGGAAGTGTTCTATCCATTCCAGGGCGCTGGCGATCAGGAAGCCGCGCACTTCATTGCGGCCGAGGTTGAAGATCAGCGTATTCCAGTCCTGATGGAAACCTTCGCGCGGATCGGCGTGCTCATACAGCGCGGTACCGTCAAATTGCGCCAGGCCATGCTGGTCGCTGGGGAAATGCGCCGGCACCCAATCCAGCAGCACGCCGATACCGGCCTGGTGGCAACGGTCGACGAAGGCCGCAAAGCGTTCCGGTTTGCCGAAGCGGGCACTGGGCGCAAACATGCTGATGGGCTGGTAGCCCCAGGAGCCGCCGAAGGGGTGCTCCATCACCGGCATCAGTTCGATATGGGTGAAGCCCATGCCGACCACATAGGGGATCAGCTCATCGGCCAGCTCATCCCAACTGAGGTTGCGGTGCGCCTGTTCGGGGATGCGCCGCCACGACGCAGGATGCAGCTCATAGATGGACATCGGTGCCGACAGCGACTGGCGCTGCGCGCGCTCGGCCATCCACTGCTGGTCCTGCCACAGGTAAGGACGGGCATCCGCCACGACCGAGGCGGTGGCCGGCGGGGGCTCGGTAGCGCGCGCGACGGGGTCGGCCTTGAGCGGCAGCAAGGCACCATCGCGGCCCAGGATTTCGTACTTGTAGACATCGCCGGGGCCGATGCGCGGGATGAACAGTTCCCACACGCCGGATTCGTGGCGCAGGCGCATGACGTGGCGGCGGCCGTCCCACTGGTTGAAGTCGCCGACTACCGAGACGCGCTCGGCATTCGGTGCCCACACCGCGAAACGCGTGCCGGGCACGCCGTCGATGTCCATCGGACGTGCGCCCAGGCAATCAGCCAGCTGGCGATGCCAGCCTTCGCGCAACAGGTGCAGGTCGAGCTCGCCGAGCAGGAGGCCGAAGGCATAGGGGTCTTCCGTGCTTTGTACGCTGCGGCTGCCGTCCGGGATCAACCAGTCCACTTCAAGCACATAAGGCACTTGATGGCGACCCTGGTCGAGACCGGTGGCCACACCACTGAAGAAACCGCTGGGCTGGCCATGCAGCTCGAACTGCTGCAATTCGCCCAGCAGCACACCGCTGTGACGGCAGCGCACACGCACCGCTGCCGCGCCGGGATGGAAGGCGCGGATGGCAGAAACGCCACAGGACTGGCTGGCATAGCGCGGGCCGAGCAGGCCGAAGGGCTGTGTCAGGCGGCCGGCCAGCAAGGCTTCGAGCAGGCCCTGCTCTTCAAGGGAAAGGGACAAGGCGGTTTGTTCCGGGAATTCAGAGGGATGAGAGTAATGAGAAGAAGACGGCGGCTGCGCCGAAGCGGAACCGGGCGCGGCCGAGCTGGCGTCGGAAGTCTCTTCCTGGGGCGTCGTGGACGCCCTATATGCCGTGACAGACATGCCGGACATGCACACTCCTGTTGTTGTTATCGGGGTTGATCGAAACATCGCAAAACAGCGGAATCAAAACAGCTGAATCAAAAACCGGCGCGCTGAGGGCGGCGCGCCGGCAAACACTCTCCCTGCCCGGTCCATGCGGACCGGGTAAGGATCAAAACAGAATCACAAGGGGCGCAACGCCGGCGCAATCGCCCCGGCGCCTCGTCGTTCAGGCAGCCGCCACGGCGGCCGGTACGCCGACCACGCCGGCCAGTGCCGCAGCGATGGCGGCCGCCGGACTGACCATGCGCTCCGGCTGGGCGTGCGCCTGGGCAGCAGGACGATCCACCGACAATGGACGCGGTGCGAACAACGGGCGCACCGCCATGTCGGCCACGTGCGCATAGGCGTCGATGTAGGCGCGGGTCGGGCCAGCCCAATCGCAGTCGATGCTCATGGCATTGCGCTGCACGCTCTGCCAGCGCTCGGTGTCGTTGTACAGTGCGAAGGCACGGGCCACGGCGTGCTGCATGTCGGCGGCGCTCTCGCCTTCGAACAGGACGCCGGTGGCGCGCTGTGGATCGCGGTCGGCATCGCACACGGTGTCGACCAGGCCACCGACGCGTGAGCCGATGGGGATGGCACCGTAGCGCATGGCATACAGGGGAGTAAGGCCGAAAGGTTCAAAGCGGGTCGGGTGCAGCAACATGTCGCTGCCCGCATGCAGGGCGTGCGCGCGGCGCTCGTCATAGCCGATGTGGACCGCGATGCGGCCGCGATAACGCTCGGCCAGATCAAGGAAGGCGGCTTCGTAGTCGTGATCACCACAACCCAGGATCACCACCTGCAGGCGCGGATGGCGCTCCATGATGCCGGGCAGCGCTTCGATGACGACATCGGCCATCTTCTGATGCGAGATGCGCGAGCCCAGGCCCATGACAGGTGCGAAGGGATCCACTGGCAAACCGAAGAGCTTTTGCAGGTCGCGCTTGCAGGCAGCCTTGCCCTTCATGTTGCCGATGCTGAAGTTGCGGGCGATGAGCGGATCATCGGCGGGATTCCACAGTTCAGCATCGATGGCATTGGGAATGGCGCGCAGATCCAGCTTGCGGAAGGAAAGAATGCCGTCCATGCCGCAGCCGAAGCGCGGGGTCATGATCTCTTCCGCGTAGTTCTTGCTGACGGTGGAGACGCAATCGGAGAAACGAATGCCGGCCTTGAGGAAGGACAGCTTGCCCCAGTACTCGACGCCGTCGCCGGTCAGCAGATGTTGGGGAATGCCGATCTGCTCGGCCGACTCCAGCGCGAAATTGCCCTGGAAAGCCAGATTGTGAATTGTCAGCATGGTGCCGATGTGATCCAGCCCGCGCAGCTTCAACAGGCAGGGAATCAGACCGGCGTGCCAGTCGTTGGCATGCACCACGTGCGGCACCGGCAGGCTGGTTTCACCGGCGCAGATGGCCACAGCGGCGTGCGACAGATCGGCGAAGCACAGCGCGTTGTCGCTGAACTCGACGCCGTCGGTATCGACGTAAGGATTGGCCCCGCGCTGGCGGAAGCGCGCCGTATCCAGCAGCAGCGCCGGCACGTCGGTACCGGGGATGGTGCCGCGCAGAATCCGGCCGGCACCGCCGGGCAGGCCGTGCTTCAGGCCGATCTGCACCGTGTCGCCGAGATTGCGGACCGCCTCCGGATAGGCGGGCATGAGGATGCTGGCATCGATGCCGACTTTGCGCAGCGATACGGCCAACGCGGTAATCACGTCGGCCAGGCCACCGGTCTTGACGAGCGGTACGGCCTCTGAGCTGACTAACAGAACTCGAGCTTGCAAGATGGACCCCTAATGTGTGAAAGCACCTGAGATGGAAAGCACCCTTGGCTCGTCGCATCGCATAGGTCTTCGTCCTGGCCGTGGCTTGATCCGGGGGCCGGGGCGAAAACACGTCCTTGTTGTTGTGTTGGACTGGACAGTCTTTTGAGCGCCGATGATTACGTTATACGGATCGGCAGATCCGCTCACTATCGGACAGCGGCCTGAGATGGCGTAGGATGAATCCTACTGTTGCAGCGCGGCGAAAAAGCCCACGCCTCAATGCATCGACGATCACCATAAAGCAACAAGCCGGCATCGCACAGCCGGCTTGCGCTCTTCAATCACGGAAGAGCTCGCCACGCTGCACCGCCAGATGAGCTACCTGAATGGCTAAATGATTTACGGGAAAAAGCGGCTCAAGGTGCCGTCATTGAAACGCCCTGGATCGAGGGTTCAGGGCGCAGGGTGCGAAGAGTTTTCAGCTTAACGAGCCGATGCCTCAGACGCAAATTGAACATCGCTATCCGCTGGCGATGCGCATTGCCTGCCTGTATCCCTCATCCATGGCATCGGCCTTGATCGCTCAGGATTCGACGCGGAAACCGATCTTCAAGCCCACCTGGAAATGGCCGATGCTGCCATTTTCCACATGGCCACGGCATTGCGTGACCTCGAACCAGTCCACGTTCTTGACAGTCTTGGCCACGTCGGCAAGGGCATTGCGGATCGCTTCATCCGTGCCGTTGGGCGAGCTGCCGACGACTTCGATGATCTTGTAGGTGTTGGAATTGTCTTGCTTGCGTTCGGTCATGGGAACTCCTTCCTGATGGGGATGGGCTCATCGGACGATGAGGCGAACCGATAGCCTAGCCGGGCCATTGGGCGGACGGCATCGGCCAACGCCAGCAGCTTGCGTAGGACAGCAGGTGGGAAAGCCATCCCGCGCAGGACAGACGACCGATCAGATCAACTCGTTTTTTGCTTCGCAGCAAATTTACCCGGAGCCGCCCTGCCATTGCCGCAAAACAAGGATTGCCGGTCTTCAACAGTGCGTGTCTTCCTACAAAAATTTAAGCCGCTCAATACCTGTTGCAGCGCAACCAAACCGGCTAATATTGCATCATCTGGCTTGCTAAAACGTTCATATAACGTATAGCTGCCCTGCCCGCCCTGATCCGTTCCGGCGGGCCTGCACGAGATTTTCATCCCTTGGAGATCATCATGTCGCAACTCAACCCCGGCGTTACCGTCACTGCACCCGCAGGCGCACCCGTGAAGGTCATCAGCGCACCGCCCGAAGACCTGCAACACGTCAACGACGATGCCGCTGCCGCCCGCAACCTGACGGCGATCCGCATTCGCGGCCAGCTGGCAGAACTGGATGTGGAGCGTCAAGACGCCTGAGGCTGTTCTCCGCTCTGGCTTTTTGACACCAGGCTTCACGCCGCCACGGCCGGAATCATGATGGGCAGCCTGCCCTGACGGATTCCGGCCGTTTTCTTTTCTTTTTCTTCATATCGACCGTAAACCACCCTCCCCTCGGCTCAACGCAGTCCGAGACGTCTGGCCAGCCGGTTCAGGTTGGCCCGGTCCACCCCCAGCTCCCGCGCCGTCGCGGCCAGGTTGCCGCCATGGCGTTCGAGACACTCACTGACCAGCTTGCGCTCGAAGCGCTCGACGGCTGCACGCAGGCCTTCGCCCGGCTGCGCGGGTTCAGCTTGTGCGCTCGCCGCAGTGTCAGGCGAGGCTAGCGGGCGGGCGGGATGCCCCAACTCCAGCGCCGCCGCATCCAGCGTCAGGATGGCGGGTCGTTTTGGCTGCGATGCCAGGGCGCGCAGGGCGCTGCGCCCGATCAGGTGTTCCAGTTCGCGGATGTTGCCGGGCCAGGCGTAGTCCAGCAGTGCGCGCTGGGCATCGGCTGCCAGGCGCAGACTGGACAAGCCCAGCCGCGCCCGGTTCTGCTCCAGGAAATATCCGGCCAGCAGCAGCACATCGCGCCCGCGCTCGCGCAGCGGCGGCACGCGGATCGGGAACACCGACAAGCGGTGATAGAAATCCGCGCGGAAATGGCCGCGCTTCACTTCCTCGGCCAGGTCCCGGTTGGTGGCAGCGATCAGGCGCACGTCCACGCGGTGCTCGCGATCTGAACCGACCCGCTGCAGCTGCCCGCTCTGCAGCACCCGCAGCAGCTTGGCCTGCACCGCCAGCGGCAGCTCCCCGACCTCATCCAGAAACAGCGTACCGCCATCGGCCATCTCGAACTTGCCGCGACGGTCTGCAACCGCTCCCGAGAAAGCCCCCCGCACGTGGCCGAACAATTCACTTTCGACCAGCGTATCGGGCAAGGCTGCGCAGTTCAGGCTGATCATGGGCTTGTGCGCACGGGGCGAGGCTGCATGCAGGGCGTGGGCCACCAGTTCCTTGCCGGTGCCGGTTTCGCCGGTGACCAGCACCGTCATGTCGCTGGGGGCGGCCATGCGGATCTCGTCCAGCAGCTGTTGCTGGGCCGGACTCTGGCCGATCAGTTCGCGCTTGCCCTGGCTCTCCTCCAGCCCCAGCCGATAGGCTTCGGCGCGCTGGCGTGCCTGTTCGCCAGCGGCGGCCAGGTCGTCGATGCGTTCGGCCACATGAACGGTGGCAGCCGCCAGCGCCGCAAAAGCCTGCAGCGAGGCCATGTCGACACCATCGAAGCGCCCTGCACCCAACGCATCCAGCGTGACCAAGCCCCACGGGCGGCCATTGACCGAGAGCGCACAGCCCATGCAATCGTGCACTTCCAGCGCGCCGGAATGGGCGTCATTCAAGCCATCGACCAGACCGTCGTAGGGATCGGGCAGGCTTGAATCGGCAGGAAAGCGTGTCGGCCCGAGATTGGCCAGCAGTACGCCGAAGCGCGGATGGTCGGCGATGCGGAAACGGCGGCCCAAGGTATCGCTGGAAAGTCCGTCGATGGCCAGCGGCACCAGCAGCTCGCCCTCCAGTCGCAGCAAGGCTGCAGCATCGCAGGGGAACAGCGTGCGCAAGGTCTGCAGCAGGCGGCGATAGCGCTCGCGGTCATCGATCTGGCGCGACAGGTCGGCTACCAGCGGGAGCAAGGCGTCGAGCAGGACTTTTGAGGTCATATTGACTTCCAAAGGAAGATTGATTGGTCATTATGACACAGGTCATAAATACACCAACCGCTTGCAAGCTACTGATTTTATTGGCATTCGAAAGTGGCACGCCTTTTGTAATAGCAAGAGGGTCCCGGACATTCCGGCACTTCCTCCACCGCTTCCAACAGAAAGGTCCCGCATGCTTACCGATGCCCAACTCGCCATCGTCAAATCCACCGTCCCCTTGCTCGAATCGGGCGGCGAGGCGCTGACCACGCACTTCTACAAGATGCTCATGCGCGACTACCCACAGGTTCATCCCCTCTTCAATCGCGCCCACCAGGCCAGCGGCGACCAGCCGCGTGCGCTGGCCAATGGCGTACTGATGTACGCGCGGCATATCGATCGCCTGGAAGAAATGGGCCCGCTGGCCGCGCAGATCATCAACAAGCACGTCGCCGTGCAGGTGCAGCCCGAGCACTACCCGATGGTCGGCGACTGCCTGCTGCGTGCCATCCGTGAAGTGCTGGGCGCGGAGATCGCCACCGATGCCGTCATCGATGCCTGGGCTGCCGCCTATGGCCAGCTGGCCGACATCCTCATCGGCGCCGAACGCCAGCAATATGACGCCAAGGCCGCCGCGCCAGGCGGCTGGCGCGGTGCGCGCAATTTCGTGGTCACGCGCAAGGTGGCCGAGAGCGAGGAGATCACCTCCTTCTACTTCATGCCCCAGGATGGCGGCGCGCTGCTGGACTTTGAGCCGGGCCAGTACATCGGCCTGCGCATGGTGGTGGACGGACTGGAACAGCGCCGCCAGTATTCGCTGTCGGCCCCGCTGCGCCAGCAGGGGCAGCCGCTGCAATACCGCATCAGCGTCAAGCGTGAAGCCGAGGGCAAGGTCTCGCGCCATCTGCACGACGAGATCCATGTGGGCGCGGTGGTGGAACTGTTCCCGCCGGCCGGCGACTTCACGCTCACGGCCAGTGACAAGCCGCTGGTGCTCATCAGCGGCGGCGTGGGCATTACGCCGATGATGACCATGCTGGCAGCGGCGCTGCCGACCGGTCGCCCGGTACATTTCATCCATGCGGCGCGCCATGGCGGCGTGCATGCTTTCCGCCGTCAGGTGGAAGAACTGGCGGCGCAACACCCGCAACTGCAGGCACATTTCTGCTATGAACGGGCGCGCGCAGGCGATCCGGCCCCCTACGCCACCGGCTTCATCGATGCGGCTCTGCTGCAGCAATGGCTACCGCAAACGCGGGACGTGGACGCCTACTTCGTCGGCCCCAAGCCGTTCATGAAAGCCATCAAGCGTGCGCTGGGCGCGCTGGGTGTACCGGCGGCTCAGAGCCGATATGAATTCTTCGGTCCGGCTGCCGCGCTGGAGTGATCCTGTCTGGCCGAAAGGCGCGCTGAAGGGGCGATGGCGGGCGATCCGCCATCGCCCTTTTGTTCCGTCTGAGCGCCATGCTGCAGCAGCGTGAAGCTCTTTGCAAAATTTACCTGCCTCGCGCTGGCAATCCCTGAAAGATTGATCTTCGACAAGTTTTCCGCGTTGCAGCAAATGCTATCCTGAGGACTCCCCTCCTCCTCCGAAAGACCGCCATGAGCGAAAAGCTGAGCGCCGAGCGCCACACTCCCGATGAACTGACCCAGGAACTGGAAGCACTGGACCTGGAGATCGTCCGCTGCGCCGTGATCTGCCAGGTACGCCTGTTCGATCCGGGCGTACTGAACCAGGTCATGGAGAACAACGAGCAGGTCTGCGGCCAGGCCCATCCGACTGCTTTCCAGAGTCTGCGCGGACTGCTCTACCTGCATTTCGACATGCATCGGCAGCTGGCGCAGACCTATGGCGCCGACGATGCCGAACACATCATCCAGCGCGTGCATGAACACCTGCGTCCGCGCATCGGCGAGCAGCTGGGCTCGCTGTTCGACACCGGCCGCCATGCGAGCTGATCAGGCCACCAGACGCTCGCCCAGTTGCTTGCCCGCGGCGAAATCATTCAGGTTGGCGATGGTGGTCTGCATGATCTGGCCGATGGCTTCCTCGGTGAAGAAGGCCTGGTGGCCGGTGACGATGACATTGGGGAAGGAGACCAGGCGCTGGATCACGTCATCGGTGATGATGGTCGAGGACAGGTCCTGGAAGAACAGGCTGGCCTCCTGTTCATAGACATCGATGGCCAGGCCGCGCAACTGGCCGCTCTTCAAGGCGGCAATCGCGGCTTCGGTATCGACCAGCCCGCCGCGGCTGGTGTTGACCAGGATGCAGCCGGGCTTGGCGAGGGCCAAGGTCCCGGCATTGACCAGATAGCGCGTGGCTTCAGTGAGCGGACAATGCAGCGAAATCACGTCACTGGCGGCGAAGAGCTCTTCGCGGCGCACGTAGCGTCCGCCCAGAGCCTCGAAGTCCGGATTGTGATGCACGTCGCTGCCCAGCACGGTGCAGCCGAATCCGGCCATGATGCGGGCGAACAGCGCGCCGATCTTGCCGGTACCGATCACGCCCACGGTCTTGCCGTGCAGGTCGAAGCCCATCAATCCTTCCAGCTCGAAATTGCCTTCGCGGGTGCGCATGCTGGCGCGCGCGATTTTTCGGTTCACCGCCAGCAGCAGGCCCACGGCGAACTCGGCCACCGAGTAAGGTGAATAATCGGCCACGCGCGCCACCGTGATGCCCAGCCGCCGCGCGGCTTTCGTATCGATGTGATTGAAGCCGGTGGAGCGTGTGGTGACGAAACGCACGCCCAGAGCGGCCAGGCGTTCCAGCACGGCAGCACCCAGGTCATCGTTGACGAAGGCCGCCACGGCCTGGCAGCCGCTGGCCAGCTGTGCCGTATCAAGATCGAGACGGTCTTGCAGAAACACCAGTTCATGCGCAGCGCCGGACGCGGTATTGGCGCGCGTGAGCAGGGTCTGGTCGTAGCGGCGGGCGCTGAAGACGGCGGTTTTCATAGGAACCTTTCATGGATGAGCTGGGCTGCGTGAAGTCACGAGCCATGCCGCATTGCACCATAATTCACCTCTGATCGCCTTGATACACCGCAGCTTGTCGCGCGAACAGCTTTTTGCGATGGAAATGCGCGCTGAAGCTTTCATCCAGCTATCGAAAAAACCGATATTTGCTTGCGCAGCGCGGCAAGTGGGTCCCATGGATCACTTTCGGGCATAGAATCGGCGGCGCAATAGCTGTCCCCACAAAAAAAGATCCTGACACAAGCTGCCGCATGGCAGTACGAGACAGGCGCAAGACCGGAATCAACACGGTCCGCCCAACAGATAACGAGGCACATATCATGACGACATCCACTTCTTCGCAATCGAAGTTTTCCACCGTGCTGCGCGTGACCAGCGGCAACTTCATGGAAATGTTCGATTTCTTCCTGTTCGGTTTCTACGCGACCCACATCTCGAAGGCCTTCTTCCCCAGCGACAACGAGTTCGCCTCGCTGATGCTGACCTTCATGACCTTCGGTGCCGGCTTCCTGATGCGCCCGCTGGGCGCCATCATCCTGGGCGCCTATGTCGACCGCGTCGGCCGCCGCCAGGGCCTGATCGTGACCCTGGCGCTGATGGCCCTGGGCACGATGCTCATCGCCTTCGTCCCCTCCTACGCCACCATCGGCGTGCTGGCTCCGATGCTGGTGCTGGTCGGCCGCCTGCTGCAAGGCTTCTCGGCCGGTGTGGAACTGGGCGGCGTGTCGGTCTACCTGGCCGAAATGGCCACGCCTGGCAACAAGGGTTTCTATGTGAGCTGGCAGTCGGCCAGCCAGCAGGTGGCCATCATCGTGGCAGCGGCCATCGGCTACATGCTCTCGACGACGCTCACCCCGGCCCAGGTCGGTGACTGGGGCTGGCGCGTGCCGTTCTTCATCGGCTGCCTGATCGTGCCGGTGCTGTTCGTGATCCGCCGCTCGCTGCAGGAAACCGAAGAGTTCATGCGCCGCAAGCATCGTCCGAGCACCGGCCAGATCTTCCGTTCCATGATCGAAAACTGGAAGCTGGTCATTGCCGGCATGATGCTGGTGTCGATGACCACCGTGTCGTTCTACCTGATCACGGTCTACACCCCGACCTTCGGCAAGAACGTGCTGAAGCTCTCCACCGAGGCCAGCCTGATCGTGACCTTGTGCGTGGGCCTGTCCAACTTCATCTGGCTGCCCATCATGGGCGCGCTGTCAGACCGCATCGGCCGTCGCCCGATCCTGGTGACCTTCACCGTCCTGACCATCCTGACTGCCTACCCGGCCGTGAACTGGCTGGTGCATGACGCCAGCTTCGCCAAGATGCTGATGGTGGAACTGTGGCTGTCCTTCCTGTACGCCAGCTACAACGGCGCGATGGTGGTGGCCCTGACCGAGGTGATGCCGGCTGACGTCCGTACTGCGGGCTTCTCGCTGGCCTACAGCCTGGCTACCGCCGTCTTCGGCGGCTTCACGCCGGCCATTGCGACTGGCCTGATCGAAATGACCCACGACAAGGCAGCGCCTGGCCTCTGGATGAGCACGGCTGCAGTGTGCGGGCTGATCGCCACCCTGATCCTGTATCGCAACAAGGCGGCACGGCAGGCAGTGACGGCCTGAGACAGGTTCTTGTACTAGCTATTGGGATGGGCCGCAGAGTTGCGGCCCTTTTTTGTTTGCTCAGCGTCCGTGATCGAACCCGATATTCTCAGGTAGTCCTGATTTCTTCAAGCAGACCGGGATGGCGATCCAGCAGCCTGAAGAGCTTCACCAGTGAAAGCGGCGGCTTGGCCTTCCCGTTTTCGTAGCGAGAAAAGGCATTGACGCCGCCGCCGAACAACTCGGCGGCCTCACGCTGGTCCAGATCAAGCTTGCGTCTGACCCGCGTGATATAGGCCGGGTCAACATAGGTGGCGTTGACCGTGCGCTGAAATTTGCCGATTTGTGCGCTGTAGCGGTCGCCGTGTTCACGATCAAGCAGGACTTCGCCGCAGGCCGGACAGAAATCTCCCGTCACCGCTTCAATGAGGGTGCTCTGCCCTTTGTAGGTGTAGGGCAGATTGCGCGTCTCGCGGACCAGTTCAGCTGCACCGCAGCAAGGACATTTCATTTCATAGCTCCTTGAAGGAAACGACAAGCACATCATCAACCACGCTCAGCTTGAGATACACCTTGACGCCGCTGGCAAGCCGAGGGTGATAAACATCCTGCCAGATGCGATGGTCGGCGTGCGTGGTCATGCTTTTATGGAAATCACGGACGGACAGCCCGAGAATCACCGCACAGATGCCTTCCAGGTTGTCGATGCCGCAAGCCCGCGCACCCTGGAAGGCAGTAGCGGTCACCCTCACCCTACCGGACTCGATCAACGACCTGAGCAGGGGCAGCTTGCAATGTGCGGTGTGCTTCTCCATCGGAATTCTAACCTGTCAGGTGATTAAACCAAATAGGTTAAAAGATTCCACGGAAGGAACAAACGCGGCGGCTCACATTCAAGCCAAAAGCAAAAATTTCTTCAACTCTTATAGATGAGTTGAAGCGCTTTATTGGAATAGGCCGCAGATTTGCCGCCCCTTCTTATGGGCTGCTGGAGAATTGCCGCTTGCTTAACGCACTGACGCGAGGGGCAAGAACAGCGTGAGCGGTGCATCCTGCAGGGCGATGAAACCATGGTGGCGGTAAAAGGCTGACGCCTTCGGATCCTTGGCGTCGACCACCAAGACCGCGCCCGGAATCTCCGCCGCGACGGCCCGGCGCAATGCATTGACCAGCAAAGCATCACCGAGGCCCCGGCCCTTGAATTCCCGGTCGGCGGCAAGACGACCGAGACGGATGGCAGGAATGGCGCCATAGCGAGGCAGCTTGCGGCGCATCTCATCGGACAGGCCCACCAGCGGCACGCTGGCGCTGGCCAGCGTGTAATAGCCGGCCACCCGCTGATCGTCGTCCACTGCGACAAAGCAGGCGGCCACGCGGCGCCGGATATCCTGGGTCACCTGTTCGCGCAAATAGCGGTTCAATGCGGGTGTGCCGCTGTCGAAGCGGCTGCGATCGTGAAGGGCGGGTTCTAACGCCGTCACGAGGAACGGCGGGCGCGTCATTCTTCGCTGCGCAGGAGTTTGTCATGACGCGCCATGGCGCGCTGCAGTGCTGCCGATGGTGGTGGCGGAGCCAGAAGCGCCTCGGCAAAGCGCTGTTGGTCCTGCAAGGACAAACGGATGACTTCGGCCTGCTCGACCGCTTTCTGCGCCGCTTCCCGGACGGCAGCAACGACAAAGTCGGTCAAGGTCCGTCCTTCAATCTCGGCGGCACGTTTGAGCAATTGCTGAAGCTCCGGGCTGATCCGGGCTTCCAGTCGAGCAGTGGCGACAGCTGGCGTCATGCGTTTTCCCATGAAATGAATTGTACGGCATTTTGCCGGATACCCACAAAAAGTGGATCCACGACAATAGCAGAGTCATGCCAAGGGATTGAGAACGGGGCAGCAATCCTTCGAAAAGCAAAAATTTCTTCAAGTCTTATATAAGAGTTGAAGCATTTCGCCCCGCTTAGGAGTAAACTACCGCTGTTTTTTGCCGCGGCCTTCTGGCAGCAGTACGCCAGCCATGCCGCCCCGGGAGACGAATTTCCACGCAGCACAGCCGACAAGGAGGTGGCGCCAGCCCAGGCCGACAGAGCCAGGGCGGTCCATCCGGCGCTGCGGGGATCGCACCAAAGCACATCAACACACCAACGCAAGGACATCATCGTGACTACTGGCAACCCGACCATCATCTATACGCTGACCGACGAGGCACCCTATCTGGCGACCCACTCGCTCTTGCCCATCGTCAAGAAGTTCACCGCCGCGGCCGGCATCGACGTCGTCGAAAGCGATATCTCGGTGGCTGCGCGTATCCTGGCTGAATTCCCGGAGTACCTCACCGATGAACAGAAAGTCCCCGACAACCTGGCCGCACTGGGCGCACTGACCCAGAGCCCCGACGCCAACATCATCAAGCTGCCCAACATCAGCGCCTCGATCCTGCAGCTGCAAGCGGCCATCCGCGAACTGCAAGCGCGCGGCTACAAGCTGCCCGACTATCCGGAAAACCCGAGCACCGAAGAAGAAAAGGCCCTGCAGAAGCGCTACGCCAAGGTCACCGGCAGCGCCGTGAACCCGGTCCTGCGCGAAGGCAACTCCGACCGCCGCGCACCCAACGCCGTCAAGAACTACGCCCGCAAGCACCCGCACTCGATGGCCAAGTGGTCCATGGCCTCGCGTACCCACGTGGCGCACATGCACGGCGGCGACTTCTACGCCGGCGAAAAGAGCCTGACCCTGGACAAGGCCGTGGACGTCAAGATGGACCTGGTCACCAAGTCCGGCGAAACCATCGTCCTGAAACCGAAGATCTCGCTGCAAGCCGGTGAAATCATCGACAGCATGTTCATGAGCAAGAAGGCCCTGTGTGCCTACTACGAAGAGCAGATGCAGGACGCCTTCGACACCGACCTGCTGCTGTCGGTGCACGTCAAGGCCACCATGATGAAGGTCTCGCACCCGATCGTCTTCGGTCACGCCGTGCGTACCTACTACAAGGACACCTTCACCAAGCACGCCAAGCTGTTCGCCGAGATCGGCGTGAACCCCAACAACGGCATGTCCGGCGTCTACGAAAAGATCAACACCCTGCCCGAAGACAAGAAGGCCGAAGTGCTGGCCGACCTGAAGGCCGATGAAGCCAAGCGTCCGCGCCTGGCCATGGTGGACTCCGCCAAGGGCATCACCAACCTGCACGCCCCCAACGACGTGATCGTCGATGCCTCCATGCCGGCCATGATCCGTGCTGGCGGCAAGATGTGGAACGCCGCTGGCAAGACCGAAGACACCAAGGCCCTGCTGCCGGAGTCGACCTTCGCCCGCATCTATCAGGAAATCATCAACTTCTGCAAGACCAACGGCGCCTTCGACCCGACCACCATGGGTACCGTGCCCAACGTCGGCCTGATGGCCCAGAAGGCAGAAGAATACGGTTCGCACGACAAGACCTTCGAAATCGCCCAGGCCGGCGTGGCGCGCATCGTCACCCTGGATGGCCAGGTGCTGCTGGAGCAGAACGTGGAAGAAGGCGACATCTGGCGCATGTGCCAGGTCAAGGACGCTGCGGTGCGTGACTGGGTCAAGCTGGCCGTGACCCGTGCCCGCCTGTCCGGCATGCCCGCCGTCTTCTGGCTGGACCCGTACCGTCCGCACGAAGCCGAACTGATCAAGAAGGTCAACACCTACCTGAAGGATCACGACCTGACCGGTGCCGACATCCAGATCATGTCGCAAGTGCGCGCCATGCGTTACACCCTGGAACGCGTCATCCGCGGCCTGGACACCATCTCGGTGACCGGCAACATCCTGCGCGACTACCTGACCGACCTGTTCCCCATCATGGAACTGGGCACCTCGGCCAAGATGCTGTCGATCGTCCCGCTGATGGCAGGTGGCGGCATGTTCGAAACCGGTGCCGGCGGCTCGGCCCCCAAGCACGTGCAACAGCTGGTCGGTGAAAACCACCTGCGCTGGGATTCGCTGGGTGAATTCCTGGCCCTGGCCGTCTCCATCGAAGACGTGGGCATCAAGACCGGCAACGCCCGCGCCAAGATCCTGGCCAAGACCCTGGACGCTGCCACCGGCAAGCTGCTGGACAACAACAAGTCGCCTTCGCCCAAGACCGGTGAGCTGGACAACCGTGGCAGCCACTTCTACCTGGCCCTGTACTGGGCCCAGGAACTGGCCGCACAGAAGGACGACGCCGAACTGGCCAAGCAGTTCGCCCCGCTGGCAAAGGCACTGTCCGAGAACGAGCAGAAGATCGTCGAAGAACTGAACTCGGTGCAGGGCAAGGAAGTCGACATCGGCGGCTACTATCTGCCGGATCGTGAGAAGACCTTCGCCGTGATGCGTCCGAGCGCCACGCTGAACCAGGCACTGGAATCGGTGTAAAGCGTCGATGCTTGAGGGAGGGGGGATGCATCGCCCTCCCCGCGCAAAAATGAAAGGCCGCGAATGAAAGTTCGCGGCCTTTTCCTTTTTCCCGATAACGCTTCCCTTTCAGATTTTCAGATAAGCCGGCTCATCCCCGCCGAGCAAAAAGTTGCGCCGCACATCCAGTGCCTCACCCTCGCTGGCCGTCTCATCCTTCAAGGCCACGCCGGACAGGGCACGCTGGTGCGCCTGCGCCATCAGGTAATGCAGCTTGTAGGCGGCTTCCGGATAGGGCAAACCTTCCGGCCGCACATTGGAGATGCAATTGCGGCTGGCGTCGGTGAGTCCGCGCGAGGGCATCCAGGTCAGATAGAGACCCATGCTGTCCGGCGAACTCAGCCCCGGCCGCTCACCGATCAGGATCACCACCAGCTTCACGCCCAGCAACTCCCCGATTTCATCGGCCACCGCCACCCGTCCCTGCTGCACGATCACGGGTGGCGCCATCGACCATCCTTCCGGCGCAATACGCTGCATCACCTCCGCCAGGAAAGGCGCGGCATTGCGCACGATGGCCAGCGCCGACAAGCCATCGGCGATCACGAAGCCCACATCGAAGCGCCGTTGCGGCTCGGTACCGAAACGCTCAAGCAATTGCTGGCGCGATGCTTCCGACAGCCTGCGCCCGAAGTCCGGTCGTTGCAGGTACACCAGCCGGTCCGCTGCCGCGCTTTGCACATCGATCACTTCTTCGGCTGCGCAGAGACCTTGCTGCTGCAATTGTTCCTTGAGCGCAGCCACATCCAGCGGCAGATGCACGGCATCGCGCGCCTGCGCATGCGCCAGCTGGAAAGCCAGTTGCGGCGCGGTCGGCAGGCTTACGCCACTGCGTCCCAGGGCGATGCGCGCAGCAGTGAAGCGGCGCAATGCCTCCCATGGATTGGCCGTGACGTTTTCTGCACCGGGGCTGACGTTTTCTGCACCTTGCGGTGAAATGGCTTGTTTGTCGTCCATGGTCATTGAAGGCGCAACAAGGTCTCGCGGAAACCGGGGGGCATGTCGGCATGCAGGCGGAATGCCTGATCCTGGCCACCCGCATTGAAGATCTGCATCCTGTGCAGCCACGCCTCGAACTCCGGCGCCGGCCGCGAACCCAGTACCCGCCGCGCATACAGCGCATCGTGGAAGGAAGTGGTCTGGTAATTCAACATGATGTCATCCGAACCGGGGATGCCCATGACGAAGGTACAGCCGGCGACGCCCAGCAAGGTCAGCAGCACATCCATGTCGTTCTGGTCCGCTTCGGCATGGTTGGTGTAGCAGACGTCACAGCCCATGGGCAGGCCCAGCAGCTTGGCGCAGAAATGGTCTTCCAGTCCGGCGCGGATGATCTGCTTGCCGTCATACAGGTATTCTGGCCCGATGAAGCCCACCACCGTATTGACCAGCAGCGGCTTGAAGGCGCGGGCCACGGCATACGCGCGCGCCTCGCAGGTCTGCTGGTCGAGTCCGTGATGCGCATTGGCCGACAGCGCACTGCCCTGGCCGGTTTCGAAATACATCACGTTGTCGCCGACCGTGCCGCGCTTCAGGGACAGCGCAGCCTCACGCGCCTCGCCCAGGATGGCCAGGTCGATGCCGAAGCCGCGATTGGCCGCCTCGGTCCCGGCAATGGACTGGAACACCAGATCCACCGGCGCGCCGCGCTCGATGGCGGCAATCGTGTTGGTGACGTGGGTGAGCACGCAGGATTGCGTCGGGATCTCGTAACGCGCGATCACATCGGCCATCATGCCGACCAGCTTGACCACCTGCGGGACGTTGTCGGTAGCGGGATTGATGCCGATGACCGCATCGCCGTTGCCATACATCAGGCCATCAAGCATGCTGGCGGCGATGCCGCTGGCGTCATCCGTGGGGTGATTGGGCTGCAGGCGGGTGGACAAGCGGCCGGGCAAGCCGATGGTATTGCGAAAGGCCGTGACCACGCGGCACTTCTTGGCCACCAGGATCAGGTCCTGGTTGCGCATGATCTTGGAGACGGCCGACGCCATCTCCGGCGTCACCCCGGGTGCCACGGCGGCCAGCACCGTGCTGTCGGTGTCATCGGCCAGCAGCCAGTTGCGGAAATCGCCCACGGTCAGGTGCGCGATCGGCGCAAACGCGGCACGGTCGTGACTGTCGAGGATCAGCCGGGTGACTTCATCCTGTTCGTAAGGGATCAGCGGCTCGTCGAGAAAAGTCTTCAGCGGCAGGTTCGCCAGCGCCATCTGCGCAATGGCACGCTCCTCGGCGCTGCCCGCCGCTACACCGGCCAGCAGATCGCCGGAACGCGCCGGGCTGGCCTTGGCCATCACTTCCTTGAGATCACGAAACACGTAGCTGGCGCTACCCACACTGTGCCGGAAACGGTGTTCGGCCATGATGATGCTCCTCCTTGGTCACCGCTGCCTGCTCAGGCAGCGGTGCGTCATGCCCCGCAACGGCGCGATCAGCTGGTCAGCAGTTGCGGTGCGGTCTTGCCGTATTTGATGCTGGTTTCGGCCGGCAGCCAGTTGCCGGTCGACTCCTGGCGTCCCTGCAGCAGGAAGCGCGGCTTGGCGGCACTGATCTGGTCAGCCGCGAGTTTGGACAGCTCACCGATCTTGCCGTTCTTCATGCGATTGACGATGAGGCCGTAACGGGTCTCGGGGAAGTCACGCAGCATATCGTAATCGCCATCGCTGTCGCCCGCCACGAACAGCGGACCATACCCCTTTTGCGCCACCAGCACCTGCTTGATGGCGACCGTCTTGCCCGGCCCCCAGGTCAGCGGCCACTCCTTCAGATAGGCATTGCGGAAGCTCTGCCCGTTGCGCTCCAGGCGCAGGCCGATGACGTTCTCACGGGTAACGTGGTAGCCATACTTGGGGTGCGTCGCAAACACGGCCACCACATCTTCCAGCGAGGCGGTACAGACATAGACGTCGATGCCATTGCGGCGCAGGCTGTCCATCAAGGTGGCGATTTCGGTGCACAGGCGGATGCCATGGAAGTGCGACACGCTCACCACGCCCGCCTTGCCCGCACGATCGGCCGGGCTGGTGTACTTGACCTTGGTCAGCGCCGCGCCCAGCGCAGCATCGTTGGAGGCTTCGGCCAGCGCGCTCACTTCGGCCACGCTCATGTTGGCGAAGAAGTAGATCACCCACGGATAACCGACGGCTACGCCATGGGTATCGTTGACGGCTTCATAGAGGTAGTAGAGCTTGGTACGGAAGTCCTGGAACTCCGGCGTGGCGGTGATTTCTTCCAGGCTCTTGCTACCGGCCATGCCCTTGTAGTTGGCGTACAGGAACGCATAATCCGCATCGAGGTCAGCGCAGATCGCTTCCAGATCCACGATGTTGCCTGCCGCATTCTTGAAGTCCTTGCTGAACGGACCCGGCGGCACATTCTGACGGGTGATGGCCGCGAACTCGTTTGGTGTCAGCTTGAAAGACAGCGTATTGATCTGGTACATCAACAGCGCTTCTTCGCAGTCATTCATGATGCTGGTGTTGTCCCAGTCGAACACGGCATAGGGCCGCTTGCCGCTCTGGTAACCGGATGACAGCTTGCCATGCTCGGCGATCATCTGCGCCACCATCTCGTGATTGCGGGCCGCCCATTTGGCACGGTCCAGCGCGACTTCAGCGCGGGCGGCCGCCTGGCCGGGCGTGGCGATGGTGGCCAGTGCGCCACCGGCCGCAGCCGCCAGCAGGCCGCCCAGGAAGCCACGGCGCTTGAGAGCGGGTGCGGCGGTGTCGGTCGTCGGTTTGTGATTGTTGTTCATGATGGCCCTGTCGAATGATCGGTATGGAGTTATCGGTATAAAAGTTTTATATCGTTCAGAATTCTGCAACCGCCGCCGCCCCTTCCGCACGCTGGCGTGCCGTCGCCAGGAACCAGGCATAGCCCAGTGCCAGCAAGGCGACGAAGATGCCGAAGATCAGCGGGTTGTAATAGATCATGGTGGCCATGCACACCAGCGCACCGAAGAGCGCGAAGGCCGGGAAGTACGGATACAGCGGTGCCCGGAAAGGCCGCTCCAGGCCGGCCTCGGCGCGGCGCAGGCGGAACAGCGAGAGCATCGACAGGATGTACATCAGGATGGCGCCGAATACCGACATGGTGACGATGTTGGCCGTGAGCGTCTGGCCGCCGATCTTGATGAGTTCATCGCTGTAGATGGCGGCGATCCCCACCACCCCGCCGGCCAGGATGGCGCGGTGCGGCGTCTTGAAACGCGGATGGACGCGGGCGAAATACGCCGGCAGGTAGCCTTCGCGGGCCAGCGCAAAGATCTGGCGCGAGTAGCCCAGGATGATGCCGTGGAAGGACGCCACCAGCCCGAACAGGCCCAGCCACACCAGCATGTGCAGCCAGTTGCTGTTGTCGCCGACGATCAGCTTCATGGCCTGCGGCAGCGGGTCGTTGATGTTGGCCAGCTTGGTCCAGTCGCCCGCACCGCCAGCAAAGAGCATCACCCCAATGGCCAGCACCACCAGCGTGAGGATGCCGGTGATGTAGGCGATGGGAATGGAACGCTTGGGGTCCTTGGCCTCTTCGGCCGCCATGGCCACGCCTTCGATGGCCAGGAAGAACCAGATCGCAAACGGAATCGCCGCGAACATGCCAGGCACTGCCGCCATGCTGAAGCCATCACTGCCGGACCAGCCGCCCTTGGTGAAATTGGCCAGCGAGAAGCCCGGTGCCACCACGCCCATGAACACCAGCAGCTCGAAGATCGCCAGCAGCGTGACGAACAATTCAAAGGTCGCCGCGATCTGCACGCCGACGATGTTGAGCGTCATGAACACGAGATACGCCCCCAGTGCCGCCAGCTTGGGATCGATATTGGGGAACTGCACATTCAGGTAGGCGCCGATGGCCAGTGCGATGGCCGGTGGCGCAAAGACGAATTCAATCAGCGTGGCGGCCCCGGCCAGATAGCCGCCGACCGGCCCGAAGGCGCGCTTGCTGTACGCAAACGGCCCGCCCGCATGGGGAATCGAGGTGGTGAGTTCAGTGAAGCTGAAGATGAAGGTGGCATACATGGCCGCGATGAACAGCGCCGTGACGGTGAAGCCCAGCGTCCCGGCACTGGCCCAGCCATAGCTCCAGCCGAAGTATTCGCCGGAAATCACCAGCCCGACCGCAATGGCCCAGAGCTGCAGGGTGGACAGGACGGGCTTGAGCGTATGCCCCTGCCCTGAAGAGCTTGCATTCATCGGATTCTCCCTTTGGCGCGAAGGCGGAGCCGCTGCATGGCGGCCCCTGTGAAAGGACGGGCGGGCATGGCGCTTGCTTGATTTCGCGCAATGCGCTGCCCTGCCGACGCAATATAGCAACGGCGATTTCAGCGGCGTTATCGAAATTCGGCAAAACTGCGCGGCTTGCCCGCCCCCCGTCGATCAAGGAGCCTGTCCATGCCCACTCTCGCACTGTCCCAAGCTGACACACCTGCCACGCACAGCCAGCGGGCATTGCGCACCGCCATCGCGCGCGACGTGGATGAGCATGCGCACAACCTGACCGATTGGGAGCAACGCTACGACCAGATCACCTGCGGCGCTTTCGAAGGCGTGCTGCAGGAATGGCAGAGCAGCGGCCTGCAGATCTTCCGCGAGGCCAGCAGCCGCGCGGTACGGCAGTCCTGCCAGGTGTGGCCGGACGCCTTCTGGTTCGGCATCGAGGTGCGCACCAGTGGCATGCGCATCAACGGCCGCCAGGTCGGCGAGGATGTAGTGATGACGCGGCCCGGCGCCTGCGAATTCGAACTGGTCACGCCGGATGCACACGAGATCTATGGCATCGTGGTCCAGCGCGATGCTCTGCAGTCCAGCGCGGCACGCCTGGGCTGCATGGCCTCACTGGACTGGAAGCGTCTGGGCCAGGCAGAGTTGCTGAAAGTCGATCACCAGGGGCTGGAGGAGTGCCGCCAGCAGATCGCTGCCCTGCTGACCCTGGCCGGACAGGCCAGCGGTGCGCAAGCGCACGCCGCCCTGCAGCTGCGCCAGGAAGCGGTGCTGGTGGCGCTGCTGGCGATGCTCGATGAAGGCGAGATCGAGGCTGAAGCGGGGGCCAGCTTCCTGCGCCGCCGCCGCATCGTCAACGATGCGCGCGAGTTCGCCATGGCGCATCAGGACAGTCCGGTGACCGTGCCCATGCTGTGCGAAGCGGTCCATGTCAGCCGCCGTACGCTGCAATACTGCTTTGAGGATGTACTGGGCATCAGTCCCATGAGCTATCTGCGGTCGCTGCGCCTGAACGGCGTGCGCCGCGCCCTGTGCGAAGGTGATGGCAGCCAGGCGGTGGGCAGCATCGGCGACATCGCGGCCGCCTGGGGCTTTGCCAATTTCAGCCAGTTCTCCTGCGACTACAAGAAGCTGTTCGGACAGACGCCGTCGGCCATGCTGCAGGCACGGACCCGGCACTGATCGCCGCCCGCCGGTACGATGAAACGAGAGGCATGCACGACCGGCCATGCCGCAACGAGGTATATTCTGCACATATGCATTCGCATGCAAGCCTGCACTTGAACCTATGGTACGCCGATGGTCCGCTTAGCCCCCCTGGTCCGCTCAGTCCGATTTTCTGCCCTGCTCATCGCCGCCTTGTGGGCGTTGCCAGCAGCAGCCGAGTCCTCATCGTCCTCCCCGCCCGCCCCTGAGCAGGCGCGTCAGGCGCTCTCGCTGGGCAGCACGCCCTACACCATGGCCGTCTATGCCAACGCCGATCTGAACGATCTCCCCAGCCATGTCGAGCGCGCCGTCATCATCGTGCACGGGGTCAAGCGCAATGCGGTTGACTACTTTGCCCTCGGTCAACACCTGCTGCAGCAGGCAGCGTTGACTTCAGGCAATACACTGCTGCTGGCACCCAACTTCATGGCCCGCAAGGATGCCGGTCTCTTGCCGGGCATGCCGATCTGGGCCGGCAACGGCTGGATGCAAGGAGCAGCCTCCATTCGAGGCGTCACGGGGATCAGCAGCTTCGCGGCACTGGATGACCTGGTGCGCTGGCTGGCAGAACCGCGGCGCTTTCCCGACCTGCGCGAGATCGTCCTGATCGGCCATTCCGCCGGGGCCCAGCTGATGCAGCGCTACGCCTTGCTCAATCCGGTCGCGGAGACCTTGCAATCCGCCGGGATCCAGGTGCGCTACATCATTTCCAGTCCTTCGTCCTATCTCTACGTAAGCCCGGAACGTCCGCAGGCAGGCGCATTCGCGGTACCGGCAGCGGCGTCCTGCCCGCAATACGACCACTACCGTTACGGTCTCGTCGAGCCTCCCGCTTACCTGATGCAGCAGCATCTGGAGGCGCGCCAGCTATGGGCGCGCTATGCGGCTCGTGACGTGCGCTATCTGGTGGGCGGGCGCGATGTCGATCCGCAGCATCGCTTCCTCGACCGCTCCTGCGGCGCCGCGCTGCAGGGACCGACGCGGCTGGCGCGGCAACTGGCGTACCGGGACTATGAACAGTTTCTGGCCGGGCAATGGCAGATCCCGATACACCATCCGCAGCAGGTGATTCCGGACGCGGCCCACGGGGCGCCGCGCTTGTATCGTTCTCCGCTGGCGCCGCGCCTGATCTTTGCACAGCCCGCGCAGGAGCCTCCGGCTCAGCACTAGCCGTCTTGGGGCAACGCCTCTCGCAGATTGCATGTGAACAGGCTCCAAAGCACTGGCAGTGAACCCGGAGAGACGGCACAATGCCGGCAGCCCAAGCCCGACAACGAGAACACAATGACGGCCAGCCAAGACGACATTTTCTCCCTGGAAAACTTCGAGTACCTCTGTTACGCGCGCCAGCAGGAACCTGCGGCACGGGAACTGGTGCGCCTGCTGCAACTGATTGACCGCCAGTATGGCCAGCTGGCCGGCAAGTTTTCGCTGCAGGTCTCCCCGGCCGTAACCCAGGCAGAACTGGAACAGCACACGCTGACCCGCATCACCGGTGCCATCTCGGCCCTGCTGTCGGATCCCGGCTTTCACCTGAGCCCCAATGGCTTCGGTCAACTGATCCACTTCCAGCGCTGGCTGGCGGCCCTCTTCGGTGCCAGCCACTTCATCAATGCCGACCACATCCTGCGCTCGCTCAACTTCGGCGGGCCACAGGCCCAGGTGTTCGAGGTCAAGCCGCTGGACCTGGTGAAATTCTGTCTGCTGTATTCGCCCGAGTCGGAGTTGGCACTGGATGTGGAAGCCCTGTGGGCGCAAAACAAGCCGCTGGCCGCCGCCCTCTTCCTGGCGCTGATGTCACCGCGTTTTCTCGGTACGCCGGCGGCGCACTCCAAGCGTGAAGCGCTGCTGCAGTGGCTGCCCGACCGGCTGCCCGAGCTGGAATCGCTGGACGGGCTGCCAGTGGCCGTCCTGCATGATGTCTACATGCACTGCAGCTACGCCGACCTGCCGCAGCGCCATCGCATCAAGGGCGCAATCAACCAGCTGCTGCGCAGGAAGCTGGATGCCGAAGGGCTGGACGACCTTTCGCAGACCGGCGATGCACGCGTCAATGGCAAGCCGGTGATGCTGGTCTTGCTGGAATGGTTTTCGGGCGGGCATTCGATCTATCGCACCCACTCCAAGACCCTGGAAGCGGCGCGCCGTCATTTCCACGTGGTGGCCCTGGGCTACGCGGCCAATACCGACGAACTGGGCCGTGCCGTCTTCGATGAATTCATCACGCTGGCGCAGCCGGGCAATCTGATGGCCAGCCTGCAGACGCTGCGCGAGATTGCCACGGCGCGCCGGCCGCGGGTGTTCTACATGCCCAGCGTGGGCATGTTCCCCATCACCATGTTCGCCGCCAATCTGCGCGTGGCGCCCTTGCAGGTGGCGGCGCTCGGGCATCCGGCGACCACCTGCTCGCCGCGCATCGACTACATCAGCGTGGAAGAGGATTTCATCGGCGACCCGGCCTGCTTCAGCGAGCAACTGCTGCGCCTGCCTGCCGACGGACAACCCTACCGGCCCTCGGCCGTGCCCTTCATCGTGCCGCAATTGCAGCGGCGCAATCAGCCGGTGGTGAACGTGGCTGTGGCCGCCACCACCATGAAACTGAATCCGCGCTTCCTGATGGCCTGCCAGCGCATCGTGGAATTGTCGGCGCAAGTGCCGGACGGCGCGGCGCGGGAGGTGCGGCTGCATTTCCTGGTGGGGCAGGCACAAGGGCTGCTCTATCCGCAGCTGCAACGGCTGATCCTGCGCTACGTTCCGAGCGCGCAGGTCTATCCGCACCAGCCTTACCAGCAGTACCTGTCGCTCTTCAACCAGTGCGACATGTTCCTGTCGCCCCTGCCCTTCGGCAATACGAATGGGATCATTGATGCCTTCACGGTAGGACTGCCGGGCGTCTGCAAGACCGGGCCGGAGGTTTTCGAACACATCGATGAGGGGTTGTTCCGCCGTATCGGACTGCCCGACTGGACCATTGCCGCCACGCTGGACGACTACATCCTGGCGGCAGTCCGCATGGCGACCGACTATGCTGCGCGCAGTGCGCTGTATGCGTTGCTGGCCGATCCGCAAGCGCTGCAAAGACTGTTCGAGGGACGGCCCGAATCGCTGGGCGATGCGCTGGCCGCACTGTGCGGCGAGGCAGCGGGCGACTGAGCCTCAGGCGGTGGCGAGGGGTGCCGCCTGCTCCGGCGGCAAGGCAGCCAGCGCGGGAAGGTTCAGGGCTGCGCGTCGTTGCTGGCAGGCGGGATTGGGTTGCCCGTCGGGCTCCCAGGGAGAGAATTCACGGCAGGTGCTGGGCCGCTGCGGGTAGATGCGGCATCCCACGCCCGGCTTGCCCAGCTCCCCGACCAGCGCGATGCAGCGGCCATGGCCGTTTTCCGTGCCTTTCATGCAGGCCAGCGTGTCGTTGACCTTGCTGGTGAGTTCCACCGGCACCACCCCGCCCAATCCATCGCTGAGTTCGCCGCAATAGAACGACACCCGGAAATGCGCGCAGCAGCCACCACAGGCAGTGCAAGGATTGTCGGGTGAATCGGCCATGTCGGTGAAGAGACGGTCTTCATCGACGATCCAGTGGAGGGCGGTGTTTTTCGGCATGAAGAAACGTAAGCAAAATGTCGGGCATATTCAAATGACATGCGCCGGCAGGCGAAGACGCGACTGCTTTCAGTCGTCCTCAGGCGGCCACTGCTGCGCGCCATGAAGAAGACGAATGACTTCGATCACACGTTGACGTGGCCGATAACGATAAACAGCAATGAAGGGAGTGCCACTGATGACCAACTCGCGGGTACCGTTTATGCGTCCGGCTCGCCCCAGAAGCGGATGCGCAAGAAGATGAAGAAGTTGATCTTCAATCTTGTCGCCCTGATCAATCGCAGCGCTGAGATTATGTTGAGCGATGTAATCGATCAAAGCATCGCGGTCAAGAAACGCCCTGGGAAGCCAACGTAAAATCAATCACTTCCCCCTCTTCACCTGCCTCAACAAATTGGCCCGTTTTTCGGACCAACTTGCCTGCGCTTGCTCCTGGCTTATCCATTGGGTCGCGGGATCATCGGCTTCGGCCAATCCCTGTTCCACTTGAGCGCGGAACCAGCGATCATGTTCGACGGCTTCATTGGCGTTCTTCATGGCTGCGGCGCGATCGGGCCGTGTACGCGCCAACGGCTTGAGCTCGGGATTCCAGTTGGAAATATCAAATGTGCCTACCATCAGGCCAAGCTTGCGCAACAAGGTAATGGCAGGAAGCGGATTGGGAAACGTACGCGGTTCATCGCTGCGCGCATGCGAAAGTACGGCTTCCGCATTGTTCTTGGTCGTAATCCGGACGTAGAACCCGCCGCCTTCGGCCTGCAACCTGACGGCAGAAACTCCGCCCGCCTCCGTTGCAGTACGCAATTGCTCAAGAGTCCAGCTTTGCATGATGACACCTCGGCGCGAGACCAATAATGATTAATTGTCTGCAAGTTTAACATAAAACGTGCGAATTTTTCAAGACTGAACTTGCATAAGTTGCCTTACCATCTCTGCGATAATCGGCAGCGCGCACCACTGCACACATCGGACCGACAATCTATCCTGGCGAAACACGACGGGTTCGCCTTATTGTGATGAGCTCAACGTCCAAGGATCTGAATCGGATTTCCACATGGCAGCCAAAGCCAAAGACCCGCTCTCTGCTATTCAGAAGACGCACTCCATTCTCTGGATGAGTCTGTGTTTTACGATCATCTTTATCGTCATGGGAAGCTATTCGTACTTCGAAAAGCCAATCGGACTTCCATGCAAGTTCGCCACGAGAACAGGCATTCTCAAGAAAACGGCCAACTCGGATTTCCTGCTGGATGGCACGCATCAATACGCACTTTCCTGGCCACTCCGCCACGGCCATGGGGGTGCATGGAACGCCTTGGAAAACGCCCGCAACGGCATGCATGTCCAGTCGCAGGTATGTGGGAATGACTTGGTGCGGGTGTTCCTGGAAGGTCGTGAGGTCTTCGTCATCCACTCACGAGACACGCGGGCAGAAAACGTCGCCAGTGCCAAACTGGCGTTCGGCATGGCTTTTTTCTGCCTCGTGTTGATGACCACGATGAGGTATCGATTGAAGCATTTGCGCGCCTGAGCTCGCAACTACGTTGCAGCGGCGATCGCCACACACCATACGAAATACACCCCTGTCCGGGGTTGCCGCGTCGAATCAGCCACCCTTGCGCTCCTTGAACACCGGCACGAACATCTCATCCCACACCGCCGGCTTGGTCTTGATGGTGCCGGCCTTGCCCATGAAGATCACGTATTGCATGATGTCCACCGGGGTGCTCGTGAACTCGGTGCCCGGGTCCGCCAGCATCTGCTCCACTTCTTCCTGCGGCAGCTTCAGCTTGGAGACGCGCAGGAAGATCTCGGCTGCGCCCTTGCGGTTCTTGGCGATGTAGGCGTTGGCCTCTTCCTGCGCGGCCATGAAAGCCTGGGTCAGTTTGGGATTCTTGTCGGTGAAGGACTTCAGTGCAAAGACCACGTCAATGGTGATGTGGCCCAGCACGTCGGTGGAATTCAACACACGGGTGATGCCCGGCGCCTTGGCTTCCTGATAGGAGAATGGCGGCGAGGTGAAGTGCGCCGTGATCTCGGTCTTGCCCGAGACCAGCGAAGCCATCGCTTCCGGGTGCGACAGGCTCACCGTCAGCGGATCCAGCTTCGCGTAGTTCTCGATGCCGAAGGTCTTGGCGGCCGCCATCTGCAACAGCACCGCCGACAGCGAAGTCTTGATGCCGGGAATGGCGATCTTGTCCTTGGGCGTAAAGTCTTTCAGCGACTTGACGTTGGGGTTGTTGGTGTTGAGCCAGAGCGGCGACGTCGACAGTGCGCCCAGTCCCACCACTTCCGAACGCGGAATGCCATGCGCCTTGGACCACAGCGTCACGAAGCCCGGTGCGCCGGTGCCGGCGATGTCGAGGTTGCCGGCCAGCATGGCGTCATTGATGACGTTGCCGCCGTCGAGCAGCACCCACTTGGTCTTGACCTCGCCCAGGCCCATGGCCTTGGCGTGCTTTTCCACCAGGTTCTGGTCGCGGATCACCATCAGCGGCAGGTACAGCAGGCCATAGCCGTGCGAGATGCGCACTTCCTGCGCTTCGGCGCGGGCCGTGCCGGATACGGCGGACAGCGCCAGGGCGCTGGCGATCATGAGGCTGGTGAAGGTACGTCGTTGCATGCTTGTCTCCTGAAGGTCGTCAGTTTATCGGTCTTGTATGGATCGTTGCGTGTTGATGTACGGCTTGCGCGGACCTTGTATGGAGGCAAGGTCCGCAGCCCGGCAGCTCAGTGCTGCATGCCCCAGCGGCGGATGGTGCGCTTCTCGATCTGGGCGAAGATCAGGTTCTCCACCACCAGGCCGATGATGATCACGAAGAACAGGCCCGAGAAGACATTGGCCGTTTCCAGCTGGTTGCGGTTTTCGAAGATGTACCAGCCCAGGCCGCCCGCCCCCGAGGACACGCCAAAGACCAGCTCGGCTGCGATCAGCGTACGCCAGGCGAAGGCCCAGCCCACCTTGAGGCCGGTCAGGATGCTGGGGAAAGCGGCCGGGATCAGGATCGATTTCACCAGCGAGAAGCGGCGCAATCCATAGTTCTGGCCGACCATGCGCAGCGTGTTGGACACCGCCCGGAAGCCGCCATGGGTATTGAGCGCCACCGCCCACAGCACCGAGTGCACCAGCACGAAGATGATGCTGCCGGTACCGAGACCGAACCAGATCAGCGCCAGCGGCAGCAGCGCAATGGCCGGCAGCGGATTGAACATCGAGGTCAGCGTCTCCAGCAGGTCATTGCCGATGCGCGAGCTGATGGCCACCGTCGTCAGCAGCCCGGCCAGCAGGATGCCCAGGCCATAGCCGACCAGCAGCGTCTGCATCGATACCGCCGCGCGCTGCAGCAGCACGCCGCTGCCGATGCCGGAGAGGAAGGCTTGCACCGTCTCGCTGAAGCTGGGGAAGAGCAAGGCATTGTCCAGCCAGCGGCCGTAGACTTCCCAGATCAGGGCCAGCACCAGCAGGATCACGGTCTTGCGCAGCCAGCCCATGCGATACAGGGACTCGAAGGCCGACAGCGGCCGCTGCACTTCGGCAGTGGCATGGGGATTGGGGTCCACTAGGATTTCCGGGCGGACGAAGGGCAGATTGGTTTGCATGATGAAGTCTCCGGCGCGGCTCAGTGATGGGCGAACAGCATGTCGTTGATGCGGGTTTCCAGTTCGGCCTGGGCAGCGGTGCCCAGCTGGCCGGGATCGATGCTGTTGAGTTCGGCGCGGACCTGGCCCGGGTGCGGTGTCAGCAGCAGGATGCGGGTGCCCACGCGGATCGCTTCTTCGATCGAGTGCGTCACGAAGAGCACCGTGAACTGGGTGTCGTCCCACAGGCGCAGCAGTTCATCCTGCATCTTGCGGCGGGTCAGTGCATCCAGCGCGGCGAAGGGTTCGTCCATCAGCAGCACGTCCGGCTCCATGGCCATGCCACGGGCAATCGAGACGCGCTGCTTCATGCCGCCGGAGAGCATGTGCGGATAGCTGTCGATGAACTTGGCCAGGCCGACCTTGCCGATGTAGTACTCGGCGCGCTCGGCGGCAGCCTTGCCTTGCAGGCGGCCACTGGCGTGCAGCGCGAACTCCACGTTCTGGCGCACCGTCTTCCAGGGCAGCAGCTGGTCGAATTCCTGGAACACCATCATGCGGTCCGGACCGGGCTCATGCACTTCCCGGCCCTTGAGACGGATCGCCCCCGAGGTCGGCTGCAGGTAGCCGCCGATGGCCTTCAGCAGCGTGGACTTGCCGCAGCCAGAGGGGCCCAGCAGGATGTAGCGGTCGCCCGGATGGACGTTGAAACTGACGTTCTGGGTAGCGGTGACCAGTGAATCGGTGGTTTTGTATTGCAGGGTGACGCGGTCGATTTCCAACAGCGGACGCGATGGGTCGAGGATAGCCGCAGCTTGGGCAGGGTCGCTCATGCCAGTCTCCAAATGATTTATAAGAATTATTGATGCTGGAACGGATGCTAGGCCGCCAAGCTGTAACGAATCTGACTAAATCCTGACGTCTTCTTTTCGTGAGCGGTTCGGACATACAATGACGACCTGCCCAAGCAGCGTCCAACAGCTGCGGCATCGAAAAACAACACTGGAGATCCCATGCGCATCCTGCTGGTCGAAGACACCGCCGACGTGGCCGAGGCCATCGTTTCCCACCTGGCCCGCATCGGCCACACGGTCGAATGGGAAAGCCACGGCGGCCACGCCGCGCGCCGCCTGGGCGAGGCCTTCGACCTGCTGATCCTGGACGTGATGCTGCCGCAGACCGATGGCTTCGCCCTGCTGGAGCAACTGCGCGCGCGCGGCCAGCACACGCCGGTGCTCATGCTCACCGCCTGCGGCGAGATCGAAGAGCGCGTGCGCGCACTGGACCTGGGCGCGGACGATTACCTGGTCAAGCCCTTCGACTTCCGCGAACTGGAGGCGCGCATCCGCGTGCTCCTGCGCCGGAGCGGCGGCGAATCGACCAACCTGCTGCACTGTGCCAACCTGTGCATCGACCGCAAGAGCCGCACCGCCACGCTGGACGGCCAGCCCATCGAGCTGACCCGGCGCGAGGTGACGCTGCTGGAAATCATTGCGGCAAGGCCGGGGCGCATCTTCAACAAGGATGAGTTGATGGATCGCCTCTTCACGGTCGACGACACGCCCAACGCCAACACGGTCGAGCAATACGTGGCGCGCCTGCGAAAGAAACTGGCCGCTGCCGCCTTCGAAATCCGCACCCTGCGCGGCCTCGGTTATCAGCTGGTGTTGCACGCCCCGGCCGCCGGTGAAGCTTCCGCGTCCACCCCGGCCGCTGCCCTGCACTGATGCTGGGCCGTTCGCCGCACGTCGTCGCCGGACGCTCGCTTTACACGCGGCTGGTGGTGCGCGTAGGCGCGGTGCTGCTGGTGAGCGCCGCCGTGCTGCTCATCGCCATCTGGATCTCGACCCAGCTGGCCGCGCGCCAGGCCTATGACCGCATCCTGGCCGGCAGTGCCTTGCAGATCGCCGAAAACACCTGGTACGACCATGGCGAGGTCAATGTCGATGTGCCGCTGGCGGCGCTGTCGATGCTGGGCACCGGGGACCATGCGATCTATGCGGTCTTCGATCCGCGTGGCCGGGTGATCGCAGGCGATGCCGAATTCCGTCCGGAGATTCCCTGGAACGAGCTGGAACAAGGCCCGCTGTTGCGCGACGGCGATTATCTGGGCACGCCGGTGCGCATGGCCATCATCGGGCGGCGCATGCCGGTCGACAGCGCCCATCCTTGGGCCGTGATCGTGCTGGCGCAGACCAACAACGCGCGCATGTCCTTTGCGCAAAGCCTGGGCGGCAAGGCGCTGGTGGTGATCGTGGCCATGAGCGCCCTGACGATTTTGGCAGCGATGTTCACCCTGTACCAGGCACTGGCGCCGCTCAAGCGCATCGAGGCGGCCATCCGTGAACGGGACCTGAACGATCTTTCACCCCTGTCGTTAACCGTGCCTGCCGAGACGCATGCGCTGGTGTCGGCCATCAATGCCTTCATGGAGAGGCTGGTGGTCCACCGCGCCACCATGCGCCGCGTGATCGGCGATGCCGCGCATCAATTGCGTACGCCCGTCACCGCCCTGGTGGCGCAGATGGAACTGCTGGCCACCGAGCCCAGCGAGGAGAAGCGCCAACGCCACTTGGCGCTGCTGCGCGAGCGCACGCGCCACCTGGGCGCGCTGGTGAACCAGCTCATCAATCACGCCATGGTCCAGCATCGCAATGACAGCCGCCTGCAGGAACGCATCGATCTGGCCGACCTGGTGCGCTCGCAGATGACGGAAGTGCTGTCCAATCGCGCGCGCACGCCGCACGACCTGGCGCTGGATGTGCCGCCCCTGCCCTGCCTGATCCAGGGCGACCCGATTGCGCTGGGCGAGGCCATCAAGAACATCCTCGACAACGCCCTGCAATACGGTGCGCCGGGGCTGTTGCACGTACGGCTGGACAGCGATGGCCAGCGCCATCGCCTGAGCTTCATCGATGACGGGCCGGGGATTGCTGCCGAGGATTGGGAGAGATTGCGCAAGCCCTTCGCCCCGCGCGGAGAGAACCGCATGGGGGCGAGCCTGGGCTTGTCCATCGTGGAAGAAGTCATGCGCGCGCATGCGGGCGAGATGCGCTTTGCTTACCTGCCCGACGGGCATTTTGCGGTCCTGCTGGATTTCCCGGCCTGGCAGGAGCCGGCCTGAGGCGCTGAGCGCGAATCAGCGCCCTATTTCCATTCCAGGATCGCATTGCGGCGATCCAGCCAATGTACCTTCACACTGCCGGGTGTCACCTTGCGTGCCGCGCAGGCGCTGGCCGCGAGCGCGAAGGAGGCATCGTAGTAACGTCCGCTGGCCGACGAGCGCAACGGCGTCTGCGGCGCATTGCGGGCAATCCAGTCAGCCGCATTGGTGCGCAGGAAGATCATGCAAGCGCTGCCACTGGTCTCGGCTACCTGGCAGGCGCAGCTGTTGCCGGAGGTGGTGATGGGTTCGCTCAGTGGCGGGTTGCGATTCAGCGCATCCGGCACCGGGACAGGGACCGGTACCGGAACGGGCACCCCCTGCTGCGGACCGTAATGGCCGCCCAGATCGCGGGTGGTGACCTGGGCCGTGGCCGGCAGGAGCAGCACGCCCAACAGCAGCGGCAGGCATCGGATCATGTTCATGGATGGTGTCTCCTCGCTGGCATCAGGTGTGTTCAGGCGCGGGCGCGCAGGCGATACAGGCTGGTGGTTTCCTTGCTGCGCGCAGCATGCAGCGGATCATCGCGATCGACTGCCTTGCCGTGGCGCGGCTTGATGTCGTGCCGTGCCAGCACTTCCAAGCCGGCCTGGGCAATCGCCTCGGCCAGCATGCCGGGGGCGCGCAAACCCAGGTGTTCGGCGAAGTCGGAGAGGATCAGCCAGCCTTCGCCCTGCGGGGTCAGGTGATCGGACAGTCCCTTCAGGAAGCCCAGCAGCATGCGGCTGTCCGGATCGTAGACCGCGTGTTCAATCGGTGAACTGGGACGCGCCGGCAGCCAGGGCGGATTGCAGACGATCAGCGGTGCGCGGCCTGAGGGGAACAGGTCGGCCTCCTGCAATTCGACCTGCGGCAAGACCCCCAGCCCTTGCAGGTTCTCGCGTGCGCAGTCCAGCGCGCGCGGGTCCATGTCGGTGGCGATGATCTTGCGCACGCCGCGCCGGGCCAGGACGGCGGAGAGCACGCCACTGCCCACGCCGATATCGAAGGCCAGTTCGGTCGAGGGCAGCGGGGCCTTGGCCACCAGGTCCACGTACTCGCCACGCACCGGCGAGAAGACGCCATACCACGGATGGATGCGGCTACCCAGTGCGCCGATCTCGACGCCCTTCTTGCGCCACTCATGCGCACCGATCAGGCCCTGCAGCTCGCGCAGCGAGACCGCAAAGGATGTGCCCTGCAGCGAGGGCGCATAGGCTTCGCGGCAGGCGGCCTGCACGTCGGGCGCACGGCGCAGCGGCACCACGAAACCGGGATCGACGGGAATGAGCAGCATGCCCAGGATGCGCGCGCGCTGCGCCTGCATCTGGCGATGATGATGGAAGGCTTGCGCCGGGCTCTCGGCGGTGGCCGCTTTGGATTTGCTCTTGGCCTGGGCGCGCTCGCGGGCGCGGTCCACACGTCGGCCCAGGGCTTGCAGCAGTTGGCGCGCATTCTGGAAGTCGCCGCGCCAGAGCAGGCCGGTACCCTCGCAGGCCAGCTTGTAGGCGGCATCGGCGGCCATCTGGTCGTCCCCCTCGACGACGCGCTTGGGGGGCGGATTGCCGGCCTCGGAATGCCAGCGCAGTTGCTGTGAAGTGGCACCGGTGGTCCAGGTGATGAAAGCGGAAGTGTCGTCGTGTGAGGTCATGAATCAGGGGATCAGCGAGCGCGGCACAGGAAGCGCCGCGCAAAAACAGCCGCCAGTGTAACAAAGCATGGCCTGTACTCGGCGCTGCCGGAACTTGTGCCTGGCAACCGTACCCAAACAGAAGAACTTGATGCCGGGCAAACCCCGGCACCTTTTTTTGCCGGCCCGGGCGTGATGCGCCTATGATGGAGCCGGTCCATCACCGAAGGAGAATCCATGAGCGAGCCCATGCAAACCCCAGCGTTCGACCACCAGCGCCTGCTGGACATGGTCGGCCAGTTCGAGGCGGAATTGCAGAAACTGCCCGCTGGCAGCACCGAAGCCGACCAGCTGCGCGAAGACATCGCCCGTCTGCGCCAGCACCTGAGCGAACCGCAGCCGCATGCGGGACAGGTCGGCGATACCTGGCACTCCCTGCGCCGCGCCGCCGACAGCCTGGAAAACCAGGTGCTCAAAGACAGTCCCTACATCACCGAGATGGGGCGCATCATCGGCCTGATCTGATTTTTCAGCGCATGAACGGCTGCAACGGCCGATCACTAACCGCCTGTCGCTGGAATGCCGCAGGCGGTTTTGTTTTCAGGTGGTCGGTAGCAATTCGATCATCTTGCATGGCTTATTCTCCAAAATCCGTACAAAATATTCTGCCATAGCAGAATTTGTCACTCGATTTCCCGAAATACGCTCCACCGCAATAAAAAATTCTATTTTGATAGAATATTGAGTGAATTCAGCCATTGAGAAACCTGATATTCTTCTATAGCAGAATACGGAGGGCATATGGCAAAGCCAGAATATTTTGGAAAAATCAACGAAGCAGCAGGTTTCGGCGCTGCCATCCGGGCCGCACGTAAAGCAGCCGGGATGCGAATTGCCGACGTTTGCGCACTGGCGGACGTGTCCATCCAAACCCTGAGTGACATTGAATCGGGCAAGCCGACGGTCAGCATCGGCAAGATGCTTGATGTGGCGGATTGCCTGGGCGTTTCGTTCTTCTCGGTCTCGGCAGAAGAACGGCACACTGCGGAGAAAGAACTCCCGCGCTTGTTCCCGGCGTGGCATCGATGAGCATGTTCCTCAACATCTGGATGGGTGGAGTGCGGGTCGGCGAGCTTTGGCACCACACCGATGAGAACCTGTTTTCCTTGCGCTACGACGAGGCCTGGACGCAATCCGGCCATGCCTTGTCACCGGCCCTCCCCCTGATTCGTCCCGAAGCAGAAAGCAGGGAACGTCACAGCATGGAGGTGCGCAATTTCTTCCAGAACCTGCTTCCGGAAGGAAAGGCGCTGGACGACGCCGTGGCCACCTACCATCTTTCCAAGTCGAACCTGGCGGGTCTGCTGCATGCACTCGGCCGCGAGTCGGCGGGCGCGCTGGTCTTCACCGCCAACGCCGTTACGCCCCACGACAAGGACGAGCGACAAGCCAGGCGACTGTCATCGGAGGAACTTTCCCAGCGCATCCGGGCCCGGCCGGAGCATCCTTTCACGGTGTGGGATGGCCGGGTCAGGCTGTCCATCGCCGGTTATCAGGACAAACTGGCCGTCCTCCAGCAGGGCGATGTGTGGTTTCTGCCGGAAACGCTGCAACAGTCCTCCACCCACATCCTCAAGCCGGAGCCGGTCAGCCGGCAGCTCGCGGGCATGACCACCAACGAACTGATGTGCATGCTGCTGGCAGGCGCGGTGGGCGTCAGGGCGGCTGGGGTGAGACTGGCGCACGTACCGGAGCCGGTACTGGTGGTGGAGCGATTTGATCGTGTCCACGCCCGGGGGGACATGCAAGCAGCGCAGGCCGACGGCACGCAAGTCTTGCGCCGGCAATGCATAGACGGCTGTCAGGCCTTGGGACTTCCGGTCGACTTCAAATACGAACGGCCCTTTGGGGATGGCGATGACGTCAAGGAGATACGCGATGGCGCCTCGCTCAAACGCTTCTTCCGTTTGCTTGGCGACCGTGACCTCATGCACTCGACCGGCCCCGCCAAGCTTGCCTTCCTGCGCTGGCTCATCTTCCAGGTATTGATCGGCAATACCGATGCGCACGCCAAGAACCTGAGCTTTTTCAGCGATGCCAATCGGCTTGTACTGGCGCCCGCTTATGACATGGTGTCGGGATTGGCGCTCATTGACGCTCAGGTGGCCGACCAACTGGCGATGGCGGTGGGCGACAATTTTGATCCGCGCACCATTCGTGCTTTCGACTGGGCCTTGATGGCGCATGAGTGCGCCCTTGCACCGAGGCTGGTCGTCAATGCGCTCAAGGAGCTGGCTACGCTCAGCCTGAAAAAATTGCCGGACATCTGCCACGAAGTGCTGGCGCAGGGAGGAGACCCGCGCATGACGCAGCGCGTGGCGGGCGTCGTGCAATCGCAATGCGAAGCAGCCTTGGCCTGTGCGAAGGATATCCTGGCCGTCAATCCGGCCTACCTTTGATCGGACAAATCGGACAAAAAAACTGCCTGTCGCAGCCAGGGCGACGGACAGTTTTCGTTTTGGATCACGGCGTATCAATGCGCCGGCAGCGGAATCCACTCAGTCTCACCGGGAATATCCGGGAACACGTTCTTGTCACGTCCATTCCAGGCCAGCTTGGCCGCTTCGATCTTCTCGCGCGAGGTCGCCACGAAATTCCACCACACGAAGCGCGGACCATCCAGCGGTGCGCCGCCCAGGATCATGAACACCGTTTCTCCCACGGCCTTGAGCGCCACTGCCGCACCCGGGGCCAGAATGGCCAGCGTGCCCGGCTCCATGCGCTCGCCGTCCAGCGTCACGTCACCGCGTACCACGTAGACCGCGCGTTCCTGTACGTCGGCGGCAATCTCCAGCTCGGCGCCTTGCGTGGTGCTGCCCGCCACATACAGCGTCGGGCTGGCCGTGGCCACCGGCGAGCTCACGCCGAAAGCCGAACCCGCCAGCACGTGCAGACGGGCGCCGCCCACTTGCGCCTCAGGCATGTCCTCCGAGGCGTAATGACGGAACAGCGGGTCGCTGTCTTCCTGCTCGACCGGCAGGGCCACCCACATCTGCAGGCCATGCACCGGCACCTTCTGCTCGCGGATATCGTCGGGGATACGCTCTGAATGGACGATGCCGCGTCCCGAAGCCATCCAGTTGACCGCCCCCGGGGTGATGCGCTGGACCACGCCCAGGCTGTCCCGGTGCATCATGGCCCCCGAAAACAGGTAAGTCACGGTGGCCAGGCCGATGTGGGGATGCGGACGGACATCGCCTTCGGTGGTGCCGGCATCGAATTCCACCGGCCCCATATGATCGAAAAAGACGAAGGGACCGACCGTGCGTGCAGCCGCCGCCGGCAGCAGGCGCCGCACCGGAAAACCGATGTCGCGAGTCAGGCCGTGGATCTGGTGAAGAATGTTGCTCATGGTGCTCTCCTGTGGCGGCGGGCGCACTTGGCTGCCCGCCGCTGGGGTTCGGATGAATCAAGGGTTCAGAAACGACCGGCGCGGAAATCGTCGATGGCGGCTTCCACCTGTTCGCGGGTATTCATCACGAACGGGCCCCACTGGGCAATCGGTTCATTCAAGGGCTTGCCGGCAATCAGCAGGAAGCGGCTGGCCTGCTCGGCCCGCACCGTCACACCGGCGGCGCCCGCCACGTTGGACAGCACGGCCATGCGACCAGCCTCGGCGGCACGGGTCTCGCTGCCAGCCGCACCTACGGCCAGCTTGCCTTCATACACGTAGAGGAAAGCATTGTGCGTGGCCGGGATCGGCAGGTCCAGCGTCACGCCGGATTCCAGCTTCAGGTCCAGATACAACGGCTCGGTGGTCTCGCGGCTGATGGCGCCAGCCACGCCAAAGGCGGTCCCGGCCAAGACGCGGACCTTCACGCCCGCTTGCGGCTCGGTCTCGGGGATACCTGCCGAGGGGATATCCTGATAGCCGGGATCGGTCATCTTGTCCTTGCCCGCCAGGTTCACCCACAGCTGGAAGCCGCTCATGAGGCCGTTTTCCTGTTCCGGCAACTCCGAGTGCACCAGGCCACGGCCGGCCGTCATCCATTGCATGCCGCCCGGTTCCAGCAAGCCTTCGTTACCGGCATTGTCGCGGTGGCGCATGCGGCCGGCCAGCATGTAGGTCACGGTTTCGAAGCCGCGATGCGGGTGGTCGGGGAAACCCGCCAGGTAATCGCTGGGCTCGTCCGAGTGGAAGGCATCCAGCATCAGGAACGGGTCCAGGCGGCGCTGCAGGTCGTGGGTCAGCACGCGGGTGAGGCTTACGCCGGCGCCATCCTGGGTAGGGATGCCGTTGACCAGGCGTTCGATTTGACGGGTGTAGGGGGTGCTCATGCTTGTCTCTCCTGTAGAGGCCCGCACGTCGTGGGCGCGGGCCGGTGAATCATGGTCGATGGTTGGAACGGGTGGCCATCAGGCTCAACGGCTTTCTTCCGGCTGGGCTTGCGGGTCGATCGAGGACACCAGCAACAGTGCACCGATCAGGGCCACGTTCTTGAGGAAGTGAATCATCTGGCCTTGGGCGGCAGCGCCTTCGAGCGTCCAGAAATGATGGGCCGACAGGGTTGCGCCGACGGTGAAGAGCGCAATCACCAGCGACACCGGACGCACGCCGCGACCGGTCATCAGCAGCAAGCCGCCGCCGACTTCGACCAGGATGGTGACCAGCACGGCCAGAGTCGGTACCGGCAGGCCCAGGCTGCCGAAGTAGCCGACCGTGCCGGCAAAGCCGACGATCTTGAAAATGCCCGAAATGACGAACAAGGAAGCCAGCAGGACGCGGCCAATACGGAAAGTGGTGAAGTTGGTAATCATGGTAAGCCTCTCTGATGTTGGGTGAACGACGATGTTTGAATTGTGATGCCGTGGTGCCTTGAATCTTGTTGTTGCCTGACGCCAATCTCTGACCGGCTCTCGCGCTGTGCTCTGCCCGGTGATGCATTCGCTGCAGCCAGTGACGACAGAATAGGCAAGTTCGCCTTCGGCTAAAACTGATTATCTTTTTATAATCATGATCTAAATTTTAGATATAGTTGGCACTTTCTTATTTCATCGTAGCTTGAGGGCCTTATGAATATTGAGCGTCTGTCGCTGGATCAGTTGCGGGTTTTCGTGCAGGTGGCCGACAGCGGCAGCTTCCTGGCCGCCGCGCGCAAGCTGTCGCGGGCGCAGTCGGCCGTCAGCTATGCCATCGCCACGCTGGAGGATCAGTTGGGCGTGCTGCTGTTCGACCGCAGCGGCTACCGGCCACAGCTGACCAGCCCCGGCGTGGCCCTGCTGGCCGATGCCCGGCAGGTGCTGGATCACGTGGATTCGCTGCAGGTGCGGGCCAATTCCTATGCGCGCGGGCAGGAACTTGAAGTGTCACTGGCGGTGGATGTGTTTTTTCCTACCGATTGTCTGGTGGACCTCCTGCAGCGCTTTCGCGTGGCCTTCCCGGCGGTGACCGTACGACTGGAGGTGGAAGCACTGGGGGCGGTGGCCGAGCGCGTCATTGACGGACGCTCCATGCTGGGCATCCTGGGGACACTGCCGACCACGCCGCCCAACCTGCTGCGCATCACGCTGCCCAGCGTGCAACTGGTGGCGGTGGTATCACCGGACCATCCGCTGGCCAAGGTAAAGGGAAGGATTTCCGAAAAGCTCCTGCAGCAGCAAACCCAGCTGGTGCTGTCCGACCGCAGCGAACTCACTGCGCGTCAGGATTTCTCGGTGCACTCGCGGCTGACCTGGCGCATGAGTGATCTCGGCACCAAGCACGCCCTGCTGCGTGCCGGCATGGGCTGGGGCAACATGCCGCTGCACGTGGTCAAGAATGACCTGGACCGCGGCCGGCTGGTCAGCATCAGCACCATCCACCATCCGCCGCAAGGAGCGGAACTACCGATCCAGTGTGTTTACAAACCGGACCATCCGGCTGGCCCGGCCCTGTCGTGGTGGCTGGATTCGCTGGCAGCGTTGACTGCATTGACGGCGCTGTCGCCAGACGACCCGACACAGCCATGATTACAAGCCAAAGCTGATAATGTTGGTTTATCGTATTTAAACGATAAATACTAAAAACAAGACATTTCTTATATTGTAATTTTATCGTTCTTACCCTATATTTTCCTCAACAGCCGCGCAGCCTGGCCATCCGCCATGCGCACCGTTGCGGCTGCATCCTTGTCTTGAGGAAAACTTCATGGCCAACGATTTTCCCATCAGCCTCTCCATCCAGTTGCGCGAGCATCTGCGTGCCTTGCGCAAGCAGCGGCACATGACCCAGGCGCAACTGGGCGAGCGCATCGGCATCAGCCAGGCGCGCATTGCCGAGATCGAAGCCAATCCGGGTGCCGTGAGCGTGGAGCAGATGCTGTTGCTCCTGTCGACACTGGGGGCCGGTCTCAAGCTGCATGTCCACGCGGCAAACAAGCCGGTCGATGCGGTCGGGGAAGATGGAGCTGTCTACATCCCCTCACGCAAACAGGGCTCCTGGTAATGCTGCATGCCTGGATGAACGGTGAGCTGGTCGGTACCTGGAGCGTGGAACGCCAGGTGCATCGCTTCCGCTATGCGCCCACGTGGGTGCGCTCGTCGCATTTCCGTCCATTGTCGCTGTCCCTGCCGCTGACCGCCTCGGGCGAGCTGCGCGGCGACAGCGTGCGCAACTATTTCGACAACCTGCTCCCGGACAACGCCGATATTCGCGAACGGCTGCGGCAACGCTATCGCCTGCCCTCCACTGAAGTCTTCGACCTCTTGCAGGCCTTGGGACGCGACTGCGTCGGCGCCCTGCAACTGCTGCCACCGGACCAGGAACCGCAAGGCTGGCGCAGCATCCACTGCGAGCGTCTGGATGAGGCGATGCTCGAACAACTGCTGTATGCCCTGCCCTTGTCTTCCCCCCCGGCCAGCGCACAGGAAGATGCGCTGCGCATCTCGATCGCAGGTGCACAGGAAAAGACCGCTCTGACCTGGCATCGCGGCAAGTGGTGCCGTCCTCTGGGTGCCACGCCGACCACCCACATCATCAAGCTGCCGCTGGGCCTGATCGGCGGCGTGATGCAGCGGGTCGATGCGGGCGACTCGGTCTACAACGAATGGCTGTGCTCCCGCATCCTGGCAGCGATGGGTCTGCCGGTGGCCCCGGCGCGGGTGGAACATTTCGGGCGTCATACGGTGCTGGCGGTGGAGCGTTTCGACCGCGTCAGGATGAAGGAGGGCTGGATCGCCCGCCTGCCGCAGGAGGATTTCTGCCAGGCCTTCGGCCTGCCACCGACGATGAAGTATGAAAGCCAGGGCGGTCCCGGCCTGAACCAGTGCCTGGGCCTGCTCAATGCCAGCAGCCAGGGCGGCGACAAGACGTATTTCCTGCTGGCGCAACTGGCCTTCTTCCTGCTGGCGGCCACCGACGGCCATGCCAAGAATTTCTCGCTGCACCTGCATGCGGGCGGCCGTTACGAGATGACGCCGCTGTATGACGTGCTGTCGATGTGGCCCTACTTCGGCAAAGGGCCGAACCAGTTCCGCGCCCGGCAGGCCGGTCCTGCCATGCTGCTGCGCGGACGCAATCCGCATCGCCACTTCCATACCATCGAAGCCCGCCACTGGCGGCAGCTGGCCTTGCAGCACGGCGGTGAACCGGTGTGGCAGGCGATGCTGGCGCTGGTGCAAGGCGCCGAGCATGCCCTGGCGGTGGCCGAAGGCGAACTGCCGGACGACTTCCCTGCACGCACCTGGGAGCGCATCAGCGAGGGAGTCCGACACCACCAGGAACGTTTCCTGCGCGGTGTGGGGCAGTAGATCACTGGGCCGCGAAGCGCTCGCGGTATTGCCCCGGGCTCACCCCCAGCTGGCGCAGGAAGACCCGCCGCAGGTTCTGTTCTTCCCCGTAGCCGGACTGGCTGGCAATGCGCTTGAGCGGCAGCCGGGTTTCTTCCAGCGCCCGGCGCGCCGCCTCCAGCCGCATCAGCTCGACCGTGCGCGCCGGCGTGCGGCCGGTCTCGGCCACATACAGCCGCGCGAAGGTACGCGGACTCATGTTGGCCTGGCGGGCCAGGTTCTCGACCCGCAGATCCGCTTCCAGATTGCCGGCGATCCAGGCATGCAGCTCGGCAAACCGGCCCGCCCCGGTGGCCTGTGAAGCCAGCGGCGTGCTGAATTGCGATTGTCCGCCCGGACGCTTGATGAACATCACCAGCTGGCGGGCCGTCGAAATGGCGGCGGCGTGGCCCAGGTCCTGTTCCACCAGCGCCAGTGTCAGGTCGATACCGGCGGTGACGCCCGCCGAGGTCCAGATGCGGCCCTGGCGGATGTAAATGGGCTCGCCATCCACTTCCAGTGCGGGATAACGCTGCTGCAAATCTTCGGCCGAATCCCAGTGCGTCGTCACCCGCAAGCCGTCCAGCACGCCCGCCTCGGCGAGGTGGAAAGCACCGGTGCAGACCGAACAGACGCGCCGGGCCAGCGGCGCGGCCGCGCGGATCCACGCGACCAGGGCGGGATCGATGCGGAAGCTGTCCCCCACGCTGCCGCCGGGCGAAATCAAGGTGTGCAGTTCCTCAGCGCGCAGCAGCGCGTCCAGCGCAGACAGCGCTTGCGTCAACACCGGCAGGCCGGCGCTGGTGGTCACCGCGCCGCCCTCTGCCGAGGCCACATGCAGGCGATAGACTTCACGGCCTTGCAGGCGGTTGGTGGTCGCCAGCACCTGCATCGGGCCGGCAAGATCCAGCAGGTTCATGCCGCCATAAGCCAGCAGCACCACATTGCGCGGGGCCTGTGCGGCCTGCGCGGAAAGGACGGGGTTCATTGGAATCATGCTCCGATGTTAGCGCAGGCCCGTCACCAGCGCCGTGCGCGCAGTACGCTGGGCCCACATCCAGCGCAGCGTGACCAGCGCCGACACCAGCAGCACCGGCAGGATGGCCGCATTGAGCGTTTCCCAGCCGAAGCGGGCCAGCAAGGGACCGGCACCCAGCGTGGCCAGCGCCGTCGCGGCATAGCGCATCAACTCGGCCAGCCCCTGGGTCTTGGCGCGTTCCGATGGGGTATAGGACTGCGCCAGCAAGGTAGTGCCACCGACGAACATGAAATTCCAGCCCACGCCCAGCAGCAGCAAGGCAACATAGAAAGCGGGCAGCGTGGTCGAGAGCATGGCGATGACGGCGCAGCCGAGGTTCATGCCCAGCCCTGCCAGCAGCACCGGTCCCAGGCCGAAGCGCTGGATCAGGCGTCCGGCAAAGAAGGAGGGAGCGTACATGCCCATCAGGTGCCACTGGATGATGGCCGCACCATCATCAATGCCGTGATGGCAGGCCACCGCCGCCAGGGGTGCGGCCGTCATGATGAACATCATCACCATGGAGCCGGCCACGTTGTTGGCAACCGAGGCCATGAAGACCGGCGTACGTGCAATGGCCGATAGCGGGCGCGCGGGGGCGAGGTCAGATTGCGACTGCGCAACGGCCGCCGGTTCGGCCTGATCCCGATAGAACAGCACCAGTACCAGCACCGACAACAGCCCCATGAGCGCCACCACCAGATAGGCCCCGGCAAACAATGCCGTCGGGAACCAATCCTTGCTCCAGGCCGCCAGGGCCGGGCCGACCAGGGCCGCGATGACGCCCCCGGCCAGCACGGTGGAAATGGCACGGCTCTTGGCCGCTTCGGCGACCGCATCGGCGGCCGCCAGCCGGTAATACTGCGCAAACGCCTGAAATACACCGACCAGCGCCGTGCCGACGCAGAAGAACCAGAACTGCCCATGCCAGACCGACCACACCGAGATCAGCCCGCCGACACAGCAATTGGCCGCTCCCAGCACGAAGGACCAGCGGCGACCCAGGCGCTGGATCAAGAACGCCGCAAACCAGGTCACCACGGCACCGGCGACCGTGATGAGGGCGAACGGCAAGGTTGCCAGCGCCTTGTCCGGAGCGAGTTGCCAGCCGGTCAGCGCGGTCAGGGTCAGGTCGATCGAGATGGCGCAGGTGAACAGGCCCTGGCACAAAGCCAGGATGGCGGCATTGCGGCTACCGCCATGGGAATCGGCGGACAAGGAGGCGCGCATGGATTTGCTCCGAAGGGTCAATGATGGAAAAATTGTCGGATTCCCACCCGCTTGGCGTCAATGACACAAGACCTTCAATTTCTGCCAAGCCCACATGACAGGACTTCCATGCTGATCCAGGCTCATCAATCCGCCCTGCTGGTGATCGATCCCCAGGAAAAACTCTTGCCCGCCATCCACGAGGGCCAGGCCGTGCTGGCGCAGACCGTGCGCATGGCCGCCATTGCCGGCCTGCTCGGGGTGCCGGTCATCGCCACCGAACAAAGGCCGGACAAGCTCGGCCACAACCATCCGGATATTGCCCGCCTGTGCGACAAGACGCTCTCCAAGCAGCATTTCGATGCCTGCGCGGACGGCCTGCTGCCGGTCATACCACCGGCCGTACGGCAGCTCATCGTCGCCGGTTGCGAAGCCCACATCTGCGTGCTGCAGACTGCGCTTTCCCTGCTGCAACAGGGCTACACGGTGCTGCCCCTGCTGGAGGCCTGCGGCTCGCGCCGTCCGCTGGACCGCGACGCCGCCTTCGAGCGCATGCGCGCCGCCGGTGCCATCCCGGTCACACTGGAGATGGTCGCCTACGAATGGCTGCGGCACAGCGCACATCCGCAGTTCCGGGCGGTCCTGAAACTGGTGAAATAACCGGGCCCGCCAAGCGCAAACAGGGTGACGTAACCGAAAAGCAAGTTTCCCCTTGCTCCGATGAAAGTTTTGATTGCTCCCCCTGCGTATGCGTTTTGCAGGCAAGAACTGTGGTAAAAGTACGGGAAAAATAGCTGCGCAGCTGCATGACAATGTGGCGCATCACAAATCATCACGCCAAGACCTGGCCAGCCGACGCCGCCACAACATAGAGGAAAATCCAACGCTTATGTCCAGCTTACCTGCCCACACGCCCATTCATTCGCCGCCTCCGCTCACCCTGCACGCCCTGCGCGCCAGCTGCTCGGCCTGCAGCATGCACCAGCTGTGCCTGCCGATGGGGCTGGACCAGGGCGACATGCAGCGGCTGGAACAGGTCATCAACCGCCGCCGCAAGGTCAAGCGTGATGAAAGCCTGTACCGCCTCAACGACAAGTTCGACATGCTCTACGCCATCCGCCTGGGCCATTTCAAGACCTTCCAGGGCAATACCAATGGCGGCCAGCAGATCACCGGTTTCCAGATGGCCGGCGAATTGCTGGGCATGGATGCCATCGGCGCCGGGCACCATCTGTGCGAAGCCGTGGCACTGGAAGACAGCGAAGTCTGCGAGATTCCGTTTACGCGCCTGGAAGAATTGTTCCGCGACATGCCCACGCTGCTGCGCCAGTTCCATCGCATGATGAGCCTGGAGATTTCGCGCGAGCAACGCGTCATGCTGACCCTGGGCAGCATGACCGCGCAGCAGAAGATGGCGGCCTTCATGCTCAACCTGTCCTCGCGCTACGCCAGCCGTGGCTATTCCTCGACCCGTTTCCAGCTGCGCATGACGCGCGAGGAAATCGGCAACTACCTGGGCCTGGCCGTGGAATCCGTGAGCCGGCTGCTGACCAATTTCAAGAAAACCGGCGTCATCGAAGTCAACCATCGCGACGTCGAACTGTGCGACCTGCCTGCCCTGCGTGCCATCGCGCTGGGCAGCGATCCCTGCGCCTGACCATACCGGCACCCTCCAGCCCCTTGCCGGGGCACGGGGGGCTGAGGTTAGAATGGCCGGATGACAGAACGACACTCTTCTCCCTCTCCCTCCCTCCAGCGTTTCCTGCGCGCCCGCATGGCGCGCGACCACCATCTCGGACTGCCGCTCACCACGGGCCTGATGGCCGCGCTGGCCACGGTGATGCTGTTCGCGCTGATCGCCTACGAAGTCAGCAGCAAGGGTGCGCTCACGCGACTGGATCAGCAACTGGCGGACTGGTTCAACCAGCATGCCTTCTCGCCCCTGACCGAACTGGTCCTCGGCTATACGCATCTGCATGGCACCATCGGCGTGCTGGCCATGGGCGCACTGCTGCTGTGGCACATGGTCCGCAAGCAGCGCTGGGCCTGGGTCACCGACCTGCTGCTGGTGCTGCCCGGCGGCATGCTGTGCAATTTCACGCTCAAGCACATCTTCGCACGCCTGCGTCCCAGCTTTGAGGATCCCATCCTGGTACTGCACAGCTACAGCTTCCCCAGCGGACACACCATCGGCGCCACCCTGCTCTACGCCATGCTGGCCGCCTACCTGCTCAACCAGCCGGGCGTGACGGCCGCCATCGGTGCGCGCCTGAAGACCGGCGAGCGCGGCGTGCAGGCCGCCGTCATCGGCGCAGCCCTGCTGCTGGTGGCGCTGACCGCTTTCAGCCGGGTCTACCTGGGCGCGCATTTCCTGAGCGACGTACTGGGTGCGATGCTGCTGGGCACGGCCTGGTTCGCGCTGTGGACGACCGTGGTTTTCACCTGGCAGCGGCACTATTACGCGCAGCCGCGCTCCAACGGGCTCTGAAACCACCTTCCTACTCGCCTGCGGATGACAGAACAAGACATGACCCAGGAATTGCCCGCCAGCCAGGGCCGCCCCGACGTGGTGGCCGCCATCAACGCCCGTGCCGGTGGCGGCCACGCCGAGGAACTGGCCGCGCACATCACCGAAGAGTTCGCCCGTCACGGCCTGCACGCCGTGGTGCATCTGGCGCGCAGCGGCGAAGACATGCTGGAGGCCGCCCGCGATGCCGTGCGCAACAAGATCGCGGTGGTCGCCGTGGGCGGCGGCGATGGCAGCGTCAATGCCGTGGCCTCGACCCTGCTGGCCGATCCACACTGCGAGAGCGCGCTGGGCGTGTTGCCGCTGGGCACGCTGAATCACTTTGCCAAAGACCTCAACATCCCGCTGACGCTGGACGAGGCCATCGCCAACATCGCCACCGGGCGCAAGCTGCGGGTCGACAGCGGTGAGGTCAATGGCGCGCCCTTCATCAACAATTCCAGCCTGGGTCTCTATCCCGACATCGTGCGCGAACGTGAAAAGCAGCAGGCTCGCCTGGGCCGTGGCAAATGGCTGGCCTTCACCTGGGCCGCCATGGGCGCGCTGCGGCGCTATCCCTTCCTGCGCGTGCGGCTCTCCATCGACGGCAAGGAACACTGGCGGCGCACGCCCTTCGTCTTCATCGGCAACAACGAGTACCTCATGAGCGGCCTGGACATCGGCAAGCGCTCCACCCTCACCGACGGCCAGCTGAGTCTGTACGTGTGCCACCGCACCGGCCGCCTGGGCCTGCTGCGACTGGCCCTGCATGCACTGTTCGGCCGCCTGCGTGAAGCGCATGACTTCGATGTACTGACCTGCAGCGAGATCCATATCGAGACGCACAAGAAACGCATGCGCGTGGCCACCGATGGCGAAGTCAACCTGATGCAGACACCGTTGCACTACCGTATCCGTCCGGCCTCCTTGACCGTGATCGTGCCGCAGCTCGCCGCCCCGCAAGCGGCCGCCCCCCGCGAACCCGGCCTGCTCGACAAACTGCTGGGGGAGAACTGATGCGTACCCTCATTCATCTGTCGGACCTGCATTTCGGGCGCACCGATCCGGAGATCCTCGAACCGTTGATCGCCCAGATCCACGAGCTCAAGCCGGACCTGGTCGTCGTTTCGGGCGACCTTACCCAACGCGCGCGCAGCATCCAGTTCAAGCAGGCCAGGGAGTTTCTCAATGCGCTGCCGCAGCCCCAGCTGGTGGTGCCGGGCAATCATGACGTTCCGCTCTTCAACGTGGCGGCGCGCCTGCTGCAGCCGCTGCGCAAGTACAAGCGCCACATCACGGCCGATCTGCAGCCGCGCTACGTGGACGAGGAAATCGCCGTGGTCGGCATCAATACCGCACGTTCCCTGACCATCCAGGATGGCCGCGTGAACGACAGACAGATCGAACACGCGCGGCGCGAACTGGCTGGCGTGGGCGATCACCTGGTCAAGATCATCGTCACCCATCATCCCTTCGACCTGCCGCCCGGCCCGCAGCATCACGGCTTGGTCGGCCAGGCGGTACCGGCCATGCGTGCCTTCGCGCTGTGCGGCGCCGACCTGCTGCTGGCAGGTCACGTGCATACCAGTTCGGCCGTGAGCAGCGCCGGGCGCTATCACATTCCTGGCTATTCGGCGTTGGTGGTGCAGGCGGGTACGGCCACCTCCACCCGTGGGCGCGGCGAAAGCAATTCCTTCAACGTCTTGCAGGTGGAAGCACACCAGATCGTGGTGCATCGGCTGGGCTGGAAGCCCGATGTGAAGAGTTTTGCGCTGGCCGCGTCGCAGACCTTCGTGCAACGCGGCAGCGAGTGGTTCGAGCAGACCGCCGATGGCCTGCTCAGTGAATGATCAGACCGTCGCGCGGCGTGCGCGGGAATAACGGATCACATCCACCAGCAGGAACAGCAACAAACTGGCCCCCATCAACGGCAGGCTCCAGCCCAGCAGCAGGGCCAGCACAGCCAGCGTCAGGCGTTGCAGGGGCGCCAGGCGCATCACCGCCTGCGTCAACGGAGCCAGGCTGGCACCCGCCGCCGGGCGGCGCCGCCACCACATGACGTAGCCCAGCACGATGAGCCCGGTCAGGGCCACGCCGAAGAGGGCCATCAGGATCTGGTTCGCCACGCCGAACAGCACCCCCATGTGCGCATCCACACCCCAGCGGATCAGCTTGGCGATCAATGGAAAATCAGCGAAATCGGCCCGGCTGGTAATGGCCATGCGGTCGGCATCGATGGCCACCGTATCGACCTGGGTCGGCCAGGAGCGATCCACCTCCCGCACCACCCAAGCCTGCTGGGCCGAGCGCGGTGGGCGGATTTCGATCTCGGAGGAGTCGATGCCACCCGCGCGGGCGATCTGCTGCACCATGTCGAAACGGGCCGGGTCACTGGCCTCCGGCATGGGCATCTGCATGCCATGTGCGCCCATGTGATCGGCGTGTTCGCCCATGGACATGGCCGGGGCACCGGCCTGCAATTGCGTCGAGACCGAGGGCGTGATCCAGCCCAGCTGAGTGCGCATCTGGCTCACGCGCTCACCGGCCCAGCGTGACCAGGTCAGGCCGGTAGCCGAGAAAAACACCAGCCCCAACACGATCCACAGCCCTACGAGGGCATGCAGCCGGCGCGCGTTCATGGGACGCGGCGCGCGCACCGTACTGCCAGCGCGGCGCTGGCGACCTCGCCACCACAGCCACACTCCGCCCAACGCACCCAGCCACAGCCATGAAGCGGCCAGCTCGCTGTAGTTGCGGCCGAAGTCGCCCAGCATCAGGTTGCGGTGCAGGTAATCCAGCGTAGTGCGCAAAGGCAGCACGCCGCTGGTGCCATAGACGATCAGGTCGCCCTTGACCTGCAGGCTGACCGGATCGACGAAGATGGCCCGGCTTTCCGAGTCGCCCAGACCGGGCTGGCTGAACATCACGCGGGTATTCCATCCCTCCGCCTTGGCCGGGCGCACCGCGAACAGGCGCGCCTGCGGCCCCAGGAAGGCCTGCGCGGCCTTCACCTGTTCGGCCAGCGGCCGGGCCTCGCCCCGGCTCTGGTTGGTGAGCTGCGAGGCGTAAAGATGCGATTCGATCTGCGGGGTGAGCACGTACAGCGTACCGGTCAGCGCCGCCACCAGGATGAAGGGGCCGACGAACAGGCCGATGTAGAAATGCAGGCGCAGCAGCACCGCATGCAAGGCGGAGCGGTGGGCATCGCCAGTACGAGCGGTCGCGCTGGCGGCGTTGGCGGTGCCATCGCCGGCGGGCTGGAAGGAGGTGGTCATGGCTGCGGGCGGGGAGCGCCGGAAACGGAAACAGGCTCGCGATTGTAGGCCGTACGGCCGTCCCTGCGAATGTGGCAATTTGTCGCAGCCCCAATGAAAAAGAGCCGACGGAACAAATTCCGTGCGGCTCTTCCTGCCTGTGACCTGCGGCACCGTGGCAACGGCGCGCGGCGGGATCACATGGGATTTTCGTCGATCCAGTCGCCCGAAAAATCGAGGATGTAGGCAATCGCCTCGTCTTCGGTATCGAACTCATTGGTGGGCGCCTTGCGCTGGTAGCGCAGCTTGCCGCTGCCATCCTTGCCTTCGTGAATCACGAAGCAAGCCATGAATTTGCCGTTGTCGAGCTTCTTGATCTCCGGGATGACGGCGTTTCCCTTGTACGGGAAGATCTGGGACATGTGATGAAACCTCCTTGTTGCGAGGCGACATGCTAGCACAAGCCGGGCTTTCCTTCCCGCCGACGGCCACTGGCAACCCCTCTCTCAGATGCGTGACCGGCGCGCACACCGCACCCACTATTTGCAACAAGGTTGCATTTATGAGATATTCGCAACTCAGTTGCATTTATGAGATATTCGCAACTCAGTTGCATTTATCTCGAGAAATCTGTCATCAGTTTCACTGATGGCATCGCTTGCTCCTCCACCCTTACGCTGATTTCACACTCGCCATGACCTCCCTCCAACGCCAGCCCGGCGACCGCCGGCTTCCCGTGACGGTGCTCTCCGGTTTCCTCGGTGCCGGCAAGACCACCCTGCTCAACCACATCCTGCACAACCGCGAAGGCCGGCGCGTGGCGGTGATCGTCAATGACATGTCGGAAGTCAACATCGATGCCGCGCTGGTGCGTGATGGCGGTGCGGATCTGTCGCGCACGGAAGAAAAACTGGTGGAAATGAGCAATGGCTGCATCTGCTGCACCCTGCGCGAAGACCTGTTGATGGAAGTGCGCAAGCTGGCCCGCGAGCGCCGTTTCGACCAGCTGGTGATCGAATCGACCGGCATTTCCGAACCGCTGCCGGTGGCCGAGACGTTTACTTTTACCGATGAAGAGGGAGCCAGCCTGGCCGATGTGGCGCGGCTGGACACCATGGTCACGGTGGTGGACGCCTTCAATTTCCTCAAGGACTACAGCTCCCAGGACAGCCTGCAGGAGCGTGGCGAATCGATGGGCGAGGAAGACAGCCGTACCGTGGTCGACCTGCTGATCGAGCAGATCGAGTTCTGCGACGTGATCGTGCTCAACAAGCTGGACCTGGTCTCGCCGCTTGATCTGGAGCGCCTGCACGCCATCCTGCACAAGCTCAATCCGCGTGCGCGCATCGTCACATCGGAGTTTGGAAAGGTCGCGCTGGACCAGGTCCTCAACACCGGCCTGTTCGATTTCGAACAAGCCAGCCAGGCCCCGGGCTGGCTGCAGGAACTGCGTGGCGAGCACGTCCCGGAGACCGAACAGTACGGCATCACCAGCTTCGCCTGGCGCGCGCGCCGGCCCATGCATCCGCAGCGCTTCCACGATCTGGTCAACAGCGAATGGCCGGGCGTGGTGCGCTCCAAGGGTTTCTTCTGGCTCGCCACCCGCCCGGCCCATGCGGGTTCATGGTCGCAGGCCGGTGCCGTCTGCCGCCACGGGCTGGCCGGCAAATGGTGGGCCGCCGTGCCGCGCGAGAAGTGGCCGCAGGATCAGGAGTCCATCGACTTCATCCTCGAACAATGGGATGACAACGTCGGCGATGCCCGCCAGGAACTGGTGCTCATCGGCATGGACATGGATCAGGCCGCATTGACGGCCAGGCTGGAAGCCTGCCTGCTGACCGATGCCGAGATGGCGCAAGGTCCGATGGGCTGGGCGCGCATGGCCGATCCCTTCCCCGGCTGGGAGTGATCTGCATGACCCTCATCAGCAAGCGCAATTCCTTGCCCGACGTCGCCCGCGATGAACCCGCCAGCATCGCCCTGCCCCTGCAATGGGTAGGCATGTGCGGCATCGCCCTGCCGCTGCGGCTGGCCGACGGCACGCCCCTGCCGGCCAGCGCCGAAGTGGCGGTGGACCTGCCCGATCCGCAGGCCAAGGGCATCCACATGTCGCGCTTGTACCTGCTGCTGGACGCCTTCGCCGCTCGATCGCGGCTGACGCCGGCCGCTGTGCATGAACTGCTGCGCCAGATGCGCGAGAGCCACGCCGATTGCCAGTCGCGCGCCGCCTTGCTGCGGCTGGACTTCGCCTTGCTGCAGCAGCGGGCCGCGCTGGTCACGCCGGAGCTGGCGGGATGGAAGAGCTATCCGGTCACGCTGACGGCGCAATTGCGCGATACCACGCTGGCGCTCCGCTTGCAGGTGCGCATCGCCTATTCCTCCACCTGCCCCTGCTCGGCCGCCCTGTCGCGACAGGCCCTGCAGGATGCCTTTGCCGCCGACTTCGCGCAGCACGAGGCCATCGGCCGCGATGCCGCGCTGGGCTGGCTCGCCCGCCATGCGAGTCTGGCCACACCGCACAGTCAGCGCAGCGAAGCGGAGCTCAGCATTGCCATCACCGGCGATGCCGCGCAGTTCCCGCTGTTGGAATTGATCGATACCGCCGAAGCCGCACTGGGCACGGCCGTACAGACCGCCGTGCGGCGCGCGGATGAGCAGGCCTTTGCGCTGGCCAATGGGGCCAACCTGATGTACGTGGAGGATGCTGCGCGCCGACTGCGGCAAGCACTGGAAGCGCGCTTTGCTGCCTGCTCCGTCCGCGTGTCGCACTTCGAAAGCCTGCATGCGCACGACGCCGTGGCGACTGCCGTGACACCCGGCTGGCAGGAGCTGCTGCGCTGATCCCGGCGGCGGCGACTGGCAGCGCCGCCCGAACCGGGGTATCGTTGCCCTTTCTGCTTCCTGTGCATGCCACCCGATGACGTCCGACTCCCTTCCTTCTTCCCTGCGCAGGCTGCAATATGCGGCCTTCACGCCCGGCCCGCGCCTGCTGATCCTCGGTGCCGTGCACGGCAATGAAACCTGCGGCACCCAGGCCATCACCCGCCTGCAGCGTGAACTCGACAGCGGGCAACTGCGCCTGCAGCGCGGCCTGCTGACGCTGGTGCCGGTGACCAATCCGCTGGCCTATGAAAAACAGCAACGCCAGGGTGACCGCAATTTGAACCGCAACCTGCGCCCGCATCCGGCCCCCGCCAACTTCGAGGACCAGCTCTGCAACGTGCTGTGTCCGTGGATCGATGAACACGAGATCCTGCTCGACCTGCATTCCTTCCATACCGGCGGCATGCCCTTCGCCATGCTCGGCCCGGAAGACAATGACGGCGAGGTCGAACCCTTCGCGCATGCCGCCGCCGAAGCACGCATGGTCGCGCACCTGGGCTGCCAGCGCGTGGTGGAAGGATGGATGGGGGCCTATGTGCGCGGGGTGGAACGCCGCCGCCAGCAAGGCCATGCGGTCTCGCCCGACCTGCTGGACCGGCAGTATGGCGTGGGCACCACCGAATACGCGCGCAGCAAGGGTTTATACGGCGTGACCCTGGAATGCGGCCAGCATGATGATCCGCAAGCGCCGGAAGTCGCCTATCGCGCGATCCTGCAGACGCTGGCACTGCACGGCATGATCGATGCGCCCCCGCAGCCGCCGGTGGCGGATATCCAGCTGATCCGCCTGGTGGACGTGATCGACATGGAACATGCCGAGGACCGCTTCACCCGTGACTGGTCCAGCTTCGACCGCGTGCAGCAGGGTGAAGTGATCGGCCACCGGCACGATGGCCAGGCGGTGCTGGCAGCGGGCGACGGCTACATCGTCTTCCCCAATCCGCGCGCCTTGCCGGGCAATGAATGGTTCTACTTCGGGGTCGACAGCCAGCGCCGGCTGTGACCTCGCAAGCGCTTCAGCAATCCAGCGCGTAGAAGCGGGTATCGACCACCATCACCGGGAAAGCGGGCGGCAGCGTGCTCTTCTCGATGAGCCGGAAACCGTTTTTCTCGTAGAAGCGATGCGCCGCCAGGAACTTGTCCGTGGTACCCAGGAAGATCTGGCGCACGCCCTGCGCACGCGCCCAGGCGATGGCCCCTTCCAGCAGGCGCGCGGCGGTGCCGTGCTCCTTGCCGCGATGGCTGGCCGCCACGAACATCTTGCGCAGCGCGACCTGGGCGTTGCCGATATCGAGCAGGGAAATGGTGCCGACCACCTTGCCACCATCAACCGCCACCCAGAAATTGCCGAGGCCCTTCTGGTAGAAACCGGCAATATCCTTCAGGTCGGGCTGCCCTTCCAGCGTGATGGGAATACCGAACTCTTCCTGCTGGATGGGCAGGATGACCTCGACCACGCCCTGTGCGTGTTCCGGGCGATAGACTTGAATCTCGATCATGGCAATTCTTTATAAATGATTTAAAACGTTATTTAAGTTCATTTCCGGGCGTCAGCTCCCAGCAGCGGGGGCTGTGGGCGAAACCGATATGGCTGTAGTAGTCGGTGGCATCGGGGGCGGCCAGCAACCGCAGGCGGCAGCGCGGACCGAGGCGGCTGCGGGCGGCGCGGATCAATTCCTTGCCGATGCCCCGGCGCTGGTACTGCTCATCGACGGCCAGCTCCGACATATAGCAGGCGTAGACGAAATCGGTGACGCAGCGCGCCACACCGACCAGCAATTCGCCATCCCAGGCGGTCGCGGTCAGGCTGGCATGGGTGACCATGGCCTCCATGCATTCGCGGTCCTCGAGCGGACGGCGCGGGCCCAGCGAAGTACGGGAAAGAATGTCGATGAACTGATCGGCGGTCAGGCGAAGGTCGGTACGGTAGACGATGGACATGGGCGCAGGCGGACGTGACGACGAAGCCGGTCACGTTAACACAAAACGCCGCAGGGCATGCAGCGCTGCGGCGTCCGTTGTGCTTGGCGAAGACCGGCGGATCAGTCGGGCCGCGCGTAGACCTTGTGCGATACGGGCTTGCCGCTGGCATCGACCCGCACCAGCACCATTTCTCCCGAGGCCACACTTTCTCCGGTCCAGCGGCCGATGTTCACGTCATGCGTGACCAGGATCAGCGCCCGGCTGCCCTTGCCCGGCAAAGCCGTGCGCAGGTACTGCTCCAGTCGCTGGTTGGCGGTCTCGCCCTGGGCCGCGTCGTTGAAGAAGGAGGCCAGGCCATCCTGCACCTCGGGCGTACCGAAACCCAGCAAAGTGGCGGTCTCTTTGGTACGGCACCACGGGCTGCTGGCGACGATGGCGCGGCTGATGCCTTGCTGGCGCAGCCAGTTGCCGATCTTGCGCGCCTGTTCGCGGCCTTCATCGTTGAGATTGCGTTGCGTGGCACAGTCATTGAGCGTGAATCCTGCAGGATCGCCAATGCCCGGCGCACGCGCGTGGCGCATGATCAGGACATGATCGGGCTGGGACAATTTGTCCGACAGTTCGGAAGCCCCCGCCGCAACGGGCAGGCAGGACAACGTCAGCAGGGAGAACAGAAACGCGGCGATACGTGATGACATGGAAAGCCTCGACGGGACCGGATGGATCAAATGGATCACGTGGATCAAGGCTGCCAGTCTAGCCCAAGGCCATCGCACCACGCCCGCTTCAACGCCGCATTTGCCGCGTCAAAAACAGTTCATGGTGCAGAAAACGTCAGGCCCTGTGCCGAAACGTTCAGGCGTTTTTCCAGCTCGGCGCGCGCTTTTCGAGGAAGGCGTTGACGCCCTCCTTCTGGTCCTGGGTATCGAAGAGATCGACGAAGAGTTCGCGTTCGGTCTGCAGAATGGTGCCCAGCGGATTGTGGCGCGCCCCCTGGATCAGCTGCTTGCTGGCCGCAACAGACGAAGGGCTCTGCTTTTCGGCCTGCAAGGCCAGCGCCAGCGCACGTTCGCGCGCTTGGCCCTTGGGGACCACTTCCTCCACCAGGCCGATACGCAGCGCGGTCTCGGCATTGACGCGTTCGCCGCACAGGATCATGCGCTTGGCCCAGCCTTCGCCGACCAGCCACGGCAGGTTCTGCGTGCCGCCCGCGCAGGGCAGCAAGCCCACGGCGGCTTCCGGCAATGCCATCTGGGCCTGTTCTTCGGCGATGCGGATGTCGCAGGCCAAGGCGCACTCCAGGCCACCGCCCATGGCGTAGCCATTGATGGCCGCAATCGAAACGCCCCGGAAGCCCGACAAGGTCTCGAAGGCTTCCCCGAAGCGGCGCGCCATCTCGCGCGCCATGGCCTTGTCGCCATCGGCGAAGAGCTTGAGGTCGGCCCCGGCGGAAAAGAATTTCTCGCCCTCGCCGGTCACCAGCAGGGTGTAGATCTCACGGTCGGCGTTGAGGTCCTTGACCAGGCGCGTGAGGTCGGCCAGGGCTTCACGGGTCCAAGTGTTGGCGGGGGGATTAGACAGGGTCAGCACGGCGGTGTGGCCGCATTTTTCCAGCTTCAGGTTGGTGTAGGTGCTCATGCGTTTCCTTGTGAGGGGTCAGCGGATGTCGTCCAGCGTGTCGCGGCCGAGCAGGTTGCGCGAGATGATGACGCGCATGATTTCATTGGTGCCTTCCAGAATCTGGTGCACCCGCACGTCGCGGAAATAGCGTTCCAGCGGATATTCGCGGATGTAGCCATAGCCGCCATGCAATTGCAGCGCCTCATTGCAGACGCGGAAACCCAGATCGGTCGCCAGCCGCTTGGCCATGGCGCAATAGGTGGTGGCTTCGGGCGAGCCGGCATCCAGCTTGGCCGCCGCCAGCCGCACCATCTGGCGCGCGGCCACCAGTTCGGTCTGCATGTCGGCCAGCTTGAATTGCAGCGCCTGGAAGTCGGCAATCGGACGGCCGAACTGCTTGCGTTCCTTCATGTAGGCGTGGGCCGCATCCAGCGCTGCCTGTGCCGCACCGACCGAGCAAGTGGCGATGTTGATGCGCCCGCCATCGAGCCCCTTCATGGCGAAGACGAAGCCCTCGCCCTCCTCGCCCAGCAGGTTGCCCACCGGCACCTTGACGTTGTCGAAGCTGATGGTGCGCGTGGGCTGGCTGTTCCAGCCCATCTTGCTTTCCTTCTTGCCGTAGCTGATGCCGGGGGTATCGCCCGGCACCGCGATGGCCGAGACGCCGCGCGCGCCGGGGCCGCCGGTGCGGGCCATCACCACCAGCAGGTCGGTGCTGCCCGCGCCCGAGATGAAGGCCTTGGAACCATTGATGAGGTAAAAGTCATCGACCCGGCGCGCCGTGGTCTTGAGCGATGCAGCATCCGATCCCGAGCCCGGCTCGGTGAGGCAGTAGGAGCCGATCTTCTGGCCGGCGGCCAGTTGCTCGCACCATTCTTCCTTCAGTTCGGCATGGCCCCAGGTGGCCACCATCCAGCTGACCATGTTGTGGATGGTGAGATAGGCCGCCGTCGAGGTACAGGCGCGCGCCAGCTCCTCGAAGACCACCGTGGCATCCAGGCGCGAGAGGCCCAGGCCGCCCACCTCTTCCGGGGTGTAGAGGCCGCAGAAGCCCAGTTCGCCGGCCTTGGCGATCACGTCCAGCGGGAAATGCGCCTCCTCGTCCCACTTGGCGGCGAAGGGGGCCATGGCGCGCGCAGCGAAATCGCGCGCGCTTTGCTGGAAGGCCAGTTGGTCTTCGTTGAGTTCAAAATCCATGCTTGTCTCCTGTTCGTTGTTCTTGCCAGGCAATGCGGGTTGGGCGCTTGGCTTCCCGCTTTGCGCCCAAGCTTAATGGAATTCGCGCCGGACAGTTGTCACCGGCGCGACATTGGCCGATCTCGATGCCGAAGCGGTCAGGACCGGTCAGGCTGCGGCCGGCGTTGCACTCGGGGCGGCAGGCTTCTTGCCTGCCTGCGCAAACGCCGCCAGCAATTCCGCCTGCCGCCCCTGCATGGCCTGTACCGCCTGCTCCTTGACATGACCGAAGCCGCGCACCTGTTCCGGCAACTGCGCCAGGGCGATGGCCTCGGCCAGATTGTCCGCCGTCAACGCGGGCAGCAACTGCAGCACCATCTGGCGATATTGCACGATGAGCGCACGCTCCATGCGCCGTTCTGCGGTACGCCCGAAGAGATCGAAGACACCGCCACGCAGCCCCTTGCAGCGCGCCAGCAGCTTGAAGGCCGTCATCATCCAGCTGCCATAGCGCGCCTTCACCAATCGCCCCTGTCCATCCTTGCGCGCAAAGATCGGCGGTGCCAGGTTGAAGCTGAGGGTGAAATCGCCCTCGAACTGCTGCGCCAGGTCCTTCTGGAACTGGCCGTTGGTGTAGAGCCGCGCCACCTCGTATTCATCCTTGTAAGCCATCAGGCGCGAGAGGCTGCGGGCGACGGCCAGGGTCAGCTTGTCGCTGCCCAGCGGCGCTTCGGCGGCACGCACGGCCGCAACCACTTCGGCGAATTGGGCGGCGTAGGAGGCATCCTGATACTCGGTCAGCAAGGCCACCCGGCGCTTGACCATTTGATCCAGTGACTGCGGCAGATGCACCACCACCGGCTGGGCCGGCACCGCGATCTGCTCCACGCGGCGCAGATCGACTGCGGCACGGCGGCCCCAGCGGAAAGCGGTCTGGTTGGCTTCGACCGCCACGCCATTGAGTTCAATCGCACGCAGCAGCGCGCCTTCGCTCAAGGGCAGTTCACCGCGCTGCCAGGCATAGCCCAGCATGAAGAGATTGGTGGCGATGGCGTCGCCCATCAGGGCCGTGGCCAGGCGTGTGGCATCGATGAAGTCGGCCTGCTGGTCGACCGATTCCAGGATCAGCGCCTTGACCTCCTCGAACGGAAATTGCCAGTCAGGATTTTTGGCGAACTGGCCCGGCGGCTGCTGGTGCAGGTTGACCACCGCCCGCGTGCGGCCGGGGCGCATCTTGGAAATGGCATCGAAAGCGCCCGCCGTGAGCATGTCGCAACCCAGCACCAGGTCAGCTTCCCCGGTGGCGATGCGCTGCGCGCGGATGGTGTCGCGCCGTGCAGCGATGCGCACGTGCGAGGTCACGGAACCGTTCTTCTGCGACATGCCGGTCATGTCCAGCACCGACGCGCCCTTGCCTTCCAGATGCGCGGCCATGCCCATGAGTGCGCCGATGGTGATGACCCCGGTACCGCCGATGCCGTTGATGAGGATGTTGAACGGCGTCTCGCAAGACGGGATGGCCGGTTCGGGCAGCGCGCCGAAATCGTCAGTCGCGCCTTTCTTGTGGACGCCGGTGCGCGACTTCTTCAACTGCCCGCCGGTCACGGTGACGAAGCTGGGGCAGAAGCCCTTCACGCAGGAGTAATCCTTGTTGCAGGAAGACTGGTCGATGACGCGCTTGCGGCCCAGCTCCGTCTCCAGCGGCAGGATCGAAGTGCAGTTGGACTGCACGCCGCAATCGCCGCAACCCTCGCACACGGCCGCATTGATGAAGAGCCGTTCGTTGGGGTCAGGGAATTCTCCCTTCTTGCGGCGGCGGCGCTTTTCGGCGGCGCAGGTCTGGTCGTAGATGATGACGCTCACCCCCGGAATCTCGCGCAGCTCGCGCTGCACGGCATCCATCTCCTTGCGGTCATGCAGGCTCACCGCCGCCGGCAAACCGTTGCGGCCGGTGTAACGGCTGATGTCCTCCGACACCAGCGCGATGCGCTGCACGCCTTCAGCGGCCATCTGCTGCGCGATCATCGGCACCGAGACTGTCCCGTCCACCGGCTGTCCTCCGGTCATGGCCACGGCATCGTTGTACAGGATCTTGTAGGTCATGTTGACCCGCGCGGCCACGGCGGCGCGAATGGCGAGATAACCCGAATGGAAATAGGTGCCATCGCCCAGGTTGGCAAATACGTGCGGCACTTTGGAGAAGGGCGCTTGCCCGATCCAGGGCGCACCCTCGCCGCCCATGTGGGTGGTCAGCTTGTTGAATTCCGGATAGATGGCGGTGGCCATGACGTGACAGCCGATCCCTGCCAGCGCGAAGCTGCCCTCGGGGACGCGCGTGGAGGTGTTGTGCGGACAGCCCGAGCAATAGTAAGCCGGGCGCGGCGGCGTGTTGACGGCCTTGGTCAGCACCGCATCCTTGGCATCGAGGAAGGCCAGGCGCGCCTTGATCAGGTCACTGGTATGGAAGCGCGCAATGCGTGCGGCGATCACGCGGGCGATCTGCGCCACCGAGAAATCGGCCTTGGAAGTCAGCAGCCATTCGCCGCGCGGAGCCACCCATTCGCCCTTCTCGTCGAACTTGCCGATCACGCGCGGACGGACATCGTCGCGCCAGTTGTAAAGTTGCTCCTTCAACTGGTACTCCACCATCTGGCGCTTTTCTTCCACCACCAGGATTTCATCGAGGCCCTGCGCGAATTCGCGCACGCCATCCGGCTCCAGCGGCCAGGGCATGGAGACCTTGAACAGCCGCAATCCGATCTCGGCTGCGAAGGCTTCATCAATGCCCAGTTCCGATAAAGCTTCCAGTACGTCGAGATAGGACTTGCCCGAGGCGATGATGCCCAGCCGCGCACGGGGGCTGTCGATCATCACGCGGTTGAGCCGGTTGGCGCGGGCGTAGGCCAGCGCGGCGTAGATCTTGTAATCCTGCATCAGCGCTTCCTGCTTGCGCGCCTGCACGCCCAGGGTATCGGTCGACAGCCGTGCATTGAGTCCGCCCGCAGGCATGACGAAATCGGTCGGCAGACGGATGTCGACGCGGAAAGGATCGGCATCCACCGAAGCGCTCGATTCCACCGTGTCGGCCAGCGCCTTGAAGCCCACTACGCAACCGGAATAACGCGACATGGCCCAGCCATGCAGGCCCAGGTCCAGGTATTCCTGCACGTTGCAGGGATAGAGCATCGGGATCATCGATGCCGAGAAGATGTGGTCGGACTGGTGCGGCAGGGTCGACGAATAGGCCCCATGATCGTCCCCGGCCACCAGCAGCACGCCGCCCTGGGCGGAGGTGCCGGCGTGGTTCATGTGCTTGAGCACATCGCCGCAGCGGTCCACGCCGGGGCCCTTGCCATACCACATGGCATAGACGCCGTCATAGTCGGACGGGCCGATCAGCCTGACCTGCTGCGTGCCCCAGACGGCGGTGGCGGCCATGTCTTCGTTCACGCCCGGCTGGAACTTCACGCGGTGCGCAGCCAGGTGCGGCTGGGCATGCCAGAGGGCTTCATCCAGTCCGCCCAGGGGCGAGCCGCGATAGCCCGAAATGAAACCGGCCGTATTCAGGCCCGCCGCACGGTCGCGGATCTGCTGCAGCATCGGCAGACGCACCAACGCCTGGATGCCGGAGAGGTAGATGGCACCTTCGGTGGCGGTGTATTTGTCGTCCAGACTGACAGGTGCCAATCCGGAAGTGTCAGGAACTGTACCGGTACGGTTTGCAGCACGGTCAGTCAAGTGTGCGGTGACGGTATGCAAGCCGTCTGTCGCGGGGGTGCCGGGTGTCTGGTCGAGGACCGGCGAGTGAGCGCTCACTGGGGTCACAGCCTGTGCGCAGTCGCGAACGCCTTCTACGGTTGGCGTCGCCGCTGCGGCAGGCTCAGCTGCCGAACGGAATTGCATTGCTTGTCTCCAAAATTTTTGTTTCAGATAGCGTCTGCCATTACTGCACCGGGTACGGCACATCACTGCCAGACACATCGACCGTGGTAGCGGTCCACACAACAATCTCCGTCTCGAAAACTGCTGTGACTGAAGTCTATCTGCAGGAGCGGGGAAGGCGGAAATACCGAATGAGGATAGGGGTATAAGGAAAAACGATAGCCCTGCACACATGGCGCGCGTCGACTTCCGGCGATTGCCCTGCAGAAACTTGAGTGGACAGCTGCACGCTTGAGCGCATTTTTTCATCGTCCTGACAGCAAGACGCGTTATGCTTGCCGGCAAATTTTTTGTGCTGCCTTGTGGCAGCATTTCCCGACAACAACTCCGTTACCACCACCTCGCGACCAGGAATCATGAGCAACTCGATCCAAGAACAGATGGAACCCGACAGCGCCGTCTACAAAACCCTGCTGGAATCAACCAAGGCGATTCCCTGGAAGATCGACTGGAGCACCATGCAATTCACCTACATCGGCCCGCAGATCGAACAGCTGCTGGGCTGGACCCCGGAGAGCTGGAAGACGGCCGACGACTGGGCCATGCGCATCCATGCGGAAGACCGCGAGGCCGTGGTCAACTTCTGCATCTCGCAATCCAAGGCCGGTGCCGATCACGAAGCCGACTACCGCGCCCTGACCCGCGATGGCGAGCACATCTGGATCCGTGACGTGGTGCACGTGGTGCGCAATCCCGATGGCAGCCCCAATGCGCTGATCGGCTTCATGTTCGACATCACCGAACGCAAGAAGACCGAAGCGCGCCTGGTCGAGCTGCAAAAGGAACTGGAGGCGCTGTCCTATCGCGACGGCCTGACCAACGTGGCCAATCGCCGCATGTTCGATTCGGCGCTGGAAGTGGAATGGGCCAATGCGGTCAACACGCGTGCGCCGCTGTCGATGATCATGCTCGACATCGATTACTTCAAGCAGTACAACGACCATTACGGCCACATCCGGGGGGACGAGTGCCTCAGGCAAGTAGCCCAGCTGCTGAGCCAGAGCGCGACCCGCAGCCGCGATTTCTTTGCCCGCTATGGCGGCGAGGAATTCGTGCTGATCCTGCCGGATTGCGACGAGAAGGCCGCCCTGCAAGTGGCCCAGCGCTGCCGCGCGATCATCAACGAGGCCGCCATCCCGCACGCCAAGTCGCAGATCTCGACCCACGTCACCATCAGCCAGGGCGTGACCACCATCGTGCCTTCGCCGATGGACCAGCGCATCGCCTTCCTGGAACAGGCCGACCGCCGCCTGTATCGCGCCAAACAGTTGGGCCGTGACTGTATTGGCGTGGGAGACTGAACTGTACCTGTCTCGCAGTGAAGGCCGTGGCTACAATCGGCCTTCCTGCTTCTGCCGATGCGGAAGTTTTATGAACCTGCTGCGAGACCTCCATGCCTGCCACCTACGCTTACCGCCTGCTCAACGTCTTCGCCGAATCCACCTTCGGCGGCAATCCCCTGTGCGTGTTCGAGGATGCACGCGGCCTGGATGAGGCCACCATGCTGGCGCTGGCCCTGCAATTCAATCTCTCGGAAACCACCTTCATCCTGCCCTCGGCGGTGGCCGATGCGCGGGTGCGCATCTTCACCACCGGCTACGAGATGCCCTTCGCGGGCCATCCCACGCTGGGCACGGCGCAGGTGGTGCGTGATCTGCTGGGAACGGGTGACGCGCTGCGCCTGGAGTTCAAGGCCGGCGTGGTCCCGGTGCATGCCCAAGGGGATGTCTGGACCTTCACTGCCCCCTGCCCCGGCGGCCCGCGCACCGCGCCATCGCCGCTTTCGCGTGCCGAAGTGGCCGCCCTGCTGGCGCTGGAGGAAAGCGACCTGGCAGCCGATCCGGTCTGGGTCGATACCGGGGCCGACCAGTTCCTGATCCCCCTGCGTTCGCCCGCAGCGGTGCGCCGTGCCCGGCCCGACAGCGGGCTGCTGGAGCGCTGGCCGGTGAGCAGTCTGGGACGCAAGACGGCCTATGTGTTCGCCTTCGATGAAGACGCACCAGGCCAGGTGCTGGCCCGCTATTTCTTCACCAAGCAAGGCGGCGGAGTGGCCGAAGATCCGGGCACCGGCTCGGCCTGCGCCAATCTGGGCGGCTGGCTCATTGCCACCGGTGCCACCCTGCCCGCCCACTACGCCATCGACCAGGGCGCGGCGGTCGATCGACCCTCGCGGCTGCGCATGACCGTCAATGCGGATGGGGCAATCCAGGTCGGCGGACGCGTCATCGAGATCGGACGCGGCACGGTCACCATCGATCCGGCCGGACAGACCATGCTGGCCTGAACGGGCCGCTCAGCGTGTGAGGCCGCCCTCCTGCGTGAGCGGAAAGATCAGCGCATGCAGCCAGTCCATGAACTCCGCCAGCCGTGCCGGTACATGGCGCCGACTGGCATAGAGCAGGTTGATGGGCATGGGCGCCGGACGATATTGCGGCAACACTTCCACCAGCTTGCCGCCGTCGAGCATCTTGCGTTTCTGCGCGCCCACCAGCGGCAGCTGGATCAGGCCCAGGCCGGCCTGGCAAGCGGCGTAATAGGTCTCCGTACTGTTGACCGTGACGCTGCCGGCCATGGGCAGCGTACGGGTCTGGGTGCCGTCGAACCACTCCCATCCCGGTGAACGTCCGCCCAGCACCTGGCGGTAGTGCACCAGCTGGTGATGGGCCAGATCCTCCAGGGTGCGCGGTGTGCCGTGCCGTTTCAGGTAGGCCGCGCTGGCGCAGTTGATCTGCACCAGATGGCCGATGGGCCGCGCCACCAGCGAGGAATCGTCCAGCGTGCCGGTACGCAGCACGCAATCAAATCCTTCAGCCACCAGATCGACACGACGGTCGCTGGCTGACAGCTCGATCTCCAGTTGCGGATGCTGCGCCAAAAAAGTCGGCAAGGCCGGCAGCACCACTTCACGCGCCATGGCACTGGACATGTCGACCCGCAGCTTGCCGCTCAAGGGCTGCCCGCCCGCGCGGAACATGCCGCGCAGGGATTCGAATTCATCCAGCAACTCCTGGCTGCGCCGGTAGAAGGCTTCGCCATCGGCGGTCAGCTGCACGCGCCGCGTGGTGCGCTGGAGCAGGCGCGTGCCCAGCATCTGTTCCAGCTGCTGCACCGCCAGCGAGACGCTGGCATTGGGCAGGCCGAGCTGGCGCGCCGCACCGCTGAAACTGGCCAGTTCGGCCACGCGCTGGAAGATCTTGAGGGTGTCCAACTGGTTCATGTGCCCGCCTGATTATTATTCAATTCTGAAAAGTCTAATAGTAAAACCGAAATTTATTCTGAAATTTCTTCTCAATATACTGGGCTCCGTGGTCTTGCAACATCCCCTGCATTGCTTTCCTCAACGACTTCAGGAGCCTCACATGAACGCAGCAACCGCTTCCAGCAACACTATTCCCCGCATCGCCCTGATCACCGGCGGCAGTCGCGGCCTGGGCAAGAACGCCGCCCTGCACCTGGCCCGCGAAGGCGTGGGTATTCTCCTGACGTATGTCGGCAACCGTACTGCTGCCGATGCCGCGGTGTCAGAAATCGAAGCCCTGGGTGTACCGGCGGTGGCCCTGCAACTGGACTTGGCCGACAGCGCAAGTGTGCCGGCCTTCGCACAACAAGTGTCCGATGCACTGTACCGGGTGTGGCAGGTCCGCCAATTCAACTATCTGGTCAACAACGGCGGCATGGGCATCTATGGCCCGATCGCCGAGACCAGCGAAGCGGACTTCGATGCGCTCTACAAGGTGCATCTCAAGGGACCGTTCTTCCTGACCCAGGCGCTGCTGCCGCTGCTGGCCGATGGTGGCCGCATCATCAACATTTCCAGCGGGCTGGCCCGCTTCACCCTGCCGGGCTATGCGGCCTATGCCGCCATGAAGGGGGGCGTGGAAGTGATGACGCGCTACATGGCCAAGGAATTCGGCGCGCGTGGCATCGCCGTCAACACCGTGGCACCGGGCGCCATCGAGACCGATTTCGGCGGTGGCCGCGTACGTGACAATGCCGAACTGAACGCTTTCATCGCCGGCCAGACCGCGCTGGGCCGGGCCGGCGTGCCGGATGACATCGGCGCGGCAATCGCTTCGCTGCTGCGTGAGAACAATGGCTGGATCAACGCCCAGCGCGTAGAGGTCTCGGGCGGCATGTTCATCTGAACGGAACAATGCTTCAAGCGATGTCCCTGTCATCCCGACATCAGACATCGTGATCTCCCGATCTCCCGAAATCCTCACAGACAGACCGGTGTTTCCATGGTGGAAACTCCGGTTTTTTTGTGCATGACACCCCGCTTTCCTGTCAGCTCATCCGTGCCTTTCTGCACTCCCGTGCACATCGCGCGCGGCCGCATCCAGCCTGCCGCAGCGGCGGCGGATGCATTCTGTTGCGCAATGGAATCTGCTCGGGTAACATCGCTCGGCATTTGGTGCAGTGCCGTTTCTGCTGGCGTCTCCAGCATGTCAGCAGAGCTGGTGATCACACCACCGTCTCCACGGACGGCAGAGTCAAAACTACAGGACAGGACACCGCTCTCATGCGGTGATTTCAGGGAAGGACGACACGGCAGTGCGTCGGGCGCGAGATCGCGAAGTTCGCGCCACGCTCGTATTGCTTCGTCCATAGGGTGGCGTCTACATAGGGGGCAGTATTTTCAGTCGACTCTTTCGCAATCGCGCAGTGCGTGCCTGTGCGAATGTGGCCACACTTTTCACTGCCCTGCTGGCTTGTTCCCCTTCCCACGCTGCCGGTCCCGATTGCTCGCGTCCCTATACGCTGGCGCTGCACGATCACGGCCTGCTCTACTCGGCCGCTACCGATACCGGCATCGACAAGGATTTCGCCGACGAGCTGATCCGCCGCAGCGGCTGCAAGGTCAATGTCAGTCTGATGTCGCGTGCGCGCATCTGGCAGCTGATCGAATCGGGGGCACTCGATTTCAGCCTGTCCGGCATTACCAATCCGGAACGCGACAAGTTCGCCGCCTTCGCCTGGTACTTCAGCAACAAGTACTACCTGCTGGTGCGCAAGGATGCCGGCATCACTCAGTTGGCCGACGTCGCGCGCAATGATCGTTTCCAGATCGGCGTCATCCGCGGCTTCCGCTACAGCAGCAATGCCAATCGTATGGTGGACCAGCTCACGGCTGCCAATCGCGTCACCCTGGCCGGTGGCCTGGAACCGCTTTATGAAGCGCTGCTGCAGAACCGCATCCAGGGCATGATCATGGAGCCCTTCGATTACCCGGTCGTGGAAGAGAAACGCATTCGCGAGGCCACCACCATCATCAGCTTCGAGGATCCTTCCGTACCGCACGGTCTGATCATGTCACGCAAGGCGCTTGCGCCGGCCGAGCTGGACAAGTGGCGCGCCCTGGTCAACGGCATGCTGGCAGACGGCACGGTGCTGCGCATCTTCCGCAAGTACTTCAATCCTGAACTGGCGGCAGCCATGGTCGAATTCCAGAGCAAGCCGTGAACTGGATACGCCAGATCCTGCTCCCCGTCATCATCCTGGCTACAGGATTGGGCGTCACCTGGACCGCATGGGACCACGAGCGCGAAGCCGCCGCCAAGGAAGTCCACACGCAGTTCGCCTCGGTGCTGCGCGAGACGGTCAGCCGCATCGAGCAGCGCATGGCGTCCTACGAACAGATGCTGCATGGGGTGCAGGGCCTGGTTTCTGCCACCGGCAACATCGACCGCAACCAGTTCCGCGATTACGTTGACGCGCTCAATCTGGACGCCAATTTCTCCGGCATCCAGGCCATCGCCATCGAGGAATGGGTACCGGCTGCGCAGCTCGACGCCCATCTGCTTCGCATGGCGCGCCAGGGGGTGGCCGATTACAAGATCCGTCCGAGCGGCAGCCGTACTGCCTATGCCCCGACCATCCTGCGCGAGCCCTATGTAGGCCGCAACCGCATCGCCTTCGGCAATGACCAGTGGGCCGATCCGGTGCGGCGCGCCGCCATGGAAAAGGCGCGCGACTCCGGCATGGCGACCATCTCCGGCAAGATTGAACTGAGCAATGAAGGGCCGGCAGCACCGGCCTTCATGATGTACCTGCCGCTGTACGAGCGCGGCAAACCGCAGTCCACCATTGCCGAGCGCCGCGCCAGCCTGATCGGCTGGGTACATGCCGTTTTTCGGATGAGCGACGTGATCGCCAGCCTGTATGGCGAAAACAGCCGCACCATTGCCTTCACTCTCTATGACGGCGTGACCCAGGAAACGCAAGCCCTGCTCTACCAATCGCCGCTGGCCAGCGGCCCGCTGCATCGCCCGCGCCTGCAGGCCGATGAATACCTGGTGGTGGCCAACCACAACTGGACGCTCTCCATGAGCACCACCGATGCCTTCACCGCCCAGTTCGGGCGCAATGCCGAGCAGCTCATCGCCGTCACCGGCATCGCCATGAGCGTTACGCTGGCGCTGCTGGCCTGGCTCATGATGTCCAGCCGCAAGCGCGCGGTACGCCTGGCGCAGAAGATGACCGTCGAGCTGCGCGCCAGCGAAGAGCAGTTCCGCGCCATCGCCGATTGCACCGTCAACTGGGAAGTCTGGTGGGGCCTGGATGGCCGTCCGCGCTGGATCAATCACGCGGTGCGCGACTACACCGGCTATACCGTGGAGGAATGCCTCTCCATGCCGGACTTCATCGGCAGCATCGTCCATCCGGATGACGAGCGCCGCATCCGCGCCGAACTGGCGCGCTGCATGGATGGCCAGAAGCGCGAAGACGTGGAATTCCGCTGCGTACGCAAGGATGGCACGGTATTCTGGCTCTCGCTGTCATCGGCCCCGATTGCCGATGCCCAGGGCAGCTTCACGGGCTTCCGTACCAGCGCGCGCGACATCACCGACCGCAAGCAGATTGAAGCCGAACTGCGCATCTCGGCGGTGGCCTTCGATTCGCGCGAAGGCATGCTCATCACCGACGCCAACAGCAAGATCCTGCGCGTGAACAAGGCCTTCACGGAGATCACCGGCTATACCGCCGAAGAAATCGTCGGCAAGCACCCCAACCTGCTGCGCTCGGACCGCCACGGCCCGGCCTTCTTCCAGGAGATGCGCGAGAGTGTCCGGCGCTTCGGCAAGTGGCAGGGCGAAATCTGGGACCGCCGCAAGAACGGCGAGGTCTACCCCGAATGGCTGACCATCTCCGCCGTCAAGAACAAGGACAACCAGGTCACCCACTACGTCAGCACGCATCACGACATCAGTGACCGCAAGCTGGCCGAGGAGCGCATCCGCGAACTGGCCTTCTTCGATGCTCTCACCCGCCTGCCCAACCGCACCCTGCTGCTGGACCGCCTCAAGCAGGCCATCGCGCTGTCGCTGCGCACGCGCACCTGCGGCGCCTTGCTGTTCATCGACCTGGATCACTTCAAGACCCTCAACGACACGGTCGGCCACGAAAAGGGCGACACCCTGTTGAAACAAGTGGCGCAGCGCCTGCTGGCCAACGTCCGTGAAAACGATACGGTGGCGCGCGTGGGTGGTGACGAATTCGTGGTGGTGCTGGAGGGGCTCAACGACACCCAGCAGGAAGCCGCGACCCAGACCCGCACCATCGGCGAGAAAATCCTGGCGGCACTGGGCCAAACCTACCAGCTCGACGAGGTGGAATACCGCACCACCGCCAGCATCGGCGCCACCGTCTTCCTGGGCCGTGCGGCCTCGGTGGATGAGCTCATGAAGCAGGCCGACCTGGCCATGTACAAGGCCAAGGAAACCGGCCGCAATGCGCTGCGCTTCTTCGACCCCGCCATGCAGACCGCCGTGCTGGAACGCGCCACGCTGGAAGCCGGCCTGCGCAAGGCCATCGAGGGCAACCAGCTGCTGCTGCATTACCAGCCGCAGGTGGTCGAAGGCGGCCGCGTCACGGGTGCCGAAGTGCTGGTGCGCTGGCAGCATCCGCAGCGCGGCATGGTGCCACCGGGCGACTTCATTCCGCTGGCCGAAGAAACCGGGCTGATCCTGTCACTGGGCAACTGGGTGCTGGAGACCGCCTGCACGCAACTGGCCACCTGGGCCAAGCGGCCGCGCATGGCCGAGCTCAGCATCGCCGTGAACGTCAGCGCGCCGCAATTGCGCGAGCATGATTTCGTGCAGACCGTACTGGACATCATCGACCGTACCGGTGCCAATCCGCGCCGCCTGAAACTGGAGCTGACCGAGAGCCTGCTGGTGGACAACGTCGAAGACATCATCCAGAAGATGTTTGCCTTGAAGGCTTACGGCGTGGAGTTTTCGCTGGATGACTTCGGTACCGGTTACTCGTCCCTGTCCTACCTCAAGCGGCTGCCGCTGAATCAGCTTAAAATCGACCAGTCTTTCGTGCGCGATGTCCTGATCGATCCCAACGACGCCTCGATAGCCAAGACCATCGTCAACCTGGCCCAGAGCCTGGGACTGGGGGTGATCGCCGAGGGCGTGGAAACCGATGCCCAGCGCTCCTTCCTGGCCGATGCCGGCTGCCATGCCTACCAGGGCTACTACTTCTGCCGGCCGGTGACGGTCGAGGCCTTCGAAAAATTCGCTCAGGACCGCGATCTCCACATATCCGTTGCCTAGGAGTCCGATCTCATGAGTCACGCTTTGTCCGCCTTCGCCATCAATCAAAAATGGCCGGCGCAACATCCCGACCGCATCCAGCTGTATTCGCTGCCCACGCCCAATGGCGTGAAGGTCTCGATCATGCTGGAAGAAACCGGCCTGCCCTACGAAGCTCACCTGGTCAGCTTCGAGACCAATGACCAGCTGTCGCCGGAATTCCTGTCGCTCAATCCGAACAACAAGATCCCCGCCATCATCGACCCCAACGGTCCCAATGATGCGCCGCTGCCGCTGTTCGAATCGGGCGCCATCCTGCTCTATCTGGCCGAGAAGACCGGCCAGTTCCTGCCGGCCGATCCCGCTGCGCGCTATCAGGTGATCCAGTGGGTGATGTTCCAGATGGGCGGCGTCGGTCCGATGTTCGGCCAGCTCGGCTTCTTCCACCGCTTTGCCGGCAAGGAATACGAAGATAAACGTCCGCGCGACCGCTATGTCAACGAATCCAAACGCCTGCTGGGCGTGATGGACAAGCGCCTGAGCCAGAGCCAGTGGCTGGCTGGCGATGCATATTCCATCGCCGATATCGCTACCTTCCCGTGGATCCGCAATCTGATCGGCTTCTACGAAGCGGCCGAGCTGGTCGGCTTCCAGGACTTCCCCCATGTGGCCCGTGCGCTGGAAGCCTTCGTGGCCCGTCCGGCCGTGGTGCGCGGTCTCAACATCCCGGCGCGCGGCTGACCGGCCCTGCGTTGATCGCCAGGTCCGGAGCGCAGGGTGTAAATCGCTTTGCGCCACCGTGGCCTGCACGTTAACATGGCGTCCATTCCCGCGACCGCATCCTGCCTGCCATGACGAACCGCTTTCCGTCTCGCCCTTCTGATCGCGCCGGCCGCTTGCGCCGCCACTTGCTGGCAGCGCTGTGCGCACTGTGCGCACAGCCGCTGCTGGCCAGCCTGCCGGCACAGGCGATCGATCTATCCTTGAAGACGATCCGCGTCGGCAATCTGTCACGCGCCTATTTTTCCGAACGCAGTGCCGCCGGTGAACCGCAGCCGCTGATCGTCGCACTGCACGCCAGCGGTTCCAGCGGCTCGCTGATGGCGCGCGCTACCGGACTGACCGAGATTGCCGAGGCGGCGGGCTACATGATCGTTTACCCTAACGGCACCGGGCTGGCCATCGACGCCCGTACCTGGAATTCCGGCGGATGCTGCGGTTACGCGCAGATGCACAAGGTGGATGATGTGGCCTTCCTGCGCGCCCTGATCGACAAGCTGGTCAAGGATGGGCTGGCCGATCCGCAGCGCATCTACCTGGTGGGCGTGTCCAATGGCGGCATGATGGCCTATCGCATGGCCGCCGAAGCGCCTGAACTGTTCAAGGCAGTGGCGGTGGTCAGCGCGGTGCTGGATGTGCCGCCCGAGGCCGTCAAAGCCCCCATGCCGCTGCTGCACATCCATGGCAGCGATGATCCCTTCATTCCCTTCCTGGGCGGCATCGGCAAGCAGGAAGTCTCGCAGTTGCCGCGCATCTCGGTGGCGCGCAGCATCGAAGCCTTCGTCAAGGCCGATGGGGCCAACCCGCGCCCGACCGTCGCCGATATTCCCGATACCGCCAACGATGGCACCACCATCCGCCAGTACACCTATGCCAGCAAGAGCGACCCGCAGGCCGTGGTGCTTTACGAGGTCAAGGGGGGCGGCCACGCCTGGCCGGGTGGCGTAGTGCCCATCGTCAATGGCGGCAAGTCTTCGCAGAACCTCGATACCTCGCGCACCGTCATCAACTTCTTCAATGCCCACGGCGGTGGCCGCCAGAACGAGCAGGTCGATGAAAACCTGCCACCGGGCGCAACGCCGCTGCCCGCCGCCGCGCCTGCGACCACGGTCACGCCGACGGGCGCTGCTCCGGCCAAGCCGCCCGTACCGGCTGCCCCGGCACCGACACGGCCCGGCATGAAGGGGCTGTCGCCCGGCTGATGCGCCATCACAGGTCAAATCGCACTATCATAGGCCCCAGCGTTCAACCCTCCCGCCAAGACAATGAAAAGACTCCTGACCAGCATCCTGATCGCCATCGTCCTGTATTTCCTGCTGCCGTGGATCGGCAAGCTGATTCCGCACTACCGCCTGGCGGTCATCTGCATTACGGCGGGCATCGTTTCCTTTGCGGTCTCGGCGCTGATGGAAAAGATCTGATCCCGTCCGCCTCAGCGCAACCCGCCTACGACAACGGCCGCAACGTCTTCACGTTGCGGCCGTTTCGTTTCATCACTTCAATTCAAATCAAAACCGGCGAGCTTAAGCACTCACCCTTGCGCGCATGGCCCGGCGGGCAGTCGCGCCCGCGTCCCGGACCACGGTGGTCGTCATCGCCATCATCATGACGCGGACCCCTTCCCGGCGGCGGACCACCGCGCCAGCCACCGCGATCCAGTTCCCAGCCGCGCGGTCCCTGGCGCCAGACCGGCTGCGCATAGACATAGCCGGGACGCTCGCGCACCCAGTGGCCTTCGCGCCAGATGTGGCGGTAGCCATCCCAATCCCAGAAGCCGGGCGCCCAGACATAGCCATGGCGCGGGGGTGGCAGCGGTTCAGCGCGCGGCGGCGGCGGTGCGCCGATGTTGATGTTCACGGAGACTTGCGCTTGGGCAACCGGAAGCACCGCTGCCGACGCGCCCAGCGCGATGAGGCTGGCGAATATTATTTTTTTCATCATATAAAACAGTCAGGGGGTGAAGAGTGTTGTGTGACACACGCCAGGCCGATGCAGTTCCGGCCTTTACACCGGCCCGGCGCGCGGCCTTCAGCCGCCCTTGGCGTTCTTGAACATGGTCTTGATGCCACGGATGGCCTGGCGGATGCGCGATTCATTCTCGATCAGGGCAAAGCGCACGTACTCGTCGCCATATTCACCAAAACCGATGCCGGGCGAGACGCAGACCTTGGCCTGTTCCAGCAGGATGCGCGAGAATTCGAGCGAACCGAACTGGCGATACGGTTCCGGGATGCGCGCCCAGATGTACATCGAGGCCTTGGGCACATCGACCATCCAGCCCGCCTCATGCAGGCCCTTGAGCAGCACGTTGCGGCGTTTTTCGTAATTGGCGCGGATCTCCTCCACGCAGGACTGGTCGCCTTCCAGCGCCGCAATGGCTGCCACCTGCACCGGGGTGAAGCTGCCATAGTCGTGATAGCTCTTGATGCGCGCCAGCGCCGCCACCAGGCGCGCATTGCCGACCATGAAGCCGATGCGCCAGCCGGCCATGTTGTAGCTCTTGGAGAGCGTGAAGAATTCCACCGCGACCTCCCGCGCACCCGGCACCTGCATGATGGACGGCGCTTTCCAGCCATCGAAGGTGATGTCGGCATAGGCCAGGTCATGCACCACCAGGATCTGGTGTTCGCGCGCCAGCTTGACCACCCGCTCGAAGAATTCCAGCTCCACGCATTGGGCGGTCGGATTGGAGGGAAAGCCCAGGATCATCATCTTGGGCTTGGGATAGCTCTCCCGCACCGCGCGTTCGAGTTCATCGAAGAAATCCACGCCCGGGCTCATGCGCACCGAGCGAATGTTGGCACCGGCAATCACCGCACCATAGATGTGGATGGGGTAGCTGGGATTGGGCACCAGCACGGTATCGCCCTTGTCGAGGGTGGCCAGCATCAGGTGCGCCAGGCCTTCCTTGGAACCGATGGTGACGATGGCTTCGCTGTCGGGATCGAAGTCGACTTCGTAGCGGCTGCGATACCAGTGCGCAATCGCCCGGCGCAGACGCGGGATGCCCTTGGAGGAGGAATAACCGTGGGTATCGGGCCGCTGCGCCACTTCCACCAGTTTCTCGACGATATGGGGCGGCGTGGGACCATCCGGGTTGCCCATGGACATGTCGATGATGTCCTCGCCCCGGCGGCGCGCGGCCATCTTGAGTTCGGCGGTGATGTTGAAGACGTAGGGCGGCAGGCGTTCGATGCGCGGGAAGCTGACCGGGAAGGCGTCCGGGGAAGTGGCAGGAGAAGAGGATACGGCAGGCGTGCGCGAGGGATCGCGCGAATCGGCGGATTGCGTCATGGGTGTCTTTCACGTAAGCGCCCGGAACCGTCCGAGCGACGTTGGAACTAATGTTCCGCCACCGATTTTATGCGCGAAGCTTCACCTGCACAAGCACAAATCGCCCGGCATGTTCGATCCCCTGCAAGCTCGTTCACCTATTCGTATTTGCGGGCGTCCTCAATGACCTTGCCATCGTTGGGCAAACTCCCCGGCGCCACCAGCAACACCTCCCCCCGCAGCTTGGTCACCTCGCGCAGGCTACCGGCCAGCGCATTGACATCAATGGCCGGATCTTCCGGGTCCCCCACTTCGCAATGCAGGGTCATGATGTCATTGGCCATCTCGCCCGACACCACCAGCCGCGCCCGCAAGACATCGCCATGGCGGCGCAATACGTCAGCCACCTGCGAGGGATGAACGAACATGCCGCGCACCTTGGTGGTCTGGTCGGCGCGCCCCATCCAGCCCTTGATGCGGGTATTGGTGCGGCCGCAGGGAGAAATGCCCTGCACCACCGCCGACAGATCCCCGGTCCCGAAGCGGATGAGCGGATAGTCGGGATTGAAGGACGTCACCACCACCTCGCCGACCTCGCCTTCGGCCACCGGATCGCCGGTGCCGGGCCGCACGATTTCCAGGATCAGGGATTCATCCAGCACCATGCCGGGATGCACCGCGCCCTCGCTCATGGTCTCGTAGGCGATGTTGCCGATGTCGGCCGAGGCATACAGCTGCAGCACCTGCGGCACGCCGTGTTCATGGAACCAGCTGCGCAGCGAAGGCGGCAGCGCTTCGGCGCTGACCAGGGCGCGCTGCACGCTGCTGATATCGGCGCCCATCTCGCGCGCCTTCTCGATGATGATCTTCAGGAACGAGGGGGTGCCGACATAGGCATCCGGCTTCAGCGCTACCATCGCATTGACCTGCAACTCGGTTTGTCCGATGCCGGCCGGGATCACCGCACAGCCCAGCCGCGCCGCCGCGCCCTCGACCATGAAGGCCGCCGGCGTGAAGTGATAGGCGAAGCAGTTCTGCAGGATGTGCCCGCCCTGCAATCCCAGCGCCTTCATGGGACTGGCAAAACGCCACCAGTCCGCACCCTGCCCCTCGGGATCGAAGATCGGGCCGGGCGACACGAAGAGCCGCCGCAACTGCCGCGCCGGGGTCGTGTTCAGACCGCCGAAGGGGGCCTCGCGGGTCTGCAGTTCCTTGAGGTCGGACTTGCGCGTCACCGGCAGTTGCGCCAGCGCCGCGCGCGAGGTGATCGCCGCCGCGTCCACGCCAGCGAGGATGCGCGCCCAGCCCGGCGCACTTTGCGCGCGCGCCACCAGTTGCGGCAAGGCGCGCATGAGCGCTTGCTCGCGCTGCTGCGGATCGCGCCGCTCCAGCGCATCCAGTTCGGCCAGTACCTGTGTCGGATCGGACATGATGCCCTCCCCTTACGCCAGCCAGCGCTTGCGGCGGCGATAGAACTTCATGTCGCGGAAATTCTTGCGGCCGCCACCGGAGACGCCCAGATAGAACTCCTTCACGTCTTCGTTATCGGCCAATTCGCTGGCCGCACCTTCCATCACCACGCGGCCGTTTTCGAGGATGTAGCCGAAGTCGGCATAGCGCAGCGCCACCATGGTGTTCTGCTCGGCCAGCAGGAAGGAGACTTTCTCCTTGCTGTTCAAATCCTTGACGATCTCGAAGATCTCTTCGACGATCTGCGGCGCCAGCCCCATCGAGGGTTCATCCAGCAAGATCATGGACGGCTTGGCCATCATGGCGCGGCCAATGGCCGTCATCTGCTGCTCGCCGCCCGAGGTATAGCCGGACTGCGATTTGCGGCGCACCTTCAGGCGCGGGAAATAATCGTAAATCTTTTCCAGTTCGTGCTTCACTTCGGCGTTGCTGATGCCGCGCGTGTAGGCACCGGTCAGCAGGTTCTCTTCCACCGTCAGGTGACCGAAGCAATGCCGTCCTTCCATCACCTGGATCACCCCGCGCTTGACCAGGTCATTGGGCGTCATGCGGTCCACGCGCTCGCCACGGAATTCGATGCTGCCCTTGGTCACGTCGCCACGTTCAGCGTGCAGCAGGTTGGAGATGGCCTTCAAGGTGGTGCTCTTGCCGGCGCCATTGGCCCCGAGCAGCGCCACGATCTTGCCTTCCGGCACGTCCAGCGAGACGCCCTTCAGGACCAGGATCACGTGGTCATAGATCACTTCGATGTTGTTGATGGCCAGCGCCTTGGCCACCGCTGCCGTAGCGGCGGAAGGCGCGGCACTGGTCTGGATCGGTGTGGCATTCATGGTCGTTCGCATTCCCAAAAAAGCACCGGCGGCCGTGGGAGACGTGCAGAGCCGCCGGCGCAAGCGCCTACTTCATGCAGGCAGGAGTGATGCCTTTTTCTTTTGCGTATTTCGCGGCCGAGGCCTTGAAGAGCGGGTGGATCAGGTTCTTGTTGCCCTCGATCCAGTCCGACACCAGCACCCACTTCGTGCCATCCCATTGCTGGATCTTGACCTTGCCCGAGCCCTCATGGTTGTCGCACGAGGTCTTGATTTCAGGCAGCAGGCCGGTCGCCCCCAAGGCCTTCAGACGGGCATCGGTGATGTTGAGGTTTTCAAAGCCCCAGCGCACCTGCTCGCCGCTCATGACCTTGCCCTTGCCGTATTTGTCCTGCGCCGTGCGCACCGCTTCCACGGTGGCAATGGCCGCCGAGACGCCACGGTTGTAGAGGATGGAGCCGAGCTTGTTCTTGTCCTGCATGTTGCCCTTGCCCGCGCCATAGACCACCTTGTCGATGTCGGCAATCACGGGGACATCCTTGCCGGCCACGTTCCAGGTGGCCGACAGGTAGCCCTTGGCGGCGTCACCGGCGGGGATGGTGTCTTCTTCCGAACCGGCCCACCAGGAACCGACGATCTTGTCACGCGGATAGCCGACCTTCTGCGCGGCCTTCAGTGCGGTCTGGTTCATCACGCCCCAGCCCCAGAAGATCACGTAGTCCGGGTTCTCCTGGCGGATGCGCAGCCACTGTGCGCCCTGCTCGTTGCCGGGGTGGGCCACCGGGATTTCCACCAGCTTGAACTTGCCGATGGAGGACTCCGCCTGCAGCGCCACGATGGGTTCCTTGCCATAGGCCGAGTCGTGATACAGGAACACGATCTTCTTGCCCGCCAGCGAACCATTGTTCTTGCCGGCCAGGTATTTCACGATGGCCGAGACCTGCATCTGGTAGGTGGTCACCAGCGGGAAGGCATACGGGAACACCGAGCCATCCACCGCATCGGTACGGCCGTAGCCGATCATCACCAGGGGTACCTTGTCCTCGGCGGTCTTGTCGATGAGCGCATAGGAGATGCCGGTGGCCATGGGGTTGATGGCGGTGCCGCGCGTGACCTGGTTCTTGTTCTTCATGCGCTCGTAGCACTCCACGCCCTTGGCGTTGTTGTACTCGGTCTCGCACTCTTCCCAGGACAGCTTGACGCCGTTGACGCCGCCTTCCTTCAGGTTGATGTAGTTGAGGTAATCGACATAGCCGCCGTAATACGACTGGCCATTGGTGCCATACGGCCCGACCCGATAGCTGGGGATGGCGATGAACTGGTCGCTGGCCTGCGCCAGGACCGGCGCCGCCGGAGCCAGCAGGCTGGCGGCGCAGGCGGTGGCCAGCAGCCACTGCCGCAGATGCTTCATGGTTTTCATGGTCTCGTCTCCTTGTTGTTGTCGTTGCCGACTTTGATCGGAGACCGGTGTTCCGGTCTCCGCCTACCTCAATCCGGTCCTTGCGGCGCTCAGTGCGGGAACGGCCACAAGCGCAGTTTTTCCTTGGCGATCTGCCACAGCCGCGCCAGCCCGTGCGGCTCGGCGATCAGGAAGAAGATGATCAGGGCACCGAAGACCATCATCTGGATATGCGAGACCGTCGCGTTGGTGAACGGCAGGTGCAACAGCGACGCCAGCGGCGGCAATGCGTTGTCCAGGAAGATCGGCAGCAGCAGGATGAAGGCCGAGCCCAGGAAGGAACCGAGGATGCTGCCCACGCCGCCGATGATGATCATGAAGAGGATGCGGAAAGACAGGTCCAGCGAGAAACCGTCCGGCTCCACCGAGCCCAGGTAGCAGAAGGCATACAGGGCACCGGCCACGCCGCAGTAGAAGGAACTCACGGCAAAGGCGGTCAGCTTGGTGCGCATGAGCGGGATGCCGATCACTTCGGCCGCCACGTCCATGTCGCGCACGGCCATCCAGGCGCGTCCCGTGGAGGAGCGCACCAGGTTCTTGGCCACCAGCGCCAGCACACTCACCACGGCCAGCACGAAGAGGTATTTGCGCACCGGAGTATCGATGGCGATGCCGAAGAAATCGATCTTGGGCGTGCTGATCACGCCGGATGAAGAATTGTTGGAGAACCAGGGAAACTTGGTCAGCGCCCACACCACGAAGAATTGCGCCGCCAGCGTGGCCACGGCCAGGTAGAAGCCCTTGATGCGCAGCGAGGGCAGCCCGAAGAGCACGCCCACCATGGCCGCACAGGCCCCCGAGAGCAGCAGCGTGGCGACGATGGGAATGCCCTCCACCCGCAGCTGGAAGTTGTAGGCCGCATAGGCGCCCACGGCCATGAAGGCCGCCGACCCCAGCGAGAGCTGGCCGGCGTAACCGGTCAGCACGTTCAGGCCCAGTGCGGCCAGCGCAAACACCAGGAACGGCACCAGGATGGCCGAGAACCAGTATTCACTGCCCAGCAGCGGCACGCCCACGAAGGCGAACACCATGAAGAGCGTGAAGATGATGCGATCCTGGCGGATCGGGAAGATCTGACTGTCGGCGATGTAGCTTGTCTTGAATTGTCCTGCTTCACGGTACAGCATCATGTTCTCCTTGTTCCTGCATGGCACCTGTGGCGACATATCGCCAACATTGGAATGAGCAGATTGTCATACGCGGTCGATATGGCGCTCGCCAAACAGTCCCTCCGGTCGCACCAGCAGGAACAGCAGCGCGAACACGTAAGGGAACCAGCCTTCGATGCCACCGAAGTTGCCGCCGAAGGCATCCTGCATGACCGGCGGGATATAGATCTCGGCCAGTTTCTCGGAAGCACCGATGATGAGCCCGCCCACGATCGCCCCGGGAATCGAGGTGAAGCCGCCGAGGATCAGCACCGGCAGTGCCTTCAGGGCCGTCATGGTCAGCGCGAACTGCACGCCATTGCGCGAGCCCCACAGCAAGCCTGCAATCAGCGCCACGAAACCGGCCACGCCCCACACCACGGCCCAGATGTGCTGCAGCGGGATGCCCAGCGACAGCGCCGCCTGGTGATCGTCGGCCACCGCACGCAGGGCGCGGCCGACCTTGGTCTTCTGGAAGAACAGCGCCAGTGCCGCCACCAGCGCCACCACCATGCCGGAGGCGAAGAGGTCGAACTTGGAAATGCCGATGCCGATGCTGTCCATCACCGACTGGATCGGTTCATCGACGATGCCCAGGTCGATGGGCCGCACTTCGCTGCCGAACAGCAAGGGCCCCAGCCCTTCGAGGAAGAAGGTCAGGCCGATGGTGGCCATGAAGAGCGTGATGGGCGGCTGGTTGACCAGCTTGCGCAAGACGAAGCGCTCGGTGGCCAGACCCACCAGGATCATCACCACGAAGGCGCCGATGATGGCCGCCCACATCGGCATGCCCTTCTCCATCAGGCCCACCACCGCCAGCGCGGCGAAATACACCATCGCGCCCTGGGCGAAATTGAAGACGCCGGAGGCCTTGTAGATCAGTACGAAACCCAGCGCCACCAGGGAATACATCAGCCCCGAGAGCAAACCGCTCAGGGTGACTTCGAGGAAGAATTGCATGTCGTCTCCTTGCCTGCCATGTCCATATTGTTTTTATTGTTTATATTGTTTTCACATTCAGTGGGAAGTCCCGAGATAGGCCTTGATGACTTCCGGATTGCTCATCACCTCATCGGGCGTGCCGTCGCCGATCTTCTTGCCGTAGTCCAGCACCACGACGCGGTCGGAGATATCCATGACCACACCCATGTCGTGTTCGATCAGCACGATGGTGGTGCCGAACTGGTCGTTGACGTCGAGGATGAAGCGGCACATGTCCTGTTTTTCTTCCACGTTCATGCCGGCCATGGGTTCGTCCAGCAGCAGCATGTGCGGCTCGGCCGCCAGGGCGCGCGCCAGTTCCACGCGCTTTTGCAGGCCGTACGGCAGGCGTCCCACCGGGGTTTTGCGGATGTGCTGAATTTCAAGGAAATCGATCACTTCTTCGACTTTCCGCCGATGCTCGATTTCTTCGTTGCGGGCCGCGCCCCACCACAGCGCATTGGAAAACAGGCCCGAGCGCATCTTGGTGTTGCGGCCGGTCATGATGTTGTCCAGCACGGTCATGCCCTTGAAGAGCGCGATGTTCTGGAAGGTCCGGGCGATGCCCTGGCGCGCGATGCTGCTCGGATGCATGCCCAGGCGCGGCTGGCCGCGATAGAGGATGCTGCCCTTCTGCGGATGGTAGACGCCGTTGATGACGTTGATCATCGAGCTCTTGCCGGCGCCGTTGGGTCCGATGATGGCGCGGATCTCATGCTCGCGCACATCGAAGGAGATATCGGTGAGCGCCTTCACCCCGCCGAAGGACAGCGAAATGTTCTGCAGGTCGAGGATGACCTCGCCGATGCGGCGGCCATTGGCGGCCACCGCCGGGGCTTCGTCATCGGGGCTGGTCACGGGCGGCAGTCCCGCGGGCAGGATTTCGGAAGACAGGTGTCGTTTCATGGTCGGATTCATTCAGCAGTGGTCTGGTCGGGCTACGCTGCAAGCCGGAGGCATCGAGGCCGCCGGGACGGGACTGCGTGCTGCTCAGGCGGCGCTTTGCAGCGTCTTGAAGGTCTTGGCGTCGGCAATCCTGAGGTCGGCCGAGATCATGCCCTGGCGGCCATCCTCGAACTTGACCTGGGTCTCGATGTACTGCGACGCATGGCCCGCATAGAGCGCCTCGATCAGGACCGCATACTTGTCCGCGATGAAGCCGCGCCGGACCTTGCGGGTGCGGGTCAGCTCCTCGTCATCTGGATCGAGTTCCTTGTGCAGGATCAGGAAGCGATGGATCTGCGAATCGGCCAACAGCGGATCGGCCACCAGGTCAGCATTGACCTTTTCCACGCATTCACGCACCAGGTCGTAGACCGCCGGATTGGCGGCCAAGTCGGTATAGCCGCTGTAGGGAAGATTGCGGCGCTCGGCCCAGTTGCCCACGGCATCCATGTCGATGTTGATGAAGGCCATGCATTGTTCGCGGCCATTGCCGAAGGTCACCGCTTCCTTGATGAAGGGGAAGAACTTCAGCTTGTTCTCGATGTACTTGGGCGCGAACATGCTGCCGCAGGCCATCTTGCCGACATCCTTGGCGCGGTCGATGATTTTCAGGTGGCCGTCGCTGTCGAAGAAACCTGCATCTCCCGTGTGGAAGTAGCCGTCCTGGTCGATGGCTTCGGCGGTGGCATCGGGCCGCTTGAAATATTCCTTCATCAGGCCCGGAGAGCGCACCAGTACCTCGCCATTGGCATCGATGCGCACTTCCACGCCCTTCATGGGGCGGCCCACGCTATCGAGCTTGACGTCGCCCGAGGGTTGCATGCACACCGTCACGCAGGTCTCGGTCATGCCATAGAGCTGCTTGAGGTTGATGCCCAGCGAACGATAGAAGTCGAACAGGTCCGGCCCGATGGCCTCGCCGCCGGTATAGGCCACGCGCAGGCGCGACATGCCCAGCACGTTCTTCAGCGGTCCATAGACCAGCAGGTCGCCGATGGCGTATTGCAGGCGATCCACCAGCGACACGCCCGGCTTGCCATCGAGGATGCGCATGCCGACCCGGCGCGCCACCTTCATGAAACCATGGAACATCTTGCGCTTGATCCAGCCGGCGTCCTCAATGCGGATCATCACTTGCGTGAGGATGTTTTCGTACACGCGCGGGGGCGCAAAATAATACGTCGGGCCGATCTCGCGCAGGTCCGTCATGACTGTATTGGGCGACTCCGGGCAATTGAGGCAGAAGCCGGCCACGTGCTGCTGGGCGAAGGAGTACAGGAAGTCACCGACCCAGGCCAGCGGCAGATAGCAGAGGATGTCGTCGTTCTCATCCAGATGATCGAACTCCACCAGCGTGGTGGCGGTGGTGATCATCGCGCGGTGCGAGTGGCACACGCCCTTGGGCTTGCCGGTGGTGCCGGAGGTATAGAGGATGATGGCCACGTCATCAGGCGAACCGGCTGCCACTTCCTGCTCGAAGAAACCCGGATGCGCACGCTCGTAAGCGCGGCCCAGTTCCTGCACGCGGGCAAAGGACAGCAGCTCGGGCTGGTGGTAGTTGCGCATGCCGCGTTCGTCGTCATAGATGACGTGGGCGATGCGGGGCAGGTTTTCCTTGATCTCGAAGACCTTGTCGACCTGCTCCTGGTCTTCGGCCATGACGAAGTCGACGTTGGCGTCGGCCAGCACGTAGGCCATGTCGGCCGCAGGCGCATCCTGGTACAGCGGCACCGGCATGCCACCCAGCGCCTGGGCCGCGCTCATGGCCCAGTACAGGCGCGGGCAGTTGTTGCCGATGATGGCCAGGCTCATGCCGCGCTTGAATCCCAGGGCCGCCAGGCCGCAGGCAAAGCTGCGCACCTCGTCGGCCACCTGGCGCCAGGTCGTGGTCTGCCAGATGCCCAGGTCCTTCTCGCGGAAGGCCGCCCGTTCGGGCCGTCGTTGGGCATGCGCCAGCAGCAGCCGCGGAAAGGTCGCGGCTTCCTTGTCTTGTCTCGTCTCCACCATTTCCCACCTTCTTGTGCAGGTTCGAAAGATCCGTTTCCTTCATGGAATGGCATGAGGATACGAACCCGGTGTCGGATCAGTCTGTGCCGCCAGGCTTACGCTGCTCTTACTGCGGCAGTCATTGTGTCGGGCATGCCAGCTGTCCTGTCTCTATGATTGGCCAGACTTTTGCCTGGGCCTTTTTTGCGATGATAGTAGAGGCAGTGGTTGCCAGTGGATGTCATCTCACCGACAATTGACAAAACTTTCGATATTGCGACGCATCATCATGGAGACATCAATTCGACGCATGCTGTCCAAGAGCATCTGGGCGCAGGCGCTGACCGAAGAACAGCTGGCCCGGGTGGAAGCCGAGGTGGTCAGCCGCAAGATCCCGGCCGGGGGCTACGTCTGCCGCAAGGGCGATCCGGTGGCGCACTGGATCGGTGTGCACGAGGGCTTGCTGAAGATGAGCAGCGTCTCGCCCGAAGGCAAGACCGTCTCCTTCGCCGGCATGGCCAATGGCGGCTGGCTGGGCGAAGGCTCGCTGCTCAAGGACGAACCGCGCAGGTATGACGTGGTGGCCCTGCGCGAAAGTGAACTGCTCTACATGCCCAAGGCCACCTATCTCTGGCTGCTGGACAACAGCATTCCCTTCAACCGCTTTCTCGTGACGCAATTGAACGAGCGCCTGGCGCTGTTCATTTCGCTGGTGGAATACGACCGCATGCTGGAGCCGGATGCCCGCGTGGCGCGCTGCCTGGCGGCGCTGTTCAATCCTTATCTGAATCCTGGCATCGGGCTGAACCTGCAGATCTCGCAGGAAGAAGTCGGCAACCTCTCCGGCACCTCGCGCCAGCGCGCCAACCAGGCCCTGCAGGTGCTGGAAAAGGCCGGCCTGCTGAAGGTGGACTACGGCAGCATCACCATCAATGACCTGGAAGGGCTGCGGCAATTTCCGGGATGAAACGCAGCTCCGGTCGGGAACCTGATGACATGAAAAAAGCGCGGCCAGGCCGCGCTTTTTCGTTGGGGTACAGTCGCTCTCTCAGGGCGTGGGCCGGGCGGGCTCATCCCCGCGCGCCGGACGATTGCGGTTGCGCCAGTAAATGCCGGTATCGGCCACCGTGCCCATGAATTCCTTGGGATCCGTGGATTTGACCACGTAGCCATTGGCACCGAGTTCGTAGCTCTGGTTGATGTCGCGCTGGTCGTCGGAAGAAGAGAACATCACCACCGGAATGTGCGAGGTGGCGGCATTGGACTTGATGATCTTGAGGAAATCGTGGCCGCTCATCAGCGGCAGGTTCAGGTCCAGCAGGATCAGGTAGGGATGCAGATCCTTGCGGCTCGCATATTCCCCCTGGAAAAAGAATTCCTCCGCCAGCTCCGCATCGGCAAACCAGGTCAGCTTGTCAGCCAGCTTGCGGCTGCCCAGCGCCAGGCGTGTCAACTCGGCCACTTCCGGGCTGTCGTCGACGAGGATGATGTCATATTGCTCGATATCCATGGATGGATCGCTTTCTTCAATTAATTTCAAGCTGGAACACTTCTTGTCTGGATGACCACATCCCGGCCACCCTGCATCGCGTTGCTGCCGCCTGCCCCGTCCATCCCCGACGCAGCTGCGGGCAGTGCATTTCACTGCTGCCACTGCCCTGCGGCCTGGTTCCAGCCTCGGCGGTCTGCTTGAAACCAGTACCGACGCCGATCTCCGTACTGTCAGGGGATTATTGCACAGGCATTTTCAAAAAAAATCAGAAATTTCCTGAATGTGAAGATCTCTTCACTCAGGTTTTTTGTCACTTGTCCGGCGTGGCAATGCCGGTACGAATCGCATAGCGCACCAGGCCGGGCACGTCGCGGATGTCCAGGCGCTCCATCAGCTGCGCCCGGTGGGTCTCGATGGTCTTGGCGCTGACGTTGAGCTGGTAGGCGATCTCCTTGGTATTGTTGCCTTCGGCAATCAACTGCAGGATTTCGCGCTGGCGCGGGGTGAGCACTTCGACCGGCGTGCCGTTTTGTGCAACACGCTTCATATAGTTATCGAGCGCCTCGCGCGAGATGTGCGAATCCAGGTACTGGCGCCCATGTTTTACTTCATACAGGGCTTTTTCCAGCTCGGTGGCGGCCGAATCCTTGAAGAGATAGCCGTTGGCGCCGGCATTCAAGGCCTGCATGACGTATTCCTCGCTGCCGTACATGGACAGCATCAGGAAGCGGATGGTCGGATACTCGCCCCGCAGGCGGCGCAGCGCTTCCAGGCCGTTCATGCCCTTCATGGCGATGTCCAGCAGCACCAGGTCGGGTTTCAGCTGCGGGATCATCTCGATGACTTCGGCACCGTCGGACGCCTCGCCCACCACCTCCACACCCGGCATGGCGGTCAGCAGTGCCTTGATGCCGCTGCGCACCAGCGCGTGGTCGTCGGCCAGCATGATTCGGGTCAGCATTTACATTCTCCTTACGATGGGGGCGACCGGCAGGTGCATGACGATTTCCGTCCCTGCGCCGGGCGCCGAAGTGATGTCCATGGAACCGCCTACCAGCACCGCCCGCTCTTCCATGTTGAGCAGGCCGAAACTGGTGCCGGAAATGGCATTGCTGCGGGCACGCTCGATGTCAAAACCTTTTCCGTCATCGCGGATGCTCAGGTACACCTGGTCCTGCTGGCGGTCGATCTTGACCCAGATGTTCTGGCACTTGGCATGGCGCAGGATGTTGGTGACGGCTTCCTGCACGATGCGGAAGGCGGTGTTCTCGATGTCGTGGTGCAATTCTTCATCATGCCCGCTGCTCTCGAACCAACCGTTCACGTTGGCCAGCTTGGACTTCTGCTCCACGTAGGAACGCAGCGCGGCAATCAGGCCCAGGTTGTCCAGCTGCGGCGGGCGCAGGTCCAGCGACAGGCTGCGTACCTGGGCCAGCACGGCGGTGACGATGTCGATGCCGTTCTGCAGCGACGGGCCTTCCAGCGAGCCGGTCTTCTTGATGGTTTCCAGATTGATCTTCAGGGCGGTGAGCGACTGCCCGACGTCGTCATGCAAGCCGCGCGCCAGGTGCTGTCGTTCGCGCTCCTGCACCTCGATCACGCGCGAGGAGAGCAGTTGCTGGCGCTGGATCGCCAGTTCCAGTTCGCGCCGTGACTGTTCGCGCTCGGTGACGTCAATGGCCAGGCCGGCCACCATGTCGCCCTTGCCTTCCCCACTGATCGGGAAACGCACCACGTCGAGGATGCGTGCATTGTGGTTGTGGTCGAACACGGTTTCCTGGGTGTGCAGCTCGCACTTTTCTTCCAGCACCTTGCGATCGTACTCACGCGAGGCTTCGGCCCCGCCCGTGGTCATCAGCTCGGCATCGGTCATGCCATCCATGTCGTGCGGGGTCATGCCGTAGAAGGCCGACTGCGCCGGATTGACGTAGCTGTAGCGCAGCTGCGCATCCTTGATCCAGGTCGGCATGGGGGCGGCATTCATGAAGGCATTGAAGCGCGCCTGCATCTCGCGCAGGGCCTGGGCACTGGCGCGCTGCTTGCGCCGCGCCTGGGCGTCGCGCAGCTCGCGGTCAACCGCGTGCGGCAGGCGGGCGATGGCGCTTTTCAGGAAGTAATCCTGAGCCCCCGCCTTCATCACCTCCACTGCCGTCTGCTCGCCGATCACGCCGGAGACGATGATGAAGGGCGTCTGGTCATTGTCGGCCTTGACCAGCTTCAAGGCTTCGACGCCGGAGAACATCGGCATCGAGTAATCCGAGATGACGATGTCCCAGCGCTGCGCCTGCAGCGCCGCCAGCAGGGCCTGTTCGTCATCGACCCGTTCCCAGGTCGGATCGAAGCCGCCGCGCTTGAGCTCACGCACCATCAGCACGGCATCTTCTTCCATGTCTTCGACGAACAGTACGCGTAGCGGAATGCTCATGGGACCTTGTTCTCCTTCGGGCTCACGGTTGAGTCGGTTCAGTTCTCATCGGACGATCGGCGCGCTTCGCCCAGGCTGGGCAGCACGCCCTTGCGCGGCAACGCGAAGTAGAAGCTGGCCCCTTCCCTGGGCTTGCTCTCAGCCCAGACCCGGCCGGTGTGGCGCACCACGATGCGCTGCACCAGTGCCAGGCCAATGCCGGTGCCGGCGTATTCCTCCTGACGATGCAATCGCTGGAAGGTACCGAACAGCTTGTGCGCATAGCGCATGTCGAAGCCGACGCCATTGTCATGGACGCCGTAGACGTATTCGTCAGCATTGGCCTGCATGGTCACGCACACGCGCGGCTGCTCGCTCTTGCTGCTGAACTTGACGGCATTGGACAGCAGGTTTTCCCATACTTGCGCGATCAGCCCGCGATTGGCGACCGCACCTTCCAGACGCGGCACGTCGAAGATCACGCCCGGGTTTTCCTGCTGCAGACCAGCGACCACCTGCGCCACCAGTTCGTCCATCGAGAAGCGCTGCAAGGTCAGTTCACCGGTGGTGGACTTGGCCAGCTTGAGCAGGTCGTTGATCAGGGCATCCATCTTGCGCACGTTGCGGCGGATCACCTGCAGCTGCTCGCGCCCCTTCTCGTCGATGGCGTGGGCGTAGTCCTCTTCGAGGATCATGGCATAGCCGGAGATGGCACGCAGCGGCGCGCGCAAGTCATGCGAGACCGAATAGGAAAAACTCTCCAGCTCCTTGTTCACGTTGTGCAGGTGCTGGGCCTGGCGCTCCAGGTCGGCATTGAGGGCCTCGATCTCTTCCTCGGCGCGCTTGCGTTCGGAGATGTCGTAGATCACGGTGCGGCTGATGAGCTTGCTGTTGTCGCGGCTGGGAATGGCGGTGGCATTGACCAGCGCGGTGAATTCGCTGCCATCGGCGCGGCGGAAGTTGAGGTCGATGCCGCTGATCTCGCGCCTGAGCAAGAACTGGGGTTGCAGCTCGCGCTCGTAGCGCGTGGCGCTGGCCGGGGCCAGCAGGTCGGCCTGGGTCATGCGGCCCACCACCTGTTCGCGCGTGTAGCCCAGCCATTTCAGTTCGGTGTCGTTGATCTTGATGATGCGCTTGTCGGTCTCGTCGACCGAGTGATAGCCGCAGGGCGCGTTGTTGTAGAGATCCTCGATCTCGTCCGAATAGGCTTGTGCGCGCTGCTGGGCCTCGACCCGGCGCGACATTTCCTTGCGCAGCTTGCGATAAACCAGCAGCAGCAAGGCAATGCTGAGCAGGCTGCCGCTGATGACCATGAAAATGGTCAGATTGGCGCTCATGGCCGTGTCATGCGCGCGCGTGGCCAGCAATGCGTTCTCGTTGCCCTTCATCTGCTCAAAGCCGGTGCGGATGCGCTCACCCAGTTCCTTGCCCTCCAGCACGCGGGCGCGGCCCTCTTCCTGGCTCAGTTCCATCAGCTGGCGCGACAGCGTCAGGCGCTGCATCACCAGGTCTTCGGTCTGACTGAGCAAAACAGCCTGCCGCGGGTTGTCGCTCAGCAGGCGGCGCAGATCCTGCAGCAGTGCGTTGACATGACGCACCCCCGTCTCGAAATTGTTGCGGTATTCCTGCTCACCCGAAAGCGCAAAGCCGCGCGAACTGCTGACTGCGTCGCGCAGGGCCGAGTTGGCTTCTTCCAGCTTGTTGAGCACCGTGTAGCTATGCTGCAGCCAGACGGCACGCCGCTCGAAGTCACGCACGCTGTGGTACGAAAAAGCTGCCACGCCCAGTGAGAGCAACAGGGCCAGCAGAAAGAAAATGCCGGTGCTGGCGCGGGCCAGTCCGCTTTGTCTGGTTATCGGCATGGTTCACGTTTCATTGGTCTGCCAGTCACGCTTCCGGCTTGCGAGCCGGTTACCCGACCACCTGCCCGAATGCAGCACGCCTTGAGCAGGCTGCTCGGGTATTCATACTGTGTGTTGCCGGGAACCGCGCATGCACACGCACCTGGATGCGGCGTAGCCATTCCCCCCCGCAGCAGCCCGGCCAACCTGTCTGCGCCAGGGTGGTGAGGGGGCGGCTGAAGTGTCTCCTTGCTGCCTGTCCCGATACCGGAATACGGCCTATCCGATATCAACTGTTTTCTTTCTGTCAGCAAATGGAACCAACATCTTCAAATTCGTGGAAAACGCTGTTGCGCAAATGCGCCATGCGATGCGCATCAAGCCCAGCTATCCGGCATTTTCCTATTGTTTATTCGAATTAATTCTATAATAGATTCCGATATTTACCCGTTTTTTCCGGGCTTGGGCCCGAGCTCTGCCGGCGCGTATTTCGATGAAAAATTCACATTCCCTGCTTCTGGCTGCCGGCCTCCTGAGTTGCATCAATCTGGATGCACTGGCTGTTTCCTCCACCGGCAACCTGGAAATTTCAGCCATCGTCCCCTCACAATGCGCGGTCCAGAGCGCCGCCCTGCCCTTCGGCAGCTATGCAGCCAGCGCCCTGCAGCAGAATGCGCAGATCGGCGTGGCTTGTTCCAACGGCACCAGCTACACCGTGAGCCTGGATGCCGGCACCGGCAGCGGTGCCAACGTCGCCACGCGCAAGCTGAGCACTGCCGATGGCCTCAATACCCTCAACTACGGCCTGTATCAGGATGCTGCGCGCACCCGTTCCTGGGGCAACAGCACTGGCAGCGATACAGTGGCCGGGGTGGGCAACGGCAGCAACCAGAACATCCCGGTCTACGGCTACATCCCGGGTGGCCAGACCGCCCGTGCGGGCAGCTACAGCGACGTGGTGGCCATCACCCTGTCCTATTGATTCGGAGAACGCCGGCGCAGCGCCGGCAGGCCAACACAATGGCGCGGACTCCTCACGGAGACGCGCCATTTTTCTTGCCCGCACCGCTGTCGCTGGCGCCACCAAGTTACTGATGAGCAAATTTTTTGTTGATTGTTGATCACATTCTGTGGCTGGCTTGCAACTTTCTTCACACTTTTTGACCAGTTCCGTTTTAATCTAGCAAAAAACTGACAACGATCTGACAACCAGAGTGGAGATGTCGCAGCGTGACGAGATCAGCATCCATAGGGGGGCAGCTGGTGCGCGTAATGGCGCTGGCTTGCCTGGCAAGTGCGGGGGGATGGCAGGCGGCCCACGCGTCCAATTTCGAGATCGCTCCGGTGGTGCTGGAGCTGTCGTCCTCGCGCACGGCCGGCGTGATCAAGATCGTCAACAACGACAATCACAATGTCTCCCTGCAACTGCGCGCCTATGACTGGCAGCAGGCCGACAGCAAGGATGAGCTGCAACCCACGCAGAACCTGATCCTCAGTCCCCCCGTATTCAATCTGGCCCCCGGTGCCTCGCAAGTGATCCGGGTGGTGGCCAAACAGCCTGCCGCGCCGACCGAGATCGCCTATCGCCTGCTGATCGATGAAATCCCCGCCGCCACCGAGGGAGCCACCATCAATTTCAAATTCCGCATTTCCATGCCGGTGTTCATCGCACCGTCCACCGCGCCCAAGGCCCAGCTGGAGTATCAGCTGCGCGCCGGCAAGCCCTTGCGCCTGCTGGTCGAAAACAGCGGCAACCGCCGCGCACGCCTGCTGGACCTGGCGCTGACGCTGCCCAATGGCAAGAAACTGAGCGCGCCGGGCGGGGGCAATCCCTACACCCTGGCCGGCATCACCCGGCAATACCTGATCGAGAGCGACACCCCGCTTGCCGTGGGCAGCCGAGTCAAGCTGACTGCCAACAGCGATGCCGGGCCGATTGATGCCGAACTCACCGTGGCACCTTGATTCGCACGGCACGCTGGTTTGCTTCCCTCCTCCTGGCCGGGTGCCTGGCCATGGTGGCGCTGGCGCGGGCTGCCGAGCCGGGTGACGAGATCCTGTTGCTGGAGGTTTCCATCAACGGACGCAACACCAGCCTGGTAGCGCAGTTCACGCGCCGCCAGCAGGCACTGTATGCCACGGCATCGGAACTGCGCAGCCTCAAGCTGCGCGTCGATGGCGCGGATGAGGAGCTGATCGCCCTGCGCGCCCTCACGACGGCAGTCGACCTCGACGAGGCCGGTGCCAAGATCAACCTGATGGTCCCGGCCCGTTTCATGAACACCACTGACATCGACGCCGCCAGCATCGCCAGCAAGGTCCCCCTGTCACCCGGCGGACAGGGGCTGGTGCTGAACTACGACCTGCTGGCGTCCAGCAGCCAGAACCAGCACGCGCTGGGCGGACTGTTCGATGCGCGCTGGTTCTCCGGCAGCAGCGTGTTCAGCTCTACCGGGCTGGGCTATACCGGCAATAGCGGCGGGGTGTCGGCCCGGCTGGAATCGACCTACACCTATTCGGACCCGGCCACGCTCACCCGCTATCGCCTGGGCGATGTCATCAACAGCAGCCTGGCCTGGAGCCGCTCGGTGCGTCTGGGCGGTTTCCAGTACGCATCGGATTTCAACCTGCGGCCGGACCTGGTGCGTTTTCCCACGCCGTCGCTGGGCGGCGAAACGGTAGTCCCTTCGACCGTCGACCTGTTCGTCAACGGCGTGCGCCAGCTCTCGCAGCCGGTGCCGCCCGGTCCCTTCGAGATCCGCCAGCCGCCCATCGCCAGCGGAGCCGGCCAGATCGCCGTGGCGGTGACTGACGAACTGGGGCGGCAGACCTTCCGCACCATCAACTTCTACGCCACCGACCGGCTGCTGAAACCGGGACTGTCGTCCTATTCGGCCGAAGGCGGCTGGGTGCGGCGCAATTACGGTCTGCGCAGCAATGACTATGGACAGTTCGCTCTCTCCGGCACGGCACGCCATGGGATGAGCGACTGGCTCACCCTGGAAGGGCATGCCGAAGCCATGCGCAGTCTCAAGCTGGCCGGCGGCGGCGCGGTCTTCAACCTGGGCAATCGCGCGGTGTTGGCCAGCTCGCTGGCGGCCAGCAGCAGCGAGGGCAATTCCGGCCAGCAAGTCTCGCTGGCCATCGAGCGCAATGCCGATCCGGTCAGCCTGTCGCTGTCGCGCACGCAATCCACGCGGGGCTATCAGGATATCGGTGCGCTGCAGGGGGCCCCGGTCTCGCGCAGCGCCACGCTGGCGACGCTGGGCCTGAACCTGCGTGAATACGGCTCGCTGAGCATGGCCTATGCACGCAGCAAGAGTCCGCTGCTGTTCACCGACCTCGGCACCAGCAATCTGGCAGACAGCGAGACCGTGACGGTGACCTGGTTCAAATCGGTCGGCAACACGTCCAATTTCTATCTCACGGCCTATCGCGACTTTCGCAGCAGCGGCTACGGTGCCACCATCGGGCTGATCATCCCCTTCGGCGGCCGCGACGTGGCCGGGGCCAGCGTGAGCAACAACAACGGCCAGCGCACCAGCACGCTGCAAGCCAGCCGCTCGACGGTGGCCATCGGCGATCTCGGCTGGCAATTGCAGGATACCGAGGGCAGCTATCGGCAGCGCATCGGCCAGCTCAACTACAAGAGCCGCTACGGCAGCGTCAGCGCGGCAGCCTCGCAATCGAACGGTGCCACCAGCCAGCGCCTGGGTGCGCGCGGTGCGCTGGCCTTCATGGATGGCAGCGCCTTCGCCACCGACTGGATCGAGGACAGCTTCGCGGTGGTCAATGCCAGCGGGGTCAAGAATGTCGGCATCTACAACGAAAATCGCTACGCCGGCCGCACCGACGACAACGGCCAGTTGCTGCTGACCGACCTGCGCGCCTATGACGTCAACAAGATCTCGGTGGACGTGCTGGACCTGCCGCTGACCCTGCAACTGGACCAGTCGGACCAATACGTGAAGCCGCGCGACCGCTCCGGTGTGGTGGTGCATTTCAACGCCCGGCGCGCCTCGGACGTAACCATCATCCTCAAGGACGCCGCGGGGGAATTCATCCCGCTCGGCTCCTCCATCCGCGTGCGCGAGAGCGGCCTGCAGGCACCGGTCGGCTATGACGGCGTGAGCTATCTGCAGGAACTGGGGCCGGTCAACACGCTGGACGTACTGCTGCCGTCCGGAGCCCGCTGCCAGGCCATGCTGACGCCGCCGGCACGCAGCGAAGGTGGCATGAGCAATGAAATCGTGACCTGCCGTTGAAGGGCGGCCTGCATCGTGGAGAGCACATGAAGAACACTATCCATTCCGTGTCCCTGGCTGCGCTGGCGCTGCTCATCGCATTGGCCGCTGGTCCGGCGCAGGCCCAGCAACTCTGCTCGGCGGCGTCCAACCCGGTGTCCTTCGGCCTCTACGATCCGCAGTCCAGCAGCAGCCTCGACAACACCGGCAACATCACCGTCACCTGCCAGGCAACCGCCTCGCTGCTGATCGCCTATACCGTCAAGCTCAGTGCCGGCAGCAGCGGTGCCTATGCCCAGCGCAAGATGCTCAGCGGTGCCAACAGCCTCAACTACCAGGCATATCGCGACGCCGCGCACACCTCCGTGTGGGGCGATGGTTCCTCCAGCACCAGTTTCATCAGCGACGGCTACCTGCTTCAGGTCCTCACGCCGGTGAGCAGGACCTACACCGTCTACGGACGCATACCGGGCAGCCAGAACGTCAAGGCTGGCAGCTATCTGGATACGCTGACGGTGCTCATCACCTACTGAGCGGATCCGGCAAAGTGGCTGGAGAACTGCTGATGAGCTTGATAAACGTTCTCGTTGCGATTCAGGTTTTCCCTGACGAAAATTGACAGGGTGATAGGGAATAGCCGGATGCCTGATACGGGCTGCGGAAATTAAAGTATCTCCATACCAACGCTGCACAGGGAAGTTCTTGCAAGGGGCGAGGACGGGGCAGCCAGACCAGGAGAAACAAAATGTTCTTCATCAAGAAAAATCGCATCGTCGCTGCTTCCATCGCTGCTGTCGTGCTGGCTTCCAGCGCACCGGCTTCCTTCGCCGCCACTGCCAGTGGCACGCTGACCATCAGCGCCTCGGTGGTCGCCGCCTGCACCGTGGTCGGTTCGGCCATCGCCTTTGGCGCCTACACCCAGAGCGTGGTCAACCAGTCCGGCACCATCACCGTGCTGTGCACCAACGGCACGGCCTACAACGTTGGTCTGGACGCCGGTACCGGCACCGGTGCCAGCGTGAGCAACCGCAAGATGAGCGCAGCCGGCGGCGGCACCCTGAACTATGCGCTGTACCGCGATTCGGCCCGCAGCAACAACTGGGGTTCGACCATCGGCACCGATACCCTGACCGGCACCGGTTCCGGCCTGACCCAGACCCTGACCGTCTACGGCCAGATCCCGGCGGCCCAGACGCCGCTGGCAGGTTCCTACTCGGATACCGTGACCGTGACGCTGACCTACTGAACTACGGAAGTATTCAAGGATGGAAGGCTGACAGGATGGCCTGACGCGCTTTTGACACAAGGATTGCACTGCAAGCATTGCGCTGCAGCTTGACGATCCTGCAAGACGCGGACTACAACATCAGCTGCGATGCATACCGGGGAAACCGGAGGGGGTGGGCGGTGTACTTCATGATGAAGTACACCGTTTTTTTTCATCCGCCAAGTCGTGGTTTGGCGCGTCGGCCTGATGCGTTCATGCCGGGAATACGGACTGCACCAGCGCCGCCTGCTGGGCATAGTGGCGGGCCTTGGACGCCGTCGGACCGGCATCGGTATCCGGCCGTGTTACGGCTCGCAGACGCACCTGCAACGGCAAGGCCGCTTCGATGGCATCCCGCACGCACAGCCAGGCCCCCTGCTTGCTCTCTTCCTCCTGTACCCAGATCACTTCCTCCAGCTGCGGATAGCTGCGCAAGACAGCACCCAGCCTGTCTTCGGGGAAGGGATGCAACTGCTCCACGGTCAGCAGGACAGTGCGCGTGTCGCCCGCCTTGCGGCGGCCGTCGGCCAGGTCGTAGCAGACCTTGCCACTGCACAAGACCACCCGCTGCACCTGTGCGGGCGGCGGCGCATCGGCATCCTCCACCAGGGGTTGGAAGTCCCCTTGCAACAGGGCCGACAAGGGCGACTGCGAACGCACTTCGCCATGCAGCATCGATTTGGGCGTGAAGACCACCAGCGGACGGTCGCCCTGCAGTGCCTGCTGACGCAGCAGGTGGAACCACTGCGCCGAACTGGACGGATACGCCACGCGCATGTTCTCCTGCGCGCACAGCAGCAGCATGCGGCTGAGGTAGCCGGTCGAGTGCTCCGGCCCCACGCCTTCATAGCCGTGCGGCAGCAACACGGTCAGCGCGGAGGGGTAGCCCCATTTGCCGCGACCGGAGGCGATGAACTGGTCGATCATGATCTGGGCACCGTTGACGAAGTCGCCGAACTGGGCCTCCCAGATGACCATCGTACCGGGCCCCGCCTGTACGCTGAATCCATATTCGAAGCCAACCACTGCCTCTTCACTCAGCGGTGAATTGACCACCTCCAGCGCCGTACCGGGCGCAGCCACCTGGCGCAGGGGCCAGAAGGCCTGCTGCACGCCTTGCGCCGCGTCGATCGCATGCCAGACGGCGTGGCGCTGCATGAAGGTGCCACGTTGCACATCCATACCGGAAATGCGCAGCCCCTGCCCTTCCCACAGCAAGGAGGCATAGGCCATGTTTTCGGCGAAATTCCAGCTGCACGCGTGATCGCTGGCGCTGACGCTGTCCTGCCACTGCGCAATCAGTCGCGTGACTGCAGGATGTGCAGCAAAGCCTTCCGGCAAGCGCGTCATGCGTTCCACGAACTGGCGCAGGCGCAGCAGGTCCGGCGCGTCGGGCTTGACGGCCAAGGCGGGTGCCCTCCGTTGCGCCGCCGGGGCGGATGGACGACTGTTGCGGAAGCTTGCGAGCACTTGCTGGCTGCTCACCGCCAGCAGCGTCGCGCCGTCGTCCGAACCGGGCCACCCGGCCTGGGCATAGAGCTGCGTGACCGGCGGATGCTTGTCGATGAAACCGTGCAGCAGGGGCTGGGTCACGGTCGCCGTATCCTGTTCCGCATGCCCCCAGCGACGATAGCCGACCAGATCGATCACCACATCGGCGCCAAACTGCATGCGATAGTCGAAAGCGATCCGCGCGGCACGCAGTACCGCCTCCGGCTGGTCGGCGTTGACGTGCAGCACTGGCGCGCCGACGATGCGGGCGATGTCGGTGCAGTAGCCATGATTGAGGGGATCAAGCGGATTGGGCGTGGTGAAGCCGATCTGGTTGTTGACGATCACGTGGACCGTGCCGCCCACGCTGTAACCCGGATGCAGGGACAGCTTGAGCGACTCCATCACCACGCCCTGGCCGCAGAAGGCAGCATCGCCATGGATCACCACCGAGGCCGGCATGGGTGATTGCGGATGCGCACTGCGGTAGCCGCGCACCATGCCCAGCAGCACCGGATAGGCGCTTTCCAGATGGGAGGGATTGTGCGCCATGAACAGGCCCAGCTGACCATGGGCGGTGGTGCGCACGGTCTCGGCCCCCAGATGGTAAGGCAGATCCACTGCGCCGGCTGCTGCTGCGGTCGTGCTCGTCGCGTCGAAATACGCCACGATATCGGCCGCCGGCATCTGCATCAGGTTCACCAGCAGGTTGAGACGGCCGCGATGCGGCATGGCCAGGAACAATTGCTCCAGCTGATAGAAACTGCTGCGCTCGGCCAGCGCATCCATCAGTACCAGCAGCGCTTCGCAGCCTTCCAGCGAAAAGCGCTTGGCGTGCGGATAATCTTGCTGCAGGTAGTGCTCCCACTGTTCGGCGGCAGCCAGCCGGGCCAGGATGGCGGCGCGCTCGGCAGTTGCAGGATCGGCCCCCGGGTCGCGCGCGGCCAGGCGTGCAAACAGCCACTGGCGGCGGGACTCATCACGTACGCCACTGGCATCGAGGCCGAGCGGGCCGCAATACAGCCGACTCAGAAAATGCGTCAATTCCTTCACATTGGTGAGGCCGAGCCCCTCCAGAAAGCGGTGCTGGCCCAGCGCCAGGTCCTCATCCTTCAGATCGTGGTGTTGGGGCAGCAAGGCAGGGATCTCGGGCACCGAGAGCGTGCCCAGAGGATCGATGTCAGCGATCCGGTAGCCCTCATGGCGATAGGCCTCGATGAAGGATTGTATGCGGGCGTGGGCCAGGGCCTGGCGCGCATCGGACGTCTGCTCGGTGCTGCCGGCGGGGGAATGGTGGAGCGTCATGGCTAACCTTTCGGGGCTGGGTCGGGGGCGGACTGCGTGCAGCGCCCTGAGCAGCGGCGACGCACGCAACGGACGTGTCCGCTCCTGCCAGCCGGCTGCCAGGCCTTTTCAGGCCGGGTGCGGCAGCAGCGTGCAGGGGGACACTTTGTTGTTGTCGCGCCCGGCGTGACGAAGCGGGCGCGGTCTCCTCGCAGATACCGGTTCAGGCGGCAGGCACGCCGCCCGGGTGAAGCATCAGCCCTGGATCAGCGACAGCTCGGGCTGGATGACCTTTTCGCGCGGACCTTTGCGCGGGGAAGCGGCATGGCCGCCAGCCTGGCCGTTGGCCAGCAACTCGCTGAGCCGGAAGCGGCCCATCAGCGCCGACAGCTGCTCGGCCTGGGATTGCAGTGCCTGGGAAGCGGCCGCATTCTGTTCCACCAGGGCCGAGTTTTCCTGGGTCATCTGGTCCATCTGGCTGATGGCCTGGTTGATCTGCTCGATGCCCTCGCTTTGCTCCTTGCTGGAGGCGCTGATATCGGTGATGAGGTCGGTGGCGTGCTTGATGCTGGCGATGACTTCATCGATGGTGGCGACGGTCTGCTCGACGATGCTGCTGCCGGCCTTCACATGACCGACCGAGCCTTCGATGAGCGACTTGATTTCCTTGGCGGCCACGGCACTGCGCTGAGCCAGGCCGCGCACTTCGCTGGCCACCACCGCAAAGCCACGTCCGTGCTCGCCGGCGCGGGCCGCTTCCACGGCCGCGTTCAGCGCCAGCAGGTTGGTCTGGAAGGCGATGCCATCGATGACCGTGATGATGTCGGCGATCTTGCCGGAGGAGGTGCTGATGGCGGTCATGATGTTGACCACCTGCTCCACCGAGGCACCACCGCGTACCGCGACATCCGAGGCGGAGACTGCCAGTTCGCTGGCCTGGCGAGCATTGTCGGCATTCTGGCGCACGGCCGAGGTCAGCTGCTCCATGGCGGAAGCGGTTTCTTCCAGCGAGCTGGCCTGCTGTTCGGTGCGATCCGACAGGCTCAGGTTGCCTTGCGCCAGTTCGCGCGCGGCCATGTCGATGGCGGAGGTGCCATTGCGCACGTTGGAGACGGTATCGTGCAGGTTATCGCTCATGTGCTGCAGCGCCTGCAGCAGGCGGCTGATCTCGTCCTTGCCGGCAGCGTTGAGGCGATAGGACAGGTCGCCCTGGGCCACCGCTTCGGCCAGCACCACGGCGTGGCGCACGGGGGCGGTGATGGAGCGCGTGATGAGCACGCCAATCACCGACGCCAGTACCACGGCCACGGCGGCCAGCACGATCATCTGGATCACGGCCAGGTGGCCGTCCTCGGCGACCTGGCGGGAATCTTCGACCATTTCCTGGGCCAGCGAATTGACCATCTTGTCGACCATGACGAAGTACTCCGTCTGCAGGCGCGCCAGATCGCCCTGGAAGAGCGTGGTCGCCTCGGCGCGTTCGCCGGTCTTCATCAATTCGAAGAACTTGCGCACGGCCACGCCGTAGGCCGAGCGGGCGGTAGTCTGCTCGGCGTAGAGCGCTTTGGTCTTGTCGGAATCGAGCATGCCTTCGAGCTGCTTGTAGGCCTCGGTGTTGGCCTTTCGCAGGCCGTCGTATTCACCCATGTACTTCGCCGAAGCCTCGGGCGTGGTCGCCAGCAGGATGTTGGACAGCACCGCATTGGCCTTGTAGCCATTGTTCTTGATCTGGTTGCTCAAGGCGATGAGCTGGTACTTCTCGTTGACGATGCTGTTGATTTCAGCGTTGTTGGAAGACTGGTTCCTGACACCGACCATGGCCGTCACCATGATCAGCAGCAAGACTACTGCAAAAGCGCCGCCCAGGCGGACGCCAATGTTGAAATTGGCGAGCTTCATCGCTACCCCCTTGTTTGTCCCATTTGATGCCCACGTGCAGGCCCTGGCTGGACGACTTTGTCCCGAGTCGTCGCTGATTGCCCTGCGTGCCCATGACACTGCACCACTTTGCGAATCCGCAATGCGTCTCTTGGGTTCTCTTCACATCTTTGGGGAGCGGCTTGTGCCCTTCTTCCTCGGCCTGCTTGCAGGGGCCGGGTTCCCTCAAAAACATTGTTTGCCCCGGGCTATGCCGGTCTCCTGTTTTTTGAGAAATTGCAAATTCCGGTTCAGTGTAAACATTTCCGCGCGGAAAAGTACTTGAAAATCACATTTATTTGACTCCTGTCGCGTAATTTTGTCAGGAGAGGGAAATAAAGCCAGTGGGTGAGAAATGATGAGTGGAGTGAAGCTTTTCGCTGCGCAAAAACAAAAACGCCCCGTTCTTGCGAACGAGGCGTTTTATTTGGCGGAGCGGACGGGGCTCTCCTACACAAGCGCAGGCCGCGGAATCGCTTGCAAGCGATTCCCTTCTCGCCCCGCCGGGAGCCGCGCAGGCGGCTCCCTCCGCTCCGCATGTTTTTGCTGCGCAAAAACAAAAACGCCCCGTTCTTGCGAACGAGGCGTTTTATTTGGCGGAGCGGACGGGGCTCGAACCCGCGACCCCCGGCGTGACAGGCCGGTATTCTAACCAACTGAACTACCGCTCCTAAACTGGTGCTGACTGCAAGATGCTGGTGGGCGCTGAGAGGCTCGAACTCCCGACCTAAGCCTTGTAAGGGCTCCGCTCTACCAACTGAGCTAAGCGCCCCGGCAAACTTGTCAGTCTCGTTGCTTTGTTACCTCAGCAACGAAAGAACATTATTTTATAGCATCTTTTAAAGCTTTGCCAGCTTTAAATTTAGGAACCTTGGATGCCTTGATTTTCAGGGCAGCGCCCGTCTGAGGATTGCGGCCCGTACGCGCCGCACGCTTGCCCACCGCAAAAGTGCCGAAACCCACCAGGGTAACCGTGCCATTCTTCTTCAGCGTGGTCTTCACAGCACCAATGAATGCGTCTACTGCTCGTCCTGCTGCTGCCTTGGAGATGTCTGCCTCGCCGGCAATGTGCTCAATCAGTTCGCCTTTATTCACTTACGCCCCTCGAACAAGTTTCTGGTTTGTTTGATTTCAAACGACGGTGCTTCGGCTCCAACACAGCGCGACAGAGCCCTCCTCACCATCGCTTGCCTGACGGAAATTTTCCGCAGCGGCTATTAAACAAGCCCATCTGCAGCGCTGTCAAGCCAAGGCGCAGGCTTGACGCGATTTTCAGTGAGATTTTCACGCACATTCCCGCAGGCCGATACATGAAGCCTTTGGGTACATAAAAAAGGCGCCTCAACTGAGGCGCCTTTCAAAGCGGAGGACTCCCGCAGGATCAATGCTTCACAACCGGGTCCGTCGCACCTTCCTTCGGCTTGACGGCCGCTTCGACGATGGCTTCATCTTCGGTCAGCGGGACCGGCTGGCGCTCCAGCGCCACTTCCAGGACCTTGTCGATCCAGCGCACCGGGATGATCTCCAGCTTGTTCTTGACGTTGTCCGGGATCTCGGCCAGATCCTTCACATTCTGCTCAGGAATCAACACGGTCTTGATGCCACCGCGATGCGCCGCCAGCAGCTTTTCCTTCAGACCGCCGATGGGCAGCACCTCGCCGCGCAGCGTGATTTCACCGGTCATCGCCACATCAGCACGCACCGGAATGCCGCTGAAGATGGACACCAGCGCCGTGGTCATCGCAATACCGGCCGACGGACCATCCTTGGGCGTCGCACCTTCCGGCACGTGGATGTGAATGTCGCTCTTCTCGAACACCTCATTCTTGATGCCCAGCTTGCGGGCACGGCTGCGAACCACGGTACGTGCTGCCTCGATCGATTCCTTCATCACGTCGCCCAGAGTACCGGTGCGGATAATCTGGCCCTTGCCGGGCATGTTCACCGCTTCGATGGTCAGCAGGTCGCCGCCGACTTCGGTCCAGGCCAGGCCGACCACCTGGCCGATCTGGTTTTCCTTCTCGGCCATGCCGAAGTCATAACGACGCACGCCCAGGAACTTGTCCAGATTGCGCGAGGTGACGGTGACCTTCTTCTCCTGCTTCTTCAGCAGCAGCAGCTTGACCACCTTGCGGCAGATCTTCGAGACTTCGCGTTCCAGCGAACGCACACCGGCTTCACGGGTGTAGTAGCGAATGATGTCACGGATGGCTGATTCAGCCACGCTGATCTCGCCTTCCTTCAGGCCGTTGTTCTTGATCTGCTTGGGCAGCAGGTAACGCTGCGCAATGCTGGTCTTCTCGTCCTCGGTGTAACCCGACAGGCGGATCACTTCCATCCGGTCCAGCAGCGCCGGCGGGATGTTGAAGGAATTCGACGTCGCCACGAACATCACGTCCGACAAGTCGAAATCGACTTCGATGTAGTGGTCGGAGAAGGTGTGGTTCTGCTCCGGATCCAGCACTTCCAGCAGGGCCGACGAAGGATCGCCACGGAAATCCATCCCCAGCTTGTCGATTTCATCGAGCAGGAACAGCGGGTTGCGCACGCCGACCTTGGACAGGCTCTGCAGGATCTTGCCCGGCATGGAACCGATGTAGGTGCGGCGGTGGCCACGGATCTCGGCTTCATCACGCACACCACCCAGGGCCATGCGCACGAACTTGCGGTTCGTTGCGCGGGCGATGGATTGGCCCAGCGAGGTCTTGCCCACGCCCGGGGGGCCGACGAAGCACAGGATCGGTGCCTTCAGCTTGTCCACGCGCTGTTGCACGGCGAGGTATTCCAGGATGCGTTCCTTGACCTTCTCCAGGCCATAGTGATCGCCTTCCAGCACCTTCTCGGCATTGGTCAGGTCGTTGTTGACCTTGGACTTCTTCTTCCACGGCAAGGCCACCAGCGTGTCAATGTAGTTGCGCACCACGGTCGCTTCGGCCGACATGGGCGACATGAGCTTGAGCTTCTTCAGCTCGGATTGCGCCTTTTCCAGAGCTTCCTTGGGCATCTTGGCAGCGGCGATCTTCTTTTCCAGCTCTTCCAGATCGGCACCGTCTTCGCCTTCGCCCAGTTCCTTCTGGATGGCCTTGACCTGTTCGTTCAGGTAGTACTCGCGCTGCGACTTTTCCATCTGGCGCTTGACGCGCCCACGGATGCGCTTTTCCACCTGCAGGATGTCCAGTTCGCCTTCCAGCTGCCCCAGCAGATGCTCGTAGCGCTTGGTGACGTTGAAGATCTCCAGGATCACCTGCTTCTGCTCCAGCTTCAGCGGCAGATGCGCGGCGATGGTGTCGGCCAGGCGGCCAGCGTCATCGATTCCGGCCAGCGAGGTCAGGATCTCGGGGGGGATCTTCTTGTTCAGCTTCACGTACTGGTCGAACTGCTGCACGATGGTACGGCGCATGGCTTCGACTTCGGCCTCGTCGCCCTGCTCGGATTCGACCGGGGTCAGGTCGGCGACGAAGTGGGTTTCCAGTTCGCTGATGTGATGGATGCGGGCACGCTGTGCGCCTTCAACCAGCACCTTCACGGTACCGTCAGGCAGCTTCAGCATCTGCAAGATATTGGCCACGCAGCCGATTTCATAAATGTCTTCGGCCGAAGGCTCATCCTTGGCGGCGGCCTTCTGGGCTGCCAGCATGATGCTCTTGCCCTGCTCCATGGCCGCTTCCAGCGCCTTGATCGACTTCGGGCGGCCGACGAAGAGCGGAATCACCATATGCGGGAAGACAACCACATCCCGTAAGGGCAACAGCGGCAATTGCGATTGTTCTGTGAGTATAGGAGTCGTCATGGCGGGCCTTATCAATAAGTACTGTGAATGATGTTGGCACGAGTGACCAAAACACAAGTCCGGTGGAAGAAATATTCACCAGCTGCGCGTTGTCATGATCGCAACAAAATAAAAAAGCCACACGCGAAGCTAGCTCCGGGTGGCTTTTCGATGGAAGCCAGTTATGTGCGCCGGTTTATTTTACCGTGTTTGCGGTGACCGGACTTCGTGGTGGCTTCTTGCTTCCGGAAGGCCCCACTTGGGGGCCTTCCTTTTACTGCTCTTTACTTCACTTGCCGGGCAATCAGCCGCCCGAGACCTTGGGTTGGTCGTGATAGATCAACAGCGGCTTGGCACCATTGGTGATGGTGTTCTCGTCGACCACCACCTTGGCAACGTTCTGCTCGCTCGGAAGTTCATACATCACGTCCAGCAGGGCGTGCTCCAGGATGGACCGCAGGCCGCGTGCACCGGTCTTGCGCGCCAGGGCCTTCTTGGCGATGGCGTGCATGGCCGCCGGACGGATTTCCAGCTCTGCGCCTTCCATCTGCAACAGCTTGGCGTACTGCTTGATGAGCGCGTTCTTGGGCTCGATCAGGATCTGGATCAGGGCTTCTTCATCCAGCTCGTTCAAGGTCGCGATCACCGGCAGACGGCCCACCAGTTCCGGTATCAGGCCGAACTTGACCAGGTCTTCCGGCTCGGCATTCAACAGCACTTCCGAATTGCTCTTCTGGGTCTGGCTCTTCACGCTGGCCGAGAAACCGATGCCGCTCTTTTCGGAACGGTCGGAAATGATCTTGGCCAGGCCATCGAAGGCGCCGCCGCAGATGAACATGATGTTGGTCGTGTCGATCTGCACGAAGTCCTGGTTCGGATGCTTGCGGCCACCTTGCGGCGGCACCGATGCCATGGTGCCTTCGATCAGCTTCAGCAGGGCTTGCTGCACACCTTCGCCGGACACGTCGCGGGTGATGGACGGGTTATCCGACTTGCGGGAAATCTTGTCGATCTCATCGATGTAGACGATGCCCTTCTGGGCTTTCTCGACTTCGTAATTGCAGTTCTGCAGCAGCTTCTGGATGATGTTCTCGACGTCCTCGCCAACATAGCCGGCTTCGGTCAGGGTGGTCGCATCCGCGATCACGAACGGGACGTTGAGCATGCGTGCCAAGGTCTGTGCCAGCAAGGTCTTGCCGGAGCCGGTCGGGCCCACCAGCAGGATGTTGCTCTTGGCCAGTTCGACGTCATCCTTCTTGCCGAGGTGCTTCAGGCGCTTGTAGTGGTTGTAGACCGCCACCGACAGGATGCGCTTGGCGGTAGCCTGTCCGATCACGTACTGATCCAGCAGGTCGGTGATTTCCTGCGGGGTTGGCAGATCCGACTTGGTGCCGGTGACGCTTTCCACGCTGGCGGCTTCATCACGGATGATGTCGTTGCACAGGTCGATGCATTCGTCGCAGATGAAGACCGAAGGACCGGCGATGAGCTTCTTCACTTCATGCTGGCTTTTGCCGCAGAAGGAGCAATAAAGCAGTTTTTCGCCGCTGGAAGATTTTTTCTCGGACATAGAGCTACTAGAGTAAAAGTTACGACCCGATCATACCCGCGAAATCCGGATTCGTCACGGCTTGGTCATTTTTGCTGTCCCAAATTGCTTCACAGGACTGCCGTATGACCGTTATATGTCAGCCCAGGTGCCATTTATCAAGCAAATAGAACCCGAAAAGCCGCTCTGTGCCAATTCCGTCAAAATTTGGCCAAAAAAAATGCCCGAACAGCATTACGTTCGGGCATTTTTCGCGTTGGATCGTCGCCAATGCGATGACGCAAACTCAAGCGCGCTGGGTCAGCACCTGGTCGATCAGACCGTATTCCGCGGCGGCCTCGGCCGACATGAAATTGTCGCGATCGGTGTCCTTGCTGATCTGCTCGACGCTACGGCCGGTCTTCTCAGCGAGGATGGTGTTCAGACGTTCACGCAGGTACAGGATTTCACGTGCCTGGATCTCGATATCCGATGCCTGGCCCTGGGCGCCGCCCAGAGGCTGGTGAATCATGATGCGCGAGTTCGGCAGCGAGAAACGCTTGCCCTTGGCACCAGCAGCCAGCAGGAAAGCGCCCATGGAGGCAGCCAGACCCGTGCACAGCGTCGACACTTGCGGCTTGATGAACTGCATCGTGTCGAAGATCGCCATGCCGGCCGAAACCGAACCGCCAGGCGAGTTGATGTACAGGGAAATGTCCTTGTCCGGGTTTTCGCTTTCCAGGAACAGCAGCTGGGCCACGATCAGGTTGGCCATCGCATCATTGACCGGTCCGACCAGGAAAATGATGCGTTCCTTCAGCAGGCGCGAATAGATGTCGTAAGCGCGTTCGCCACGGCCACTCTGTTCGATCACCATCGGCACCATGCCGAGCATTTGGGTATCCAGTGCAGATTGCTTCATCAGACCTGTCATGTATGCATCCTTAAGCGTAAGAGTTTTCTGATACTACTAGAGAAAACCGGATTACGCTTGCGCCTGATTACCCATCAGTTCGTCGAACGAAACCGGCTTTTCCGAGACCTTGGCCTTGCCGAGAACGTAGTTGACGACGTTTTCTTCCAAAACAAGAGCTTCGACTTCGGCCAGACGGCGACGGTCGGAGAAGTAGTACTTCAGCACTTGTTGCGGATCTTCGTAGCTTTGGGCGAAGTCTTCGATCTGGGCCTTGACCTGCTCTTCGGTGGCTTCCAGCTTGTTCTGCTTGACCACTTCAGCCAGGATCAGGCCCAGGCGCACGCGGCGCTCGGCCTGGGCGGTGAACAGTTCCTTGGGCAGTTGCATGACCTTCGGGTCCATGCCGCGCTGGGCCATGTCCTGACGGGCCATTTCGGACAGGCGCTCGACGTCCTGATCGATCAGGGCCTTGGGCACTTCCAGTTCCGACGCCTTGATCAGGGCGTTCATGACGCTGTCCTTGGTCTTGGCCTTGGTGCGGGCGGTGACTTCACGCTCCAGGTTCTTCTTGATGTCTTCGCGCATCTTGGTCAGATCGCCGTCTTCGATGCCCAGGGATTGAGCGAAGACTGCATCGACTTCAGGCATGTGGGCCCATTCGATCTTCTTGACGGTGATGGTGAATTCAGCGGTCTTGCCGGCCACGTCCTTGCCGTGATAGTCCTCGGGGAAAGCCAGCGGGAAGGACTTCGACTCGCCGACCTTCAGGCCGATGGTGGCTGCTTCGAATTCCGGCAGCATGCGGCCTTCGCCCAGCACGAACGGGAAGGCATCGGCCTTGCCGCCCTGGAATTCGACGCCGTCGATCTTGCCGACGAAGTCCACGGTCACGCGGTCGCCGTTCTGGGCCGACTGGTCGGCACCGCCGTCGCCGTGCGCGCCTTGCTCGCCCTTGACGTGGTAGTGCACGCGCTGCTTGCGCAGGATGTCGATGGTCTTGTCGATTTCGGCGTCGGAGACGGCCGCGGTGGTCTTCTCGACTTCAGCGCCGGACAGGTCGCCCAGGGTGACTTCCGGATAGACTTCGAAGGTGGCGTCGAAGGCCAGCTTGCCTTCGCCGGCTTCTTCGCTGGTCTTGGGTTCGATGCGGGGGAAACCTGCCACGCGCAGATTGTTTTCGACAGCAGCGTCGTTGAATGCGCGGCCGACCTTGTCGTTCAGGACTTCGGTTTCGACCTGGTAGCCGAACTGGGCGGCAACCATCTTCATCGGCACTTTACCCGGACGGAAACCCGGTGCCTTGGCGGTACGGGCGCGCACCTTCAGGCGCTTTTCCACTTCAGCCTGAACATCGGCCAGCGGGAAAGACAGGGTCATACGACGTTCGAGTTTGCTCAGGGTTTCGACTGCAGTTGCCATTTAAATCGTCCAAATGTTAAGAATTCCGTAAGCCGGAGCATGCTGTCTTCCATCCCAATCATCAGACTGCAGACGAAAAGCGCCCTGCCCGGCCGCGCTAAAGCTCGCTATTTTATACGCAAAAAGCGCCGATAGTCCAAAAATGGGCTTGCCATGCTGCAAACAGCAGCAAATCCCCTCCAAAGCCCGCCGGGCCAGCGCCGGTGCGGCCCGCCAACACGTGACCGCCGCCCATGGATTGCCTGTCAGCAAAGTCCACCGTAAAGAATTTAGAGAATTTTCCTCATTTCACCGGAATCGGCGTGGAAGGTGCCACCGGCACGGCGGTGACGGCATTCATCGGGCTGCCATCGATGAGCTTGTCCGAATAGGTCAGGTAGACCAGCGTATTGCGCTTGGTATCGACCACCCGCACGACGTGCAGGCGTTTGAAGAGAATGGACATGCGCTCGCTGAAGACGTCTTCCTGGACCGGTAGCTTGTCCTGGAATTGCAGGGCCGGCGCCACCTGGCGGCAGGCGATGGAGGCTTCCGACTTGTCCTCGGCCAGGCCGACCGTGCCCTTCACGCCGCCGGTCCGGGCACGCGAGACGTAGCAGGTCACGCCCTGCACCTTGGGATCATCATAGGCTTCGATGACCACGCGGTCGTTCTTGCCCAGCCAGCGGAAGGCGGTGCTGACGTCGGCCAGTTCTTCGGCCGAGGCCACATGGGGAATGGTGGCGGCAGGGGCGCAGACGGAGAAGATCGCCCCGACCAGGGCGCGTGCTTGATGTTTCATGAGGATGCCCGAATAAGGTGAATTGAATTTATGAAGGAGTGAAGTAGACCGTCATGCGCGCGCATTGTTCAGCTTGCATCGGCCAGCGACGCGGTTTTGCATCGAATCGCAGCAGCCACTCGGCGCTACGGGCAGGGTCAGTCCTCGATCTTTTCGAAACGCGGCACCTGCTTGCCATCGACTTCGACCGTTTCGAAGAAGACATCGCGCGGACGCAACCAAAGGCGGCCGTCGGCGGCGCGGTAGATGATCATGGGCGTGAGGTCGGCTTCGAGGATGGCTTCGTCGATATATTCATAGATGCCGCCCTTGTAGTGACGATAGCGTGTCATGGCGATCCTGCTGGCTGGAAGAAGAAGCGGCATGGTACTACCGATCAGCGGCGGCACAAAAATGTCCGCACAGAAAAACGCCCACAGTGACAACACCTTGCAGTACAATGGCGCGCTTTGACAAATTGCTACCTGCATCGGTAGCGGCAGGTCTGCTGCGAAAGCCCTGCCAGACTGCTATCGCACCGGTGCCCGACCCCCTTCAGCGAGGATGGCGAAATTGGTAGACGCACCAGGTTTAGGTCCTGACGCCAGCAATGGTGTGGGGGTTCGAGTCCCCCTCCTCGCACCAGAAAATCTCTTTGAAATCAAAGACTTAGAAATTCTCGACTGACATTGTTGCGCGTATTGTGTGACAGTTTTAGCACAGTAATGCCAGCAGAATCAGAAGCTGACTCTGTTTAGGTGCAAACAAAAAGGCCCCTACCGCTCATGCAGCAGAGGCCTTTGTTTTTCCTTCTCGGCGGCTCAGCCTTGTCATACCGGCGGCATATTTTCGTCAGGCGAAGAAAATGTCGTGATCAATGTCCGGCAGATGGCCAAAAGTCAGGGGCTACATGCCGATAAATCATCGCAGCTGTGCCTACAAACTCCATTGAACATTCTTTTCTCGTTCATCGAAGCCTTCCCACATGGGTCAGATAACAACAGCGCCAGCCCTGCCTGCTGGCAGAGCCGGCGCTACTGGTATCCCCCTCCAGGCACTCAGGACTTCGGAGCGAGCCAGGAGTCTTCAGCCTCGATACCGTCTGGATCGAAGGTCCAGGTGACCTTCTCGTAGGTGAACGAGATATCTTCCATGTGGCCCATCTGCTGATTGGTCGGCGTCAGGCAGTTCGGCGTCCAGGCCCGGATATTGGTCAGGATGGCGTTGGACAGCTTGACCGTGTAGTACTTCTCTTCCGTGCCCTTGGGCGAGATGCGGTAGTACTCCAGCGTCACATCCTTCATCTGCTCGCCCGAAGTCAGCGCCTGGAACAGCTTGGGCGAGGACTTGTCGATTTCCTTGGTCAGCGTCATCGGCAGGTGCACGCGCTTGCCGGTCGGCAGCCCGGTCTGCGGGCTCTTCGGGATCTCGATGGTGTGATCCACGGCTTGCACCAGGATCTTGCCTTCGTGACCCTTCACTTTGGTCGAGCCTTCGATCTTGCCTTGGTTCTGGCCTTCGAGGATCAGGTAGCATGGCATCGGCATGATGGTTTCCTTTACGTATGTCAGTGATTGATGGTGACGGTGGCGACCCCATGTCTGAACCGTCCTGTCGTGTCGACGCCCAAACTGGTCTGAGGCGCCTGCCCGGGCTGGCTTGCTGTTTGCCCCGGTGCATGAAACGTATTCTGGGCCAGCCCGGTTAGCGCCGTGTTTCAACCAGAAGCTCAACAAGTTACAACTGACATACGGCCAGGCCAAGGAACTCATGCCGGAAATTCTCGCGCGCCCGAAGCCAGTCTCGTCGGCATCCATTTACTGCATACAATCTGGATCATTGCCTCTACAATGAGGGCCGCATCGCCAGATCCGGCCCGCCCGGGCCGGCATTTCTTCCAAGACCAGGGAACATGTACTTCATCGGCTTGACCCAGCAGGCCGCCACCGGCGGATTGGCGCGCTTGAATCAGGGAAATGGCGCGGTTCTTCCTGCCAGCCACGTCTATCCTGGCCGGCACAGCTTTCGCGAATTCATCGCACCAATCGAACGGCGCCTGCAAGCCGATCCCGGTGTCGAGCGTTTTTCCGTTCAGTCAGTGCTGGGCCGTTACGGCATCAGCCAGGAACTCTCGGTAGGGCTGGAGGTATGGGCGCAAGCGCATTTCAATACGCCGGCCTTTGTCGAGGTGGTATTTCGCCAGGCCGAGGCAGCCCAGCAGCTCGACGCCTTCGTGGCGCGTACGCTAGAACCCGATGAATGGACCGACAATGCACGACCCGGCCTGACCGTGCTCTTTGAACATCCGGTTCGCATCGGTCAATTGGCTCCCCTGCGCAAGGCCGTGCTGGAATTCCCGGGCGATGGCTGGCCGATCGACGGCTTTACGACCATCCCTGCACCTGGTCACGGCGTCGCGATGGTCCGCGGACTGCGCTATGTGTTCCTGCCGGAGATCAGCGTGCGCTGGGACGGCGCCCTGCGCGAACGCCTGAGTACTTCGCTCATCGAAATCGAAATCATCCTCATCGACCAAGCCACCAAAATTGGCCGCCTGAGCCGGAGACTGACCCAGTTGCCCAACGTCGAGCGCGCCTATCTCAACTGGTTTGACGTCATCGTGGGCGGCCAGGAAAACTATGGGACCCTCATCGAACGCCTCCACGCCCAAAGCAGTCTCGCTTCCCCAGCCCTGCCCTCCATGGCGCGTACGCCCTTCTCCGAGATGATCGGCCTTACCAGCAGCGCCGTTCTGCAGGAACGGCTGGCCATCGTGAGCGACACTGCTGCCCCAGACATGTCCTGACCGGTCCGATGGCGTAGGAAGGTTCACATGGACTTCACTCGCAGTCCGGATTGCCGTGGGTTTTCAGGCACCTGTCGCGGGCGCAGGCGGCAATGACCTTGTCGCGCCCGTCTTCGTTGATGTCGACCGTTACATAGACCGGATACTGTTGATATTCCGTACGGGTAATGTCGGTGCAGGTGGTGTCAGTCTTGTTGCCGTTGACCGTGGATGTGCACTTGGTCTGGCCGGTAGGCACCTGGACCGAGCGCGTGCGCATTTCCATTTTCTGCTGGTTGATCACGGGGTATTGTGCATAGGCCGCGGGGGAGCACTGGTCCGCAGCAGCCCGGTAGGCCTCGGTAGCACACCCGCCGAGGGCCAGCCCGAATGATAGGATGATGATTGTTTTTGTCATGTTGAAGTCTCGCACGCGTGAAAAATTCGTGATGTCGCCGTGGTCAAGATGCGCCTGACCGACGATGCACCGCCACTCAGGTGACCAGTCGCACCGCCGCTTCGGCATCGATGCTCGCCAGGCGCGCCAGCAAGCCGTCGGTCTCCGCCTTCAATTCATCGTCGGCGGAAAGAATGCGCCACGCTGCGGTTAACCCGGCGGCGGCCAGTGGCGGATCCCAGTCGGTCAGGTTGAATCGGATGATTTCGTCGACCAGCATGCGCGCAAAAGGCATGAGGTTGGCACCAGGCCGCTCCGAAAAAAGCAGTTCGCACAGCTGCACGCGCAAGCGGAAACGCAGTGCAGGTACCTGGCTCTCGCTGATGGCCTGCTGCAGGAATTGGGCTGCGGCCCCCAAGTCGCCGTCGGCGGCCAGCGCACGTGCCTTGCCGGCGGCAGCCTGCGCCGGATCGACGAGTGGCGCGTTGACGGTCCCGGCGCTAGCACCCTGCCCCAGGCTCCCCAGCCATTCACGCGTCTGCGGACTGGCAAAGGGCATGCCACCAGAAAACGACAGCGCGACGATGCCGGGCAGACGGGCGTAGAGCCAGGCACTGGCACCGATGACCTCGCGGCGCGCACTGTCATAGGCCTGTCCCAGTCGCTGCAAGGACTCGGCAGCGATGGCGTTGAGGTCGAGCCAGAACGGGAAGATCGCGAGTTGCGCTTCGGCAAAACGCACGATGTCTTCATCCGCCTGGCGGTTCTGCATTGCCTTGAGCGCTTCCTGCACCTGCGGCACCGGGCCCGGCAGACTGGTCTTGCCGCTGTTGGCGGGGGGCAGTTGCTCGATGCCGGCCCAGGCAGCAATCCGGTTCAGTCGGAAGGCGGTCGGTTGATTCAGCTCACCTTCCCCCAACCACTGCGCTATATCGGCCAGCCGCTGGAGTGCCTCGCTACTGACTTGTTCGGCAGCCTCGGGGGTATCGACCGGCCCAGCGGCAATGGCAGCCATGGTTGGCGGTACTGCATTATTGGCGGGGCCAACAGTCGCGGCCACACTGCTCGCCGCGACTGCAGGCGCAGGTTGGGCGGCCGATGGGGTCGAGCTAGACGCGGCCACCACGAGCGGTGGTGGTGGCGTACTCTCCTTGACCAGCAAATTGCCAACCTGGCTGACGGCCGGACGCAGCGACGGGGCATCAGCATCCTTGGCCGCCACGAACGCATCGATGGATTTGAGGCGCTCACGCAACGCTTCGACCAGGTCCGCTTCTTGCGGTGGCAGGGAGGACCAGTCGTGTTCGCTGCCGTGGGAGGCGATACGGTCCATCAACCATTGCAGCGCATTGCGACGCGCACGCAGCCGGGCCAGCGGGGGGTACATGCCATCCCAGTAGGCTTGCAGCATCTCGTCAAGTACTTGCAGACCGACCGCCAGGCCTTCGAGTCCCCTGGTCTGCAGCAAGCCGCCGACTAGGTAGCAGGCCACCATGATGTCCTTGCCCTTGCCGGAGGTCAGCGCAGCCGCCTGGCTGACGACCTGCTCCCAGTCGACGCCACCACTTCCGGCCGGGCTCGATAGCTTGGCGATCTCGTTTTGCAGGAGGTCAAATTCGGGCTGGTCGCGCACATCGGTGCCGGCCGGCTGGGCCTCGCTGACCGGCGCGCCGCCGATGGTCGAGAGTTGGGTCAGATCCACGTGGAAATCCTCTTCAGTTCAATGACGGGTCTGCAAAGCTTCAGCCCCACAGCGTCTCGATTTCGGTATCGAGGAAATAGCCAGCCCCCCGCTCGGTACGCAGCAATGCCGGATTCTTGGGATCAGCTTCCAGCTTGCGCCGCAGCCGGAGAATCTGGACGTCGATGGCCCGGTCATACACGTCATCGAAGGCGCGCGTGCCCTCGATGAGTTGCTCGCGCGAGATGATGCGGCCGGGTGCGCTGAGAAACACCACCAGCAGGTTGAATTCGGCATTGGTCAGCGCCACGCTGCGCTGGTCCGGCGCCGTCAGGCGGCGGGTATTGAGATTGAGATTCCAGCCGGCGAACTGATAGGCCCGTGGGTGCTTTCCGCGCGTCACAGGGGTCTGTGCCACCTGGCCGGTACGGCGCAGCACGGCGCGCACGCGTGCCAGCACTTCCCGCAACGAGAACGGCTTGGTGATGTAATCATCCGCACCGAGTTCCAGACCCATGACCAGGTCCGCCTCCTCATCCCTTCCCGTCACGCAAATGATGGACATATTGCTTTCCCGGCGCCATTGGCGCGCCAGTTCGGCACCATCCGCATCGGGCAATCCGAGATCGAGCAGCACCAGGTCATAGGACCTGGCCGCCAGTGCGGCGTTGGCCTCGGCGGCATTGATGGCGCTGTCGGCCGGCAGACCATGTCCTGCGAGATATTCCACCAGCAGTTGACGCATCGAATGATCGTCCTCGACGACCAATATCTTGGGGGGTGGTACGGTGCTCATTCTTGCTCTTCCTCCGGTTTGCCCAGCGCGGCCTGAACGGCACGGCGCAGTCCCTGTTCATTGAACGGCTTGCGCAGCGTGACCAGGTCATGTTGCCTGCCCATCTCGTCGAGTCGCGCATGATTGCCCGAACACAGCAGCACGGGCAAGTCGGCGCGCAGCGCCCGCGCTTGTACGATCAATGTCTCGCCGCTAATCTGCGGCATGTCCAAATCAGTCACCAACAGGTCCACGGCGCGCGGCTCAATGGTCAACTCGTTCAGCGCCTCGACCGGATCGGCAAAGCCGATAGGCTCCATACCCATGCCGGAAAGCCAGCGCTGGTAAAGCGGCCGCAACGCAGGATCGTCGTCGACCAGGAACACGCTCTGCCCCTGCCCTTCCCACTCCATCACGTTGGTCCTGTCGTCGGCGGTCATTTCCGATGCCGTGTCATGCGATCCGGACCACGATGGCACCAGCGAGGTGATGACCTCGCCTGTTGATGAAATCGGCGAGGACGGAGTTTGCGCAGCGTCGGCATCCGCGCTACGGGCCAATTGGCCAGCCAGTTGCGACTCCACCGGCAGTAGCAAACGGAATACTGTGCCCTCATGGCTGGTCAGCACTGCCACCCCGCCGTCGTGTTCGGTGGCAATGCCCGCGACGATGGCCAGGCCCAGGCCGGTTCCCTTGCCGCCCGGACCGCCACGGGTGGTAAAGAATGGCTCGAAAAGCCGGGCCAGGTGTTCCCTCGCAATGCCCGCGCCGTCGTCCGTCACCTCCAGCCAGACCGCCTCCTCGGGAGGGACCTCACCGATCATCAAACCGGCGGCCTCTGCCTGTCCATGATGCAGGCTGACGCGCACTTCGCGGCGCGCCGCCAGGCTGGCGTTGCGAATCAGGTTCAACGCGACTCGCGTGATCTGTCCGCCATTGGCGCGGACAGGCAGCGCCTGCTCCGGCGGGGTGAAGAAAATGTGAATGCCTTCGCGGCACAGCGGCCGTGCCAGTCGCACGGCTTCGTCGACCGGCGCGCGCAGATCCAACAGCGCTCGCTGCCGATCGCCGCGTCGGCCCGCCAGCAGTATTTGCTCAGTCAGATCACGCCCGCGCGCCACCGCCGAACACACCTCTCGCAAGGGAACCTGCGCTGGCGACTCTGCGGGCAGGCGCTCGGCGGCCAGTTCGGCATACCCCCCGGCGGCCCCCAGCACATTGTTGAAATCGTGGGCAATACTCCCGGCCATCAGGCCCAATGATTCGAAGCGTCGCATCTGCTCCATGCGCAGCGTCAGTGCCTGGCGTTCACGCATGGCGACCGCGATGAAAAAGGTCAGCATCGCATAGCCAGCCAGGTCGATCTGCAGACGCAATGTGCTGTCCAGTCCATCCTGGCGATAAGGACCAAGATCATAAAGTGTCAGCAGCACCGCCAGCACCGCCGCCGTACTCATGGTCAGGGTCGCGCTGCGCATGCCGCCATACAGCGCCGCGCCGGCCAGCGCCAGCGACAGCATGACCCGCATTACCTCCTCGGGGAGGTCGAAAGTCACGCTGGCCAGCAATGCGCAAAGCACCATCAACGAGCACAGGATGGAAGGCAGGCTCAGCAGGCGTGCATTGCCGTGCGCGCCGGACCAGGTCAGGAAGGCTGGAACCAGCACCAGGATCGCCAGCCCGTTGCCGACCAGCAAGGTGCTCCATTCGTGCCACCAGTTGCCGTGCATCGCGTGCACCGCCAGCGTGGCCCCGCAGGCGGCGACCACGGCGATGACGCCGACCGGTAGCAACAACAGGAAGCGGCTCAGGCGACGCAGCGTATCAAGCTGTCCGTCGCGCGCCACGAAGCGTCGTCCGACCAGCGCGCACGCCGCCACTTCGAAGGCGTTGAGCACGGCAAATCCGGCATCGGTATAGACGCTGAGGCGATCATGCTGGCCCACGAACATGATCGCCACCATCACGGCCACCAGATACACCGGCCACTCTCGCAGCGGCTTGCGCCACAGCAGCGCGATCATGAAAGTCGGTGCCGGCCAGGCAATGGCGGAGAGCGTGGTGCTCTGCTCGATGCCCACCGCCGGGCTGGCCAGCAGGTAGTAAAGTAGCGCGCAGCCAACAGCACCGCCCAGGCTGCGCGCCCAATCTACGGTATCGCCGGTCTTGACCATGCCCGTCGTCCGCCGCCGTCAGGGCTTGCGCGCCGGCACCGGCGATTTGCCGACCGGCGCCTGGGGCGTGGCCGGCACCGGCGGATCGGTACGGCTGCCCACGCCAGGAGCGCTACCCGTGCTGACCGCATCGAATGAAACCTGGTTGTTGACCAGCTCGTTGATGATGGACTGCATGTTGCGCGAGCGATCCTTGACGGCTTCTTTGTCCCAGCAAGCGCCGATCTGTGGCGGCAAGAACACCTCGTTGGACGGCTCGACGATCTGTCCGCCCACACGTGGCGCCTGCGCAGCGAGTTTGGCCTGGATATTTTCCTGAGAGCGCTTGAACTGCTCATCTTGCAGTTTCTGTTTCTCGGCGGCGGCCTCCTTGTCCAGCTTGGCGTAGGCATCGAGCTGCTGGGCGGTCTTCAGGATGGCGTCTTGTCCTTCGAAGTTGTAGCGGACAGAGATCTGCTTCACACCCAACGCCTCGAGTCCCTCGCGGCCGGCAGGGAACTCGTCCACGTCAAACTGACGCACCCCGCCGCGGAAGTCCCGCAGGAAATTCGGTACGCCCATGGCACCCGGGTATTTCTTGGTGAGGACCAGCGTATCGATCTTGATCTGCAGGCTGACTTCACCGCATTGGCCTGGTGCCCATGGGAAAGCCACGCTGACCGGGAAGTTGTAGTTGTCCAGCACCTGCGCTCCCGCCGCACACTGTACCGAGAGCACGGTCTCGAACGGCTTGGCAAGGGCCCCGCCGTTGACACCGGTCGGTTGGGCCACGATCGAGAGCTGCGTCACCTGTGCCTTGAGGGCATCGGTTTTTTGCTTGATTTCGGCCTGCGTGCGCTCGATATCGGCCTGCGCCTGCTGGGCCTGCAATTGGGCCTGCTGCGCTTGCAACTGCTCGGCCTGCTTGCTGGCTTCCTCGCGCTGCTGGCTGACCAGCTGGGCTACGCGTTTGTCGACGGCAGCGTTGAGGGTAGGCAGGAAAGCCCCGGTGAACGGCACGCTGTAGCCCAAGGTCTCGACAATACGGAAGCGACGTGCATCGCGCTCAAGGAAAGGCTTGGCAATCCCGTCCGCAAAGGCCCATACGGTCCCTTTGGCCCCATACAGCTGATCCAGCATGGCGGCCTTGTCCGGGGCAGTCTGCAATGGCCAGTGCACCTTGGCCTGCCAGTCCTTCTGCAGTTCGCAAGAGGCCTGCTGCTCGATATAGGTCAGGGTGAAGTTGAGCGGTCCCTCAATAAGCTTCCAGACGGCATCATCTGCCGCCTCGCGATGGCCGACCAGTTGCTTGAGTTGCACCAGCGCACCGGCTGCCACATGCGCGCCGGAAGACTTGACGGCCGGATCAATGCCGAACTGGTGAAAATCGGCCGCCAACTGGTAGGACTTTCCTGTGCCGACCACAGCGTCAGCGGCCAGTTTGTTGATTTCGTCCTGGTACTTGGCCAGGGTGTCGACCGCGGACAGGTTTTTCAACAACGTCTGCTGGCCGGCTACCGGCTGGCCGGCGAGGGTCTCACGCACAGCCTGGCCGCCGACGGCATTGATGGAATCAACCATCTGCACCGCCTTGCCCACGGTCTGGCTGGCCAGTCCGGAGCGTACTGCCTGGCCGCGCAATTGCCTGAACTCGCGTGCAAGGACCAGCCAACCTGGCAGTTCCTTGGTATCGACATCCTGGAACTCGTCGTTGAGTCGATCGATGAGGCGATAATAGGGACTTTGCGAACCGGTGATGCTACCCAGCGCGGAACGCCATTCGGGCTCGGTGCGCAACAATTTTTCCGGGCCGCCGAAGTCCGTCACGAAACGTTGCCATGCCAGCATGCGCTGGTCCTGGTACCACTGCTCGAAGGCGGCACGATGCTGGAGGAAGCGTGGACCATCGTCCATGGCCTTTTCCATCTCGGCCAGGAAGGCGTCAATCTCCTTCTTGCCGGCCTTGGTGAAAGCCGCCGGCACAATCGTCCCCGAACGGTTGGCATCGCCACTGGTGCTGGTGCTCCAGAAGTCGCCAGCAGTCACGGCCGAGGCCGCCGTGCCCGGCGTGCCATTGTCGGCAACCAGGCCTGCCAGCCAGGTCATCTGGCCGTCGGCGTACGCCACGCGATCCAGCGTCGCCTGGTCCTCGCGCAGGCGATCCGCCAAGTACGGGTCGTTCAGCGGCGTCCACGCCAGGTGAGACAGGCGCAGTTCGTTGAGTTGCTGGTACTGCTGGGGCGTGTATCGCCGGATATGCACCAACGCAGGCATCTGCTTGAGCACAGAGCGATCGGCACCCTGCATGCGCGCGTGGACCAGGTTGGTGTAGCGGACCAGGTTGCGGATCAGCAGCGGGAGCTCCTTGTCCGGATCGCTGCTCTGGACGCGCTGGAAATCATCGCGGTAGTTCTGCACCGTCACCGGCAGGACGTACTTGCGGAAATTGCTGACGAAATTGAGCTTGAGCCGGGCCTCCAGGTCATCCATGTTGGTTGCGATGACCATCCATTCGGTCTTCCAGTTCTCATTGCGCCGCTCCACCAGTTGCACCGCATCGCTGACCTTCTGCAAGGCCGGAATGTCCTGTTCAATGATGCCGCTGAATCGCACGTCGAACGGCCGCTTCTCGCGTACCAGCGACAGCGTCTCCATGTTGGAGACAAAGGAAACCGTGATCATGATCCCCACCGCCGAGGCAATGAGGATCCACGCCACCACTCCCAGGTTCCGTGTCACCTGCCGCCAGCGGTTGACCAGCTCGGCAGGACGCGAAACGAAGCGATCCTGCGGCAGGATGCGGCCGAAGAAATCATGCAGGAACAGTCCTGCATGGGTATTCGGATGCGGTGCCACCGGAGGCAGCACCTGCCCGAGCAAAGATGAGACCGCCCCACCCTCCTGCAGGCCACTGGAGAAGAACAGGCCGCGCAAGAAGGGGCGCTCCAGGTAAGGATTGTCCGCCAGGCAGGCGTTGAGGAACAACTCCAGTTTGGGACGCAGGTTCTGCAGTTCATTGGGAAACAGCAGCAGCTCAGGAGAGGCCGCTTCTCCCGCCGCGCCTGCCATGCGTGCCACCAGTGCGATGCGCAGTTGCTGCAAACGCGCACCGATGCTGTCAAACGCGCCTTGCAGGAACTGTGCCGCGCTGCGGTCGCCGACGATTTCGTCGGACAGGTAACCCATGGCCTGTTCGAGCGTGTTTTCGGGCATGCGCTTAGCCCACTCTTCCATACCGTAAAGTTGGTCGCACTTGGTCACCAGCACGTAGATCGGAAAGCGCTTGCCGAACATCTGTATCAGCTGCTCGATACGCGCGCGTACCACCCGCCCTTCCTCTGCCAGTTCATCGCGCGACACATTGGCCAGGCGATCGGTGCCGATGGCCAGTACCAGCCCATCGATCCCTTCGCGCGGCCGATAACGCGCCAGCAAGTCCAGGCCCAGTTCCCATTCCCGACGATCGGCCTCACTGTCCTGGGCATCGACGTAGCGCCCGGCACTGTCGATCACCACCGCCTGGTCGAAGTACCACCAGTCATAGTTCTGAGTCTGCTCCACAGGTCCGCTTTGTCGTACCCGCTGGATCGGCGAGGACAGCCTTGCCCGTGTGAGCGCAGTGGTCTTGCCGGTACCGGATTTGCCCACCACGATGTACCAAGGCAGCACGTACAACGGGTTGCCCCGCCGGCGCAGGCTGGAACCACGCAAAGTCGCGACGGCCTCCTTCCATTTGCGCCGCAGCAGTGCTTCCGGAGAAGCGGCCTGCGCCACCGAACTGCGGGTGGCTACGTCCTGCTGCGCCAGCTTGCTCCGCGAGCGCATGACGATGTACACGCGGCGCAGGAATTTACTCAGGAAGTACACTCCGATGACACCGCAGAACAGCGCCAGCGCCACCCACAGCGGCCAAGCCATGTACAGGGCAGCGCCCCAGCAGCCCAGGGCGAGCAGGACCAGCAGCACCAGCCACAACAAGAACTTTCCGAATGTCTTCATATGCTTATCTGCGGCAGGATGGTATTGACCACCTGCCAGATGATGACGTGATAGATGCCGTACAACACCACCAGCACCAGCAGTGGGAGCAGCATGGCGTTGAAGGCGAACGAGGACAGCTTCCAGCGACGCCGGCTACGCACGGGCTTGCGCTCCGGTTCGCCAGGTTGCAGGGCAGCACCATAACCATCAGGAAACAGCAACCTGCCGGCCTCTGCCGGCAGCCCATCCTCGTCCTGCTGCAGCAGCTCCAGGTTGCTGCGCTTGATGTCGGTGAGCGCCTTCTGGTTGCGGTCGTAACCATAGCGGCCGGCGAAGCCCAAACTCAGGCACAGGAAATACACTTCGCGTACGCCGCTCCGGGAGGCATCCAGAGCGTCAAGCCGGGTGTAGAAGGCCACACCGGCATTGGTAATGCCGAAGTAACGGCGCTGCAGCAGACGTCGCTGCCATTCTGCGCGGCCCAGCCAGTCGGTAGCCAGGATGATCTCGTCGGCCAGCGCCAGCACGGCGAACAATGCCTCCTCGATATCGGCATCGGCATGTCCGGCGTCCTGCCCGGCCCGGCGTGCCTGCGCAATGGCCGCGTCCAGCTGCGCCGACAGCGCCGCCGGGTCCCCCACGGGCTGGCGCTGGAACTGGCGAATCTGCGCTAACAGCGGGATAAAGCAGTCGAGTAATCTCATCATCGTCTGAGCACCACGATTTCAGCCTTCAGGTCGTCGGGGGCATCCAGCCACTGCAGCGCGATTGCACCGTGACGTTCGACTGAGTCCCACAGCTGGCTAATCTGTTCGATGCGGAAATAATACGAATAGGCACGGCGCGGCAAGCCCTGCGGCGCCACCTGCATGTGGATCAGCTCCAGTCCGGGCAAGGCGTGCGATACCAGCCCCGGGATATCCTCCGGGCTGGCCAGGCGCGCGTCGTTGAGCAGCGCGTCAGCCACCCACTTGGGATCCTGCTCAGTTCTGACCACCAGGTAGAAGCGGTTGCGACGATCGAAGAAGGTATGAGGCAGTTCCGCCGCATGGTAGCCATCACGATATTCCAGGATCGCCAGGAACTCGGGGCCCACCGTGATTTCGTTGAGCAGGTTGCTGATCAGCGCGTGGGCGCGCGAGAAGCATTTGTTGAGTTCGGTGTGGTCGTAAGGGGGCAAGCCGGGTGTGCCATCGCTGGCCTCGCCCAGCATGTTGAAGCGTTCCGAGAAAGAGCTCAGTTCACCAATGAGCTGACGCAGCGCACCATAGGCCATCCAGGGGTGAGCCTGGCGTGTCTCCGTCAGGTGGAACAGGTAGGGGCTGGCCCGGTTCAGCGAGCGCAGCGCCAACAGGAAAACCATGTAGCTGGCGTCGAACTCGGCCTTCTGCATTTCACGCGGGCTTTTGTATTCCTGCAGCTGGCGGGTTCGCCCGGACAGTTCGTCGCGGATGTCCCGGATGGTGCGCATGAGCACCTCCGAGCCTCCCAGCGTATAGCAGGGAGGGATGAAGTTGTCGGCCAGCTTGATGGTGTCGCCATCACGCACCAGGCGCGCGATCGGGATGAGATCGTAGCCCTGCAGATTTTCCAGTTCGGACTCGAAGAACACCTTGACCACATGCAACAGCGTGCGCACCTGCGACGGGGGGCCGTCGGAATACAGGTCCGGCACCTCTGGCGTGTTGCTCAGCGAAGCAAACCGCGTGGGTGCAGCGGCAGCCTCTGCCAGGGAATCGGCCTGGGTGGCGTTCTTTTCCTGGTCATTGAGTTTCTTGATACCGAGATAGACATTGAAGGGCTTGTCGCCCTCGATCCAGGCGCTGTCAAAGGAGCGCGGCGCGATCGCCGCGTTGCCGGGATATTCGACGTAGCTGCGGTCGGGGAACAACAGTTGCGCCCGCTCGATCTCGATGATGCGGTTGGAGGCTGCCGAGGCCGACAGGATCAGCTCCCCTACGCCCCAGAAGTGCGGCAGCCCCGACTCCAGCAAGGGCTTGTTGCGGAACTGGCCGTGCAAGTCCGCCATCTGGAAATGCTGGGGCTGCATGAACATGCCCTGATGCCAGTAGATCGCCTTGTTATCTTCCATCGTGACTCAATCCCCAATCTTTTTCAGTGCCTGGCCAGCCTGAACGGCTTCCTGGATCGTATCGGCGGTGAGCTTGATCTCCTTGCCGCCGCCATCCAGCGGCACCGCCTGCTGCATCTTCTTCTCGCTCGGATCGTAGTTCAGCCGCTCGGCATTGAGAATGCCGTCCGGGCCGAACTTGACACGCGCCGCGAGTTGGGCCGGTGCCGCTTTCCAGGTCTTGGACAACAGTCCGTCGCTGGCCACGGTCAGCGGAATCTCGAACAGGCGTGCCGCCGTGGGACCGCTCATCTGATAATAGCCAGCCACCAGGCCAATGAACTTGGCCTTCTGCGCCCGATCAAGGATGAGAATGGAGTGCTGCCCGGGATCGACGACATAGCGGGTGAACTGGACGAAGCCTTCATTGCCCTTGTTGGCGGACAGGCTACGCGCCAGTGCAGCGGGATCGGCAATCAGCTTGTAGAAGGCGGCGGCGTCTTCCATCTGGTATATGCCCAGCAGCAAGGTGTGGGACTCGCCGCCGTAGCGGTTGAGCTCGCGCTCGGCCGACAACTCCAGCATCACGCCATCCTTGGCGAATTCCCAGGCGACCTCGGCCAACGCATCCTTGCGGCTGTTTCCGCCCATGGCGGAATTGGCCGCCGCGCACCCTGCGCCGGTGATTACGGCCAGCGCCACGGCAGTCCACGCCTTCCAGGCCGCAATCCTTCGTGGACGCAGCAACATTCCCTGATGTCTGCTTTGCGATTGCAATTGAAAGCCTTTTATTATCGTTGTGCATGATGCCTGCCCGCAGGACAACCCCGCCTGCCCTGAGGACATCGACCACCCGAAACGGCGAGCGGAATTAGCAAATCATGCAATTTTCCTACAAGTGTCTCAAATTAAACCATCAAAAACAGGCTGATTTCGGTCTATATGTCAGATGTAATTCAATGGCCGAGTCGAATATCTTCAATAAGACCCGGGATGGCGTTAGCATCCCGTGATGCGTTTCGGCGCTCAATTGCCGTCCTGCATTGCCGCCAGCCCCCCATACCGACTCCCCTGCCCGAGATGACAATTCGCCCCAGCCTGCCCTGTCCCTTAGTCCGTAGCGCGTTGCTCCTCACGCTGCTGCTGGCCTGCACGGGGGCACAGGCCGCGCCATTGAAGTTGCCGGAGTTTGACAACGGGCCCGAAACCCGCACCACGGTGGCGCCCGTTCTGTTCGTCTATGCCTCCCAGAACCGTGACCGCAGCGTCGGCGAGCAGTGCTGGGACACCCTCATTTCGCAACGAGACCTTGCCATCCGCGAGGACAATGCCAAGCCCTTCTTCGTCCGCAACCTGTTCCCGCTGGTCGGCGCGGCCATGGGCGGAATAGCCGGTGGCTGGATGCTCAAGCGCCTGGCTTCCGACGCCGCGGCTCGCAAATGGATGCTGCCGGTGGTTGCCGGCAGCGGCCTGGGCGGCTACTTCGCGGGTCCCGGGGGCGTGGCCGGCGCGCTGGTGGGCGGCGGCATTGCCGACAAGCTGGGCAAACACGATCGTTTCAAGAAGACCCTGCCGGGTGCCTTGGCCGGGGCATTGGTAGGCAAGGCGCTGTGGGACGCGGTGTTCCCCCCGGCGGTGCCTCCTGCCCCACCCTCGGACCCGGACGGCGAGATCGCTCCCGAGACTTTCGTGCGCGACAAGACCTGCGGTCCACAGCTGCTGATGTCGCACGAGGACTCCCTGTACCGCATCGGCTACCGCTTCAACGGCGAGGAGTACACGGTCGATGTTCCCTTCGACCCTGGCGAGGCGGTCTTGCTCGACCCGACCGGGAAGGCCGTCGGCCCGGCCCGCGAACGCGTGGAATAAGCCCCTTGCCTCGCAGTTACGTCGGCGGGCGGACTTGCAGCAGGGTCTGGCCGGTATCGGCACCCTCCAGTGCGGCCCGACTGATCTTGACCTCCTCCACATCCACGCCATACAGGTTGGCATGATGCATGACGGCACGTTCCACCTTGGCCTTGCGCAGGGATCCCTTGAAGAGATTGACCGCACTGAGGTCTGCGCCCGTCAGGTCGGCCTTGGCCAACCTCGCACCGCGTGCGGAGGCTCCGGCGAAAATGGCATCCTGCGCCTGCAAACGGGACAGATCGGATTGATCCAGCGTGGCCTGGTCGAACCGCGCCGACCTGGCTGACGCGCCTTCCCAACTGGCGCCGGTCATCTGCGCGGCACTGAAGATGCCGCCGTCGAACACGGAGCCGACGCCAGCCCGCGAGCCTTGCAGGCTGGCGCCGGTGAAGTCGGCACCTGGCATCTGGGCGCCGTGGAAATCGGCGTTGTCGCACATACTACGACCCAAACTGATCCCAGCGCCGTTGGCGCCGGCGAAACTCGCTGCGGTGAGCACGGCCCCCGATAAATCGGCGCTCTGGAGGGATGCCCCCGCAAAACTGGCCTGCATCGCCTGACAGCCACCCGCCTTAAGTCCATCCATGGCGGCATCGGCAAAGACCGCATGGAACAGGCTGGCCCCGGACAGCGAGGCAGCCGAAAAATCGGCACCCGTAAAATCAGCCTTGCTCAGGTCGCCTCCCTCCAATTGCGAGGTGGTAAAGACGGAGCGGTCAGCTGAGGCACCGGACAGCACCGCATGCCTCAGATCGGCCTCTGTAAAGTCAGCCATTTGCAGCACGGCACCGTCGAAACGAGCACGCCCCAGCTGCGATTTGCAGAACGAAGTTTGCGTCAGCAAGGCGTTGCTGAAGACGGCACCGCTGAGGTCAAGCATCGAAAGATCGAGTCCCGAGAGGTCCAGGTCAGCCAAACTTTCTCCCTGTGCATGACGCTCGATGACTTGTTCTCGCGTAAGTTTGACTGCCTGTTCATTTGCCAAGAGCGGCAGGTCCGGTAGCTTTGGCAAGGTCGGCGCTGCGGCGGCGACCGGCAGCGCCGCTGCTGCTGCAATCGCGGCCTGCAGCGCATCAAGCTCTACCTGTTGCTGCGCCAAGGCCTTCGGTACATCTCCGATGAATTTGGCAGCGTCACTTTGGCCCTGCTGTAAAAGCCAGCCCTGAAGCTGGGCGTCGGTGACGCCATGCTTTTGCATGAACGCCGCCTTGTCGGCCTCCATCCGGGACGTTATGAGCTGCAATTGCTCCAGCGATGTCCTTGGCGGTTCGGTCGGCGGGTGAATGATGTCAGCCTCGGTCAAGCCGTTCCTGCTCAGTAAAGCCTGGGTCTCGGCACGCATCTGCTCGGTGAGGGCCTCGATTTCCGCCAGCGAGGTCTCAGGAGCTTCAACGGCGGGACGGGTGATATCCGCTTCGCTCAGTCCATGCCGACGCAACACGGCATGGGTGTGCGCCTGTAGAGAAGCCGTCAGCTTCTCGATTTCCAACAATTCAGGCTCCAGCGCCGGTACCGCAGCTACGGCAGGCACGGCAGCCGCCGGCAGCGCGATTTCCGCCGGTGGAATGACTGGAGAAATCGGCGGTGCCACATCGATGGGTGCCGCTGCTTGTGCTTGCGCAATTTGATTCCGGAATTGCGCCTCGTAATGGGCGAACGGCAAAGGCGACTCAGCCAGCATTTCCCATTCCAAAAGCGCGTAGGTCACATCGTCGCCGTCGCTATCCTGTATCTGCGTGGCAGCGCGATACAAGATGATGCCGCGCTCCTGCTCGGGCAAGAACCAAACGGTTTCGGCTCGCGGCTGAAGCTCGACAAATTCTTTGCCGCCGCTCGCCAGCGCGCGCTCAATGAAGCAACGCGCCCGCAGGCCGGGCAAACGCCCCTCGATGTGAGCCCACTCCGGATGCAAGTGATCCAACGCGAAGGCTTCGTCGCCGCGCAAGTATCCTGGCATGCGTTGATCCGGCGGTGCTGCCATGAAATAGTTCATCTGAGTTTCTTCCGGCAGATGCGGCCAAGTCTGTTGCGTCCAACGCTGGTCAAACTTGCCGAGCAAGGCCTTGCGTACGCTGTGGTCCGGTGCCAGCGCCGTAAAACCTGCCGGCATCGGCTCGTCCGAGACCGCCGCCATCAACTGGCGCGGATGCTCCACATTGGGCAGAGCACGCCGCCGTCTACCGTCGAGGCCTGGCATCGGCACGAAGCCTTTCCCGGACGGGTTGTCCTTGAAACCGGCGCCGCCAAATGCCTGCGCCGGTCCTAGCGGCATGCGGTTGAAGGGCTGGGCTGCGGATGGCAAGCCGCCGAGGCCGAACTCGCGATCCCCGAACACATACAGTTGCTTGGTGACCCCGCCAAGCGTGGCCGTGACAGCGATCTGGGGGACCTCTGCGCCTTTGTTCGCACCTGGCGCAAATGCCGAGCCGATCACCATGTATTCCGACGCCGGCTTGGACCAACCCTCATCGAGGGGCGCGTCGATGCCGATGGCCGCCAGCGCCTGCGCGGTAAGGCCCCATAATTGAGGCTCCTGCACCAGCGATTCCCGGCCGCCACCAGAATACGGGAACATGGCCAGCATGCCGAGTGACAACGTCTTGCGACCAGCGAAGGTATAGGTGCGATACAGCAGGGCAAGGTCGTTGGGTTTGAACACTTTCATGGGGTTTTGCCCTCAGCCGAGCTGTATCATCGCGCCATTGAGCGTCACACCGGTCGCTCCCAGCTGAGCCATTCCGCCCGTTGAATTGAGGTTGATCGCCGTGGCGGTGACCTTGACGTTGACGGTCGATGCGGCCATGGTCGCGTCAGCAGACGTGAGCTTGACCGAGGCCGCTGCCGTGGCCATACCGACTTCCGTGGCGGTGGCCGAGAACTTGTTGGTCGGTCCAGCCTGCATCGCGGCAGCGTCGGCGGAAAGAACGATCTTTTGCGCCATCTGCTGCATGCCTGTTTGGCTGGCCGACACATGCACGCGCCGGGCGGCCGACATGCTCATCACACCGCCATCGGTCGGATGCAAATGCAGCTTGGCCTGCAAGATGTCGTTGGCATCACTGGCCTTCAGGTTGACGCCATCGGCGTCCAGCGAGAGTGAATTGCGGGGCCCGGCCGCCGGCAACGCACCCAGCGGAAGGTCCACCGTCATCTTGATCCCGGTCTTGTCCATCGACATCTTGCTGACCAAGGTCTTGGCCGCAGCTTTGAGCTTTGAGGTCACGACCCGTGCAGCGCCCTGGATAGCCACCATCGCCGCCGTGTTGGCAATGGCATCCACGCCGAATTTGGTGATGATACCGGGCCAGCCGCCGACAAAGTGGGAATCGGTCATGACCTGCTTGTCCTCGACATCGAGCGCCGCGTATTTCTTGTTGATGGCCTCCAGTGCTGCCTTCTTGGCAGCTACATCGGCCTCGCTGGTCTTTTTCTCGTAGGACTTTTCAACATCGCTGATCTCGGAAGCCTTGTCGGCATCGCGTTTTTTCTTCAACTCATCTCGGCGAAGGTCGGCTGCACTCTTGTTGGTATCGTAATTGGCATCCTTCAACTGCCCGTTCACCCCCATGGAAAAGACCGTCGATGCCGCCAGATTCACCGTGGTGTAGGCACCGATGGCGGTGCGCAAGATCCTCTTTGCCGTCTTGGCTGTGGCCACCAGCGGATCGAGATCGGCATGCCCGGCCGAAATGGAATAACTTTCCAGCGCTGTCTCGCTGGTGGATTCGGAGACGAATTTGGCCGAGCTGCTGTCGTCAATGGTAAAACTCTTGGGCGTAATCTCCTTCAATGCGTCGATCGCACTGAGGGGATTGAGGTTCATGTTCCACTTGATGTCGTTGGCCAGGCCAATGGAAATGGACGCGCCGATCGACACCTTGTTGGCGATCGAGAGATCCAGGCTGCTGGCAGTGCCTGCCGACAGCGAATTCTTCGATCCGAACGACATGCTGTTGGAGTTGCCGAAAGATACCGAATCACTACTGCCCTTGGTCGCGCTGTAGATGCTGCCCCCCCCTTTGGGATCCACCGACCCGATGCCGATACTGCTGTGATGGAATGGGGAGTTGAGCCAGATCACTTCCTTGCCCTTCACATCGCTCATGTGCATCTGGTTGCCGCCCTTGGTGCTGATGCGGTTCTCGGTAGCGCTGTTGGCATTGACCAGACTGACATTTTCCGAGTTGGGGACAGCGCCCAGTATCACGGGTTGATCGGGATCGCCATCGGTGAATGACAAAAGCACTTCCGCGTTCTTGTGCAAGGGGAAATGCATGCCGTGATTGCTGCCCGAATAGGGGGTCGCCATGCGAACGCGCGCCGATCCCTTGTTGGCATTCTTGTCGCTCTGGTCGAACGGCAGTTGTACCTTGTACTGTCCAAATTCGTCGAGCTCGGCATATTCCCCGCTGCCCTCGCCGTCAATGGTAGCGTTCATGGTGCCAGCCACGCGCGGCTTGGGGGTTACGCGCTCGGGGCGAAACTGCACGTCCGACCTGATCGCCACGAAACTGTTGTGGTAATTGGTCTCGCCACCGGCACCGCTTTGACTGTACGGGCTGCGGATCCCCTCAAGCAACGCCCCGGCCTGCGACCCTTCATGCGTGATCTCGGTGACCAAGTACTTTCCGTTGAAATCTTCGCGGTAGTGTTGTGCCAGCTCCATGAAATAACCGCTACGCAAACCGACGGCTGTCGAGTCCCCGGCGAACAGCTTGCCTCCACAGGCAATTTCTTCGGCGCGCAGGCGCGCATAGCGCTTTCCCTCCTGCTCATTGCGGAAATTCTCGCCGTAAATCATCACATCGCCGAAGCCGTTTTCGGAAACGATATCGGATACCTTCAGTTCAACCGCTGCCTTGCGATAGTTGAAATCCTGCAGGATCACCTGGTAAGGCAGGGGCTTCTGTTTGCAGACGAATCCCTGGACGGCATCCGCGGCTGCGCCAGTATCGAGTTCATCGGCGGGCCGGTAGCTCACTTTGATCGCGTCCTGTGCATGCATCATGCGGTGATCGCCGATGATCAGTTTCTCGGCGCGACCGCCATGATCGAACCAGTAATACATGCCTTCTTTTTCCATCCAGCGGGAAAGGAAGTCAAGATGGGTTTCCTGATACTGGCAAACGAAACTGCGCGGACGATAATCGCCCGTCAATTTCAATTCGAATGCTGAGGCAGGCAGGCGCGCTCCCTTAAGCAAGCCTTCTATGATGGACGGGATGGTCTGTTCGTTGAGGTACACCTCTGACACGCGATACAGCGACAAGCGCCACAAGTGAGGCACAAGGACTGCGCGATAGAACACGTAGCCGTCGGCGCGATGCAACTGGTCGAATCCCGCCAGCACGCCGTGGTAAGGTACGGCACCACCACCATCGGGCGCGAAGATGGAAAAGGTCGCCGGGTTCTGCAGCATCTGGTCGAAGTCGATCGTTGCATCGTCGGTGACCAGCGTCAGCGTGAAGCGAAAGGTCTTCGATAGCGATTCGAATCCCTGCATGTTGACTACCGCGAACTTGTCGCGATCGAATGCCGTCGACACAAACTCAAAGCGCTTGTTGCTCATCAGGCGGCTGGATAAGGAAGCCATTGCGAATGATCTCCGGTAAAAGTGCACGGGCCGGCGCCAGCGGTCTCGTCTGTTTGTTCGTTTGACGCGTTACTTCAGCTGCAGCACGGTCGCCTCGGCATCCGCCCCCTCCGCATAGGGCATGAACAGCAGCGAGTGCGGACAACCCTTCACACGAGCGTAGTAGGACTGGCCTGCCTCGACCTGGTTGCGCACCGCCCAAGCCGTATATTCCTGTTCGCCGATCTGAAGTTTCATGCCCTGCTGGGCGTATTCCAGAATGGTCTTCTCCGGCAGGCCGCCGGCATCGCCGACCGCCTGGAAGTCGATCTCGGCGCCCTCCCCCGCCACACCGAACACCACGCCATCCCACTGGCCTGCGCGCGGTCCAATCTCGAACCATTGCCCCAGCTTCTCATCACCACTGACATGCAGTCGGTATTCGGGCGGTTCAACTTTGGCCGGCATATTGGCCTTGGCCACGATCTTGGCGGGCCAGGCGGCGCCCGCCTCTTCCAGATGCAGTGCATTGCGCAGCAAAGGCGGCAGCATGGCCGCGTCGGGTATCTTGCCGCGCCACATGAAGACGAGGGGAAAACCCTGCCCCGCGCGCTCTCGCAGCGATGCCGCCAGCAACGACAGGCCATAGCGCACCCCCGGCCGAGCCAATTCCGCTTCGTCAGCCAGCACGAGCCAGACCGCCGCTTGTGCCTGCAGCAGCGCATCCAAGGCCACCCGCCACGTCATCTTCTGCGCATCATCCGCCCAAAAATGTCCCTTCACATCCAGTCCATAGCGCTTCAATACCCCGGTGAACGCCTGCACACGCGCAGGATCGTTGGCCAGGGAAGTCATCCATACCGTCTTCATGTCATCGGCTGCCTGAAAAATTGAACACCCCCGTCGCGCCGCTTCGCGTCGGGCCATCGCCAAACCCTGTCGGGCCCGGCACCTAGCTCATGATCATGACCTTGACCTGGCTCGGCACCAGCACCGCGCCTACCGCATTGCCGTCGTTCTGCTTGGTGGTATCGCCCATGCGCACGGCCGGGTTGCCCTCCAGCTTGACCTTCATGCTGCCCATGATGAACTCGGCGGGCCCCATGATCTTGCCGCTGACCACCCCGCCATTGACGCCCGCCTGATTACCATTGCTCATGGTGATCTTGGATGACTTGGTCAGCGCCGGCATGCCGGAGATCATCACCTTGGTCGTGGCCGGGTTACCCATCATCGGCATGGCGATGTTGGGATAAGGAATTGGCACCGGGCCTGCCGGCGGAATGGGCGTATTGCAAACGTCCGGCATCGCCATGCATTGGCCGGCTTGCTTGGTGACTGCAAACATGTTTTGCTCCTTTGCTTGAAAGCGTCAGCCGAGGTCGATCTTCTCGCCATCGATCTTGACCTGGCCATCGGCCAGCAAGGTCGTGTGCGCGGCCTTCATGTGGAAACGATCCTTGACCAGCATGCGCACACGTCCGGCCCGGGTTTCCTCCAGGTTCTCCGTCCAACGGAAACTGTCGCGCGCTTTCTGCACCAGCCGTCCTACTGTGGCGGTGATGTTCTGCGCCACGCTGGTCAGGCTGCCAAAGCGTGCCTGCGCCTGTTCGGCACTGGCGTTGAGCTCGCGGAAGCGCAGTTCGCCACGAATGCCGGTCACGTCCACTTGCGCGCCGACCATGGTCACGCGCTGGCGGCCCTGCAATTCCAATTGCTCTGCCTTCACCTGCAGCTGGCCTTGACTGGTCTGCAATTGCACCGCGCCTGGCAAGGTCAGCGTGGCCTGCTCCGGAGTGGCACGAGCCAGCACCGCCAGCACGAAGCAGGATTGCGTGCCGCCATGGCAGACCAGCACCGTATCGCCGCATTCCGGCTCAATCAGGCAGCTGTCTGCGCGCAGGGCGCGTTCCACTGCCATTTCCGGCGAACTGAGGAAGAACCACTTGTCGGCGCGGCCAGTCACGGTTGCATACAACATCCCGACGGCGTGATCCGCCCCCGGGCGGGACATGGTGATGAGCGTGTTTTGCATGATGTTTTTCCTTGCGTGAACTATCGATTTCATCTGGCTTGCGTGGCGCGTTCAGCGCGCCGCTACTTTGGATTGCCATTGCTCGGCCCGCTCCAGCAGCGGGTCGGTGGGGCGCACCCCGTCAAAGTTGGTGCCGTCCCAACGGGTGCTCTGCTGCAGCAGTCCATGAATGTTGGCGCCGCCCAGATCGGCCTGGCTGCAGTCGGCCTCCGAGAAGTCCGCATGGGACAGGTCGCAATGGACCCATGCAGAACCCTTCAGTTGCGCTCGTTTCCAGAGCGTCTTCTGGTGCACCGACATGTGCCAGGAGACCCCCGTTGCCTTGGCCTCGCTGAAATCTGCCTGGGAAGCGTCGCTCATCTCGAAGGCAGCGCCTGCGAGATTGACCTGCTGCGCCTGCGCGTCGATGAAGCACAGATAGCTGCTGCGCGTACCTGCCAGATTGGCCTGCTGCAGCTGGGCGCCCATGAAGCTGGTGCGATCCAGTCGTGCGCTGGTGAAATCCGCCTGCTGCAGTTGGGCGTTGACGAACATGGTCATGGTCAGGTCGCAACCTGCGAAGTTCTGCGCCTGGAGCTGGCTGTCCTTGAGAAAGGCCTGCGTCAGCACCGCGCCGGCCAATCGCACGCTGCTCAGGTCGGTATGCATAGCGGTCCAGCGGGTCAGGTTTGCACCACTGAGGTCGGTGTTGAGCAGGGTCACCTCGTTCATGTCACAGCGCACCATCTGTGCGCCTGCAAGGATGGCACCATCCAGCCGGCAATGGCCAAAGGTCGCCTGCAGCAGTTCTGCCCGCTGCAGTTGGGCCGCGTTCAAATCCACTTCGTTGAAGCTGGCCTGTGCGGCCTGGACGCCTTCGAGATTGGCACCGGAGAGGTCGACATTGTGCAGGTACGCATTGGCGAGATTGGCCGAGCTCAAACGTGCGTTGGCCAGCCGCACGTTGATCAGCGTACAGCCCGACAGGTCGCGTCCGCAGAGGTCAGCACCAGAGAGGTCGATATCGCTGAGCCGGCGCTCTTGTGCCAGTGTCTGCCAGATTTGTTCGAGTTCCACGTTCATTCCCTTGTCATCTGCTGCATTCTTTTCATACCGATCGTCGCGCTGGAGGTGTCACTTGCAGCGACCCGCACCATCTCTGCCATCACGCCAACGGTGGCCGCACCGTCAAAATGGTCCGCTCGACGTGCGCCCCTTCCAACGCGCTGGCACGCAAGGTGCATCCCTCCAGATCGGCACCGTAGGCGTTGGCAAAATGCAGCACCGCCGCTTCTACCCGTGCCTTGCGCAACGAGCCCTTGAACAGGTTGATTCCACTCAGATCAGCCTGGCTCAGGTCAGCCCGGCCGAACTTGGCATGGCGTGCCGATGCCTGACGAAAGCTGGCCCCGGAAGCCTTGACCTGACTGAAATCCGCATCATCCAGTATCGCGCCGACGAAGCGGGCAGCTGTGAGCTGCGCCCCCTCCCATGCCGCACGCTGCAATTGCGCGCCATCAAAGACGGCATGGCTGAACTGGCTGCCACCATCTGCGCGCGAGGCACCCATGATCGCCGCCACGAACTGAGCGCCGGTGGCATCAGCACCATAGAACTCAGCCTCTTCGCAGTACGCCGCCTTGAAGTTGGAAGCCGCCAGCTTGCTCTCGTTGAACATCGCCTGATGCAACCGGGCCTGGCCGAAATCTGCCCCGGACAAATCGGCCCCGCTGAAATTGCCATGCGTGGCAGTACAACCCGCCGCCTGCACTCCCGACATCGCAGCCTGGGAAAAAATGGCGTCGTCCAGCACCGCATTCGGCAACTGCGCCAGGGTGAAATCGGCTCCGGTGAAATCGCCCTCCTGCATGCGGGCACCCGGCAAACGGGCCTTGGCGAACTTGGCCCCGCCCGCGCTGGCCTGCGCCAGGTTGGCATTGCTGAAGTCGGCCTCGCTGCAGTCGGCACCTTGCATGAGGCAAGCCGACAAGTCCGCATGGGCCAAGCGGCTACCCGCAAATACAGCACCTTCGAGCAAGGACCCTGAAAAATCCGCCGCGCTGAGGTCCAGCTTCGAGAGATCAACACCACAGAGGTCATAGCCACGCAGTGAATGCTTTGCGGTGTGCAGTTCGATCACTTGCTCGCGAGTCAGTTTGGGCAGGGCTGCAGGGGCCTGCGCAAGCGTCGGGATGGCCACCGCTGCCAGCGCCTGTGTAGCAGCCACGGGAGGCGGCATGGAGACTTCCGGCCAGTCCGGCAGGACGTCAGGCACGTTTTGCAGCAATGCCTCGACATCGGTACCGAACACGGCTTCCCCTGGCTCAGCGCCGGGTCGGGTGGCGGCGAATTTTTCGATGTCGGCTTCGCTCAGCTTGTGTTGCCGCATCAATTCCTGGCTGGAACGCTGCAAGTCCAGCACGGAGGCTTTGGCCTCTGCCAGGGAGCCGCTGCCTGGCGGAGCCTGCGGGACCTCCATCTTCAGGGCATCTGCCTCGCTCAGGTTGTGCTGGCGCATGAGGGTCTGAGTTTCCCGCTCCAAGTCAGCGATGGCCCGCTCGGCCTCAGCGATGGAAACGTCGGTCGGCACGGCTGGCGGAGGCTCCAGCGCAGCCAGGTCAGCGGGCGTGATACCAAAGCGTTGCATCAGCTCCGCGGTCTCACGTTCCAGCTGGATGATCGCCTGCTGCGCTTCACCCAACTCCGGAAACGGTGCGGCAGCAGCAGCGGCCACTGTCGCTGCTGGCATCACCACTGCCGGCAATGGTGGCAGTTGCGTCGCTGACGCAACAGGATTGGCCGGCACCGTATCGGCTGCCACGGCCGTTGCGCTCGCCTGGCCACGATACAGATCAAACAAGGCCTCGTAGTGTCCGAAAGACAGTGGCGCATCCTGCAGGCGTTCCCATTCGGCCATCACATGCAAAACATCGCTGGCATCCTCGTCGGCCACATCAGACTGCGCCCGATACAGCACAATGCCGCATGACAACTCCGGAAACAGCCAGACGGTATCGAGACGCGCCTCGATCTCGCTGAAACGCTCGGCGCCGTTGACTTGCTGCCGATGGATGAAACAGCGTGCGCGCAAGCCCGGCAAGCGCGCCGTCAGGGTCGCCTGCTGCGGATGCATTCCGTGCAATTCGACGACCTCGTCTCCCACGTAATACCCGGGATTACGCTGGTCTGCGGGAACCGTATGAAAGTATTCGGTACGGGTATCTTCTGGCAGATGCGGCCAGGTGTGTTTCAACCACTGGCCGTCGCACTTTCCCAACTGGGCGGTGCGCAACGGTGCGGTCGCGTCTACCGCCCAGAATCCGGCAGGTTCTACGCGGTCGCCTCGTGATGTGATGCGCTGGCGCATCCGTTCCACATTGGGCAGCGGCCACTGTGCAACGCCGTCGGCCGAGACGGTGGCGGCGGCCCCCTTGCCCGCAGGGTTCGCCGCTTCATCCGGTCCGCCGAAAGCCTGCCCTGGCGTCAGCGGCATTGCCACGAAGGGGGAGGTTTGCGAGATCAGGCCCACGGCGTTGAAGTGCCGGTCACCGATCACCAGCAATTGCTTGAGCACGCTGCCCACTTTGGCAGAGACCAGCATTTCCTGCACCGGCTTGCCGCCCGGCGCATGGGCGCTGCCGTAGACCTTGAACTCGCCGGCTGGCTTGGGATAGCCTTCATCGAGCAAGCCTTCCCCCATGGCGCGGGCGACGGCATCCCACAACTCCGGTTCGGGACGCAGGCCCGCCAGTTCGCTCCGGTCAAAGGGAAACAGGCCCAGCATGCCAACGGCCAGCGTATTGCGTCGGGCAAACCGAAAACTGCGGTAGAGCACCGCCAATTCATCAGGACGGAAAATTTTCATGTCAGCCCACCCGGATCATGGAACCGTTGATGGTCACGCCGGAAGCGCCTGCACTCAGGGTATTGGTACCCATTTCCAGGCTGGCGGAGGTGGCGTTGAGCGTCATGCTGCTCTTTCCAAACTCAGCCACTGCCTGCATCGCAGTAGTGGTGACGGAGGCCTTGCCCATTGAGATCGAGGCGCCTTGTACCGGATCGGCTGCCACGGCGGCCTTGCCGGACTTGGCGAGGAATCCATCCGAGGTCAGTTTGGCCGTTGCAAGGTTGTGTTTGAGCACGATACTGGCCCCAGGATTGTTGCTGGCCAGCGTGCAGGCCGAACTGGTGAGATCAAGCGTGCCTGACATCTGGGCGGCATCACTGGCGGCCAGACTGATTTTGTCCGAATTCAAATCGATGGACGACTTTTTCAGCCCCTTCGTTTCTGCCGTGATCGCGACCGTCCCGGTCTCGATATTCACCATGCCGCGCTTGTTCCCGGGAGGCAGCACTCCGGCCAGCACGGGCAAACTGTCGGCAGTCATCTCGATACCGCTCTGGCCGAGTTTCATATTGCTGACATAGGCTTCCTCCTTGGCCGTTGCGGCCAGGGCGTCGGCAGATTTGTTCAGGGCGAAATGATAGATGCTGCCGGCCGTGACCAAAGTGTTCAAGGCCGCCTGCGCGCCCGAGAAACTGGCATTCCACCAATCGAAGGCCGGGATTTTCCCGCCCTTGGCGTCGGACTTGAGCGCCATGCCGGCAGAGGCGCCAGCTGCCACTGCCATGTTGACCAGCACATTGACCTTGACCGCCTTCTTGAGCGCTGACTTGAGCGTATCGACCGTGTCCTTGATCAACTTGCGCTGGCCGCCGGAGATGAGCACATTGTCATTGCCCTGCAACTTCCCCTCGGTCTTGAGCGATACCGATTCGGAATCGTCGAGGCTGAAACTGCGCCCGAACTTCCAGGAAACGTCACGCCCGTAACTCACCCCGATGCTGGCCCCCACCGAGGCCTTGGTACCCAGCGATGCCGAAATGCTGTTTTCGATGGAAGCGCTCAGCGAGTTCTTCACGCCGATCGATACCGAGGTCGAACTGCCGGCCGACATGCTGACCGAACTTCCCGAAGTACTGGCCCAGATCCCCTTGGCTTCGTTGCCGTAGCCGATCACGGTCTTGTCGTTGGAATTGCCCGCGGAGATGATCTTGACCGACTCAGTGCCCTCTTTGTCTTCCAGCACAATGCTGTTGCCCACGGTCTGCAAGACGGTCTGGGTGGAATTCTTCTCGTTGACTACATTGGGATTCTCGGAATTGGCCACCGCCGACATGATCACCGGCCGATCAGGATCCCCTCCTTCGAACGACAGCAACACCTCCGCTCCCTTGTGCAAGGGCGCATGCATGCCATAAGTCTTGGCCGTACCGTCCTCCTCCGTCACCGTGCCTGCATAGCCCGAGGCCATGCGGATGCGCACCGAGCCTGCGCCATCCTGGCGATCGGTCTTGTTGAACCGCAACTTCACCAGATACCGGCCCTTGTCGTCCAGATCGGCGATCTTGTTGCTGGATGCCGAATCGATCACGGCGCTCATGGTGCCGGTCAGCTGCGGCCACGGCGTTACCCGCGGCGGACGAAATTGCACCTCGGCCGCAATGGCGTGAAAACTGTTGGCGTAATGGGTTGGCGCTGCACTCTTGTCGCGGTTGTAGGGGGTATCCAGCCCGTTGAGCAAAGCCCCGGCCTGGGAGCCGCGATGTTCGATTTCGGTCACCAGATATTTGGCATTGAAGGCGTCGCGATAGTGACCGCGCATTTCCATGAAGTAGCCACTGCGCAAGCCAACCACGGTGGACTCCCCCGCAAACTGCTTGCCGGTGCAAACCAGCTCCTGGGCGCGCAGTGCAGCATAGCGCTTGCCTTCCTCATCGCTGCGGATGTGCTCGCCCTGCAGCATGATCTCACCGACGGCACTGTTGAGCGTGGAGACATCATGTTCGAACTTGAACGATACCTTGGCATTGGCGTAATCGTAGTCGTAGACAGTAACCGTCTTCGGCAAGGGCCGCTGATTGCCGATAAAAGCCTGCACCGACTTGTTTCCCACGCCCGTGTCGAGCTTGTCTGCGGGACGGTATTCCACCGTCACCGTATCGACCGCATGGCCCTCCTTGGCATCCAGGATCGTGATCGTATCGGCCTTGTCATCATGCGTGAAATAGTAGTAGAGACCATCGCGCTCCATCCAGCGCGAGAGGAAATCAACATGGGTCTCCATGTGCTGGCAGACGAAATCACGCGCGTAATAGGTGGCGGTCGCCTTGATGTCGTACTTCAGCGTCTTGTCCGTATCGAGGACGAGCTTGATCAGGTCCGGCGTCTTGCGGCTGCCGAGATAGACGTCCGAGATACGATTGAGCGACAGGCGCCACATGTGAGGCACCAGTACTGCGCGATAGAACGTGAAGTTCTTGTCGACCTGCTGCAGCAACTCGAATTCGGCAAGCATGCCGTGATAGGGCGTAGTCGAACTCCCGTCGGCGGAGAATATCTGCAACGTGGCAGGATGCGCCAACATGGCGTCGAAATCCACGTTGGCGTCGGCGCTGACCAGGATCAGTTCGAAACGGAACATCTGCGAAATGGCTTCGCGGCCTGTCAAGCTGACCACCGCGACCTCGGCCTTGAACGCGTCGGAAGAAAAAGCGAATCGCTTGTTGCTCTTGAGGATTTCGTCAAATGAAGCCATACGCATTCCCTGGAATCTGATTATTCACACACCGATGTTGCCCATGCCGTCTTGCCGCGCCATGTCAGTCCGGTTACAGCCGTAACACGGCGCACCAGGCCGCATCCGGCTCAAGCCGGAAAGTCCACCTTGAACGTTCCATCCTCAGCCACATCCAGCGTGATGGCCGCAGGTTGCACCTCGCCACTCATGCGCGAGAGAATCTCCTGCGACATCAGCGGCATGACGGTGCCGCGCAAAATGAAATCAATGTTGCGCGCGCCGGTCTCGACCTCGGTGCAACGGGAAGCGATCTGCTCAACCACTGCATCGGTATAAGTGAACTTCATCTTGTTGTTGTGCAAAAGGCGGCTGACGATCTTGTTCATCTTCAAGCGCACGATACCGGCCAGCGCATCACGCGCCAGTGTGAAGTAAGGAATGACGGTCATGCGCGCCAACAGTGCCGGCTTGAAGTGCGCCGAGAGAATCGGACGGACCGCCGAGAGCAGCGTATCGTGGTCGGGCCTGTCATCGCCAGCCGTCATTTCGGTGATCACGTCGGTCGCCAGGTTGGAGGTGAGGAAGATGACGGTATTGGAAAAGTCGATCTCCTTGCCCTCGCCATCGGACAGCATGCCCTTGTCGAAGACCTGATAGAACAGGTTCATGACGTCCAGGTGTGCCTTCTCCACTTCGTCCAGCAACACCACCGAATAGGGACGCTGACGCACCGCTTCGGTCAACACGCCCCCTTCGCCATAACCGACATAGCCCGGCGGCGAGCCGATCAGGCGGCTGACGTTGTGCTTTTCCTGGAACTCGCTCATGTTGATGATGACGGTGGACTTCTCATCGCCGAAGAGGATGTCGGCCACTGACAGCGCCGTTTCGGTCTTGCCGACCCCGGAAGGACCCGCCAGCAGGAACACGCCGAGCGGCTGTTGGGGATCGCGCAGGCCGGATTGGGCGGTTTTGAGGATCTCGCCGATCTGGTGCATCGCGTGATCCTGCCCACGTACGCGCTCGGAGAGCGTCCTGGCCATGTGCATGACGGTCGCGGCCTGGTCGCGCAGCATCTTGCCTACCGGGATACCGGTCCAGTCCGAGATCACCTTGGCGACGACATCAGGATCGACATCCACGCGCACCAGGGGCTCCTTGCCCTGAGCAGTCTTGAAGGCGGCACTGGCGGCTTCGATCTCCTGCACCAGACGCGCCAGCTCTTCCTCCGAGGCTCCCTCATCCCGAGCTTTCTTGCGTGCTGCGCGCGCTGCCAGCAGCGCGTCGGCAGCGGCCTTCTGTCCCTGCCAGACCTGCCGCAGTGCCTCGGCCTGTTCTTCCGCAGTGGCCAGCAGGCCATCGATATCATCGAGCCTTGCGAGGTCAACCGGCTGCAGGTTGTCGCGATCGCGCTCCAGGCCCCCCTTCTCGCGTTGCAGCGCCTGGATCAGGCGTTCCTTGTCCTCCAGCACGTCCGGCTTGGCGCTCTGCAGCACCTTCACGCGGGCGCAGGCGGTGTCGAGCAGGTCGACCGCCTTGTCCGGCAACTGACGGCCTGTGATGTAGCGAGAAGACAGCTCGGCAGCCGCGATGATGGCGTCGTCACGCATCACCACGTGATGCACATCCTCATACTTTTCCTTCAGTCCACGCAGGATCAGCACGGCCGTGGCCAGATCCGGCTCGTCCAGCTTGACCAACTGGAAGCGACGTGCCAGGGCGGCATCCTTCTCGAAGTACTTCTTGTATTCGGCCCAGGTCGTCGCCGCGATGGTGCGCAGCTCCCCGCGGGCCAGCGCAGGCTTGAGCAGGTTGGCCGCGTCGGAGGTGCCGGCCTGACCACCGGCACCGATCAGGGTATGGGCTTCATCGATGAAGAGGATGATCGGTTTGGGCGAGGACTTGATCTCGGTAATCACGCCCTTGAGACGGTTTTCAAACTCCCCCTTGACGCTGGCTCCGGCCTGCAGCAGGCCCATGTCCAGTCCCAGGATGGTCACCTCCTTGAGCGAATCGGGAACGTCGCCGGTGACAATGCGCAAGGCCAGGCCCTCGACCACGGCGGTCTTGCCGACGCCCGGATCGCCCACGCAGATGGGATTATTCTTGCGACGGCGCGCCAGGATGTCCACCATCTGGCGAATTTCCATGTCGCGCCCGAATACCGGGTCGATTTTGCCGGCCCGTGCCTTGTCGGTGAAATTTTCGCAGAAGCGGGCAATGGCGCTGCCGTCGCCCGCCGATGCGCCCGCGGCTTCGCCACCGCCTGGTGCATCTGCGGCTGCGGCAGTTTCCTCGATGGAGGCGCTGCAGATCTGGCCGAAGGAAGCCAGCAGGGTTTCACGATTGAGGGCGCGCAGCGGCGTGGCGTAGTCGCCGGTGGCATAGTAGGTCGCACGTGCCAGGAAGGCCAGCAGGATCGCGCCGGAACGGATGCGGCTCTCGAACAGATTCACTGATGCGATCAGCCATGCGTCCTGCAGCAACTCCAGCAGCAACGGCGAGAACGCCGGGCGACCGGCATTGCCGGTGCGCATGTCCTCGATGGACTTTTCCAGGGCGCGTCTGACCAGGGCCGCATCTACGCCGTGCTGGCGCAGCATCAGCACGATATCGGATTGCAGATCATCAAGGAGTTTGACCAGCAGGTGCTCCACGGTGATTTCATAGTGCCCGCGCGAGACGCACAAACCCACGCCGTCTTCCAGTGCCTGTTTGCTATAGCCGTTGAGGCGGCCTACCAGGGGTTTCAGTTCAACCAGCAGCATGTCTTCTCTCCCAAAATGAATTTGTTTGCATGGATTCCTGCTTCCGTCCAAAGGACCACCGCGCGCGTTGCGCTACGGACGGTCCTACAACATGAATTTCACCGTCGTCGACGCCCCACCGTGCCCGGGCGCCAGCCAGGTGTCCTGCCCCAGCCTGGACCACTGCTGGCTGTTGCAGCGCATGCCTTGCGCTTCTTCACTACGCAGGTCCAGCACGACTTCCACCTCGAGCGGATCAATCAGGTAGAAGCGAGTCAGGAAGCGCAGGCGCTGGTGTCCGGCCGCCCCGGGCAGCAGTTGCCGGAACAGTGCTTCCGGCAAATCGGACAAACGCAATCGCAGGGTGCTGCCGTAATCATCAATAGTGCTACCCAGGTAAGCTTCCTCGCCCAGGCTCGTACCCTGGCGCCCCAGACTCCACTGCTGGTCGGGCGGAATCGCCATGACCCGCAGCACGCAACTGTCGATCTCCACGCTTGCCCCCGGGAAGGCGTCGGCCAGCATCGTGCGCAGTCCCAAAGCAGAGCGCGGACGCTGATTGAGCAGACCGGCGTAACGGAGCAGTCCGGCGCTGCCCGGCAGCAGGCCGACGCGCAATTGCTCCTCGTCCAGGCCGACGAAAGAGAACATGTGACCGAGGGCAGCGGCATCGCCATCCTCGACCACCCGCTGCTCCAGCCGGTATTTGGACCAGGCTTCGAAAAGCAGCGGATACAGCGCGTAGTGCACAATGTCGATGAACTCGCGCTGGGCATGTCCCCCTTCGCGTTCTTCATCGAACAGGTCCTCGGTGTAGTAGGTCGGCAGTGGCGAGGCCACGCCGTACAGTCCGAAGAAATTGGCCGTGATGCGATAGCCGCCCTGGGGGCGGGCTTCGATGCTATCGACATCGTTGTCCGGGAAATTGAGCGACAGTTTGGGCCGGATGCGCAGGTTCTCGGGGCGCGCGGCACCCGTATTCTTCTCGAACAGGCGCAACAGGCGGATCGCCTGGAAGTAGGAATACCGCTCACCCCGTGCGAGCAGGTCATCCTTTACAGAAGGGCTTGTTGTCCCAGTCGCGCCGGCCATTTGAAGACTGCTCCCGAAAAGGCGTCTTCCATCTCGACGCGGGTATAGGAATTGATGCCGGCATAGTCGGCGATGAAACGTTCGATGACGCAGCCAAACAGGTACATGTCGCCGATGCCGGCGAAGAAGTCCTGGCGGCATTTGATGCGCACCCGCTGTCCGCGCAGCACGCTGCCCCGACCAACCAGGCGGGTCTCGGGTGTGGCGATGACTTCCTGGATACCTTCGATGCGGCGACGGTTGGCGGCTTCCTGCCCCTGCTCATGCCGCTCGGGGAATACGTACAGCGACAGCAGCGCCTGCAGGTTCTCCGCATTGGCCACTGAGAGGAAATTCAGCGACACGTGCGAGACCATGCGCCACAGCAAGGCTTCGCCGGTCGGCGGATTGAGTGCAGGCGAGACGGTGCGGATGTTGCGAAACTGCATGCGGTCCGGCGAACTGCTGGTGGGCTGACTGATGTCGCCCAGCTTCAGGCTCTCCGGCAGGCTGCCATTGGTGCAAGTCAGGCGCACCGACAGCGTCTCCGGCCGGGGCTCGTCACCGGGCGGATAGTTTACCGACAGGAACATCTCGTTACCGCGGCCCACGGTGGCGCTGCGAATGGTCGTACGGTAGGACAGGCGTGCACCGCGCCGGTCGTGGCGGTACAGGCCGAAGGGTACATACACCCTCTCCTGGCCGATACCCTGTTGGTAGCCCGTGACCTCGTCCACCGAATAGACCTGGAAATGCTGGCGGGTACGTCCTTCCGGAGTGATCCTGTACTCCGTCACCCGATGCTCGTGGCTGATAGGATCAGCCGGATGACCGAACAGGTTGATGGCCGGCACTACGTTGAGCATGAAGCTGTCCAACCGGATTTCGGGCATCCAGTCCGGCATCTGGTCCAGCGTGATGTACACCGAGAAGTGGCCACCGCTGCGCGTACTCCAGCGCTGCAGCCCGGTCAACTCGACGAAGAGGAACTTCTCGGGTTGGACGAAGAACTCCTGGATGTTGCGATAGCCGGAAAAAGTATTGCCAGGATAGGGCAGCATGGGCTGCTCGAAACCGGACACGCGGATTCCCTTCGCCCCCAATTCGAAACGGGCACCGTCGCCACCTGTCAGGCGCACATTGACCACGTGATTGCTCAACAGCAGCAGCAGTTTCGCGGCCTCGTTGTAACCGCCGCCAAGAAAGAGCTGCAGACTGTCAGCCTGCCACTGCGACAAATCCTGCCCCACCATCTCGAATTCAAGCACCAGCATGGGTGCAGCGCCTGCATGGCTGAGCACGTTGACATCCACCAGTTGCAGTGGCTCCACCGGCAGCGCTGCCGTGGTGACGAAACGGCACGGCGTTCCGTCAACCGGCAATGAACTCAGCTCGGTGCCGGCCGGCACCACGGCCGTCTCCATCAGCGGCCCCCGGGGCGTGAAGCTGATCATGGTGCTGGCCGGCACGGGCCGCAGATAATGCGGGAACAGCAGGTTTGCCAGTTCCTGCACGAATTCGGGGAATTCGTCGTCGAGCTTCTGGCGCGTCAGACCGGTCAGGAATGCCACGCCTTCCAGCAGACGCTCCACATCTGGATCGGCCGACGAACCTGAGAGCATGGGCGCGAGTGCCGGATTGTTCTGCGCGAACTCGACTGCCAGTCCCTTGAGCTTGTTCAACTCATCTTCGTAATATCGATTGAACATGTCAGACGGCGTGTTATGAACCCTGTTGTAAATCCCGTGATCACGCGGTCGGTCTCGCGGCGAAAAAAACGGCCCCTGCTCGACTCACGGCGGAACGATCATTGCCCATCCTGCTGGCAGGCAAACGCATTTCAGCAGGAACATCCGAAGAAAGCGTGGGCCTGATGCCCGCTCCATCGGCATGTGCCTGGTGAAACGGCTCCTGTGTGCGTATCAGCCTATCCTGACCTTGCCATTGGCACCGACCGTAGTGGAAATCTGCAAGGGGATCTCGCGGTTGTCGACTTCCAGCGTTCCTTGCAGGGAAAAGCGAATCGACAGCACATCGGTGGTCTCTGCATTGAGCAGCACGCGCGGCGATTTCACCCGCGGCTCATACTTCAGCACCATGCGACGGATCTCCTCTTCCATGTCCGTGACCGAACCCCGGCCGGTCCCCCCGGCCAGGTTGGTAAAATCGGGCACGCCGAAATGCGGATCGATTGGTACGCTGCCCTGACGCGTATTGAGCAGACGGGAAAGATGGTCGTTCACCGATCGCACCAGGATGTCCACCTGGGTCTGGCTGGTGCGCTCGGCATCGGCCTCGCTCCAGTTGGCGATCCGTTCCAGCAATCGGCGTTCCCGCATCTTCCGCTCCTGCTCAATGACGCGCCTGAACCGATTACGACTTCGGAGCGAGCCAGGAGTCTTCTGCCTCGATACCGTCCGGATCGAAGGTCCAGGTGACCTTCTCGTAGGTGAACGAGATATCTTCCATGTGGCCCATCTGCTGATTGGTCGGCGTCAGGCAGTTCGGCGTCCAGGCCCGGATATTGGTCAGGATGGCGTTGGACAGCTTGACCGTGTAGTACTTCTCTTCCGTGCCCTTGGGCGAGATGCGGTAGTACTCCAGCGTCACATCCTTCATCTGCTCGCCCGAAGTCAGCGCCTGGAACAGCTTGGGCGAGGACTTGTCGATTTCCTTGGTCAGCGTCATCGGCAGGTGCACGCGCTTGCCGGTCGGCAGCCCGGTCTGCGGGCTCTTCGGGATCTCGATGGTGTGATCCACGGCTTGCACCAGGATCTTGCCTTCGTGACCCTTCACTTTGGTCGAGCCTTCGATCTTGCCTTGGTTCTGGCCTTCGAGGATCAGGTAGCATGGCATCGGCATGATGGTTTCCTTTTCTAGTGGTAGTTGCTTCACGTCATTCGCGTGGACGGCCCGGGCAGTTAGCCTTGGTCGCCTCCCTTGTCATTGCGACCGGGGTTTCCCCGGTGCGGTGCCCAGTACATTGCGCTTCCTGTGTGTTCTGTGCATGCAACGTATTCTGGTCGCATTGCGTTACGCCCCGGTGTCAAAGGGCGGCGCCTGCGTTACAACTGAAACCGGGAGAGTAGCTTCGCCTGTGGGCGGAAGAGCGCGGCGATCATGTACGACCGCTGTGGGTGTGGCGATTCCCCTTTTCGCCCAAGGATGATGCTGTCGGCTGCAGCGCGCCCCCGTTCCCCTGCGCACCACAGCCGTGTCCTGCCGTTTATTTCTTGTCCAGCTTGCCCACCAGTGACAGCGTGAACGAGGCACCCATGTACTTGAAGTGCGGTCGCACCTTCAAATCCACCTTGTACCAGCCCGGATCACCTTCGACGTCAGCCACCACGATCTCGGCCTGGCGCAGCGGACGGCGGCTGCGCACACCTTCAGCCGGATTGTCCATGTCGGCCACGTATTGGCGGATCCAGTTGTTGAGTTCGCTTTCCAGGTCGCCGCGTTCCTTCCAGGTACCGATATTCTCGCGTTGGATCACCTTGATGTAATGCGCCAGGCGGCTCACCACGAACATGTAGGGCAACTGGGTGCTGAGCTTGTAATTCAGCTCGGCTTCCTTGCCTTCCTTGGTGTTGCCGAAGAACTTCGGCTTCTGCGCCGAGTTGGCCGAGAAGAAGGCGGCATTGTCGCTGTTCTTGCGCATGGTCAAGGCCATGAAGCCCTGCTCGGCCAGTTCGAACTCGCGGCGTTCCGAAATCAGAACCTCCGTCGGAATCTTGTTCTGCAGCTCGCCCATCGACTCGTAGGTGTAAACCGGCAGGTCGCCCACGGTACCACCACCCTGCGGGCCGATGACGTTGGCGCACCAGCGGTAATCTGCGAAGCTGGCGGTCAGGCGGGTAGCAAACGCGAAAGCCGCGTTACCCCAGAGGAACTGCTTGTTGCCACCGGAGACGTCTTCCGTGTAGTTGAATTTCTTGGCCGGCACGGTATCGGTGCCGTAAGGCACGCGCAGCAGGAAGTGCGGCAGGGTCAGGCCGATGTAGCGCGCATCCTCGCTCTCGCGGAAGGCATTCCACTTTACGAATTGAGGGCCCTCGAAGATTGAGGACAGATCCTTCAGGTTGGGCAGCTGGTCATAGCTGTCCACACCGAAGAACTGCGGTGCGGTCGCAGCGATGAAGGGCGCATGGCTCATCGCTGAGACGCTGGCTGCATATTGCAGCAGCTTGATGTCCTGCCCGCCGGGGCCGAATTCATAGTTGGCCACGATGGCGCCGAATGGCTGGCCGCCGAACTGGCCGTATTCTGCCGTGTACATGTTCTTGTACAGGCCGGACTTGGTGATGTCGGCCGAGTCCTCGAAGTCTTCCAGCAGTTTGTCCTTGCTCACGGACATGATCTGGATCTTGACGTTCTCGCGGAAGTTGGTGCGATCCACCAGGAACTTCAGCGAGCGCCATGCCGATTCCAGTTTCTGGAAATTCTCATGATGCAGGATGGCGTCGACCTGGGCACAAAGCTTCTTGTCCAGATCGGCAATCATGCTGTCCACGGTGGCCTGGGTGATCCGTTCGACCGCATTCTGCGGTTCCAGCAATTGCGAAATGAAGGCCTGAATACCCTGCTTGGTGATCGAATAGGCATCGTCGCCCGGCTTGATGCGGGCAGATTCTATCAGTTGGTCCAGCAAGGAATCGCTGGCTTGCGCTTCGGCCGCCTGGGGGGCGGACTGCTTTTGTTCTTCACTCATGTTCTCTCCCTGAAATTCCCGGTTCCCCGATTACTTTTCTTCGATGCCCAGCTCGGAGAGAAGGCGGGCGCGCACACCCTCATCCTCAATCAGCTCCTGCACCTTCTTGCGGAAGTCGGGGATGTTGCCCAACGGTCCCTTCAAGGCTTTCAGTGCGTCCCGCAGCGCGATCATCTGGCGCAGCTCGGGCACCTTGTCGACGATGGCGTCGGGCGTGAAATCGTTGATGTGCTCGAAGCTCATGTTCATGGCCAGGACAGCGTCCGGGTCGGCCTTGTCATCGAGCTTGTTGGGGACGGTCAGGTCCAGGGAGAGCTTCTGTGCCTTGAGCACGTCATTGAAGTTGTCCTTGTCGATGTTGACCGGTTTCATTTCTTCGATCGGGGTGTCGTCGTTGCGCAGCGTGTAATCGCCCACGACGAGCAATTTCAGCGGCAGTTCGACTTCTGACTTGGCGTCGCCCGTTGCAGGACGATAGACGATATTGACACGTTCCTTCGGCGCTACTGATCCATCTGCCATGATTTTTCTCCTGAGTAAGGCAGCACAATGTGCATGAGACGAGCGGTATGGGCCTGGAGATTCTTGACACCCCATAACCTTCAAAGTCTCGCAGATAGCAAGACAAAGCTATGCGAGAAAAACAAACAAAAATACCCATCAGTGTTTCAATTGAAACCCGACCGCTGCACTCGCCTGCCATGAGACGCAGCAGTCGCAAGGCCTGCGACCGCACCCGCCGGGTGCTGCGCGAGCCGATCCCTCCCGGCTCAGCCGAGATGGGAGAAATGGACGAGCGCCTGTTCGCGCGTGTCTGTGACGGTCAGAATGCTGAGAAAGCCGCTGATGTCGAACACTTCCCGGATCTGCGGTTGCATGCCGTGCAATACCAGCACGCCACCGGACTGCTTGAGTTTCTTGGCCAGCAGCAATATGACCCGCAGGCCGGCGCTGGAGATGTAATCGAGTCTGCTCATGTCGAGCAGCATGTCGGACTCGCCGCGTGCCACCTGCGCCATGAGGTCAGCCTCGGCCTGTCCTGCATTGACGCTGCTGATGCGCCCCTCCAGCGAAACCAGCAGGATCTCGGCGCTCTTTTCAAAGGTAATGTTCATGATGATCTACGATGAGGCAAGTCGATGTGCGGCCATGGGCGCAGCACAGGGGCAGTCAGAAAATGGAATGCTCAACGCCCCCTAGTCGCCAGCGACATGCTTGGCGAACCACAGGCAATTGTGACGCTCGGTGCGACGATAGGACACCTCGTCCATGAGGGTCTTGAGAAAGTGGACCCCGAGCCCGCCGACCGGGCGCTTGTCGAGATCCAGAACGAAATCGGGCGGACCGCCCAACAGCGGATCGAAAGCGGTACCCGTATCCCTCACCTCGGCTACCACTCGCACCGCCCTACCCTCGTCACTGTTGGTCTCAAGCACGACGCGGACGTGAATTGGCTCGTCAGCGCCGCCGCCGGGGAAGGCGTAGTTGATCACGTTGACCACCACTTCTTCCAGGACCAGATTGAGTTCGAAGGCGAGCTTCCCCGGTAGCGCGCAGGCGGCGCAAAACTCGTCGACCGCTTCGGCCAGCCGGTCCAGCTCAGCCACATCGTTGTGCAGCTGCAATAATAGTTCTTTTGATTCAGCCATCGCCCCTCCCGTCGATAACGCGGCGAAGTGTAGCACGGCAACCAGTCGGCGCAACATCAAACCACCGCGCCTCACCTCCTGGGCGGGCGCAGTGGCTGCAGCGGCTGCGATCAGGACTTCGGAGCGAGCCAGGAATCTTCTGCCTCGATACCGTCCGGATCGAAGGTCCAGGTGATCTTCTCGTAGGTGAACGAGATGTCTTCCATGTGACCCATCTGCTGATTGGTCGGCGTCAGGCAGTTCGGCGTCCAGGCACGCATGTTGGTCAGGATGGCGTTGGACAGCTTGACCGTGTAGTACTTCTCTTCCGTGCCCTTGGGCGAGATGCGGTAGTACTCCAGCGTCACATCCTTCATCTGCTCGCCCGAAGTCAGCGCCTGGAACAGCTTGGGCGAGGACTTGTCGATTTCCTTGGTCAGCGTCATCGGCAGGTGCACGCGCTTGCCGGTCGGCAGCCCGGTCTGCGGGCTCTTCGGGATCTCGATGGTGTGATCCACGGCTTGCACCAGGATCTTGCCTTCGTGGCCCTTCACTTTGGTCGAGCCTTCGATCTTGCCCTGGTTCTGGCCTTCGAGGATCAGGTAGCATGGCATCGGCATGATGATTTCCTTTATGTAGAGAGTCGGTTGGTTCGCTGTTGATAGCGTAATGGGCACATCCATTCATGGGGCCCGCTCCGGCGGCAAGGCCCCTCAGCCCCACACGCCATCATTTGCCTGCCCCTGCCCAGTCCTTCTTCAGCGCCCTGGGCATGGAAATCATTCTGGGGCGCTTTCGTTACCGGCACATTTCACGCCCGCACCGTTTCGGTTACAGTTGAAACACAAGGATGTCTCACACCCCGGCAATTGCGTCAGCCGGACGTGACTCCCGGGCCCTGCGCCAACGCGCCTGCTGGCGCGCAACGGCGGTTTTCCGTCACCGAGGCCGCTCATTTCCATCTACAATAGCGCGCGGATTGATCGACGCAGCCGGCATCTGACCGGCAAGGGCGCTCAGTACGGGGGGATGGCCGTGAAAATATCAAGGGGCGGGAAAAACAGCTGGGCAAACGCAGCCGTCGCGTCATGCGCTTCGAGTGAGGCGTGTGCTTGCGTCGGTCCGTTCACGTCCAGCGCACCAGGCGTTGACGAGGGAGCCGACCTGGCATGAACTCGCTGAAGCGCCTCTGGATGTTCACGCTCACGCTGAACCGTTTTTTCGTCATGTTGCTGGCACTGGTGCTGCTCGTGGGCAGCGTGGCCGGTGTACTGGCCTGGCGCGAGGCGCTGGAACAACGCAGTGCTGTCCTGCGCGAGGCACGATTCCAATTCAATCTCAACACCATCAAGCGCCAGCTCGAATCCGGACTGCAGGTCGGGCTGCAACTGCCCGAGCAGACCGGCATGCAGCATCTCATAGAGCAGGTGCGCGCCTACGAGGTGGTCATTCGTTCCATCGACGTCTTCGACGCCCAGGGGCATATTGTTTTCAGTACCGATGGCGGTGGCGTGGGTGCCAACATCCCGGTGTCCTGGCGCCAGTCCTGTCTGAGCGCGACTGCAGCCAACTGGGGGGCGGAGGATGAAGAGGGCCGCCTGCTGTGCGGTTCGGTCATCACCGGCTTCGATCAGGTCGCCGGGGGAGTGGCCCTGCGCTACGGCCTGCCGGACCGCAGCAGCCTGCTCAATCAACTGACGCGCTATTGGCCGATGTTGCTGGGATTGGGCGCGACGCTGCTGTGCGGTGTCGGCCTGCTGGCGTGGCTGCTGTTGCGCCCGCTGGAGCGGGATCTGCAAGCGCAGACCGCCGCCCTCGCCGGCGAGGGTACGGCGCACAACGATGCCTTGTGCGGGCCGTTGGCCGATGCCATCGTGCAAGGCCACGCCTTGCAGCAAGCGCTGGCGCAGGTCGACCGCGAAGCCGATCGGCTCGACAACCTGGAGGCGAGCTGATGCTGCCCCGCCCCTTGCGCAGGCTTTGGCTGAGCTGGTCCTTGCTGATGCTGACGGCCTTGATGGCGCTGGTCGCCGGCCTGGGATGGATGGCCCACCGCGCAGCCGCCGATCTGGCGGCTCCCGAATTGAAGCAAAGCTCGCGCCTGATTGGCCGCACCTTGGTCGGCGATCTGGAACGGGCCCTGGCCTATCGCATTCCCATCGCCCGCCTGGTCGGCGTCGATGCCTGGTTCAATGGACTGGCGCGCGACAATCCCATGCTGGACCTGCTGGTGCTGACCGATGCCCAGGGCAATATCCTGGCCAGGCTTGGCGGCGATGCGACCGTGCTGCGCGAGCTGGGCGCGGCTTCCGCCCAAACCACGGCGGCACATGGCATGGCGCGCGGCAGTTTCAGTTACATCGAAACCTTGCCAATCAAGACCCCCGACGGCGCGCTGGCCGGCTGGTTGCACGTGGGCAGCAAAGCTCCCCCCCTGCCGCTCTACGGCTGGTGGTGGTCGCTGTCGGCAGCCGTCGTCCTGGCCGCACTGGCGACCCTCAGCCTGTTGCAACTGGTCCGCTGGCGCCTGCAGTCGCCCTTGGCGCTGTCGCACCAGTGCACCCTGGCACTGGCCGGCGGGAAGTTGTCGCACCTGAGCGATGTACCGGTACGCGATCCGGCTTCGCAATATCAGGCGGCCCTGGCGGGATACCTGCATACGCTGCGGCGCCGTAACGATGCGTTGCTGCTCAAGCTGGAGGAAGTCCGCGCGGCGCATTTCAACCCCGCCATCGTCGAGACCCTGGATAACTTGGCGCGCCCGCTGTTGGCGCGCCGTCCGCCCTCCCATCAGGAGGCCGCGCAGTCCACCGCTCGCGGTGCGAATGCTCAGCACCGTGCGCTACTGGTCACACTGATGTGTGTGCTGACCCTGCTGACCTGCGCCTATGGGCTGCACCGACAATACCAGCAGGCGGATCAGCGCAGGCTCCTGGAAAGCGGCTCACAACTGCTGCTGCAGTCCTGGCAAGCTGTGCTCGATGAAGACCGTAACCAGCTCGACCAGGATCTGGCACCGCTGCTGACCGCAGAGGCCGGCCAGCGGCTGCTACGCGACAAGAGCCCTGACGATGTCCTGGAGACGGTGATACGGCACAGTACCCGACCCGGGCTGGCGCTGGCCGTGCTGGAGCTGGACGGCTCGCTGCATGCCGCCGCCGGCCAGTCGCGCGAAGCCACCACCATTCCTGTGCTGACCTTGCCCTTGCTGCGGGGCACCACCGATGGCCTGTACGGCATCTGGCAAAACGGTGTGCGCGATTATCAGAGCGGTGCCGTCAGGCGCATCGAGGTCGAGGGACACGCCCTGCTGCTGGTGGCCACCCGCCCGCTGGAAAAGAGTCTGGGCCGCCTGCGCGAACGCCTGCTGGCCACTCGCTTGGCAGCCGGGGACGACGGCGCAAGCAGTTTGCAGGTGGCGGTGGCCGACCTGCGCGGCCAACCGGTACTGGACGCCTATGCGTCACTGACCAGTCTATGGCGCGCCCACGATCGCAGCAATTTCATGCGCGATGGCAATCAGGCCGCAGTCCTGGTGAGCCTGGCCCTGAATGCACCCAGCGGGCATGCGCTGGGCACCTTGTTGGCCATGCTTCCGCAGGCGCCCCGGCTGGAACCGGACGAAGACCTGGCGATCCTGCTGTGGGCAGCACTGGCGGCATCGGCCCTGCTGGCCTTGCTGCTCTACGTGCGCAGCCCGTTCGTGTTGCTCGGACAGGCGACACGGCAGCTGGAAAGACTGGCCGATGGTGACACCGATGTCCAGGCGCCCTTGCAGGGCGTTCGCCAGGTACGGCTATGGCACGGCATGATGCAGCGTATTGCCGGCAAGATCGATGCCCTCGAAACGCTTCGCCGTTCCCGCGAGCGCCAGGGCAAGCGTCAGGCGCGTTTCATCCGGCGCCAGATGATGCAGCTGGCCGAGCGCCTTGATGAAGCCGCCCGCCGCGGCATCCTGGAGGACCTGCACCGCATCGAGCACGGCCGGCGCCCGGATGCGACCAGCGATTCCGGAACCGATGAGCGCGCCGGGCGCATCGCTGACGAATTCGGCGTGCTGGCACTGGGTTTCCAGAACTTGGTGAGCCGCGTCGGCGAGCAATACCAGGAACTGGACCGCCTGGTAAACCAGCTCCGCGAGGCCTTGCAAGCCAAGACCCAGTTCATCGCGCTGCAACAAGAACTCGAAATCGCCAGCAAGATGCAGTTATCCATCCTGCCCCGGCAATTCGCCGCCAATCCGGCCTTGTCGCTGCACGCCATGATGATTCCGGCCAAGGAAGTCGGCGGCGATTTCTATGACTTCTTCGACCTCGACGCCCATCGCACTGCCCTGGTGATTGCCGACGTTTCCGGAAAGGGCGTGCCTGCGGCATTCTTCATGGCCGTGTCACGCACGTTGCTACGTGCCATTGCGCCGTATACGAGCAGCGCAGCGGCCTGCATCGCGCGCGTCAACGATCTGCTGGCAGCAGACAATGAAGAGATGATGTTCGTGACCCTCTTCTACGCCATCCTCGACACTCGTGATGGCAGCATGCACTACATCAACGCCGGGCATAACCCTCCCTACCTGCTGCGTGCGGACGGGTGCGCCGGACATCCTCCCGCGACCCGAGGCATTGCCCTGGCAGTGGAGACGGACATGTATTTCGAGCAGGGAACGGTACAGCTTGCGCCGGGCGATGGCCTGTTCCTCTATACCGACGGCATTACCGAAGCCACCGATCCTGATCAACAGCTGTTTGGCGAGCAGCGGCTCATCGAAGAGCTGAAACAGGCGACCGGACGGCCGGTAGACCAGATTACCCGACACGTTGTCGAGCGCATCAAGGACTTCGAGGCTGGCGGACCGCAAGCCGATGACATTACTTGCATGATGGTGCGCTACCGGGGTGGCGCATGAATACTCCCGCCCCGCCGCCCCTGGCGCCCTCGGCCTCAGAACGGCAGATGGCCCGGCAAGCGGCGCTGGAAGCGCAGGTGCACCTCGCGCAGCGAACGTTGTTCCCCTACGCCGATGTAGCCGGCGGCAAGCGCCTGCTGCTGGCCGCTCAGGTTGTCGCTGCCGATCAGGCGCTCGTCGCTGGCGACGACGACGGGCCTGCGCCGCATGTCGATGAGGGTGAGCTGTCGTTGCAAGCCATCGATGTCGCCGGCCCAGGCAATGTGCATGCCCGAGCGCAGCATGTTGTGACGGCTGGAATGATTGCGAAGCGAGACCATGCCCATGCAGACGTTGCGGCCATAGCCGCGCGCCAAGGCCAGGCGGGCAGCCAGCAGCGCCCGCTGCAAGCCGATGCCACGCCATCCCTCGCGCACCATGCAGCTTGCCAGGTGAGCCACCTCCATCCGATCGCGCGGCGGCAGGCCGATCACCGCACCCAGGTTGGCGGGATCCTCCGGGTGCGGCAAGGCCAACATGGCATAGGCCACAAGGCTGCCCTCATGGAAGATGCCGATGGTGGCACCATGTGCACCGAGGTGTTGCAGCAGGAAAGTGTGCTCATCGGATTCGCGCACATAGCAATCGGGATCGGGCAACGCCGCCAGCACTTCATCACGCAGCGCCTTGAGAGCCGGCAGGTCATCCCGCAAGAGCAAACGGCTGTGCAGCTCCGACCGGCCGGCGAAACCGCCGACAGACATCTGCGTGGACATCATGGAATATTGCGTCGAATACAAGTCTGAATCTCCTAGACAAGCGTAGGGAAATACTCAGTCTTCGGCGCGAGGAGGGGGAAGGTAAAACTGAATGTGGTTGGAGTTTAACATGGGAAAGCAAGAGTTGGATACTTCAGTTCAAGCGCACTCAATGCGAAAAAAACTGCGTCGCCAGGCGATGCAGTTTTCAGGCTTGTTCTGCGGCTTGCTGTTCTGCCTGACACTGGTACTGATCATCTGGCGGGTCGAGCAGATGTTGACGACGCTGGCCCAGGACAGGACCGATCGCATCGTGCGCCAGCTGGTCGAGGAAGGCGAAGGCGCCATGCGGCTGGGGATCGATGCTGGCGACCTGCAGTTCTACCAGGAGCGTCTGGAGCGCTTGCGCCAGGACGATCCGGGCATCTTGCTGGCCTTCGTCGAAACTCGTACCGGCGAGGCCGTGGCGGAATCGGGCGACCGTGCCCTGCGCCGGCTGATTGATCCACGCTGGATCCAGCGCCTGATGAGCGGGGGACGCAGCGCGGCCAGTGAACTGCGTCACCTGCCGGCGCACACGATCAGCGGTGCCACTCTGTTCGATCCGACCGGTAGCCCGGTAGCCAGCCTGTGGCTGGTCGCGAGCCCCGAGGCGCTGCGCATCCAGGCGCGCAGCGCAGCCCAGGCGGTGGTCCTGAAGGCCTTGCCGCTGGCGGTGCTGTCCTGCCTGGTTCTCTACCTGGCCATGCATGGCTGGGCCAGGCGCAGCATCTGGCTGGTCACCGGCCACACCGGCACGGCCGGTAGCCGGCGCGCGCGCCGCGCCGCGCCGCTGATGCTGGCGGCCCTGTTGCTGGCTTCTCCGGCGATGATCTGGATCGCTCGTGAAGCCGCCCGCCCCTATGTCAGTGCACAGATCGAATCCAGCGCCGACATGGTGGCAGCCAGCGTGGCCGGCCAGGTCCAGCGCGCGCTGCAGCTGGGCGTGCCACTGCAGTCGCTCAACGGGCTGCCAGCCCTGTTCGCGGATCGACTGGCGGTGGCGCGCGAGCTGTCCTGGCTGGCCCTGCGCGGCCCCGACGGCCAGGAACTGGCGCATGCCGGCACCAGCCATCCGGATGACATCATGACCGAGCGCAGCGCCCCGGTTGGCGGCAGCAGCGCCCGCATCGTGGCCGCCTATTCGCACAACTACGTGGATCGCGCACTGGGCGCAATGCTGCTGGACCTGGTACTGGCCGTGGTCATCAGCGTGGTGCTGCTGCGTGAGCTCACCCGAGGGCTGTGGCGCCGTTCGCTGCTGCATCCTTTGCTGGACTATCGCATTGCCCGCGTCTGGTGGTGGATTGATGGCCTGCGGGGACGCAAGCCCTCGTCGAAGACCGTCGAAGAGGCACGCAAGAAATGCAAGGCTGAACTCTCCATCGCCGCCTCGGGCCACGTCCACGGCGAGATCGACAGCGGCGGCACGGATTTCGGCGTCCAGCTGACGCGGCTACGGCTGGCGGTGTTCCTGATTGCGCTGTCGGATGAATTGCTGCGTCCCTTCTTCACCGCTTTCGCAAGTGAGATGCAAACGTCTTCTGCATGGCTGTCACCGGCCATGCTGGCCGGTCTTCCGGTGGTGGCCTTCATGAGCATGCTGGCCTTGTCGCAGATCATCGGCCCCATGCTGGCACAACGTTTCGACCTGCGCCGCATGCTCATGCTCGCTGCACCGGCAGGCGCCCTGGCGCTGGTCGGAACGGCCTTCACCCACGATGTTGGCGCGCTGGTATTGTTGCGCTCGGTCAGCGGCGCAGCCTACGGCCTGGGATTGATCCTGGTGCAGACCGCCATCGTGCGCCATGCGCCTCCAGCCCAACGCGCCCGCAGTCTGGCGGAGGTAGCTGCGGCCATCGTCGCCGCCGGCATCGTCGGCCCTCCGTTCGGCGGCATGCTGTCAGGCCGTATCGGCGACGCCCACGCCTTGCTGGCCTGCGCGCTGGCGATGATCGGCGCCCTGGTGGTGGCATCGCGCCTGCGCCTGTCGTGCACCGCCCGGGATGCTGAGACTCCGGTAACCACCACGGCACCCACCTGGCGTGGCTACCTGGCGGTCCTCCACAACTGGCGGGCCATGTGCGTGATCCTGGGGTCGGCACTGCCGGCCAGGCTGGTGGCTGTGACCGTCCTGGTGGTGGTGGCACCGCTGTACGTCAGGCAGCTGGAGCTGTCAGCCGATGCCGCCGGCCGGGTGATGTTGATGTATTTCCTGTGCTTTGCCGCAACCGCCTCGTTGATGGCGCACTGGTCTGACCTGCTAGGGCAGCGCAAACCGTTCATTGTGGCCGGTTGCCTCGTGGCTGCTGTGGCCTGCCTGCAGTTGCCGGCCATCCAGGGCATCGGCGGACTGGCGCTTTGCTGCGCCTTGCTGGGTGTGGGTCAGGCGGTCCAGTCCTCGCCCCAGATCACGCTGGTGACCGAGCTGTTCGAGCGCAAGGAGGCCTCCGTTCAGGCCGCCACGCCTGAGCAGGCGCTGGCGGCCTTCCGCCTGATCGAACGGGGTGGCAGTATCATCGCCCCCTTCGTGACCGCATTGGCGATCGCGCTGCTGGGCCTGGAGGGGGCGGTAGCGGCCGTGGGCGTGTTGCTGGCGCTGGGCGCGCTCGGAGTCTGGCTGGGGCTGCGACCCTCTGCGCCGCTGGCGATCAGCGCTCGCTCTTGATGAATCACGTGCTTATACCAAGGAATTGTTCCATGCATGCCTTCTTTGCTTTCACGTCGGCCGGGATGACCCGCTTGCTGTGTGCGCTTTTTCTCTGCAATGCGACGCTGGCCATGGCCCAGATGCCGACTCCCCGGGACCAACCGGTGGAGGCGCGCAATATCGCGACGGTGACCATTGCCATGGTCCTGCCGCGCGAGGAACAGAATATCGAGGAAGCCTTCAAGGCTTATCTGCAGCATCAGGGCCTGTCGGTGCATTACATCCCCATTCGCTTCAGCGGCAGAGCCGAGGATGCCGGCCGCTTGCGCCAGGAAGTGCGCGATGCGCATCCCGACCTGATCTATTCCTGGGGCACGCCCACCACCCTGGCACTGGCTGGCAAGGTCGATGGCCCGGCGGGCGACGCCATTCGCGACATTCCCATCGTCTTTACGGAGGTGACCGATCCGGTCGGAGCCGGACTGATGCGCTCACTGGATCACCATGAGAGCAACGTCACCGGCGTGAGTCACGTAGCGCCGCTGCCGGTGCAGCTCAATGCGATACGCTCATATCGCCCGTTCAGTCGGCTGGGCTACCTGCACAATCCGGCCGAACCCAATTCCGCGCTGGTCCGCGCCCAGTTGCAGCAACTGGCAGCGCAGCAGAAATTCGAGGTGGAAAGCGCCGACATTCCGCTCGATGCCCGCGGCGAACCCGATGTCCAGGCCCTGCCGGCTCTGATCCGCCGCATGGCCGAACGCAAGGTGGATTTCCTGTACATCGGCCCCAGTACGTTACTGGCCTTCACCCACCGGGATCTGGTCACCGGGGCGGCGCTGCAGGCCCGCCTGCCCACGTTCTGCGCCACCGAGAGCATCGTGCGGCGCTCCGGCTGCATGTTCGGATTGTTTTCCAACGGGGCCAACACCGGGCGTTACGCTGCGGCCAAGGCCTTGCAGATTCTGGTACAGCATATCCCTGCACAACGCATACCAGCCTCCACCCTGCAGCGCTTCTCGCTGCTGATCAACATGCGCACCGCGCAGAGTCTGGACTTGTACCCGCCCATGCTGCTGCTCAATATCGCTGAAGTCATCGGCTTGGGACCGAACCCGTTGCGGCTGGGCATGGCGCCGCGATGAGCCGGAAATACACAGTCCATCTGGACTAGTGCCAATGTCCCTGAGAATTCCTAAAATGCTGTTGGATTTGCCGACTTCAGGAGGGGGAACCGGACCGCCATTCAGCGGGCCAGGCTTCGGGGGGGTGGCGAGTCCGGATCACCACAACAAGAAGCGACCAAATGCGCGACAGGCTCATCGGCTTGTCGCGCTGGATTGCAAACTCAACACGTTCACCAGGGCCTGGGCGAGCCGACAGGCTGACTCTGCGCCATTAATCCCGCCATTTACCTGGGCTTCATCAGGAAGAAAGGGGCGAATCGATTGCATTTCAGATGCACAAAGTCAACTGAATCGTCTGGCACTTACCTACCCTCTCAAGGGGTTTTCTCCTGACTCAGAGCGAGCCGGGGGCGGATTAATCGCTGCCTGAATGAAGAGATATTGACGTCTCGCCGTAGAGCCCAAAAAGAGAATCCAACTATGCACTGCCTCGTCGCACAGCATCGTCGACCAAATTCGATCTCAACAAGAAAATGCCAGAATCAAGAGGGCGTAAATAGGCGCAAGACGCATTACAGTATCGAACCGTCTCCGGGCCATTGATACGCCGTGAAGCCCACCCTTGCTTCACCGACCTAACTCCTTTGAGCAGCAAAACGCGCCTGCAACGGCTCACCCTCGTGGCACCCGGCCACTGCCGACCCTTCGTCACAGGCCGCACCGGCATGAAAAAAAATATCATGCCCCCTTCCCGCCTCCCCCGCTTCCAGTCCTCACCGCCACCGCTTTGAACGACCATCAGTCCCCTCACGTTGGCATTTCTCTTGTGGTCAGTTCTTGTCAAGCGGCCAACGGCACTTTTGTGCGATTTACCGAAGCATTTCAATCCGATTGAATCGCCCCGGGACAACAAAATTCATATAGCAAGCTTGCGGCACCGTGCCATCCCGGCGCTGGCACTTCCGGCCAGCGTCCGGGCCACGCGGCATTGCAAGCAACACGTCCCCGGGGAAAGACGCAGCATGCGCAGACTCTCCCCGAACGCCTTCGCCTTTACCGGCGTAATTGAAAGGGAACCCGTGTCAACCACCACCTCGCAGGATCAACCCAAGGCAGCATCGTCGCTTTCGCATCCGGTCATCACTCGCATCGACAAGCGCTTCGTCCAGATCAAGACCGGCACCGGCACCAAGATCGTCTTTGCGCCGATCTCGCCCGACATCAAGCTCTTCGATCCACCGGAAAAGCCCGCCACCACGCCACCGGCCACCAGGCCGCCAGCCATTGCGAGCAAGCCCGTCGTCGCGCCGCCCTTGGCCAGCCCCACCAAACCGGCAGCAGCCAAGCCGTCGCCCATCCAAACGCCGGTCAACGTCAAACCGGATATCGCACCGCCACCCATCACCAGCAAGCCCGCAAGCAACAAGCCCGTCAGCGGCGACGTACCCGCCAGCCTCCAGAAGCCCGTGACTCCTGACAAGTCCATCAGCCTCGACAAGCCGGCCAGCCTCCCCACGGCCAGCCCCGCCAAACCTGCCGTTACCCCAGCACTGGCCCCGGTTTCGCCGACGCCGGTTGTCACCCCACCCAGCGCACATGCCAGCCCTCCTGCACCCGTCAGCAGCAAGCCTGCCGCTGCAGCCCCGGCACCAGTCCCGCTGCAGGTACCAACGCCCGCCAGCCTCAAGCCGGCCACCCCGGAAAAACTGCCCGCCCCAACGACCATGCCGGCCCAGCGGGACAAGATCGATGGCAAGGACGTGCTGGTCTACGGCAACCCGAAGTCCTATGTAGATCTGGACTATGCCCAGGGCAATGCCGTCCCGGGCTACATGGGCAGCTTCGCCGACGCCCGGCAGGACAACCTGTGGTTCAGCAAGACCGGCCAGGACCTGCGCATCAAGGTGCTCGGCACGACCGACCAGGTGACGGTGAAGGACTGGTATGCCGGCGCTGCCGGGACGACCGACAACCACATCGAGCGCATCAAGACTGCCGATGGCAAATCCTTGCTGGACACCGATGTCGACAAGCTGGTGCAAGCCATGGCCAGCTTCGCCCCGCCGGCGGCTACCCAGACGACCTGGGCACAGGCGCAGGGAGGCGACGGCAAGGTCTTGCTGGCGGTCAGCCATTGACGATGGGGCCGATTGGAGCCAGTCCGGATTGAGCGGCTGGCACCAGGCAAGCCGGTGGCGAATCAAGACCTCGCCGCCGGCTTCTGTTTTTTTGCAATTTGCTTCACCAGCCCCCAAGGCGGCGGCCCCCGACGGGCGACGGCAAGGGGCTGCCGGAGAAAACTTCACTTGAAGGCTTTTTTGCTGCGATCCACGCACGCTGGGCTGATTGCGCCTCGCCTGCCCGCAGCGGCGTGCTGAACTGCTACAATCCGCGCCTTTGCTGGCTGCTGCAGGAGCCTATCCTGCCCCAGCCGCGCCATCCCGCGAGGACCCGCCATGCCCACCCAGGAAGAATTCGACGCACTCAAGCAAAGCCACAACGCCTTGCTCAACAAGTTCATCGAGAACAATACCGCTGACCAGATCCTGTTCTCCACCCTCTTCACGGCAGCGGCCGTGCTGTCCAAGGATGGCAAGCAGTTCACCGAAGGCGCCATGGGCATTGCCCGCTCGCTGGCCGCGCAGTTGAATGCCGGCGGCACCATGCCCAAGGCCCTGCTGGAGACGGTCGAAACCCGCATCGCCACCATCGAGGCGCTGCTCAAGGACAAGTTCGACTGAGTCACGTGCCCCATGGCCGTCGATCACTACGAGAACTTCCCCGTGGCCTCGCTGTTGCTGCCGGCCCGCCTGCGGCCGGCAGTCACCGCCATCTACGCCTTTGCCCGCAGCGCCGACGACATCGCCGATGAAGGCGACGCCCGCCCTGAAGAACGACTGGCCGCGCTGCATGCCTACGACGCGCAGCTCGACCTGATCGAGCAGCAGTTGCCCTGCACGCATCCCGTCTTCCCGCGTCTGCAGCAGACCATCGCCGATCACGCCCTGCCCCTGCAACCCTTCCGCGACCTGCTCTCGGCCTTCCGCCAGGATGTGGTGACCACCCGTTACCCCCGCTATGCGGACCTGCTGGACTACTGCCGCCGGTCTGCGAACCCGGTAGGAACTCTGATGCTTCACCTGTACGGTGCGGCAAATGAAGAAAACCTCCGGGATTCGGATGCCATCTGCAGTGCCTTGCAGCTCATCAACTTCTGGCAAGATGTGGCCATCGACTGGCAAAAGGCGCGCATCTACCTGCCGCTGGAAGACCTGGAGCACTTCGGCGTCAGTGAAAACGACATCGCCCAAGCCTGCAGCGACCAGCGCTGGCAACAGCTGATGCAGTTCGAGGTCACGCGGGCGCGTGCATTGATGCTTTCCGGTGCCCCGCTGGCGCGCCGCCTGCCGGGCCGTATCGGGCTGGAACTGCGCATGGTGGTGCAAGGCGGGCTGCGCATCCTGGAGCGCATCGAGGCGGTGCAAGGCGATGTCTTCCGCCAGCGCCCCAAGCTGGGCAAGCCGGACTGGCTCCTCGTCGGCTGGCGCGGCCTGACCCGATAAGCCGCAGCCGCAATGAAAAAGCCCCGCCCGGCACATTGGCCGGGCAGGGCTTCAAGAAGAAGCGGTCGCGTACTGGTTCAGACCAGCAAGGCAGCGGTCAGGGTGCGGATCTGTTCTTCGGAATCATCCAGCATCTCGCGCAGCGAACGGTCCCCGATGTAATCATCCACCAGGTTCTCGCCACCGATGCCGGCCTCGGCCACCACGGTGCGTTGCAGCGGCGAGGGCACCGGCGACAGTTCCTTGGCCAGCAGCAGCACGTCGCCGATGGTCTGCGGCGGCAGCACCCGCACGCCATGCCACAGGGATTCGATGGCATCGACCACCGGCTGCGGCACGCCCAGCTTCTTGAGCACGGCACGGCCGATCATCTTCTCTCCGTATTCCATCCAGTCCTCAGTACCGCCGTCGAGCAGCCCGGGGAAGTCATCCGTGCGTGAGAGCAGGTAGAAGCCACCCACTTCATGCACGATGCCGGCAAACATCGCCGTTTCCGGATCGGCCTTGGTCAGCTTGGAGGTCAGCACATAGGCGGTGGCCGCCACGTGGGCGCAGTGCTCCCACAGCTGGGCCGACTTGATGCGCATGCCGGGATTGTTGATGGTCCGCCCCAACTGGCGCACGATCACCGACGTCGTGATGGTGTTCAGGGTGCGGAAGCCCAGCCGCATCACGGCCGCCCGCACGTTGTTGATCTCGCCGCCGGAACGGTTGTAGGCCGCCGAATTGGCAATGGCCACGGTACGCGCCGACACCAGCGGCTCGGCCATCACCAGCTTGGCAGCCAGCTCCAGATGGCAGTCCGGGTCGGCCAGGGCCTTTTGCAGCTTCAGCGAGGCGCTGACGTTGGCCGGGAATACCAGCTCGCCGCGACCAGCCTGCGAAGCGATGTTGCGAAAGATTTCCAGTCTGTCCATATTGTCTCCAGCCTCCAGGGGGCCATCGTCGATGGCCGGGGTTGCCGATGTGCCGCGCTGCAAGCGGGGTTGACCGCTGCAGCGCCACGTCTGGTTAGATTAACGGCAGAATTCATCCGGATTTGATGTCATGTGAATTTGTTTTTCCGGGATGCGCTTGACCCGAGCTTAATGGACAACGCCGGGGGCCGCAATAGACGGGTTTCAGGCCCCGTTTCAAGGCCAGGTCAACGGCAGCCGGCATTTGCCCTGCCGGGCGCACTCGGCTAGCATAGCGCCTTTGCCGCAGGGGGCCGTCAGGCTGCCTGCCCCATGCTTCAACCGCCCGCCACGCATCCATGTCTCCAGACGAATACTGCCAGCAGAAGGCCGCCGCCAGCGGTTCCAGTTTTTATTACAGCTTCCTGTTCCTGCCGCCGCAACGCCGGCTGGCGATCACGGCGCTGTACGCCTTTTGCCGCGAGGTCGACGACACCGTCGATGAAATCGAGGACGCCATGGTGGCCCGCACCAAGCTCATGTGGTGGCGCAAGGAAATCGCAGCCATGCTCGAAGGCCAGCCCACGCACCCGGTCACCAAGGCCCTGCATCCGCACGTGGCGACCTACCAGCTCAAGGGAGAACACCTGCAGGCCATCATCGATGGCATGGAAATGGACCTGGACCAGACCCGCTACCTCGACTATCCCGGCCTGCAGCGCTACTGCTGGCACGTGGCCGGGGTGGTCGGGGTGCTCTCGGCCAGCATCTTCGGCCATACCCAGCCCGGCACCCTGCTCTTTGCCGAAAAGCTGGGGCTGGCCTTCCAGCTCACCAACATCATCCGCGATGTCGGCGAGGATGGCCGCAAGGGCCGCATCTACCTGCCCGTCAATGAATTGCAGCAATTCAACGTCACCGCCGCCGACATCCTCAACGCCCGCCACAGCGAGCGCTTCGAGGCACTGATGAAGTTCCAGGTCGAGCGCGCCCAGGCGGTCTATGACGAAGCCTTCGCCCTGCTGCCCAAGGAGGACCGCCGCGCCCAGCGCCCCGGCCTGATGATGGCCGCCATCTATCGCACCCTGCTGGACGAGATCACGCGTGACGGCTACCACGTGCTCAACCAGCGCATCTCACTCACCCCCATCCGCAAGCTCTGGCTGGCCTGGAAGACCTATGTCTTCGGCTGACCGGGCATTCTCCCGATGAACGCCCCGCGTCACTACGCCGTCATCGGTGCCGGCTGGGCCGGGTGCGCTGCTGCCGTGGCGCTGGCTGCCGGCGGCCATCGCGTGAGCCTGTTCGAAGCTGCCCGTACGCTGGGCGGCCGCGCGCGCCGGGTAGAACTGGACGAACGCACGCTCGACAATGGCCAGCACATCCTGCTGGGGGCCTATCGCTCCACATTGGCACTGATGAAGCAGGTCGGCGTCGATCCGGCCAGCGCCTTGCTGCGCCTGCCCTTGCAGATGCGCTATCCGCTGGCCACAGGGGCCGAGGGCATGGATTTCGTGGCACCCCGCCTGCCGGCCCCCTGGCATGTGGCCGTGGCGCTGCTGCGGGCCAAGGGATTGCAACGCGAAGACAAGATGGCGCTGGCGCGCTTTTCCACCACGGCGCGCTGGATGGGCTGGCAGCTGAATCAGGATTGCAGCGTGGCCGAGCTGCTGGAACGTTATGAGCAGACCGCGCGCCTGATCCGCCTGATGTGGCGTCCGCTGTGCATCGCAGCGCTCAATACCGCGCCGGAACGGGCTTCGGCGCAAGTCTTCCTGAACGTGCTGCGTGACAGCCTGGGCGCGCGCCGCGCCGCCTCCGACATGCTGCTCCCCCGCGTTGACCTGAGCGCATTGCTGCCCGATGCGGCCGCGGCCTATCTGGGCAAGCGCGGCGGTCTGGTGCAGGCAGGCGTGGCCGTGGCACGCCTGCTGCCGGGCAATGACGAGGGCAGCTGGCGGCTGGAAGACCGCGCCGCTGAAAGCCTGGGCGAATTCGCCGGGGTGGTGCTGGCCACCGGCCCCGACGCCGCCGCCCAGTTGCTGGAAGGCCTGCATGACACGGCGCTGCTGCAGGCGCTGGACCACGAACCGATCACCACCTGCTACCTGCAATACCCGTCTGGCGTGCGCCTGCCGGCTCCCTTCCTGGCGCTGGCCGATGATCCGCAGCGCCAGGCCTGGGGCCAGTTCGTCTTTGATCGGGGACAACTGAGCGGTGAGGCAGGCTTGCTGGCCGTCGTCGTCAGCGCTGCCGGCCAGGCCATTGCCGAGGGCCACGCGGCACTGACGGCAGGCATCACACGCCAACTGGCCAGCGACTTCGGCGAAGCGGCCCTCGCCACGCCCGGCTGGAGCCGCGTCATCACCGAAAAGCGCGCCACCTTTGCCTGCACACCCGGCCTGCAGCGGCCCGACAATACCGGCATGCCCGCCGGACTGGCACTGGCCGGCGATTACGTGGCGGGCGATTACCCTGCCACCCTGGAAGGCGCGGTGCGCAGCGGGATGGCAGCTGCGCGGCTGCTGGCGGCCTGACCGTAAAATTTTCATGGATGGCGGCAAAGGGATTCACCCCAAGCGCGGCAGGTATGCACTAGCATAACGGGCATTCTGCAGTCCTTTTGTCCGCAGCCCGATTCCGGTTCGTGTCTGCAAGCCCAACACAAGGCGGCCCTGGCCGCCCACCATAACAACGGAGAAAACACCATGCCGGTCATGACCTGTGTCGAAGACTTCCGCCTGCTGGCCAAGAAGCGCGTTCCCAAGGCGTTCTACGATTACGCCGACAGCGGCTCCTACACCGAGAGCACCTATCGCGCCAACACCAAGGATCTGGCCGCCTTGAAGCTGCGCCAGCGCGTTGCCATCAATGTCGATGAGCGCAGCACCCGCAGCACCATGATCGGCCACGACGTGACCATGCCGGTGGCCATCGCCCCGACCGGCCTGACCGGCATGCAATGGGCCAATGGCGAGATGCTGGGTGCCATCGCGGCCGAGAAATTCGGCATCCCCTTCACCCTCTCCACGATGAGCATCTGCTCCATCGAGGACGTGGCCAGCGTGACCACGAAACCCTTCTGGTTCCAGCTCTACGTGATGCGCGACCGTGGCTTCGTGCAGTCCCTGATCGACCGCGCCAAGGCCGCCAAGTGCTCGGCCCTGGTGCTGACGCTGGACCTGCAGATCCTCGGCCAGCGTCACAAGGACCTGAAAAACGGCATGTCCGTGCCCCCCAAGCTGACCCTCGACACCCTGCTCGACCTGGCCAGCAAGCCCGGCTGGGCGCTGCGTGCACTGGGCGGCCGCAAGACCTTCGGCAACCTGGCCGGCCACATCAAGGGCGGTGAAGGTGCCGGCGGCGTGCAGACACTGTCCAAGTGGACCGCCAGCCAGTTCGACCCGACCCTGAACTGGGAAGATGTCGCCTGGATCAAGCAGCAATGGGGCGGCAAGCTGATTCTGAAGGGCATCCTCGATGTGGAAGATGCCAAACTGGCCGTGCAAAGCGGTGCCGATGCCATCGTGGTCTCCAACCACGGTGGCCGCCAGCTCGATGGCGCCATGTCCTCCATCGAAGCCCTGCCCGCCATCGCCGAAGCCGTCGGCGACCAGATCGAAGTCTGGTTCGACGGCGGCATCCGCTCTGGCCAGGATGTGTTGAAGGCGGTCGCCCTGGGCGCACGCGGCACCATGATCGGCCGTGCCTTCCTCTACAGCCTCGGCGCCATGGGCGGCGATGGCGTGTCGCAGATGCTGGAAATCATGCGCAAGGAACTCGACGTCAGCATGGCACTGACCGGTACCAAGGACATCAAGGACGTCGGTCCGCAGATTCTGGTGCGCTGAAGCAGCCGACCATGTAAAACGTCCCGGTCCACCGTGAGGTGGCCGGGACGTTTCCTTTTGCGGGACCGAATGTGCGGCTTACTGGCGCGGTTTGACGTTGAGCACGTCGATCACGCCCTCCTGCCCGTAGCGGCGGGCCAGGTCCATGGCAGTCAAGCCATCCTTGTTCTTGAGCGTGAGGTCAGCGCCGTTGTCGCGCAGCACTTCCACTGCCGCAACGCGGCCGCGCATGGCGGCCAGCATGACGGGCGTCATTTTGTCATCGGGGGACTCGGCATCGACATAGGCCGAGGCATCCAGCAGCAGCTTGACGATCTCGGAGCTGCCATTGATGGCGGCGTAATGCAGGGCGGTCCAGCCGGGACGGTTGACCTCGACCTCGCGCGCCAGCAACAGCTTCACCACAGGGATATTGCCGTAGAAGGAGGCCAGCATCAGCGGCGTGTCACCGTTGGTGGCCTGGGCTTCCAGGTTCACATCGGGCGCATTGACCAGCACGTCGAAAGCCTTCATCGAATCTTCGCGGATGGCCAGCATCAGGCCGGTATAGCCGCGCTTGGGCTCGATCAGGTTGGGCCCCATGCCGCGCTGCATCAGCTGCTTGAGGAAATAGACATTGTCCATGCGGATGGCCTGGAAATAATCTTCATACGCACCCGCGCGGGCGGCCCCCGGCAACAGCAGCGAGGTATAAAGGACGATACGGCCGATGCCGCCGAAGCGGGCGCGCAGCTTTTCCAGCAGGGTCATGGCTTGATTCCGAACAGCTTGAAGAAATTGTCAGAGGTCTGGCGCGCCACTTCGGCCGCGCTGATGCCGCGCAGGTCGGCGATGAATTCACCGACATGGCGCACGTAACCTGGCTCGTTGGTCTTGCCCCGGAACGGAACCGGTGCCAGGTAGGGCGAATCGGTTTCGATCAGCATGCGCTCCAGCGGAATGGTGCGGGCGACTTGCTGCAAGTCCTTGGCCGATTTGAAGGTGACGATGCCGGAGAAGGAGATGTAGAAGCCCAGTTCAATGGCCGCATCGGCCACCGCCTGTGATTCCGTGAAGCAATGCATGACCCCGGCCACGCCGCCCGCCTGTGGGCTGGCACCCTCTTCCTGCAGGATGCGGATGGTGTCTTCCGACGCAGAACGGGTATGGATGATGAGCGGCTTGCCAGTGGCCCGCGAGGCGCGGATATGGGTACGGAAGCGCTCGCGCTGCCATTCCAGGTCACCCTGCAGGCGGTAGTAATCCAGCCCGGTTTCACCGATGGCGACGATGCGCGGATGGTCCGCCAGGCGGATCAGCTCATCGAGCGTCGGCTCGGGGGTGTCTTCGTAGTCCGGATGCACGCCGACCGAGGCGTAGACGTTGGGATATTGTTCGGCCAGGGCCAGCACCTGCGGGAAATCCGGCAGGTCGACCGAGACGCACAGGGCATGGCTGACCTGGTTGTCGGCCATCTTGCCGAAGATCTCGGGCAAGCGCGCCGCCAGGTCGGGAAAATTGATGTGGCAATGGGAATCGATATACATGGCCGCTATTGTAAAGCCATGCCGACAGGCTGTCGCCCCTGCTTGCCGGGTGCTTACCTTTCGTTACAGAGCCGCGCGAGGTCGGCTCAGCGTGCCACCGGCCGCTTGGCCAGCTTGCGCTGCAGGGTGCGGCGGTGCATGTTCAGCGCCCGTGCGGTGGAGGAAATATTGCCTTCGTGCTCGGCCAGCACGCGCTGGATATGCTCCCATTCCAGTCGTTCCAGCGACAGTGGCGATGCCTCTTCCACCGGCAACACGGGCTCATCCACTGCCTCGCCTTCGGCCACGTACGAAAGCGCCGAGAGGATGGAATCCACATTGGCCGGCTTGGCCAGGTAGTTATCTGCCCCGGACTTGATGGCCTGCACCGTGGTGGCGATGCTGGCATAGCCGGTCAGCACCAGCAGGCGCGCCTCCGGCAACGCCTGGCGCAGCGGCCCGACCCATTGCAGGCCGGAATCCTTTTCCAGCTGCAGGTCGATGGTGACGTAGTCGAAACGCTCGCGGCGCGCGGCCTCCAGCGCCTCTTCGCCGGTGTGGGCGACGACGGCACGAAAGCCGCGCCGTGCCAGCGAACGTGCCAGCGTGCTGGCAAAGACGTCATTGTCATCGAGGATCAGGAAGGCGGCACTCATGGGGATATCCGTAAAACCAGAAGAATGAAGGATGGCGGTTCACACCAGGGGGAAGCGCAACTGCGCGACCGTGCCCTGGCCCGGCGACGAGCGCAGCTTCAGCTTGCCGCCCAGGTGGGTGGCGCTGGCCGAGGCCAGCATCAGGCCGATGCCCGAGCCGCCCGAACTGCTGGCCACCGGCCCGTGGCCCAGGCGCTGCAACAGTTCCGGGCTGATGCCGGCGCCATTGTCGGAGACCTCGATGATCGCCATGGTGCGCCCCGGCTTGCCGGAGGCGGCAGATCCGCCCTCGCCCGCCTCGGCCGGTGCCAGGCGGATGCGGATTTCGCCCTGGTGGCCGAGGCCGCGCACGGCGTGGGCTGCATTGTCCAGCAAGGTCAGCAGGATCTGCGACAAGTCCTGCAACTGGCTGGCCCGCCAGCCCGGCTGATGTACCTCGGCCGCCAGCAGCACGGCCGGATGGCGCAGGCGCCAGCCTTCCAGCAGGCTGGTGAGCCAGGGCGTGATGGGCGCGCTGTCTTCATTGCGCAACTGGGCATCGGCGTCGAGCCGCATGTTTTCCAATGCGGCCTTGCAGACGGCGATCTGTTCCTCGACCACCCGCACGTCTTCCTCATAGGCCGCCAGCGCGGGATTGCTGGCCATGTCGCGGCGCATTTCGCCAGCGATCACTGCTACCGTGGACAGCGGTGTATTGAGCGCATGGGCGGCACCGGCAGCCTGGGTGCCGAGGGCGACGATGCGATGGCTCTGCAGCTGGCGCTCGCGCGCCTGTGCCAGCTGGCCGTCGCGCAAGCGCACGGCCGCTGCGATGCGGCTGACGAACCAGGTGATGAGCAAGGCCGAGATCGAGAAGTTGATCCACATCCCGGCCAGGTGATAGGCCATCGCCTGCCCGTGGTCGTGGATGTGCAGCGGCTGGTAAAAGTACACCAGCCCCGAATAGCAGCCCAGCGCACACAGGGCCAGCAGCAAGGCATAGGGCCAGGCCAGCGTGGCAGCGCCTGCTGCCAGTGCCGGCAGGTAGAAGGAAACGAAGGGATTGGTCGAGCCGCCCGAAAAATACAGCAGCGCCGTCAATACCGTCACATCCAGCAGCAATTGCATGAACAGTTCGGCCTGCTCGGCCGGCCGCGCCCAGCGCATGCGCAGCCAGGTGGCAGCGTTGATGAGGGCCTGCAGGCCGATCAAGGCCAGCAGCGCCGGCAAGGGCAAGGCGATATGCAGCCAGGCATGCGCCCCGGCCAGCACCAGCAGCTCGCCCGCCACCATGGCCCAGCGCAGCCAGAACAGCCGCGACAGAAGCAGGTGCTGCGGCTGGTTCATCTGCTCGGAGACGGGAATGAAGAAGGAGGTCAGCGACATCATGCCGGAATTATACGGTCCGGCACGCCGCTTCCCCCCAGGCGCGGCGATTTGCCGCAGGCCCGGCCTGGTCGACGCGGCGTCAATCGAACAAGCGCGCGTAATCGATCAGCATTTCCTCAATGAACAGCTTGGCCGACAAGGGGTGATCCGCAATGGCGCGGCGATCGCCCATGCCGCGCAAGGCCTTGGACACGGCCAGCGCATCGACCCGTTCGGCCAAACGCCCCAGTTCCTTGCCATACCGCGGGTAGTAGCGCACCACCCCGGCCGACTTCAGCGACAGCAAGTCATACAGCCAGCGCTGCACCCAGCCGACCAGGTCGGCGGCCGGCGTTTTCTGCAGTTTGTCGGCAGCGCGCAAGGCACCATCCACGCCGGGCTGGGCCAGGTGGCGCAGCAATTCATCCAGGGCATCACGGCCCTCGCCCTGGGCAGCTTCCAGCGCGGCCAGCGGTGCCCCCCCCTGCTCGGCCAGCCAGGCATCGGCATCCTTGACGCCCTGCTGCTTGAGCCAGGCCAGCGCTTCGTCATGGCCGGGTGCGGTCAGGGCGAACTTGCGGCAGCGCGACAGAATGGTCGGTAGCAGGCGGTCCAGGCGATTGGACAGCAGCAGGAACATGGTGCCCGGCGGCGGTTCTTCCAGCGTCTTGAGGAGCGCATTGGCGGCCGCCGTGTTGAGCGCTTCGGCCGGATACAGCATCACCACCCGCAAGCCCGAGCGGTGGGTGGAAACGTTCATGAAATCGGCCAGCGCACGGATCTGGTCGATCTTGATGTCCTTGGAGGGGGCCTTGCTGGCCTTGGCGGTTTTCTTTTCTTCACCTGCTTCGTCTTCGGCGGTCTCATCGTCCAGTACTTCAGGGCGCACGCGCCGGTAGTCAGGATGATTGGATTGCGAGAACCAGTTGCAGGAGGCACATACGCCGCAGGCATGGGCCTCTGGCGTGGGCGATTCGCACAGCAGGGACTTGGCGAAGGCTTCGACGAACTGCGTCTTGCCGGTGCCGGCCGCGCCATAGAACAGCAGCGCATGCGGCAGGCGTTCACGCAGCTGCTGCAACTGGCGCCAGCTCTCGCCCTGCCAGGGCAGCAATACCTCGGAAACGGTCACGGACATGCAGCCTCCCTCACAGCGCTGCCACGATGGCGCGCAGTTCTTCCTGGATCACCGGGATGGGACGCGTGGAATCGATCAGGCGGAAACGCTGCGGGAACTGCGCGGCGCGGCGCAGGTATTCGGCGCGGGTGTTGGCGAAGAAATCGGCCTTTTCCTGCTCGAACTTGTCCAGCGTGCGTTCGGCATCCAGCCGCGCCCGCGCCACTTCCAGCGGCACATCGAAGAGCAGCGTCAGATCCGGTTGCAGATGGGGATGGACCCACTGTTCGAGGCTGTCCAGCTTGTCCAGCGCCAGCTTGCGGCCGCCCCCCTGGTAGGCGAAGGTGGCATCGGTAAAACGATCCGAGATGACCCAGTCGCCGCGTGCCAGGGCCGGCTCGATGACCTGGGCCAGATGCTCGCGGCGCGAGGCGAACATCAGCAGGGCTTCGGTTTCCAGATGCATCTTGTGATGCAGGACCAGCTCGCGCAGGCGTTCGCCCAGGTCGGTGCCGCCGGGTTCACGGGTGGCGACCACAGTCATGCCGCGCTCGCGCAGCAGCTGGGTCACGAAAGGAATGTGGGTCGACTTGCCGGCGCCGTCGATGCCTTCGAAGGTGATGAATTTGCCTGATGCCATGAAGGTATCGCTACTCAATGAATGAAACGGTAAAAGAAAGACTGGCTCAACGCTGGTAGCGGTTGACGGCCTGGTTGTGTTCGTTCAGGTTGCTGGAGAAATGGCTGGTGCCATCCCCGCGCGCCACGAAGTATAAGGCCTCGGTCTTGTCCGGGTTCAAGGCCGCCGCCAGAGAGGCTGCTCCGGGCAAGGCAATCGGCGTGGGCGGCAGACCGGCGCGCGTGTAGGTGTTATAGGGGGTGTCGGTGAGCAGGTCGACTTTGCGGATCTTGCCCTGGTAACGGTCGCCCATGCCATAAATCACGGTCGGATCGGTTTGCAGCAGCATGCCGGTGCGCAGGCGGTTGACGAAGACCCCGGCCACCATGCCACGCTCGGATTTCTGCCCGGTCTCCTTCTCGACGATGGAAGCCATGGTCAGCGCCTCATAAGGCGTACGGTACGGCAGCGACAGGTCGCGCCGCGCCCAGGCTTCGTTGAGCTTCTTGCTCATGAGGGCGAAGGCCTGTTTGTAGACCTGCATATCACTGGCCCCCTTGGCGAAGAGGTAGGTATCGGGGAAGAACAGGCCTTCCGGGTAGGTGTATTCGTTGGTCAGCTTGGCCAGGATCTGCTGATCGGTCCAGGTGGCGGTATCGTGCTTCAGGGCGGGTTGATCGGCGATGGCCTTACGCATCTGCTTGAAGGTCCAGCCTTCGATCACCGTCAGCGCTTCCTGGGCGAATTCCCCGCGCACCAGTTGCAGCAGCAGGCGCTGCGGCGTGTAGCCGGGCTTGATTTCATAGCTGCCGGCCTTGATGCGGCCGCCTTCGCCGGACAGGCGCGCGTACAGGGCAAACAGGTCGGGGTTGACCGGCACCCCGGCCGCGGCAATCTGCTGGGCAGCGCCGTTGACGCCCGCGCCCGGCGTGATGGTGAAGGCAATCACTTGTCCGTTCGGCTCCACGATGGGCTGCCTGGACCAATAGACGCCTGCCCCTGCCACCAAGGCTGCCAGCACCAGCAATGTCACAAATAACTTCTTCATACCAGAGGCGAAATCCTTGTTGCTCCGACGCGATTTTTCGGAGATCACTATAATCGAGGCATCAATGATAATCGCTGGCACGACAGTTGCCTAATTTGCCGGACCGACCGACCCGGCAAGACGTAATCCGTAAAAGATTTCCTTTATGACAGACATGACTTCTTCGCCCTCCGGCTGGCGTGACTTTCTGGCGCAACAAGGCGCCCAGTTCGACGCCGAGAGTGGCGACATCACAGGCTTTGGCCCGACCGCCCCGGCACCGCAAAGCCTGGAAAGCTTCATGGCCCCGCTCACCAGCCTGGGCCTGATCACAGCCACCGGCGAGGACGCCGCCAGCTTCCTGCATGGGCAGCTCACCAATGATGTGCAACAGCTCGACAGCAGTGCGGCCCGCCTGGCCGGCTATTGCTCGCCCAAGGGCCGTCTGCTGGCGACCTTCCTGATGTGGCGCGACGAGCAGGCCATCTGGCTGCAACTGCCGCGCAGCCTGCAGCCGGCGATCCAGAAGCGTTTGCAGATGTTCGTGATGCGTGCCAAGGCAAAACTGGCCGATGCCAGTGCCGAACGTGCCGTGCTTGGCCTGGTCGGCCCGGCCACGGCCAATGCCCTCGCTGAATGGTTCCCGGTCTTGCCGGCGGCCCCCTACGCCAAGATCGACAACAGCCACGGCACCCTGATACGCCTGGCCGATGCCGCCGGCAGCCCGCGCTACCAGTGGATCGCGCCGGTCGACATCCTCACCGCCGCCTGGCCCAAGCTGGCCCAGCATCTGACCCCGACGGCCAGCCTGGCCTGGCGGCTGTCGGAGATCCGTGCGGGCGTGCCGGGGATCGTGCAAGCCACGCAGGAGCAGTTTGTCCCGCAGATGATCAATTTCGAACTGATCGGGGGCGTCAACTTCAAGAAGGGCTGCTATCCCGGCCAGGAAATCGTGGCGCGCAGCCAGTACCTGGGCAAGCTCAAGCGCCGTACCATGCTGGCCACCATTGCCAGCGCCGAGGCACGCGCCGGGCAAGAAGTCTTCGCTGCCGCCGATCCGGGGCAGCCCTGCGGCATGGTGGTCAACGCCGAAGCGCTGGATGCGGAGCACGCACTGGCTTTGGTGGAAATGAAACTGGCCGCTGCCGAGGATGCCGTGCATCTTGGTGCCGCCGATGGCCCGGCCCTGCATTTCCACGCCCTTCCCTATGAGCTGGCCGATCCGCAATAAGCGGCGCGCCGCCTGAGCCACACCGCAGCCATAGGGACGCATCCATGGATCTCTACATTTACTATCGGGTCGACAGTGCGCACGCGACTACCCTGTTCGGCAAGATCAAAGGCGTGCAAGCCATGCTGCAAGCGCGTCTGGGCATCGCCGGCGCGCTCAAGCGGCGTCCCGGCGAACAAGACGGCCTGCAGACCTGGATGGAAATCTACCAGGGCATCCTGCCCGCTTCCGCTGAGGACTTCACCCAAACCCTGGACCGCGCGCTGGCAGATTCCGGCGCAGCGGCGCTCATCAGCGGCGAACGCCACGTCGAGCACTTCGAGGATGTTGCGCCATGTGCCTGATCATCTTCGCCTGGAAAGTGATCCCCGGCATGCCGCTGATCCTGGCGGCCAACCGGGACGAGTTCTATGCCCGCCCCGCCGCCGATGCCGGCTGGTGGAACGACCATCCCCACATTTACGCCGGGCGCGATCTGCAAGGCGGCGGTACCTGGCTGGGCGTGACCCGGGACGGACGTTTTGCGGCGCTCACCAATGTGCGCGCACCTTCGGAGCGACGGGCCGATGCGCCCACACGCGGGCAACTGGTGGCCGACTATCTGGCCGGAGACCTTGATCCGCAAGCCTACTTGCGCCAGATCGAACCGCAAGCGCAACGCTACAACGGCTTCAACCTGCTGCTGGGCAACCGGGAAACGATGGTGTGGTATTCCAACCGGGGGCAGGAGGATCCGCGCAACGGACAGCCTTTGGAGTATGGCGTCTACGGCATTTCCAACGCCTTGCTCGATACCCCATGGCCCAAGCTCACCCGCGCCAAGGCGCAATTTGCCAGCCTGCTGTGCCAGGGAGCTCCGGAAGAGACCTTCTTCGAGATGCTCACTGATGGCACCCGCGCCAATGATTGCCGCTTGCCCGATACCGGGGTGGGGCTGGAGAAGGAGCGCATGCTCTCGCCCATCTTCATTCGCTCCCCGGACTACGGTACCCGCTGCTCGACGGTGCTGCGCGTGCCCATCGTCGGTGAGCCGGTGCTGACCGAGCACGTGGTCGATCCTATGGCAATGCAATATAGTGCCGAGCCGGCCACGGACAAGGCTTGCAAGATTCCGTGCAAACCACGTGTGCAAGAAGCTTCACCAGAAGACGGGCTGCAGGGTGAAACCACACGCCCGGCGTGATGATTCGGCTTCACATGAGCCCATCGAGAAATAAGCAAATCGAATATCTGATATACGAAAGATAAATTGGCTGAATTTGGTGCGGAGCAGTAAAGTTGCACCTGTCTCCTCCAATTTCCTCCTAAAGAATTGGATTGAAGCCCACACCGCAAGGTCGTGGGCTTTTTTTTCGTCCATACACGGCGATACCGGGCCAACGGGATTGCTCCCGCCGCCCGGTGCCGCTCTCAACGCAACTTCTTGCGCTTCAACCACGCCAGCAATCGCTGCGGTTCATCGGTCTGGATGATGCTCACCCCACTGGCGATGAGCTTGCCCCACACTTGCTCGGGATGAACCACCGCCACCGTATCGAGGAAAGGTCCGGCCAGATCCATGGGCCGTCCGCTGTCGATGTCGATCGCCATGGTGTTGACCAGCAGGCGTACCGGCCTGCGCCCGATCGCCTGAACTGCCTCGCCGACTACGGCAGGATCACGGAAGATGATCTGCAACACCGTCGGCTCCTGTCGGGCCATGGTTTGCAATTGCCCGCTGCGCGCTGACGCTCCGGTCTTTTCATCGAAATACAGCGTCTGCACGGCAATGCCCAGCGAACGCGCCCAGGCCACCTGCTGCGCATCGACACCTGCATTGATGTTCAGCAGCACGTCGCGCGCGGTATCCGTCTCCAGGATCGCCGCCACCATTGGCCCGATGTCCGCCGCCTTGACATCCAGATTGAGCAGGATGCGCCCGCGCGCCGCAGCCAACGCTTCTTGCAGCGTAGGCACCCGGCGCGCGGTCAGGGACGCGCCTTTGCCACCGCCGCGCGCATACAGGCGCAGGGCCTGAATCTCGGCCAGCGTAAGGTCGGCCACCGCGCCATGTCCGTTGGTCGTGCGATCCACGGTCTCATCGTGCATCAGCACCAACGCGCCATCGCGCGTAGTGCGGACATCGATTTCTCCGATATCGATGCCTTCGGCGATGCAGCGACGGATGCCATCGAGCGAATTCTCCGAGGTTTCAGTCCAGCAGCTGCGGTGCGAGGACACCAGCACCGGGCCGGTCGCGGTGGTCAGCGCCGACTGACGCCAGGCAAGGGGTGCTGCTTGTGCGAGAGCTTGATCCATGAGCAGGCAAAAGGTACAGGTGAGGAGAAAACGGCCAAGAGAATGCATGAAAACTTCCTGGTAGATGAAGGAATGTAAAAATGGGCCGTCCTGAAATGACCCATGAAGAAATGACTAGGTGACGAAAAAGGACGGACGCCCGGTTTCCACATGCCCCGCCAGCCGGCGCGCAAAACCCGGCCTGTCCTCGCTCTGGACCAGCAGGTCGTACCAGTGGTGACTGTTTTGCAGCGGCCATCGCAGCGTGGCCGACTGCCCCGGTGCCAGCGCAGCCGTACGCGCAGGCTGCCCGTAGGCCTGATCCCGCAGCACCAGGCGCACTACTTGCGCACCCGGATTGGTCAAGGCCAGTACCAGCTCGCCACGCTCGCCATCATGGCGCACCTGCACTACCGGCCCGGCATCGCCGCCAGCGTCCAGGCTGCCTCGCAGCTCGCGCAGGAAACCGTTGGGGCCGTACACCTTCAGGTCGTAGACGCCCGCCGGCCCGACGCCGCGCCATTGCGCCGTCAGTGACTTGCCCGGTTGTACGGTGAAGGTCTGGTAGCGTTCGCTCTCCTGACGGGCATACACCTGATAGACCACACCCGCCTTGCCGGGGTTGAGGAACTCCAGCTGCAGAGCGCCCCCTTGTGGCAGCGGCAGGTCATCCACCGCCAGCACATACGGCAAGGCCCGCGCCGGCCGCATGCCGCGCTCCTGCTGCGGCATCATCGGACTGGCAGGCGCCACGGGTGCGGGCAGGCGGGCCTGCGCATCCGACAGCGCGCGATAGGCCGAGGTGTCGGGCAAGACCGGACTGGCCACGTCGCGGCGACTGAAATCGAAGGCCGAGGTCAGATCCCCGCACACCGCGCGCCGCCATGGGCTGATGTTGGGTTCGTGCACATCGAAGATCTGCTCCAGGAAACGGATGACCGAGGTATGGTCGAACACTTCCGAGCACACATAGCCGCCCTTGGACCAGGGCGAGATCACCATCATCGGCACCCGCGCCCCCAGCCCGGCGGGCAGGTCATCGGCCGGGTTGACGTAGTCGCCCAGCCGATGGAATTCGCCGCTGACCTCTACCGTTGACTGGCCCTGCCCCCCATGCAGCGGCGGCGTGGGCGGTGCCACGTGGTCGAAGAAACCATCGTTCTCGTCGTAGTTCACCAACAGTACGGTGCTGCTCCACAGCGCCGGATTGGCGGTGAGGATGTCCAGCACCTGGCTGATGTAATGCGCGCCGTAGCCGGGAGTGCGGTCAGGATGCTCGCAACTGAGCTTGGGCGGCATCAGCCAGGATACCTGCGGTAGCGTGCCGCCGTTGACATCACGCGCCAGGTCGGCCAGCGTGAACTTGCTGCAGGCCTTCTGCCACAACGGCGAATCGGGCGCGGCATTCTGGTACTGCGCGAAAAAATACTGCAGCACGTTGAAGTCGCTCGGATAGTCGCCGTGGTCCTTGTGCAGGTCATCGGTCCCCTGATACACCTTCCACGACACGCCATGCTGCTCCAGCCGCTCCGGATAGGTGGTCCAGCGGAAACTGTCGGCACCGTTGCGGCGCTCGCCCGGCACCCCGGACCAGCTGCCGGTACGCGGCTGGAAGGTCATGGGTCCACCTGCCCTGCCCTGCAGGTCGATGCCGCCGCTCATCATGTGAAAGCGATTGGGATTGGTCGACCCCAGCACCGAGCAGTGATAGGCATCGCAAATGGTGAAGGCATCGGCCAGCGCGTAGTGGAAAGGCAGGTCTTCGCGCGTGAAGTAGGCCATGGTCACGGTGTCCTTCTTGGCCTCGATCCACTTGTCATAGTCGCCCCGGTTCCAGGCCGCGTGCTGATCCCTCCAGGCATGCGGCAGATTGCCGCCGGCGCGCCCGGCACTGGTGGTGGCCATCTCCATGCGATACGGCAGCACCAGCCGGCCCTGCGGATCGCGCTGGTGAAACACCGGGCTGCCGTCCGGCAAGGGACGCGGGATAGGATCAGCGAAGCCGCGCACGCCCTTCAGGCAGCCGAAATAATGATCGAAGGACCGGTTCTCCTGCATCAGGATCACCACGTGTTTCACATCCTTGATGGTGCCGGTCGGTGACGAGGGGGCCACTGCCAGCGCCTTGCGGATGCTGGCTGGCAAGGCCGTCAGTGCCAGCGCCGCGCTGCCGGTGCGGGCAGCATTCTTGAGGAAATGGCGGCGGCCGGGGGATTTTCTGTTCATCGGCGAATCTCGCAATCTTCGTATTGTTACGCTCAGTTCAGACTGAAGCGCAGTTCGACCTCACCCAGCACCGGCTCATCGGTGCGTGAGAACTTCCATTGCATCAACGCCTTGGTCGCGGCCTGGTCGAACAGCTTGGGCGGCTGCGCGCGCACGATCTGCACGGCGCTGACTGAGCCATCCTTCTCGATGGCCAGGTGGGCCACCACCACACCTTCGGTATTGCTGGCCAGGGCTTTGGGCGGGTAGTCCGGCTCAACTCGCTTCAGCGGCACCAGACCGCGCCGTACCTCGCCGGGCTGGGCCTTGGGCGCAGGCGCCGCCGGTGCCGGCGGCGTACTGGGCGCAGCGGCAGCAGGGGCAGGCTGACTGGGAGACACCGGGGCTTGCACTTCCTGAGACGGCGCGCTCGGTGCGGGCACCACCGGAGCCGGCTTCGGCGTGGGCGCTGGCTTGGGCGGGACCGGTTTGGGCGGCGGCCTGGGCGTCGGAGGCACCGGCGTCGGCGGTGTGGGCGCAGGCAACGGCGGTGCCTCGGCAATGCTCACCAGCTTCATCACCTTGACCGGTTCGGGCGGAGGTTCGGGCACCTGTGCCTTGGGCCAGGCCAGCAGCACGATGGCGCACTCGACCGCCACCGCCACGCCGACCGCCAGCGGCCAGCGCAGGGCGCTGCCGGCGGGTACGGCGGGTGGCTGATCCTGCCAGGAAGATGACGGCGCGGCGGACCGCGGCAGGGTCATGGAATGACGCATATCCACCTCAATGCTTGGCCGCAATGCCGATGTCTTCGACCCCGGCAGCGCGGGCCACATCCATCACGTGCAGCAGGTTTTCCAGCGACACGTCCTTGTCGCCGGCTACCAGCACTTCCAGCTTGGCGGTCCGGGCGCGCTCTTTCAGTTGGCCAACCAGCGCATCATGCTCAACCGGCTTGCCTTCGAAGAACATGGCCCCCGTCTTGTCCACCACGATGGTGAGCGACTTGCTGGGCAGCGTGGCGGCACTGGCGGCTTGTGGCACGTTGATCTTGAGTCCGCTCACATCGATCATCTTGAGCATCGTCACCATGAAGAAAATGAGCAGGAACATCATGATGTCGATCATCGGGATGATCTCGATATGCGGCTCATCCGACTGCAGGTAGCGGGTGCGGCTCATGATGCGGCTCCGGCATAGACGACCTCGGCGGCGCGCTTGATGACGGGCTTGCCCTGCCCGGAGGCTGGCGACTCTCCGGCCTGACGCACCACGATGGATTCTTCCAGCAGACAGTGCTGCTTGATGAAGACCAGCTTGATCAGATCCAGCTCCAGCAGCGCCAGGCGCACTCGCTTGGAGAAGTAACTATTGGCCGCCACCCCGGCGATGGCCACCAGCAAGCCGCAGCCCGTGGCCAGCAGGGAGTGGCCGATACCGTTGGTGACCGCCCCGCTGCTGCTGCCGGCGGTGCCCAGCACATTGAAGGATTCAGTGATGCCGATGATGGTACCGAGCAGGCCGATCAGCGGGCCCAGCGTAATGGCCGCACCCAGCAGCCACAGTGCGCGGTCCAGTTCGGGCATGGTCCGTACGATGGCCTCGTCGATGTAACGATCCATGGCCTCGCCCGAGGCCAGTGCACGCGACTCCACGGCCGCATGCAGGGTCGGGCCGAAGACCGTGTTGCGATAGCGCTGGGCGATCTCCTGCAAGGCGGCGTCGCTGCGGTGATCGGCGCGCAGCAGCGCCTGGTCGATCTGCTTGCCCGACGGCAGGCAGCGGGCAAAGAAGATGAAGCGCTCGACCGAGACGGCCAGCACGACCAGCAGCAACAGGGCCAGGACGGGAATGATGCCCATCGATTGGCGGCTCAGTTCCAGGAGTTGTTCAAGATTGGACATGGCGTTTCCTTACAGGGGGGAGGTACAAAGGGTGAGTCAAACAAAACAATGCATCACAGGTTCTTGGGGCTGTAGTTCACTCCGAGCCAGATCATCCGGCCCATGGAGAAGGTGTCCTTGAGCTGGTCCTTGTTGGGACCAGTGACGCTGGTCACCGGCGAATTGGTCAGGTTGGCCACCTCGGCAAAGGCGCGCCAGCCACCGCCCAGGTCGTAACGGGCCTGCAGGTCGATCTGCTTGCGGGCCTGCCAGTAGACATCCTGGCTGGGCAGGCTGGCGTCGACCAGGCGCAGGCTGCGGCCGGTCCAGTTGTAGGCGGCCGAAAGATCCAGCTTCTGGTAGTTGTAGAACACGGTAAGGTTGCGGATCTGGTCGGGCTGGTTGACCAGGTTCTGGATGGTGCGCGTACCGCCACTGCTGGTGGCGGCGTTGAGCCGGCCGTCCAGGAAACTCAGGTTGGCGCTGAAGCCTAGGCCTTGCAGGGCCGGGCTGATCCAGCCCAGCGAACTCTGCACGTAACTCAGTTCCACGCCGTTGATACGCGAGCTGGAGGCATTGACCGGCTGGGTGATCGAGGCCGCACGGGTCGCGCCGTTGTAGAACAGAGTGCCCTGGCTGGAAAGGGTGTAGATCTCGTTCTTGATCTTCTTGTTGAACACCGCCAGCGACACCAGGCTGGAATTGGGCAGGTACCACTCGGCCGAGGCATCGAGGTTGGTCGATTCGCGCGGCTTGATGTCCGGATTGCCCTGGGTCACGGTGACCGAGCCATCGGTGTTCTGGCTGATCGTGGTGTTGGGCGCATAGGCATCGTAGTTGGGACGGCCGATGGTCTGGCTCGCCGCCAGTTTCAGCTTGACGGCATCGGTGGCGCTGAAGACCAGCGACGCTGCCGGCAGCAGATAGTTGTAACTGGAATCCTTGGTCTGCGACACCCAGGTGGTGCTGCCATTGCTGACGTTGCGCACATTGCCGGTGGTGGAAAGATTCGTATTGTCCTGGCGCAGCCCAAACAATGCGCTCCAGCGATCGGTGCGGTAGGCCCCCATCGCATACAGAGCCGCGGTCTGTTCACTGTGCGAGTAATTGCTCTGCAGGCTGTTGACACTGTTGGCGCTGCTGGCGGCGATCTGTCCCTGGTTGGCCGCGAACTGCTGCCAGGCCTGGGCACCGTTGACCAGGATGAAGGGCAAGCCGCCGCTGTAGGGCATGATGGTGCCGGATACCGAACCATTGCCGGCCAGCGTCAGCCCGCCCGAGGTCGGGAAGTACTGGTTGTTGACGTAGTCATAGCTGTGCTCCAGGCGGCGATAATCGACGCCCACGCCGGCACCCAGTCCGCGGGCATCCTGGTCCATGTTCCAGCGGTAATCCAGCTTCACGTCGCCGACCTGGTCATCGATGCTGACCATCTCCTTGCGCCAGTAATAAGCCTGCCAGTTGTTCAGGTTGGTGAAGTTGGAAGGATTGTTCAGTGCGACCGAAGGCTCGAAACCGGAGGTGTTGTAGCTCATGCCGAGCGCATTGGTGCCGCTCAGGACCGGTGCCGATCCCGCCCCCGGATAGGCGAAGTTGGCAAAGATGTACTTGGCCAGCTCGCGCGGTTCACGGTGCTGGGCTTGCGAGTAGGAAGAACGCAGCGATAGCACCTGGCTGTCGTCGAGCTTCCAGTCCAGTCCGCCCTGCAGGGCCGATGTGGTGCGCTTGATGGTGGAGGCAGCATAGCCGGCTTCGGCCTCGCCGCGCGCGAACTGCCCGCTGGTGGCGGACTGGTTCAGGACCGGATTGTTGCCGGTGCTGCGGCTGTCGTCGATGAAGGTTTCATTGCGCAGGATGTGGGTGGAATCGCTGTTGTAGCCAAAGCCCAGGAAGCCGTAGACATCCGGGGTGAAGCGCCCTTCCAGCTTGGCATTGAAGCCGCTGGTCTCGCTGTTCTTGAGGTGCTGCCAGTACTTGAACTGCTGCGGCACCGGGAAACCGTTGCCGGTGTTGGGCCCGCCGGATGCCGCCGGATTGGCGATGCTGCCGTTGGCGTTGTAATAGTTGTAGAAGATGTTGTCGGTGGTCATGTGACCGATGGAGACCGTGTTTTCCTTCTCGAAATTGGCCGAGATCACGTAGCCGAAACGATTGTCCGGACCAAAGGTGTTGCTGAAGGTGACATCCGACTTCTTGGCCAGACCCTCCGCGCCCGAAGCGACCTTGCCGCTGCCGCCGGCGTGGCCGAGGGCACCGGTGGCGCTGAACATGGGTTTGCCGCCGTTATCGAAGGCGCTGCGGCTGACGATGTTGACCGAGCCGCCGACCGCATTGGGATCCATGTCCGGAGTCCAGGTCTTGAAGACCTGCACTTCCTTGACCATCGAGGCCGGCAGCATGTTCGTACGGGCGCTGCGGGTGGTCTGGTCGACCGAGGCCAGCGGTGCGCCGTTGATGGTGACGTTGTTGTAGCTGCCATCAAGCCCGCGAATGGCGATGAACTGGGCCTTGTCCCGACCGTTCACATTATCCGGGTTGAAACTGACCGATACGCCAGCCACGCGCTTGACCACATCGGTCACCGTGGAATCCGGCAGGCGCTCCACCTGCTCGCGGGTCACGCTGTCCATCACACGCTCTTCCACCTGCTTGCCGGCCACCGCCGCACTGGTCTGGCTGCGCTTGCGCGTGACCACCACGCTGTCGAGGCGCTTGACGCTCCCATCCTGGGCTGCCGGCGCCCCATCGGCCTGGGTCGTGGCAGCAGGCGAAGCGGTGTCATCGGCTGCCCGCGCCAGCAGCGGCAGCACCGACAGCATCGCCAGGCTCATCAAAGACAAACGTCGGTACTGCGGACTTCCACTGCGGTAAGACATGGTATTCCCCTGAAAATCAAGTCGTGGCGAAAAGGCGTGCGCATCCGGATCAGCCATGGCGGCGGGATGCGAAGCGGGCTATCATTTATAGAACGTTCTAATTTCAGAAAGAAAAAAATGGCAGTCTTTACAATAAGTCCCTGCCACTATTCTTTTTTGGCAACTTTGTTTCAGTTGCTTTACATTAGAACGTTCTAATAGACTCGTATTTTCTCGAAGATTTGTGACCTCGTGATTACATCCGATGCACTTGTCGCAAAAACATTTTTGGCGGCTACCCAGCCCGGTTGTGCATGGCGTCATATATGATTGCGCAGCGCGGCACGCTCTTGCGCCGCCGCAACCCGACGCCGACCTGACATGACTTGCCTGCTCCGCTCCTCCCCGTCCTCGCTGCGCTTGCGCCAACCGCTCCGTTCATGAGTCGCCTCACCATCAAGGATGTCGCCAAGGCGGCTGGCGTCAGTTTCCAGACCGTCTCGCTGGTGCTGAACCACCCGGAGAAAGTCGCCCCGAGGACGCGCGAGCTGGTGCAAGCGGCCATCGATTCGCTCAATTTCATCCCCAACGTGGCCGCCCGCTCGCTGCGCAACATTTCCACGCGCACGCTGGCCTGCGTGATGTTCAATGGTTCGTCCTACGACGAACGCTCCGAGCGCACCCAGGACACCCACTATCACAACGTGGTGCAGACCCTCACCCGCGCAGCCGATCGCGCCGGCTATACGCTCCTGCAACGCAATCTGATGCGCGAAGACGAAGCCTCGCTGGTCTATGTGCGCGACCTGTTCCTGGCCGGACGCATCGACGGCATGATTGCCATGGTCAATCGCGCCGGCAATCCGGTGGTGAATGAATTGCATCGGCTGGGCTACCCCTGCGTGGTCTATGGCATGGCCGACCCGGCTTGTCACCACGTCGTGCAATCGGACCGGCAGGCCGGGCTGGCCGTGGTCGAACACCTCTATCGCACCGGCTGCCGCCGCATCGCCCTGGTGACCGGGCCGCACAAGGATCATGAACAGGGAAAATCGCGCGAGGACGGCGTACCGACTTCCAGCGAAGCGCGCTATTTCGGTTATCTCGACGGACTGGAAAAGTGCGGCCTGACGCCGCGCCCGGAATGGATAGTGACCGGAGACTGGTCGCTGGAAAGCGGCTATCGCGCGGCCGCCCAGCTCTGTCACCAGTCCGAGCGTCCGGACGCCATCTTCCTCGGCAATGACCGCATGGCGCTGGGCGCGCTCAAGGCGCTCTACGACCTTGGCGTGAAGGTGCCGCAAGAGATCAGCGTGGTGGGCTTCGACAACATGCGCTATGCCGACTTCAGCATCCCGTCCCTCACCAGCGTGGACGCGCCCATGCTGGAGATGTGCGAGTTTGCCGTGAAGCTGCTGCTGGAACGCATCGAGCTGCGCCAGGAGCAACGCAACCAGTCCGGTGATGCTGCCGCCGCCCAGGCGGCCCTGGTGCAGAAGATGTTCTCGACGCACCTGGTGATCCGCGACAGTACCCGCCCGGTCATGTGAAGCATCCTGCCCGTCCTGGCCGCGCACGCTGCCGCCTCACTCTCTTCCGGCACTGCATGGCATTGCTGCTGGTCTTGGCGGTGCCGCGCGCGCAGTCGGCCAACTTCGAATTCTGGAGCAGCCACAGCGGCCCCATGGCCCAGGCCGTGCGGCAACTATGCGCCGGCTTCAATGCCGCACAAAAGCAGCATCAGGTACGTTGTGTCACGCCCGGCTCCTACGAGCAGACCATGCAGAAGACCATCGCCGCCTATCGCGCCGCGCAACAACCTGCGCTGGTGGAAATCTACGATGTCGGCACGCTGGACATGATGCTGAGCGGAGCCATCGTGCCGGTCCACCAGTTGATGGCAGCGCATGGCTACCACGTGGACTGGCAGGATTACCTGCCCGCGATCCGCAGCTATTACACCGATGCCAAGGGGCAGTTTGATTCCCTGCCCTTCAATGTCTCCACCGCTGTTCTGTACCTGAACACTGCCAGGCTGCAGCAAGCCGGCATCAACACCCTGCCCGCCACCTGGGGTGAACTGGAGCAGGCCGCACGGCAGTTGCGCGCGGTTGGCCAGACCTGCCCGCTGGTGAGCGACTTCAATCCCTGGATCCTGCTGGAGCAGGTCAGCACCATCGAGGGCGCACCGCTGGCCGACCAAGACAACGGCCACCGGAGCCTGGCCACCCACTATCTGTTCGACCAGGGACTGCATCTGCGCTTCATGCAGCAGGTACAGCGCTGGCATCAGCAGCATCTGCTGGTGGAAGCCGCCGCCACCCGCACCGGGCGCCATACCCTGGCCTTCACTACCGGGGAATGCGCCATGCTGCTCGACTCCACCAGCGCCTGGCATGCCGTGGCGCGCAGCGGCCTGCCCGGACTGGCAGTGCTGCCGCTGCCGGTGCATGCCGGGAGTGCGCGCCACAACAGCGTACCCGGCGGCGCCTCGCTGTGGGTGATGAAGGGATTTGACGACCAGGTCTATGCGGCCGTGGCGGCCTTCATCGCTTATCTGCAGCAACCGCAGAACCAGCGTCTGCTGGTGCGGCAGACCGGTTACCTGCCCGTTACCCGCCAGGTGGCAGCCCAGATCATGGACGATGCGGGGCACTATCCGGCCTCGGTGGTGGCGGGCATTCATTCGCTGGATGCGAACGCTGGCCAGCCAGGAGTCGGACCGCGCCTGGGCTTCTTCCCGCAGCTGCGACTGGCCTGGACCGAGCAGGTGCAGACCGCACTGGCCGGCCAGCAGGACATGGCGAGTGCTTTGGCCAAGGCGCGCCGCCGGGGGGATGCCTTGCTGCAGCGTTTCCGCCTCACCTATGCCCCCGCCGATTCCCCTGCACCGCAGCGCTAGCACACATCATGGATACCCGCCCCGCCTTCCCTGCCCGCTGGTTCCCCCTGCTGCTGGCCACGCCGCAGATGCTGATCGTGTTTCTGTTCTTCCTGTGGCCGGCCGTCAAGGCGATCGCCTGGTCCTTCTATCTGGTACGTCCCTTCGGCAACGGTTCGCGCTTCGTCGGACTGGACAACTACCTGCGCATTCTCACCGATGACGGTTTCTATGCCTCCCTGCGCGCCACGCTGGTCTTCACGGCCGGCAGCACCCTGCTGGCCGTGACCATCGCCCTGGCACTGGCGGCCTGCCTGGAACTGGATGTGCGCGCCAAGCGCCTGCTGCGCAGCATCTTCATCTGGCCCTATGCCGTGGCCGGGGTAGTGGTCGGTATCGTGCTGAAGGTCTTGATCAATCCGGTTACCGGTTTGCTGGCTTTTCTCAACCACCTCTGGCCGGGCCTGTGGGCACCCCATCTGGCTGGCCAGCAAGCCATGCTGGTACTGATCGCGGCCTTCGCCTGGACCCAGGTGCCGCTGAACTTCATCCTGTTTTCTGCCGCCTTGCAGCGGATTCCCGCCGATCTGACGGGAGCCGCCGCCATCGATGGGGCTGGCCCGTGGCGGCGCTTCATGGATATCCAGTTGCCGATGATCGCACCGGCACTGCTGCTGGCCGGTGTCCTCAACGTGATCGAGGCCTTTACCCACGGCTTCGGGCTGGTGGACGCACTGACCCAGGGCGGACCCGGCCGCAGCACGGCGATCCTGGCCTATCAGATCTATTCGGATGGCTTCATCGGGCTGGACCTCTCGGGCTCATCGGCCTTGTCGGTGATCCTGATGCTGTTCATCGTGGCGCTCACGGTGTTGCAGCTGCGCTTCTTCCGCCAGGGAGCAGGACGATGGTAGAGCGCCATCCGCGCATGACCGCGCTGGCCTACTGCATCCTGGGGCTGGGCGTAGTGCTGGCCTTGGGGCCGCTGTACCTGATCCTGTGCTCGGCCAGCGTCTCCAGCCAGCAGTGGATCAGCCAAGGCATGCCGCTCATGCCAGGCACCGCGCTGCCGGACAATCTGCGCGAAGTGGCGCAGCGCATCGACCTCTGGCGCTATCTCTTCAACAGTCTGCTGGTGGCCGCTCTGGTGGTGACCGGCAAGCTGCTGCTGTCCTCGGTCACGGCTTTTGCGGTGACCTACTTCCAGCCGCGCTGCCGGGGCCTGATCCTGGTCTTGCTGTTCAGTGCCCTGCTGCTGCCATTGGAAGTACGCATCGTCCCGACCTATGCAGCGGCCTCTGACTTGTTCGAACCTCTGCGCAGCCTGTTGCAGGCGCTGGGCCTGGGTGGACAACATGCGGTGCCGTCGATCAGCCTGATCAATACCTATGCAGGCCTGTCCTTGCCGTTGGTGGCGTCCGCCACGGGAACCTTCCTGTTTCTGCAGTTCTACCGCACCATCCCGCCCGAGCTGGTGGAAGCGGCGCGCATCGACGGGACCGGGCCGTGGCGCTTCTACGTAGATATCCTCCTGCCGCTGTCGAAGACCAATTTTGCGGCGCTGGGATCCATCGTCTTCATCAATACCTGGAAAGACTACATGTGGCCCCTGGTCATCACCAGCCATGACCAGATGCGCACCATCACCCTCGCGCTGGCCAGCTTCCTGCCGGTAGAAAGCGGGCAGATGCCGCAGTGGAACCTGCTGATGGCGGCGGCCCTGGTGGCCATCGTGATCCCCGCCGTGTTCGTGGTGGCGGCGCAGCGCTGGTTCGTCAAGGGCATCGTCGGCACGGAAAAATAAAGGCCCGCCCCGCATGGGACGAGCCTTTCAACCAGCAGACGACAGGAAAAATCAGGCACCCAGTTCCAGCGCTTCCAACAACATTTCAGCCACGCGCTCGGAAGACTGCGGATTCTGGCCGGTGATCAGCTGGCCGTCACGGATGGCAAACACCTGCCAGTTGTCGGTCCCCTCAAAGACGGCACCCAGTTCACGCAGACGGCTCTCCAGCAGGAAGGGCACGACCTCGGCCAGTCCCACTTCGCGCTCTTCGGCATCTGTGAAGGAATTGACACGCTTGCCAGCTACCATCGGCTTGCCATCGGCCTTCACGGCCGACACCAGGCCAGCGGCACCGTGGCAGACTGAAGCAATGAACTTGCCGGCGGCATAGGCGCTCTCGACGGTCTTCTTGACGTTGGCATCGGTAGGCAGGTCCCACATGGTGCCATGGCCGCCGGGGAAGAACACCGCATCAAATGCGCCGACTTCGATTTCGCCCAGCGCACGCGTGGCCGCGATGCGCTGCTGCAGTTCCGCATCGGCCAGCATGCGTTCGACGATGGCATCGTTCTGACCTTGCGGCTTGACGCTGCCCGGATCGATCGGGGCCTTGCCACCGGCGGTGGAGGCGATGACGACCGAGGCACCGGCATCCACCAGGGCGTAGTACGGGGCCGCCAGCTCTTCGGCCCACAGGCCGGTGGGCTTGTCGGTGTCACCCATGCGGCTGCTGGAGGTGACGATCATCAGGATGTTGGGCTTCTTCATGGTGTTCCTTTCTTCACGAGGGAGGGACGGCATCTGCAGCAAAGCGGCATTGCCAGACTGCCGATCACTGTATTCCCATCAAAAACAAAGATAAACTCCATCCCTCTCAATTCATTCATTACACCATTGAACAAATGCGCAACTTCGATCCCGTCCAGTTAGGCAGCATCGAACTGTTCTGCAAAGCCGCCGAACTGGGCAGCTTCACGGCCGCCGCCGAGGCGCTGGGCCTGACGCCGGCCTCGGTGAGCCGTTCCATCAGCCGGCTGGAAGCTCGTCTGGGCGTACGGCTGTTCGCCCGGACCACGCGCCAGATCCGGCTGACCCGCGAGGGCGAGCTGTATCACGAGCAGTGCCGCCAGGCGCTGGAACAGATCGCCGAGGCCGAACGCATCCTCACCGGCCAGCAGAAAGTGCCCAGCGGCCCGCTGCGCATCAGCGTCGGCACGCCTTATGCGCACTATCGGCTGCTGCCGTTGCTGCCGCGTTTCCAGGCGGCGTTTCCGCAGATCGAGGTGGAATTGAGCATTGCGAACCGCGTCATCGATTTCGTCGAAGAGGGCTATGACCTGGCCATCCGCCTGGGCGTGCCGCAGGATTCAAGGCTGATCGCGCACACGCTGGAGGATGCCACGCTGGGCGTCTTTGCGTCCCCCTCCTATCTGGCCCGGCGCGGCACGCCCGACAGCGTGGAAGCGCTGAAACAACACGACTGCATCCAGTTCATCCTGCCCAGTACCGGACGCGCGATGCCGTGGATCTTCAAGGACGGACAAGGGCGCGACATGGATTTTCATTTCCGGAGCCGGCAGCGCATCCATGACGACGTACTGGGCTGCGTCAACTGGGCCATTGCCGGCGGGGGCCTGTTCCAGATCTATCACTTCATCGCGCAAGCCGCCGTGCAACGGGGCGAGCTGGTGGAAGTGCTGCAGTCGGCCGGGCATCGCACCCGGCGTTTCTCCATCCTGTATCCGCACAATCGCCATCTGTCGGCGCGGGTGCGGGCGTTTGTGGATTTCGTGATGCAGGCGGTGCGGCCATAAAACATCGGCCCCATCGCCACGCCAACTAAGACGCGAAGATGGGGCCGACGAGGCAATGGGTGCGGGAATGCTTCCCGCCTCCCTGCTTAGTGATGCATCTTGGCTTCGGTACGATCCAGGACGGCTTCAGGGGCTTGCGCGTCTTCCACGGTCTCGTTGTTCAAGACCTTGGTCAGGCGTTCGCTGTCCAGTTCACCGCTCCACTTGGCGACCACCAGGGTGGCCACGCCGTTGCCGATGGTGTTGGTCAGTGCGCGAGCTTCCGACATGAAGCGGTCGATACCCAGGATCAGCGCCAGACCGGCCACCGGCACGTGGCCCACGGCCGACAGCGTCGCCGCCAGCACGATGAAGCCCGAACCCGTGATGCCGGCTGCCCCCTTGGAGGTCAGCAGCAGCACGCCCAGAAGCGTCAGTTCCTGCACGAAGGTCATGGGGGTGTTGGTCGCCTGGGCGATGAACACGGCGGCCATGGTCAGGTAGATCGCGGTACCGTCCAGGTTGAAGGAGTAACCCGTCGGGATCACCAGGCCGACCACGGTCTTCTTGGCACCGGCGTTTTCCATCTTGGCCAGCATGCGCGGCAGCACCGATTCCGAGGACGAGGTGCCCAGCACGATCAGCAGTTCTTCCTTGATGTACTTGACGAACTTCCAGATCGAGAAGCCGTGCAGGCGGGTGATGATGCCCAGCACCACGAAGATGAACAGCAGGCAGGTCAGGTAGAAGGTGCCCATCAGCTTGGCCAGCGAGAACAGCGAACCGACGCCGTACTTGCCGATGGTGAAGGACATCGCGCCGAAGGCACCGATCGGGGCCACCTTCATGATCGCGCCCACCACCGAGAACAGCACGTGCGAGATCTTTTCGATGAAATCGAACACCAGCGTGCCGCGGCCGCCGAACTTGTGCAGCGCGAAGCCGAACAGCACTGCCACCAGCAACACCTGCAGCACGTCACCCTTGGCAAAGGCGTCCACCATGCTGGTGGGGATGATGCCCAGCACGAAGTCGGTCACCGAACCCATCTTGCCCGGGGCGGTGTAGGCGGCGATGCTCTTGGTATCCAGCGAAGCCGGATCGACGTTCATGCCCACGCCCGGTTGCAGGAAGTTCACCAGCAACAGGCCGATGATCAGTGCCACGGTGCTGACGATTTCGAAATACAGCAGGGCCAGGCCGCCGGTTTTGCCGACCTTCTTCATGTCTTCCATGCCAGCGATGCCGATGACGACGGTACAGAAGATGACCGGCGCGATGATCATCTTGATCAGCTTGACGAAGCCATCGCCCAGCGGCTTCATGGCTTCACCGGTAGACGGATAGAAGTGACCCAGCGCGATACCGATCACGATGGCACACAGGACCTGGAAATACAGGGATTTGTAAAGGGGCGGTTTTTGCGCCGACATAGTGCTTTCTCCTTGAAACATGGATGACCGGCGGGTCCGTGGAGACCTGCCGCCTGCCGTTGTCGGATCGTCGTCCGTTCTGGCGGGTACTTATTGTTTGTCCGGGAGAACTCCCCCTCCCCGGTTCGGCCGCAAGTATCTCGCAGTCATTTCCGGGCGGGTATTGTGGGAAACCACATAGCGTCACTAAAGAGGCACGCAAACTGCTTTATTCTTCATTCTGCATAGCAACAAAATTCGCTATATTCTGTGCCGGACTGAACGGTTCATTCTTTCTCCGGATGCAGTCGGCACTTACAAGGAAAACATCGTGCAACGAAAACTGACGGTCACCGCCCGCCTGGCGATCCTGGTGGCGGTACTGTGCGGCAGCGTAGTCCTGCTGGCCTGGCGCGACATACAGGGCATGGCGTCCAGCAACGACAAGCTGCGCTACGTCTATGAAGACCGCACCATGGCGCTGATCCACATCGCCCGGGTGCGCGACGCGCTCTACCTGAACCGCGACGTCATGGGCCGCGCCCTGATGATCGCCAACCTGCCCGCTCCGGCCATTGACGACAGCAACGGCACCAGCAGCGATCGCATCAAACCCCTGCTGGAACGCATCCCGGCGCTGGATGCGACCTTTGAGCAAGGCTGGCAAGCTTACCGGGCGACGCGGCTGGAACCTCAGGAACAGACCGAGGCGGAACGCTTCGAGCAGAGCTGGCGGCGCTACGTCGCCGAGCGCGCCGTGGTGCTGGACCTGTTGCGCAGCAACGAGCCGCTGCAGGCCAACCGCCGCTGGACCCCGCTGACCAGCGAGCTGGCCGGACTGGCGACGCAGCTGGCCACCCTGGGCCAGTTGCAGGAAAGTTTTACGCGCACCTCTTATGAGGCGGCGTTGCAGGACTATCGGCAACTGCGCACCCACAACCTGCAGATCGCCGGACTGGCGCTGGCCGTCGGCGTGTCCATTGCGCTGTGGATCATGATCAGCCTGCGCCGCCAGCTCGGTGGAGAGCCGGATTACGCCGCCCACATCGTGCATCAGATCGCCGAAGGCAATCTGGGCGTGGCGGTCACCCTGCGCCGCCGGGACCGCAGCAGCCTGCTGTACGCGATGCAAGGCATGCGCGAACGGCTCACCGACATCCTGCGCGGCGTCACGCTTCTGACGCAGGCCCTGGGCGACTCTGCCCGCCAGCTCAATGCCACTGCCCAGGACCTGGCGAGCGCTTCCAACGAGCAGGCGGCCGCCGTGGAAGAAGTACACAGCGCCATCAGCAACATCAGCCTGGCCATCCAGCAGACCGGAGAACATGCCCGCCGCACCGACCAGATCGCCCTGAACGCTGCTGCCGACGCCGACCAGAGCGGTGCGGCCGTCCAGAGCACGGTGGCGGCCATGCGCGGCATCGCGCGCCAGGTCGGGGTGATCGACGACATCGCCTACCAGACCAATCTGCTGGCCTTGAACGCCGCCATCGAGGCGGCGCGCGCGGGAGAACACGGACGCGGATTCTCCGTGGTGGCGGCTGAAATCCGCAAGCTGGCCGAGCGCAGCCAGGGCAGCGCGCAGGAGATCAGCGTGATTGCCCAGCAAAGCGTGGAATTGGCCGAGGCCACCAGCCAGCGCCTGGCCGCCGGTACGCTCAACGGCATCCGTGAAGCCTCACAGCAGATCAACAAGATCACACTGTCTGCGCGCATGCAGGAGGAAGGTGTGCAAGAAATCGGTTCGGCGGTGATGCAGCTCAATGACACCACCCAGCGCAACGCGGCCGCCTCCGAGGAACTGGCCACCACTGCGGAACTGGTGGCCGAACGGGCGCGCGAACTGACCGCCCAGCTGTGCTACTTCAGACTGGACGAGAGCCGTCCGGCGATGCCGCCGTCGGCCTCGCAAGCTTGAGCAGGACGATCAAGCGGCCGCCCCTTGCAGTCGCGCGCGCATGGTGATGTGGGGGATGCCGGCTTCCATGAATTGCTCACCCTCGCGGGCGAAACCATGGCGCTGATAGAAGCCCTCGGCATGCAGCTGGGCATTGAGGATGACTTCGGCGTCGCCACGTGCACGAGCCGCAGCAATCAAGGCCTGCAATACGGCGCCGCCCACGCCTTGGCCGCGCCCGGCCTTGCGCACGGCCATGCGGCCGATGTGCCCGTCCGGCAGCAAGCGGCCGGTCGCCAGCGGCTGGCCCGCATCGTCATAGGCCACGGCGTGTACGCAATGCGGGTCCATCTCATCGAGCTCGATCTCGGCGGGTACCTTCTGTTCATCGACAAAGACCTCGAAGCGAATCGGCTGGGCCTGCGCACGCAGCTGCTCCCAGCTGCCGGTGGTGATTTTCATGGTGGACTTCCTGCAAAAAAAAAGAACAGCGTGCTCCGCTCACTCCTGATCCAGCTTGCGCGAGATATCCAGGCGGCGAATCAGCTTGAAGGTGCCCATGGCCTTGGCCACCAGGCGATCGCCGTTGAACAGTTCGGCCTGGCAGAAGCACATGGTGGTGGAGCGGTGATAAGTGTGGCCACGCGCGATGATGGTGTCCCCGGCGTGCCCGGCCGGCTGCAGGAAACTGGTGCTCATCTCGACGGTGGCGGAGGATTTGGCATCGGGAGCGCCGGCGCGAGCTGACAGGCCCATGGCAACGTCCAGCAAGGTCATGCTGATGCCACCCTGGGCCACATGCCAGCTGTTCATGAACTCGGGCTTGAGCTTCAGCGCCATGACGGCACGGTCATTGCCGTATTCCAGCACCTCCACGCCCAGTGCTTCCAGATACGGATTCCCCTGCGGGAAGATGTCAGTAACGGACAGACTCATGCCGGCCTCAAATTTCGTAATCCATACACTGGCGCGCTTCGCGCACGGCACCGATGAAGGGCTTGATGGCCACGTGGTCCGGATGCTCCTGATAGGCGTCCAGCGCTTCGCGCGAGGCAAATTCGGAATAGAGCACTACATCGTAGGTCGCTTCCAGGCCCGGCTGGGCCAGCACGGCTTCGAACTTCAGGATGCCGGGCACCACGTTGGCACAGCTGTCCAGCAGGGCCTTCATCTTGAGCAGGTTGGTGGCCTTGTCGGCCCCTTCTGCATGGTCCTTCAGTTTCCACATGACGATATGCTTGATCACGGTAGGGCTTCCTGGTCAGAAATGAACAGTCCGTAATGATAAGCCAAAGTGCCAGCTGCCTCAGTTGCCAGCGTTGCGCTGGGCGATCTTCATGAAGGAGCCGACCAGCCGCCCTTCCCTGCGTTCGGCCAGGCAATAGACATAGGTGTGGGTGCTGACAGGATCGCCCTCAATGCGCACCATGCGGAAACGTTCATCCGCAATGAATTCTGCCTCGGAAACCGCCCCCAGGCCCAGCCCCCGCGCGACTGCTTCGCGCAAGGCTTCACGGCTGCCGATTTCCATCACGATCCGTGGGCTTGCACCGGCCTGCTGCATGGCTTTTTCCAGCGCCAAGCGGGTGGTGGATCCCTGCTCGCGCATCAGCATAGGCTGCTGGTCCAGCTCGGCCAGTGAGACCGCTTCGCGCTGGTAGAAAGGATGACTGCGGTGGGCGAACAGCACCACCGCATGGTCCGCGTAGGGCAGCGCATGAAAGCGCGCGTCGTCGGTGAAACTGGCCAGCACCGCCACGTCGGTCACGTAGTTTTCCAGGTCAGCCAGGGATTGCGCGGAGTTGCCCAGTTTGATCGACAGCTCCACCTGCGGATAACGGGCGCGATAGGCATCGACCATCTCGATCACGTGAAAAGGGCCGACCGCGCCGATGCGCAGATGGCCCACGTGCAGCGCGCCCGAATTGACCAGCAGGTTCAGGGCATCGAGCTCCAGCTCGGCGATGTTCTGCGCGATCGGCAGCAGGCGCTGGGCGGTTTCAGAAAGATCGACACGTCGCCCGCGCCGGAAGAACAGTTCCACGTTGTGCTCACGCTCCAGCGATTGCACCTGGGTGGTCAGCGTGGGCTGGCTCACGCCCAGCGCCCGGGCAGCGGCCGAAAAACCACGATGGCGTGCGACGGCCAGGAAAGCGCGCAATTGTGAAGGGGTCATCTATAGATCCTATCAATAGATTTATTCGATTTTCACGATTATATCGATAACAGGGGCGTCACAATGTCTCTTTAAGCTTCTGTCCTGTCGGCGCCGCATCAACCGCAACGGCTCCTGACGAGCGCCTAAGCCGAACCATCGGTCCTTTGGCACCCCGCTCATCGCGTCCCGTCCCCGGGACGCCCTCAACAAGGATGCAATCATGCAGCGACGCAGCTTCTTCACCCTGTGCCTGGGCGCCCTCGCCTCTGTCTTGCTGGCCGGGCCTGCAGCCGCAGTACCGCCACTGACTGTCGGCCTGATCCCGGCCGAAGATTCGCAGGCCATGCTGGAAAACAGCAAGGCCGTCATCGACAGCCTGCAGCAGCAACTGGGCATACCGGTCAAGCCCTTCATCGCCACCGACTACAACGGCATCATCGAGGCACTGCGCTCGCGCAAGCTGGATGTGGCTTATCTCGGCCCCTTCTCCTACGTACTGGCCAGTTCGGTGGCCAACGTGGAAGCCTTCGCCGTGGCCGAGACCAAGAAGAGCGGCCGCAGCTTCTACAAGAGCCTCATCATCACCCGCAAGGAGAGCGGGCTGCAGAGTCTGGAACAGTTGAAGGGCCGCACCATGGCATTTGTTGACCCCTCGTCGGCTTCCGGGCACCTGTTCCCCAGCGCCGGCCTGCAGAAACTCAACATCGATCCCAACAAGTATTTTTCGCGGGTGATCTTCTCGGGCTCGCACGACGCCAGCATCCTGGCCGTGGCCAACAAGAAGGTCGACGCCGCCGCCGTGGCCGACCGCATCCTGGCCGCGGCCGTTGCCAAGGGTGTGGTGCAGCAATCGGAACTGAACGTGGTGTGGACCTCGCCGGACATTCCCGAGTCGCCCATGGTCTGGCGCAAGGATCTGGACCCGGCCCTGAAGCAGAAGATCGCCGCCGCCTTCGCCAACATCAAGGACGTGAAATGGGGTGACCAGGGCGTCCTCAACGGTTTCGTGCCCACTACCGACGGTGCTTACGACGTGGTGCGCGAGACCGCCAAGATCCTGAACCTGGACCTGAAGGCCATGAAATGATCCACATCCGCGGCCTCGCCAAGCAATACGGCAGCCATGCCGTATTGCGCGGGATCGACCTGGACGTGCCGGCCGGCCAGTTCCTCGTAGTGCTGGGCCCGTCCGGGGCCGGCAAATCGACCCTGCTGCGCTGCCTGAACGGCCTGGTCCAGCCCAGCTCGGGAGAACTCCGGGTGGCCGGCTACGATGCCACCGACACCCGCGCCCGCCAGGTACGCCAGTTGCGGCGCCAGGTGGCGATGATCTTCCAGCATCACAACGTGGTGCCGCGCCTGTCGGTGCTGAAGAATACCCTGACCGGCCGCCTCGGTCAGGCTTCCACCCTGGCGTCGATCCTGCAGTTGTTCTCGCCCCAGGACATTGCCCTGGCCCTGGACTGCCTGCGCCGGGTGGAATTGGAACACAAGGCCCATCAACGCACCGACGCGCTCTCCGGCGGCCAGCGCCAGCGGGTCGGCATCGCCCGCGCCCTGGCCCAGCAGCCGCAGGTGATCCTGGCCGACGAGCCCATTGCCAGCCTGGATCCCAAGACCGCGCGGCTGGTGCTGCATTACCTGCGCGCCGCATCGCGGGAGCTGGGCATTACCGTGCTCTGCAACCTGCACCAGGTGGACTACGCCCGCGAGTTCGGCGACCGCATCATCGGCCTGTCCGGGGGACGCCTGGTCTTCGATGGTACCGGTGAAACGCTCAAGGAACGACATCTCGACGCCATCTACGGCGGAAAGCCCGACATGAACGAGGCTGAGTTGCCCCTGATGGCATCGGCCGTGCAGGCAGCAACAGGAGCACTGACATGAATTTTCCTTCTCCGGCCGCCCCCCCTTCAGGACCGCGCGGCTACCTGTGGACCGGTCCGCGTCCGGCGACGCTGCGCGGCTGGCTGGGATTCATGGCGATTGTGCTGCTGGCGGCCTGGATCCTGGCCTGGAGCGCTGCCGGCACGCAACTGTCGTGGAGCGAATTGGCCAATGGCCTGCCGCAGATCGGCGACTTCCTGGCGCGCTCCTTCCCGCCCAACTGGGGCTTGCTGCCGTCACTGCTGGCCCCGGCCGTCGAAACCTTGCAGATCGCCCTCTGGGGAACCTTGCTGGGTGTGCTGGGCGCAGTACCGGTGGCCTTGCTGGCCGCGCGCAATCTCAATGCCAACCGCACCCTGCATGCGCTGGTACGCCAGGGCCTCAACGTCACGCGCAGCATCAATGAACTGATCCTCGCGCTGGTGTTCGTCTCGGCAGTGGGGCTGGGGCCCTTTCCGGGTGTGCTGGCGCTGGCCGTGCACGGCGTCGGCATGATCGGCAAGTTCTTTGCCGAGAGCATCGAGGAAATCGACCAGGGCCCGTTGGAAGCCCTGCGTGCCACCGGAGCCCGGCCCCTGCAGGTGATCGTCTTCGGGGTGCTGCCCCAGGTGGCTACGGCCTGGATCGCCACCGTGCTCTACCGTTTCGAAGTCAACCTGCGCCAGGCCACTGTGCTGGGCATGGTCGGCGCCGGCGGACTGGGCTTTGAACTGGTCAACAGCCTCAAGCTGTTCAAGTACCAGGACACGGCCACCTGCATCGTCGTGGTGACCTTGATGGTGGTGGCGGCAGATGCCCTGTCGAGCCGGCTGCGGCGCATGATCCAGGACGGCCATGCCCATTGACTTCGCCCCTCCCCGTTTTGATGCAAGAGGAAAAAAAACCATGTGGCATTTTCATAATCCTGTCGATCTCCATGCCGGTGTCGGCAGCCTCGCACAATTGCCGCAGCTGCTGGCCGGCCGGCCCGCATTGCTGATCACCTTTCCCGAGGCCGCTGCCCTGGGGCTGCAACAGAAGGTCGCCGACCTGCTGGGCCCGCAACTGGTTGGCATCGACAACGGCGTCCTGCCCAATCCTGACGTGAACTGGCTGACCGGCATGTACCAGCGCCTGTGGCAGCGCCACGCCGATGTCCCCTGCCTGATCGCCCTCGGGGGCGGCAGCGTCATCGATTGTGCCAAGGCCATGCTGGCACCCACGCCGTCGGGCCACTTCGACGAACTGCTCGCGCATCTGCGCGAAGACACCCCCTTTGAACCCGATCCGGCGCATCTGAAGTCGCTCATTGCCATCCCCACCACGGCCGGCACCGGCAGCGAAGTCACGCCCTGGGCCACGCTGTGGGATGCGCAGCGCGGGCGCAAGTATTCACTGCATCGCCCCTGGACCTGGCCGCAGGCAGCCATCATCGATGCCAGCCTGATGCTGAGCCTGCCCGCCCCGGCAACGCTGGCCAGCGGCCTGGATGCCCTCTCCCATGCGCTGGAGGCGATCTGGAACGTGCATCGCAACCCGGTCTCTTCGACCCTGGCCAGCAGCGCCGCCCGCGCCATCGTGGCCACGCTGCCGGCACTCATCCGCGAGCCTGAGGACCTGGCCCTGCGCGAACAGATGGCATTGGCTGCGCTCCAGGCCGGCCTGGCCTTTTCCAATACCCGGACTGCGCTGGCGCATTCCTTGTCCTATGACATCACGCTGCAGCGCGGTGTCCCGCACGGCATCGCCTGTTCCTTCTCGCTGCCACACATCCTGCGCCTGGCGATGGGGCGCGACAGCGCGGTCGACGCCCTGTTGCTGCAGATCTTCGATGCCACCAGTACCGAGCAGGCCGTCGCGCGCCTGGCCGGCTTGCTCGAATCGCTGGGCGTGTCCACCGACCCGGCCCACTATGGCCTGCAAGACCGCTGGGAAGCGGCCCTGCAGGCAGCGCTGTGCGGGCCGCGCGGACGCAACTTCATCGCCGCAATCCATTGACTTCTGCTGACTCACTTTCAAGGAAAAACCCATGCACCCATCACTCGCCCGTCCGCGCAACCTGCAAGGCGTCATCTTCGACTGGGCCGGTACACTGGTCGACTTCGGTTCGCTGGCGCCCACGCAAATCTTCGTCGATGCCTTCAAGAGCTTCGGCATCAACCTCACCCTGCAACAGGCACGCGGCCCCATGGGCCTGTCCAAGTGGCAGCATATCCGCGTGCTGCTGGACGATACGGCCATCGCGGCGCAGTGGCAGCAGCAGAACGGCCGGGCGCCCACCGATGCGGATGTCGATGCCATCTATGCCCGCTTCATGCCGATGCAGATCGCCAAGGTCGGCCAGTATTCGCAGCCCATCGCGGGCGCGGCGCAGGTGCTGGCCTGGCTGCGCGGCCAAGGTCTCAAAATCGGTTCCTGCTCCGGCTATCCGCGCCAGGTGTTGGATGTGCTGCTGCCGATGGCGGCCGAGGAAGGCCTGCGCCCCGACCACGTGGTGGCCGGCGACGAACTGGAGGCCGGTGGCCGTCCGGGCCCCTACATGGCACTGGCCAACGTACTGGCGCTGCAGATCGATGACGTGGCCTGTTGCATCAAGGTCGACGATACGGTGCCGGGAATTGAGGAAGGTATTCGCGCCGGCATGTGGAGCGTTGGCCTCTCCCTTTCGGGCAATGAAGTGGGGCTCACGCGAGCCGAACTGGACGCCTCGCCGACCGAGGAAATCGAGCGCCTCAAGACACACGCCGAAACACGCCTGCTCGCCGCCGGCGCGCACTACGTGATCGATTCGGTGGCCGACCTGCCGCAGATCGTGGCTCATGTCCGGGCGCGGCTGGCAAGGGGTGAACGCCCCTGAAAACAGGCGGCACCGGCTGCTGCGCCATCCTTTGCGGTCGTTGACAAGCCCGTCGCCGGGCTCATAGAATTGCCCGGCAGATAATTCACACAAGAGACCATCTGCAAGATGGTCTCTTCACGCGCGCAGTGCGCAGGCCTCTTGCAGTCAACATCAGGAGAGCCCTGTGCACACCGCAGTCCCCTTGCGCGACATCGACGATGTCGCCGCCTTGATTGACTCCCGCCCCTACCGCTGCGGCCACGCCACCGCCAGCAGTGCGCCCGTTCCTGTCGACAGAAGCCGCCATGAACAGCCGTGACGGGATCCTCGCCATCGACGCCGGCAGCTCCAGCACACGCGCGGCGATCGTGACGGCCGATGGCCTGGTCTCCTGCCTGCACCGACGCCCCTTGCGCACGCACTACGCACGCAGCGGCGTGGTGGAACAGGATGCGGCGCTGATCTGGCAGCAGACCCTGGCCGCGTGCCGCGCCAGCCTGCAGCAGGCGCGGCAGAAGGGACTGCGGGTGCGCGCCATCGGTCTGTGCAACCAGCGCGCCAGCGCCGTGGTGTGGGATACCGTGAGCGGAGAACCGCTGGCACCGGCACTGTCCTGGCAGGACAGCCGGCACGCGGCCGAACTGGCGGCACTGGCACCGCACTGGGATCAGCGGCTGCGACCGCGTCTGGGGCGACCGGTCGGCAGCCGCTCGCCCTACCTCTGGGCGGCCCATCTGCTGCGCCATCAGCCGCGCGTGGCGCGTGCCTGGGCGCAAGGACGGCTGGGCTTTGGCGGCATTGACACCTGGCTGCTGTGGCAACTGAGCGGCCGCCGCCTGCTGGCTACCAGCGCGACCAATGCCACGGCCTGCAACGCCTATGTACTGGACGCGCATGCCTATGCGCTGGACTGGCTGGAGGCGCTTGGCTTCCCCGCCGGGCTGCTGCCCACGCTGTGCCAGGATGCCGACGACTACGGCCGCAGCGACGCTGCCGTTCTCGGCGCCGCCCTGCCGATTCGCGCCTGCGCCGGAGATCAGCTGGCCGCTGCCATCGGGCAGGGTTGCCTGGAACCCGGCCAGGCGCTGTGTCAGCACGGCACCGGCAGCTTCATCGACGTGCTGGTCGGCCCGCGCGTTGCACTCGCCCCCGCCGACAGCACCGCCGAGGCCAGCGTAGTAGTCACCGCCAGGCGTCAGAACGGCGTCTCCCACTTCGCCCTCGAAAGCTACACCGCCTCCACCGGAGCCGCACTCACCTGGGCCTGCCAGCGCCTGCGCTGGTTTCCGGATGCGCGCCAGCTGCTGGCCCTGGCGGCCAGCGTGAGTTCGGCCGGCGGCGTCAGCTTCCTGCCGGCGCTGGCCGGGATGCAGTCACCGCAACGCCAACCCGCAGCGCGAGCAGCCCTGCAGGGGCTGTCGCTGGCCACGGGCCGCGCCGAAGTGGCACATGCGCTGGTGGAGGGAATCGCGCAATCGGTGACCGCGTGCGTCAGTGCCAGCGCCGACACGGCCGGACTACCGGTCTCGCGGATCATGAGCGGCGGTACGCTGGCCAGCAGCGACCTGCTGCTGCAGTTGCAAGCCGACCTGTCGGGCGTAACCACCTGCCGCACCCACCAGAGTGCGCACGCCAGCCTGCGCGGCATCGCTTTCCTGGCCGGCAGCCATGGCCTGCTGTGGGATGACTTGCCCCAGGCCTGCGCCCGGACCCGGTTGCAGGCGGTCTTCAAGCCACGCATCGACTTCGCCGAGCGTGCCTGCCGCCGTGCCCGGTGGCAGGCACGGCTATGTGCCGAGCTGGACCATGTGCGCCAGGAAAACACACGCTAGCCGCGCGTTTTCCATTCGCCTTTCTTTCTTGCTTCTCTTTTTTCACTCTGGAACCTTGCATGCGCTCTCCCTCTCCCCCTCGTTCCCCGGCACGCGCCGCCGCCGCGCCGGCCTCCCCTGACGACCGCTCCCTGCAAGCCAGGCTCAGGCGGCATCCGGTCATGGCAGCGGTCTATGGAACACAGCACCTGCCAGCCTTTCTCGCCAGCGCCGCTGAAGTCGGCATCGTTGCCAACGTGGAGTTGCGTGAGTTGCAGGCGCTCAGCACCCGTATCCGGGATGCGGGCAAGTTCCTGATGCTCAATGTGGATACCTGTGAAGGACTGGCGCAGGACAAGGCCGCCATCGATTATCTGGTCGCCCTGGGCGTACCGTCGCTGGTGTCAACGCGGGTGGCCACGCTGCTGCGGGCCAGCCGGGCCGGCATGATCACCATGCAGAAGGTATTCGTGACCGATCGCACCACCTGGCCGCGCAGCCTGAAGGCGCTCGAACAGAGCGAACCCAACCTGGTGCAACTGATGCCGGCACCGATGCTCACGCAACTCAAGCCGGCGGACCGCGCCGTGCTTCCGCCCATCGTCGCGTCGGGCTTCGTCTGCAATGCAGACGATGCGCGTGCGGCACTGGAGGGTGGCGCGGTGGCCTTGTCCACCAGCGAGCAGGCCATGTGGAACCTGCCCGCCGGGACTTTCGGCAAACCATGAAGGCCATCCGCAAAGGGCAACGTGAACCTGGCCTTGAGTGTTTCAGCTGCGCTTGGACCGCGTGCGCGCCGGTGTGCCGCTCCTGGTGGTCTTGGTGGTCCCCGTGGCTTTGGCGATGGGCGCAGACTTCGCTGTCTTGGCTGAGGTCTTGGTCTTGGCGCTGGCAGGCTTGGCCGAGGGTGCGCTTCTGACCGGCTTCGGCGGCGTACTCACCTTGGCCGGCTTGGCCACGGACGCAGGCGGGCGTGCGGCCCGCTTGCGCGGTGCTGCCGCCGGTCGCGCCGGTTCCTCATCAGACGACGGCAAGGTCAGCGCATCATCGTCTTCACCGATGGCCTTGGTCAGCTTGCGGGCCAGCGCGATCACGCGATCGGGATCGACCTCCAGCGTTGCAACCAGCAGTTCGATGATTTCCGAGCGCGGATTGGCCAGCGTCGGTTCGATCATCATCACCGCCGCTGCCAGTGCCAGCGCGCGCTCGCGCGAGGCTGCATCAGGCAGCATCTGCCCGAGTGCATTGAGCGCCTCCACAGGGGCCACCGCGGTAATGCGTGCCTGCTCCTTCAGCAACTGCACCCAGTTGGTCTGGGGCGACACGCTGGCATGCATGTTCGGCAGTTGCGCCAGCAGCCTGGCCAGACGCAGGCTGCGCCGTTCGAACGCACCGATGGAGACCATGCCGGCGATGACGATCCGGCAAACCGCTTCGGCAAAACCGCCGTCGGCTATCTGGCCAATGACCGTATCACGGTAGCTTCCCAGCTCCTGCTGCGCCCAGCGCTGGGCCAGATCGGCATCCGGCTCGCGCGGCGGCAGCCAGGCACCCAGTCCGGTCGGACCGAACAGCTGGCGCGTCATCCGTACCGTGCGGGCATCGCGCTGGTCGCGCCAGGCATTGAGCTCGTCGGTGATCTTCTGCGCCATGCGGCGTTCGTATTGCTTCAGCGGATGGTCGGGGTCGAGTTGTACCCGGTGCGTGCGCGCGGCAGCAGCTTGCTGGCGAATGAAGGCGGCGGCCGGGTGCTTGTCCGAGAACAGTTGCCGCTGCATGCGCAAGGGATTCATGCGCATCAGTGCATTGGCGCTGTCGCGGGTCGCCGTCATGCGCACCCAGGGCCGGACCCAGGTCTTGTACCACTGCGCATTGAGTTGCGACCACTGGCTGATGGTCGAGAACAGCGACTCTTCCTCTCGGCCTTCGGGATTGAGCTTGCGCAGGTCTTCCATGGTGCGGTGCTGGTAGTGCACCGTGTAGTCACCCGGCTCCAGCGCATCCCAGCGCTGGGTCGCGCGGCCGTCCTTGCGTTCCAGCTTCATTTCGTAGAGCCCTGGTGGCAGGCTCTCGATGACGTCCAGCGAGCTGACCAGCTGGTCGTGTTCCTTGAGCGCCACCGAGCCGCCCACGAAGATGCCCAGATGGCCCACGCTCTCGTGCAGCACGTAGATGATGGTGCGGCCGGCGGCGGCGATGGCCCGCTCGTCGCCCCAGACATCGATGATCCAGTTCAACGCCTGCGGCGGCGGCGTGATGTTGTCCCCCCAGGAGGCGAAGACCACGATGGGCGCCGTGATGTCGCGCAGATTGACTGCCCTGCCCTTGACCTCCAGCTCTCCGCGCGCCAGCTTGTTGCCCACGAACAGATTCTCGGTGATGGCCTCGATCTCTGCCCCGGTCATTCGGAAGAAACCGCCCCACCAGCGTTCGAATTCCAGGAAACGCGCTGCCTCCTGATCGACTCCGGCCCAGAGGTTGTAATACTTGCTCCAGAAGGTATTGGCCGGATTGAGCTTCTCGAAGTTCTCGACCAGATAGGCGCCATCGAAGCGGTCGGCCCCGAGATCGGCAGCCAGTGAGGCCAGCCAGGTCCCGCCGAGGTTGGCGCCGCTGTAGCGCATGGGATTGAGCGTGGAGCTGCCGGCCCAGTAGGAGGCCGGGGCACCCACCATCATCAGCGGCCCGAACAGCTCGGGCCGCACGGCATCGAGCGTCATCATGGCCCAGCCGGCCTGGCAATTGCCGATCACTACCGGCTTGGCCGGGCATTGCGGATGGCGGCGTATCACTTCTTCGAGGAAGCGCGCCTCCGCATCCATCACGGTGACCAGCGTCTGGCCCTCCTCGGGCTCGGGCCGGAAAGTGACGAAATACACGGTATGCCCGGCCTTCATCGCCATGCCCACTTCCGAATCGAACTTGAAGCCGCCAATACCGGGGCCGTGTCCGGCGCGCGGATCGACCACCACCACCGGTCGTGCCTGCGGATCGACCGGCAGGCCCGGCGGCGGTTGCAGGCGCAGCAAGGCGTAGTTGCAGGGCTGCGGCAGGTCGTGACCGTCCAGCACCAGTTCGTGCTCGAATTTGAGGAGCGGCGGCGTGCCCTGCTCCAGATGCTCCAGGTAGTCATTGCCCCGGTCGAGCAAGGTATCGAGGAAAAGGAAACTGCGCTGTACGCAATCCTGCACATAATTCGGTACATCTCCCCACGCCCCGGCGGGCGTGACGGGCTGCTCGGGAGGATGCGGGTCGGACGTCTTGCGGCTTGCCATGGGTGCACTCCGGTCAAGTGAGACTTCCATCATACTGACCTGGATCGTCAGCAAATCGTCCGAACTCTGCGACAATGGAACCGCAATTCCCGGAATTGCCTGCAAAAACCACACAAACCATTGCATGGAGGAACTGTCATGGAGCTCAAGAGCCTGGTAGACCAGCCCGGCAAGCTGCCGACCATCCCCAAGGTCGTGCAGCAGCTGATGACCAGCTTCAACAGCGAGGAAGTCTCGGCCCAGGATATCGCCCACCAGATCGCGGCCGACCCGACGCTCACCGCCAAACTGCTGCGACTGGCGAACTCGGCGTTCTTCCATGCTTCGCGCACCATCGGGACAGTCGACGATGCGCTGCGCATGCTGGGTTTCATCATGGTGCGCAATCTGGTGCTGGGCAATGGCATGGTGGCGGCCTTCAAGAGCACGCGCGGCATGGAGCTGCCGCAGTTCTGGCGACATACCCTCTACACCGCAGTGGCAGCGCGCTGGCTGTCCATGCACGCCGGCATCCACGGCGAAGACAATGGCGACGCTGTCTTCACCGTCGGCATGATGCATGGCATCGGCCAGTTGCAACTGCATGCGGTGGCCGCCGCGACAGTCGCCCCGCTGGACAAGCAATGCAACGTGCTCGACGGCGACCGCGCCGAACGGGAAAAGCAGGCCTGGGGCTTTCACTACGCCGATGTCTCGGCCGAACTGGCGGCGATCTGGAATTTCCCTGAAGCGCTGGTCACGGCACTGCGCTCGGTGCCTGATCCGCTGGCAGCGGGCCGGCTCGACCGCGCCGCTGCCTGGGTACACCTGGGCGCGTGGGCCGCGCGCGTGACCGTGCTGTCACTGGATGACGAAGCCGCACTGGCCACCTATCCGGTGGCCGTGGGCAAGAGGCTGGGCGTGGATCCGGCCTGGATGCCGGTGCTGGTGAAGCGCGATCCCGACAAGGCCGAGCGTGCCATGCCCTCGCTCACCGAACTGGCGGCGGGGCTGGACGCCATGCTGGAGTAACTGGAGCAATCCGGCCGGCCTCAGGTCGCGCAGATGCTGCAGCTGTGGCCCTTGCAGTTGTGCAGCACGCTGCTGCGGCCTGCCCCTGCATGGGTGCCCGGCCCGGTCGCCCCCTGCCCGGCCAGTTGCTCGGCACCGTTGCGCGGCTGCCAGCGATGCTTGACCTGCAAGCCGACATGACCGCCCGTGGGCATGGGTGAGGCGGCCGTCTCCTCCTTGCAATAGGGACAGCAAGTCTGGCCGTGCAATCCCTGAAGGGGAATGAGGCGTTCGAAGATGCCTTCGCAATGGCTGCAACGAATGTCATACAAGGGCATGGGGACTCCTTCACCAATCCGTTATCACGAAAAAAACCGGCCAGGCCTGCGCCCGGCCGGGAACACACACGTCACTGCGTTGATCGCTAGCCCTTGCGGCCCCAATAGGATTTGTCGTTGAGCATGCCCTTGGGCGTGATGTCCTGATCGAAGATGGAGGTCGGCAAGGCCACCGTGCAGGCGCAGTTGGGAATATCGACGATGCCGCCGATGCGCCCTTCCACGGGCGCGGCCGTCAGCAGCATGTAGGCCTGGCTGCCGGTGTAGCCGAAGTGGGTCAGGTAGTCGATGGCCTTCAGGCAGGCCTGGCGATAGGCCACGGTGGCGTCGAGGTAGTAGTTCACGCCGTTTTCCACACTGATGCCTTCGAAAGTCAGCCACTGCTCGTAATGCGGCTTGACGATGCTGGGCATGAAGATGGGCGAGGTGATGTTGTACTTGGCCATGCCGCCCTTGATGAGGTCGAAGCCGACGTGGCTCACGCCATCCATCTCGATGGCGCCGCAGAAACCGATCTCGCCATCACCCTGCGAGAAGTGCAGGTCCCCCATCGAGAAACCCGCGCCCTTCACGTACACCGGGAAGAAGATGCGGGTGCCTGCCGACAGGTCCTTGATGTCGGTGTTGCCGCCATGCTCGCGCGGCGGCACGGTGCGGGCGGCAACCTTGGCCATCTCGTCGAATTTCGCACCGGTCAGGCCGCGCAAGACGGCAGTGCTGGGGTTCGGTGGTTGCGCCAGACCCTTGGCGGCCAGCGGCGCTTCCCGGCGATTCCACTCAGCCAGCAGATCGTGGGACGGCAGACAACCCATCAGACCAGGGTGGGTCAGGCCTGCGATGCGCACGCCCGGAATATGGCGCGAGGTGGCATACAAGCCCTTCAGGTCCCAGATCGCCTTGTCGGCTTCGGGGAAATAATCGGCCAGGAAGCCGCCGCCGTTTTCCTTGGCAAACACGCCCGAGAAACCGACCGGGGTGACCGGCTTGATGTCCAGCAGGTCGATCACCAGCAGGTCGCCCGGCTCTGCACCCTCGACGTGGAAGGGACCGGTCAGCGGATGGGCGCGCGTGAGATCGACGTTCTTGACGTCGGAGACGTCGTCGGTGTCCTGGATCTGCGCGTCGAGGAAGTCCAGCGACTCGATCAGGATGGATTCGCCCGGCTTGACCGAGGCCAGGAAAGGCAGGTCCGGGTGCCAGCGGTTGTGACCCAGTTCAGCCTGCTCTGCCAGCGGGACGCCGGGCTTGATCTTGAAGTGTTGCATGCGATCTCCTTGGTGGTGGATGTGTGATGAGGCCTTGCGCCTTCGGCCTCAGGCTGCCGGCTCGGTGGGAATCCCCGGCATCGGGCATTCGGGCGTACCGGCACTGTTGCGCGTCAATGCCTCGACCTGGGCGCGTGCAGCCGCCGGGTCGTTGACCCAGGTGCGATAAAAGTCGAAGGGACACTCGGCCACGCCGGCCGGGGATTCGCCAGAATTGATCTTGCCGGTGTAGCCGCGATGCAGCAGCTTGTAGAGGTGGTTCTGCGACTGCCAGTTGCGGCGTGCATCGCGGATGGCCGAGACCGACAGTTCGGCATACTGGATGCCCATCTCTTCGGTACCGCACTCGCCCAGCGTGCGGCCGTCGAAACCGACGATGGCCGAATGGCCGAAGTAGGAATAGACGCCATCGAACCCTGATGCATTGGCCACGGCCACATACAGGTTGTTCATCCAGGCCATGGCCTTGGAGACCATGATCTGCTGTTCCTTGGCCGGATACATGTAGCCCTGGCAGCGCACCACCAGTTCCGCACCCTTCATGGCGCAGTCGCGCCAGATCTCGGGATAGTTGCCGTCATCACAGATGATGAGGCTGATCTTCAAGCCCTTGGGGCCGTCGCAGACGTAGGTGGTATCGCCCGGATACCAGCCCTCGATGGGCGTCCACGGCATGATCTTGCGGTACTTCTGCACGATCTCGCCCTGGTCGTTGATGAGGATGAGGGTGTTGTAAGGCACCTTGCGCGGATGCTCCTCATGGCGCTCGCCGGTGAGCGAAAAGACGCCCCACACGCCGGCGATGCGGCAGGCTTCGGAAAAGATGGCGGTTTCGTCGCCGGGGATGGTGGCGGCGGTCTCGAACATTTCTTCACGGTCATACATGATGCCGTGGGTGGAATACTCGGGAAACACCACCAGGTCCAGCCCTGGCAGTCCCTGCTTCATGCCGACCAGCATGGCGGCGATCTTCCTGGCGTTCTCCAGTACCTCGCCGCGCGTATGCAGGCGTGGCATCTTGTAGTTCACCACGGCCACGCCGACGGCGTCCCGGCTGGCTGAAATGTCTCCGTGTCGCATGGGCTTGCTCCTCTGAAAAGACGGTCGGATCAGACCGACAGATACTTGCTGATGGTGGGCGCATCGACGTTCTCGCGCGTGTCCTCGTAGACAAAGCGGCCCTTGTCGATGACCAGAAAACGGTCCGCAATCTCCAGCGTGAAGCTCAGCACCTGCTCCGAGACCACGATGGTGAGCGCACGGATCTTGCGGATTTCCTTGAGGCTTTTGGCGATGTCCTTGATGATGGAAGGCTGTATCCCTTCGGTCGGTTCATCCAGCAGCAGCACGCGCGGGTTGGTCGCCAGTGCGCGCGCAATGGCCAGTTGCTGCTGCTGTCCGCCGGACAGGTTGCCGCCCTTGCGGGTGCGCATGTCATAGAGCACCGGGAACAGCGAATACAGTTCATCGGGCACCTTGCCCTTGGCCGATGCGGGCAGGCCGGTCTGGATGTTTTCCAGCACCGTCATGTGCGAAAAGATCATGCGCCCCTGCGGCACGTAGGCCACGCCGCGCTCGACGCGCTGGTGGCTTTCCAGGCCACCGAGTTCCACGCCATCGATGCTGATGCTGCCGCCGCGCAGCGGCAGGATGCCCATCAGGGTCTTGAACAGCGTGGTCTTGCCCATGCCGTTGCGGCCCATGACGGCGACGATTTCTTCCTTGGCCACCGACAGGTCGACATCGTGGATGACCTTGCTCTGGCCGTAGCCGGAGGCGAGTTGCGAGACTTTGAACATGGCAGGCTCCGAGGGTGAGGAAAGTTCAGTGACCGAGATAGACGTCGATCACCTTGGGATCGGACTGCACCTTCTCCATGCTGCCTTCGGCCAGGATTTTTCCCTGGTGCAGCACGGTGACCTTGTGGGCGATGCTCTTGACGAAATCCATGTCGTGCTCGATCACCACCACCGAGCGGCCCTGGCTGATGCGGCCCAGCAGCTCGGCCGTCTTTTCGCGTTCGGACACGCTCATGCCGGCCACCGGTTCATCCAGCATCAAGAGCTCCGGCTCCTGCATCAGCAGCATGCCGATCTCCAGCCACTGCTTCTGGCCGTGCGAGAGCAGGTCGGCTTGCGTATGCAGCTGTTCGTCCAGGAAGATCTCGGCAGCCACCGCTTCCACCCGCGCCACCACATCCGGCGAACGCTTGAAAGTCAGCGCGCCGAACACCTTGCGGCCACGCGGGAAGGACATCTCCAGGTTCTCGAACACGGAGAGGTTCTCGTAGATGGACGGGGTCTGGAACTTGCGTCCCACGCCTACCCGCACGATGGCGTGCTCGCTCATCTTCGTCAGTTCGTGATTGTTGAACTTGATGCTGCCGGAGGTGGCGCGGGTCTTGCCGCAGATCAGGTCCAGCACCGTGGTCTTGCCTGCGCCGTTGGGGCCGATCACCACGCGCACCTCATTGCGCTGCACGTAGAGATTGAGCTTGTCGACTGCCTTGAACCCATCGAAAGACACGGTCAGGTCTTCGATGGCCAGGACCGGATGGGCGTCCGATTCGAAACCGATGGCGTTCTCGCTCATTTGCTGGCCTCCAGAGTCGCGCCCGGCTCGATGCCATCGCGCTTGGGTTCAGGGGTGGATGCTCGGGAAACCGGCTTGGCGGCTTCTGCAGCAACGGGGGCTACCGGCTTGGATGGGCCGCGCAGCTTGTCCATCAGGCGCTTGCCCTGGGTCTGCCAGAGACCGGCCAGGCCATTGGGGAAATACATCACCACCGCGATGAAGAGACCGCCCATCAGGAACAGCCACAATTCGGGGAAGGTTTCGGAGAAGTAGGTTTTGCCAAAATTCACCAGCAGCGTTCCGTACACCGCGCCCAGCAACGACATGCGGCCACCCACTGCAGCAAAGATCACCATTTCGATGGAGGGCACGATCCCGACGAAGGACGGCGACATGAAGCCCACCTGCAGCGTGAACATGGCCCCGCCGATGGCCGAGAACATGGCCGCCGCACAGAAGACGAAGACCTTGAAGCTGGCCACGTCATAGCCGGAGAAGCGCACCCGTTCTTCCTTGTCGCGCATGGCCACCAGCAGGCGGCCCAGCTTGGACCCGAGCACGTAGCGGCCAAACAGGATGCAGCCGAACAGCAATCCCGCATTGACGAAATACAGCACCAGCTTGGCGTGGTCGGTGCGGATATCCCAGCCCATCAGAGTCTTGAGGTCGGTGATGCCGTTGACGCCGCCGGTCAGCCCCTGCTGGCCGATGATGAGGATGGACAGGATGGCCGCAATGGCTTGCGTGACGATGGAGAAATACACGTCCCCCACGCGGCGCTTGAACATCGCCAGCCCGATCAGCATGGCCAGCGCGGTAGGCACCACCAGCACGGCAAGAATGGTGAAGGCAAAACTATGGAAAGGCTCCCACATGGCCGGCAAGGCGGTGATCTGGTTCCAGTCCATGAAGTCGGGGATGCCCGGCGTGGACTGGATCTTGGTGCTGATGGGGTCAGAGGCTTCGAGCTTGAGGAACATGGCCATGCAATAGCCGCCCAGTCCGAAGAACACGCCCTGCCCCAGGCTGAGGATGCCGCCGTAGCCCCAGCACAGCACCAGGCCCACGGCCACGAAGGCGTAGGACAGGTATTTGCCCACCAGGTTGAGACGGAACATGTCCATCGTCAGCGGGAACACCACCAGCAACAGGGCTGCCATCACCAGCAGGCCAAGCGCACCGGAGCGCCCGCCCAGCAGTTTTTCATAGGCTGCATTCATCATCGGACCTCGCTCATGTAGTTGGATCGGGAGTGGCCATCTTTCACGTTCATTTGCGCACCTTCGCCGAGAACAGCCCTTGCGGACGCAGCATCAGGATCAGGATGACCGCCGACAAAGTCAGCACCTTGGCCATGGAACCGGTCAGGAAGAATTCCGCCGTGGACTGCGTCTGCGCGATCGAGAAGGCCGAAGCGATGGTGCCGATCAGGCTTTGTGCGCCGCCGAAGACCACCACCAGGAAGGTGTCGACGATGTAGAGCGATCCGCTGGTCGGGCCGGTGGAGCCGATGGTGGTGAAAGCCGCACCGGCCACGCCGGCGACGCCGCAACCCAGCGCGAAAGTGGTACGGTCCACCTTGCGGGTATTGATGCCTACCGCTCCGCTCATGACGCGGTTCTGCATCGTGGCCCGTACCTGCAGGCCCCAGCGTGAACGGAACAGCAATACGAAGATGGCACCGGTGAGCAGCACCGTGAGGCCCATCATGAAGAGACCGTTCAAGGGGATATCGATGGCATCGGTCGGCTTGAAGGAACCCATGAGCCAGTCCGGCAAGGTGGCGCTGACTTCCTTGGCCCCGAAGATGGAACGGAAGGTCTGCTGCATCGCCAGCGACAGGCCCCAGGTCGCCAGCAGCGTATCGAGCGGACGCTTGTAGAGGCGGCTGATGAGCAGCAGCTCGGTGAGATAACCCACGCCATAAGCCACGGCGAAGGACAGCACGATGGCCACGAAGAAATAGAAGGGCTGCAAGGCCGGCGCATAGGTGGTGGTCAGGTGCGACAGCAGGTAGGTGATGTAGGCACCGATGGTGAGGAATTCACCGTGGGCCATGTTGATCACGCCCATCTGCCCGAAGATGATGGCCAGGCCCAGCGCCATGAGCAGCAGCACGCAGAAGACCGAGAGGCCATTGAAGCCCTGCATGGCGAAGATGGCGCCGAATTCGGATAGAGAAACCATGATGACTCCCGACGGGGCAGAGTTGCCGATTGGAGAAATGGGCGGCAGCGCCCGCATGTCACTACAGACGCCGCCGCTTTGCTGCACGAAGGGCCGGTGCGGCACCGGCCGGGCCGCCTTACTGGTAGCCCTTGGGGAAGGGATTCGGCTCGATCAGTTCGGACTCGTAGACCACCTTGAACTGGCCATCCTTCTGCGCCTCGCCGATGCGGGTCTTGCTCCACAGGTGATGGTTTTCGTGGACCTTGACGTAGCCTTCGGGCGCGGTCTTGAGTTCGATGCCGGGCGAAGCGGCCACCACCTTGTCGACATCGAAGCTGCCGGCCTTTTCCACGGCAGCCTTCCACAGCCAGGGGCCGAGATAGGCGGCTTGGGTGACGTCGCCGATGACCGAATTGGCACCGAACTTGGCCTTGAACTCGGCCACGAATTTCTTGTTGTTGGCGTTGTCCAGGCTCTGGAAATATTTCATCGAGGCGAAGAAGCCTTCCACGTTCTCGCCGCCGATGCCCAGCATTTCATCCTCGGTCACCGAAATGGTCAGCAGGTTCTGGGTCTTGGCGGTCACGCCGGCGGCCTTCAGCTGCTTGTAGAAAGCGACGTTGGAGCCACCGACCACGTCGGCGAAAATCACGTCGGGCTTTTTCAACTTGATCTTGTTGATGAGCGAACCGAATTGCGTGTTGCCCAGCGGGTAGTATTCCTCGCCCACCACCGACCCCTTGAGCACGTTCTCGATGTGCTTGCGGGCGATCTTGTTGGAAGTCCGCGGCCAGATGTAGTCCGAGCCAACCAGGAAGAAGGTCTTGGCCTTCTTCTCCTTGGCCACCCAATTCAGGCCTGCCAGCACCTGTTGCGTCGCCTCCTGCCCGGTATAGAACACGTTCTTGGACTGCTCCAGGCCTTCATAGAAGGTCGGGTAATACAGCAGGCCGTTGTCCTTCTCGAACACCGGCAGCACCGCCTTGCGCGAGGCCGACGTCCAACAGCCGAAGACGGCAGCCACGCGGTCGTTTTCCAGCAGCTTCTTGGCCTTTTCGGCGAAGGTTGGCCAGTCGCTGGCTCCGTCTTCCTGGATGATCTTGATCTTGCGGCCGAGGATGCCGCCCATGGCATTGATCTGGTCGATGGCCAGGCGCTCGGCCTGGATCGAACCGGTTTCGCTGATGGCCATGGTGCCGGTAGCCGAGTGCAGCTGGCCGACCGTGACTTCGGTATCGGTGATGGCCAGCTTGGTGGTGTTGACCTTGGCGGTCGGATACTGCTGGGCCGAGGCCATGCCCGGCAGGGCCGCTGCTGCCGCCCCGGCGGCCAGGCCCATGAGGATCTTGCGGCGCGGGAGCGAGGGAGGATTGGAAGACGAGGAATGCGACATGCGGTACTCCTTTCGGGCGTTGTTGTTGGACTCGGTCTGGGCCATCGTGGCGTCATGCAAGCGGTGAAACGAAGACCGGACAAGTCACTGCCCCGGCAGTGGCGCAGCTCGGGAAACCCCGTCCATCACACGGTTCCGGCGCTTCGTTCTGAGGCGCAGAATAGGTTCGCAGGTGCAGCGCAACAATACGTTGTTTGACGTAAGCCCCCTGCTGGTGCGGCCTGCCGGCCTGCACAGCTTTTGATCATGGCTTGCCTGCTGTTGGTGCGCACTTTGCGTGCAGGGCGTCGGGATGCGGCGACGGCGTTCATGCCGGCTGCCTTTTCTTGGTGAATTCTCATGTCATGCAGACAGGCATCTACGTCATTTGACGTATGCCCTCTTGCCCCGAATGGTTTGAAAATTGCTTGGACATAAACACGAGCCAGGCAGCCCGTCTGCGCTGCAGCACACTGACAGAATGCTGACGGACATGAGCCACCGGAACCCCCGACCCCACCAAGAGCCAACGTGACCCATCCCGCCACACAACGCATCGTCAAGGTCAGGCGCGACTACAACACCTGGGTCGCCAACGAGACGCTGGAAGACTACGCGCTGCGCTACACGCCGCTGTCCTTTCGCCGCTGGTCCGAATTTCGCCTGGCCAACACGGCGCTGGGGGCCACCTCCTTCCTGGCGCTGGAAGCCATCAGCGGTGCCATCACCCTGAGCTATGGCTTCACCAATGCCTTCTGGGCCATCATCTGCGTGATGGTGCTGTTCTTCGCGACCGGCCTGCCCATCAGCTATTACGCGGCGCGCTACGGGGTCGACATGGACCTGCTCACGCGCGGCGCCGGCTTCGGCTACATCGGTTCGACCATTACCTCGCTGATCTACGCCAGCTTCACCTTCATCTTCTTCGCGCTGGAAGCGGCCATCATGGCGCAGGCCATCGAGATCTATTTCGGCCTGCCGCTGGTGTATGGCTATGTGCTCTGTTCGCTCATCATCATCCCCATGGTGGCCTACGGCATCACCCTCATCAATCGCCTGCAGATGTGGACCCAGCCGCTGTGGCTGGTGCTGCTGGTGCTGCCCTATGCCTGCGTGCTGTACAAGGAACCGGAGGCACTGTCGAACCTGATGAGCTTCGCGGGCCGTGCCGAAGAAGGCAGCTCCTTCAACCTCACGCTCTTCGGCGCTGCCGCCACGGTGGCCTTCTCGCTCATTGCGCAAGTGGGCGAACAGGTGGACTTCCTGCGCTTCCTGCCGCAGAAGACCGCCGCCAATCGCGGCCGCTGGTGGAGCGCCCTGCTGCTGGCCGGACCCGGCTGGATCCTGCTGGGCGGGGCCAAGATGCTGGGCGGAACGCTGCTGGCGTTCCTCGCCATCCAGCATGAAGTGCCCATGGCGCGTGCCGTGGAGCCGACCCAGATGTACCTGATCGGCTACCAGTACGTGTTCGGCAATCCGGCCTTTGCGCTGGGGGCGGTGGTGCTGTTCGTGGTGGTGTCGCAGATCAAGATCAATGTCACCAATGCCTATGCCGGCTCGCTGGCCTGGTCCAATTTCTTTGCGCGCCTCACGCATAGCCATCCGGGGCGCGTGGTGTGGCTGGTGTTCAATGTGCTGATCGCGGTGCTGCTCATGGAGCTTGGGGTGTTCAATGCACTGGAACACGTGCTGGCGCTCTACAGCCTGGTGGCCATCTCCTGGATCGGGGCCGTGGTGGCCGATCTGGTCATCAACAAGCCGCTGCGCCTGAGCCCGGCGCACATCGAATTCAAGCGCGCGCACCTGTATGACGTGAACCCCGTGGGTGTGGGATCGATGGTGATTGCCACCCTGCTCTCCACGCTGGCCATGTCGGGCGTGCTGGGCAAGACCATTGCCGCGATGGCCCCCTTCATCGCATTGGGGACGGCGCTGGTGACGGCGCCGCTGATCGCGCTGGCCACCGGCAGCCGCTACTACATCGCGCGCCGCGATACGCTGTCCGAGCAGAACTATCGTCCCGTCACGCCCGGACAGGCGCATTCGGTACTGGATTGCGTGATCTGTGGCAATGCGTTCGAGACGCCGGACATGGCGCATTGTCCAGCCTACCAGGGGGCCATCTGTTCGCTGTGCTGTTCACTCGATGCACGCTGCAAGGACCGCTGCAAGACGCCCCGCGCACGCCTGCCCAACCAGATTCTTCATACGCTGCGCCAGCTGATCCCGGCGCGCTTCGCACTCAAGCTCAATACGCGTATCGGGCATTACCTGAGTGTCTTCGGGCTGCTGGCCGGCGGGCTGGCCATCGTTTTGTGGATGCTGTATTTCCAGCAGATGGCCGATCTTTCCGGGCTGAGCTTGTCCGCACCGGATTCACTGCGGGGTGTTTTCATCAAGCTGTTCTGCCTGTTGCTGGTGGTGGTAGGCGTCGGCGCCTGGTGGCTGGTGCTGACCAACGAAAGCCGTGCCGTGGCCCAGGAGGAATCGGAACGCCAGACCAACCTGCTGCTGCAGGAAATCGAGGCCCACAAGCAGACCGATGCCGAACTGCAGCGCGCCAAGGAAGCCGCCGAATCGGCCAACCTGGCCAAGAGCCGCTTCGTGGCCGGCATGAGCCACGAATTGCGCACGCCCCTGAACAGCATCCTCGGCTATGCCCAGATTCTGCACGTGGATGCCACCATCCCGCCGGCCCGCAAGGAAGCCATCGCCATCATCCGCCGCAGCGGCGAACATCTGTTGAGTCTGATCGATGGCCTGCTCGATATCGCCAAGATCGAAGCCGGCAAGATGCGCCTGGCCTCGGACGAGCTGGCGCTGGAAGCTTTCCTGGAACAGATCGTCGGCATGTTCGCGCCACAGGCCGAACAGAAGGGGCTGCACTTCCGCTTCGAGAAATCCGGACGCCTGCCGCAGATCGTGCACGCGGACCAGAAGCGGCTGCGCCAGATCCTCATCAACCTGCTGGGCAATGCGGTGAAATTCACCGATCACGGCGGCGTCACGCTCAAGCTGCGCTACGCCCGCGAGATCGCGTATTTCGATGTGATCGACAGCGGCATCGGCATTGCCGACGAGGACCTGGAACGCATCTTCCTGCCCTTCGAGCGCAGCAGCGCCGCCAATCTGCGCGAAGACATCGGCACCGGCCTCGGCCTGGCCATCAGCCGCATGCTGGTGCACATCATGGGCGGTGAACTGAGCGTGCAGAGCCGGGTCGGCCAGGGCAGCAGTTTCCATCTCAAGATCTACCTGCCTGAAGTACACGTCCCGCGCCCGCGCATCAAGCTGGAAGACCAGATGTCGGGCTACGCCGGTCCTTCTCGCCACATCCTGGTGGTGGACGACCAGGCCTCGCAACGTCGCCTGCTCAGGGACATGCTCATGCCGCTGGGATTCGTGGTGAGCGAAGCCGACAGCGGACTGGTCTGCATGGAGCGTCTGGGACGCGAAGTACCGGACCTGATCCTGCTGGACATCGCCATGCCGCAGATGGATGGCTGGACGGTGGCCCGCGCCATTCGCGCACGCGGGCTCACGCAGCTGCCCATCCTGCTGGTCTCGGCCAATGCCTTCGAGAACCTGCATGAGCGCAACGAGCCGCCGCTGGTCAATGACTTCGTGGTCAAGCCGGTCTCGTATCACGAATTGCTGGGCAAGATCCGCCAGCATCTGCAACTGGACTGGGTGGCGAGCATCCTTCCTGCTGTGCCGGCAGAAGTGCCACCGCCATCTGCGGCGCCACAGGCCCTGATGCTGGTGCCACCGCAAGAGAAGCTGGCCACCCTGCTGGAACTGGGCAGCATCGGCTACGCCAAGGAAATCCTGCGCCAGCTCGACGCCATGGAGCGCCAGCAGCCGGCCTACCTGCCCTTCACCACCGAGCTGCGGCAGCTGGTCAAGCAATTCCGATTGAACGAATACGTCACCCGCATCAAGGAGCTGATCCGACATGATCTCAACGACGTTCGATAGACACGTGGTACTGATCGTCGATGACATGCCCGACAACCTGGCCATGTTGTCCGACGCGCTCGATGAGAGCGGCCACATCGTGCTGGTCGCCACCGACGGCCTGGCGGCGCTGGAGCGGCTGGATCACATCACGCCCGACCTGATCCTGCTGGATGCGATGATGCCCGGCATCGATGGCTTCGAGACCTGTCGCCGCATCAAGCAGGTCAAGCGCGTGGCGCATGTCCCGGTGGTGTTCATGACGGGCCTGTCGGAGACCGAGCACGTGGTGCGCGGCTTCGAGGTCGGCGGCATCGACTACGTGACCAAGCCGATCCGTCCGCAGGAGGTGGTGGCGCGCATCGGTGCGCATATCCGCACTGCGCGCATGATGACGCAGACGCGCGGCATGCTGGAACATGCGGCCCATGCGGTGATCGTGCTGGGTGGCAATGGCCTGCCGATGTGGCAGACCACCAAGGCCTCACAGTGGCTGGAAAAATACTATGGTCCGGCGGCACCGGCCAGTCACAAGCTGCCCGGGCCCTTGCAGGTCTGGCTCAACGAGCAGCTGGTACGGCAGCGCCAGGGCGAGAGCCTGGATCACGTACCGCCGTTGATCGTGCGCCAGCAACAGGATGAACTGCACATCACCCTCTCCGGTCCGGGCCAGGGTCATGGCGTGAGCCTGGTGCTGGAGGAGAAGATCGCCGGCTCGGCGCATCGCGGCGAAGAGCTCATGGTCCTGCCGGCCACTCTGGAAGGCGCACGCCTGACGCCGCGCGAAAGCGACGTGCTGCTCTGGCTGGGCAAGGGCAAGACCAACCGCGACATCGCCGAGATCCTCGGCATGAGCCCGCGTACGGTCAACAAGCACCTGGAACATATTTTCGTGAAGCTGGGGGTGGAGACGAGGTCGGCGGCGGCGGTGCTGGCCAGCAGTATCGCGGCGGCCAGCGGTACCAGCAGCGGCAGCCAGTTGCTGCAATGAACCCGGCCCAATCAAAGTGCGCACGCATGGCCGGTTTGGCCTATCCTTGCACAGGGCACTCACGCCCATCATCACCGAAGCAAAGGAGTCAACATGCCCAAGAAAGAGAAACTGGACCCGGAAACCGAAGCCCTGATCCAATGGTGTACCGAAGTCGAGCAATTCCTGGTCAAGGGCGGTGCCACGCTGGACCAGGCACAAGAGCACATCGAGGAACAGGTCGAATGGTTCACTGACCTCTACTACGATGGCCTCACCCCGGAAGAAGCCGCCAAGGAAGCCCTGGCCTGATTCTCATCCGCCACTCCCCCAACCGCATCCCGGCCCGCAAGGCCGGGATTTTCTTTGGCTGACACGCTGCACCGTGACACCGGGGCCGCCGAGGCAGACCACCGCTCACAGGACAAGGCAAGTGAAACGCCTTTGATCTGAGCTGAACCCGGCCAACGTTACGCAGTCAGAGGACGAGCCCGGTTCAGTGATCCCAGGCTTTGCTGGACACTCCACTGTCGCCCCTTCACGCGCACACCATGCTGACAATTTTCTTCCAGACCACCCGAACCACACTGCGTACCGCCTTGCTTTGCCTGTGCGCGGGATGCACGCCGCTGGCGGAGGCCGAAGGCAGCGCCTTCGTTCATCCGGGCGGCCTGCACACCACCGCGGATTTCACCCGGATCAAGACCCGCCTGGCCGCCATGGACCAGCCCTGGACTGCAGGCTGGCAGCGCCTCACCGGCAACCGCCACGCCGGCCTCGACTGGCAGCCGGCGGCGGTCCCGGTGATCTATCGCGGCAAGGATGGAGCCGGACATGCAGAAAACTACAGCCGCCTCTTCAATGATGCGGCCGCAGCCTATGCCCTGGCCCTGCGCTGGAAAATCAGCGGCGACGATCGCTACGCCGCGCGCGCTGCGCTCTTGCTTGACGCATGGGCCAGCACCTTGCAGGCTATCGAAGGCAGTTCGGACCGCTTCCTGGCATCGGGCATCTATGGCTACCAGCTGGCCAACGCAGGAGAACTCCTGCGCGACTATCCACATTGGCCCGGCGGCGGCTTCAACGCGTTCAAGGACATGATGCTGCGGGTCTTCTACCCGATGAATCACGACTTCCTCACCCGCCACAATGGGGCCCGCATCGATCACTACTGGGCCAACTGGGACCTCGCCAACATGAGTTCGATGATGGCGATCGGGATCCTGGCCGATCGCCACGATCTCTACCAGGAAGCCGTCCGCTACTTCAAGCAGGGAGCCGGCAATGGTGCCATCAACAATCTGGTCTGGACGCTCCATCCCGACGGTCTTGGCCAGATTCAGGAAAGCGGTCGCGACCAGGGACACAGCCTGCTGGACCTGGCCCTTGCCGGCGCGTTCTGCCAGATGGCCTGGAACCAGGGTGATGACCTGTTCGGCTACGAAAACAATCGGCTGCTGCGCGGTGCCGAATATGTGGCGCGCTACAACCTGGGCGATACCGTTCCCTTCACGCCCTATCACAACAGCGACGTGACGCAGGAGACCATCTCACCCGCAGGCCGAGGCGAAATACGCCCGATCTGGGAACTGCTGTACCAGCACTATGTGGTGCTCAAAGGCCTGCCCGCGCCCGCCGTGCAACGCTTTGCCGAGAAGGTGCGGCCGGAGGGCGGCGGCGGCGACTACGGACCCAACAGTGGTGGTTACGATCAGACCGGCTATGGCACCTTGATGTACACCTTGCGTTAGCAAGCCGCCCTTCCGGCAGCGCCAGGCAATCAGACGTGCGTCTGGCCTGCCGTATTACTTCAGCGCAAACCGCGTCGGCACCCGCTGCAGGGCGTCATACAAGGGCCGGCAGGACTCGGCCAGACGCTCCAGGCTGGCCTCGCGCAGCGCGTCCAGATCCACCGGCTCCGTTCCCGCCAGTCCGGCCCAGGCCAGCAGCGCACCGAAGGCTTGCGGCGTATCGAACATGCCATGCAGGTAGCTGCCCAGAATCTGACCATCTTCCGATTGCGCACCCTCGCCGCGCCCGTCGATCACGAACGCAGGACACCCCAGCGCCGGGCCGGAGGACACGCCCATGTGGATCTCGTAGCCACTGACCGTTGCAGCCGTCTCTCCGAAGGCACACTGGCCGCTGACCTGCAGCAGTTTCTTCTCACGCGTCAGTTCGGTACGCATGGGCAGCAAGCCGAGGCCGGCACTGCTGCCGGGCGCACCTTCCACACCATGCGGATCGTCCACGCTCTCCCCTAACATCTGGAAGCCGCCACAGATGCCGATGAGCTTGCCGCCATAGCGCAGGTGGCGCGCGATGGCCGTGTCCCAGCCATGTTCCCGCAGCCAGCGCAGGTCACCGCGCGTGTTCTTGCTGCCCGGCAGGATGATGAGATCGGCGGGCGGCACCGGCTGACCCGGCCCGATGAAACGCAGGTCCACACCGGCATGGGCGCGCAGCGCGTCAAAGTCGGTGTGGTTGCTGATGCGCGGAAAGACCGGCACCACAATGCGGAAATCGCCCTTGACTTCCTGCGTGGCCGCCACGGCATCCTCGGCATCGAGATGCAGTCCGTGCAGGTAAGGCAGCACCGCCAGCACGGGCTTGCCGGTGCGGGCTTCGAGCCAATCCAGGCCACCCTGCAAGAGACTGATATCGCCCCGAAAACGATTGATGACGAAGCCGATCACGCGCTCGCGCTCACTCTCGGAAAGACAATCGAGGGTGCCGGTCAGATGGGCGAAGACGCCGCCCCGGTCGATGTCGGCCACGATGATGACCGGACAATCGACCGCTTCCGCAAAGCCCATGTTGGCGATGTCACGCGCGCGCAGGTTGATCTCGGCCGGACTGCCCGCGCCCTCCACGATCACGCAGGCATATTGCGTGCGCAGGCGCTCGTAGGATTGCAGCACGGCCTGCATGGCTTCGGTCTTGTAGCGGTGATAGTCACGGGCGTTCATATCCGCGCGCACCTTGCCATGCACGATGACCTGAGCGCCGGTATCGCTGGAAGGTTTCAGCAGCACCGGGTTCATATCGGTGTGGGGCGCGATACCGGCGGCCTGGGCCTGCAAGGCCTGGGCCCGTCCGATCTCGCCACCGTCGCTGGTGACGGCGCTGTTCAAGGCCATGTTCTGCGGCTTGAAGGGGGCGACGCCGATGCCATCCTTCTTCAGCAGACGACACAGCGCAGCGGCCAGGGTGCTCTTGCCGGCATCCGACGTGGTGCCCTGGATCATCAAGGTATGAAAGGGAAAATCAGCCACGTTGGCTCCATGTGTTCAAGGCATCTTGCAGACGCGTCCAGCCCGCTTCATCCGGCGGCAGGCCGAGCCGGATGCCACCGGCGCCGCGCGTGAAGAGGCGCACCCAGATGCCGGCACGCGCCATCGATTCATGAAACGCCTGCGCCTCGGGCTCGGGCCACCACTGGAACAGCGCCGTACCACTGGCGCGGATGCCGTGCTGCGCCAGCAGCGCATGCAGGCGTTCGCCTTCGGCCAGCAAGGTCTGCAGCGTGGCGGCCTGCCATGGTCGATCACACAGCGCGGCGCTGCCGATCTGCTGCGCCGGGCCGCTGATGGACCAGGGACCGAGCCAGTCGGCCAGCGCCTCCAGCACGGCGGGCGCAGCCCCCACGAAACCCAGCCGCAAACCGGCCAGGCCAAAAAACTTGCCGACCGACCGCAGCACGATCAGGCCAGGCTGGCCGCTGTGGGCGGCCACGCTGTGGCCCTGCACGGTGTCGCCAAAAGCCTCATCCACCACCAGCCAGCCACCGCGTGCGGCCAGCAGCGTCGACCAGCGTAATACATCCTCCGGTGCCGCCATGGCACCGGTCGGGTTGTTGGGATTGCACAGCACCAGCACCTCGCAGCGCGACTCACGGACCGCCTCATCCAGATCGTCATACGGCACCTCCCGCACGGCATGCCCTGCACGCCGCCAGCAGTGGGCGTGTTCGGCATAGATGGGGGCCGCGACCACCACCTGTGCCGGTCGGCCTTGCTGTTGCAGGCGCAGTTGCGGCAATGCCTGTATCGCCGCTTGCGTGCCCGCCACGGCCAGCAGGCGGGGCGCGCCGTAATACGCGCAGGCGGCCCGTTCCAGCGCGTGCGAGGGCTCGGGCAGGCGATGCCATGCATCGGGCGCAGGTGCAGGGGCCGGGTAAGGACGCGGATTGATGCCGGTAGAGAGGTCCAGCCATTCACTGCGCGCACGGCCGTAATGGCGGGCCGCTTCGTTCAGATTGCCGCCGTGTTCAAGCATGGTGCGCTCCCGTTCCGACTGCGAGGGTCAGCACTGCCAGCGCGCAGACCACGGCCACCCATAGCGCCGTGCTCATCGCCACCAGACGCCAGGCACGCACGATGTCCGGCCCTTGCGGCGGCAGGCCGCGTCCCAGCGGAGGGCGCTCTTCCACTTCACCGTCGTAGATGGCAGGTCCGCCCAGGGCCAGCCCCAGTGCGCCGGCACCGGCCGCCATCACGGGGCCGGCGTTGGGGCTGCTCCAAGCGGGTGCCTGCGCCTTCCAGCAATCCAGCGCTTGGCGGCGCTGGCCCAGCCACGCATAGGAGAACGCGGTCAGGCGGGCGGGCAGCCAGTTGAGGGCATCATCGATGCGGGCGGCAGACCAGCCAAAATACAGGAAACGCGCATTGCGATAGCCCCACATGGCATCCAGCGTATTGGCCAGCCGGAACAGCAACGCCCCCGGACCGCCCGCCACCAGAAACCAGAACAAGGTGCCGAAGACGGCATCGTTGCCATTCTCCAGCAGGGATTCAACGCCCGCCTTGGCCAGCTCGCCCTCACCGGACTCACGCGTATCCCGGCTGACGATGTACGAGGTCAGCCGCCGTGCCAGTGGCAGATCGCCTTGCGCCAGCGCCTGCGCAATCGGCAGCGTATGTTCGCGCAGGCTGCGCAGGCCGATGCAGAAATACAGCAGCGCCGCATGCGCCAGCGCGGCCAGCCATCCCGGCAATACGGAGAGCAGCCAAGCGCAAGCCAGCACCGGCGGCAACACTGCCAGGCACCAGGCCAGTACACCGCGCAGACGCAGCGCGGGAGCGTGATTGAGTGCGCCCTCGATGCGCTTGGCCAGGTGGCCGAAGCCGACCAGCGGATGCCAGCGCCGCGCCTCGCCCAGCAGCAGGTCCAGCGCGATGCCCAGCGCCACCAATGCGGCCAGCGCGGGCCACGACAGCCCGCTCAACATGGATGGTCCTTGAAGGTCAGCGGCAGGCCGGCCGCCACCCATTGCACGCGTTCGCACAGGGCCGCTACAGCCTGGTTCAGGCGCCCTGCCTCATCGACGAACCAGCGCGAGATCGCCCCCTGCGGCACGATGCCCATACCCACTTCATTGGAGACCAGGATCACGCTACCCTGCGCGTCCTGCAAGGCGCGCAGGAAATCCGCGCGCTGCTGCGTAAAGGCCAGCGGCGGCGTGATCGGCCCTACCTCCGGATAGTCCACGCCCTCGGCGAAGAGCAGGTTGGCCAGCCAGACGGTGAGACAGTCGACCAGCACCACGGACTCGGGCCGGCTCAGGCTCCGCAGCGCCTGACCCAATGCCAGCGGTTCTTCCACGGTGCTCCAGTGGCCGCCCAGCGCGCGGCGGCGCTGCTGGTGATGGGCGATGCGTTGCTGCATCTCGGCATCGTCGCGGCTGGCGGCGCGATTGGCGGTGGCCAGATAGACGATCTCCTGCGGACCGGACTGCGCCGCCGCCAGGGCCAGGCGCTCCGCGTGCGCACTCTTGCCGCTGCGGGCGCCGCCGAAGATGAGGCTGCGATGTCGGGTTGAGATTGGGGAAGTCATGCTTGTGATGCTCCTTGCACGGGCCAGCGGTCTTCAAAGACCAGGTCCTCCAAACGTTGGCGGGTCGCCCATTGCTCCTGCTCCAGCATGGGCTTGTCATAGAATGCGGGCACGTGGCCCAGGCACAGTACCGCTACCGGTTCGGCACCCTCAGGCAGATGCAGCAATTGCGCCAGTGCCGCCGGTTCAAACAGCGATACCCAGCCCATCCCCAGCCCTTCGGCACGGGCGGCCAGCCACATGTTCTGCAGCGCGCAGGACAGCGAGGCCAGGTCCATCTGCGGCAAGGTGCGGCGACCGAAGATATGGGTCTCGCGCTGATCCATCAGTGCGGCGACGAGTACCTCGCCACACTCGCGAATGCCTTCTACCTTCAGGCGCATGAATTCGTCTTCGCGCTGATCCAGTGCGCGAGCAGTGGCGATGCGCTCCTGTTCCACCAACGTATGGATCTGCTGGCGCAGCGCCTGGCTGCGGATGCGAATGAAACGCCACGGCTGCATGAAGCCCACGCTGGGGCCATGATGGGCGGCCTGCAGCAGGCGTTCCAGCAGGTCAGGCGCAACCGGATCGGGCAGGAAATGGCGCATGTCGCGCCGCTCGCGAATGACACGGTAGACCGCATCGATCTGCGCCTGCGGATAGCGGTGAGAGACGCCCTCGCTCATGAGGCCGCCCCTCCCAGCAGCGCCGCCACCGTGCGCGGCGCCGAACGGAAATAGGCGTGCAGATAGCTGGCGGTGACCTGGCCACGGCGATAGACCACTTCCCCTTCGGAAGAATCAAAGAGACGCTCGCCGCGTGCGATGAATTCCGCCCCGACCACCGCACGCGAATAGTGGAAGGTATGGCAGCGCAGATGCTCGCCGACTGCACCGGGCAGGTTCAGTTGCAAGGTCTGGTAACCGAGTCCCTGCAGGCGCGGCTGCACCGTGGCCTGGCCGGGCAGGATGCCGCACAGCTGGCCGCTGCTGCCGTCACCGGCAATGACCGTCTCCAGCAGGAACAGCATGCCGCCGCATTCCGCATAGAGCGGCTTGCCGGCCCCGGCATGCGCGCGCAGCCTGGACTGGGTACGTTGCGCGGCCTGCAGGGCTGGCAGGTGCAGTTCCGGATAACCGCCCGGCAGCCAGACCGCGTCGCACTCCGGGACCGCTTCATCGGCCAGCGGCGAGAAGAAGGTCACGGTGGCCCCCATGAGCGCCAGCAGATCGAGGTTGGCGGGGTAAATGAAGGAAAACGCCAGATCGCGCGCCACGGCGATGGTCTTGCCCTCCAGCAGGCGCGGGAATGCGCGTTCCGGCGGGGGCGTGCCGAAGTCCACTTCCGGAGGCAGATTGGCCAGTGAAGTAGCGGACATTCTTTCGGCCACGGCATCCAGGCGTGCATCCAGATCGGCGATCTCGGGCGCAGCCACCAGGCCCAGGTGGCGCTCCGGCAAGGCGAATTGCATGTCGCGCTGCAAGCCGGTCAGCAGCGGCACTGAAGGCCGTGCATTCTGCAGGCCCTGGCGCAGCATCTGCGCATGGCGCGGACTTGCCACGCCATTGGCCAGCACCCCCGCGAACTTGAGCTCGGGACGATAGGCCAGCAAGCCTTGCGCCAGCGCGCCGATGGTCTGGCCCATGCCGCGCGCATTGATGACGGCCACGATGGGAATGCCCAGCAACTGCGCCAGGTCGGCACTGCTGGGCTCGCCATCGAAGAGGCCCATCACGCCCTCCACCAGCAGCACATCGGATTCGGCGGCGGCCAGTGCCACCTGGCGGCGGCAGTGATCCTCCCCGCCCAGCCACAGGTCGAGGTTGGCCACCGGCTGGCCGCTGGCCTGCTGCAACACCATCGGATCGAGGAAATCCGGGCCGGTCTTGAACACCCGCACCCGCTTGCCCTGGTGGCGATACAAGCGTGCCAGGGCGGCGGTGATGGTGGTCTTGCCGTGGCCGGAGGCCGGGGCCGAGATGAACAGGGCCGGGCAACGATATTGCGGGGCAGACATCAGAACTCCACGCCTTTCTGCGCCTTCACGCCCTGCTCCTTGTAGGGATGTTTCAGCGGGCGCATCTCGCTGACCAGGTCGGCCTGTTCAATCAAGGCCTCCGGCGCATGGCGGCCGGTGACGACGATGTGCAGCATCTCGCGGCGTGCCGCGAAGACACGCAGCACTTCCTCCAGATCGAGGTACTGGTATTTCAGGACGATGTTGAGTTCATCCAGGATCACCATGTCGTAGCTCGGATCCCCGATCATGCGCACGGCCTCGTCCCAGCCGCGCGCGGCGGTGCGCATGTCGGCGTCGCGGTCCTGGGTATCCCAGGTGTAACCTTCGCCGACGACGTGGAAGTCACAGTTGGCGTGCCCGCCCAGGAAGTCGCGCTCGGCGCTGTAGAGCGCGCCCTTGATGAACTGCACCACGCCCAGCTTCATGCCGTGGCCGAGGATGCGCATGCCCATGCCGAAGGCGGCACTGGACTTGCCCTTGCCGGTACCGGTGTTGACGATCAGCAGACCCTTTTCCTTCTGGGCGGCGGCCTTCTTCTTTTCGAAGCCCTCCTTGTGACGCTGGGTCATGCGCTTGTGCGATTCGGGATCGGTTTTCATGGTGAGGTTCTTTCCTGGTACTGCAACAAATTCAAATCCATTCGGTGCCGGTCAGCGACGACAGCAACTGCGCCACACGCGTGCGACTGGGGTGGTAGCCAATGAAGACCAGTTCCGATCGTCCCGCGCTCTTGCCGCCCTGCGCGCCGGCCACGACGGCCCGCGCACGCACGGCTTGCAGCAATTGCGTGCTGCCCTCGGCAGTGGCGATGAAACCCTTGGTGCGCAGGATGGGCTGGTCCAGCGCCACGGCCACCACGGCACGGCGCAGGGACTCCGGCTCCTGCGCTGCCTGGCTGCGCAGCGTAAAGGATTGCCAGCCGGGATCCTGCTCATGGAAATGCTTGTGGGTGGACAAGCCATGGCTGTGCGCGCCCAGCCCGGAGTGTGCATGGCCATTGAAGCGCCACTGGTCCGCTGCCACGGTGGAGCGTTCGCCCGGCATGCCGACCGGCGTGTAATGGTGATGCACGGTGCTGCCTGCCTGGTGCAGGCGCAAGCCGAGTGCGAGACGGATGTCCAGCCTCGCTCCATAGGCAAGCTCCAGGAAACGCACGTTCGGTGCCAATGCGCGCACGGTCTCCTCAGCCTGCAGCAGCGGCGCTTCTTCCATGCCATCGATCTTGTTCAACACCACCACGTCAGCGCATTCCAGCTGCTGGCGGAACAGCTGCGCCGTCGCATCGCGCACGGCGTCGCCGCTGGCAAAGGCTTCTTCCAGCAGCAGCGGCGTGTCGACCACGGCCAGCGTGGCATCGAGCACGAAGTGCGGGGCCAGTTCCGGCGATTGCAGCACTTCCATGACGGCACTGGGCAGGGCCAGGCCGGACGTCTCGATGAGCACGTGATCGATCTGTGCCCGCCGTGCGGCCAGGGCCAGCATGGCGGGGACGAAATGTTCATCGTCGCCATAGGCGATGAGGCCATGGGCAAAATCCTGGATCTGTACATGACCCTGCGCATCTCCTTCGGCACGCAGCAAGTCGCCATCGATGGCGACCTCGCCGAATTCATTGATGAGCAAGGCCAGACGGCGCGACTGGCGGCGCTGGACCAGGCCGCGCAGCAAAGTGGTCTTGCCGGCACCGAGGAAACCCGTCACCACTGTTACTGGTATCGGCGGCAATGGTGGCGGCAAGGAAGGTAAGACGCTGGCCATCTTCAGCCCCCGGCCAGTGCCGCCAGTTGCGCCTGCAGGGCCGGCACATCATGGGCCACCTGCGGATAGGCCAGCGCTGGCCGGCGCACCGTCAACAGCGGGATGCCCAAGGCGCGCGCCGCCTCCACCTTGGCCCGATAGCCACCGGCCTCGCCCGAATCCTTGGTGACCACGCAGTCGATGCCCCAATCCCGCCACAGCGCTTCATTGAAGGCCTGCGAGAACGGTCCCTGCATGGCGCACAGGTGGGCGCGCGGCAAGCCCAGCTCCAGCGCGCGCTTGATGAAGTCCGGATCGGCGGTCACGCGCGCGAACCATTGCTTGGCGGCCGCACCGGGCGCCTGCAGGAAGCTGCCCAGGTCCTTGGAGCCGGTGGCCAGGAAGATGCGGCGGCCCATGGCGATGGCGCGGGTGGCGGCTTCTTCCATGTCGGCGCAGGCGTGCGGGTCATCGGCGGCCAGGTCGCTAGCACGTTCGTAGCGCAGATACGGTATCGCCAACTCCTTGGCCAGCGTCATGAGTTGCTGCGACATCTGCACCGCAAACGGATGCGTGGCATCCACCAGCACGCGCGCCTGGCTCTCGCGCAAGGCCTGGCGGCGCGCTTCCACGCCCTGGCGGCCGGACCAGACGTGAGCCCCCGGACAATCCTGGCTGGCCAGTTCGCCGCCATAAGCGGTCGCCGTGGAGATCACCACCCGCTCGCCCTGCCCGGCCAGCTCGCGTGCCACCAGGTTGCCATCGCTGGTGCCGGCAAAGACCCACACCGCCCGCTGCGGCAGTTGCGCCACTTCAGCGGCCTGCGATTCTTCGCTCCAGTCGTTGTAGCCGCGCGGGGTAAAGATCCAGTCGCGCTTGCGCTGGGTAAAGCGGTTGCCGATGACGATCGAGGTCAGCATGTCGAACTGCAGGCCCGGCAATTCATCCAGGCGATGAATGGACACCTGCTGGCCCGGCCGATAGGCGTTGCGCACCACGCCGCACAGGGTGTGCGGGGCCTTGTGTTGCAGCATCAGCTGCAGGATGCGATAGACGCCCTCCTGCCGCCCGGCACTCTGCACGTTGTAGAGCACGCAGGCCAGGTCGGCCTGGGCGATGTGGCTGGCGCGCTGCTCGATCCATGACCACGGGCACAGCAGGTTCGACAGCGACAGCGTGGCGAAGTCATGCGACAGTGGCGACCCCAGCAGCGAAGCGCAGGCATTGGCCGAGGTCACGCCGGGAATGACGTTGACCTCGTAGGTATCGTCCTCGCGCATGTCGTCGAAGGCCAGCGCGGCCATGGCGTAGATGCCGATGTCGCCGCTGGAGATGAGCGCCACGCGGCGTCCGGCGCGGGCCTGCTCGATGGCCAGCAAGGCGCGCTCGCGCTCTTGCGTGAGCGGCGGCGTGTGGATTTCCTTACCCACGATGTGCGAGGCGATCCAGCGCAAATACAACTCGTAGGCGACGATGACCTCGCTGTCGCGCAAGGCCTCGATGGCGCGCGGGATGATCATCTCTTCAAAACCGGGGCCTACGGAGACCAGGTTCAATACGCCTTTTTTCTTGACGACTTCCATCTGCATACTTTCCATGTTTTACAGCTTGTCTTTGAATGTCCGCCAAGCATCGGCGTCATCCACCACGGCCACGGTCACCCCGTCCAGCGCGGTCTTGCCCAGCAACAGACGGCCACGGGGGCTGGCGATCAAGGCGGCCGGTTCGCAGACGCCGTCCACGCCGACATTCTGGCGCACCCACTCCGAGGGCTTGCCGACCCAGGCACGCTGGGCGATCTGCTCGCGTGCAATCACGCGCAGCGGCAAGTCATGGGTGGCGCAAAAGGCCAGCAGGCCCGGCTCTTGCGCCTTGATGTCGATGGTGGCCACTTCGCGCACCTCGGCCAGTGACGTGCCGGGGCACAGATCCAGCGCCTGCGACACGGCAAGGGCAATCTGCTCTGCCGAGGCCAGCTTGCGGCAACCTATGCCCAGTACCAGCGGCTTGACCGCTTCCGTGGCGGTCGTCACGACCGGCTGCGCCCCCGTCAGTTGCGCCACGCGATAGGCCAGGCCGTTGGCCCCGCCCTCATGTCCGGCCAGCAAGGCGATGGCAAAACGGGCCACCTCATCGACCACCACCAGTGCCGGATCGCTGTGCTTGTCCTGCGGCAGGCCGTCCAGGAAGCGCACGGCAATGCCGGTGGCGCCGATCATGATCCATTGACGATGGCGGCGATAGGCCAGCGCAAACTGCTGCCGCTGCGACAGTCCGCCCTCGGCCTGCAGCCACGGCTGATACAGCTCGCCGCCCAGCCTGTCCTGCAGGTAAAGAGCCAGCGCCGCCGCCTCGGTACGCACCGGCCACAGGCCGAGTTCAGCCGGGGCGACGGGGGGATTCATGCGGCGTCCTTGTTCTTCTTGACCACGCGGAAGAGGTGCGTGAAGTCCTTGGAGTAGAGACTGGATTCGGCGACCTGTTCCTTGTTCAGGGCGGCACCCACCAGCATCATGGTGGTCAGGTTCCACTCGCCGCGCTTGTTCTCTTCCAGCACCTTGTCGAGCGAGCCCTGATAGACGCGCTGCTCCGGCCATGTCGCACGATAGACCAGTGTCACGGGCGTTTCCGGCGGATAGTGCAGCAGCAGGTCGTTGACGATCTTCTTCAGGTGCGGGCCGGAGAGGAAGATGCACATGGTGGCGCGATGTGCCGCCAGCGAAGCGATCGATTCCGATTCAGGCACCGCTGAAGCACGTCCCGACACCCGCGTCAGGATCACGCTCTGCGACACCTCCGGCTTGGTCAGTTCAGCCGACACCGCCGCTGCGGCAGCGGTGAAGGACGACACCCCCGGCACCACTTCATAGGCAATGCCCAGCGCATCGAGACGGCGCATCTGCTCGGCAGTCGCGCCGTAGATGGCGGGATCGCCCGAATGCAGTCGTACCACATCAATGCCCTGCTCGTGCGCACGCACGTAGCAAGCTTGCTGCTGCTCCAGATCGAGGGCGGCGGTATCGATGATCTCGGCCTCGGGGTGGCAATGTTCCAGCAAGGCGGTCGGCACCAGCGAACCGGCATACAGCACCATGCGCACCTGGCCCAGCAGGCGCGCACCGCGCAGGGTGATGAGGTCGGCCGCACCGGGGCCGGCCCCGACGAAATAAACTTTCATGCATTTCCTTTCGAATTCTCTTGGGGCGCGCGATGGCGCTGCGCCTGGGCCGTCTTGCGGATCAGCAGCACGGCGAGATAGCCGCTCGCTTCTGCCGCATCCAGCGAGGTGAGGTCAGTGGCCAGCACTTCACCTTCCAGCCCGATGCGACGGGCGAAGCCGCAGTGCTGCGCAATGCCCATCTCCCGCAGCAAGGCCAGCACCCAGGGCAGGCGCGCGCCGACCTTCATCAGCACGACGATGTCATGGCCTTCGATCTCGGCGCGCAGGGTAGCGGCGTCTTCCGGACAGGGCAGGATCAGCGTGCGCTCCTTGCCCACCCCCAGCGGCCACTCCAGCGCGGCCGCCGCAGCGGCGTAGCTGGTGATGCCGGGCAGCGTCACGCAATCACACCCGGGATACAGGTCACGCACCGCCGCCAGCACATAGCCGTAGGTCGAATAGGTCAGCGCGTCACCGATGGTGAGATACACCACCTGCAAGCCCTCACGCAGTTGTGCCGCCAGTTGCTGGCCCAATTGCGCGTAATGTTCCTGCAGGACCTGACGGTCCGGGTCCATGTTGAATTCGATCTCGCACAAGCGGCTACGGTCAAACTCCACACCTTCCAGGCATTGCAGGGCCACCGACAAGTCCGCGCCACGCGCACGCGGCATGTAGATCACATCGGCCGAGCGCAGCGCAGTGAGCGCCGCCAGCGGCAGATAGCCGGCCGGACCGGGGCCGACACCGATCCCCGTGAGACGTCCGCTCATGCGCCCTCTCCAAGTTGCTGTCCATCCAGATCGAACAGCCGCACCGCGATGCGTTCAACCGCCGGCACGCGTGCATGGGCAAGCGCCGCAATGCGGGATTCGATCTCGCACCAGAGGCGGCGCGACAACGCGGCATCCTGCTGGCGCACCAGTTCTATGATTGCTTCCACCGTATTGGCTTCCTTCATCTGCTGCAGCAGGGCGGCGTCAAACCAGACGCCCTGCCCTGCCGCGTTCATTTCTTCGGCCACGCGGGCCACGCCCTGCATGGCCATGTTGCTCTTGCTGGAGTGTGTATCCCATACGCCATCCAGCACCTTGGCCAGTTTGCCCGGATGCCCCGCCAGCCACAGCAGCGGCAGCGTGCGTCCCTCTTCGGCCAGCGCCTTTTGCGTGAAGTCCAGCGCATCGCCGAGGAAATTGGCGATCTGCACGCTGCGCTTGTCGGGCAGGCCCAGCGTCTGTGCCACGAAGACGCGGCCGATCTTGCCCGGCAGGTAAGCCACCGCATCGCCCGGCGCGCAGGCGGCCAGGGCGACGCGGATGTAGACCTCGATGGAGGCGATCCACGAGGCCATCGACATCGGCTCCACGATGCCCGAGGTGCCCAGGATGGAAATGCCGCCGACGATGCCCAGCTTGGGATTGAAAGTCTTGGGCGCAATCGAGAGACCTTCGCGACAGCCGATGGTGAGGTCGAAGCCCCATCCCTGCGCACCGGGCAACAGCTCCGCCAGCACCTCCGCCACGGCCGCCCGCATCATGGCACGCGGCACCGGGTTGATGGCCGGCTCGCCGACGGCTACCCGCAAGCCCGGCATGGTGGCCGTGCCGACGCCCTCGCCGGCGAAGAACCGTATCTCGCCCCCGGCATTGCGCCGCACCTGCGCCACAATGGTCGCGCCGTGCGTATTGTCGGGATCATCGCCGCCATCCTTGAGCACTTCCGCCTGCGCGGTATCGGCATCGATCATGCTCACCGACTGGATCGGCACACTCAGGTAATGCAGGCCATCGGGCAGGCTCACTTCGGTCTGCTGCACCGTCATGCCCGCCAGCAAGCGATACAAGGCCGCACGCACCGCAGCGGTGGCGCAACTGCCGGTACTGCGTCCGCGCCGCAGGCCATTGGGCGCCAGCACGGACAGGTCGTACTCGGCCCGCTGCAGCTCGCCGCTGGCCTCGTTCACTGCACGCCTTCGCTCTGCGCTTCCTGCGCGACCAGCCAGGCGATGGCATCGATCATCAGTGCATTGACCACGCTGGCCGCCCAGGGCGAGCCGCCGCGCGTGCCGCTGTTGGTGATGCGCGGCACCTGCAGGCAGCGACGCAGTTCATCCTTGCTCTCGCGCGTGCCGACGAAACCGACCGGCAGGCCGATCACCAGTTGCGGCCGCCAGCCGTGTTCGCGGATCAGGCGCACCGCCTCGGTGATGGCCGTCGGTGCATCGCCGATGGCCAACACAATGTCGTTGCCAAACTTTTGCCAGGCGCGGCGGATACCGGCGGCCGAACGCGTCATGCCCAGGTTCTGCGCCATCAGGTGCGATTCGGGATCATGCACGCCGCACCAGGTTTCCACACCCAGCTGTTCCAGCACGGCGCGCTTGAGACCCGTTTGGACCATCGTCACATCCGTTACTACCCGCTTGGTGCGCAGCAAGGCCTTCATGCCGGCCTGCACGGCACCGGCAGAAAAATAGATTTCATCGGCCACGGCGAAGTCGCCGCTGGTGTGGACCAGGCGCTGCAGGACCGTCAGGTGATCGGGCGGGAAGCCGCTCCAGTCGCGTCCGGCCTGGATGATCTCCATGCTTTCCGCTTCGATGGGATGGGGCACGTAAGGGGCCGTGCCTGCCGTGGCCGGCGCCAGTTGCTCGCGCGCGGACAGATCACGCACCTGCAGGTGATGCGCGCGCTGCGGCTCGCCGACCTGCTGCTCGAAGCCGACGATCTGCACCCGGTATTTGCAGAGCGTGCAGTTCATGGCGGCACGGCCTTCAGCGGCATCACGCGCGCGTTCCAGCATCACATCGGCCACGTGCGCATGCACGCCCAGATAGGCCGCTTTGAGCACTTCCACGCCCGGCTCGCGCTGTGCCAGTTCATCGGCAGCGGCGTAGATGCGCTTGACCAGCACGCCATCGAAAAGGAAGAACGGCAACACCACCAGACGCTGCCAGCCTTCGCCAGCGGCCTGGGACAAGCCGTCCCGCACCAGCGGCGTGGCCGTGCCCGAGAAGCAAACCTTGACGCCGCCAAAGCCCATGCCTTCCTGCACCATGCGCGCCAGCTTGGCGATCTCGCCATTGGCGTCCGGATCGGTGGTACCACGGCCGACCAGCACCAGGCAGGCATCCTGGCGATGGATGATTTCTTCCGAACCGGCTTCGGCTTCCACCACGCGCTGCTGCACCAGTTGCAGCAGCAGCGGGTGCAGGTCCATGGGCGCGCCGAAATGGAAATCGACCTGCGGATAATCGCGGGCCAGGGCCAGCAGTTCGGCCGGCATGTCGTTCTTGGCATGGCGCGCGCCCAGCAGCACGCCGGGCACCACCGCCACTTCGGTGGCGCCGTCGGCCACGCAGGCAGCCGCCGCTTCCGAGATCGTGGGGGCCGCAAATTCCAGATAGCCATGGCGCACGATGCGGCCCTCGGCGCGATCCCGCACCAGCGCCACCAGTGCCTCGAATTCCCGCAGGGCATCGGGATCGCGGCTGCCGTGGCCGGCGATCACGACGGCCGATTGGCGCGTGGCGCTCATGCCCGAGCTCCCGCTGCCACCTTCTCCGGCGGCGGTTCGATCTGGCTGTCCATGGGCGTCAAGGTGCGGATGAGCATGATGCTCATGTCGCTGAATTCCTTGTCGGCACAATCGGCCAGCTTGCCGTGCCACTCGGCATCGCCCCGGGTCAGGTTTTCCCAGACTTCCGTGGGATGATCCGGATTGACGCCCTGCTGCAGCAAGTAAGTCGCAATGTGGCGCGGCATGAAGGAGCGCGCCGCATCCCACGGACAAGGGATGACGATGGCATTGCGTCCATCGTTCAATACGTTCACCAGATGGCGCTTGAAAGGCTCCAGATCGCCGCGCCGGTGGAAGGTGATGAAGGTCGTTTCATCAAAGCACACCCGCGCCCTGGAAGCGAGGATCTGCGCCGAGGAAATGCCCGGCAACGTCTCCACGCGATGGCCGCAAGCACGCTCCACGCGCTCCAGGTACTGGAAGCCGCTGAAGTGGATATCGCCCATGAAGACCACCACGCAGCGCTTGCCCGCGTGATGCAGGGCGGCGACTTCGTCGAGCTTGGCGACCTGGTCGCGATAACCCATCAGCACGACCTGCGCGCTGACGGGGATGAGGTCCTTGACCACATCGACCACGGCATTGAAGCCGGCCACCACGTCGGCATTGCGGATCAGTTCCGCGCCGCGCATCGTCAGGTAGGAATGGTCGCCGGGTCCGGCGCCGATGCAGATGATCATGTGTTTTCCTTGTTCAGCGCGCGCCCAGTTGCGCGCGCACGGTCAACGCCAGAGCGTCGCCGGTCAATTGTTCGAGGGTCAGGCAAGGCGCACCCAGCGCCTCGGCCAGCTGGGCCGCACGGCCCAGGCGCAGGTAGCCGGCTTCGGTGTCCAGCACCAGGGCCGGTACGCCCTGCGCGGCCAGCGTCTGTGCGGCTTGCAGGGTTTCGGTCCAGGGGTCGCCGCTGCTGCCGGGCAGGCTGACGTTGGCCTTGCCGTCGGAGAGGATCACCAGCAGCGGGGGGGCTTCCTGCGCGCCGTGGTGGGCGGCTTGCTGCAGCACTTGTGCCGCCAGTTGCAGCGCATGCGGCAATGGCGTGCGGCCACCAGTAGGCAGTTCGCGCAAGCCCTGCTCGGCCAGATCGGCGCTACGGGTCGGGGCCAGCAGCAATTGCGCCTGCTCGCCACGGAAGGCGATCACGGCCAGTTGATCGCGGCGCTGATAAGCATCGGTCAGCAGCGCAAGCACCGCGCCCTTGACCGCTTCCATGCGCCGCTGTGCGGCCATGGAGCCGGACGCATCGACCACGAAGACGATCAGGTTGGCACCGCGCCCGCTGCGGACCTGGCGATGCAGGTCGTCGCGGGTGACGGTGAGTGGCCCGTCCGTCTCGCCCGCCAGTGCGCCGCGCACGGCGGCACTGCGCAGGGTGGCACCGATGGCCAGGCGGTCCGGATTCGCATCGGGCACGGCGCGCACGGCGCTGCCCCGGTTGGCATCAGCCACGGTACTGCGGCGGCCGCTGGCTGCATTGGCGGCGGCTTGCGGCGTGGCAGCCACACTGATTCTGCGGGCCGTACCCGCTGCGGCAACGGCGAAGGTCTGTTGCCCGCCCTCGCCTTCCTGCTCCTGTTCCTGCTGCGGCTCATCGGAGGGAGGCGTCTCTTCCGCATCTTCGCCCCGGGTATCGCCATGTTCAGCTTGCGGCGGCGTCGGCTCGGGCTGGCGCGCCTGATCGACCAGATCATCCAGCTTGTTCTCGTCCATGCCGGTCTGCTCGAAGGGCTTGCGGCGGCGGCGATGCGGCAGCACCAGCAAGGCGGCCTCGCGTACATCATCGGGCGTAACCCGCGTGCGGGCCTGCAGGGCGGCGATGGCGCGCGCGGTCTTGTGCATGACGATGTCGGCCCGCAGGCTCGCCACTTCGAACTCGCAGCAGAGATGGCTGATCAGCTCCAGCATGGCATCATCCAGCACCACTGCTGGCAGCAGGCGCTGGGCCTCGGCCACCTGCGCAAGCAAGGCGTCCTGCTGCGGCTGCCAGCGCTGCGCAAAGGCGCCAGGATCAGTCTCGAAGGCAATGCGGCGACGTACCACCTCGGCGCGCACGGTCTTGTCGGTCGGTGCGCTCACTTCCACCATGAGGCCGAAGCGGTCCAGCAATTGCGGCCGCAGATCGCCCTCTTCCAGGTTCATGGTGCCGATCAGCGTGAAGCGCGCCGGATGGCTGATCGAGATGCCATCGCGCTGCACTGAATTGACGCCCATGGCGGCCACATCCAGCAGCACATCGACCAGGTGGTCGGCCAGCAAATTGACTTCATCGATGTAGAGGATGCCGCGATGGGCCGCAGCCAGCAGGCCGGGCTGGAACGCGCGCTGGCCACCTTGGAGCGCCTGCTGCAGGTCGAGCGAACCGAGCACACGGTCTTCGGTGGCGCCAAGTGGCAAGGTCACGAAGGGTACGGTGTCCTGACGCTGTACCGGGTCTGTATTGCAAACTGTACAGGCACTGGCCGGCTGGCCCGGCGCGCAACGGAAAGCGCAGCCCTCGCTCAGGGTGATCGGCGGCAGCACCTGGGTCAGCCCACGGGCAGCAGTGCTCTTGGCCGTGCCCTTGTCGCCGCGCACGAGCACGCCACCAATGCCGGGATCAACCGCGCACAGCAGCAGCGCCTGCTTCAGCAGCGACTGGCCGACGATGGCCGCGAAGGGATAGGCATGGAAGGCCGTCATTGCATGTCCTTGGTATGTTCACTGCCGCGCACGGTTTCACCGCGTGCTTCCAGCAGGCTTTCACTGTGCAGGTACAGTGAGCGCAACTGTTCGATGGTCTGTACTGCAGGTGTCTGCCACATGCCGCGGCTGGCGGCTTCCAGCAGACGCTCGGCGATGGCGTTCTGGGCCCAGGGATTGGCCTGCTCCAGGAACTCGCGCATGGCCGGATCGAAACCATAGGTCTCGGCCAGTTGCTGGTACATCCAGTCCTCCATCACTTGGGCGGTGGCATCGTAGCCGAACAGGTAATCAACGGTGGCCGTCAACTCGAGGCCTCCCTTGTAGCCATGGCGGCGGATGCTGGCCAGCCACTTGGGATTGACCACGCGGGCGCGGAAGACGCGCAGGGTTTCTTCCTTCAGGTCGCGCACGGCGGCGCGCTGCGGGTCGTGGCTGTCGCCAAAATAATGGCGCGGCTGCTGGCCGGACAAGGCGCGGATGGTGGCGATCATGCCGCCGTGATATTGCAGGTAGTCGTCGCTGTCGAAGATGTCGTGTTCGTGGTTGTCCTGGTTGTGCAAGGCCACCTGCACGCCCGAGAGGCGCTGGCGGAAGGCCTCGCGCTGGTCCGCGCCCTGCACCTTGCGGCCGTAGGCATAGCCGCCCCAGTTGATGTAGGCCTCGGCGAAATCGGCCTGGTCTTGCCAGTTCTTTTCCTGGATCAGCGGCAGGATGCCTGCGCCGTAGCTGCCGGGCTTGGCCCCGAAGACGCGATAGGAGGCCTGCGCCGCCGCCTCGGCCTGGCCCAGTCCGCCCTGCATGGCCTGCTGCAGATCGCGCAGGTAGTGCTTGCGCACGAAGTTCAGGTGGTCCGGCTCGTCGGCGGCGATGGCCAGTTGCACGGCATCGTCGATCAGGTCGATCAGCTGCGGGAAGGCATCGCGGAAAAAACCGCTGATGCGCGTGGTCACGTCGATGCGCGGACGCTGCAATTGATCCAGCGGGATCAGTTCGACCCCGGCCACCTGCCGGTTGCCTTCGCGCCAGACCGGCTGCGCGCCCATCAATGAAAGGATCTGCGCCACATCGTCGCCATGGGTACGCATGGCGCTGGTGCCCCAGATGCTGATGGCCACGCTCTCGGGATAGTCGCCGCTCTCGCGGTGATGGCGCTCCAGCACTTCGCGCGCCAGTTGCTGGCCCACGCGCCAGGCCGACTGCGAGGGCACGCTGCGTGGATCGACCGAGTAAAAATTGCGCCCGGTCGGAAGAATATGCGCCATGCCGCGCGTGGGCGAGCCGCTGGGTCCGGCCGGAATGTAGCCACCGCGCAGGCCGTTGAGCAGGTTGCTGATTTCCTCATCGGTGCGCTGCAGGCGCGGTACCAGTTGTTCGCAGGCGAAGCTGAGGATGCGGCGCACGGCGCTGGTGTCGGTGGCCTTGATGGCGGCGGCCGGTACTGCGCGCTTGACCGGGGCCGGTCGCGCCATGGCGCGCATGCCGCCGAGCACGCTGCCTGCGCTTTTTTGCAGGGTCGGTTGCAGGCGCGGTTTTTCTTCGGCGGGGGCGCTGAACAAGGGGGCGAACAAGGCCTGGATCACGCCCTCGATGGCCTGCACTGCAAAGCCTTGCTGCTGCAGGGACTGCATCAGCGACAGGCACAGCGCATCGATGGCTTCAAGCGCATCGGCGCGGGTGACGATGGCACGTCCGGCCGTGCGGGAGAGCGCATCGTCGATGTTGAGGCGGCGGCCCTTGTGTTCCAGCAGCATGTCCAGCGACAGGCCGAAGAGACGCGCCACTTCTTCCTGCAGGCCCGGCAGGTCCTGGTTGGGCAGACGCGTCAGGGCCACCAGCATGTCCGGCAGTTGCTGTCCATCGGGCATGCGGCCGAGGATGTGCAGGCCGTCGCGGATCTGGGCCGCGCCCAGTTCGCACAGGTAGCCGTCGAGATCCTCGATCAGGTGCGCCACACCGGCACCATCCAGTTCACTCAGCGCGTGCGGCAGCGCGCCGTCGTCGTGCGCATGGTCATGGTCGTGATGATGGTGATGGTGATGGTCATCGTGATGATGATGTCCGTGATGATGGTGATGCCCATGGTCGTGCCCGTGCTCATGGTCATGATCGTGGTCATGATGCAGCAGCTTGTACTGCAGGTCCGTATCCAGATTGGTCTGCCGCACCAGCTCCCAGATCTGCTGCTGCAGCAGCGGCAGCTTGGCCGGATCGAGCACCTCGACCTGGTAATACTCGTCCACCAGCTGCGTCAACTGGGCCAGCGCGCCGTAGCTGTCGGCGGTGGTCATGGGCGGCGTCAGGTGGTCCACCACCACGGCATGGGCGCGGCGCTTGGCCTGCGAACCTTCGCCGGGATCGTTGATGATGAAGGGATAGAACAGCGGCACGTCGCCCAGCAAGGCATCCGGGAAGCATTCTTCAGACAGGCCCACGCCCTTGCCCGGCAACCACTCCAGGGTGCCGTGCTTGCCGACGTGGACGATGGCATCTGCGCCCCATTCTTCATCCAGCCAGCGGTACAGCGCGTAGTAGTGATGCGTGGGCGGCAGGTCGGGCTGGTGGTAGATGGCGTCCGGGTCCATGCCGTAGCCGCGCGGCGGTTGCAGGGCCACGAAGGCATTGCCCAGATCGAGGCCGGCGATCACCAGATGCTGGTCGTGCACGTAAGCCTCGCCGGGCGCAGCCCCCCACTGGCGCTGCATCCTGGCCTGCAAGGCGGTGGGCAACGCGGCAAACCATTGCGCGTAGCGCGCCGCCGGGATGCGCGCGGCAGCACGGCGCAGCTGGTCTTCGGTGAGCAGGATGTCGTCGTAGGAGCAGCGGTCCACCAGTTCGTGGATCAGGGACGTGCCGGTGTCGGGCAGATCGCCGATGGCGTAGCCATCTACTGCCAGTGCGCGCAGCACGGCCATGAGCGACTCGGGCGCATCCAGCCCCACGGCATTGCCGATCTGCGCGGCCTTGCTGCTGGAATTGGTGAAGATGAAGGCGATGCGCTTTTCTGCATTGGGCGTGCAGCGCAGGCGCACCAGCCGCTGCGCCAGCCCGGCGATGCGGCGCACGCGGTCCGGCAGGGCCTGGTACTGCACCACACCGGCCTCGCTGGCGTGCTTGAAGGATAGCGGCACGCCGATGATGCGGCCGTCGAATTCGGGCAGGACCACGTTCATGGCCGCATCCAGCGGATTCATGCCGCGCGTGGAATGCTGCCACTGGTCCTGCGTCATGCCGCTGGTGATGGCCTGCAGTACCGGGCGGTTCAACTGTTCCAGCACCGAGACCGACCAGCCCGCCGGCGTGATGCCGCCTGCCGTAATCTCGCCCATGGCGAAGCTGGTGGTGTTGATGATGAGATCGACCCGGCCCTCGGCGAAATACGCCAGCGCAGGCGGCAGCGTTGCCCCACTGCTGGCCGACACCCGCAGCGAGGAAGTAAACACTGGCAGCACATCCATGCCGCGCGCCTCCAGCGCCGCCACCAGCGCATCGATGAAGGCGGTATTGCCCGAGAGCCAATGCGCCCGGTAGAAGATGATGCCCACCGCCGGCTTGCCCGCCGGGGCCTGAGCGCGCAGGGCCAGCCAGTCGTCGAGGCGGGCGTCCTGTTCGAGGTCGGGATGATAAAGGCCGTGTTCGGGCAAGGCTTGCGCGGGTTCGTAGCCGTAGCCGCTCAGCAGCAGGCGGTCCGACAGACAGCGCAGCAACTGCGCCAGGTTGACGCTGCCGCCGCCGTTGAAATACGCCAGCGCCTGCTGTTGCACATCGGGCGCAGCAGTGGACGCCGCAGCCAGTTCGGCATCGGGCTCGCCGGTGCCGGACAGCACGATCAAGTGCCGCCCTTCGGCGCGCGCAGCGCGCAGCAATTCAGGAAAACCGGCTACTGCACCCAGCCGTCCGAGGACGCGCAGCACGATCACCTGGGCGCTGGCCAGCTCCGTGCGCAGCAGGGTCGCCAGCGTGCGCAGCGGCTGGCCCTGCTCGTCGGTGCCAGATTGCAGGGCTTGCAGGTCGTAGCCCGCTACGGCGGGGAATTCCGCCGGCAACTGCGCGCGTGCAGCAGCCAGCAGCGCCAGGTCGGTCGGGGCGTGCGTCAGCAGGACGATTCGAGCCACGGGATCATGCATCGGAGGCCTCCGCTTCCGGCATCACGTCACCGGTGCCAAGGCGATGGAAGATGAGGTCGCTCACTTCGCGTCCGCCTTCCAGGTGCTCCACCACCACGCGCTCGATGGCGGCGGCATCCTCGCAGCGATACCACACGCCCTCGGGATAGACCACCACCACCGGGGCCTGCGCCTTGCAGGCCACCATGCAGTGGGTACGGGTGCGCTTGACGCGCAGCTCGGGGCGGGCGTCGATCTGCTCGCCCAGCACGCCGAACATGGCTTCGGCCAGCACGCCGTTTTCGGTACAACGCGGACCCACGCACATGAGCACGTGACGATGATGAGTTCTCATGGCTTTGATGCTTTACTTTCCCCGGCGCAGCAACGCCGGACAGGGGCCCGTCAGGGCCGGCCCATCAGCCGAAGCGGCGATAGAAGAAACCGGTCAGCCCGCCCAGCGCCAGCCAGAACACGGCATTGGCCGCCGCCGTGGCGCGGATGAAGGCTTGTGCCAACTCTTCGGGTGCCACGCTGCCATGCACTTCCGGCTGCGGTGCGCCGATGAAATGCGGAACCACCAGGAGCATGACGCCGACCAGCTTCCACGGCCAGCCACGGGTGAAGACGAACAGGCCCAGGCTGGCCGCCGTCATGGCGGCGGTCATCACCCACCAGAGCTGGCGCGCCTGCAGCGGTGCGGCCAGGGTACCGGGGACTTCCGGCGGCAAGCCCAGCGAGGGCGCGACGAAGAACACGCCATAACCGGCCAGGCCCCACAGCAGGCCGCTGCGCCAGCTGATCTGGCGTCCGCTCAGGGCAAAGGCCGCCACCAGCAGCAAGGCGAAACCGACCGCCATGCTGACGTTGGCCAGCACGGTGTAGCCGGTGCGCTCGGCGCCGTCAGCCGGCTCCCAGGCATTGGCGTCATGCGCGTGTTCGTGCTCATGTGCGTTCGCATGCGAGTGCTCGTGCGCAGCCGCCTGGGCGGCGGGTTCGTGGGCGTGGTCATCGGCCGCGGGGGCCGCCGATTCGCTGGCCTTTTCATATTCCTCTGCCTTGAGGATGATCTTTTCGACTTGGAATTGTTGCACGCCCGACAGCAGCACGCCCGACAAGGCACCTGCCACCACCACAGCCGACGCCATGCGCCGGAATACGGTCCAGTTCATCGTCCGCTCCTCAGTGGCAAGGGAAACCGGCCGAGTGGCGGCCATCGTGGGCGGCATTGTGCAGCTCGACTTTGGAGGCGAAGCCGGCGCCGTAGATCAGCGCCACGCCCAGCGCGAAGGCCAGCAGCGAGGGCGCGATGCGGTCGCGCCAGACCTGGCTGCCGGAGCGGCTGGAAGAGGAAGAATCAGCGGTGTGACGGGCGTCGAGACCGGAGGGAGTGGACATGCGCTTTCCTTGGCAGGTGGATGAAACGAAGGAAGCCACACGGCGAGCGCCCAAGCACAATCCCGCCGTCGGCTGACGGCACCGGTTCACACCAGCGGGAAATGATGGAAGCTTTCCGCATGATCGCCCTCCGCGATGCATTCAAGAACTTGCCTCGGGCCGGTCTCCGGGCTGGCGAGGGGAAGCCTGGGCTTCGGGACAGGCGCCTTCCCATGCGCGGGGCACAGTGGCGTAGTGCGTGTCCTTCCTCGCTTACCGTTGCGGGGGCAGCGCCGGCTTTGGCCCGATGCTGTGGCACCGGCCGCACCGGCTTCCCGTTTCAATTCCAGGCGCGGCTGCGCACAGGAATACCAGAAGCAATGCTAAGTGGCGAAGTATAAAGGCGGGGGCGGGCTTGGGCAACCTGCATTGTCAGCCTGCACGGGGCTGGCGGCAACTTCAGCGGGGCAAGGCGGGCTGGAGCGGCGAGGAGGATGAGGGGGATGCACTGGAGGAAGCAGCCGGCAGTTGCGGCAAGGCAGGCGAAGCGGCCAGCTTGTAATACAGGCTCATTTCCGCCCCCATGCGGGTGGGAATGCGCGCCACGTACACCGAGCGCTGGCCGGACCGGGGACCGTGCCCGTGCACTTCCATCAGGCACAGGTAGCGTTCCCCCAGGAAGCCCAGCACGGCAAACGAGGCCTTTTGCGGGCGGGACAGCCGGGGGGCGCGCTCCGGTGACAGGCCGATGGCCCGGTCAAGGTAGCCGCGATGGGAATTGACGAACAGATAGTCACGTCCGGGGGGCTTGCCGCTGGCATAACCGATGCGCCACTGGCGATTGTCGCCATCAGGCAGATACAGGCTGTAGGGAGATGCCGGGCCGCTTTCCATCACCTCGACCCGCCCTGCGACCGGATCGATGCTGACCCTGCTGAGGGGAAAATGGTCTACGGCCAGGCAACTGGCCAGCACTTCTTCGGGCGGCGATCGCGGACCGGGCAGCGCCGCCAGACAGACGAACAGCAGGACCAAGGGCAGGCAGCGCAGCGCGCTCTTCTTCCAGGGAGAGGCATGGGCAAGGAAGCAAATCATTGACAGCTCCTTCAACAGACGGCGGATCAGATCGGCTGCAGCAGAAACACAACCGGCCACCATGGTTGCAGAAGGGCAATGCCATGGATATCAGAAAACTCTCAATGAGCAGGAACAAGTCACTTGCCACGGACGGCGTGCGCCCTGTTGTGCGCCCGGCGACAACACCGAGAGGCCGATGTCGGCTCGCGACGGCCTCAGCGCGGCCCGGCGACCATCTCGGCAAGAAAATCGAGGGCGACGAAGTGCCATTGCGCCGATTCGGCGTCATACAGCGCGATCTGGTTGATTTCCCGGCCCGGTTCAGTGCGGCCCGGGATGCGCTCCATGGCCCGCTCGGCATGCCGGTGGCGCTGCTGCGGGTTCAGTTGTTCCAGCCGGGCCGCTGTCTCCGCATGGGCGTAGAGACCGGCGCACTCCCATAGTCGGGCGTGGCATTCGAGATCGGCCAGTCCGATGTCCAGCGGGATGCTGTCGATGCTCGCCGACACCTGGGCCACGCGCGCCGACGACAGCCGCACCGGATCGCCCTGCGCGCGCACGGCGATGCGGCCATCGTGCGCGCCCCATGCCAGATGCAGGCAGTACGGCAAGTGGCCCTGATGACGCGCCACCAGCTCATCGGGGGAAAAGGATGCCACCGGCAGTACCTGGTAATCCTCCACAGCCAGACCCAGCCAGAGCGCATCGAGATGCGCATCAAAGGGAGACAGGTAGAGCACCATGGCCTGCGCACCGGCAGCCGGCCCGGCCTTGACCGGCTCGCACAGCACCCGGGCGGTGCTGCTGCCGCTTGGCTGCAGGCGTACCAGCACATGCAGAGGAAGCGCCGCCAGCACAGTGTGGCGGCGGCCAGCGGGAAAACCCATGGACTGCGGAGGATAGGGATACAAGGTGCCACTCCTGACAAGGACGGCGGAGGTGGCAGTCCTGCTCAATTCATCTGCGGTCTCCGCAAAAAGCAGATGCTTTCACAAATGCAAAGCGGCTTGAACGAGAAAAGTCTCAATCAACGCGAAAGAATGGCGGGGAGAGATGGCAGACTGCAAAGGAGATGGTGCGGGCCGAAATCAGGGCGGTTCCGGGGCGATATGAAAGAAAAAGACAGCGCGCAGTCGCAATGGCCGCGTAACGGCATGTTGCACGCTCGATCGCTCGCAAGACGTGAACGGAAATGCAAAAACCAAAGTCGCGATGGACGGCTGCAAGCGCAACGAAGAACGGCGCGCCTGCTTCGCAAGCGCGCTCAACGACAGCTACTTACATGCGCAAAGGCTTGTCGGAAGGCCGGGGATTGTCGGGCGGATCTTGCACCGGCACCGGCTCATCATCGGGCAGTGCCGGCGGCGGCAGGTTGGGCTCGTTGACCGGCGGGGTTTCTTGGGGAGTGTGCAGGGAATGGTACAAACAGACCTCCTCGGAGAGTGCAATTCGGGTGGCAGATCCGGCAGGCAAGCTCAACCCTGGCCGGCCATCGGGTTCTGATGGGGAATCGGGTCCTGGGGCGGCGTCGGATCGAGCGGCGGGACCTCGACCGGCGGGGTGTCCTGGGGCTTGTGCATGGTGTTCTCCTCTGAGGGTAAAGGGGTAGTGTGGTCGCCGGGCCGTGCCGGCAGCGTGGGCAGCAAGCCATCATCGGCATTGGCCAGCGGGTCTTCGGTGCCGTCGGGCTCAACGACATGGCCGGGATCGGCCACGATGTGATCCGGCACGGGCGCGCCTGACGGCGCAGGCGGCGTGCCGGGTGGACGCAGCAGTGCGGCTGCCGGGGTTTCCGGTGGTCGCGCGCCCTGCGCTGCAGCGGACTCTGCAGCGAGATCCGGACGAGGCAGGTTCATGGCGGTCCTCCTGACAAGGTGGCAAACAATACCTCATCTTACGAAGCCCCTGCCCTGCCCTCAGCCAGACATCGGCCCATTCGCCTGTAGGAAGGCCGGAAAAAAAACGCCGCCAGCCCCAAGGGGTGGCGGCGTCATCGGCATGCGCAATGCAAGACGTCAGCGCAATCAGCTGGCCTTGAGCGCGCGCGTCACGATCTCTTGCGCTTCGGCGAAGATGCGGTCCAGATGCGCCTGGTCGCGGAAGCTCTCGCCATAGATCTTGTAGATGCTCTCGGTGCCGGAAGGACGGGCCGCAAACCAGCCATTGTCGGTGACGATCTTCAGGCCGCCGAAGGGCTTGCCGTTGGCCGGTGCGGTCGTCATCACCTCGCGGATGGTCTCGCCGGCCAGCTCGGTCGACGTCACATCCTGCGGCGACAGTTTGGACAGGCGCGCCTTCTGCTCCGGCGTGGCGGCGGCTTCCTTGCGGCCATTGACAGGCGCACCCAACTGGCGGGTCAGGTCCTGGTAGATCTGGCCGGGATCATTGCCGGTGCGGGCGGTCATCTCGGCGGCCAGCAAGGCGGCAGTGATGCCGTCCTTGTCGGTGCTCCAGGGCTGGCCGTCGAAACGCACGAAGGAGGCGCCAGCGCTTTCCTCGCAACCGAAGCCCAGGCTGCCGTCGTACAGGCCATCGACGAACCACTTGAAACCGACCGGCATCTCCAGCAGCTTGCGGCCCAGGTGATCGGCCACGCGATTGATCATCTGGCTCGACACCAAGGTCTTGCCCACGGCCGCATCGGCACGCCAGGCCGGACGATGGCGGAACAGGTAATACACCGCCACCGACAGGTAGTCGTTGGCCGGCAGCAGGCCGGTGCTTTTGGCGACGATGCCGTGGCGGTCATGGTCGGTGTCGCAGGCCATGGCGACGTCGAAACGGTCCTTCAGGGCGATCAGCTCGCTCATGGCATAGGGCGAGGACGGATCCATGCGGATCTGCGCGTCCCAGTCCAGCGGCACGAAGCGGAAGCTGGCATCGACATCGGTGTTGACCACTTCCAGGTTGAGCTTGTAGCGATCGGCGATGGCCGACCAGTAATGCAGGCCGGCACCGCCCAGCGGATCCACCCCGATCTTGACGTTGGCCGCCGAGATGGCCCCCAGGTCGATGATGTTGGGCAGGTCGCCCACGTAGTTGTCGAGATAGTCGTAGCGGCGCGTGGTCTCGGCCTTCAGGGCCTTCTCGAAGCTGACGCGGCGCACGCCTTCCAGCTTCTGCTCCAGATAACCATTGGCGCGCTTCTCGATCCAGCTGGTGACGTTGGAATCCGAGGGACCGCCATTGGGCATGTTGTACTTGAAACCGCCATTGTCCGGCGGGTTGTGCGAGGGCGTGACCACGATGCCATCGGCCAGCTTGTCACGGTGCACGCGGTTGTGCGTGAGGATCGCGTGCGAGACGGCTGGCGTGGGCGCATAGGGGCTGCCCTCGGCCAGCATGGTCACCACTTCGTTGGCGGCCAGCACTTCCAGTGCGCTGTGCCAGGCCGGTTCCGACAGGGCGTGGGTATCGATGCCCAGGAACAGCGGCCCCTTGAAACCCTGCTCCTTGCGGTAGTCGCAGATGGCCTGCGTGATGGCCAGCACGTGCCATTCGTTGAAGCTGTGCAGATTGGCATTGCCGCGATGGCCGGAGGTACCGAACGCCACACGGTGGCTGGCTTCGGCCACATCAGGACGCAGGCTGTAGTAGTTCGACAGCAGCACCGGCAGGTTCACCAGGGCTGAGGGGGCGGCACGCTTGCCGGCGAGGGGATTGACGCTACTCATAGGTTTGTTCTGGATGAATGGATATCTGAGGAAACGAGGTGGCACGGCCACTTCGCTACTTGATCTTTTTTCAACGTCCCGGACATTGTAACGCCAGGATGGCGCGCTGCAGCATCGATATGAAGATTCTTGCAGAAAGCTTGCCGCGGGGCACTGTTCACGGGGCTTTGCGGGCCGCAGCGATGCGCGGATGCGGCTGACTCATGAAGCGCCTTGCCGAAAAGCAAAACGCGTCCGGGCCAAGGCACGGACGCATTCGGTCAGGGCAGAAACACCGGCCGCGCCCCTTCAGGCGTGGCCGCGTGCAGGCCTGGTCAGGCTCGCCGGAAAGCGCGCACGATCACCAGCAGCACGATGGCACCCAGCGTCGCCGTGACGATGGACGCCAGGATGCCGCCACCCACGGCGATGCCCAGCAGACCGGCGAGCCAGCCACCGATGACGGCACCGACGATACCGATGAGGATGTCAGCCAGCAGACCGAAGCCGCCACCCTTGACCAGCACACCGGCCAGCCAGCCGGCAACGGCACCAATGATCAGCCATGCGATGAGTCCGTGTTCCATGATGTTCCCTTTCAATCGTTCTGTCGTTCTTGGGTTGATGTCGGAAACCGTGCAATGCAGGGGCTTCCTCTTGCTTCCACTTCTCTGCAAGCGCTCTGCGCAACAGATGAGGTGATGATAGAAAAGCGCGCGTCGGCAAGGTATCGGACAGCGGCCCATTTCCTTGTAGGACAAGCCCGGCATGTGGCGCTGTTGAGCCGATCAGTACCAAGTCGCGCTGGTTTGCGGCGCGCAAAGCGGTCATGGCCGCGCCTTCCTCTTTTCCTACATCGCAAAAGGCGGCATTCCTATAGAGAGGAAGCGCGAGTTTTTTTACTCTTGCTGCACATAAGCGCAGTGCAGCATCGAACCCAGCATCCATCGCTTGCCGCCGCGCCTGACCAATACCGCATTCGCCAGCCCGATTTCCAAGAGAGCCGCCATCATGTCCGCCACCGAAACCAGTGCCCGTCCGTCACCCGTCTTTGCCAATGCCTTCGCGCTGAACACCTTCGGCACTGCACCGCAGGCCGCCGAGGGCGCTGATTTCGTCGAACACTATGCCCGCTACGCCCGCGAATCGGCCGAGATGCTGCATCAGATTTCGATGAAGGCACCACAGCTGGCTTCGGTGCTGGACCAACTCAACGAAGGCAGCCTGCCGCAGCGCATCGCGCTGGTCGATGAGCAGGCAGCGGCCGCTGTACCGGCAACGCGCCGTCAGCCACGTGCTTCCCTGCTGGAGACTGCGGCGCATGCATTGAGCCACGCCTTCCCCGGCGTCGCGCCCCTGTTTCAGGGATGCCGCGCGTTTTTGCAGATGAAGATGATCAAGAACAACAGACAGGCGTGAGGAGGCGCGAGTCGCTAGCAAGCCTGCATTGTGTGCCTTTGGGTGTCACGCCCTTCACTCAACCAAAACTGGACTTACCATGAAAAAAATCACCAAAGCCGTTTTCCCCGTCGCTGGCCTCGGCAGCCGCTTCCTTCCCGCCACCAAGGCACAGCCCAAGGAAATGCTGCCCATCGTCGACAAGCCGCTGATCCAGTACGCCGTTGAAGAAGCGGTGGAAGCGGGCATTACCGAAATGATCTTCATCACCGGCCGCAACAAGCGCGCCATCGAAGACCACTTCGACAAGGCCTATGAGCTGGAATCCGAACTGGAAGCCGCCGGCAAGGTGAAGCTGCTGGAAACCATCCGCAACGTCATTCCCAAGCACATCAACTGCGTCTACGTACGCCAGGCCGAGCCGCTGGGCCTGGGCCACGCCGTGCTGCTGGCCAAGCCGCTGGTGGGTGACGAGCCCTTCGCCGTGCTGCTGGCTGACGATTTCATGGATGCCGCTCCCGGCCAGAAAAACGTGATGGCACAGATGACCGAACTGTACGAACGTGAAGGCAAGAGCCTGCTGGCCGTGCAGGACGTACCGCGTCCGGAAACCCGCCAGTACGGCATCGTCAGCGGCACTGCACACGGCGAGCGTACCGAGCTGCTGAGCGGCATCGTCGAAAAGCCGTCGCCGGAAGACGCACCGTCGACCCTCGCCGTCGTGGGCCGCTATGTGCTGACCCCGGCCATCTTCGAGCGCCTGGAAAACATCGGCACCGGTGCCGGTGGCGAAATCCAGCTGACCGATGCCATCTCTGCCCTGCTGGAACAGGAACAGATCCTGGCCTATCGCTACGAAGGCCAGCGTTTCGACTGCGGCTCCAAGCTGGGCTACCTGAAGGCAGCCGTCGCCATGGGCTTCAAGCACAAGGAAGTCGGCACCGGCTTCGCCCAGTTCCTGCAGGAATTCACCAGCCAGAACGATCTGGCGCAGGCCGCCCAGCACAAGGGCCCGGCCACCGTGACCCCACTGAAGACTGCTGCCGGCAACCAGCCTGGCAGCACACCGGTCTCCAGCGATAAGTTGCCAGCCGTCGCCAACAGCATCATGTAAGTCCCCGGTAGAGAGCGTTGTTGATTGCAGTCCGTCCGCAAGGCCGGGCTGCTTTTTTTTGTGGCTTTGCGCTTCGTATAAATTGTTTTGACCTTTGTCACAGAGTTTTAACCTGGACTTGCTAGCATCGCGGCCATGAATCTGGAGAAGTTCATTTCGCCCGGGACAAGTAATTCGCCGCAATACGGCCAGGCGCGTATGCTGTGGTCACCGCACCCCTGAAAACGTTTGCAACATCGAAATACGACGATGAAATCGTTGCCAGGCGGCAGGAATGTTGCGGCAAAGGCGCAAAAAATATATATTGTTTATATCAATTTTCAGAGGAGCGTTCATGGCCACCAGAGTTCAAGCCGCAGCAGCAGCAACCGAAACCAAGAAACCTGTCGCCAAGCCGGCAGCCCCCAAGCCCGCCGCGGTGAAGAAACCAGCCGTCAAGCCCGCCACCCGCGCAGCCGCCAAGCCGGCCGCTGCAGCAGCTGCACCGGCAGCCCCCAAGGCCGAAAAGAAGATCGAGAAAGTCGCCAAGCCTGAAAAGGCCGACAAGCCGGTCAAGGCCGAGAAGGTAGAAAAAGTCGAGAAAGCCCCCAAGGCCAAGAAGGTCAAGCAAGTGCGCGACAGCTTCACCATGCCCGAGAACGAGTACGCCGTGCTGGCCCAGGTCAAGAAGACCTGCCTGAAGTCCGGTGTCGAGATCAAGAAGAGCGACCTGCTGCGTATCGGCGTGTCGCTGATCAAGAACCTCAAGATCAACGAACTGAAGGACATCCTCGGCAACCTGACCCCGCTGAAGGTGGGACGTCCCAAGAAGTAAGCCACCCCCTGCTCTTCGCAAACAGCAATGCCGCCCGGTTCATCCGGGCGTCATTGTTTTTGGCAGCGACAATGTTCTTCGAATTCTTCGATCGCCCTCAACTCCTGTCCGGATTGCCGATGCTGCGCACGACGCGCCACCGTCCGCCACTGACGCGATACAAGGTGAATACGGGATCGCGCAAGTTGCCTTGGGCATCGAAGGCGATCGTGCCGGAAATCCCCTTGTATCGAATCCGGTGCAGACTGGCCGTGACCTTGGCCGGCTCCACCGAATCGGCCTCGCGCATGGCGGCCGCGATCACGCGCACGGCATCATAGGCAAAGGGCGCATAGAGATAGATCTCGTCCTGATAACGCGCCTTCCAGGCTTGTTCGAAATGGCTCCACTGCGGGCCCTTGTAGGAAGGCAGTCCCGGTTCCACCACGCTCACCCCCTCCCCGGCGGCACCGGCCAGCTTGAGAAAGGTCGGCCCCACCAGTCCGCCGATCCCCACCAGCGGCGCGCGGATCTGCAACCGCCGCAGGTCCTGTACCAGTTGCGCGGCCTGGGCATCGAGTCCGGCGAAGAAGACCACGTCGGGATGGCTGTCGCGGATGCTGCGCAGGACGCTGTTGAAGTCGGAGGTCTTGCTGCTCACCGCATAGCGTCCCGTGACCCTGCCCTGCAAGGCCGTCAGCGACTTGACGAATTCGTCGGCGTAAGTGGAGCCAAACACCGTGCTGTCATCGATCACGGCGACGTTGACGCCTTTCAGCTCGCGGACGACATAGTCGGCGGTCAGGCGCGCGCCCTCGCCGTCGTGCGGCACGATGCGGAAGGCACTGGCGTCGCCCTGCTGCGTGTAAGCCGGGGCCGTTACGGCGGGGGCCACGTGCGGAATGCCTGCCGCGGCATAGATGCGTGCGGCGGGGATGCCCACGCCACTGTTCCAGTGACCGACTACGGCGGCCACCTTGCTCTTGACGAAGTAATCGGCGATCAGCTCGCCCGTGCGCGGATCGGCCCGGTCGTCCTGCGGCAGCAGCTTGAACAGCACCGGCTCGCCGGCGATGACGGGCTTGCTGTTGTTGAGGTCGTCCACCGCCAGTTGGGCGGCGCGTTCCAGGCTCACGCCCGTGCTGCCGGACGGGCCGCTCATGGGCGCGGCCAGGCCGATCAGCACGGTACGTGCCTGGGCCCCAGCGCTGCCGCTGGCAAAAATGCACCCCGCGCCCGCCAGAGCCAGGGTGAGCAGGAGGGATTGTCGCAATGCCTTGATCATCTTGTTCCTTGCTGCGGTACTGCCGAGATGGCTTGAGTCTGGATTGAGATTGACGGGGCTACCCGGCGGGACACTCAGAAATTCAGTTCCCACTCGCAGGCCTGGCCGACCTCGATCACGCCGCCCTCCCCGCCGATCACGATGGCGTTCTGGCCGAAGGTGAGACCGCCATTCACCCTGGCATTGGCACGATAGGTGGCCAGCGTGTCCATGGGTTCATTGGGCCACTGCGGATCGCGCTGGCCGCTGCGCTGGTCGATGCCGGGGATGGGACATCTTGCACAAGGCTTCACCAGCTTCAGTTGTACCGGACGGTCTTCACTGCCCAGGCGCACGGTATCGATGAAGTCTTCTTCATAGGCCTCCCAACCGGCGATCACCAGGTTAGGACGGAAGCGATCCATGGGCAAGGCCGGTGCGCCCTTGGCGGCGAGCCGGGCGTTGAGGTCATCCAGCGAGGCCTGGCCGATCACCAGCAGCGGATAGCCATCCGAAAACTGCGTCGTGGCCCGATGCTCGCCGGTCCAGCGGGTACTGCAGGCGCGCTTGACGGCCGGATTGAAGCGCACCAGGCGGGCGTCATCCTGCAGGTAGGCGGAGAACCACTCGCGCGCCTGCTCACCCTGGTCGAGCGCTTCAACCCGGCTGTCCCAGACCTTGACGGCGAGCGTGGCACCATCCTGGCCGGCGGCGGCCAGCTGCAGCGCGGGCATGCCGGGCGCACGCAGAACCAGGGCATCGCCCTCGAAAGCGGGCGTGATGCAGGCCATCGCCGGATGCGTGCGCTGGGTCAGGAACTGGCCTTGGCGGTCCACCAGCATCCAGTGGCGGTCCAGCGCCAGGCCCAGCGGACTGATCTCGGCGCGGCTCAGGGAGAGCGCGCCGCAGGATTTGATCGGATAGAAGAAGATGGCACTGAGCGTGGTGCCGCTGAAGCTAGTGTTCGACATGGTGTGACCGTCCCCCCGGATGGCGGCGCAAAGAAGCGCCCGATGAGTAGTATTAGTGATGAAGTTTCTGCAAGACATTACCACAAGCTGGCGGTTTCGCCCGGCTGACGATACGCCGTGTTCCCACTCATGCGACAATGCGCCACGGACGCATATGAACTTTTCTGACGGGAGCGCCATGCTGTTTGCCAAATTCTTCCATCTGCTGGGCCTGACGATCTGGGTCGGCGGCATGTTCTTCGCCCACATGGCCCTGCGCCCCGCGCTGGGCGTGCTGCATCCGGAGCAGCGGCTGAGCCTGATGGCCGCCGTGCTGGCCAATTTCTTCATCTGGGTCTGGGTCGCCATCGCACTGGTGCTGGGCAGCGGCCTGCACATGATGGCCGTGATGGGCGCTGGCGCTGCCAAGCTGCCGCCTTATGTCCACGCCATGACCGGCATCGGTATCGTGATGATGCTGATCTTCGCCCACATCTTCTTCGCCCCCTTCCGCCGCCTCAAGCTGGCGGCCGCCCAGCAAGACTGGGACCGCGCCTCGCGCGCCCTGCGCCAGGTGCGCATGCTGGTAGGCATCAACCTGTGCCTGGGCCTGCTGACCATCGCCATCGGCGCACTGGGCCCCTTGAGCGTCTGAACACAAGCCTTCATATTGGGGAGACCGCCGTGCTGACCGATTCACAATGCCAGGAAGCCGCCGACCTGCTGTGGGACTGCTGGGCGCACAACCGCCGCATCCCGCAATTGCCGGCGCATCTGCAGCCGGGGGACCGGCGTCAGGCCTATGACATCCAGCGCCGCCTGGAAGCGCGCAGCTTCGCGCCGCTGGCCGGCTGGAAGAACGCCGCCACCGGTCCCGGCGGACAGCAATTGCTCAAGGTCGATGCACCGCTGGCTGGCCGCCTGCTGGCCGAGCGCATTCACCGCAGCGGTGCCCGCATCACGCTGGGCGACAACCTGATGCGCGTGGCCGAAGTGGAAGTGGCCTTCCGCATGGGCAGCACGCTCGCGCCACGCAATACGCCTTACACGCAGGAAGAAGTGATGGCGGCCGTGGCCACGGTACATCCGGCCATCGAGATCCCCGATACCCGGTATGACCTGTTCCGCGAAGTGGGCGCAGCGCAGCTGATCGCCGACAACAGCTGTGCCGACCAGTTCGTGCTGGGCGCACCGGCCAGCATCGACTGGCGCAGCCTGGACCTGGCCGCGCTGGCGACCTCGGCCACCATCGAAGGCGGTGAAAGGCGCACCGGCAGTGGTGCCCAGGTGCTGGGCGATCCGCGCGTGGCGCTGACCTGGCTGGCCAATGAATTGCGCGAGTACGGCCTGACACTGGCGGCCGGACAGCTGGTTGCCACCGGCTCCACCATCGTGCCCATGCCGGTGCGGGCAGGACAGACTGTGCTGGCCGAGCTGGGCGTGCTTGGCTCGGTGGTGGTGCATCTGGACTGAGCGCCAGTCCGGCGGGAATCAAAAAAGGGGATGAGCACAGGCTCATCCCCTTTTTCATTGCGCGATCCGGAAAGCTCAGTTGGCCTTGTCCGTGCCGGGCTTGACTTCCTCGTAGCGGCGCGCCAGTTCCTGGCGCAGCGACTTGCGGATCACGGCGGCGTCAAAGCGGCGCTTTTCTTCTTGCGAGAAGGGTCGCAGCGGCGGCACCGGGATCGGCTTGCGCTGGTCGTCCACGGCCACCATGGTGAAGAAGCAGCTGTTGACGTGGCGCGTTTCCTGGGTGCGGATGTTCTCGGCCACCACCTTGATGCCGATTTCCATGGACGACTTGCCGGTATGGTTGACGCTGGCCAGGAAGGTCACCAGCTCGCCCACGTGGATGGGCTGGCGGAACATCACCTGGTCCACCGACAGGGTCACCACGTACTGGCCGGCATAGCGGCTGCCGCAGGCATAGGCCACCTGGTCAAGCAGCTTGAGGATGGTGCCCCCGTGCACGTTGCCGGCGAAGTTGGCCATGTCCGGGGTCATCAGGACCGTCATGGTGAGTTGGTGAGATGGCAGATCCATGGTGCGTGGCTCTCTCTGTAGTGTGATGGCGATGGGTTGATCTTGGAATGAAATGACACCGGGGTGCCGTGCGCCGGCACGCTCCCCCGAGCGCGCGCAGGCGACCGGCCAGGACGCTCTCGTGGAGGAAAGCACCCCGGCCGCGGCCGACATTATCGGCCAGCCAGCCCGGCTATGGCAAAAAAAACTCGCGTCAGCTGTCGCGCAGCCGCCCGCTCAGGCCCGCACCACCGGCTCGGCTGCCGCGAAATGCTCCTCGCAATTGCGCAGGAACTGGCGCACGGAAGCACTGATGGCTTCCGGCGACCAGCCGGCGATGTGCGGCGTCAGGACCACATTGGGCAGGCCGATCAGGGCCGCAGGCGGCTTGGGCTCGCCTTCGTAGACATCCAGCCCGGCACCGGCCAGGCGGCCGGCCGACAGGGCCGCGGCCAAGGCCTCGGTATCGACGATACTGCCACGGCCGATGTTGACCAGGTAGCCCTTGGGACCGAGTTCTTCCAGCACGCGTGCATTGATGAGGTGATGGGTCTGGGCGCCGCCGGGCGCTGCCACGATCAGGCAGTCGGCCCAGCCGGCCAGTTGGGCCACGTCCGGAAAGTAGTGGAAATCGACGTCATCACGCTTCTTGCGGTTGCAGTAGGCGATCTCGGCATCGAAGGCAGCGGCGCGGCGGGCGATCTTCTTGCCGATATTGCCCATGCCGACGATGCCTACCCGCTTGCCCGCCAGCTGCGGTTGCAGGGGGATGGTCTCGCGCCAGCCGCCGTCGCGGGTGTAGCGGTCCAGCACCGGGATGTTGCGCAGGATGGCCAGCAGCAGGCCCAGCGTATGGTCGGCCACGCAGTCCTCGTTGGTACCGGCACCGGTGGCGATCTCGATGCCATGCGCCTTGGCGTGGGCGGCATCGATGTTTTCAAAGCCGGCGCCCAGGGCACACACCAGCTGCAGATGCGGCAAGGCGCGCATTTCGTCGGCAGTCAGGCCGGTGGAGCCGTTGGTCAGCACCACCGCCACCTTTTTGGCCGGGCCGGCGATCATCGCGTCACGGCGCTGGCGATCCGGCGCGTAAAGGATGTCGTAGTGGGCGGCGATGGTGGCAGTGCTTTCTTCGGAAAGGTGAATCAGGACGAGCAGAGGCGGTTTCATGAGGGGGACCTGGCCGGACGAGGAAAAGGAAGACGTGAAGGAAAATGCAATCAACGCCATTTTATTGCGAAACAGCAGAGTGAGCAGCCTGCCACTCATCAGCCGCTGCCGTCAGCATGCGAATTCCATGCCATCAGCGTCCAATCAATGCGAAGAAACCCGATGCGCCAACAGGCGGATCGGGCTTCTTTAGTGGGAAACGGCGGTCAATGCCGCGCTGTCTGCTTCTCCAGCAGCTCATGCGCAGCCTGGCGCGCGCCCTCCTCGGCCGCCTTTTCATCGGCGAAGGTCTGGTCGGGCAGCACGCGCTGCACCGGGAACACCGGGTTGCGGTGCATGGGATTGGTGGAATGGCCGAAGATGGCCACCTGGGCCACCCATTCGTCGCCGCCGATGAGGCGCACGCCAGCGTATTCCACTTCGTAATCGCCTACTTGTTCAGTGGGCATGATGATCTCCTCTGCGGATGGGCCGATAGCCTGGGGTCTCAGGCCGCGCCGTCGCCGCTGCGTTGGTCCAGATGGGTGATGGCGTAGCCTTTCTCGCCGATCTGCATGAAGGCATCTTCCGGCTCCAGCGTGAAATGCCGCTTCCCGTCGCGCTCAAAGTCCACGTTTTGCTCGTGGAGCTGCCAGTCGGTATTGGTCACCTCTTCCGGCATCGGCTTTTCGTGGGGCAGGACGAGGTAGGAAAACAAACCGTCGCCGTCCGGGCGCTTGTACACATCGACTTTCATCTTGGGGCCTCCTGGTCGGGTTGAACATGGGCACTGCTTCAAGATGCGACTGAGGGTTCGGTCATTGGTTCGCCGCCGCGATGGACTGAACTGCACAAAGCGGGTTGCGCTGTCAGCCGGATCCGACAGGCGCATGGACAATGGAAGAATTCTTCATTTCACGATAGCACCAGCATGGCGCAGAAGCCAGCCGAGGGCGGACCGCGCGCCGATTCAGTCAGTCTGCCGACGCAGCCATGCCAGCGCGCCCGAGAGGCTGCGGAAGTCCGCCAGCGAACGGCAGGCCATCTGCGGATGGCGCTCGCGCAGCATGCGCGATAGTGCCGCGCCAGGCCCCAGTTCCAACGCGACCGTCACGCCACGCTCAGCCATGGCATCCATGCAGCCGGCCCACTGGATGGGCGCGACCAGCTGTCGCACCAGCAGTGTCCGCGCCTGCGCTGCGTCGGCAATCGCCTGCCCGGTGACACCCGCCAGCAAGGCCGGACCGGGCGAGCGCAGCTGGAGTGCGGCAAGCTCTGCCGCAAACAAGTCCGTGGCCGCCTGCATCAACGGGGTGTGCGAGGCCAGTCCGACGGGCAACGTTGAAGTCCGCGCACCGGCGGTTGCAAGCTCATCCGCGGCGGCTTGCAGGGCTTTCCCGCTACCACCGCCGATGAGCGTGTCTTCACCGGTGACGATAGCCACGTAACCACCATGCCGCGCCAGGCATTCCTGCGCCACGGCAAGCGGCAGTCCACCAATGGCCATCAAGCCTTGTTCCGGTTGCACGCTGGCGGCCTCGGTCATCGCTGCAGCGCGCCGTGCGGCCAGTGCGACGGATTGCGCGGGATCGAGGACCCCGGCCACCGCATAGGCGGCCAGTTCGCCCACGCTGTAACCCGCCACCACCAAAGGCGCACCCGCGAAGGCTGACAACGGCTCCCGCAATGCTTGCCATGCGGCGAGTTGCGCCGCGACGATCAGCGGTTGGGCGTTGCGATTGGCGTACAGCTGCGCAGGATCGTTGAGCACCGTTTCCACCGGCGCTTGCAGATGCGACGACAGATCGCTTTGCGTCAGGAAAGCGCTGGCCACGGGATCCTCGCGCAGCAGATCGAACATGCCCGCATGCTGCGCGCCCTGCCCCGGACACAGAATAGCCAGGCGCAGACTCATAAGTTGCAAACCTCATGGACCAGGCAAGCCGCCGCCAGCAGATCGGCCGCGCCGCCCGGCGACAGGCGGCGGGTGACGAACTCGCGATGGCAGTCCAGCGCACGCGCTTCCCAATCGGCAAGCGCAGTACCGCCCGCCGCCAGGAAGGCCGCACTGCGACTGCGAACCAGGGCAGCGCCCTCGGCCCCGCCGCGATGGTAGACATTGGTATCGCTGAGATGCGCCATCAGCGCAAAGAGCGCATCGATACGGGCTTGATACAGCTCGCGTCCGGCCGCCAGCGTGGCCTGCAATTGCGGCAAGGCCACCTCGAACACTGCCGGGAAGCCCAGCGCGCCCTCCTCTCGCGCCCCGCCCACGGCATGCTCGGCGGCCACGCGCTGGCCATGGCTGTGTTGGCCGCACGGCATCGCTGCCGCGCTATGGCGGGCCAGTGCATCGCCCCACTGGATCAGCAAGGTGGCGCGGAGGGTGGCCGGTTGCATGGGCATGTGACGGCTGCGCGCATATCCCATGGCCGCGCACAGCATGCCCAGCGCAAAGATCGCGCCGCGATGCGTGTTGATGCCGCCGGTGGCGCGCAACATGCGCTCTTCGGCGCGAATCGCCAGCGTCTGCAGGGTGCGGAAAGACGCGCCGTCGAGGCCTGCGGCGGCGATCTGGAAAAAGTAATGGCGCAGCGCAAACAGACTGCGCAGGAAAGTCTCGGCCGTCATGTCGGTGTGGCTGCCATTGTCCACGCGCGAGACCAGGCCGGGCTTGGGATAGAGCACCAGTTCCTGGTACAGGCTGCGCACCGCCAGGCGCGCGAGCTGGCGGCAGAACGCCAGGTTCTCGCGGGCGGCGCGGCGCTTCTGCGTATGGTGCAGCGGCGGGGTCAGCGTATCGGGATGCTGCATCAGGCGGCGCATGTCTGCTCCTGCGGCAGGCTGGCGCGCAGTGCGCCCACGCGTTCGAGCGCTACGCTGGCTGGCCGCTTGACCAGCACCTGGCCTTCGGGATGGCTGCCCAGCACCGCGACCTGTCGCCATTCCTTCCACGACACGGCGGCCCCGTCAGGAAACACGATTTCTCCATCCAGCGGCAGGAACATCGCCTGCCAGGCCAGCAGCCTCACGCCTGCTTCCAGCTGGGCCTGGCTGCGCGGCTGGAACAGCAGGTCGATGTCGGAACTGCTGCGCAGATAGACTTGCGCCGTCACCGCCTGCCAAGCCAGAGAACCGAATACAGAGAGAGCAATACCGGCGCGCTCCATGTGCTCCTGCAACTCCGCCAGCCCAGCCTGCCACGCGGCCGGCAGACCGGCCAGACGCGCAGCGACGATGTCGCGCAGCAGGAAAGGCGCGCGGCTTGATGCCACTTCATCGGCCCTCACCCGCAGCGCAATGCGCGGCTTGTTGCCCTGCGCATCGGGCGGCAAGGCGATGCCGACACAGATCTCTTCGTCCTTGGCCTCCACGTCGCGGCGACGCACGATCAGCGGCCAGCGCATGCGCTGCCAGTGCTGTAGCGTGGCCTGCTGGCGTGCATCACTGCCACCGGCCAGCAGGCGCGACCAGCCCGCCTCGCTCAGCCAGAGCAGGTGATGACGCGAGTCGGCCAGAGCGGACGCGGACGGCATACTCATCCGTTCAAGGGCGTATCGTTGGCGACCGCATCGATGACGCGTTGCGCCCACTTGCGCCCGCCCCGTTCGAGACCCGTGGCCGCACGGGTGTCGGCACTGCGATCCTGGGCCAGCGCATCGGCCAGCGCCTTGGCGAGGTCGTCATTCCAGATCTCAGCAACGCCGCCCATGCGTAAATAATTTTCAGGTCCGGGGGCAAACACCGGATTGCTCTTGGCCAGCTCGGTCAGCCGTTCTTCCGGCACCTTGGTAATGCGTGCCATCGCTGGCAGGCCCATCACGCGAATGGTCGCCTCCGGCAAGGCATAGCAGGCATCGGCGATCAGGCCGCTGGTGATGAAGCCGCCCGACAGCGCCTGGTCATACACCAGGCCGACCACGCGATGGCCCTGACGGCGCGCCAGTTCCACGCATTTGCCCAGATGCGCCATGTAGCTGTTGATGCCCAGCATTTCATCGCGGTGGCGCAGGCGCTGGCCCTGGGTATCGACCAGGATCACGATGGGCCGGCCGGGATGTTCACGCACCGTCTGCAGGATTGCACTGGCCTGGGCCAGCGCAATTTCGATGCCGATGGGCGTGTGCCCGGTGGTACCGACCACGGTGACGGTACGGCCATCCACCTGCGCCGTGCCGGAGAGAAAATGATCCTGCTCGGTGATCGCGTGGCCTTGCGGGAACAAGTCCTGCGCCAGTGCGCGCCAGTCGACCTGGGGTTGAGTAACAGTCTGGTTCATGAATTCCTCTCAGGCCTTGGAAACGATGCGCAGGCGCTCGGCCATGGCGGTGAAAGCAGCGGCTTCCAGCATCGGTACCGTTTCCGGTCGGGCCACGCCCAGCTCGGCCCAGATATCCATCGGGTCCTCGGCATGGCCGAAAGTGGCGATGCGACGGCGCAGCATCTCCTGCTCGGCCTCCAGCCCGGACAGCGTGAGCTTCGCATCGCTGACGGCGGACAACGCGGCGATGGCTGCCGTGCGGAAGGCGTCAATGTCATCGCTCACCAGTTGCTGGCAATCGCCGATCAGGTAGCGATGCTTGCCGCCGGTCGTTCGCCAGACCAGGGCGCGGTCGCGCGAATCGAATTCTTCGACGCCATTGGCGGTTTCGATCACTTCGGGACCGGACATGGCCAGCCGCCCTTCCTCGGACATGATGACGGTATTGGCACAGCGCGCCACGATGCCCATGCCGCCGAAGCAGCCATTGGCGCCGCCAACCAGCACGATCACCGGGATGCCGGCGGCACGCGCCTCCAGCACTGCGCGCATCACTTCGGAGACGGCGATGAGCCCCGCATTGGCTTCATGCAGGCGCACGCCGCCGGTTTCCAGCAGCAGGATCACGCCTGCGGCCTGCCTGGCCATGGCGCGCTTGAGCAGGCCCACCAGCTTGGCACCGTGCACCTCGCCCACCGCCCCGCCCATGAATCCGCCTTCCTGCGCGGCGGCCATCACGGCGCTTCCACCCAGCAGGCCTTCGCCGATGATGACGCCATCGTCGAAAGAGACCGGCGCATCGAGCTGGCCCAGATGCGGACTCACCACACGCTGCGCGGGCGGCAGCAGTTCCTTGAAACTGCCCGCATCCAGCACCGCCAGGATGCGCTCGCGCGCCGTGGCTTCCAGATAGCTCGCACTCATGCGCCCTCCTCCACCATGGCTTCCACGGCCTGGTCCAGGCGCAGGCTGACCACGGCCGGCGTCGCGCCCATGTCGTTGATGGAGATGCGGGTATCGGCCAGTTGCCAGCGTTGCTGGAAGTCGGCCATCACCGCTTCCCAGATGGTGCCGAAGCCGCGCGCGGCGGTCTTGACCTCGATGGCGCAGGCACCATTGAGGGCCGCATGCTCGATCAGTACCTCCAGGTTGCCCGAGCTGACCACGCCGACCAGTTCAGGCGTGGCCTTGAGGCGGCGCTGGCCGTGCTCGAAGCGAAAAGTCAAAGTTTCCATAATGTCGCTTTCATTGCGGGAAAATCACCAGTTGCGGAAGCGCTTGGGCGGGTTGTACAGCCCGCCGGAAGCCCGCACCAGGTCCTTCATGTTCTTGGCCGCCAGCAGGTCGCGGGTGGCCATGCGCTTGTCGATGCCCAGGTCTTCGGCGCGGCGGATGATGCCACGGTCGCGCAGGTTTTCCACCATGCGCTTGTCGCGACCCATGCCGACCGCCGTATAACCGGCCACGCCACGGATGGCCTGCTCGCGCTCCTCTTCGGTACGGCACAGCAGCAGGTTGGCGATGCCCTCTTCGGTGAGAATGTGGGTGACATCGTCGCCATAGATCATCACGGGCGGAATCGGCATCTTGGCCTGCTCGCCCAGCTGCCACGCGTCCAGCTTCTCGACGAAGGCCGGCTGCATGTGCTCGCGGAAGGTCTCCACCGTCTGCACCACCAGCTTCTGGCCGCGCGGAATGGTATTGCGTCCGGCACGTGCCTGCTGGCCGGCCTTGAGCCAGGCTTCGCTGGCATGGCGGCGTCCGCGCGCATCCGCGCCCATGTTGGGGGCACCGCCAAAGCCGGCGATGCGGCCCAGCGTGGCCGTGGAGGAATTGCCCTGCAAGTCGATCTGCAAGGTCGATCCGATGAACATGTCACAGCCATAGTGGCCGGCCGTCTGCGAGAAGGCGCGGTTGCTGCGCATGGAGCCATCGGGTCCGACGAAGAAGACATCGGGCCGTGCGCGAATGTAATCTTCCATGCCCAGCTCGGAGCCGAAGGAGTGCACGGACTCCACAAACCCGGCCTCGATGGCAGGTATGAGCGCCGGATGTGGATTGAGCGCCCAGTGCTTGCAGATCTTGCCGCGCAGGCCCAGCGATTCGGCGTAGGTCGGCAGGATCAGCTCGATGGCGGCGGTATCGAAACCGATGCCGTGATTCAGGCGCTGCACGCCGTATTCGGCATAGATGCCCTTGATAGCCATCATCGCCATGAGCACCTGGATCTCGGAAATCTGCGCCGGGTCGCGCGTGAAGAGCGGTTCGATGTAATGCGGCGTGGGGGCCTTGATGGCAAAGCTCACCCAGTCGGCCGGGATGTCCACGCGCGGCAGCTCATCGACGATTTCGTTCACCTGCGCAATGACGATGCCGCTGGAGAAGGCCGTCGCTTCGACAATGGCGGGCGTATCTTCCGTATTGGGCCCGGTATAGAGATTGCCGTGGCGGTCGGCCGCCTGGGCGGCCACCAGCGCCACGCGCGGCGTCAGGTCGACGAAGTAGCGGCCAAACAGCTCCAGGTAAGTATGGATGGCACCGATGTTGAGCTTGCCGGCCGAGGCCAGCTTGGCCAGGCGGCCGGCCTGCGGACCGGAGAAGGAAAAATCGAGCCGGTCGGCGATGCCCTTCTCGAACACGTCCAGATGTTCCGGCAAGGCCAGCACCGAGAACAGCATGTGCAAGCCGTTGACCCGCGCCGGATCGAGCGCCGCCAGGCCCTTGGCCAGGAAATCGGCCTGTTTCTGGTTGTTGCCCTCGACACAGACCCGGTCGCCGTTTTCCAGCACCGCATAGAGCAGGTCCGCCAGCTTGTCCGCAGGCGCGATCTTGCCCTGCAACTGGCTACCCAATGCGGCGGTGGCGCGCGCCAGCCGCTGTTCACGGTTCTTCTGGCGCGCATCCCACACGCGTTCGCTACTACTCATTTACTTGGCTCCCATCAACAAATCAGGCAATACGGTCGCGATGCCCGGGAACATGCACAAGAGCAGGACCGCGAGAAACATCAGCGCCAGGAAAGGAATCGTACCCTTGATGACATCGCCCAGCGCGATATCGGGTGCGATGTTCTTGATCACGAACAGATTCAGCCCCACCGGCGGGTGAATCAGGCCCATCTCCATGACCACCGTCATGACGATGCCGAACCAGATCAGGTCGAAACCGGCGGCCTTGAGCGGCGGCAGGATGATGGGCGCGGTCATGAGGATGATCGACACCGGCGGCAGGAAGAAGCCCAGCACGATCACCATGCCCAGTATCACGGCCAGCAGCAGCCACTTCGACAGATGCAGGTCGACCACCCATTGCGCTGCCGACTGGCTGATGTGCAGGTAGCTCATCACGTAGGAATACAGCAGCGACATGCCGATGATGAGCAGCAGCATCCCCGATTCCTTGATGGTGGAACTGAGGAAGGGTGCGATCTCTTTGGGCTTGTAGATGCGATAGACCACCGCGATCAGCACCAGCGCCAGCAGCGCGCCCAGGCCAGCGGTTTCGGAAGGCGTGGCCAGGCCGCCATAGAGCGCCACCATCACCCCGATCAGCAAGATCAGGAAAGGCAGTACGCGCGGCAGCATTTCCACTTTCTGGGCCAGCGTGAAATGTTCGTCATCCAGATAGGCCGACTTGGCCCCACCGGCGGTGTAGACGGCATGCGCCAGCTTGTATTCCTTGCGCGCCCGGAAGACCGCATAGCCCGCGAACAGGATCACCAGCAGCACGCCCGGCCCGATACCGGCCAGGAACAGGCGTCCCAGCGACTGCTCGGCGGCCACGGCATACAGGATCATGGTGATCGACGGCGGCAGCAGGATGCCCAAGGTGCCGCCGGCGGCGATGATGCCCGCGGCAAACCCCGGTGAATAGCCACGACGGCGCATCTCGGGAATGCCCGCCGAGCCGATGGCCGAGCAGGTCGCCGGCGACGAACCGGCCATGGCGGCAAACAGCGCGCAGGCAAACACGTTGGCAATGCCCAGCCCGCCCGGCACCTTGTTCAGCCAGGCGTGGATGGCCGAATACAAGTCCTTGCCCGCAGGAGATTTGCCGATGGCCGCCCCCTTCAAAATGAAGAGCGGAATCGACAGCAGCGTGATGGAAGCGATTTCTTCATAAACGTTTTGCGTGATGGTATCCAGCGACGATTCCGGCATGAAGAAATACATGAAACCGGTCGCCACCACGCCCAGCGCAAAGGCAATCGGCATGCCCGAACACATCACCAGGATGGTGACCACGCCATAGAGCACACCCAGGGTCAGCGGACTCATTGCGCACCTCCGGACGTTGCAGCAGGCACGGTGCCGGTGATGCGCGTGAGCACCTGCACCAGCAATTGCAGCGTCAGCATGCTCATGCCCAGCGCCATCAGGGAATACGGAATCCACAGCGGCGGCGCAAAGGTGGACGACGTGGTCTGCCCCTCCACCCAGGCTTCATGGAACAGGGTCCACGACTTCCAGGTGAAGAAAGCGCAGAACAGGAAGGACACCACATCCACGATGAACATGCGCACCTTGTTGGCCAGCGGCGAGAGCAAGCCCGCCAGCGCCTCGATGCCGATGTGCCCGCGCAGCGACTGCACATAAGCCGAGCACAGGAAGATCACGCCAACCAGCATGAAGACCGAGGCTTCATCCTGCCAGTCGGTAGGCTGATGGAAGAAGTAACGCACCACCACCGAATAGGTGAGGATGCAGGAGGTCACCAGCAGCGCAATCATTCCCAGGAACACGGCCACGCGATGGTAGCCCTGCAGGAAGGCCGACAGCCAGGCCACCGGGGCGCTGGCCGGCACGGCCGGGCGCGTGGCCGCCGCGCCGGGCATCTCGAAGCCGTGGCTCATACGGTCTTCTCCGCCAGGGCCAGCAGCTTGGCGCAGTTGGTATTGCGGGCCGCGAAGTCCTTCCAGGCGGTATTGCGGGCGATGTCCTGCCACTTCTTGACGACCTCGGCGTTGAGGTCAACCACCTTGGCACCGGCCTTCTGGTAGACCTGGGCCACGGCGATGTCGTCGGCCTGGGCAGCCTTGGTGGCGAACTGTTCCATGTCTGCACCGACGGACATGATGACGGCCTGCTGGTCCTTGGGCAGGCGTTCGAAGACGGCCTTGGACATCATCAGCGGCTCGAACATGTACCAGTAAGCCTTGTCGCGGCCGGTCGTGAGGGACTTGGCCACCTCCTCCAGGCGGAAGGACATGAAGGAAGTCGACGACGTCATCGCCGCATCCATCGCGCCGGTCTGCATGGCGGCGTAGATTTCATTGGACGGCAGGGTCACCACGGCGGCCCCCGCCTCCTTCAGGATCAGGTCCATCTCGCGTGAACCGCCGCGCACCTTCATGCCCTTGGCATCGGCCGGATCGACGATGGGCTTGCCGCGCGACGCTACCCCGCCCGCCTGCCAGATCCAGCTGACGATCACTACGCCTTTCTCGCCCAGGATGCGGGCCAGTTCCTTGCCCACTTCGGCATTCTTCCAGGCGGCGCCCTGCTGGTAGGAGGTCACCAGGCCAGGCATGAGGCCGATGTTGGTTTCCGGGACTTCGCCGCCTGCATAGTTCAGCGGTACCAGCGACATGTCGAGCGCGCCCTTGCGCAGGGCGGAGAACTGGGCATTGGTCTTCATCAGGGACGAGCCGGGATAGATCTCGAACTTCAAGGCCCCTTTGGTCTTTTCGTTCACTTGCTGGGCGAACATGCGCACCAGGCGGTCTCGGAAGTCGCCTTCTGTCAGGGTGCCACCGGGAAACTGGTGAGAAATCTTCAGGCTGGCCGTTTGCGCCCAAGCAGCGGGCATGGCGGTGGCAAGCGGTGCAGCGGCCAGGGTGCCAAGGAAATGGCGACGGGTAAATGCGGTCATGCTGGTATCTCCTCCAGGAATTGATGGAACTACTGTGTTTTTATGCTCTCATCGTGTATACAATTTCAGGTTAAACGCATACATTGTCAAGCATTAATCCTGTGGAAGCCCTTCCCTTTACAATGCTTGTTTTAGAGGCAACACACCATGGACACGCCAAAGACCCGTTCTGAAACCCTGCGCGAATCGATTGAAGAGCTGATCGCCGTCGGCAAGCTGGCGCCGGGCCAGCATCTGGATGAAACCTCGCTGGCCGAGGAATTCGGTGTTTCGCGCACGCCCATCCGTGAAGCGCTGATCCAGCTGGCCTCGATGGGCATCGTCGAGATGCGGCCGCGCCGGGGGGCCATCGTGGCCGAGATCGGCCCGCAGCAATTGATCGAGATGTTTGAAGTGATGGCCGAATTCGAAGCCATGTGCGGCCGCCTGGCCGCGCGCCGCATGACGCCGGCCGAGCATGCCGAGCTGCTGGCGGCGCACCAGGCCTGCCAGGCGGCGCGCGATGCCAGCGATCCGGATGCCTATTTTTACCTGAACGAAGCCTTCCACGACCACATCTATGCCGGCAGCCACAATGGCTTCCTGGCCGAGCAGGCGCGCGCCCTGCACCGCCGCTTGCGGCCGTATCGCCGCCTGCAGTTGCGGGTGCGGGATCGTCTCAGGATGTCCTATGACGAACACCAGGCCGTGGTGGATGCCATCATCGCCGGCGACCCGGAACGTACCGTCGAGGTGCTGCGCCAGCACATCATGATCCAGGGGCAACGGTTTGCTGATCTGGTGGCTTCTCTGCACCAGCTCAAATCGGCTGCCTGACCCGCGTTAACGTCCCGGCTAAAGGCTGCGCTGGCTGACGAAATGCCGCTCGCTGCCATCGAGCGGATCGATGAAGAACAGGGAACGGGCCAGCAGTTTGAGGGGCTTGTCCAGATCATCGGCCACGCCCACGGGCACGGCGTGCGGATAGAACAGATCGTTGAGGATGGGAATGCCCAGCGAGGCCATGTGCACCCGCAACTGGTGACGCCGTCCGGTGACCGGTTCCAGCTGGTAGAGGCCCAGTTCTCCCCGCTGTTCGAGGAGGGAAATGTGGGTTTCAGAATTGGGCGCGCCTTCGGCCTCATACATCTTAAAGAACTGTTCAGGGATCTCTTCCACTCGGCTGCGGTGCACCCGTGGCAACGCCAGATCCGGCCGCAGCGGGGCAATCGCTTCATAGACCTTGAACATGGACCGTTGCTGGAACATGGACTGATACTTGCCTCGGCTGGCCGGCTGATGCGAAAAGACGATCACCCCGGCCGTCTCCCGGTCCAGCCGGTGGATGGGGACCAGGTCCTGCAGGCCGGTGGCCTTCTTGAGTCGCACCAGCAGGGTTTCCTGCACGAAGCGACCAGTCGGGATCACCGGCAGGAAATGCGGTTTGTCGGCTACCAACAAATGGTCGTCCAGATGCAGAACTTTTTCTTCCACCGGAATGCGCGCTTCACCCTCGGGTAATTCGCGGTAGTAGAAAATGCAATCGCCGCTGCGATAGGGCGACTCCGGGCGCAATGCTTCACCATGCTGGTTGCGGACTTCCCCCCGCAGCAGGCGCTCGCGCCAGATCGATTCGGGGACGGCCGTAAAGCGGTCGGCCAGGAAGGACAGCATGTCGCGCCAAGGCCCCGGTTGCAGCCACAGGTAGCTGGGCGACAAGCCCTCGCGCATGGGCAGGGTGGGCGTGGGCCTCATGCGCCCTCCGCGCTGGCAGGCTTCCTGCGCGCGGCGCGGCGGCGCCAGGCGGCCACGCTGGCATTGGCCTCCAGATGCGCCAGCAGCTTGCCGCGCTGGGCGTCGGTGAAGGGGAGGCTTTCGATCAGGGAAGGCCATTGCGTCATGGCGCGCTCGACCGTCTCCACCAGCACCGCCTGCAATCGCGGCTCCGGCAGGCGCCACAGGTTGGCGAGCTGGCGCAGGATGGCGGGCGTGAGCAATTGCTTGCCCTTCTGTCCCGGCACGAAGGCCAGCGCATGGCCATCGCCGCCCACGTAGGCCGCATAGGCCACGATGTCATAAGCCGGCGACAGCGTCGCCTGCTGGGGCGTGTAATACAGCAGGCTGAAATTCTTCAGGTGCGCATCGAAATTGCCGAGCAGCTCGTTGACCTTGATCCGCCGCAGCAACTCGTAGACATCCTCGGCCCCGCGCGTACTGCGCTCCAGCAGTACCACGCCGATGGCCGCGTAGGTACCGACATACTTGGCCGCCGGCGCAGTACCGGTGACCTGGGCGAAATCCTCCATGTGCAAGCGTCCGGTGGGCGTGGGCGCGTCGCGGTCGAAGCGCTGCACCAGCAGGAAACGGCTGGCGTCGTTGCGCAGGCCGAACGGCAGGTGATCACCGATGGCCGACAACGGCTCCAGGCTGAACCGGCAAGTCTGCACGCCAGCGGCAGCGGCCAGGGTCAGCGAGGCAAACTCAACCTGCGGCATGTTGGGGTAGTCGGTGGCCGGCAGCTTGGCGATGAAGTGGCTGCCCTGGCTATCCTTGGAGCGCATGACGTAGCGTCCGCCGCTCTCCCGCACCAGCGCCAGCTTGGACTGCACGCCGGAGAGCGATTCCCCGCCGGGTACCGGCAACTGGCCGGAACTCATCTCGTAGCTGTCATGGCCCTGCCCCAGCAGGCGGCCGAGACCGCGTTCATCCAGTTCTTCGGCCAGTGCCGAGACATCGCCCGGCAGATCGCGACCGCAATAGGCCAGCAGGCCAAATTCATCGTCCGGAGCGAGACCGGCGCGCTGGATCAGGTGTTTGCGCAACTGCCCTTCGGGCAGGAGATTCTGGAAGAAGGGAGGCAATCCGCCACGGCCATCCCCCCGGTTGGCCGCCAGCGTGGGATCGAGCAACTGGGCGCGGGTACGCTCTTCGGTGGAGGCCAGATAAAGCTGCGAGAGGACGGGACGATCGTCCCCCTGCAAGGCATAGGCGTCATCGAAACGGAAATAGCAGCGCCCGTCATCCAGGGCGAACAAGGAACCGACCTCGGTCTGCCCGAGGCGGATGCGCAGGGAACGCAGCATGCTCATGCCCCGCCTCCTTCGCCCATGAGCGCTTGCAGCCGCGCCCCCAGTTCGGTCTGGCTGCCAGCGCCTTGCGCCTCGGCGGCGCGCAGCGGCGCTGCTTGGCGCGGCAACAGCAGCAGGTCCAGCTCCAGCTCCTCGCACAGGGCCAGCAGCTTGACCAGTTCGATGTTGCCGCGCCCGGTTTCCAGCGCCAGCAAGGTGTTGCGGTGCATTCCGGCCAGCGCGGCCAGCGCGACAGCCGTCATCCCCCGTGCTTTACGCGCGGTGCGGATGCGACGACCGATGTCTTGCAGATTGGTCATCAGAAGATCTAATTAAATGGTTCTTTTTACATATAACCATTATATTGGTCATCTGCACGAAATCAAGAACAATAGATTGTGCATTTACCTAAACGCACAATCTATTGTTCTTCCGAAGAATGGGCAGAGGCGGCGATCCGACGATGCACAAAAAAAATCGCAGTCCGGCAAGGACTGCGATTTCAAGAGGACGGTGTTCAGGCAGTGGTATTGACGTTGCGCCCGATGTTCGGGTTGGCCGGCAACGGCGGCAATGCCTGCAACAGGCCCACGGCGGCAGAAGCCTGGCTGTCGAGCGCTTTCTTCAGCATCAGTACGTTGACCGAATCCGAAGTCTGCGCCGACGCCATGCTAGTGGCCAGTGATGCGATTTGATTGACATCCATGGTGCTCTCCTTTTGGGGGATACCGGGAAACAGGATGCGTCGCCCGGTGCCTTGGTTACGGCATTGGACGCTGTTTCTTTACATCAATCAAGAATATTTTTGAGTATTTGTCAGTATTTCAACTCAGCTCGACACGTCTCGCTGCGAATATCTTGAGCCCATCATGACAAAAAAAATCGCACCCCGAAGGGTGCGATCAAGCGAACGCCAAGGCAGCAAGCCCTGGCCACCTAGACGATGGTATTGATGATGCGTCCAATGTTGACATTGGACGGCAGGCGCGCCACGGTCGTTGCGACACCTACCACATCATCCACCGCCGCCTTGGCGACCTTGCCCAGATCGATGCCGACGGACTGCGCCGCCTTGTCGACCAGCCAGGCCGTTGCTGCACCGCTGGCGATAGTTGCTAGCTCCATATGAAACTCCTTGTCTGAAGTGCAACCGGACCATGGCGTGAGCCTGATCTCGCATGTTTCCACATCCCCCCACCATGGTTGATCAGGCTTTACGTCATGGGTAAATGTGTTAGCGGCAGGCAAGCAGACAGTCTTGACGGGAGTTGCCCCGTCCTTACCCGCTTTTGCATGTGTAAACCTCAAGTCGGAACAAGGTCCGCCGTAAGGCGCTCAGCGTGACGGCGCGGGCTGCAATGGCACCAGTTGCTCGTAGACCGAACTGGCAATGCGCGACAGTTCAGCGCGTGCAACGCCGCCCGACAGCGCATAACCGAACTGGCCATCGATCCAGTAGAAGACGTTGACCTTGCCTTCCTGAGCGAAGCGGAAGCCGGTCTCGCTGTTCTGCACCTGGTCGTGCGAGACATACAGGGTCAGCCGCTGTCCGGCCGCATCCTGATACATGAACTGCGCCACCGGACCGCTCTGCCCCGGCAGCAGCCGGCCACCGATCAGGTCGTACCCCAGCGGTGCCAGCTTGGGGGCGCGCACGTTCACGCCCAGCCGGCGCGACAGCCAGGTCACCAGCGCCTGTTCCTGATCGGCCCCGACTTCCACCGGCCGCCGCAAGTCGGCACTGAAGACGGTATGGGCCACCGCGGCCTGGCGCGCCAGCATCACGGGCGCGGATGCCAGCGTGCCGGCGCGGCCGCCGCCGCTCAGGTCATGCGCCAGCCAGCCGCCCGTAGCGCCCGCCAGCGTGAGCAACAGCATGGCCGCATAACGCCACCAGAACCGGCCATTGGCCGCCCCCTCGCCTGCCTCATCGCGGCGGCGGTGCGGCTCCCCCGCCCCGGCCAGCACCGCTGCAGCCAGACGCGGCGGCAGGGGTTCTTCGAGGACCGGGTCGTAATGGGCATGCAAGGCGCGGTTCTGGGCGCGCCAGGCGCGCACGCGGTGCAGATCCCCGGCGTGTGCCGGGTCTTGCTCCAGCCAGGCGGCCATCTCGCTGGCACGCGCCGCCGGCAGCTGGCCGTCGGTGTAAGCGTGCAAATCTTCTTCGGGGAATGCCGGGGTCTTCATTTCACCACCTTCAGGGTCGCAGCGGCTTCACCCTGCCCGCCGGGTCCCTCCATCCATTGCCGCAGACGCTCGCGGGCGCGCGACAGGCGGGACATCACGGTCCCGGTCGGAATGCCCAGCGTGGCCGCGACTTCTTCATAACGCATCTCTTCCAGCACCACCAGCAGCAGGACTTCCCGCTGCTCCGCCGGCAGCAGCTGCAGGGCCGCTTCCAGATCCAGGGCCAAGCCGTGTTCGGCCAGCGACGCCGGGGCCGCAGCGTCTGCTGCCTGCTCCAGGTCCACCGTGACCAGCGTCGGCTGGCGACGCTGGTCGGCGTGCAGATTGTGCATGATGGCAAACAGCCAGGGCCGCATGTCGCTGCCGCGTTGCCAGCTGTCGAGCTTCTGCCAGGCGCGCTCCAGGGTGTCCTGCACCAGGTCGTCGGCACTGTCGCGCCCGCCCGTCAGCGCGCGGGCGTACCGCCGCAGGCGCGGCAGGCAGGCGAGCATGGCTTGCTCGTCGGCCTGACGTTCCCGTTGCTGGCGCTGCAGCCTGGCGGTACGTCCGAACATGGCGGGCAGGAGGGTCTGAAGGACGATCAGGGCTTGACGACGTGCCAGACGTCCTTGAAGTTGTCGCCGGTACGGTCACCCGGCTTCTTGTCGGCCTCGTACAGGTACAGCGGCTTGCCCTGGTAGGCCAGTTGGGCGCTGCCATCGTCGCGCGTCACCGTGGAATACGGCGCGGCCGGCTTGCCCATCGGTGCGACCGGCGGCCACAGCTTGGCACAGGGGCCGTTGCAGACGCTCTTGCCGCTGTTGGCGGTGTCCTTGTCGAAGGTGTAGACGGTCATGCCGCTGGCGTCGACCAGGATGCCGTCCATGGTCTTGACACCGGCGCTCTGGGCCGAGGCGGTGAAAGAAACCGAGGCGCAGGCCAGCGCCAGCAGGGAGGTTGCGAGCAGTCTCATGATGTTTCCTTTTCGTGGTCGGGTTGCGCGATGTGCCATACCCATGCCGACGTATACGGAAGGCGGCCCTGCTTTATTCCCGCCGCCACAAAATATTTTTTGCTATCGACTGACCGTCTCGCGCTGCATGGGTGCCAGCAACGCCAGCAGGCGGTTCTGGGTGCGGGACGGGATGCCATTCTTGTCCATGGCCAATTGCAGATCTTCCACCAAGGCATTGAAGTCCGCATTGCTCAGTTTGAGACCCTGGTGCACTTCGCGCATGGGATCGCCGGTATAGACGCAACCGCCGCCGCTGAGCTGGCAGAACTGCTCCACCAGCTTTTCCCTGACGCGCTTGACGTTGGAATTGTCGAAGGTATGGCGGATGCGGGCATCCGCCAGCATGTTGTCCATGAAATCCTGCACCACCCGCTCGATCACGGGCAAGCCGCCCAGTGCGCGAAACAGGCTGTCATCGGGCGTGGCCGGAGTCCGGGTCTGGGCCTGCGCCAGGCCGAGGGCACAGGCCAGGGCCAGTCCGAGCGCGGCTTGCTGCATTCTGAACTTGTTCATCGCGGCTCCCGTGCGCTCAGAAACCGGCCTGCAGCGACAGATAGACGCCGCGTTGCCGCTTGGGGTTGTAGACGGTGATGTCGCCCAGCGCCACGTAGGCCAGGGTCATCGACAGGTTCTTGCTGGGGAACCAGGCCAGGAAGGCATCGTAATAATCCTTCTCGTGGTCGGCCGCCAGGTTGCGCGGCTTCATGCGGTATTCCACGCCCAACGCCAGCTTCCGGTTGATCAGATAAGCCGCCGAGAACTCGCCCATGGCCTGGTAGCGGTCGTTGAGGTCGCCGCCGAAACCGAGCAGTCCCATCTGGTTGGCCTTGGTCAGCCGCAGCGTGCCGTTGAGCAGCAGGCTCTGCTCCAGCAGCAGCTTGGTGGCCGAGAGGTAATAGTCGATGCCGGCATCGCTGGCCGCGCCAAGCTGCTTGACGCTGGTGACCGTGCCCAGTCCGCCGATGCCGTTGTTGTGCTTGAACATGGCACCGACGGCGATCTGCGGCAGCCAGCGGTCCTGATCATAGACGGCGTCACCGGCCAGCTTGAGCTTGATGCCGACGATATCCTGCGTGATCTTGAGATCGGCCAACGGGGCCAGGCTGCCGTAGAACTCCTGCTTGGCCAGCGACAGTTCCAACCGGTCCAGCATCCCCACGGCCACGCCATAGGATTTGAGCGTGTAATCCTGGGTCGCCAGATAGGTGTAATGGGCGTTGGCACCATAGCTGTCGCGCGTGCCATAGCCGGTGATGAGCGCCCAGGGCGTCAGACCGCCGCCGCCGGCCCCCTCGACCTGGATCACGCCGCCTGTGGCGGTGAGCTTGCCGAGGTCGGGCATCCAGCGCGTCTTGTCCTGATCGGCAGCGGGTTCGGCGGCAGTAGCTGCCGCGCCGGAACTGACGGGGCCCGGCGCGGCGCGCATGGCTTGGGCGGCCTTGCGCTGCTGGGCCTGCATCCAGGCCTCGCGGTCAGCATCGCTGAGCTGCGCCAACACCGGCGCAGACAGTGTCGCCAGCAGCGCGAACGCGCCACTTTTGGTGATTTTCTTCATGCTGTCCCCTGCTCCCCTCCCGGTGATTCTTTGCTGGCGCGACCCCTCGCGCCATCCTTCATATTGCGACGTTTTCCGACTGATCCAGCATCTCCGGCGCCCGCCACTGCTGCAACCATTCCAGGAAGCGCTCCACCGGCATCGGCTTGCCCATGAAATACCCTTGTCCCTGGTCGCAGCCCATCTGCCGCAGCAGGAACCAGACCTCTTCGCTTTCCACTCCTTCGGCCACCACCCGCAGGCCCAGGTTGTGGCCCAGGTCCACGGTGGAGCGCACGATCTTGGCGTCATCCTGATCCTGCGCCATCTTCATGACGAAAGACTTGTCGATCTTCAGCTCATCCACCGGCAAGCGCTTGAGGTAGGCCAGCGAGGAATAGCCGGTACCGAAGTCATCGATGCTCAGCGCAAAGCCCATGGCGGCCAGCCGGTCCAGCGTGCTCTGGGCGCGCGCCGGATCATCCATGATGGCGCTCTCGGTGATTTCCAGGCAGAGCGCGGCGGGCGTGAGGCGATGGCGTTCGAGGATGGCCCCGAAGGCGTTCGGCAATTCCTGGTCCAGCAAGTCGCGCGTGGAGAGGTTGACCGAGAACTTCAGGCGCAGCCCCTGCGCCTGCAACCGGGCCGACAGCCCCGCCACCTTTTCCATCATCCAGATGGTCAGCATGCGGATGAAACCGGTGGTCTCGGCAAACGGAATGAAATTGTCGGGCCCGATGAAGCCCTTCTCCGGATGCACCCAGCGCACCAGCGCTTCGCCGCCGACCACGGCACCCGTGGCCAGGTCCAGCTTGGGTTGGAGATAGAGCATGAATTCGTCGCGTTCCAGCGCGCGGCGCAGTTCGGACAGCAGCGACAGGCTTTCCTGGCTGCTCTGGTCGATGGCCGGATCGTAGATCGTCACACCATTGCCCTTGCGTTTGGCGGTGTACATGGCGACCTCGGCCCGGCTGAGCAGCACTTCGCTGCTGTCACCGTGGGCCGGATAGCCGGCCACGCCGATGCCGGCCCCCAGGTCCACGGTCTGTTCCTGCAGCGACAATGGCTGTTCGAGCGCACGCAGGATGTGTGCCGCCTGATCCAGCGCGCCAGCGAGATCGACGCCCGGCAGCAGGATGGCGAACTCATCCCCGCCCAGGCGCGCCACCTTGGCCCCCGGATACAGCAGCTGCGCGTCCAGGCGTGCCGCTACCTGGCGCAGCAGGTCGTCGCCGAAGCTGTGGCCGAGCACATCGTTGACCTGCTGGAAGCGGTCCAGGTCCATCATGAGGATGTGGCAGCTGCCTCCCGGCAGCGCCTGCGCCTGGCCGATCGCTTCGCGCAGCAGGTCGCCGAATTGCACCCGGTTGGGCAGGCCGGTCAATTGGTCCTGATACGCCAGCCGGCTGATCTTGAGTTCGCGGCTGGCGATTTCCGAGCGCATGGTTTCGAAGGCCGCACCCAGACGGCCGATTTCATCCTGCCGGCGAATGTAGAGCCCTTCGCTGTAATCGCCCTCCCCCAGCCGCTTGGCCACGGTGGCCAGGTCACGCAGGGGACTGGTGATGCGGCGCGCCATCACGGCGCTGGCGACCGCCGCACCGAGCACGCCCAGCACGGTGATGCTGAGCAAGATCAGTTGCAGACGCTGATATGGAGCCACCGCCTCGCTCACCGAGCGCTGCAATACGGCCACCGCTTCCTGGCCATTGCTGGCGCGTGCCAGCGGCAGCACGCGGGCACGATACTGGTTGCCGTCGATCTGCAGGTCGGTGGCACCCGCCTGGCCCATCTGCGGGCTGCTGGCCTCCTTGGCCATCATCTGAGCTTCTGCCTTGGGCAGGGTCGATACATCGGCCGTCCAGCCCGCGCTGCCACGCTGGCGCACCAGGATGGAGACCTGCAGTTGCGACAGCGCGCGCATGTCGTTGACCAGGTCGCGGTCCACCGGGAAGCCCATCACCACCCAGGCGATGGTGACCGGGGCCTTGATCGGCACCGCTACGATCTGGAACAGGTTGTCGCCGACCACCGCACTTTCGGCCGCGCCATTGCCGTTGCCGGCCTTGCGGACCAGTTCCAGGCTGCTGCGCTGCAGGTCGGTATCGGGATATTCGAGGGTGGAAGCGTGGATGAGGCCATCGGTGCCGACCAGCATGCCCATGGACGCACCGATGCGCGCCCCGTGGTTGGCCAGTACCGAGGCGATGGTGTCGCGGTCATCGGTGCCGATGGCCTGGCGGAAGCCGAAATCGGAGGCCAGCAGACGTGCGCCTTGGGTCAGCTTCTGGGCATTCTGGTCCAGCAGGCGTGTGAAGACGCGCTCGCCAATGATCAGCTCCTCGCTGATGGCGCTGCGCGCATTGCGATCAATGGCGGTTCGGATCGCCACGAAGCCGGCCAGTTGCACCACCACGATGAGGATGATGAACAGCGCGACGATCTTGCTTTCCAGACGGTAAAGACGCACCCCGGCCCCGATTCCTGTTGTTCAGATTGGCGTGATGCCGCCGCTTCAGAGCGGCACCGCCTTGACGTTGAGTTTGATGACGGCCCGGCCGTCTCCCTGTACTTCCAGCGGCTGCTCGACGGCGGCCTGGTTCGGTCCCATGGTGAAATACCAGGCCTTGAGCGTGTAGCGGCCATTGGCGATGCCGTCCAGCTTCACCACGCCGTTACGTTCGCTCACTCCGAAATGCGGCGTGTTGACCACCTGCACGTAGGCCACCATTTCGTCGTGGATGTTGCAACCCAATACCACGGTACCGGCCTTGTCGAACACTACCGGACTGCCCGGCACGCCCGAATACAGCTTCAGCTCGAAGGTCTTGGCCGGGGAAAACGAATAGACATGGTGCCGGACGTTGTCATGGTTGGGGAACAGGATCGCTGTCCCGGTCTGCACCACCGTCACCAAGGGAATGAAGGTCTTGTTCTTCTGCTCGATCTCCACCTGGCGCGCCGCCTTGACGGCGCCCCCGCCACCCGCCGGTTCGGCATAGACCACGGCATTGGGCACCGGCTGGCCGGCGCTGTCGAGCACCTGCACCGAGACGGCGGCCTGAGCGCTCAAGGCCCACGTTCCTGCCCACAACAGGAAGAGAGTCAGGAGGGGGGCGCGGCGCATGTTCTTTTTCTGCATATCGCTGTCATTGAAAAATAAGGGCAATGAAGATGACCGGCGGCGACCGTGGCAACAGCGCATCCTTCCAGCCTTCCATCCCCGCACTATACGGAAGCCCTGCGGGATGGATATCGGGGAGTTTCTGACTTGCCTGTGCGCAATATTCCAGGATCATCGGCCTTCCCGCCCTCGGTGGCCGCCCCGATCCCCGTTTCAATCTTCACTCTGGTAATTATGCCCGTGAATTTCAATACTGGATGCCCCTCAGCAACCAGATCATTTGATGTCGCGCTACTGACTGCGCGGAGCGGTCAGATAGCCGATCACGGCGGGCAGGATCTCGGTCCGCACGCTGGCCGGGGAGACGCCACCGTAACCGGTCAGCACCACCGCCTTGATGAGCGCCTTCAGCATGCGCTGGACCACGAAGGTCGCCACATCCAGATCGGGGGGCGTGATCGCGGCGCGGTGCTTTTCCAGCACCCGGCGGATGGAATCGAAGAAGCCCTGGCGGATTTCCTGCGAGACCGGCAGGTTGAAGGCCGGAAATTCCTCTTCGAGGATGCGATTGAGTTCCGGCTCCAGCAGGTGTGCCGCCACCAGTGCGTTGATCAGTTTCTCGAAATCGCCCGAGAGCGTCCCGGAAGCATCGATGTGCGCCACCACGTCTTCGAACAGCGTGAGCATGCGCGTGCTGTGCCGCTCGCGCAGCGCGAAGATCAGCGCATCCTTGTTGGGGAAATACTGGTACAGCGAACCGACGCTGATGCCGGCCGATTCGGCCACGAGATTGGTATTGGTCTTGGCATAGCCACGCTCGACGAGCACGCGCGACATGGCATCAAGGATGGTATCGACCATCGCCCGCGAACGCGCTTGGCGAGGTTCTTTTCTGGGTTGCAGTTTCATTGGCAGCTTTGGTGAGGAATTCGCCCGCCCCCGACGCGAATTCGCAACGTGAGTGATTGTTCGTATATCGAAGTATAATACGAAAAATGAGTTTTTACTCGCCCGACCCCGTCATGGTACTCGTAAATCCAGGCAAGCGCTGCCTGCCCCATCGGCCCGGTCCTGCGAGTCTTCGCGACTGAAGGCTGTCGGAACGTCGCGGCGCGTATCGCAAAACTCGAAAAACAACTCGTATCGCCAAACATTCTTCGTGGAGAATTCTATGCAACGCATCATCTCGCCCGCCACCCGGCCGCGGGCGAAGGCAGCCTGCGCCGTGCTGGCCGCGCTGATCGGGGCCATCGGCCTGGCGGGCTGTGCCAGCTTCGAGGGCATCGGCAGCGACAAGCAGCTGGCCCAGGCGCGCGACTTCAGTACCACACGCAGCCTCTCCGATCCCAATCCCGGCGCCCCCAACGGGCAATGGCCGGGCAGCGACTGGGTTCGCCAGTTCGGTGACGCCCAGCTCACCGCATTGATCGAGGACGCTCTCGCCACCAATCCCGGCCTGCAACAGGCGCGCGCCCGCATCAGTGCAGCGGCCGCACTGGCTGAGTCACGCGGCGCACCGCTGCTGCCGACCGTGAACGCCGAAGCCTCGGTCATCCGCAATCAGTTTTCCAGTACCTCGATCTACCCGCCGCCTTACGGTGGCAACTGGTACAACGAAAAAAAGGCTGGCCTGAACGTCGGCTATGAGCTTGACCTCTGGAACAAGAACCAGTCTGCCCTGGAGCAAGCCATCTCCAGCGAGAAGGCGGCCCAGGCCAGCGAGCAGGAAGCACGCCTGGCACTCACGGCCTCGATCGTCTCGGTCTACAGCCAGCTGGCGGCGCAATATGCGGTACAGGACATCCTGCAGCGCACGGTACAGCAGCGCAGCAATCTGGAGACCATCACCGCCGACCGCGTCAAGACCGGTCTGGACAGCCAGATCGAACGCAACCAGTCGCGCACCAGCAGTGCCGATGCCCGCGCCCAGCTGGAACAGAATGCCGGCCAGATCGTGCTGCTGCGCCAGCAGCTGGGCGCGCTCAGCGGCAAGGGACCGGACCGCGGCCTGCAACTGGCCCCGCCCGCCCTGCAGAACATGGCCACGCCGGGCCTGCCGGCCGACCTGCCGCTGAACCTGCTGGGCCGCCGTCCCGACATCGTGGCCGCGCGCTGGCAGGTGGAAGCCGCCAGCCGTGGTGTGGATGTCGCCAAGGCGCGTTTCTATCCGGACATCAACCTGAGCGCCACGATCGGTTTCGACAGTCTGGTCGATGCCAATCCCTTCACGGCCGCCAGCAAGAGCATCGCCTTCGGTCCGGCCATCACGCTGCCGATCTTCGAAGGCGGCGCACTGCGGGCCGGGCTCAAGGGCGAATACGCAAACTACGAGCTGGCCGTCGCCACTTACAACAAGACCTTGAACGATGCCTATGCCGATGTGGCGCGCCAGATTGCGGCAATCCACTCCATCGAGCGCCAGCTGCCGATCCGCCGTGAAGCGCTGCAAGCCGCCGAGCGTGCCTACGACCTGGCGCGCGAACGCTATCGCCTGGGCCTGGTGTCGCAACTGACGCTGCTGTCCTCGGAAACGGGCGTGCTGGCCCAGCGCCAGTCGCTGGTGGCGCTGGAAGCCCAGCGCCGTGAACAGCAAGTGGCGCTCTACAAGGCTCTGGGCGGCGGTTTCGACGCCCAGCAGGCCGGACTGGCGGCAGCCCCGCCGCCGTCGCGATGAGCCTGCCCCAAGACGACCTGAGCCAATGAACTGAACCCAGCCCGCCACCGGCTTCTCCACCCTGCCGCCGGTGACCGGGACGGCCCCGCTGCTGCGGCGGGGCTGATCGACCGACTACAAAAAGATAGAACGGAGTCCTCCATGAGTGACAGCACCACCCAACAAAACCCGCAAGCCAACAGCAATGGCAATGGCAATGGCAACGGAAATGGCAACGGCAAGCGCAAGCGTCAGCTGATCCTGCTCACGCTGGTCCTGCTGGTGATCGCCATCGCCTGTTTCCTGTACTGGTTCCTGCATGCCCGCTTCTTTGAAGAAACCGATGACGCCTATGTCGGCGGCAACGTCGTGCAGATCTCCGCCCAGGTTGGCGGCACCGTGGTGGCCGTCAAGGCCGACGACACGCAAGTGGTCAAGGCCGGTCAGCCGCTGGTGGCACTCGATGCAGCTGACACCAAGCTCGCGCTGGAGCAGGCCCAGGCCGCACTGGCCCAAGCCGTGCGCCAAACGCGCCAGCTGTTCCTGAACAACGACACGCTCGCCGCCAATGTGGCCGCAGCCGACAGCAACCTGGCCCGTGCCCGGGAAGACCTGCAGCGCCGCCAGGCTGGCCTGTCTTCCGGTGCGGTCTCGCAGGAAGACGTCTCGCACGCGCGCGACGCCGTCAAGAGCGCCGTCGCCGCACTCGACCAGGCCCGCGCTGCTGCAGCCGCCAACCGCGCCCTGACCGACCACACCAGCGTGACCGAGCACCCCAACGTGCTGCAGGCGGCCACCGCCGTGCGCAATGCCTACCTGAACTATGCCCGCGTGAACATCGTGGCACCGGTCTCCGGTTTCGTCTCCAAGCGTTCGGTGCAGGTCGGCCAGCGCATCGCGGCCGGCAATCCGCTCATGGCCATCGTGCCGCTGGAACAGATCTGGATCGACGCCAACTTCAAGGAAAGCCAGTTGCAGCACATCCGCCTGGGGCAGCCGGTGGAAGTGATCGCTGACGTCTACGGTTCCAGCGTCAAGTACAAGGGCACCGTGATCGGCTTCTCGGCCGGGACCGGTGGCGCCTTCTCGCTGCTGCCGGCACAGAACGCCACCGGCAACTGGATCAAGGTGGTGCAGCGCGTACCAGTGCGCATTGCGCTCGATCCGGAACAGGTGCGCGCACATCCGCTGCGCATCGGCCTGTCCACCACCGCCACCGTGGACATCCATGGCGATGGCCGTGCGCTGGAAGCGGTGCCGACCAATTACCAGACCAATGTTTATGACGACCTCGGCAAGCAGGCCGATGCCATCGTCGAGCGCATCATCAGCGACAACGCCAGCGGCCTGCCGCAGGCGCGCAAGAGCAAGGCGGCCGCCGCACCGGTGGCGGTGCCGCACACCTGATGGGGTGCGGCTGTCCCTACCCGACCTTCACCGGACATTGATCAAGCCTTATGGCCACTACTCCCCCCAAACCCTACACGCCGCCACCGCCGCTGACGGGTGCCAACCTGGTGCTGGGCACCTTGTCGGTGTCGCTGGCGGTGTTCATGAACGTGCTGGATTCCTCCATCGCCAACGTCGCCATTCCGACCATCTCGGGCAACCTGGGTGTGTCGGTCGATGAGGGCACCTGGGTCATCACCTCGTTTGCCGCTGCGAACGCCATCTCGATCCCGCTGACCGGATGGCTGACGCAGCGCCTGGGCGCGGTGCGCCTGTTCGTGACCTCGGTGCTGCTGTTCGTGCTGGCCTCCTGGCTGTGCGGCCTGGCGCCCACCCTGCCCATCCTGCTGGCCGCGCGCGTGCTGCAAGGCCTGGTGGCCGGCCCCATGGTGCCGCTGTCGCAATCGCTGCTGCTGGGGGCCTACCCCAAATCGAAATCCTCCTTCGCCCTGGCGCTATGGGGCATGACGGCGGTGGTGGCACCGGTGGCCGGCCCCGCGCTGGGCGGCTGGATCACCGACAGCTACACCTGGCCCTGGATCTTCTACATCAACATCCCGGTGGGCCTGATTGCCGCCGGCGTCACGCTGGCCATCTACCGTTCGCGCGAGACGCCGACCCACAAGCTGCCCATCGACAAGATCGGCCTGGCGCTGCTGGTGACCTGGGTCGCGGCCTTCCAGATCATGCTCGACAAGGGCAAGGACCTGGACTGGTTCTCCTCGCCCACCATCGTCACGCTGGGCATCATCGCGCTGATCGCCTTTGCCTACTTCGTCGTGTGGGAACTGAACAATGACCATCCGGTGGTGGACCTGCGCCTGTTCGGCCGGCGCAATTTCGCCGGCGGCACCATCGCCATTTCCATCGGCTACGGGGTCTTCTTCGGCAACCTGGTGATCCTGCCGCAATGGCTGCAGCAATACCTGGGCTATCGCTCGATCGACTCGGGGCTGTCGACCGCACCGATCGGCATCTTCGCGGTGATCCTGATGCCGCTCATCGGACGCTTCCTGCCGCTGGTGGATGCGCGCAAGGTGGCCACGGCGTCCTTCATCGGCTTTGCCATCGTGTTCTGGCTGCGCTCGCGCTACAACCTGCAGGTGGATCAGATGACGGTGATCCTGCCCACGCTGCTGCAGGGGATTCCGACGGCCATGTTCTTCGTGCCGCTGACGGTGCTGCTGCTCTCCGGCCTGCCACCGGAACGCATCCCGGCGGCGGCCGGCCTGTCGTCCTTCGTGCGCGTGTTCTGCGGCGCGGTCGGCACCTCCATTTCGACCACGGCCTGGAACAACCGCACCATCATGCACCACGCACAGCTGACCGAACACGCCACCCCCTACAGCCCCTGGCTGCAGGAAACCGTCAACAACCTCAGCAGCACCTTGGGCCTGAACGCCGAGCAGACCGCAGGCATGCTGGAGCGGACCATTACCTTCCAGGCGGCCATGCTGGGCATCAATGACATTTTCTATGTCTCGGCGGTGATCTTCATCGTCATCATCCCGCTGATCTGGATCATCAAGCCCTCCAAGGGCGGCGCGGGTGCGGCCGAAGCGTCGGCGGCACACTGAACTGGCCGGCCTGTGGCGGCTAACGCAGCCGTGACAGGCCGTGCTGCAGGCGGATGATGTCGATGAGCTTGCGCAAGGCCGGATGCGCATGGCGGCGGCTGCTGTAGTACATGTGAAACGGCTCGCTGGGGGCCGCCCATTCTTCCAGGATGGCTTCCAGCGAGCCTTCATCGATTTCCTTGCTGATCCTTCCCTCCAACAGATAGGCGATACCCACCCCGGCCTTGGCCGCCGCGATGGTGGCTGCCGTATTGTTGATCGTCACCAGGCCCGGCACGCGAATGCGCTGGCGGTGCTTGCCTTTACCGAATTCCCACTGGTAGCTGGAGTTGTCACCCAGAAGCAATTGCAGGCAGGTGTGCTGCTGCAGGTCTTCCAATGTGAGCGGCCGTCCATGCCGATCCAGATACGCCGGCGAGGCCGCTGCCACCCAGCGATGCGCGCGCGTGAGCGGCGCAGTCACCATGCCCTCCGGCACGTAGTGGCCGTAACGGATGCCGGCGTCATAGCCTTCGCTGACGATGTCGATGGGCTTGTCATCGACCACGATGGTGAGCTTGACCTTGGGACATAGCCGCACGAATTCGGGAATGGCCGGCTCGATCAGCAGATGGGCGGCGTCGGCGAAAACGTTGATGCGCAATTCGCCCAGGCTCCCCTCTGCCGAGCTTTCCAGCTGGCCCAGCGCCTGCGCGATCTGCTCAAATCCTTCTTCCAGCCGGGCCGCCAGTTCACTGCCGGCCGCCGTGGGCGAGATCGCGCGGCTGGACCGGTACAGCAATTGGGTCGACAGCCGCTCTTCCAGCCGCTTCATGGCATGGCTGGTGGCCGAGGGCGTCAGGCCAAGCTGGATCGCGGCGGCCTTGAAACTGCCGGTACGCAGGATGGTGACGAAGATCCGCAGATCGGAAAATTCGATATGGTCGAGGAGGGACATGAATGAATTGAAATCACTTCAGGAATGAATCTGGCTCATCTTAAACCAGCCACCTTCGCGCGTGGTGCGCGGTATAACTACGGCTTTTGGAATGCTCAGAAGGAGTACCGGCATGAAAACAAGACGCTTTGGCCGCACGGGTGCGGAAGTTTCCGAAATCGGATTTGGCGCATGGGCCATTGGCGGTTCGTGGGGTGACGTCTCCTCCCAGGATGCCAAGGCCGCGCTGCACGCCGCACTGGATGCGGGCGTCACCTTCATCGACACGGCCGATGTCTATGGCGATGGCCGCTCCGAGCAGTTGATTGCGCAAGTCCTGAAGGAACGTGGCGGCGCACGTCCGTTCGTGGCCACCAAGGCCGGCCGCCGGCTCTCGCCGCATGTGGCCAGCGGCTACAACAACAAGGACAATCTCACCGCCTTCGTGGACCGTTCGCTCAAGAACCTGGAGGTCGATTGCCTGGACCTGGTGCAACTGCACTGCCCGCCCACCGAGGTGTATTACCAGCAGGAAGTGTTCGCTTACATGGATGATCTGGTCGCGGCCGGCAAGATCCGCCATTACGGCGTCTCGGTAGAGAAGGTGGAAGAAGCGCTCAAGGCCATCGAATATCCGAACGTGAAATCGGTGCAGATCATCTTCAACATCTTCCGCCAGCGCCCCATCGGGCTGTTCCTGCAGGAAGCGCAGCGCCGCGACATCGCCGTGATCGCCCGCGTGCCGCTGGCCTCGGGCCTGCTGACCGGCAAGATGAATGCGCAGACCACCTTTGCCGCCGACGACCATCGCCAGTTCAACCGCCATGGCGAAGCCTTCGATGTCGGCGAGACCTTCTCGGGCGTGCCGTATGAGGTCGCACTGGCCGCCGTGGAAAAGATCCGCGCGCTGCTGCCGCAAGGTGTTCCCATGGCGCAATTCGCGCTGCGCTGGATCCTGATGGAAAGCGGCATCAGCACCGTGATCCCCGGTGCACGCAACGTTGCGCAGGCGCAGTCCAACAGTGCGGCCAGCGCCCTGCCGCCGATCACGGATGAGGTGATGCAGGCGCTGCGCGAACTCTATCTGCATGACATTGCACCGTACGTGCATCAACGCTGGTAATCTGTGGCGCCTCCCCTTCATGTAACCAATAATAAGCAAGGACACCATGACACCCATCCAGCTCGCCATCGCCGGCGTCGGCAAGATCGTTTATGACCAGCATGCCCCGGCCATTGCCGGCAATGCCGATTTCAAGCTGGTCGCGACCGCCAGCCGCAACCACAGCATCGAGGGCGTGACCGCCTACAAGAGCATGGCCGAGATGCTGGCCTCGGGCACGGCCATCGAGGCCATCTCCCTGTGCATGCCGCCGCAGTACCGCTATGAAGCCGCACGAGAAGCACTGAGCGCGGGCAAGCACGTGTTCCTGGAAAAGCCGCCAGGTGCCACGCTCTCCGAAGTCGAGTCGCTGAAGAACCTGGCGGCGGACAAAGGCGTGACCCTGTTCGCCAGCTGGCACTCGCGCCATGCGCCGGCGGTGCAGGTGGTCAAGCGCCATCTGCAGGAACATGCGCCGCGCAAGGTCAAGGTGATCTGGCGTGAAGACGTGCGCCACTGGCACCCGGACCAGGAATGGATCTGGCAGCCGGGCGGCCTGGGCGTGTTCGATCCGGGCATCAATGCCTTGTCGATCGTCACCGAGATCCTGCCGCAGGCGATGTTCCTGAAGCAGGCCACGCTGGAAGTGCCATCCAACCGCCAGACGCCGATTGCCGCGCGCCTGGGCTTTACCGATGCTCTGGGCACGGATGTACAAGCGGACTTCGACTGGCGCCAGACGGGTGAACAGACCTGGGACATCGTCATCGAGACCGACAGCACCCGGGTCCACCTGAAAAAGGGCGGACATGAACTTTGGATCAACGATGCGCCGTGCCAGCTGCCGGTGGAGGGGGAGTATCCCTCGCTGTATGCACATTTCTGCCAATTGATCCGCAGCGGATCGTCCGATGTGGATGTGGCACCGCTGCGGCATGTGGCAGATGCGTTCATGCTGGGGGAGCATGTTGTTACTGACGCGTTCGTCTGATTACGCGCATGCGGCGTCGAGCTGCATCGATTCAGAAAAATCGGCCCTCGGGCCGATTTTTCCGCTTTTGAGCGCTGAATCAGTCCACTAGCCCATCGAAGAAGAACAGCCTCCCCTTCTTCCACGTCTCCAGCAGATAGCCATATCTGGCTTTCTGGAAACTGCCACTGCGACCGATACCGTCGAACTGATCGCTGACGCACAGATATTGCTTGCCGTTCTCCCGGATCAAGGACCAGTCTGCAAGCGCAACCTGGATGGCGGGACGCTCCCTTGATCTTGTCTGCGGCAGCTTTACTGCCCGCCTCAGCGGGTAGAGCCTGCCGCGATACAGCAACGCATCGCCGCGCCCCGATTGGGCGCTCCCGATCTCCATGCCACGAAATAATAAATACTCGGCCTGATAACCGGGCTGGCATTCGTCCTGAAGATAGAAAGCCCCGGTTTCAATCGCAGTTCGCGATACCCCATTGCGGGCCGTGCTGGAGAGACAGCTTTTGACGACATCCTCTGAGGGTGCGGCAAGCGCCGTCAACGAGACCAGCCACAACACAAATGGAAGCGGCCTCATTGACTTGCCCTTCCTTTGAAGTCACCACAAGAAATCCGGCTTGTCAGGAAAATCACGGAGCACATCGGCCCTCCTTTGAAAATCGACAAATTAAACGAGTAGCGCCGCAAGACCTATCGTTGCATGACGATTTCCATACGTCCGGATAAGGGTTGGGATCCGCGTAGTCAATCAATCACAGCAAGCGTGCATCAGTTCAAAAGTGAACATTACGGGTCTGCAGAGCATGTGGAAGGACTGAAGAAAAAAATAAGGGCTGACGATGTTGATCGTCAGCCCTTCATTTCAGCTCAAGCGAGTTCAAGCCATCAAATTCGCATGATGGAATCGCAAATGATCTTCCACAAAACTCTCGATGAAGTAATACCCATGGTCATACCCCGCATGCCGACGCAAGGTCAGCGGCTGTGAGGCTTCCTTGCAGGCTGCCTCGAAGCGTTCCGGGTGCAGCTGCTCGATCAGGAATTTGTCTGCGAGCCCCTGATCGATCAGGATCCCCTGCGGGAAAGGCGCATACAGCTTGCGCATCAGCTCGCTGGCGTCATGCGCCTGCCAGCTTTCCTGATCCTCGCCCAGATAGTGACTGAAGGCCTTCTGCCCCCACGGGCAGTGCACCGGCGCGGCGATCGGCGCGAAGGCCGATACCGAGCGGTACAGATCACGATGCCGCAAGGCCAGCGTCAGTGCGCCATGCCCGCCCATGGAATGACCGAAAATGCCCATGCGCTGCGGGTCGGCCGGGAAGCGCTCCAGCACGGCGCGGCGCAAATCCTCGACCACGTAACTTTCCATGCGGTAGCGCTGGCTCCACGGCGTCTGGGTGGCATCCAGGTAGAATCCGGCACCCACGCCAAAGTCCCAGCTGTCGCTTTCACCGGCAATGCCGGCACCGCGCGGGCTGGTGTCACAAGCCACCAGAATCAGGCCCAGTTCAGCCGCCACGCGCTGCGCACCAGCTTTGATCATGAAGGTTTCTTCCGTGCAGGTCAGTCCGGCCAGGTAGAACAGCACGGGCAGCTTGCGGTCGCCCTGCCCGGCCTGCGGCGGCACGAACACCGAAAAGCGCATGTCCAGCCCGATGGCGGGCGAGGCATGGCGATAAAAGCCCTGCACGCCGCCAAAACAGCCGTGCTCGGAGAGAGTCTCCAGCATCGCGCTCTCCTCAGAACTCGACTACGGAGCGGATCGACTCGCCGCTCTTCATCAGGTCGAAGCCTTCATTGATGCGCTCCAGCGGCAGCTTGTGCGTGATCAGGTCATCAATGTTGAGCTTGCCTTCCATGTACCAGTCGACAATCTTCGGCACGTCGGTACGCCCACGCGCGCCACCGAAGGCCGAGCCCTTCCAGACGCGGCCGGTCACCAGCTGGAACGGACGGGTCGAGATCTCCTGGCCGGCTGCGGCCACGCCGATGATGATGGACTGGCCCCAGCCCTTGTGGCAGCACTCCAGCGACTGGCGCATGGTGGTGGTGTTGCCGATGCACTCGAAGCTGTAGTCGGCGCCGCCATCGGTCATGCCGATGATGGCATCAACCACGTTGGGCACGTCCTTGGGATTGATGAAGTCGGTCATGCCGAACTTGCGCGCCATGGCTTCACGCGCCGGATTCAGGTCGACGCCGATGATCTTGTTGGCCCCCACCATCTTGGCCGCCTGGATGACGTTCAGGCCGATGCCGCCCAAACCGAACACCACCACGTTGGCACCCGCTTCCACCTTGGCGGTGAACAGCACCGCACCCACGCCGGTGGTCACGCCACAGCCGATGTAGCAGACCTTGTCAAAAGGCGCATCCGAACGAATCTTGGCCAGGGCGATTTCCGGTACGACGATGTAGTTGGAGAAGGTGGACGTGCCCATGTAGTGGAACAGCGGCTTGCCGTCCAGCGAGAAGCGGCTGGTGGCATCCGGCATCAGGCCGCGGCCCTGGGTGGCACGGATGGCCTGGCACAGGTTGGTCTTTTGCGAGAGACAGAACTTGCACTCGCGGCATTCCGGCGTGTACAGGGGGATGACATGGTCATCCTTCTTGAGCGACTTCACGCCCGGGCCGACGTCGACCACCACACCCGCGCCTTCGTGGCCGAGGATGGCCGGGAAGATGCCTTCCGGGTCGGCGCCCGAGAGCGTGTAATAGTCGGTATGGCAGATGCCGGTGGCCTTGATCTCGACCAGGACTTCGCCGGCCTTGGGGCCGCCGAGTTCGACTTCCTCGATGGTCAAGGGCTTGCCTGCCTGCCATGCTACCGCTGCTCTTGTCTTCATAGGGATGGGTCCTTTGCGTGATGATTGAAGTAAAACTTCCCGACCGGCCAGTTGGGCCTCGTCAGGAAAATTCAGTAAAACTGGTGATGCCTGTGAAACTTCCGGCTGGGCGGTATTATCGCATTGCAAACGAAAACGCATCTGCAACGCTTAACATCCTTCATGTTGATGCCAGAACAAGTGAAAATTTCCATCTGACATGAAAATCACGCTGTCGCGTTGCCGCGACGTTGCGCGCAGGATGACAAAGCCCTTGGCTTGCGGTAAGGTTGCTACAAAACAAACGGTGAACGTGGCTGGCGCAGCGGCCATTGATCAGCGCACAACAAGGGCACAAAGCAAGGACAAGCGCCAACAAAGCGCAGCAGGACACGAGGTGGCATACTGACGCCTCGCGTATCACGAAGTGGGGGCATCCACGTAATTTTGGCGTAAGCGCGATCACACCGTGTGAACGCGCGCGGCTTGCCGCACTGACAAGGGCTATCCACCATGCCCGTGTCAGCAGCCGCCGTTCCGCTGGCAGGAACGTGCCGATTGCGTGCGAGGGCTGTCGAAACGGTCGTCCGGCATCTTTCCGGGCCAAGGGACGTGCAGCAATCTGCTGCCTAACGACAGGTAATGTGATAGTGGGTCACATGGGAAAACAGAACAAATCGCCAGGACGCCCAGGCTACACCCTGAAAACCTTGCTGCTGTTCGTCGGCTTCGTCGGGTCGTTCATTGTCGTGCAGACCTGGTGGGAAATCCGCCAGGACCGCCAGCTGACCATCGACGCCGAACGCGCCAGCTCGATGGCGGCCGTGCGCAGCGTGCAGGAGCACGCAGAACGCGTTTTCGGCGAACTGGACAAGTTGCTCTGGTCCGCCGCCGAGCAAATCCACGTCGCCGGCCCCGACCTGCTGGACGACGACCAGGCGCTGTACCGACTGCTGTCGGACACGCAACAGCGGCTGTCCACCGTGATGGTACTGCGCTACATCGACCGCAACGGCAACACCCGCGCCAGTTCGCTGCGCTCCTTCGACACCACCAGCATCCCCGAAGACCACAAGCTGACCCACGTGGACGGCAATCCGGCCAGGCCCAACCTGTTCGTGGGCCAGCTCATGCGCAGTCGCTACAACCGCGACCTGGTGCTGCCGGTGGCCATGAATCTCTACGACCGCAGCAGCCGCCCCATCGGCCTGCTGGTCGCCGAACTGAAGGCTGCAACCTTCTTCGACTTCTACAAGCGCATCACCAATTTCGAATCCATCGTCTCGCTGCGCACCGACAGCGGCTCGATGATGCTGCGCTCGCCTTTCGAAGAGCGCTGGCTCAGCGTCAGCCTGGCCGATGCCAAAAGCATGGCACGCATCCGTGCCGGGGCCGAGGAAGGGTCGTTCGAAGAGATCTCGCATCTGACCGGCGAACCACTGCTGTTCTCCTACAAGCGCCTGGACAAATGGTCATTGGTGGCGGTCTATGCGCGGCGCATGGAAGACGTGCTCTCGCCATGGCGCAGCCGTACCGAAAACCGCATCCTGCTGACCACCGGCATCCTTGGTTTCATCCTCATCGCGCTCATTGCCTTCCTGGTGTACTACCGCTACCAGCGCCGCCTGGATCACGCCCTGTCGAGCAGCGAATACCGCTACCGCAAGCTCTACGAAGAAGGCAGCGATCCCATCGTGCTGATCTCCTCGGAGCTGCGCTACCTCGACTGCAATGCGGCCGCGCTGCGCTTCTTCGGGGTGCCGGACAAGGACCGCATCATTGGCCGCAAGGTCGGCCTGTTTTCTCGCCACAAGGCGCGCCAGCCCGACCAGCCGGACATCGATGAGCTGGTCGGCCGGGTACTCGCGGGGCAACCCCAGCAGTTCGAATGGGTAACGGTCCGCCGCAACAAGATCATCCATACCGACGTTACCCTCAACCGCGCCGAATTCGATCGTGGCTATGCGATCTTCGCCATCCTGCGCGATATCAGCGCCCGCAAGCGCGCTGAGTTGCTGCAGAGCGAACAGAACCGGGTGCTGCACATGGTAATGGCCGACGATGACCTGGACGGCATCCTCAACGAGATCATCGGCTTTGCCGATGCGCAGATTCCATATGGGGCCAGTTGCGTGATGCTGGTCAATGAGCAAGCCTCGCATTTCACTTCCGTGCTGAGCAAGCGCTATCCGCCACGCCTGCTGCGTGCCTTGCAGGGCATGCCGATCCGTCATGGCTGCGGCGTCGGCGCTGAAGCGGCTTTGCGGCGCGGACCCTGCATCGTCACCGACATCGCGCGCGATCCGGTGACCGAACACCTGCGGGTGCTCATCGATGTGGAGATCTACCCGTCCTGTGGGGCCTGGCCCATCATGGGCAAGGAAGGCCAATTGCTGGGCGTGTTCGCCGCCCTGCTCAAGGAAAACCAGGCCCCCAGCAATGAATACCTGCAGCTGGCCAACATCGCCGCCGACCTCGCCAGCGTGGCCATCGAGAGCCGCCGCGCCGACGAGCGCATCCGCCACCTGGCGCACTATGACGAGCTGACCGGCCTGCCCAACCGCTTCCTGTGCACCCAGCACGTTTCCAATGCCATTACCCACGCCGAGCACCGCAACGGCATGGTGGCCGTGCTGCTGATGGACCTGGATCGCTTCAAGAACATCAACGATACCTTCGGTCACGAGGCCGGCGAAGCGGTGCTGCAGGAAATCGCCCAGCGCTTCCGCAATACCCTGCGCGAGCTGGATATCCTGGCGCGCGTGGGCGGCGATGAATTCATCGTGCTGGTGGATGACTTCGACGATCCGCTGCAACTGGGCGAGATTGCACAGAAGCTGCTCACCGAGGCGCGCAAGCCCTTCATCATCGACGGCCAGGAAGCCATGCTCTCGGCCAGTATCGGCATCGCCACCTATCCGGGCGATGGCGACAATGCGCAAACGCTCATCAAGAATGCCGACATTGCCATGTACCGCGCCAAGCACCATGGCAAGGATGACTATCGCTTCTTCTCCGACGAGGTCAACACCAATACGGTAGAGCGCATCGCGCTGGAAGCCGAACTGCGCCGCGCCATCGAACGCGCCGAGTTCGTGGTGCACTACCAGCCCAAGATCAACCTGGCCACCGGCGGCATCGTCGGTGCGGAAGCCCTGGTCCGCTGGCAGCATCCGGTGCGCGGCCTGGTGCCGCCGGGTGAATTCATCCCGCTGGCTGAGGAGACCCGCCTGATCGACCAGATCGGCCTGGTGGTGCTGGACGTGGCCTGCCGCGACATCGGCCTGATGCTGGAACGCGAACTGGTGTGCGGACGCATCTCCATCAATCTGACCGGCAGCCAGTTCGGCGATGAACATCTGCTGGAAGACATCAAGAGCGTGGTCCAGCGCCACGGCACGCCACCGGCCTGCCTGGAGTTCGAGATCACCGAAAGCATGGTGATGCACAACCGCGACCGTGCGATCGCGATCATGGATGGCATCCGTGCAGAAGGCTTCACCATTTCCATTGACGACTTCGGCACCGGCTATTCCTCGCTGGCCTATCTCAAGCGTTTCCCGGTCAATACGCTGAAGATCGACAAATCCTTCATCAACGACATTCCCGACGATGCCAACAGCAGCGCCATCGTGCAGGCCATCATCGCCATGAGCCATGCATTGAACCTGAAGGTGGTGACCGAAGGCGTGGAGACGGAGAAACAGTTGCAGGCGCTGCGCGAGTTCGGCTCGGATGAGTACCAGGGCTATTACTTCAGCAAGCCGGTTCCCTATGCGCAGTTCCTGCAGATGCTGCTGATGCAGCAGGAGCTCACGCGCCAGTCCAGCCAGATGCTGGTGACCGAGGGCGATCCGCCGTGAGCGCGCGACTGCTTGCCGCCGGCTTCAGGACTGGCGTGCGGCCAGCCGGTCGACCTGATAGAGCGAGGGGAACAGGCGCATCCACAGCAGCACGATCAGCAGCGTGCCGATCCCGCCGATGAGCACGGCCGGCACCGCACCGAACCAGGCGGCGGTGAGGCCCGATTCGAATTCTCCGAGCTGATTGGACGTTCCGATGAAGACCGAATTGACGGCCGAAACGCGGCCGCGCATGGCGTCCGGCGTTTCCAGCTGAACGAAGGACGAGCGCACCACCACGCTGATCATGTCGGCCGCGCCCAGCACCGCCAACGCGGCCAGCGACAGCGGGAAGGAGCGTGACAGGCCGAACACGATGGTGGCCAATCCGAACACGGCCACGGCGATGAACATGGTGCGCCCTACCCTGCCGCCCAGCGGAAAGCGCGCCAGCAGCAGCGCCACGATCAAGGCTCCGGCCGCCGGTGCCGAGCGCAGCAGACCCAGGCCGACCGCACCGGTATGCAGGATGTCGTTGGCGAAGACCGGCAGCAAGGCGGTAGCACCGCCCAGCAGCACGGCAAACATGTCCAGCGAGATGGCACCGAAGATGGCGGGCTTGCTGCGGATGAAAGCCAGTCCTGCGAACACCGACGACAGACTGGCCCCGGTCGGCTTGGCCGGTGCAGCCTGGGCCGCCGCGACCTGGGCCGGACGCCGGATCAGCGACAACAGTACGCTGCATGCAACGAACAGCGCGCAGCTGCTGGCATACACCACCGCTGGTCCCGCCACGTAGAGAAAGCCCCCCAGCGCCGGGCCGATGATGATGGCGAACTGGGTCGCCGAGGCCGAGCCCGCCACCGCGCCCGGCAAGGCCTTGGGCGACATCAGGCTGGGCAGCAGCGCCGACATGGTCGGCTTGGAAAAGGCCCGGCCCGCACCGATGATGGCCACGATCACGAAAATCATCTCGCGGCTGAGCCAGCCATGCAGGCTGCCCAGCGCCAGCGTGGCGGCAGCGGCGGCTTCCACCAGCGAACTGACGCGCGCAACGTTGCGGCGATCAAAGCGGTCGGCCACATGGCCCACCACGAACACCAGGATCAGCGAAGGAATGAACTGCACCAGGCCCACGATGCCGAGATCGAAGGCGCTGTGGGTGAGCTGGTAGACCTGCCAGCCAACCGCCACGATCTGCATCTGCAGGGCAATGGTGGATGCGACGCTGGCGCACCAGAAGAGCTTGAATGGGGTGTGATGGCGCAGGGATTCGGCGGCTTCATCCGGGGGGATACTGGGGGAAGGAACTGACATGTCTCGTGGATGGGAAGGAAGTGTTCTGGCGTTATCGAGTCCGGGCACTGCAAGCGGCAACCGGCCTGGCGCGAGCGGTCTTGGCGCCGCTGCGGCCCTGCCCTGCAAGGCAGGACGAGCGCCGCTATACTACCCGATCCCGCGCCAGCCGGCAGGACACGCCCCGGTCCCTGCCTGCGCATCACAAGGAGAATCCGCATGCAGTACCGCCAACTCGGCCGCACCGACCTGAAGGTCAGTCTCATCACTCTGGGTACCATGACCTGGGGCGAGCAGAACACTGAAGCCGACGCCCACTCGCAACTGGACTACGCCGTCGAACGCGGCATCAACCTGATCGACGCCGCCGAAATGTATCCGGTCCCGCCCAAGGCGGAAACGCAAGGACTCACTGAACGCTATCTCGGCACCTGGCTGAAGAAATCCGGCAAGCGCGACCAGTTGCTGATCGCCACCAAGTGCACCGGCCCCGCCCGCAAACCACACAACCCGCGCCACATCCGTGGCGGCAACAACGAGCTGGACCGCAAGGGCCTCACCGATGCACTGCATGGCAGCCTGGAGCGCCTGCAACTGGATCACGTGGATCTGTATCAGCTGCACTGGCCCGACCGCAGCGTCAACAGCTTTGGCCAGTTGGGCTACGAGCATGTGGAAGATGAAACCACGGTACCCATCGAAGAGACGCTGACGGTGCTCTCTGAATTCGTGAAGGCCGGCAAGATCCGCACCATCGGCTTGTCCAACGAAACCGCCTGGGGCGTCGCGCAATTCCTGCGCGCGGCCGAGCAGCATGGACTGGAGCGCATCGTCACCATCCAGAATCCGTACAACCTGCTCAACCGCAGCTTCGAAGTGAACCTGGCCGAATTCGCCCATCGCGAGCAGGTCGGCCTGCTGGCCTACTCGCCGCTGGCTTTCGGCATGTTGAGCGGCAAATACCTGGAAGGGGCACGTCCTGCAGGCGGACGCCTGACGCTGTTCGAACGCTTCGTGCGCTATAACAATCCACAAGCGGAAAGCGCCACCGCGCAGTACGTCGCACTGGCGCGCCAGCACGGACTGGATCCGGCGCAGATGGCGCTGGCCTACGTCAACAGCCGCCGCTTCCTGACCTCCAACATCATCGGCGCGACCACCCTGGAACAACTGCGCAGCAACATCGACAGCACCCAGGTGCAATTGAGCGACGAGGTGCTGGCGGGCATCGAAGCCATCCACCGCAAGCAGCCCAATCCGGCGCCCTGAGCCGAAACGGGCGAACCGCCAAAGCAAAAAAATGACCGGCCTTGCCGGTCATTTTTTGTTGGCGGATACAGCGCCCGGGAATCTCAGTCGCCGCCACTTTCAGTAGCCACGGCCGCCTTCACCTGTTCGTCACGCGCACCATACCGCGCGGCCATGACGGCACACACCATGAGCTGGATCTGGTGGAACAGCATCACCGGCAACAGCACCATGCCGATGGCACCGCTGGAGAACAGCACCTTGGCCATGGGCACGCCCGAGGCCAGGCTCTTCTTGGAGCCGCAGAAGACGATGGTGATCTCGTCCTCCTTGTTGAAGCCCAGGCGGCGGCTACCGAAGGTGGTCAGCCCCATGATGATGGCCAGCAGCACCGCATTGATGACCAGCAGCGCCACCAGCATCGACAGCGGCACCTGGTGCCACAGGCCCTGCACCACTGCCTCGCTGAAGGCTACATAGACCACCAGCAGGATGGAACTCTGGTCGACGAACTTGAGCCAGGACTTGTTGCGCTCGACCCAGCGGCCGATGAAGGGACGCGCGATCTGGCCGGCCACGAAGGGCAGCAGCAATTGATAAACGATTTTCAGGATGGAATCGAGCGAGGAATGCCCGCCGCCATCATGGGCCACCACCAGCACGCCCACCAGCAGCGGGGTCAGGAAGATGCCCAGCAGGTTGGAGGCGGACGCCGCGCAGATCGCCGCCGGCACATTGCCGCGCGCCACAGAAGTGAAGGCGATGGACGACTGCACGGTGGAGGGCAGCACGCACAGGAAGAGCAGCCCCAGGTACAGCTCGGGCGTAATGAATTGCAGCAGCACCGGCTTCAAGGCCAAGCCAATGAGCGGGAACAGCGCAAAGGTACACAGCAGCACGGTGACGTGCAGCTTCCAGTGCGTGAACCCGGCCACCACGGCTTCCCGTGAGAGCTTGGCCCCGTGCATGAAGAACAGCAGGCCGATCATGAACGTGGTCAGCCCGTCGAAGGCCTCGGCCACCTGGCCGGTACAGGGAAGGAAGGATGCGGTCAGCACGACGGCCAGCAGCATCAGGGTCATGTTATCGGGCAGGAAGCGGGGACGGGCCATGGCGGTTTCGTTGTTGTCTTGATCGGGAAACCCGCAAGCTTATGTATACATAGGCTGCAGGCAAACCGCCATTCTACGTGAGAGCGGGCCCGGCTTGCAGGGCTCCGCTCAGGATGCAGGCCAGGATCAGGCCTTGCGCACGAATTCGGTCTTCAGGCCCATGGAGCCGAATCCGTCGATCTTGCAGTCGATATCGTGGTCGCCCTCAACCAGGCGGATGTTCTTGACCTTGGTGCCCATCTTGACCACGCCACCGCCGCCCTTGAGCTTCAGGTCCTTGATGACGGTGACGGTATCGCCATCCTGCAGCACGTTGCCCGAGGCATCGCGCCAGACGCGGGCCTGCTCGGCGGGAGCAGCCTGGGCACTCCATTCGTGGCCGCATTCGGGGCAGACGAACTGGCTGCCATCCTCATAGGTGAATTCGGACTGGCATTGGGGACAGGCGGGCAAGGTGCTCATGTAAATTAAACTCCGGCAATTGGCTTGAAAAGGCAGCGATTGTACTGCTTCGGTCGCCAACTTCACATAGCTTGCGGGACCCAAGATCAAATAAGACGCAAATAAAAATGGCAGGCTTGCGAGCAAGCCTGCCATTTTCCTTCATATCACTGCTGCGGAAGACGCTTTACCAGCCCCAGAACATCAGCCACCAGGCGGTATTGACCAGCGCCAGGCCACCGATCAGCGGCAGCATCGCCAGCACTTGCTGAACCCAATGGGTGGCATGGCGCGCCACCACTTTCCAGCACAGCCACAGGCTCCACAGCGTCATGACCGTCAGGAGCGCCGCGCGCACGTCATTGGCCCAATAGACCGGCCAGTGCTCGGCCCGCAGCAGGCTGATGGTGGTCGCCGACAGGCCGATGAAGACGCCGCAGCCCGCCAGCGGGATCAATGCCTGTACCAGGTGGTTGAAGCGGCTCCACTCCCACTTGCCCAGCAGGCGCGTGGCCAGCCCGAACATCAGCGCCACGCCGGTGCCCAGCACCAGGCCGGTGGCGAGAATGTAGCCCACGACCATGGCGCCATCGAGCCAGGTGAAGACATCGCTTTGCTGCGGGTAATTGGTCAGCAGCCACCACGGTGCCTGGGTCCCGAAAGGCCACATGATGTCGCGGTCAATCAGCCAGGTGGCGATGTCCTGCTTGATGGCGATGAACCAGGGGCTGACCGTCCAGTGGAAGGCACCGATGGCGATGCCCAGCAGGCCGTAGAGCACCAGGGCGCTTTCCCACAGGTTGTTCTGGGTCTTGCCGAAGTGCACCACCTCGACGGCAGGCGGACGGAAGCTCAGGGCAATCGCATCGCGGTGGCCACTGCAGCGGCCGCACATATGGCAGTCGGAAGCACCCTTCATATTGCGCAAGGGGACCAGCGGCGCGCAATTGATGGGAATGATCTTGTGCTCGGGATGATAGGAGGCGCGCCATGCATCTTCGTTCACTTTGTAGTGAACCGGGGCCAGTTTGGCCAGCAGGCCGAAGACGCCATTGACCGGGCACAGGTACTTGCACCAGACGCGCTTGTCGCGGCCATAGAGGTAGCCGATGATCATGGCACCAACGGTGGAGCCGCCCAGCACCAGCAGCACCGCCTTCGGATACTGGTACACGCTGACCATCTGGCCATACACGGTGGTCAGGGCGAAGGCCACGAAGGGCCAGCCGCCCCAGCGTACCCATTTGGGAATCGCACGTCCGCGTCCATGGCGGCTGGCGAACTCGGTCAGCGCCCCTTCCGGGCATAGAACGCCGCACCACACACGGCCCATCAGCACCATGCTGACCAGCACGAAGGGCCACCAGATGCCCCAGAAGGCAAACTGGGCGATCAGGGTGAGGTTGGACCAGAGATGCGCGGTTTCATCAGGCAGCGGGAGGAACACCGGGACCAGGATCAGCAGCGCATAGACAGCCACCACGATCCATTGCAGGCCTCGGATGAATGCGCCATGGCGGCGCATCCAGTCTCCGGTACGCGTGAGCAGAGTCGGCGATTGCGTACAGGTTGTCATGAGGTTCAGACGGCTTCCTGCCTCTTGCTCTTGAGCTGAGGCTGGGGTTTTCGATAGAGGAACGAACATACCACGACCCAGTAAAGGGCGTAGACGATCACCGACAGCAGCGCCGGACGGGCGCGGTAGCCGGTCAGGGTCGAGACCAGGCTGCCCAGGGTGGTGGAGTCATCCAGCAGCGCCGAGGTATCCCAGAGCTGGCCGGTCAGGGTCATGGTCCAGTTGGCCGAGGCCAGCATGTCGGAGCTTTCCAGCAGTACGTCGAACAGCTTTTCCACGCCGGTGACCAGCAAACCGGCCGCCAGCAGCAGCAGGATCACTTCGGTGACCTGGAAGAAACGCCGCCAGGAGAAAATCTTTCCGCCCAGCTGCAGCAGATAGAAGGTCAGGAAAGCCAGTCCGAAACCGATCGCGCCTGCCAGCACCAGCGACGCCGTGCTGGCATCCTGCTGGCCCAGGCCAATGCCGTACAGGAAAACGGCAGTCTCGCTGCCTTCGCGGGCGATCGCCAGCATCACCAGCACGAACACGCCCCACCAGTTGCCGCTTTCATAGCTGGACTGCATGGAGCTTTCCATTTCCTTCTTCAAGGTCCGGCCGTGCTTGCGCATCCAGAACACCATCTGCACGATCAGCACCGCCGCAATCAGGACGATGGCTATCTGGAAGTAGGTCTGGGCATCGCCCGAGAGCAGTTCCGAAAAGCCCAGCAGCGCTGCGCCCAGGGCACCCGCCAGCACCACGCCGGCAACCACGCCGCCCCACAGATAGGGAATGCCGCGCCGCGCGCCGGCATCGCCGTTCTTCAGCCAGGCATACAGAATGCCGACCACCAGAAGCGCCTCGACGCTTTCGCGCCAGACGATGAACATGACCTGTCCCATGAAACTCTTCCCTTCCTGAAAACCTGGACTTCCCTGCTTCCTTACTGCTTGCGCGCATCCCCTCTTACTTGGCGACGATCACGCCGGGAGGCATGTTGAGGTGGAAGTCATCGAAAAACTTGTATTCGCCCGGACGCAAGGGAGCGATCACCACGAAGGACTGCGCACCCGGTGCCAGCACCTTTTCCTTGCGCAGTTCAACGCTCTCGAACTCGGCGGCGGACTTGCCGATGTTGTGCACTTCGATCTTGATGCGCTGTCCGGCCGGCACTTCGATGCGCGGCGGGATGAGCTTGCCATCCTGCATCTCCAGCTTGAAGGTCAGCAGGTCGGAAGCGCTGGCCTGCACGGCGCTGCCCAGCATGGCCATCGCAGCCAGGGACAGGCAGATCAGTCGGACGATTCTTGCGATCATGAAAACTCCGGAACTCTCAAAACGGTGAAGCCGGTCCGCCATCACGGCGCGGACCGGCATCGCATCACTGCAAACGTGCGGTCTGGATCAAGACCCGGCGACCTGTTTAGTAGCCGCCCTTCTTGCCGATGCCGGCGAAGGTGAAGTCGTAGTTCAGCTCGAAGGTCTTGAACCACGGACCGACGCCGGTTTCCTTGTCGACGTGACGGCCGAAGTGGGCGTGTTCATTGGCTTGCGGCGAGGAGATGGTCAGCTTGAGCTTGTACTTGCCCGGGCCTTCCAGCTTGACGTTGTCGCCGTAGTGCGGACCGTCGTTGGCCACCATGGGCATCATGTCGCCCTTGATGGACTTGGTGGAACCGACCTTGGTCAGTTCGTACTTGATGACCATGTAAGGCATCCAGTCGCCTTCGGCGAAACCATTGGGGTTCTTGGCCACGGCGCGGATATCGGCTTCGAGGTGGATATCGGATTCCTCTGCCTTGCGCATCATGCCGTCCGGCTCCATCTTCACCGGCTGCAGGTAGACGGCGTTGACTTCAAAGCCGTTCTGGATCTGCGGCTTGCCGATGGGGTATTCGGCGGCCGAAGCGGTACCTGCAAAGCACAGTCCGAGTGCTGCGGCGACCGCCAGTTTCTTGAAACCGATCATTGCGTATTCTCCTGGTGACAAATGATAATGATTAGCATTAAGTATATCACCCTTTGAGGCAGCCGACGCCGCACCTTAGTGCAATCCTTCACAGCAATGCTGACCAAAGCGTAAAAACAGGCAAAAAATGAAAAACCGCCCGGCGTTGAAACCGGGCGGTTTTTCAGGGTGCGGAGTGCACCGGTAGCGGCATGCTGCCACCGGTGCCGGGTTCAGAATCCGGGAGTCAGGATTCGGAACTCAGCGCTCAGAATTCTTCCAGCTCAGCGATCTGGCCAGCGGCCACCGGTGCTCGCGGTGCCGCCACCGGCTTCACCTCCACGCTGCGCACAGGCATGGCTGCGCGCCCTTCGAGCTTGAAGACGGCAACCACGCTTTCCAGCTTCTCCGCCTGGCCCTGCAAGGCCTGGGCTGCTGCGGCCGCCTCTTCCACCAGCGCCGCATTCTGCTGGGTGCCCTGGTCCATTTGCGAAATGGCCTGGTTGACCTGGGTGATGCCGGCGCTCTGCTCCTCGCTGGCGTCGGCGATGTTGCCCACGATCTGGGTCACGCGCTGCACGCTATCGACGATATCGCTCATGGTGGCGCCCGCCTGCTCGACCAGCTTGCTGCCGCTGCCGACCTTGTCCACGGAGTCGTCGATCAGCTCCTTGATTTCCTTGGCAGCGGCGGCCGAGCGCTGCGCCAGCGAACGAACTTCAGAGGCAACGACGGCAAAACCGCGTCCCTGCTCTCCGGCACGGGCCGCTTCCACTGCCGCATTGAGCGCCAGGATATTGGTCTGGAAGGCAATGCCATCGATGACCGCAATGATGTCGACGATCTTGCGCGAGGAGGCATTGATGGAGTTCATGGTATCGACTACCTGGCGCACCACGTCACCGCCTTGCGAGGCGATGTGCGACGCCGATTGCGCCAGCTCATTGGCCTGACGGGCGTTCTGGGTGTTCTGGAGCACCACCGAGGTCAGCTCCTCCAGGCTGGACGCGCTTTCCTCCAGCGCTGCCGCCTGCTGTTCGGTACGGGCCGACAGGTCGGCATTGCCGGCGGCAATCTGGCGCGCCGCCACGGTTACCGAATCGGTCGAGGTACGGGTCGTCGCCACCACATCGACAATGCGGGCCAGCAGCTTGTTGAAGGCAGCAGCGGTGCGGCCGATTTCATCCATGCGTTCCACCGGCACCGGACGCGACAGGTCCAGCGTCTGGCTGACATGCTCGAAGGTCTGCTGGATCTTGCCCAGGCTGCGCGTGACGCTGCGCAGGGTGCGGATGCCCAGCACGCCGGTCAGCAGCACCGCCACCACGATCACGGCGATCATCGCGCGCAATGCGAAGGCATAGGCGGCATCGCTCTCCTGCTTGACGGTATCGATCATCTGGCGACCCACCAGAATGTGGTCGTCGAAACCCTTCTTGGCAGCAGCCGCCGACACCGCCAGCGGTGTCCCGGCCTGCAGCGTGGCGCGCACGCCGTCCATGTCATTGGCATAAGCCGCGGCGAAGAATGGCACCAGAGCCTTGCGGTAGGCCTCGATGTTGGCCTTGTCAGCCTGGATCAGGGCGCGGTCCTTCTCATCGAAGATGAGATCGCGCTCATAGTGGGCGAATTCCTCATCCAGCGCCTTGTTGGAGGCATCGACCGCCTTCTGCAACGCGGTCTTGTCGGGCAGGTTGGCAAAGACCGAGAGGCGATAGCCGGCCAGGCGTGAATCGGCCAGATAGCCCTTCAGCAGGTTGAGGCTGTCCATGCCCGGAATGATGCGGTTCTGGATCAGTTCCAGACGCTGCTGGGCGCGCTGCAATTGCCAGAGCCCGTCGGCACCGACGAACAGCAGCGCCAGCAGGGCTGTCGAGAGAGTGAGGATGAGGCGCTTGGTAATGGTCATGATGGAAAATTCACCGGAGAAAGGAAAGCGCGCCGCGGCGCGCCGGTTCAGCTACACAACAAAACAAGGAGATGAAGAAACAGGCCCGCTGGCCAACCCGCCCGCCTACGCGGCCAGCGGCGCATCCTGCGCCACGGCACCCAGCAGCTCGCCGTGCTGGCGACAGAAGTCGACGCCGGCGCGATATCCCACGCCGAACAGCAGCTGCATGTTGGAAGCGGACCAGTCCAGCACCTGCGGCCAGTGATCCTGCGGCACACCGGCCATCAGATCGACCTTGAGCACCTGGCGCAGCGGCGCGCCGGTCGCGGGATCACGGTTGTGTTCCAGCTCGAAGAGACGCTGCTCGGTCTGGGAGATCTTGACCAGCGGCGTGATGATGGAACGCACCCAGGCGTCATACAGGTTGCGCGGCTTGCGGATCAGGCGATCCTCGCCCAAGATGTCCAGCACCACCAGGGTATCGACCTCACCGGCCGGCGCCACGCCGGTGGCCGGATCGGTGATGAAAGGCGTGAAGTTGAGCGTATCGAGCGCCGCGCCTTCGATGTAGTGCTCGCCATCGATCTCGGTGGGTGCATACAGGAAGGGAAAGGACAGCGAGGCCCGCACATGCGCCGCCGTGATCTGCTCCTTGCTCCAGATCTGCATCTGGTGGCGGTCGAGGTTGTAGGCGTTGATGTAGAACTCGGGGCGCATCTGCGGCACCGCCGAAAAATCGATCGATTGCTCGAGGAAGGGAAGATGGGCGCACAGTCCCAGGCTGCCCGAATGCAGGTCGGAAGGTGACAAGGCCGACATCATCAGATGCATCCAGTCATTCCACTTGGCCGAGGCGTCGGCGAAGTGTTGATTGAACATGGCGGCGAAGGGCGAGGCGGCCAGGCCCGGCATCTGCTGCCATTGCGCCAGCATGGCATCGCGGTAGTTCTCCGCCTGCGCCCCCGGCTTTTTGAAGACCTTGTAGTTGACCGGGAACAGCTTGTAGATGCTGTCGGCCACACCCACTTCCGCCCATTGCATCAGTGCGTCCTGCGGCGCGGCGTCGCGCGGTGCGGTCGCCAGCAAGCCCATGAGCACCCCGGCACCGGAGGCCGAGATGACATCGAACTCCACCCCTTCCGCGAGGAAGGCCGCCAGTGCCCCGGCGATCAAGGTCGAATTGGGCGCCCCGCCCCCGATGACCAAGGCCTTTCTGTTTCGTCGTGGCGACACCTTCATTGCACTCCCCTTGTTGAATGCCTGTCCTGATTTTTTTGGATTTTTTGTGCGACGCACCGGAAGCATCGCCGCCACGTACGCGATGACGGTTTACGACGTAATTTCGTCTCAAGCTGTGACGTGGCTGTCAGGAATATAGCCCAGCAGCAATGAAGAAATGCTGCAGTGCGAGATTTTATTCACGCATATCTGGCATTCAGAAATTGAATGATCCAGTATCGAGGCCGAGGAGCGCGGCAAAAGGCGTCGGGAGGGGGCAGTCAAGCTTGCGTTGTAATTCTCACGTAAGCTCACTGCGGTAGCGCGCGCTCGCGGCGGAATGCGTCGTATCGGGGAGACTCAAGCGCTGCCGGGCTTGGCGAGCGTATTCAATAATGGATTTCTGCACCCTGCTATGTCAAACTTGCCGGAAATCAGAAATGCAACATTCAAAAAACAATACCCAGTCCCGCACATAACGCATGTCTCGCCCCAGCATATTGATGGTTGATCCCAGTCCGGAGTCGGTGGAACTGGCGCGCTTCAGCCTTTGGCGCAGCAAGCTGGAGTGCGACTTCGGCTGGTTCGAAGATGCGGAACGGGCCATGGAATCGCTGTTCAGCCCGCACGCACAACACCACCCCGACACCCTGCCCTGCCTGATCCTGCTGGAACCCCGCCTGCCGCGCATGGAAGGCCTGGACCTGCTGCACATGCTGCGCAGCCAGCCACATACGCAGGCCCTGCCGGTCATCATGTTTGCCACGTCCTACGACGAAACCGACGCCACCCGCTCGCGAGAAGCGGGGGCCAATGACTATCTGGTCAAACCGGTGGATGCAAGGGAGTTCATGCAGTTGATCAACCAGACCGTGAATTACTGGCTGCAACATCCTCCGGTGACAACAGAACCAGGCTGATCCTGCGACGACACCCTGCCTGCCGCACGGAGCGGCACCACAGAGAAGACACCGGAAAAACAAAAACGGAAGCAGAAAAGACAAAAGGGTCCATCTTGCGATGGACCCTTTAAATCTGGTGCGGCTGGCAGGAATCGAACCCACGACCCCTTGGTTCGTAGCCAAGTACTCTATCCAGCTGAGCTACAGCCGCGAAAAATAAAATTATAGCAGCATGTTTTCCCGTTTGGGAAGGCCCTTTTTGAAATTTTTTTGCCTGACGAGAAATTCGGCTTTTCTTCCCTCTTCATCCCATGGGTCCTGAACGCCACGGCCACCGAACGCCAACGGCGCATCTACGCTATTGATGCAGGATGGATGACCAGCCGGTCCCTCACAGCTATTATGAAGGAATATTCACCACCGTTGACCTGATCCGCCCCGAATGTCCGATCCAGCTGCCCCCGCCCTGTCCGCCGCTTTTCGCCTACGTGAAGAAGAACGCACGCGCATCGCCCGCGATCTGCATGATGAGCTGGGCGCGCAGCTGACCGGCATCGGCATGGCGCTGGGCCAGTTGCGCGAACAGCTGGCCTTGGAGCGCCATGCCGCCCTGCCCCAAGCCGACTACGCGGCGCAATTGCTGCAGCAGGCACGCGAGGGCATGGAGCGCATCATTGACGATCTGCATCCGCCCATCGTCGAGTTCGGCCTGGCCGATGCCCTGCGCTGGCAGTGCCGCCACTTCAGCCGCCAGAGCGGAGTGGATTGCCGGTTCCTGGCCACGGATCAGTTGGCAGTACAGGACGACTTCCTGGTACTGAGCCTGCTGCGCATCCTGCGGGAGGCACTCAACAATATTGCGCGGCACGCTGCCGCCAGTCAGGTCGAGGTTCGCGTGGAGCAGACCGACGACAGCCTGCATCTGCACATCGACGACAACGGCCGTGGCTTCGACCCCGCCGCTACCGGGCGCGATGGCAGGCGTGGCCATGGCCTGGCCAACATGCGCCAGCGCGCCGCAGCCCTGGGCGGCAGCGCCGCATGGGAGGCGCGCGCAGGACATGGTTCTCGCGTACATATCTGCATACCTGTCGCACACTGAATGAACGCTATAGAATACGCCCTCGCCTTCAGCAGCATGCAGCAAGGCTTCCAGAGGAGTGTCGCCGTCCGCCCATGAGCAAGAAATCCACCGCCGCCATCAAGGTCCTGATCGCCGACGACCACGCCATCGTGCGCGAAGGCCTGCGCCAGATCTGCGCCGGCAGCAAGGACATCGTCGTGGCCGGCAATGCCGCCAACGGGCTGGAGGCCATCAAGCTGGCCCGCGAAGGCAATGGCGATGTCATGTTGCTGGACATCGTGCTGCCCGACCGCAGCGGTATCGATATCCTCAAGCAGATCCGCAAGGAACAACCGGACCTGCCGGTGCTGATCCTGTCCATCCATCGCGAAGACCAGTACGCGATCCGCTCGCTCAAGGCGGGGGCCGCCGGTTTCCTGAACAAGCAGGCCAGCCCGGGTGAGCTGCTGGCCGCCATCCGCCAGGCGGCGGCCGGGCGCAAGTACGTGAGCCCCTCGCTGGCGCAGGAACTGGCCAACCAGATCGGCTTCGACCACGACACCCCGCTGCATGAAACCCTCTCCGACCGGGAATACCAGACCATGGTCATGATCGCCTCCGGCAAGACCGTCAGCGACATCGCCAGCGAACTGCTGCTGTCGGTCAAGACCATCAGCATGTATCGCTCGCGCGTGCTGGCCAAGATGAAGATGCGCCACAACGCGGAACTCACCCACTACGCACTCAAGAACAATCTGGTCGAGTAAGCCATCGCCACGCTCCCGTCACGCGGGAAGCGCTGGCTTCCCAGTTGGAAAGGGGCTTTTCTCCTCCTATTAAATGCATCCAGAGAACAGGCGCTGACGTACAATTAGTTGTCATTTTTGCCTCTCCCTTCCGGGCGAGCGGCAACGGACTGCAACTGAGGGGGGAGACCAGGGTGCGTCCGCACGATGATCGGGGTGGAAGGCCGTGCTCAAGCAATGCCTGCCTGCGCCGATACCGTAGGAAATTCCCCGTGGCACACAGACAATCACACCAACAATACAGTCACCAGCCGGCATGTCCAAGAAACCGACCACGCTCACGCCCGTCGAGATCGCCCGAGAAGCTTTCCAGAGGCTTGGGGCGCGTCGCATCTCGCCTACCCCGGATGCCTATCGCATCGCCTACGAGGAAATCCAGGGGGGCATGCCCGGCGTGACGGCCGAGTCGGTACTGAGCACCTTCGCCACCAAGCTCTCGCGCCAGCCAGGGGAAAACGGATTGCTGGGCACGCGCCTGGTGCGCGCCCGCGAGAATGGCGACTGGACCGAGTTCGAGCGCCAGCTGATCGAGTTCGCTGACGCCAACTGGCAGAGCCGACCCATCGTACCGGCCAAACCGGCCGTGCCGCATGGTGAACTGGTGCCGATCGACCTGGAACGGCAATTCATCCGCGACAGCATCAAGGAGAAGATGCTGCGCGAAATGCTGGCCCGCATCCTGGTCTTCAACCTGCCCTCGCTGCTCTCGACCGCACCGGAACTGGCCAACGAGTCGCGCAACAGCGGCCAGGATCTCAAAATGGCGTTCTCCGAGCAGGCGATGAACGAGATCATCACCCGCGTCAAGCAGCTGAGCTTCCAGATCGAGCTCAAGACCGACGACATGGCCCAGCAGCAGGAATTGCTGATGCGCCTGTTCCAGCTGCTGCTGGAAAACATCAACGGGCTACTGGAACAAGGCTCCTGGCTGTCGAGCCAGATCGAAACGGTGCAAAGCCTGATCGCCGGTCCGCTCAGCAATACCTCGCTGGCCGACGCCACCAAGAACCTCAAGGAAGTGATCTACAAGCAGGGCCTGCTGAAGAACACGCTGTCCGAGGAAAAAGTGGTGGTCAAGAACATGATGCTGACCTTCGTGGACCGGCTCTCGGCCATGGTCTCCACCACCGACAACTACCAGCGCACCATTCGCGGCTTCTCCCAGCAGATCAGCCAGGCCGGCAACATCGCTGACCTCAACAGCGTGCTCAGCGAAATCATGACCGAGACGCAGAAAGCCCAGGAAGAAGCCACCCGCTCGCGCGACGCCATGGTCGATGCGCGCCAGGAAGTGGAAAAAGCCGAAGAACGTATCCAGGCGCTGGAACAGCAATTGCAGCAGATGGGTGAACTGGTGCGCGAAGACCAGTTGACGGGCAGCCTCAACCGGCGCGGCATGGATGAATCACTGGATCGCGAGATCGCCAACGCCCTGCGCCGCGAAACGCCACTGTGTGTGGCCTTGCTGGACCTGGATGATTTCAAGCGCATCAATGACACGCATGGTCACGCCACCGGCGACGAAGTGCTGGTGCACCTGGTGCAGGTGATCCGGGAAACCTTGCGCAAGCTGGATGTGATTGCGCGTTTCGGCGGCGAAGAGTTCGTCATCCTCATGCCGGAGACCAGCCCGCAGGATGCGGTGCAGATCATCACCCGCGTACAGCGCGAACTGACCAAGCGCATCTTCATGCATGAAAGCCAGCGCCTGCTGATTACCTTCAGTGCCGGCGTGTCGGTCTATCATCCCGGCGAGAGCCAGGCCGAATTGCTCAAGCGCACCGACGTGGCGCTGTACAAGGCAAAGAATGCCGGCAAGAACCGCATCGTCTTTGCCGATCCGCCGGCGGACGCTCCCAGCCTGCCGTCGCCGGACTGAAGGGATCCGCTGCCGGCGCTTCAGCGCCGCATGTCCGCCAGCGCACGCTGCCAGCTGCGCCAGCCGGCCATCGCCATCAGCACGAACAGTGCGTACAGGATGGCGGTGAGCGTCAGGTGCTTGTAGAGATACAGGCCGACGTAGAGCACGTCCACCGCGATCCAGACCAGCCAGTTTTCCAGCTTCTTCCGAGACAACAGGAACTGCCCGACCAGGCTGCCCGCCGTGAGGAAGCCATCCATATGCGGCACATCGGTGTCGGTATAACGCTGCAGGAACCAGGACAGCAGCAGCCACCCGCCCAGCCAGGCGACTGCCATGATTGCCCAGCCACGTGCGGCCAACTGCGATACCTGCAAAGCCTGGTGCTGGTCGCCGCCACGCAGCCACTGCGTCCAGCCCCATACTGACACTGCCACGAAGACGAACTGCAAGCCGGCGTCGCCATAGAGGCGCGCATCGGCGAAGACGGCCGCGTACAACAACGAAGAGAGAATCGAAAACAGCCATGCCCAGTGATTCTGGCGAATATTGAGCCAGACCGTGATCACGGCCAGCGCGAAGGAGACCAGTTCCAGTGGCGTGGTGCTCAGGCCAAGCCACACCAGCGGGGTATCAGGACGCATGTGAAGGAAAAAACTGCAGGTGCTCAGCGCGAGGCGACACGGCCACCGGCGGCGGGCGCATTGGCCGGCACGGAGACACTGTTGGGCTGCCCGGAACCAGGCATGTAGGGATTCGGATTGACGGCTGCCGCAGGCTTGCCGGAGCTGCCATCGAGCAGCTGAATGAAGATTTCGTTCTGGCGGATCATGCCCAGCTCAAAGCGTGCACGTTCCTCGACGGCCCCCTTGGACTGCTTCAGGTCGTCCACTTCAGAGGACAGCTTGGCGTTGCGTTCCTTGAGTTCGTCGTTCTTCTTGTGTGCCAGTTGAACCTGGCGGTCGAGCTCCCAGACCTTGAACCAACCACCCTTCCCCAGCCAAAGAGGATACTGGATCACGACCAGCAGGAAGGACAGGCAAAGGATGATCAGGCGCATAGCCGGGAGCTCTCGATGCGGTGCCTGCCTTCAGGGTCGGCACCGCAAGCTTGTTTACTTCAGGTTGTAGAACGCAGCGCGGCCGGGATAGCTGGCGATGTCGCCCAGATCTTCTTCGATACGCAGCAGCTGGTTGTACTTGGCCATGCGATCCGAACGCGACATGGAGCCGGTCTTGATCTGCAGGGCGTTCATGCCCACGGCGATATCGGCGATGGTCGAGTCTTCGGTTTCGCCCGAACGGTGCGAGATCACGGCGGTGTAGCCGGCACGCTTGGCCATTTCGATGGCAGCGAAGGTTTCGGTGAGGGTGCCGATCTGGTTGATCTTGATCAGGATCGAGTTGGCGATGCCCTTGTCGATGCCTTCCTTCAGGATCTTGGTGTTGGTGACGAACAGGTCGTCGCCCACCAGCTGCACCTTCTTGCCCAGGGTTTCGGTCAGGAGCTTCCAGCCAGCCCAGTCGTTCTCGGCCATGCCGTCTTCGATGCTGATGATCGGGTACTTGTCGCACCAGGATGCCAGGAGACCCGTCTTTTGCGCCGGGGTCAGCACCATGTTTTCACCGGCCAGATGGTAGTTGCCGTCCTTGTAGTACTCGGAAGCGGCGCAGTCCAGGCCCAGGGCGATCTGGGTACCCGGCTCGTAGCCAGCCTTCTCGATGGCTTCGATGATCAGCTTGATGGCTTCTTCGTGGCTGGAGACGTTGGGGGCGAAGCCGCCTTCGTCGCCGACGGAGGTGGCCAGGCCACGGTCGTGCAGGATCTTCTTGAGGGTGTGGAACACCTCGGCGCCGTAGCGCAGGGCTTCACGGAAGCTCGGTGCGCCAACCGGGATGATCATGAATTCCTGGATATCCAGGTTGTTGTCGGCGTGGGCACCGCCGTTGATGACGTTCATCATAGGCACCGGCATCTGCATGGAGCCGCTGCCACCGAAGTAACGGTACAGGGGCAGGCCCGATTCTTCGGCAGCGGCCTTGGCCACGGCCATCGAGACGGCCAGCATGGCGTTGGCTCCCAGGCGGCTCTTGTTCTCGGTGCCGTCCAGGTCGATCAGGGTGCGATCCAGGAAGGCTTGCTCATTGGCGTCCAGGCCCATGATGGCTTCCGAGATCTCGGTGTTGATGTTTTCGCAGGCTTGCAGCACGCCCTTGCCGAAGTAGCGGCTCTTGTCGCCGTCGCGCAGTTCGATCGCTTCGCGCGAACCGGTGGAGGCGCCCGAAGGCACGGCAGCGCGGCCCAGCACGCCGGATTCCAGCAGCACGTCGCATTCCACGGTCGGATTGCCACGCGAGTCGATCACTTCGCGGCCGATAATATCAACGATTGCACTCATTCCAGATCTCCATCGAGGTTTTAAAAATTGTTGGCGGGAGCAGGCCCGGTCGCCGGGACAGCCGCACCCTGTCAGCGTGCGTTGCGCCCATGATGAAACGGCCGCCGGGCGGCAGCCGTTTCATGCACACATCAGGAAAAATTGTTTTCCAGGAAGCCTGCCTTCTTCACGATGCGATCCAGATCGATCATCGTGCCCAGCAAATCCTTCATGCGCGCCAGTGGCACGGCATTGGGACCATCCGACTTGGCTTCGGCGGGGTTCGGATGGGTTTCCATGAACACACCCGAAATGCCCACGGCGATGGCGGCGCGCGCCAGCACCGGCACGAACTCGCGCTGGCCGCCTGACGACGTGCCCTGCCCGCCCGGCAGTTGCACCGAGTGGGTTGCATCAAACACCACCGGAGCACCGGTTTCGCGCATGATGGCCAGGCTGCGCATATCGGACACCAGGTTGTTGTAGCCGAACGAAGCGCCGCGCTCGCAGGCCATGAACTGGTCAGTCGGCAGCCCGGCTTCCTTGGCAGCAGCACGGGCCTTGTCGATGACGTTGACCATGTCGTGCGGTGCCAGGAACTGGCCCTTCTTGATATTGACCGGCTTGCCCGATTGCGCACAGGCGCGGATGAAGTCGGTCTGGCGGCACAGGAAGGCCGGCGTCTGCAGCACATCCACCACGGCGGCCACGGGCTTGATCTCGTCGATCTCGTGGATGTCGGTGAGGACCGGCACGCCGATTTCCTTCTTGACCTTGGCCAGGATCTCCAGACCCTTCTCCATGCCCAGGCCACGGAACGAGGTACCCGAAGAACGGTTGGCCTTGTCGAAGGACGACTTGTAGATGAACGGGATACCCAGTTCCGTCGTGATCTCCTTCAGGGTACCGGCGGTGTCGAGCGCCATCTGCTCGGACTCGATCACGCAGGTGCCGGCGATCAGGAAGAACGGGTGTTCCAGACCGACATCAAAACCGCACAGTTTCATGCTTTGCCCTTTGCAGCGGCATCCTGTTGCAACTCGGCGTGATGCGCCAAGGCTGCACGGATGTAGGAAATGAACAGCGGATGGCCATCACGCGGGGTGGACTTGAACTCCGGGTGATACTGCACGCCGATGTAGAACGGGTGAGCGTTTTCGCCGGTGCGCGGCAGTTCCATGATTTCGCACAGGTCTTCGGTCGGGGTACGGGCCGAGACCACCATGCCGGCTTCTTCCACGCGGGTCAGATAGAAGTTGTTGGCTTCATAGCGATGGCGGTGACGCTCGGTCACGCTGTCGCCATAGATCTCGGCCGCCAGGGTACCCGGCTTGACCGCACAGGTCTGCGCGCCCAGGCGCATGGTGCCGCCCAGGTCGGAATTGGCATCGCGACGCTCGACCTTGCCATCATGGTTCTGCCATTCGTCGATCAGAGCGACCACCGGTTGCTCGGTATCCGGATCGAACTCGGTCGAGTTGGCCTTGGACAGGCCGGCCTTGTTGCGGGCATATTCCAGCAGAGCCACTTGCATGCCCAAGCAGATGCCCAGATACGGAACCTTGTTCTCACGGGCGTAGCGGGCAGCGGCAATCTTGCCTTCCACGCCGCGCTTGCCGAAGCCGCCCGGGACCAGGATGGCATCGTACTTGTTCAGGCTGTCAGTGCCGTTGGCTTCAATCTCTTCCGAATCCAGGTACTCAATGTTGACGCGGCTGCCAGTATGAATACCGGCGTGGCGCAGCGCTTCGGTCAGCGACTTGTAGGACTCGGTCAGGTCGACATACTTGCCGACCATGCCGATGGTGACTTCGTGCGAAGGATTGTTCTGCGCATCGATCAGCTTGTCCCACATCGACAGATCGGCCGGCTTGGGCGACAGGCCCAGCTTTTCGCAGATGATGGTATCCAAACCCTGGTCGTGCAGCATCTGCGGAATCTTGTAGATGCTATCGGCATCCCACACCGAAATGACGGCGTCGGCGGCGACGTTGGAGAACAGCGAGATCTTGTCACGTTCGTCGTCAGGAATGCGGCGGTCGGCACGGCACAGCAGCGCGTCGGGCGAAATGCCGATCTCGCGCAGTTTCTGCACGCTGTGCTGGGTAGGCTTGGTCTTGAGTTCGCCGGCCGAGGCCAGGAACGGCACCAGGGTCAGGTGGACGAAAGCGGTGGCGTTGCGGCCGGAGCGCAGGCTCAACTGGCGCGCAGCCTCCAGGAAGGGCAGCGACTCGATGTCACCGACGGTGCCGCCGATTTCCACCAGCGCCACTTCGAAACCTTCGGCGCCGCGATGGATGAATTCCTGGATCTCGTTGGTGATGTGCGGGATCACCTGGACGGTCTTGCCCAGGTATTCGCCACGGCGCTCCTTGCGGATCACCGATTCATACACCTGGCCGGTGGTGAAATTGTTCACCTTCTTCATCTTGGCCGAGATGAAACGCTCGTAGTGCCCCAGGTCGAGGTCGGTTTCGGCGCCGTCATCGGTGACGAATACTTCACCGTGCTGCAACGGGCTCATCGTGCCGGGGTCGACGTTGATGTAGGGATCGAGCTTCAGGAGGGTGACTTTGAGGCCGCGCGATTCGAGGATCGCAGCCAGGGACGCGGCGGCAATCCCTTTACCCAGGGAAGACACGACGCCGCCAGTGACAAATACAAACTTGGTCATTACAGATGAGTGCCGAACGGCACATGCGGGAAATTCAAATTATACCCCAAAACCGGCTCGTTTTTTAAGCCTGCTTGCGATTAGTGTCTCGCCATCGACAAACTTGCAGCAGGAAAACACGCCCGGCCGCCGGGAATGGCTTCTTGACCATCATCCCGGCAGATTGGTTCATCTCCGCGCTATTTAACCTGAAGCCCCCTGCCCTGCAACAGCTGCCCGATCATGGCGTGCGTGGCTTGGGCCGCCTCCACCGGCGACTCCATCGGGAACAGGTGCCCTCCGGCGATCTGCAGGAAATTCGGTCCGACCAGCCGGCGCGTGGCGTCCAGTCCGGCCAGGCGGCACTCGACCGAATCGACGCCACCGACGAAGCCCACCGGCACCGGATAGGTCTGGCGCGCCAGACGCCCGAGGTGATGCGGAATGGTGCGGTAGACCGCCGTTTCGGTCTCCCGCGAGAAGCGCAGCCTGACGCCCCCGCCCGGCTGGGGCACCAGCCCATGCTGCACGTAGTCGCGCAGCACCTGCTGCGGCCAGGCAGCAAACAGGGACTTGGCCGCGTAATGCTCATAAGCCGCTTCCATGTCGGGCCAGTTGTCGCGGCGGCGCGCCGAGGCCACCGAGGGCGAATGGCGGCTCTCGTATTTGAGGATCTTGGCCAGACGCAGCAGGTGCGCACGCCAGCCAGCCACGATGGGCGAATCCAGCAGCACCACGCAGCGCACCAGCGCAGGCCGCTTGCGCGCAGCCATCAGGGCCAGGATACCGCCCATGGAATGACCGACCAGGATCACCGGTTCGGTGTAGCTGCGCTCCAGCTCCTCGCGCAGCTCGCGGGCCAGGGTACGCCAGCCGTCATCGACCGGGAAGCGCGGATTGTGGGCGTGGATCGGCAAGGCACGCACATCGTAATGGGCGCGCAGCTGCTCGAAGAACATGCCGTAAGTCCCCGCCGGATAGCTGTTGGCGTGGGCGAAATGAAGAATCGGATGGCTCATGGAAAGGCACAGGCTGGGCAATGGCCGCAGCATAGCAAAACGGCCAGCGCCGCGAGCGTGCTATTTTCCCGCATCGCGAAATGAAGGATCAGGCAGGACCGACCCCGCCCAAGGGCATCACTGCTCGTACCAGTAACGCGCGTGCTGCTTGCGGTATTGCTCCACCTGCAACTGGTCGCCCAAGGTCATGGTCAGCGCGCCGGTTTCGTCAGTGCGCAGGCGGCGAATGCCGAGTCGGCCATAACGTTCATAGACTTCCGGCTTGGGATGATTGAAACGGTTGCGATAGCCGACCTGGAACACCGCCAGTTCCGGCCGCACCGCGCGCAGGAAAGGTTCGGTGGACGAAGTACCGCTGCCATGATGCGGAGCCAGCAACACCGTGGAGGGCAAGCGGTCGGCCAGCGGCCCGCTCACCAGCTCATCTTCCTGCACCGCCTCGATATCCCCGGCCAGCAGGACCGATTGCCGTCCGATCTGCACCTTCAGCACGCAACTGCGGGCATTCGGCCGCCATTTGTCGCTGTCATAGCTGGCTGCATCCGGATGCAGCACGGTAAAGCCGATGCCATCCCAGTTCCAGGATTGTCCGGCCTGGCAGCGCGTGTGCTCGGGGGCGGCGCGCAGGATCGGGCTGTCCGGCGACAGAGAAGAATAGACGCTGTCAACCGGCAAATGCCTGAAGAGCGATACCGCCCCGCCGGAATGATCGTTGTCATTGTGTGAAATCACCACGCGATCCAGATGGTCGATCCCGCGCGCACGCAGGTAGGGCAAGATCACACGCGTGGCCCCGTCCGACTCGGCCGTGTAATACGGGCCTGTGTCGTAGAGCAGGCGATGGCCCGGCGTCTCCACCAGCACCGCCATCCCCTGCCCGACGTCGAAGGCAGTCACACGCATGCTTCCTTCCGCCGGCGCTACCGGGGCATTGAGCAGCAAAGGCAACCAGCCGAACAGGCCCAGCCAGCGCACCGGCCAGCCGCGCGGTGCCAGCACCAGCAGGGTTCCGCCCAGGGCCAGGGCAAACATCCAGGTGCTGGGCAGCGGCGTTTGCCACACGGCCCAGGGCATGGCATTGAGCCCCTGCAGGAATTCGGCCAGCCAGACCAGCAGTTGATGCGGCACCTGCAGCACGAATTGCGCGAGCACGGCCGGCAGGATGCTGCCCAGCAGCGCCAGCGGCGTGATCACCAGCGAGACCAGCGGAATGGCCACCGCATTGGCAATCGGGCTGACCAGCGAATATTGTCCGAACAAGAGCACCGTCAGCGGCACCAGTCCCAGCGTGACGACGTATTGGGCATAACCGGCTTGCTTGATCCGCTGCAGCAGCGCCGACCACCAGTGCTTGTGCGAAGCGGCAGCGGCCATGGCCTGCGGCGGCTGCATGCGCCCGACCGAGCCATACAGCAACAAGGCCACCGCACCGAAGGAAAGCCAGAAGCCCGGCCACAGCACCGCCCAGGGATCCAGCAGCAAGACCAGTGCCAAGGCCAGGCACTGCACCACCGAGACGCGCACGATGCGGCCGCGCCAGAAAGCGATCCCGACCACGATGAGCATGTAGAGGGTACGTTGCGCCGGCACCCCGAACCCGGCCAACAACACGTAGATGAATGCCGCTCCCATCCCGACGATCACCGCCACCTTCTGGGCCGGCAGCCGCAGCGGCAATTGCGCGCCCGTGAAGAAAGAGCGCCGCCACAGCCAGCTTGCCAGACCGCCGCACAAGGCAGCCAGCATGGTGATGTGCAGGCCGGAGATGGCCATCAGATGGCCGATGCCGGTGCGATTGAACACGGTCCAGTCCGCCTGGTTGATGCCGCGCTGGTCGCCCATGACCAGGGCTGCGATCACGCCGGCATAGGGGGCGCCGGGCAGCGCCGAGTAGATGCGGTCGCGCAGCCAGCCGCGGGCGCTGTCGATCATATGGGAAGGCGTCCAAACGAAGTCGTCGACACGGCGATTGAGCGCCGTCAGCGCAGCACCCGAGGCCGCCGGACGGCCCACCACGTAGCCGGTGGCTCGCACATCGTCCTGCAGCAGCCACAGCTCGTAGTCGAAGCCATCCGGATTGGCATTGCCATGGGGACGCTTGAGCCGCACCTGCAAGCGCCAGCGCTCACCCGGCCGCAGGTCGGGCACGGCCATCCTGGGCGGCGCGGCCTGCTCGCCATCCTCGGAGGGCTGCTGGTAGCGCTGGTTGCCGTACCAGGACAGCGCCAGCCGGGGCGGCACCGGCGGCTTCACGCCCCCCTGTACCACCACCTGCTCCACATCGAAACGGAAGCGCACGCCCTGCTCGGTATGCGCAGGCAAATCCGCGACGGTACCGATGACGGTGATATCACGTCCTTCCCAGGCTTTGGGGAGCTCCTGATCGAGGTAATACAGGGCAAAGGAAGCCGCCCACAAGAAGCCCAGCCAGGCACCACAGGTCAGCAACAGGGGCACCCGCAGCCAGGGCTGCCAGAACTTCCAGGCCGTCAAACCCAGCAAGAGCGCCAGCACCAGCCCGACCGCATACCATTCGGTGCCCGGCAACTGGCCCTGCACCTGCAGCAATCCCACGCCGATGGCAAACCCGATGATCAGCGCGCGCATCAGAGTGGCAATCCTGCATGCGCCAGGCGCGGCAACGCGGCCCGGGCATTGGCGGTGGTGGCGGCGGCGATCTCCTGCAGCGGCAGCTGGCGCAGCTCGGCCAGGACTGCACCGATGCGCGGGATCTGGTCCGGGGTGTTGATGCCGGGATGCCGCCAGGCCGGTGAAATATCCGGCGCGTCGGTTTCCAGCACGATCGAGGACAAGGGCAATTCGGTCGCCAGCCGGCGGATCTGCAGCGAACGCGGGAAAGTCATGGCGCCGCCAAATCCCAGGTGCAGCCCCAGCTCAACGAAGGTCCGGGCCTGCTGGTCGCTGCCATTGAAGGCATGCGCGATGCCACCCGGCACGCGGATGCGGCGCAGGTATTTGAGGATGATGTCCTGCGAACGCCGCACATGCAGCAGCACCGGCAGGTCGAAGTCGCGTGCCAGCTTGAGCTGCTCGGCAAAGAAGAATTCCTGCTTCTCGCGCAGCGGCGCTTCTTTCAGGGCCGGCACGAAGAAATCCAGCCCGATCTCACCGATCCCCACGAACAGCGGATCGCCCAGCGCCTCGCCGATGGCCGTACGCAAGATCTCCAGATCGGATTCCTTGGCAGTGGGGACGTAAAGCGGATGAATGCCCAGCGCATAGACGGCATTGCCGACTTCGCGCGCAAGCCGTCCGACTTCCTTGAAGTTCACTTTGGCGATGGCGGGAATGACGATGGCGCGCACGCCGGCCTGCGCAGCCTCGGCGGCCACGGCAGCGGAACGTTCGCCGAATTCCCCGGCGTCGAGATGGCAGTGCGTATCGACCCACATGTGCTGGCTTGGCGAAAATCGGAAGACCGGCCTCAGGGCAGCGGTTCCGGATAACGACACCCGCCGCAGGGGCCGCGATCGCATGATTCAGCCAGGCTGCTGATGCGGCTCGCTTCCCCCGAAGCGTCTTGTTGTTTGAACAGCATAGCCGGTTTGAACCGGCTTCAACCCGCGCAGTTTACCGTCTAACGCCCTCTTGCAGTAATTAACAATGGTAAAGAAATCCCGAATCCTTCACGCGCGGACATGAAAAAAAGGACGCGATCGCTCGCGTCCTTCATCTCGCACGCCACCGGGGTGCACCGATCAGGCGTGATCAGGCCGGCTGCAGCGATTTGCCCAGCTTGCGCAGGAACTGCTCGCAGCGCTCCATCTGCGACAGCGTCACGAACTCGTTGGGCTTGTGGGCATTGCCGATATCGCCAGGACCGCAGACGATGGTCGGGATGCCGATCTGCTGGAACAGCCCTGCTTCGGTGCCATAGGCGACCTTGCGGGTTTCGCGATCCCCCGTCAGGGCGCGCACCAGCTCGGTGATGGCCGCCTGCTCGACCGCTTCCAGCGCCGGGCTGCCGGCGAAGTTGTCGATCTCCACGCGGGCCTCCGGGAATTCGCTGCGCATCTTGGGCAGCAGGACCTCGGCGATGTACTTGTCGATCTGCGCCTGGATGTCGGCCACGCTCATGCCGGGCAGGTTGCGGAATTCGTAAGTAAATTCACATAGCTCGGGAATCGTGTTGACCGCGATGCCGCCCCGGATCTGATTGGTGGTCATGGTGCTGAAGGGCACATCGAAGAATTGGTCATACGGGCCATTGGCCTTGTAGCCATCGGCGAAATCGCGGATGGCGCAAATCAGGCGTGCGGCGTGCTCGATGGCATTGCAGCCCTGCGGGGTCAGCGAAGAGTGCGCGGACTTGCCGTGCACCTTGCAGGCAAACACGTTGATGCCCTTGTGCGCCACCACCACGTTCATGCTGGTGGGTTCACCCACCACGCAGCCATCGACCTTGATGCCGCGCTTGACGATTTCTTCCAGCATCACGGGCGCGCCGATGCAGCCGATTTCTTCATCATAGGAAAACGCCAGGTGAATCGGCTTTACACGCGGCATGGCCAGGAATTCAGGCACCAAGGCCAGCGAAGTGGCGATGAAACCCTTCATGTCGCAGGTACCGCGACCGAACAGGCTGCCATCCTTCTCGGTCAGCTTGAAGGGGTCGGTATCCCATTTCTGGCCATCCACCGGCACCACGTCGGTATGGCCGGAGAGCACGATGCCGCCTTCGGTGCTGCCGGCATGGGGGCCGGCGGTCGCGGGCAAGGTGGCGAACAGGTTGGCCTTGGTCTGCTCCTTGTTGTGCGCCAGCCAGGAGGAGATGCCCTGCTTTTCCAGGCTATCACGCACGGTGGTGATGAGTTCCAGGTTGGAATTGCGGCTGGTGGTATCGAAGGCGACCAGGGTCTCTAGCCATTGGCGGGTGTTCATTGTCTTGCTCCAGTTTCCGTCTGTACAGGTATTCGTGTCTTCAAAAGCAGACCGCCGTCTTGTATCAAGACGGCGGAGTCAAAGGCGATAGCTTACCCGGAATGCATCAAGGCTGCTGACCGGCCACTTTCAGGCCTTGGTCGGACAAGCGCAATACGCGCGCGCAGCGGCCTGCCAGTTCGATGTCGTGGGTCACGATCACGAAGGCCGTGCCCAGCGTGCGCGAGAGTTCGATCATCAGCTCGAAGGTGCGGTCGGCCGTGCTGCGGTCCAGGTTGCCGGTCGGTTCATCGGCCAGCACGCAGGCCGGACGCGTCACCAGCGCGCGCGCCAGGGCCACGCGCTGGCGCTCGCCACCGGAAAGCTCACCCGGCACGTGCGTCACGCGCTGCGCCAGGCCGACCTTGTCCAGCATCTCGCGCGCCTGCTCCTGCGCTTCGGCCCGCTTGACGCGGCGAATCATCAGCGGCATGGCCACGTTGTCCAGCGCCGAGAATTCCGGCAGCAGATGGTGGAACTGATAGACAAAGCCCAGCGACTGGTTGCGCAGCGTGCCGCGCTCGCTCTCGCCCAGGCTGGCGAAATCCTTGCCCAACAGGCTGACGGTACCGGTGCTGGGCGTATCGAGCCCGCCCAGCAGGTGCAGCAAAGTCGACTTGCCGGAGCCCGAGGCTCCGACGATGGCGACTTGCTCACCATGGTAGACGTCGATATCGACATTACCCAATACCTTCACCGAATACTTGCCCTGAGTGAAGGTCTTGCCCAGGCCGCGCGACGACAGCACGGCCTGGCGATTCTTGATCGGATCGTTGTTATTCATAGCGCAGCGCCTCCGCCGGTTTGACACGGGCCGCTGCCCAGCTCGGATACAAGGTAGCCAGGAAGGCCAGCACCACGGCCAGACCGCCGATGGTATAGACGTCCGACCAGATCAGTTCGGATGGCAATTCAGAAATCACGTAGATGCTCTTGGGCAGGAACTGTACGTGGAAAGCCCGCTCGATGGCCGGTACCAGCACGTCGATATTGAGTGCCACCACCACTCCCAGGCCGACGCCGATGGCAGTACCAACCAGGCCCACCAGGGCCCCCTGGATGACAAAAATCTTCATGATGGAGGCGGGAGAAGCCCCCAGCGTGCGCAGGATGGCGATGTCAGCCTGCTTGTCGGTGACCGTCATCACCAGCGTGGACACCAGGTTGAAGGCCGCCACCGCAATGATGAGCGCGAGGATGATGAACATCATGCGCTTTTCGGTCTTGACGGCCGCGAACCAGTTGCTGTTCTGCTGCGACCAGTCGCGCAGGTACAGGTCGCCGCTCAGGGTGCGCGCCAGCTGCTGGGTCACTTCCGGGGCCTGCAGCATGTCGCGGATGCGCAGGCGCACGCCGGTGGGGGCATCCATACGGAACAGGGTTTCGGCATCCTGCAGCTGGATGAAGGCCAGCGACGAATCGAATTCATAATGGCCGGCTTCGAAGATCCCGGTCACCGTGAATTGCTTCAGGCGCGGCAAGACGCCGGCCGGGGTCACCTGCCCTTGCGGCACGATCACCGTGACCTTGTCGCCCAGGCCCACGCGCATGCCGCGCGCCAGCTCGCCGCCGATGACGATGTTGAATTCGCCGGGTTTCAGGGAATCGAAACTGCCCTGCTTGACCTGCTTGGCCACGTCCGAGACCTTGGGCTCTTCCTCGGGCAGCACGCCGCGCACCAGCACGCCACGCAGGTTGTCGTCACGCGTCATCATGGCCTGGCCCGATACATAGGGCGCAGCGCCCAGCACCTCGGGGTTCTGGAAGGTCTGCTTGGCCACCGCCTGCCAGTCCTTCATGGAGCCGGAGGCATCGAAGACTTCGATGTGGGCCAGCACGGAAAGCATGCGGTCACGCACTTCCTTCTGGAAACCATTCATGACCGACAGCACCACGATCAGGGCAGCCACGCCCAGCGCGATGCCGGCCATGGAAATGAGGGAAATGAAGGAAATGAAACTGTTGCGGCCGCTGCGCTTGCCGGCCCGCGTGTAGCGGATGCCGACCAGCCATTCGAACGGCAGGTTTTTAATCAGACTCAAAATTGCTCCGGGAGAGGGCCTGCACAATGTGCTGCCAGTGGCCTCGCCTCCCGGTTCCGGGACGCAATCCTCTGGCCGCACGCCAACACGGGCGAAGACAAAGCGCGAAGTTTGCCACAGTTTGCAGTCATGGCCCATCCTTGGCCATCTGCTCCATACTCGCGCCGGACCCGTCGGTCGTCTGCCGTGAAACCTGTAGATTCACTTCTACGGCAGAGGTTCGCGCCAAGATGTTTCATATAGTGGATGTGCCTGATGTTGCATCGGGGACTGGTTATATATACAGTACCTCCTTGCCCAGCCATTGCCGATATGAATTTCCCCGCACCATGCCACCCGAACTCGCCCAGGACGTCCCCGACACCAGCAGCCCGCCCACCGGCGAGCGCGACCCGTTTGCGCGCCTGAACGCACAGCAGCGCGAGGCGGTCGAGCATGGCAGCGCCTTGCCAGCAGCACAGCAGCCGCCGCTGCTCATCGTGGCCGGTGCCGGTTCGGGCAAGACCAATACCCTGGCGCACCGGGTGGCCAGGCTGATCCTCGACGGGGCCGACCCGCAACGCATCCTGCTGCTGACCTTCTCGCGCCGGGCGGCGGCCGACATGGGCCGGCGCGTGGGCCAGGTGATCCGCCAGGTGCTGGGGCTGGCGGCCACCGACAGCCCGCCTCAACTGCCCTGGTCAGGCACCTTCCATGCCATCGGCGCGCGGCTGTTGCGCGAGTACGCGGCCGTCATCGGCCTGGAAGAAGACTTCACCATCCAGGATCGCGGCGATTCCGAAGACCTGATCGGACTGCTGCGCCACGAGATGGGGCTGTCCTCTACCGACAAGCGTTTTCCGCTGAAGGGCACTTGCCTGTCGATTTATTCACGTGCGGTCAATACCCGGCAAGATCTGGGCACCGTGCTGCAGACACAATTCCCCTGGTGCCGTGATTGGGAGAGGCTGCTGGGCGAACTTTTTACCCGCTATGTCGAGGCCAAGGAAGCACAGCACGTGCTCGATTACGACGACCTGCTGCTGTTCTGGGCCGACATGCTCTCCGACCGCGAGATTGCGCAATCGGTCGGTGCACGCTTCGATCATGTGCTGGTGGATGAGTACCAGGACACCAACCGCCTGCAAGCCGAGATCCTGCAACGGATGAAGCCCGATGGCGCCGGCGTGACCGCCGTGGGTGACGATGCCCAGTCCATCTATTCCTTCCGGGGCGCGACGGTGCGCAACATCCTCGATTTTCCCGAGCTGTTCACCCAGCCGGCGCGGCTGTTGACGCTGGAACAGAATTACCGCTCCACCCAGCCCATCCTGCAGGCCTCCAACGCCGTCATCGCCGATGCGCCGGAACGGCACGTCAAGCAGCTCTGGAGCGACAAGCCGTCCTCACAGAAGCCGCAACTGGTGGTCATCCCGGATGAGGCCGAACAGGCGCGCTGGGTCGCCAACCGCATCCTGGCGCATCGTGAAGAAGGGCTCACCCTGAAATCCCAGGCGGTGCTGTTTCGTACCGCCACCCACAGCGCGGCGTTGGAACTGGAGCTGGTCCGGCGCAACATCCCCTTCGTGAAGTTCGGCGGACTCAAATTCCTGGAAAGCACCCACATCAAGGACCTGCTCTCGCTGCTGCGCCTGGCGCACAATCCCAGCGGGCGCATGGCGGGCTTCCGGGCGCTGCAACTGATTCCCGGGGTCGGTCCCGCTACGGCCAGGAAGGTACTGGACCTCATGGCCGCCGCCAGCGACCCGGCCGATGCGCTGCTGAACTTCGGCGCACCCGCCAGTATCGCCCTGCAATGGCAGGCCTTTGCCGACACCTACGACCTGATGCGCCGCGCCAGTGCCAGCTGGCCGACCGACATCCAGGCCGCGCGCGACTGGTATCTGCCGCACCTGGAGCAGCGCTATGAAGACGCCGACGCCCGCGCTGCCGACATCGAGCAACTGACCGCGCTGGCCAATGGCTATGCCTCGCGCGAGAAATTCCTGACCGAACTGACGCTGGATCCGCCCGAAGCCAGCAGCGACTTCTCCGCTCCGCCCTACCGCGACGAGGATTACCTGACGCTCTCCACCATCCACTCCGCCAAGGGCCAAGAATGGCGCTCGGTCCACGTGCTCAATGTGGTCGATGGCTGCATCCCGTCGGACCTGGCCACCGGCAGCGAGGCCGAGATCGCCGAGGAGCGGCGCCTGCTGTACGTGGCCATGACGCGTGCGAAGGAGTATCTGCACCTGGTGGTGCCGCAGCGTTTCTACATCACCCAGCAGACCGCGCAGGGCGACCGCCACGTCAACGGCATCCGCAGCCGCTTCATCACGCCGCGCATGCTGCCCTTCTTCGAAGACAGCCTGTGGCTCTCGGCCGAGACCAATGGCGCGCGCACGCCCATGCCCGACAGCGTGCGCATGCTGGTGCGCCAGCGTGCAAAAAAGGCCTGGAACAATGGCTGACCCCGCTTTGAAGTGAAGCCTTGTTCAGGCAACCGGGGCCAAGCGGCGCGCCAGCCGCTAAAATAGCGCCCCATGAATCAACTCGACATCCTCATTCCCTTTGCCCTGCCCCCGGCTGAACTGGCGCGCGACCTGTTGCGGCAGAGCCAGGCACCGGCCCTGGCCATGCTGCTGGGCCGTGGCAAGGCTGCGCCACGCCTGGCGCATGACCCGTTTTCGCGCGCCCTGCCGCATGAGCACTGGCTGGCCCGGCGCTTCGGCCTGCCGCCCGCGCCCCAGGATTCCAGCCCCGCCGCCGCCAGCGCGCTGATGCAGCGCCTGGGTCACACGCCTGCGGCCGGTCACTGGTTCGTGCTGCATCCGGCCCACATCCACGTGGCGCGTGACCACCTGGTGCTGACCGACATCGGCCAGCTGCAGTTGGAAGAGGATGAATCGCGCCGCCTGTTTGCCGCCGCCCTGCCCCTGTTCACCGAGATCGGCCATGAGCTGGTCTATGGCGATGCCCGCACCTGGTTCATCCGGGCCGACGCCTGGGCCGGGCTGCGCACCTCCACGCCCTCGGCCGCGAGCGGGCGCAACGTCGACATCTGGATGCCGGAAGGACCGGGCGAACTGGCCTGGCGCAAGCTGCAGAACGAAGTGCAGATGCAGTGGTTTGCCGAGTCGCTCAATGAACAGCGCGAAATGCGCGGCCAGAAGGCCATCAATTCGATCTGGATCTGGGGTGGAGCCGATGCTGGCGTACGCGCCGACGCCACTTACGCCGCCCGCTTCGGCCTGCGCGGCTGGCTGCGCGCCTTCGGCGAAGAGCGCGCCGACGGTGGTGCGGCCCAAGTGGCCCAAGGCAGTGGCCATCGCCTGCTGGTACTGGATGCGCTGGCCGAAGCGGCACTGGCCGAGGAATGGGGCCTGTGGCTGCAGCATCTGGAACACCTGGACCGCGACTGGCTGGCGCCCTTGCTGGTGTCGCTCAAGGCCGGCAGCCTGGAATCGCTGAACCTGATCCTGACCGGCGCTGACCGCAGCCAGGAAGTGGCGGTCACGCGCGGCGCACTGCGCCGGTTCTGGCGTAAAGCTTCACTGGCGGGGCTGTCGGCATGATTCGCGTCACCACCCGTTCCTATGACATTTCCCAAGCCGAGCATCTGATCGCCGAAGGCGTGCATCCGGTGCTGGCGCGGGTCTACGCGGCGCGCGGGCTGTCCACTGCGCGCGAACTGGCCAGCGAGCTCAATGCCCTGATTGCGCCTTCCGGCTTGCTGCATATCGAGGCGGCCGCCATTTACCTGGCCGACGCCATCGCCGAGCGCAAGAAGCTGGTCATCGTCGCCGACTACGACTGCGACGGTGCTACCGCCTGTGCCGTCGGCCTGCGCGGCCTGCGCCTGCTGGGCGCGCAGGTGGACTACATCGTGCCCAACCGCTTCGAATACGGTTATGGCCTCACGCCCGAGATCGTCGAACTGACCGTGCGCGAGAAGAATCCCGACATCATCGTCACCGTCGACAACGGCATCGCCAGCATTGACGGCGTGGCCGAAGCCAAGCGGCGCGGCATCGACGTCGTCGTGACCGACCACCACCTGCCGGGCGACGCCCTGCCGGACGCACGCGTGATCGTCAACCCCAACCAGCCGCAGTGCGGCTTCCCCAGCAAGAACCTGGCGGGCGTGGGGGTGATGTTCTACGTGCTGCTGGCCTTGCGCGCCGAGATGCGCAAGCGCGGCCTGTTCGATGCCCAGACCCAGCCGCGCCTGGACAGCCTGCTGGACCTGGTGGCCCTGGGCACGGTGGCCGACGTGGTCAAGCTCGATGCCAACAACCGCATCCTGGTGGCCCAAGGCTTGAAGCGCATGCGCAGCGGCAAGATGCATCCCGGCATCGCCGCCCTGTTCCGCGCCGCCGGCCGTGAAGCCCGCCGCGCCACCCCGTTCGACCTCGGCTTTGCCGTGGGCCCGCGCCTGAACGCAGCCGGCCGCCTGGCCGACATGTCGCTGGGCATCGAATGCCTCACTACCGATGACGAAGGCCGGGCCTGGGCCATCGCCCAGCAACTCGATGCCATCAACCGCGAACGGCGCGACATCGAGGCCGGCATGCAGGACACCGCCCTGCTGCTGCTGGACGATTTCAATCCGGCCGACCGCCGTACCATCGCCATCTTTGATCCCTCCTGGCACCAGGGCGTGATCGGCATCGTGGCCTCGCGCCTGAAAGACAAGTTCTACCGCCCCACGATCACCTTCGCGCCCGGCGATGAAGGTTTCATCAAGGGCTCGGGCCGCTCGATTGCCGGCTTCCACCTGCGCGACGCGCTGGACCTGGTATCCAAGCACGCGCCTTCGGTGATGACCAAGTTCGGCGGCCACGCCATGGCGGCCGGATTGACCATCCATGCCGACGCCTTCGATGCCTTCTCCCAGGCCTTTGAGGCGGTCGGCCGCGACTGGCTCACGCAGAACCAGCTGGAACGTGTCATCGAGACTGATGGTGAACTGGAGGACAGCTATTACTCGGTCGAATTCATCACCCTGATGGACCAGCAGGTCTGGGGCCAGGGCTTCGCCCCGCCGGTGTTCTGCGACCATTTCCGCGTACTCAGCCAGCGCATCCTGAAGGAAAAGCACCTCAAGCTGCAGCTGGAAAAGGGGGGCCGCAAGTACGATGCCATCTGGTTCGGCCATACCGATGCCCTGCCCGATCACGCCCAGGTCGCCTTCCGGCTCGATGCCAATGAGTACAACGGCAAAACCACGGTGCAGCTGATGGTGGAGCACGCTGAGCCGGCCTGATCGGACACAGCCGCTTCCGGCCGGAAAACTGACGGATCATCACACCCTTGTCTGGCCGCGAACCCGCGCCAGACAAGGATTGCGGCATGGAAACAAGCGTAAAAAAAGCCAACAATCGCAACGTTGCAGTGGCACAATGTTGGCTTGGAGCGACTTCCGAATCGATTTGAGGGAAGTGGACAACACGGGCGCTCCGAGGAATAACAACAACAGCAAACCCCTGAATGAAGCTCAAGCGCATCCATTGCAGCCTGGTGACTCGTCTCGTCCTCTTCGGCCTCCTGCTGATCGTGGGCAGCGCGCTCCTGCGCTATCACATCCTGATCGGCTTTCTCGAAAAGGAGCAGGCCCAGGTCGCCGCCGACCAGCAAAGCACCATCGCCAGCTATCTGGCCGAAGACATTGGCTACCGCGTGCAGGAACGTGCACGTTATCTGGAGCGCCTGGCCCGGCACATGCCCTCGCCGATGCTGGACGACCGTGCCGCCATCCGCGCCTGGCTGCAGGACCACCAGGAGCTGCAGCCGCTGTTTGCCCAGGGCCTGTTCGTGGCCGATGCCAATGGGCTCATCGTGGTCGACTACCCCACGCTCAATGGCCGCCGCGCGCTCTCGCTGACCCAGTACACGGATTTCGAACGGGTGCTGCAAGGGGCGACGGTGATCTGTCCCCCCATGACCAGCCCGGCCAGCGGCAAACCCATCATCGCCATGCTCACCCCGCTGCGCAATACCGACGGCAAGGTGGTGGGCGTGCTGGGCGGCAGTACCGAACTCAATGCGCCGGGCTTCCTCGATCATCTGCAACGGGCCCGGCTGGGGCCGACCGGCAGCTTCCTGCTGATTTCACCGAGCCAGCGCTTGATCATCGCCTCCAGTGACGAAGCCCTGGTCTACAGCCAGTTGCCCCCGGTCGGCAAGGACCTGCTGATGGATCGCGCCCTGCAACAGGGTTTCCGCGGCAATGGCGTCGGCCTGGCCGCCAATGGCATCAATGAAATCAAGGCCTTCGCGTCGATTCCCGGTACCAGCTGGCTGGTGGCCGTGACGCTGCCGCTGGCCGACGCCCTGCCGACGGTCGAGCGCACGCGCGCCCTGATCGGACGCGGCGGACTGATCCAGGGAGCGATGGTGATCCTGCTGGTGACGCTAGCCTACTTGTGGTTCTTCCGCCCCCTGCGCCGCGCCGCCGCACTGGCAGACCGCATGACGCGCGGTGAATTGCCCTTGTCGCCGCTGCCAGTGGAACGGCGCGATGAAGTCGGCCACCTGACCATGGCCTTCAACGGCTTGCTGTCGCGCCTCAAGCTGCACCAGGCGGAATTGCAGCACCAGGCGCATCACGATGTACTCACCGGCCTGCCCAACCGCATGATGCTGGCCGAACGCATGGAAGCCGCACTCACTCACGCCTGCCGCGAACGCAATGGGGTGGCGCTGCTGTTCCTCGACCTGGATGGATTCAAGCCGATCAACGATACCCTCGGCCACAAGGCCGGTGACCAGGTGCTGCAGGAAGTCACGCGGCGGCTGCGCCAGGTGGCCCGCCACGGCGACACGCTGGCGCGTGTGGGCGGGGATGAATTCGTGCTGCTCATCACCGACCTCGGCCAGCCCTATGAAAACGGCGCGCAGGTACTGGCCGAAAAATGCATCCGGGTGGTCTCCGAACCACTGCACCTGGCGCAGGGCGAGTACCAGCTGGGCGTGTCAGTAGGCATCGCCGTGTGTGATGGCAGCTGTGACGCCGACAGCCTGCTGCAGGCCGCTGACAAGGCCATGTATGCCGCCAAGGGCAATGGGCGCGGTTGCTACGTGATTGCACCGGCTTGGCCGGGAGTGCCAGGAGAACTCAGCGCACCGGGAGGAACTGCAGGAATGACCCGCCCAGCAGGTTCTGCACATAGCTGATGCCGGCGCGGCGATAGCGCTCGGTCATGAATTCGGCCATCAGGTCGAGACGGCCGACGATCTTGCCGAATTCCCGTTCAAAACTCAGGTTGCGTGCCTCGCTGCCGATCTCGTCGGACAGCAGCAGGGGCGCTCCGTTGGCATTCTTGCGGCTGGAGAGAATCCAGGCGGCGATTTCCACATTGCGCGCAGCATTGTAGAGATGCTGGGCGTCGAGCCCGTCGACCAGGAAGAATTCGATCTTGTTGCCATGCGCGACGATGATCATGTCGGCGGTCGCATCGATGAAGGCGGCGACCCGATCCCCCTTGAACTCCGGTGACAAGGCCAGCGTCATGGCCTGGATATCGCGCTTGCCCTGCAATTCGGGCCAGGCCTGGCGCTGTTCGATGGCTTGTTTCACCTTCTTCTCGGCCTCGTCGCGGCTGCCAGCGGTTTTCTTCCACTCGGCCGGATTGCGCCGATACAGCTTGGACATCAGCAGGTACAGGCTATCGAGATTGGCGCGCATGGCCAGGGTGGCCACACGATTGCTGTCGGATTGCCCCATCTCGCGTGAACTGGCCTCGGCGCCCTTGACTTCGCCATGCGGTGCGGGGGCCGAAGCGCAACCCGCCAGCAGGGCGGCGCACAGCAAGGGCAGCGACAGAATGGGAAACAGCGTTCTGGTCATCGGCAGGCGGGACGAAACGAGCTAGGACTGATCCTAGCAGAATGCGTTCCGTCCGCCCCCTTCAGACTGAAGCCTTTTACTTCACCTCAGGCCTTGCCGGTCTGCGGCAAACCGGTCAGGTAGCCCACGGTGGCACCGAAGCGGTCCTTGAAGTTGGCGCGCACGAGAGGATCGAGGGTGTCCTTGACCTTGTCGTGCAAGCCTTTCTCCCAATCGCCGGCGTGCTGGAAGTTGCTCATCACGTAGGTCCAGCCGTTGATCTCGTCCACCGCATGCAGGCCGGTCGATTCGGCCCCCGCCGGGCAGGACAGCACGCGGGTGAGCGCCTTGGTATCGACGTTGTAGGCCCACAGGAAGTTGTTGACGTGCATGCCGCTGTCTTCACCGATGAACAAGGTGCGCAGCTTTTCGGAAAACTTGATGTTGTCCGGATTGGCGATGTGTTCCTGGTCGGCCAGGTTGCCCAAGGCATCCGGGGTCTTCAGGTCCACGCCCACCAGGGCGGCCGGCGGGGCCATGTCGATGGCCACCCATTCACTGTCGATGGCATTGCCACCGGCATCGCGCTGGCCACCGCGCAGGTTCAGGGCATACACGGCGCCGGCCTTGGGGCCTTCGACCTTGATGTGGCCGGAGCCGTTGAGCATCGAGGTCTGCACATAGGACATGGCCGAATAGGCGATCTTGTCGCGGGCATTGACGGTGGTGCCTTCCATCTTGGTGAAGCCCAGGCTGCCACCGGCCAGTGCCGCGTAGCGGTGGGTTTCCAGGAAGGCGGCGGCCTTCTGCATGCCCGGCTTGACGCGCACCCAGTTGAACTTGCCATTGAACGGGATCTTGGAGAAGGAACCGTCAGCCGGATCGGTAGTGCGGATGTCCATGATGTCGGAGGACTTGTAGCGGTCCGCCATGGCCTTGATTTCGGCACTGGTGGCGCTGCCCAGGCGTACCCAGGACAGCTTGCCGGCACCCGGACCAACGCCCGAGACCTGCTCCCAGCGCGCCACATAGAGCGTGCCCGCGGACAGGTCAGCGGCGCGGTCGGCGATGAACATGAACAGGCCGCCGTTGGTGGCATCGTCGCCCATCAGCACGGTACGCTGGTCCGGCATGACCTGTACCAGTTCGTGCGAGATGCGGCCCAGGCAATAGTGCTTCTTGATGGAACCGGTGCCGTCCGCGTTGACGGTCACTTCCGGCAGGTGGCCGTAGTGATAGGGATTGGCGCGGTTTTCGTCGCCATACAGGTTCTTGCTGAAGGCCTTGAATTGCGGATTGGAGGCGATGGCAGAGGCGTCCGGTTCATATTCTTCCGACGACAGGTGCGTATTCCAGGGCGACAGGCTGGCACCGCAAGTGATCCACAGGCCGTTGACCTGGGAGGTATCAACATTGTGGTACTGCACCAGCGAGAGCTTGCCCGACGAAGGATCCTGGTCCAGGGTCAGCACGGCGATGGGCGACGGCAGCTGGCCGTACATGGCCGCCTGCTTCTGGTCGCGCGTGGTGTATTCGAATTGCACCACGGCAAATACCGCATTGCCCTTCACGCCCGGCACCTTGGCACCGGCCACGGTCAGCAGCGAAGAGCCGTCCGGGCAGTCGGAATAGAACTGGCGCTCCTTGCCCGGCACCGAGCGGTCGATGATGGGCTGGTTGTTGATGTCCAGGTAGCCGCCGGCGAGGATGCTGCCGCCCTTGCCGTTCGGGACCATGTCGCCGGTCATGAAGAAAGGCTGATAGGCCAGCTTGTAGCTCTGCTTGCTGCCATCTGCAAAAGTCACTTCCAGGGCCGAGCCGACGGTGGTGGCGGCCATGGCGGCCGGGTTGTCCAGGGTCGGGGCCGGCATGCCGGTGAAACGCGCCGAGGCGAAGGGCTTGCCCGCACCCGGGGTGGCGCAGGCGGCCAGCAGGGCCGAGGCCGACAGGCCGCCCGCCAGCGGCAGCAGGGGCGCAGCGCCCAGGGCCTTGAGCAGGTTGCGGCGGCCGGCTTGCGGCTGGTCGGCGACGGCGGGAGTGGCGGTGGGGGCAGGCTGTCTCATCGAGGATTCTCCGGTGGTGGCTAGCAGATGTCGGGCAGCGGCGGACGCTGCCGTCAGTATTTTGTCAGTCAAACAAGCGCGCCGATGGTAGCGACGGAAAATGACAGGCGCGTGACGGGGGTGAAACTGCCCTCCTCCTCTTGTATAATTCGAGGTTTGATCGCAAAAGAAACCATCATGGAAGCAGAACGCCTCAATTCCCTCCAATCCTTGCTCGATGATCTGGCCACCCGTGCCACCGAGCTTCGGAGGTATCTTTGACTTCGATGTGAAGTCGGAGAAACTCGAACAAGTCAACGCCGAACTGGAAGATCCCAACGTCTGGAACGACCAGAAGCGGGCCCAGGACCTCGGCAAGGAAAAGAAATCGCTGGAAGCGATCGTCCACACCCTCATCAAAATCGACAGCGAGTTGGCGGATGCGCGCGACCTCTTCGAGATGGCCCGCGAGGAAAAGGACGAGGACACCATCGTCGCCATCGAAGCCGATGCCGAGACCCTGAAGAAGCTGGTCGAAGACATGGAATTCCGCCGCATGTTCAGCGGCCCCATGGACGCCAACAACTGCTTCATCGACATCCAGGCCGGTGCCGGCGGCACCGAAGCCCAGGACTGGGCTTCCATGCTGCTGCGTCAATACCTGCGCTACTGCGAGCGCAAGGGCTTCAAGGCCGAGATCCTGGAACAGTCCGACGGTGAAGTGGCCGGCATCAAGACTGCCACCATCAAGGTCGAGGGCGAATACGCCTATGGCTTCCTGCGCACCGAAACGGGCGTGCACCGCCTGGTGCGCAAGTCGCCGTTCGACTCGTCCAATGGCCGCCATACGTCCTTCTCGAGCCTGTTCGTCTACCCCGAAGTGGATGAATCCTTCGAGATCGAGATCAACCCGGCTGATGTGCGGGTGGACACCTACCGTGCCTCCGGCGCGGGTGGCCAGCACATCAACAAGACCGACTCCGCCGTGCGCCTGACGCACGCCCCGACGGGCATCGTCGTGCAATGCCAGAACGACCGCAGCCAGCACCGCAACCGGGCCGAGGCCTGGGACATGCTGCGCGCCAAGCTGTTCGAACTGGAACTGCGCAAGCGCATGAGCGAGCAGCAGAAGCTGGAAGACTCCAAGACCGACGTCGGCTGGGGCCACCAGATCCGCTCCTACGTGCTGGACCAGTCCCGCATCAAGGACCTGCGTACCAACTTCGAAACCGGCAATACCAAGGCCGTCCTCGATGGCGACATCGACGACTTCATCGCGGCCTCGCTGAAACAGGGCGTCTGATCCAGGCGGACCGCGCGGCTGTGCTGCGCGGCCCGGCTTTCCGGACTGACCGTTCAACCACCAAGAATTCCAACCATGACCACGCAAAACACCCCCGCCGCCCAGCCGGCAGCCGACGAGAACAGCATCATCGCCGAGCGCCGCGCCAAGCTGGCCGCCATCCGCGAGCAGGGCGTCGCCTTCCCCAACGATTTCCGCCCGGCCAACAATGCCGCCGACCTGCATGCCAAGTACGATGGCCTGGAAAATGAAGCGCTGGAAGCCGAACCGGTCCAGGTGACCGTGGCGGGCCGCATGATGTTGAAGCGTGTCATGGGCAAGGCGGCCTTCGCCACCCTGCAGGACGCCTCGGGCGCGCGCGCCGATGGCCGCATCCAGCTCTACGTGACCCGCGACGTCACCGGCGAAGAAGCCATGGCCGCTTTCAAGCACTATGACCTGGGCGATATCCTGGGCGCTGAAGGCACCCTCTTCAAGACCAAGACCGGCGAGCTGTCCATCAAGGTCACCAAGTTGAAACTCATCACCAAGTCGCTGCGCCCGCTGCCGGACAAGTTCCACGGCCTGGCCGACCAGGAAATGAAGTATCGCCAGCGCTACGTGGACCTGATCATGAGCGAAGAGACGCGCCGCACCTTCAAGGCGCGTACTGCAGCGATGTCGTCGATCCGCCGCTTCATGGAAACCAACGGTTTCATGGAAGTGGAAACCCCGATGCTGCACCCGATCCCGGGCGGCGCGGCGGCCAAGCCCTTCATCACCCACCACAATGCGCTGGACATGCAGATGTTCATGCGCATCGCCCCCGAGCTGTACCTGAAGCGCCTGGTGGTGGGCGGTTTCGAGCGCGTCTTCGAGGTCAACCGCAACTTCCGCAACGAAGGTGTCTCGCCGCGTCACAACCCCGAATTCACGATGATGGAGTTCTACGCCGCCTACGTGGATTACCAGTGGCTGATGGGCTTCACCGAACAGGTGATCCGCCAGGCCGCCATCGACGCCCACGGCACCGCCGTGCTGACCTACCAGGGCCGCGAGCTGGACCTGTCCAAGCCCTTCGACCGCCTGACCATCACCGGCGCGATCCTGAAGTACGCTCCGAACTACACCGAAGCGCAACTGGCCGACATCGACTTCCTGCGCACTGAACTCAAGAAGTTCGGCGTCAAGACCGACCAAGCCCCGCTGGCCGGTGCCGGCATCGGCGCGCTGCAACTGGCGCTGTTCGAAGAAACGGCCGAATCGCAGCTGTGGAACCCGACCTACATCATCGATTACCCGGTCGAGGTCTCGCCGCTGGCGCGCGCTTCCGACACGGTCGCCGGCATCACCGAGCGCTTCGAACTGTTCATCACCGGCCGCGAGATCGCCAACGGCTTCTCCGAGTTGAATGACGCTGAAGACCAGGCCGCCCGCTTCCAGGCACAAGTGGCCGCCAAGGACGCTGGCGATGAAGAAGCCATGTACTACGACGCCGACTACATCCGTGCCCTGGAATACGGCATGCCGCCGGCCGGTGGCTGCGGCATCGGCATCGACCGCCTGATGATGCTGATCACCGACTCGCCCAACATCCGCGACGTGATCCTGTTCCCGCACCTGCGCCGCGAAGACTGATCGTCACGCGGGACGGCGCTGCGCCGCTCCCGCGTTGGCGCATCCCGCCTTGCTGCCTCCGCATCCCGCCCGGGATGCGGAACCCCATCCCCCCTGCACGCCCCTCCCTTCCCGCCTGAAACGCCCTTCGATTGCTCCAGAGCAGCGTTGTCTTGCCGCAAACCCGTGTCCAGACCGACTGTTGCAGGATTACAAGTCCTTACAACTGACACAGAATCGGGATTTTTTTTGGCCCATGACCACTCCATAATCCAGTCATCCACTCATCAACGACAACAGAACAACTAGAGAGGTCATCATGGAAACCAATGCCAATACCAATACCCCGCAAAACCTGAACGCAAGCAACAACGCCGTGAGCCAGCCTTCCGCACCTGCTTCGTCGGGACGGATTCATCCGCTGGTCGCCGGTGCCTCGGTGGCCGTGATTCTGGTCAGCCTGATCGGCGTGGCCGCGATGACGGGTCTGTTGCCCAGCTCCAAGAGCGCCAATTCGCCGCAGCAGGTCGCGGCCATGGAGCAAGCCGGCCAGCCGGGCCAAGCCGCCCAGGGCCAGCAACCGCTGGTGCAGCAACAAGCTCCGCAATCCACCTCTTACCAGCCGCAACAGGGCGCCTACCCGGCCCAGGCAGCAGCCCCCGTGGCCCAGCGCGCCGCGGCCGTCTGCAGCAGCTGCGGTGAAGTGATCGGCGTGCGGACCGTGCGCCACAGCGTCCCGACCAGCGGTGTGGGTATTGCTGGCGGTGCCGTGGTCGGCGGCCTGCTGGGCAACCAGATCGGTGGCGGTACCGGCCGTACCCTGGCCACCATTGCCGGTGCCGTCGGCGGCGGTTACGCCGGCAACGAAGTGGAAAAGAACGTGCGCTCCACCACCAGCTACGTCGTCGACGTCCGCATGGACAATGGCAAGACCCGCAGCTTCCCGCAAACCAGCGAAAACTGGCGTGTCGGCGACCAGGTGCGCGTGGTCAATGGCCGCCTGGAAGGCCGCGGTTAAGTCCGACAGCCCCTTCGCCCGGTCTCCGGGCGCGAGCAAACAAGCCCTTCGAGTCGCCTCGAAGGGCTTTTTCTTTGTTGTCGTTTAACCGCCCGGTATTTGTCTTTTGGTGCTGGATATGAAGATTTGTGCACCAATTGCGTCTTTACAACGTTATCCTGACATCAGATTGTCATTTTCCTGCCGGATGGCATGCCAGGCCACCGTCACCCGGCGTTTCCGGGAAGGCAATTGATAAACGCTGGCAACATTTCAACGAGGCAGTTAGACTTTCGCGAAAAGTCATCCGCCTGGACGGCAGCGGAGTTGGTAGTCGGGAAACAGAACGCTGAAGCGTCGACCCGCTTACTCGTACTGAACGGGGGGCGAAGAATTCGCCGGGCGGCGCCCACGGGGCGCGAAAAGCGTTTGAAGATTTATGGACTCACTGTCATCCACCGATACCAGCAGCCCGGCCAGCACAGCGGCCGAGCCTGTCGAGCAACCTCAGCCTGAAGAGCGACACGGCGGCCCGCACAAGGAGCATGCGGTCATCCTGCTGCACGGCCTGTGCGGTTCGCAGCTGGAAATGGGGTCCATCCCCAAGCAGCTGAAGAAGGCTGGCTGTACCGTCATCCCGCTCAACATCGACAACTATTCCGCTGCCCTGACCAATCCGCGCGTCTCGCCCAATTGGGAAGACTGGTGCGCCGTGGTCGAAAGCCGGGTGGCGCGCCTGAAGGAAGAATTCCGTACCGTCTCGTTGTGCGGCCTGTCCATGGGCGCGACGCTGGCGCTGGCCGTGGCGGCGCGCAGCAAGGAACTGCTGTCGGTGGTGCTGCTCTCGCCGGTGCTGCAATACGATGGCTGGTCAGTGCCCTGGTACTGGAAAATGCTGACCGTGGTCTATGACATGGGCGTGCGCAACTGGTCCTACAAGGAAAGCGAACCCTACGGCATCAAGAATTACGAGATGCGCCGCCGTGTGGCCGCCGCACTGGAAAAGGATGGCGTGGCCGCCGTCGGTGCCGCTGCCATCCCGGCACGCCACCTGCGCGCCGCCCTGCGCATGATCGCTTTCGTGCGCAAATCCCTGCCCCTGGTCCGCACCGATATCCTGATCATTCACTCCATCGACGATGAAACTGCATCGCCGCGCAATGCCGAGCTGATCCTGCAACAGATCAACTCCGAGGTACGCAAGGTGATCTGGCTGGGCGACTGTTATCACATCATCACCGTCGACAATGAACGTGAAATCGTCACCAACGAAACCGTGATGTTCATCAAGCGCAGCATCGAGATCCACGGCAACGAGATGAACCGCAAGTATCTCGCCCATGCCTCGCCGCTGAAGGACAGACGGCACTGACTTGATGTGAAGATACAACGCAGCCCGGCAATTTGGCCGCCAGTAAGTCTTTTGACAGACAGCATTCTTAACATGAGCCCATTGCACCACCGTGCAATGTGAACCAAGATGGATACGACGCGCCCCCACTCCAAGACCATCATGAGCCTGATCCGACTCAAGAACGCCAAAAGCTGGCGCCCGCAGGGCTTCAGGCCGTTGTACGTGAGTACTTTCGGCTTCGTCGCCGCCTTCGGGCTGCGCTATGCGCTGGCGCCTTTTGTCGAGGAATCGCTGTCGATGCTGTTCTTTGCCGTCAATTGCATCGTGATGAGCTATCTGTTCGGCTATCTGTACTCCCTGGGCCTGCTGGCCATCAGCATCCCCACGGCCATGTTCTTCTTCCGCAAGCCGTATTACACGATGGACGGGCTCAACGACAAGGACATCTTCCTGATCCTGGTCTACATGGTCATCGTCGCCACCGCCTCGATCATCATCGAGTGGCTGCAGCGCGAGCGCTATGCCGCGGTGCTGCAGCAGCGCGTATCGGAAACCCGCTATCGCCTGCTGATCGAATCGGACCAGGCGCGCCGTGCCGAATACGCCAGACAATTCGAAAGCAGCGCCCGCGAAAGCGCCTGATTTCGATCCGCACCGGGGCTGCCGGCAACACCTGCGCAGCCCATCAGGAAGCTCCTGATACCCTGCCCGCAGCCTCTCCCCTAAGATGCCTCCATACCAGCAAGGAGGCTGCCATGTCCCTGACCCATCACCTGCCCAGCGTACTCGTCGTCGATGCCGACCTGGACGCCATCGAAACCGCCCGCTTCGCCGTCTGGCGCAGCCAGTTGCCCTGCCAGTTCGAATGGTTCGACGATGCCGAACTGGCCAATGCTTCGCTGCTGACCAAGGCGCTGTGCCGCAGCAAGGAGCTGCCGGCCCTGATCCTGCTGGATCCGCGCAGCTTTACCGGCACCGAAGGGTATGAATTGCTGCGCACTCTGTGCATCTACCAGCAACTGGCGCATATCCCGCTGGTGCTGTTCACGGCCGCGCCGATGTCCGCCGATTTCGCCCAGGAACAAGACAGCCGCATCTGGTATGCCGCCAAGCCGGCCCGCGCGGCCGATTACATGGACCTGGTCACGCGCTGCGTGAAGCAGCGCCTGCATCAGCCGGCCACGCTCTGATCACGCTGCACGCGCCTGACGATCCCCGCCAGGCGCCGGATCAGCGCGGCGTATTGCTCTTGCGAGGTATTGCCGTAACCGATCACCAGCCCGTTGTTGCCAGCCTGCGCCGGCCCGGCCGAAAACGACGACAGCGGCCCGACGTTCATGCCCGCCGCCCGCGCCGCCGTACTCACGGCGGTATCCGGACAATCCGGCGGCAGCCGCAAGGTCAAATGCAAGCCGCTGTCGCCCCCTGAGATGCCGAACTCCGGCAACTGCGCCTGCAAGGCCGCCCGCAGAGCCTGCTGGCGCTCCCGATAGAGCCGCTTCATGCGTCCCAGATGACGCGCGAACTGGCCGCCGGCCATGAACTCCGCCAACGCCAGCTGCTCCAGCCGGTGCCCGCCGCGCAACAACTCGGACAGCGCGCGCCCCGCCCCCTCTCCCACGGAAGACGGCAGTACCAGAAAACCGATGCGCAAGCCCGGAAACAGGGTCTTGCTGAAGGTGCCCACGTACAGCACCGGCGCATCCGGCACCAGTCCCTGCATGGCCGGGATGGGATGACCGTGATGGCGGAAGTCGCTGTCGTAATCGTCCTCGATGATCCAGCAGCCGTGCTCGCGGGCCCGCGCGATGAGCGCCAGCCGCCGCGCCAGCGACAGTACCGCGCCGGTCGGATATTGGTGCGAAGGCGTCACATGGATCAGCCGGGGCGGCGAGCGCCAGGCCCGCTCGGCAATCAGGATGCCCTCCTCGTCGACCGGCATGGAACGAATCTTCATATCGCCTGCATGGAAGGCGGCACGCACCCCGCCATAGCCGGGATCCTCCAGCCAGGCGCGCTCGCCCGGATTGGCAAAGAGCCGCACGCACAGCGACAGCGCCCCTTGTGAGCCCTCGGTCACCACTACCTGTCCCGCTTCGCAACGCACGCCGCGAGCCACCCGCAGATATTGCGCGATGGCCTCGCGCAAGACTGGCTCGCCCAGCGGATCGCCATAGGCCAGCGCCATCGGGCCGGCCCGTTTCAGCGCGCGCTCCTGCGCGCGCAGCCAGGCATTGAGCGGAAAGCGATTGAGCGCCGGCATCCCCGGCGTGAGGGCCAGCCCGCGGTCACCGGCATCGCGCGTGGGCTGCATGGTGCTGACCCGGCGCGATGGGCGTGCGTGGCCGGTGCGTGACGCAGGGGAAACGGCATGCAGCCTTGCCGGCGCTGCCAGCAGGGTCGCCACGCGCGTCCCCTGCCGATCCGCTACGGCATAGCCCTCGGCCACCAGTTGTTCATAGACTGCCAGCACGGTATTGCGCGCTACCTGCAACTGCTCGCACAGGCTGCGGGTGGAAGGCAGGCGACTGCCGGGCGGCAACTGGCCACCGAGGATGGCGCGCTTGAAGCGCGCCAGCAATTGCTGCTGGCGCGAAGCAGCGCCGGGCCGTACATCGAGCGGGGAAGACAGCAAGGAAAGTGGCATGGCAAGCAGGTTTTCGTGGCTCCATCAAATCATCGTCTTGTGGCACTTTTGATGATGCCACGAAAACGCTATCGTGCCAGCTCTCCCTCGCCATGAAAGCCACCATGACCGATCTCGTCCGCAGCAACGATTACCAGCAACCCATCGGCCCTGCCCTGCCGGACTGGCAGCCGCGTGCGCGTCCCGATGGCCGCACCCTGCAAGGCCGCAGCTGCCGGCTGGAGCGGCTGGATGCCGACCGCCACGCCGCGCAACTGCACGCCGCCTTCGCCACCGCCCCGGATGGACGCGACTGGACCTACATGATGAGCGGCCCCTTCCCCGACGCCGCCAGCTACCGTCAGCAGGCCATGCAGATGCAGGCCACGCAGGATCCGCTGCACCATGCCGTGATCGACCTGCGCACGGGGGACGCCATCGGCACCCTGGCCCTCATGCGCATCGAACCGGCGCACGGCGTGATCGAGGTCGGGCACATCGCACTCTCGCCGCTGCTCAAGCGCAGCCGCATGGCCACCGAAGCGCACTACCTGCTGATGCGCCACATCTTCGAGGATCTCGGCTATCGCCGCTACGAATGGAAGTGCGATAGCCTCAATGCGCCCTCGCGCGCTGCCGCGCAGCGCCTGGGGTTCAGCTTCGAGGGCATCTTCCGCCAGGCCATCGTCTATCGTGGCCGCAGCCGGGATACGGCGTGGTTCTCCATCATCGACAGCGAATGGCCGGCACTACGCGCAGCCTTTGAACGATGGCTGGACGACGGCAATTTCGATGCAGCGGGCCAGCAGCGCCAGTCACTTTCCGTCCTGACACGCGCCGCGCTCACGCAGACGAACGCGGTGTCTTGAGCTGCTTGAGTTCCCACAGCGCTTCCAGCACATGGCGCGTCGCCGGTTCCAGCTGGCTGGCGCGATGGGCGATACCGAGGGGCCGCCACAGCGCTGGCCGCAAGGGCCGCATGACGATGCGCGGATCCAGCGGCACCGGCCGCCCTTGCGCGCTGGCCTCATGCGGCAGCAGCGTGGCACCGTAACCGGCGGCCACCAGACTCTTGATGGCATCGTTGAAATTGAGCTGGATGCGCGCCTCCGGTTGCTCACCGGCCCCCGCGAACCATTCGCTGGTGAGGCGCGAGAGCCGCGTCTCGGGCGCATTGAGGATCAGCGGCTGCGCGGCCAGCCAGCCCGGCGTGACCAGCCGGGGCGCGTGCCAGGCCGCCGGCAGGAAGGCCATCACCGGATCACGCCGCCACGGGCGGACCGTCAGGCCGCTCACGGGAGACTGTGGCAAGGCCACCAGGCCGATGTCCAGCAGCCCTTCGTTCAACTGCGACAGTGTCTCCTGCGAGGTCAGGATGTGGATCTGCACGTCGATATCGGGATGGCGCTGCCCCAGCCGTTCCAGCACCTGCGGCAGCAACGTGGCAATGGCCCCGGTGGAGGCACCCAGCCTGACGCGCCCGGCCAGCCCCAGCACTTGCCGGCCGACTTCTTCCAGTGCCTGGTCGGCCGCCGCCAGCAATTGCCGTGCGCGGGCGATCAGGGTGGCACCGATGCCGGAAGGCCGCACCTGGCTGCGCTGGCGCAACAGCAGCGGCGCACCGATGCGCTCTTCCAGTTCGCTGATGTGCAGGCTCACCGTGGGTGGAGCCAGGTGCAGTTCGCGCGCGGCGGCGGCAAAGGAACCCAGGTCGGCAATGGCCACCAGGGTACGCAGACGGTCCAGGCTCAATTCACGCATTGCATGACTCCCGTGGAAAAGACGACGTTCAGGAAAACTGAACGATCTCTTTGTGATATTCAACTTTTCCAATTATACGATCCGGTTCACCATGCAGGTCTTCGGCAAGCGCCAGCCGACCTGATTCGGCGCACATCCCTGTCTTCCCTGCATTGGAGCAACCCGTGAGCACACTTCCCCTGATCTTCATCGATGGCGACCAAGGCACCACCGGCCTGCAGATCCATGAGCGTCTGCGTGACCGCAAGGACCTGCGCATCCTGACCCTGCCGGCCGCCGAGCGCAAGGATGCAGCCCGCCGCGCCGAGGCCATCAACAGCGCCGACATCGCCCTGCTGTGCCTGCCGGATGCCGCTGCCCGCGAAGCCATCACGCTGATCGAGAATCCCAAGGTGCGCGTGATCGATGCCAGCTCGGCCCATCGCACCAGCCCCGGCTGGGTCTATGGCTTCCCTGAACTGTCGGCGCAACAGCCGCAGGCGATTGCCCATGCACAGCGCGTGACCAATCCGGGCTGCTACCCGACCGGTGCCATTGCCCTGCTGCGTCCGCTGGTCCACGCCGGCCTGGTGCCCGCCGATTATCCGCTGGCCATCCATGCGGTCTCCGGCTATTCCGGTGGCGGCCGCGCCCAGGTCGAGCAATACGAAGGGGCGGAGGCCGCGCAAGCCGCGCCCTTCGTGCTATACGGACTGGGACTGGCGCACAAGCATCCGCCGGAGATGCAGTTGCACGCCGGCTTGTCGCAGCGCCCGGTATTCGTGCCCAGCTATGGCGCCTTCCGCCAGGGCATCGTGCTGTCCATCGCCTTGCAGGCCCGCCTGCTGCCGCCGAACGCCACGCTGGAGAGCCTGCGAGCCGCTCTGCAGGCGCATTACGCCGGGGCGCGCCACGTCACCGTGCTGGATGCGGAACAAAGCGCGGCCACGGCCCAGCTCGATCCGACCCGCCACAACAACAGCAACGACATGACGCTGGGGGTCTTCGGCAATGCCGCCGAAGGACACCTCCTGCTGTGCGCCGTGTTCGACAACCTGGGCAAGGGCGCCTCCGGTGCCGCCGTGCAGAACCTGGACCTCATGCTGGGTGCCCACTGACTCGTGTATCAGGACCAAGCTCATCAGCACGCATCCATTGACCGGCGGGCGACACCCACAAGGCCGCGCCCGCCGTCAAGCGTCTGACTCGTAAATTGTGGTAAAGGACTGAAATAGCGCAAGGCAGGAAAGCGCAGGCTGTGGCATGATGGCACCTCGATTTGCCACCCAACCTGCAGGTGCCGGCCCTCCCCCTCAGCAGTGACCGCCGCCCGCTTCGAAGCAAGATGTCCACCACCTTAGGCGCTATCGCGTGCAAGTATTTTGACGCGACCATCAAATTGACTCCCGTATTGCGTACCGATGGCAAGTGGACGGCGTTCGTCCATATCGACTTTCCGGACCGCACCACGCATGAATTCGGCGATTTCAAGCCGGGCAATTCCAAGATGGAAGCCCTGCAGAATGCCGTCACGGCGGCCGAGCAATACGTCCGCGAGCGCAAGAAAAAGTAAGTTTTTTCTTCCCTCCTCTGCCGCATGAAAAAACGGCCTGCATCGCTGCAGGCCGCGCTTTCGGCTGTTGCGGGCTGTACGCTCAATTCATCTTCACGCCCGCCGCCTCGCTTTCCTTATAGATTGCATCGATGAGATCCTGCCCCACGCGCGAGGCCATGCTCTTGTGTACCGGCAGCAGTGCGCGCCGCCATTCGGCTTTCTCGTCCTCGCTCAGAGTATAGATCTTGGTCTTGCCACTGGCCTTGATGGCAACCAGGGCATCGTCATTTTCCTTCTGGGCGATGGTATTGGCATACACGGTCGCCTCCTTCATGGCCCCTTCCAGCTGGCTGCGCACGTCCGCCGGCAAGGCTTCCCAGAACTTCTTGTTCACGATCACCGCATAGCCGATGTAGCCGTGGTCCGACACCGTCAGGTTGGACTGCACCTCGTGCATCTTCTGCGTATAGACATTGGACGGGGTGTTCTCGCTGCCATCCACCACGCCGGTCTGCATGGCCTGATACACCTCGGAAAACGCCAGCACCTGCGGATTGGCCTTGAGGGCGCGGAACTGTTCATCGAGTACCTTGGAGGACTGGATGCGCATCTTCAGTGCCCGGAAGTCCGCCACCTTGTGCAGCGGGCGGTTGGCCGTCATCACCTTCATGCCGTTATCCCAGTAGGCCAGGCCCTTGATGCCCTTGCTCTCCAGCTTCTGGAACAGCCCCTGCCCGATCGGCCCTTCGGTCACCTGTTTCAGCACGGTCTTGTTGGGGAAGATGTAGGGGAGATCGAAGACCTCGAACTCCTTGGCGCCCAGCGGGCCGAACTTGGCCAGCGAAGGAGCAAGCATTTGCACCGACCCCAGTTGCAGGGCTTCCAGTTCTTCCTTGTCCTTGTAGAGCGTGCTGTTGGGATAGACCTCGACCTTGACGCGGCCATGAGTCGCCTTCTCGGCCAGTTCCTTGAAGCGTTCCGCGCCCTTGCCCTTGGGCGTGTCATTGGCCACCACGTGGCTGAACTTGATGACGATGGTCTGCTGGGCCAGCGCTGCCGTGGCCGACAGGCTCAGCGTGGCGAAGGCGCAGGCGGTCAGTGCCGCCCGCTTTGTGATGATGGTCATGGATGTCTCCTCCGGGGATGAAGCCGGCAGGCCGATGACCTCGGCCTTCCGGCGTTAGAACACGATCAGGTCACGCAGGCCCTCCCCGCTGTGCAGGCGGTCGAAGCCGCGATTGATGTCGGCCAGCGCCAGGCGCTCGCCCATGAGCTTGTCCACCGGCAGCTTGCCGGCCTGGTACAGGCCGATATAGCGCGGGATATCGCGCACCGGCACGCAGGAGCCGATGTAGCTGCCCTTGACGGTCCGTTCCTCGGCCACCAGGCTGACCTGCTGCAAAGGCCAGTTCTGATTGGGTGCCGGCAGGCCGGCCGTCACCGTCATGCCGCCGCGCCGGGTCATGCGATAGGCGGCCTCCATGGCCTGGACCGACCCGGCCATCTCGAAGGCGTAATCGACGCCGCCCTTGGTCAGCGCCTTGACCTTCTCCACCGCATCCGGATCACGGGCATTGACGGTGGCCGTAGCGCCCAAGGCGCGCGCCACTTCCAGCTTGCTGTCATGCAGATCGACGGCAATCACTTCGCGGGCACCGGAGGCCAGCGCGCCCAGCATGGTGCACAGGCCCACGCCGCCCAATCCCAGCACGGCCGCCGTGGTCCCGGCCTTGACCTCGGCCGTATTGACCGCCGCACCCACACCGGTCAGCACGGCGCAGCCGAACAGGGCCGCCTGTACCGGATCGATGTCCGCCTCGATCTTCACGCAGGAGCGGCGCGACACCACCGCATGATCGGCAAAGGCCGATACGCCCAGGTGATGGTGCACATGCTGCGCGCGGTCATGCAGCCGGCGCTGGCCGGAGAGCAATTCCCCTACCGCGTTGGTTGCCGCACCCGGCTCGCACAGCGCGGGACGTCCTTCCATGCAAGGCAGGCAGTGACCGCAGCTCGGCACGAAGACCAGCACCACCAGGTCACCCGCGCGCAGGTCGCTCACGCCGCTGCCGACCTCGACCACTTCGGCCGATGCCTCGTGCCCCAGCGCCATGGGCACCGGACGCGGACGCACACCGGTGATGACCGACAGGTCCGAGTGGCACAGGCCCGCTGCCTTCATCTTGACCAGCACTTCACCGGGGCCCGGCGGATCGAGATCGAGTTCCTCGATCTTCAGCGGCTGGCTCACCGCAAATGGGTAAGCCTCGGTCATTTCACGCAATACGGCGGCCTGGATTTTCATGGTGTCGTCTCCCTGCTTGTTGGAAAACGCCTAGATTACACGAGCGCTGCCCGGCGCAACGCGGGTCAAGCTGCGCTCAGTCCACCAGACGTCCGGCCTGATGCAGGAATTTCTCCGCCTGCAGGATCACCGGTTTGTCGATCATTTTTCCATTGAGCGAAATCGCACCGCCATCGCTGGCACGCACGGCCGCCATCACTTCCTCGGCCCACGCCAGCTCCTGCTCGCCGGGCATGAAGCCACGCCGCACGCCCTCCACCTGCTTCGGATGGATGCACAGCTTCGCGCCAAAGCCCATGCGCCTGGCCCGCTGCACCATGCGTGCGAGGAAGGCATCGTCATTGAAGTCCGTGGTCACGCCATCGATGGGCGGCGCGATGCCCGCCAGGCGCGATGCCATCACCATTTCCATGCGGAAGTGCATCAGCTCTTCTTCCTCCGGGCCGCATTGCATGCCCAGATCGACCTGCGCATCGATGGACCCGAAGGCCAGCCGCTGCACCCCCGGCACGGCGGCAATCTCGCGCATCGCGGCCAGGCCGGCGGCACTTTCGATCAGCGCAATCAGACCACGCCCAGGCCCCAGCCGACGCGCGATGGCAGACAGGGTCTTGGCCTCCTCTGCCTTCGGCAGAACAATGCCCGCCATCGATAGTGCAGAAAACGTCAACAGGTCATCACCGTGCCAGACGGTGTCGGCCGCGTTGATGCGCACCCACAGGCGCGGCTGCGGACCATTGCCGCGCAGCCAGCGGGCCAATGTGGCGCGCGCTTCCTCCTTCTGCGGCAGGGCGACTGCATCTTCCAGGTCAACGATGACGGCATCCGCCCCGCTCTCCAGCGCCTTGGCGTAGCGCTCGGGGCGATTGGCCGGCACGAACAGGTAGCTGCTGGCCGTGGTGATGTGCGGTGCCATTACACGGCCCCCCGTTCGCGCAGCGCAGTGATGGCTGCTGCGTCATAGCCCAGTCTGGCGAGGATGGCCTCGGTGTGCTGACCCAAGGCAGGAATGGCTTCCATGCGGTAATCGAAACTGTCATTGGCACCCGGCGGCAGCAGCGCCGCCACCTTGCCGGCCGGCGTATCCACTTCGGTCCAGCGTTCGCGCGCGGCCAGTTGCGGGTGCTGCCACAGTTCCTGCATGGTATTCACGCGCGCATTGGCGATCTGCGCCTGGTCCAGGCGCGCCACCACCTGCTCGGCACTCATGTCGGCGAACATGCCCAGGATCAGCTGGCGCAGCGCTTCGCGATGTTCATGGCGGCGCGCATTGCTGGAAAAGCGTTCATCGGTGGCCAGCGCGGCGTCCTGCAAGACCACCTCGCAGAAGACTTTCCATTCGCGTTCGTTCTGCAAGCCCAGCATGACGGTCTTGCCATCACCGGCCTTGAATGGCCCATAGGGATAGATGGTGGCGTGCTCCGCGCCCGAACGGCCCGGCGCGCTGGCCCCCTGGTAGGCGTAATACAGCGGAAAGCTCATCCACTCCGTCAATGCCTCCAGCATCGACAGATCGATATGGCTGCCGCGTCCATCACGTCCGCGCTTGATGAGGGCGGCCAGAATGTTGGAATACGCGTACATGCCGGCGGCGATATCGGCAATCGAGCATCCGGCCTTGACCACTTCATCCGGCGTCCCGGTGACCGACAGAAAACCGGCTTCACTCTGGATCAGCAGGTCATAGGCTTTCTTGTCGCGATAAGGGCCATCCTCACCATAGCCGGAGATGTCACACACGATCAGTCCCGGATGCTTCGCGTGCAGCGCCTTGGCCGACAGGCCGAGCCCGGCGGCGGCGCCCGGCGCGAGGTTCTGCACCAGCACATCGGCTCCGCCCAGAAGCTGGTCGATGATGCGCTTGCCCTCTTCATCCTTGAGGTTGAGGGTCAGACTTTCCTTGGAACGATTGGTCCAGACGAAATGCGAGGACAAGCCGTTGACGCGCGTATCGTAGCCGCGCGCAAAATCCCCGACACCGGGCCGCTCGATCTTGATGACACGAGCCCCCAGGTCTGCCAGCTGGCGCGTACAGAACGGCGCGGCGATGGCGTGTTCCAGACTAATGACGGTGATGCCCTCCAGCGGGCGATTGGCGTGCGACATGGAGTCTCCCTTGGGCGGCCTGATTCAGAAGGAACGGGGCAGACCGAGAATGTGCTCGGCCACGTAGGAAAAAATCAGGTTGGTCGAAATCGGCGCCACCTGATACAGCCTTGTCTCGCGGAACTTGCGCTCGACGTCGTATTCGCAGGCAAAGCCAAACCCGCCATGCGTCTGCAGGCAGACATTGGCCGCCTCCCACGAGGCCTTGGCCGCGAGATACTTGGCCATGTTGGCCTGGGCACCGCAGTTCTGATGAGCATCAAAGAGCGCACAGGCCTGGTAGCGCATCAGGTTGGCGGCCTCGATCTCGATGTAGGCATCGGCAATCGGGAACTGCACGCCCTGGTTCATGCCGATGGGGCGATCGAAGACCACGCGTTCTTTGGCATAAGCGCTCGCCTTGTCGATGAACCAGTAGCCGTCGCCGATGCACTCGGCGGCGATCAGGGTGCGCTCGGCGTTGAGGCCGTCGAGGAGGTACCTGAAGCCGCGCCCCTCCTCGCCGATCAGGTTCTCGGCGGGGATTTCCAGGTTGTCGAAGAAAAGTTCATTGGTCTCATGATTGACCATGTTCAGAATGGGCCGCACCTCCAGCCCCTTGCCGATGGCCTCCCTCAGATCGACCAGGAAGATCGACATGCCCTCGGACTTTTTCTTCACCTGATCCAAAGGCGTGGTCCTGGCGAGCAGGATCATCAGGTCGGAATGCTGTACCCGCGAGATCCAGACCTTCTGGCCATTGACCACGTAACGATCGCCCTTCTTCACCGCCACCGTCTTGATGCGCGTGGTATCGGTACCGGTGGTGGGCTCGGTCACGCCCATCGACTGCAGGCGCAGTTCGCCGCTGGCGATCTTGGGCAGGTATTGCTGCTTCTGCCGTTCCGAGCCGTGGCGCAGCAGCGTACCCATGTTGTACATCTGGCCGTGACAGGCCCCGGAATTCCCGCCAGTACGATTGATCTCTTCCATGATGACCGAGGCTTCGGTCAGCCCCAGTCCCGAGCCGCCGTATTCCTGCGGAATCAGGGCCGCCATCCAGCCGGCTTTGGTGAGCGCATCGACGAATTGCTCGGGATAGCCGCGCGCTTCGTCGACCTTGCGCCAGTACTCCGGCGGGAAGGTCTGGCACAGGTCACGCACGGCGTCGCGCAGGTCGGTGTAGGCATCAGGGACGGCTTGATACGACATGAGGGGGCTCCGGCTCTATATTATTTAAATGATTTATTTAGTTTCAGTCCAGCAGGGCTTCAGCCTGCATCGCCAGTTCGCCACGTTCGTTCTGCGCCCACAGCGCCACGCTCTTGCCATCGGCAGCAGGCTTGCCGCACAGCGTGAAGGGCTCGGTATCGAACAAGGTTCCCACCGAGCGGAAGTTGAACTCGCGCATCACCGCCTGCGGCATTTCACGTGCCACCAGGTCGGCCAGCAAGGTGGCGATCAGCGGCCCGTGGACGATGAGGCCGGGATAGCCCTCCACCTCGGTGACATAGCTGCGGTCGTAATGGATGCGATGACCGTTGAAGGTCAGCGCTGAATAACGGAACAGCAGCACCGGGTCCGGCTCCACGCGGCGCGACCAGCGCGTATCGGTGGGCGCGCTCTTCGGCACCACCACCGGGGCGCCCGGCTGCGGCAGATCGCGGTAGACGATGTCATGCTCTTCGCTCAGGCACAGCTGGCCCTGATGACGGATGGTGTGCTGCACGGTCACGAAAGCGAGCGCGCCGGTGCGGCCCTGCTTCACGTCCACGCTGGCGATGCGCGAGACCTTCTCGGCCTGCGCGCCGATGGGCAGCGCAGCCGCAAACCGCAGCCTTCCCCCGGCCCACATGCGGCGCGGCAGCGGCACCGGCGGCAGGAAACCCCCGCGCTGCGGATGGCCATCCGCGCCCACTTCGGACTGGCGGCACACGCTCCAGAAATAGATCCAGTGCCACAGCGGCGGCAGCGCGTCGCCGACCTGCGGCTGACGCGGACCGTCCAGCGTGGCCGCCAGCGCTGCCGCGAAGGCCGGGCTGATCTGGTCGTGGCGCGTTTCGGTCTTGTCCAGCCACTGCCGCAGCAGGGCGAGATCGAGGTCGGGGTGCGACATGGCTCCTCGCATCGTGGTTGTTGGTTGGGCACGAGTCTGCGGTGTCCACCCGCCGGGAACAATCTGTATTTTTGGAAGGGGGGCTTACGCAGAACTGAAGTCACGCGCAGCACAGGGATGCGGCATCGCGTCACAACTCGTCCGTATTTCACGCCATGCAGTGACGCAATTGGGCGTACCATGGGCAGCCACCGAGAGCACGCGCGCACCCATGGCGGAAGCGTGCCGCAATACAGGATGGCCAGGCTTGCCGCAGTGCAGGCGCCATCCTCACCGAATCTTTCCGGGAGACATCATGCTTTTCGATCTGACCGACCTGCGCCTCTTCATCCTCATCGCCGAACTCAACAGCCTCACCCGCAGCGCCGAACGCATGAATCTCTCGCTGGCCGCCACCAGCAATCGCATCAAGGAACTGGAAACGCGCTTCGGCACCCGCCTGCTCTATCGCGAGAGCAAGGGCGTGCAGCTCACACCAGCCGGGCATACCCTGCTGCATCACGCACAGCTCTTCATGCAGCAGGTGGAACACCTCAAGAGCGACATGCAGCAGTACAACAACGGCATCAAGGGCTATATCCGCATTTTCGCCAACACCACGGCGGTGACCGAATTCATGCCCGAGATCCTGGGCAAGTTCCTGGCCAGACATCCGCAGGTCAACGTCTCACTGGAAGAGCGCCTGAACCATGACATCCTGCGCGGCATCCAGGAAGGCACGGCCGATATCGGCATCGTGGCCGGTCCGGTGCAGGGGGATGGACTGCAGGTACTCAACTTCTCGACCGACAGGCTGGTGCTGGCCACTGCGCTGGAACACCCGCTGGCGGGCGCCGGCAGCGTTCCCTTCCAGGACACGCTGGAGTACGAACACATCGGCCTGCACGAAGGCAGCACCCTGCACCACTTCCTCAACAAGATCGTTTCCGAACAGGGGCAGCGTCTCAAGCTGCGGATTCAGGTGCGCAGCTTCGAAGCCATGTGCCGCATGATCGAGACCAATGTCGGCATCGGCATCGTGCCGCGTTCAGCGGCGCAGCGGCATCAGCAGACCATGCAGTTGGCGGTGGTGGAGTTGAGCGATCCGTGGAGCGTGCGCGAGCGCAGCATGGTGTTCCAGAACATGGATACGCTGTCGCCGCATGCACGCAATCTGGTGGATTTCATCCGCGAGCAGATGGCGCAGGAGAGCGACGAAGACAAGCTCGCCGCACGCGCAAGGAAGACCGCCTGAGCGGCGGAGATGGCCGGCCCTCAGCCGGCGATCATCATCCAGACCGACAGCAACAGCAATGCGGCGCAGAAGAGGATGCGCAGGCGCCGCTCCGGCAGATGGTGTGCCAGCGCCACGCCCCAGGAGATGCTGAGCACGCCGCCCAGCGCCATCGGAATGCCCACTGACCAGTCCACATGACCCGCGTGAGCGTAGGTCCACAGCGCCACCAGCGTACCGGGCGTGACCATGGCCAGCCCCAGTCCTTGCGCGGCGGTCTGCGTCACACCGAACAAGGCCGTCAGCAAGGGCACGGCGACGATGGCGCCGCCCACGCTGAAGAAACCGGCCGAGGCGCCGGCAGCCATCCCCACCAGCGGAATGTCGCGACGCGAGAGGATCACGGACGATTCCACGCTGCGCTTGTTGCGCATCAGCGTCCACAGGTAGTACAGCGCCAGCAGGCCCATGAAGGCGGCGAAGCAGACATGCAGGCTGCGCGCCGCCATGGCCGTGGCGATGCGGGCCGAGACATAGGTGGTGAAGACAGCCGGCACGCACATCATGGCGGCGGTACTCCATTGGATGTGATTGCGCTGCTTGTAGCGCCAGAAGGCGATGACGACGTTGGGCACGATCATCACGAGTGCCGTGCCTTGGGCCAGTTGCTGGTCCATGCCGTAGAGGTAGCCCAGCACGGGGATGGCGATGAGACCGCCGCCGATCCCGAAGAGACCGCCCATGGCGCCCAGCAGGCCGCCGAGCAGGAAGTTGACTACGCCGGAGAAAAACAAGGAAGCCGTCATCGGTGTACAGTGATGCCTCTGCTGGCCGGCTGCAAGGTGCAGTGGCCGCATCGAAGGATAAAAAAGGAGACTGACATGAGCGGCGTCATCGTGTTTGCGCTGGAGATGGGCGTGGTCGCCCTCATTGCACTGGCCATCTACATGGTGATGAAGAAATAGCGCCGCCGATCAGGCCCGACAGTGTAGCGCAGGCGGACCGGGCTGTCCCGGCGGCTGTGCTTTCCTGCCATCCCCCCTCAAGCAAAGGAAGACAGAATGGATCTCGGCATCAAAGGTAAAACCGCCCTCGTCTGCGCATCGAGCAAGGGCCTCGGCCGCGCGTGCGCACTCTCGCTGGCGCGCGAAGGCGTGCACGTCACCCTGCTGGCACGCGGTGCGGAGGCACTGGAAGCAACGGCCCAGGCCATCCGCACGGAGACCGCCGCCACCGGTGCCATCATCACCACGGTTGCGTGCGACATCACCACCCCGGAAGGACGCGCCCTGGCGCTGGCCGCCTGCCCTGCCCCGGACATTCTGGTGACCAATGCCGGCGGACCCAAGCCGGGCGATTTTCGTGAGTGGACGCGGGATGACTGGATCGCGGCGGTCGACGCCAACATGCTGACGCCCATTGAGCTCATCAAGGCGACGGTGGATGGGATGATCGCGCGCGGCTTCGGGCGCATCGTCAACATCACGTCGAGTGCGGTGCGGGCACCGATCGATATCCTGGGGCTCTCCAATGGCGCGCGCTCGGGGCTGACGGGTTTTGTGGCGGGGCTGGCGCGCAAGACGGTGGCGCACAACGTGACCATCAACAATCTCCTGCCGGGGCCGTTCGAAACGGATCGCTTGCGCTCCACTGCGACGGGGGCGGCCAAGGAGAGCGGGCGCACGGTGGACGAGGTGCTGGCGGACCGGCGCAAGCTCAATCCGGCGGGACGCTTTGGCGATCCGGCCGAGTTCGGGGATGCCTGCGCTTATCTGTGCAGTGCGCAGGCGGGGTTCATCACGGGGCAGAATCTGCTGATGGATGGGGGGGCTTATCCGGGGACGTTCTGAGCGGGATGCAGGGTGGTCTGGTGGGCGGATGCCTTGCATGCCGGAAAGGGTGGATGCAAAGCAAGTGATGTGATGTATAATGCGGCCCTCGTGCGACGGGCAACATGCCCGGCTGCCACGCAAGGAGGTTTGGGTGAGTGGTTTAAACCAGCAGTCTTGAAAACTGCCGACGGGGTGACCCGTCCGTGAGTTCGAATCTCACAGCCTCCGCCACAGTTACCCCAAGTCATTGTTTTAACGTAATATCAGGCACTTTTTGAATTACGTTGGTACAAATGGCAGGTACAAAAGCTCGGAAGCAGTCAGAGGCCCTGATGACCGAAAGGGTCAAATTGCCTCCGAATATCTATCGCCTGCCAAATGGTGGGCTTCAATTCCGCAAAGTTATTCCCAAAGATGTTCGCGCCATCATCGGTCTCACCGAATTCAAGCGCACGTTAAGCTTCGACCTTCGCATCGCTACGATAGAAGGTAAAAGCTTGATGCTGACGTCAGCAAGCTCATTTACGACGCCCGCAAAGGCACTGATGCGAATCAGGCCATCGAAAAATATAAAAAAGCTGGGCGCCCCAAGACTCTCCTCAATGGCGACTTAAAAACTCTGTATGGCCACGCAGCAGCCCTTTACGTCGTTGGAGTGAAAAGAGACCAAGAGCGGCGGCGTAATGGAGAACTGACCGGCCCTGAATTTCATAAACTGGGCGCCACCCTGCTCAACGCGCACAGGGACGTTGACCTGCGTCGTTAATTTGCAGCCAGCTTAGCTGCACAGCGGAGCGCTGCATCAATGCTTGCAGGCAATTTTTCCCGCGATTTCCCATTTCTCTTATTGAGAAGGATTTCGCCTATGCCATCGCGGCTACGAAAGGTCGCCCCCTTCCAGCGGTGCATGGCGTGTTCAACACCGCTGTCGGAAAAGAATTAGGCACAAAGAACATGACAGCAGTCGTCGAGTTGTATAAGGCAACCTAAGCACCGTACGGCATACGTGTATTCCGAAAGAAGCACCCTGCTAGTGCCAATGCTCACATGAAAATTTCCCTATACAAACAAATTCACCTACTTTTTTTCCTGCGGGAATGATTAACCAATACTGCATCAAAAAACGTAAAGATTTTTTAATTCACGCCTATTGAAAACTGCAAATTAGCTGCGATTATTACTAGCCGCTGAGCCAGCTCCAAGGACACCACCATTGTTTCTGAAGCGCGCTGAGACAAAGAACCAAGAGTTGCCGTTGAACAATAACATCAAGGAGCATCAATAAATGGTCAGTGCGTATGAAATTGATTTTCTGCCTGTAGGGGAAGGTGAAAGAAGTGGCGACGCAATCGCAATTCGTTGGTTTGAGCCCGATGGCCAACGAGTATTGATTTATGACGGGGGCACCCGTGAATATGGCCAAGCCTTGGTCGCCCACGTCAAAAGGCACTTCCAAACAGATTTCGTCCATTACATTGTCAACTCACACCCAGACAATGACCACGCTGGCGGCCTCGAGTACGTGCTGGATAATCTCCGTGTGGGCGAAGTATGGATGCATAAGCCCTGGGATTACAGTCCGTCCATCCGGCACTATTTTGACGACGGACGCCTCACGGATAACAGCCTGAAGGAACGGCTGCAGAAAAAGATGTCTGCTGCCTACGCAGTACAAAAGGCAGCGGAGCGGCATGGTGTGCCGGTTTACGAACCGTTTGCCGGCTCGCAAATTGGCATATTCACGGTACTTTCGCCTGAACGCGACCGCTACATTCACCAGCTCGTGCCAGAGTTTGAAAAGTCTCCAGCGTTGAAGAAAGAAGCTTCAGCCAGTCCACTGAACTCTCTGTACAAAGCGTTCGATTCAGTTCAAGGGGCAATCGGTTATATCGCAGCGCTTTGGCACGAAGAATTTCTACCGGATAACGTTACGACATCAGCGGAGAATGAAAGCAGCGTAATCCTTTTTGCAAAGACCGCAATGGACGGAATTTTGCTTACCGGGGATGCTGGCATTGACTCGCTGAAAGCTGCGGCAGAATACGCCCGCGTGCGTGGCGTCAACTTAGCTGACTACGTCACATTCGTACAAATTCCGCACCACGGCGGGCGCCACAATGTGTCGACCGCAGCGCTCGACCTTATTGTCGGACCAGCACTGGCACAACAACCTCAAGATACGCGAAAACGTGCCTATGTGTCGGTTGGTAAGGAAGCGCCGCGGCATCCCAAGCGTGTCGTCACAAATGCCTTCAATCGTCGCGGCTTTAAGGTAGTCCAAACGAAAGGTATTTCTCTTTGCCGCTACGAAGGGGTTAGTGCCAGAGAAGGATATGCCGCCGTTACATTTGTTCCCTTCTATCACCAGGTGGAGGAATGAGCATGGACGCGAGCTCTTTCTCCAAAATCGTCAGCCAGTTCTCTGACCCGTATGAGCGCCAAGCTCGTTTGATTCCCGCACTGCTGGTGCTGGCCTCTCCTGCGATTATGGTCATCGCCCTTTATGGCGAAAAGGCAACGCTTCTAAGCGGGATTCTTTCGACGCTTCTCGCCTGCGGCCTTCTGTTTCTCCTTTCTGACGCTGCACGCCAGTTGGGAAAATCGAAGGAGAAGGCTTTATGGAAGAAATGGGGGGGAACACCCACCACGCAAGTCCTTCGCCATTCTGACGACACTTTCGATGAAGTCTCAAAAGGACGCTATCACGCCACATTGGCTAATGCGATGGGCATCCAGTTCCCGACGAAAGCCGATGAGCAAGCGGACCCATCCAAAGCCGACGCCATCTACGCATCTGCTGGGAACCTCTTGCGCAACGCCACCAGGGACACGAAGATGTTCGTCCTGCTGTTCAAAGACAACATCTCATATGGATTCCGCCGTAACGGCTATCCGCGGCTGTAAGAAGAGGCTTGATTCCTACCTAAATCGTCCTTTTCGGCGATTTTTCCACGTCTAAACAAACCAGTTACATATGCCCAAATACATCGAGTTAGCGCAGTATCTAAAAAATCTCAAAGAAGATGAAATTACGCTCTCGCTCCCGGAAATCGAAAAAATTCTTGGATATCCACTTGAGCCATCCGCATGGCAATATCCAACTTTCTGGACCAATACGGACCATCCAACACGCCCAATCGGGCGCCGTCTGAAAGAAGTCGGTTGGGAACGCCTTTCAACAAAGCTTAAGTCGGCGCAAAAGGTTACCTTCGGCCGAATCAATCGTGAGTCAAGGCCGGCGCTGGAGGCTATGCGACCAAGCGGCAAGTCAACAATTTACGACTTACTAAAATCTGCCAACATTTCCACAGACGACTGGCACGTCAACGCGTTAGGCGAGCCGGTCATAGGTTTCAAAACCAACCCGAAGTATTGCTACAACTGGTCTTTCGGCTCAGTCCTTGAAGGTTTCGCATTTTGCATTTGGCACAAATACCTGCGCGAAAATAATGACGATATTGTTTTCAGCGAGAATATTCGGGCAATCGCAGCAGAGAGGCAACTACGAGCGAGCGACATGACGCTCAGCAAAAAAGAGAGGTATCAAGCAACTTCTCAAGCAAGGCGGGCCAAGGAATTCGACATCGCTTTGGCTAGCTCATTCAAAAGCCGTCTCCCCTTGCGCGCTATCATCTCAGATGGAGCGGGTGGCGATGAAGAGCAAGAGGGCAAGCGTTCACACGTCAATTCTCGCTATCTTGATACCGCCATTTGGTACATCCATGAGTACGATAATGAAACCGGCGATGTTCTTTTAGTTCGAGGTAAAAAGCCTGACTACCTTCTCGATGTTCCTCTGGACAATCAAAATGAGGACGGAGATGAAGATAATTTCTCTCCGAATGACCGCACTCCAGATAAGGTACAGCTGAGAGCTATTTACATTCGGCAAGGCCAGTATCTCTTCCGCACCAAAGTCCGCAATGCCTATAGAGATACGTGCGCCGTCACTGGCTGCCAGGTGGTGGACATATTGGAAGCTGCCCACATCCGGCCTCATGCAATTGAGCCGAACACCCACGTCACAAACGGCTTACTCCTCCGTTCCGACATTCACACATTATTCGACCTTCATAAGCTTTGCATCGATGAGGAATTCAAGATACGGGTCTCAAAGAGCCTGCTGAATTCTGAATATGGAAAATACGACGGCCAGCTATTGACCTTGCCGCTCTCGCAGAAGCAGCATCCGAATGCCGATGCCCTTCGAGAACGAGCAGAGCAGTTTGTGGAATAGCTATAGCATCTTACTTACTATCCCACCGTCACCATGATGAAAACAAAGCTCAAAGACTTCGTACAGCATCTCTATCATGAAGTAGAAGATGAAGTCGAAGCGGCGCGCTATCTTGAAGAAGCCTTGCCCTTGATTGGCATCATCGTCATGTACTTCAACCAGTTGGAGAAGCATCTCGACGACGCTATATGCTCATTGATTTCATCTAGGTCTGACGCGATAGGACTGTTGGTGATTCACGGAATGGCGTACGGTGCAAAAGTCGAACTATTCAAGCGCATTAGTGACGACCGCCAAAGATCGCTGAAATACTCCGGCAATCGACTCAACAGGATAACGGCGTTCACGCCCGGCCCCGGCTACCTATCCACGCCACCAGCGCCTGCGCCGCCATCGGCCGCGCAAACAGATAACCCTGCACGAACGCACAGCCCATGCCTCGCAGCAGTTCGGCCTGCTCCTCGGTCTCCACGCCTTCGGCCACGCACTCCATCTGCTGCGAGCGCGCGATGCCGATGATGGCCGGTAGCAGCGACGAGGCGCGTCCCTCTTCGCTCACGCGCAGGATGAAGGAGCGATCCAGTTTCACGCAGTTGAAATCAAAATTGTGCAGCGTCGACAAGGAGGAATAGCCAGTACCAAAATCATCCAGGCACAGTCCGAACCCATACGTGCTCAACTGACGGAACTGCGCCTGCAGATGATGCGAGTCATCGATGAGCAGACTCTCGGTAAGCTCCAGCGTGATCATCGGCGGAGCCACGCCGGCATTGAGAACGATGTCGCGCACCTGCTCAAAGAAGTGCACGTTCATCGCCTGCCGCACCGAAACATTCACGTGCGCCGTGAATCCTTCCGGCAGGATGCCCAGCGCCTGCCACTGCGCCACATCGGCCGCCACCTTGCGGAAGGCCAGCGCACCCAGCTGCGAAATACGCTCGCTGCGTTCGGCCAGCGGAATGAATTCGGCTGGCGAGACCGCGCCGAAGGCCGGCGAGTGCCAGCGCATCAGTGCCTCCACGCCGTGCAGCGCACCGCTGCGCAGATCGCAGATGGGCTGGTAGACCATGCTGAACTCGGCCTCCAGCGTGGCGGCGTCCATGGCCGCCAACAGCGCCTGCACCCGTTCTTCGCGCGCCAGCATGGCCGGCTGGAACACGCAGTAACCGCCACCGCCCGGCTGCTGCGCCTGGCGCAATGCAATGGCGGCATTGGCCAGGCTCTTTTCCATGGCGGCCTTGCTGCGCTGTTCGCAAATACTCACGCCAAAACTCAGGAATACGCGCACCTCTTCCGCCCCACCGGTCGACAGCACCAGTTCGGACTTGCTGCGCAGGCGCATGAGCATGTCTTCATGGTCGACAGGCGCACCCAGCATCACCACGGCGATACGGCTCTCGCTGTAGCGGCAACGGACCAGCCGCTGCGCCGCAAAGTCACCCCACACAGGAGCCACCTGCTGGCACAGGCTCTGCCACAGGTGACGCAGCGCGACCTTGTTGAGCGTATCGGCCAGGACCACATAGTTGTTGATCTCCACCATGCAGACCGTGGCCTGTTCCCACGCGCTCTGCTCCAGCCGCTCGGCTGCGCCGATCAGGCTCAGGAGGCCGCTTTCCTGATCGCGGTCGACCTTGTCGCGCAGTTCGTGATACAGCCTGTAGAGATTGCCGGCCATGCGCTCGACGGCATCCTGCACCGAGACGATTTCCTCGATGGCCCAGCCTTTGGGATAGAGCAGCTCGAAGCGATGCGTCCCGCTGGCCTCGCGAAAAGCCACCTGCTCGGCCTGATGGCGCAGACGCATCAGCGGCGAAGTGATGCTGCCGCGATACAGGCGGATCAGGACCAGGCCGCCGACCAGCATGACCGCGAGTGCGACCCAACTGATCCAGAAGATGCCATCGAACACCGACAGCAGTTCGGAGCGGGACGAAATCACCAGCACCCGATAACCGGCCAGTTCAGCGGGTGCACCGTCGATCTTCGACAGCGGCTGCTGGTAAATCAGGAACTTGCCGTTGGCATCGGTCTTGAGATTGACCATGCGCGAACGGTCCGCCAGGCGCGCAATGGCCAGTTCGGTAAAACGCGCGCGGCTGCCAGGCGGCTGGTCGATCAGGAAGCGCTTGTCGGCGGCACTGAGGCGGTCCGATTGCAGCAGTACGCGTTCATTGTCATCGACGATGAAGACCCCCGCCACCAGCGACTGCTGGACTGCCGCATCCAGCAGATGCTGCAGCCGCGCCTGCGAGAGATCGACGGCAATCACGCCTTGATCTTCCGGCGAGCGATTGACGGGACAAGTCATGGACGCATTCCACTGCGCATCGGCTCCCATGCTGAAGTAGATCGCGGAGACCTGCGGGCATTCGGCGGTGGCATTCACATACCAGGGACGCTGGCGGGCGTCGTAGTCGGGCGTGACGGACAACGGCGCAAGGTGCTCGCCGTCGGGGCGCTGGTCGAAGTGTTGCAGGCCGGGATGGGCGTCATCCTGCAGGTAGTAGTCGAGGCTGCCGTAGCCCTTGAGATTGACGGCAATCAGCTGGCCACGGTTGTTGCCGAACTGGATGTAGGAAAAGCGCGGCTCCTCGGCATTCTCGCGGCGCGCCAAGGACTCGATGAAGCGGGCCAGCGAACGCAGATCGCCATGCAGGGGGATCGAGGATTCCAGCATCAGGCCCTGCATCTGCTTGATGAACACCCCGCCCGCCAGGTACTCGGAGCGGAAGCCCTCCAGCACGCGATTGAGTTCGCGCTCCAGCAGCGGCTGCACGATCTTCTCTTCCAGGTCATGCTGCAGCCAGAAAAAACCGGCCGCGCCGAACGCCGCCAGGCAGCCCAGGAAACAGATCAGCGCGCCCGCGATGAGCTGCCCGATCTTCCACTGGTGATGTTTGTTGAGAAATCGCATTTCCCCTTCCCCGCCGCTGTTGCGCGTGCTGTAGTGAGCCAAGCTCTCTGGCTGGTGCTCCCCGTCTTGCTTGATATCGCTTGATATCGCTTGATATCGCTTGATATCGCTTGATATCGCCTGATATTGCGTGGTGATGCGTGGCGATGGGGGGCCTCGCGCTCCGCTGCGGCCCTCTGCTGTCACTGCGTCCCGGCTTCAGGCTATCAGGCTTCCGCTGTCCGACGCTATCAGGAAAAGCATGAACGCGTGTCTTTTCCTACAATCATGGTCTTGATGCCTGGCCGCAACGGATTTGCCGTGCGGGAAAGCGCAGGCATCCTTATTTTTTCCGGCCAGTCCGGTAACGCGATTTTGTCCATGCATCCCTTCACCGCCCTGCTCCTGCTGACCGCCATCCAGATCGCCACCTCCTTTGCCGCGACCGCCGTGCTGACCATCTCGCCCCTGCTGGCCGAGACGCTGGGCATTTCCGTCAGCTGGGTCGGGGTCTACACGGCGGTGCTCTACGCGGCGGCGGCCTGCTCGTCGATCTGGTTCGGCAACCGCGTCCATCGGCTCGGCGCATTCCAGGTCAGCCGCTGGTGCCTGGCGCTCTGCGCCCTGGGGATGCTGCTCATCGCGACCACCCACGTGGCAGGGGTGCTGGCCGGCAGCGTACTCATGGGCATGGGCTACGGCGGCATCACGCCCGCCAGTTCCTACTTCCTCAGCCAGAGCGGCCCGCTGAAAAACCGCAGCCTGCTGTTCTCGATACGGCAAAGCGGCGTCCCCGCCGGGGCTGCACTGGCGGCCTTGCTGGTGCCGCTCATGACGCAGCATGTCGGATTGCTGTGGGCCTTCGTGGCGCCGGGCCTGATCGGCCTGCTCGGTGCGATCGCCTTCAACAGCAAGTCGGCGCAAGACCACGACCCGGCCCCGGCGGCCAGCAAAGGCGCAGCATCCGCAGAGAGCGTCTGGTCGCTGCTGCGCAGCCATCCGCCACTGCGCATCCTGACGCTGGTGGCCTTCCTGTTCTCGGGCTTGCAGGTCACTGCCATTGCCATGCTGCTGCCCTTCCTGCACGGCTTCCAGCAGATGTCGATCGAACAGGCCGCCATGCTGCTGACGCTGTTCAATCTGGTGGGTGTGGTGTTCCGGCTGATCTGGGGCCGCTGCGTTGACCGCGGCGTGCCGGCGCTGCGCATGCTGGCCGTCTCCGGCCTGCTGGGCACGCTGGGCTTTGCCATTCTCGCGTGGTCGGCCTTTGCGCCCACACCGATGCTGATGTTCCATGCGGCCGCCGCCGCGCTCGGGGTGGCCGTGGTGGCCTGGAATGGCGTGCTGTTCTCGGAGATCGCCTTCCTCGTGCCGCGCGCCCAAGTGGGCCGGGCCACCGGGCTGTGCGTGTTTGCCGGATTCATCGGCGTGGTGCTCATGCCCACCGTACTGACCCTGGCCATCGAGCAGCGCACCGCCTCCGGATTGGTGTTCGCGCTGGGCGCAGCGCTGTCGATGCTGGTCGGCTGGCAGACCTGGCGCCGCGCAGCGCGCCCAGGCCAGGCAACCTGATTCGCCTGCGCCACCAGTCGCGCGCGCTCACCGGCGTGCGGCCTTGGTGAAGCTGACCCGCCCCATCTCGCCGGCATTGGCCAGCAGGCGCAATCGCGCCGAGCGCCACTCGCCCAGCGCACGGATGCGTTCCAATTCGGCATCGGCCAGGGCCGTCTGGGCGTTGAGCATCTCCACGATATCGGCCGCACCCGTGTCGTACTTGCGCCGCACCGACTCTACCGAGCGCTGCGCCGCTTCCAGCAGGGCGCGTGCAGAAGCCATGCTGCGCAAGGCGGTGGTCGCCTCTGCATAGGTAGTGGCGATGTCGCCCAGCACCTGCGCCTGTACTTCACGCAGCTCGGCCTCGCGCATCTCCAGTTGGGCCTGCGCGCCATCGACCTTGTAGCCGTTGGCAAAGCCATCGAAGATCGGGATGGTCAGGTTCAGTCCGACCACCGTATCGCGATCGCCGCGACTGCCGGGCTGGTTCGGACGGCCGTTGATGTAACGGCTGGCCGTCATGTCCAGCGTCGGCAGGCCGTCGGCCACGGCGACTCTCACCTTCTCGCGGGCGGCCTCCACCTGGCCGCGTGCGGCCAGGATGGCCGGGTGATACTGCCGGGCCGATTGCAGCCAGCCCGGCAGGTTCTGCTCCAGCCCGAGCGGATCCTCCTCGGTCTCCGAGGACAGCGTGATGACCGGTACGTCGCCCGCCTCGTCCAGCAAACCCAGGCCCACGGCCAGCATCACCACGCTGCGCTTGTACTGGCCGATGGCGCGCGCCAGTTCCAGCTCGGCCCTGGCCACGAAGGTGCGTGCCTGCAAGGTCTCAGGCAGGGCACCCACGCCGCGCTGCTCGCGCTTGATGGCGGCCTCCAGGATCTGGCGTGCCAGCGCCAGGCTGCGCTCGCGCGACTGCTGTGCAGCGCGCGCGCTGTGGGCGTCGTAATACAGGCCGACGGCATTGCCCATGGCTTTCTGCAGGGTGGCGTCCTGACTGGCCGAGGCCGCCTGCAGCAGCACATCGGCCGCGCGCTGGTTGGCACTGCGCCCGCCGAAGTCGAGCAGGCGCCAGGTCAGCGTCGCATACAGCGTGCCGATCGAGCGCTTGCTGCTGCCCTGGTCCGACGTGGCGCTCTCGCGGTACTGGCCGACACCCGCCCCGAGGGTCGGCAGGTAGGCTGCACGCGCCTCGCCCAGTTGCGACGACTGCAGCTTGATCGCGGCCCATGAGGCTTGTACCTGGGGCTGATGGCACAGCGCCAGGTCCACCGCATCGACCAGCGTGAGCACCTTGCCGGGCGTGAAGGGGCTGGTTGCGCAGCCCGTTGGACGGTCGTCGCCGGGCAGTATCTTTCCCTTGTCCAGTTCGGGCGGGCGTGCCAGCAAGGGATCGAAGCGCGCAGGCGGGGCCGCACCAGCCGGTGCCGCAAGCAGCGAGACCATCAGGATCAGGGCCGTTACCGCATGGCGCGGTCGCAAAGAGTCATCAACGCTCATGCAAAGCCTCCTTCTGATGCCGCATCAACGGCGACAGCACATACTCGATCACGCGCCGGCTGCCGGTGCGAATCCCGACATTGACGGCCAGCCCGGCCGACAGCGGCAAACTCCGACCATCGACATTCAAGCTGTTGCGGGAAAGCAGGATGCGCGCGGAATAGACCAGGCCCTTCTTCTCATCCTGAATGGCATCGCGCGAGACATGCACCACGCGCGCCGGGACGGTGCCGTACTTGGTGTAGTCGAAGGCATCGATCTTGACCTCGACCTCCTGCCCGATGCGCACGAAGCCGACGTCCTTGTTCTCCAGCCAGGCCTCGATCTCGATGTCGCCCTCCTCCGGCACGATCTGCATCAGCGGTTGGGCGGCCGCCACCACACCGCCCACGGTATGCACGGCCAGCTGCTGCACGGTGCCGCTGACGGGGGCCATCAGCGTGAGCAGGCGGCTGCGCTCTTCGGCGCGGCGCTGGTCCTGCTGTGCGGATTCGATGATCTTCTCGGCTTCGATGCGACTGTCGTGGGCTTCCTTCTGCGTCAGCGCCAACAGCGCGGTGCGCTGGTTGCGGGCCTCGCTCAACTGGCCTTGCAGATCCACCCTCGCCTGCTCTTTCTCCAGCCATGCATGACGCGAGACGGTGTTGTCGGCCATCAGCTCCTTGTAATCGGCGGCACGCGCGCTGGCCAATTGCAAGGCCGCTGCGTAGCGCGTGATCTCGTCATCGATCCGGGCCAGGCGCGCCCGGAAGTCCTGGTACTGGCCCTGCAACTGGCGCTCGGCCGAGTCCCGCTGCGCGCGGCCTGCGCCGCCAAGCTCCGCCAGCTGCGGCGCCTGCAGCTGCTGCACCGCCTGCATCATGGCCGCCGCGCCCGCCACCTGCAGCCGCGCCTGGGCCACGGCGTCGGCGGCCTTGTCGCGTTCGGCATCACTGCTGGTGGCATCGAGTTCCATGAGGATCTGGCCGACTCGCACGCGCTGTCCTTCCCTGACCAGGATGTCGCGCACGCTGGCCACCTCGATGGACGCGATGGTCTTGATGCGGGCCGAAGGAATGACCTTGCCGGTAGCGTTGACCACGATGTCGATGTGGCCCACCAGCGACCACAGCAGCGTGAGCAAGACCATCGCCATCAGCAGGCGCGCAGTCCAGCGCAGGCTGGCCGAATCGGGCGACTCCTGCAGCGACAGCGCGGCCGGCAGGAACTCGGCTTCCTGCTCGTTGTAGAAGCCGCTCTTGCGCGGATCGCGCTGGCGCCACGCATGCCGCAGTACGCGCCCATAGCGCTGCCACAGCGCCAGCCAGGCCCGGGAACGATGATGCAGACTCATGGTGTCTCCCCTTGCAATGGCTTGCCGGCCTGCAGCGCACACAGATGCGCATAGATGCCATCGGGCAGCATGAGCAATTCCTCATGGCTGCCGCTCTCGACGACGCTACCGCGCTCCATGACCACGATGCGGTCGGCATCACGCACGGCTGACAGGCGGTGCGCGATGATGAGCACGGTGCGCCCGGCACAGATCTGGCGCATGTTGTCCTGGATGATTTTTTCGGATTCGTAGTCCAGCGCGCTGGTGGCCTCGTCAAAGATGAGGATGCCGGGATTGCTGATGAGTGCGCGCGCAATGGCGATGCGCTGGCGCTGTCCGCCGGACAGTCCGCTGCCCTGCTCGCCGACAAGCGTGTCATAGCCCTCGGGCAGTTCACAGATGAAGTCATGCGCTCCGGCCAGCTTGGCGGCGGCGATCACCTGCTCGATCGGTGCGGAGGAATCGACCAGGGCGATGTTGTCGCGGATGGAGCGCGAGAACAGCGTGTTCTCCTGCAGCACCACGCCGATCTGCTGGCGCAGCGAGGCGGTGTCGATGATGGCGATGTCCTGCCCATCGACGGTCACGCGGCCGCTCTCGCAGACGTAGAGCCGCTGCACCAGCTTGGCCAGCGTGCTCTTGCCGGACCCGGAGCGGCCGACGATGCCGATCACCTCGCCCGGCTGTATCTGCAGCGTCAGCCCGCGAATGACCTCCGGCGTCTCGGGGCGATAGCGAAAACTCACCCGCTCAAACGCAATCGCGCCGCTCACGCGCGGCAGGCGAGTGCGCTGGCCCGCCACTTCGCTGCGCGCATCGAGCACATCGGCCAGCCGGCTCATGGAAATGCCGATCTGCTGGAAGTCGTTCCACAGCTGTGCCAGACGCAGGATCGGCGCCGCCACCTGGCCGGCCAGCATGTTGAAGGCCACCAGTTCGCCCACGGTCAGGGTGTTGTCCACCACCTGCAGCGCGCCCATCCACATGATGCCCACGCTGACCAGCTTGCTCACCAGGTTCACGCCGCCGTTGGCCACCAGGCTGATGTTGGTGGTGGTGAGACCGGCGGCGACATAGCCGGCCAGTTGCTGGTCCCACTTGCGTTGCCAGTGCGGTTCCACGGCAAGTGCCTTGACGGTGTCCATGCCGGTCAGGGTCTCCACCAGGAAGGACTGGTTCTCGGCGCTCTTGTTGAACTTGTCGTTCAGGCGTGCGCGCAGCACCGGTGTGAAGATCAGGGACAACAGCAGGTAGACCGGGATGGAAGCCAGCACGATCAGCGTCAGCGGCACGCTGTACCAGAGCATCACCGCCAGGAAGATGAAGGAGAACATCAGGTCCAGCACCAGCGTCATGGCATTGCCGGTGAGGAAGCTGCGGATGTTTTCCAGCTCTCGCACGCGGGCAATCGAGTCACCCGCGCGGCGTACCTGGAAGTAGGCCAGCGGCAGGCTCAGCAGATGGGCAAACAGGCGCGCGCCCAGCTCCACGTCGATCTTGCTGCTGGCCTTGGCGAAGATGGCGGTACGAATCCCGGTCAACAGGGCTTCGAAAATGGTGGCGGCGATCAGGCCGACCGCTATCACGTTGAGCGTCATCATGGCGTGGTTGACCAGTACCTTGTCCATCACCACCTGGAAGAACAGGGGCGTCACCAGGCCGATGATCTGCAGCACCAGCGAGATCAGCAGCACCTCGGCCAGCACCTTGCGATACTTGACCACGGCCGGGATGAACCAGGTGAAATCGAAGCGCGAGGACTCGCCCGCATAGCTGGCCTGGCTGGTCATGAGGATCACCTGACCGGCCCAGAGCGCCATGAATTCGCTGCGCGTGAGGACCTGCGGTGCTTGCCCCGGCCGCTGGATCAGGATTCGCAAGGGCGCGCCCGGTGATTCCTGCGGCGCGGCGTCGATCTTGGCCAGCACGAAGAAGTGTCCGGCGTGATCGACGCAAATGGCTGGTACCGGCGTGCGCTCCAGCCTGGCCGCTTGCTGGCGGATGGCGCGCGCCTTCATGCCCAGTGCGCGCGCGCCCAGCAGGATGGTCTGCACGCTGAAGGGCTCGCGGCCGAATCGGTGCTGCAATTGCCGGGCATCGGCTGCGATGCCGTGCAGCTTGGCCAGCATGATCAGGCACAGCAAGCCGCTGTCCGTCCCCGCCTGGCCGGGGTCGTGGTCCGTCTGGTTCATAGGATTTCCGAGAGGGTTGCTTCGAGGATGGTGGGTCAAGGACGGCCGCTGCCCTGCTTGCCGGCCGCCTTGACGGACCGTGGGTCCGTGTTCAGTGGGTCACGGTCAACAGCACCTGGTCCGCACTGGACTGGCCGCTGCGCCACTCGGTCTGGGTCGCCGCCGGCGGTGCGAAGCTGGCCATGGCCTGCACCAGTTTTTCCACATCGCTGTCGTAGAGGGTGTAGCCCTCGGCGGTCCTGATGCGCTCGATGTGGTTGTCGCTGCCGCTTGCACCGCCGACGTACCAGTCCTTGACGGTGATCTGGTCCTGTCCGCCCAGCACGTCGATCTGCAAGTCATTGCCCACGTGCCGGAACCACAGGCTGGTCTGCCTGATGTCGGTGAACTGCAGCGTATCCAGGTTGCCCTTGGTGGCATCGTTGTCGGCCACCAGGTCCTGGCCATCCCCGCGGCTGAAGACGTAGGTGTCGTTGCCGGCCTGGCCTGCCAGCGTATCGTCGCCACGGCCGCCGGTGAGGATGTTGTTGCCGCGATTGCCGACCAGCTGGTTGTCCAGCGCATTGCCGCTGCCGTTGAGGCTGGCGTCGGTCATCTTGATCGGTGCCACCGTGATGAGCGCATTCGCGCCGTCGACATTGGCCGCGTAACGCAGCTGCTCCATGGTCAGGAAACGGCACATGTCGCTGGCATTGCCCTGGCCGGAATCGGTGATGTAGACGCCTTGCGCAACACCCGTGGCCTCATCGCAAACCACACCGGTGAGCGTGATCACGTGATCGCTGCGTACCGGGCTGCCGTTGTCGCCATGCCCCCACAGCCGTGACGAGCACACGCCGATGATGGCACCTCGGCCTGCCTGCAGGGCGTCCAGCAGCTTCTGCTCCTCATAGCTGGTGAACATCTGGTGGGCCATGTGATAGCTGTCCAGAATCTTGCTGCGTTCGTAGACATTCGTGCCGCCTCCCATGCCGCTGGCATTCTTGGGCGTGCACCAGCCCATCTGGATCGCGCGGCGTACTACATCGGGCTCGCTGACGGACTGGCCGGCGATGGTCAGCAGGTTGGCGATGCTGGCCTCGCCACAAGTGCCGTCGTAACCCGCGATATCGCCGCCCTGGTCGTAGTCGAGGTGGTAGTCATGCGGCGCGCCATAGACCAGCACGGGCTTGCCGTCCATGCTGGCGCGCTGCGGTGTGCCCGCATCCAGCAGCACCAGATTCTCGACGTTCTCCCCGAGGGTAGTGCTGATGCGGGAGTAGACGGTATCGATACCCTCGCCTGCCTGTTCCGTCACCTTGTCGCCGGGGTTGTCGATGAAATAGCTGTCGCTGCCCTTGCCCCCGATCATGGTATCGGCACCAGTTGCGCCGTCGATGACGTTGTCCTGGCTGTTGCCCACGATGAGGTTGTCCAGGCCATTGCCACCGGCGTTGTAGTTGCCGCCTTCCAGCAGGTGCAGCTCTTCAACGAATTCCGTCAGTGCATAGCTGCTGCCGGCCAGCACCGTATCGTAGCCGCCGTTGTCGCGCTCCAGCACCACATCGCCGGGACTGCTGACGACGTAGGTATCGTTGCCGCTGCCGCCTTCCATGTGATCGTTGCCGGCCCCGCCATCGAGATAGTCATCGCCTCCGGCGGTGATGAGGGTATCGTCGCCGGCGCCGCCATGGAGCTTGTCATTGCCCACCACGCTGGCCGGCAATGGCTCCAGCCAGTTGGCGCGGATGTCGCTGCCAACCAGGTAATCATTGCCGTCGCCGCCGTAGAGGATGTCGTCACCATTGCTCCCGGTCAGTTGGTCGTCCCCCTCTTCGCCATGGAGCTGGTCATTGCCCTCGCCGCCATACAGCTTGTCGTTGCCGCTGCCGCCCCGGAGCTGGTCGTTGCCCGCATTGCCCATCAGGCTGTCATTGCCCGCTCCGCCGAAGATCACATCGTCGTCCGAGGGAAGGACCGTCAATCCGAACAGGGACGCGCTGCCGATATCGTTGCCCATGAGGCTGTCATCGCCATCGCCCCCATACAGCCTGTCATTGCCCCAGCCTCCGAACATGCTGTCATTGCCTGCACCGCCATCGATGAGATCGTCACCTTCGCCGCCGGAAAGCTGGTCATCGCCGTCTTCGCCATAGATCCGATCATTGCCGCCGAAGCCGTTGACGCTGTCGTTGCCATTGCCTGCCCAGAGGATGTCGGCCCCGTTGCGGCCAAAGACCTTGTCGTCGCCGTCACCGGCCAGCAGGGTGGTCAGCCGTGCCGGATCGATGACCAGCGCGTAGTCCAGTCCGTTGTTGCCGGCGCTGAGCAGGTCGGCACCATCGGTGCCGATGAGAGTACCCGGCGCACTGCTGACGATCTTGAACTGGTTGACCCGGAAATTGATCACCCCGCCGCCGGGCAAAGACATGCTGTTGTCGTTGTCGCGCAGGGTGCGGTAGTTGCTGGGCGGGACCGGCGGATTCTCCCCCGGAGCACTGGACTGCAAGCGCGCATTGCCGGCAGTGAAGATGCCGTAATCAGTGGCCCGCAGTGCATCGCGTTGCACTCGCTGCAGGGCATCGGCCAGCGCGCTGATCTCGCCGGGCTGGCCGATGCCGTCCTGGTTGGCATCGGACCAGGCCATGAGGCCGGACAATTCCGCGCCACTGAGTTCTCCGTCCCGGTTGCCGTCCAGCGCTGCCAGCTGAGCCGCAGTCACGCCTTGCAGGCGCGCATCGAGAATGCGCCAGCTGCGATCGCTCACCTCATTCCTTGAATCGGCCTCGCTCACCTGGCCTTCGCTGAAGGCCTGCTGCGGCAGGAAGCTGCCGGGATCGAAGCGGCCCGCCTTGCGATAAACGGCGGGGGCATTGGACGAATCCTCCGGTGCGGACGCGGCGGCAGGAACTGGGACCGATGCGTTGGCAGGTGCCGTGGTGGTGCCGCGCGTGATGATTGCTGGCAAGCTTGCCAGCGGCATGAGCACGGGGCAGTAGAGATCGATGGGACAGAGCATCACCTGGCCATCCAACAGAACCGGCACATACACCGGAACCGGCTGACCCGTCTGCACCGACACCGGGGCCGGCGCGACCGGACAGGCGGGTGCCAGCACCGCAGGGGACATGGCCGGGCGCCGCACGCTCCTGGGCGCAGGGGCTGCCGGCGACAGCGCCACCAGCGCCGCAAGGGATGGCGTGGAAGTGGCCGTGGCAGCGGCGGTGGCGGCCGGTGCGCCGGCCGTCTGGGTAGATGCGACAGAGATCTCGCCCGCTGTGAGCGCCGCCTTCTCGGGCAGCCCATGCGCCGCTACAGCCTCACTGACGTCCACCGACGCAAGAGATGAAGGCGGCGGCAGCAGCGGTCTGGACTCGCCGGGCATCGGGCCAGGGATCTTGCCCGCAGCCTTGCTCGCAGCAAGCGGCGCGGAAGTGCTGCCCGTGCTCGTCGTGGAAGATGCCGCCCACAGCAAGCTGCGCGATGGCAGGCCGGCGTTGTCCGAGCCCCTGACGGCAAACTCGGCCGGGCTCAGCGCCACGGCTTCCGCCTTCTTCGCCATGGGCGGGCCCCCAGCGCCAAGGAGAACCGCTGGCGCTGCCGCCCGCGTCTTGCCGGACAGATGCGCCAGCAGCTTCTCGGGCGTCACCAGCGTGATGACAGGCAAGATATCCTTGCGGTGTTCGTTTATTGTTTTCATGTTGTTTTCCCTGAGCGGAGTGCAGCCGATGCGTGGAGGCGGGGCAAAACGTCCGTCTTTCCTCCCTTCGTGGTCCGGGGTGCGCAGCGACCGGCGCGGCGACATGCCGCTGCTCTGTTGTCACTGCAAGCTTGCCCTCCCCAGGGCAGCTTCCGTCGGCGGACGACACAAGGTGTCAACCCGGCCACTTTTGCTGAAAGACAAAACAGTTTTGCCCCGTGGCAATTCAACCCCGGCACAGCTTCCCCGTAAATCGCACCAAAGGGCCGCCATGCCGCTGAAAATGGCGGTCCCCGCCCCATGCGGCTTGCAGGCCAAATGAAAGTTTTTTCCGCGACGCAGCGCGCAAAGCGCCACCCCATGCGACATGCAGCGCCGATCAAATAGATCAAGCGGAAACGATATGAAGATTTCTGTCCATGGACAGCTCGCACGAAACTTCACCTAGGTACAAAACGAAGCGAGCATATTTTCATTTTTGAGACAGTTCGGTGCGTTACCACGAATGCTCTGCCCGCCGCAATACTCCAGAATCCCAATGTGACGAATGCGCCCTTGTGCTTTACCCTGTGATTCAGTAGATTGGCGAAAAAAATGAAAGTCCGAGAGCCACCCTCGAAGGTGCTCCGAGACAACGGAGACGGAAATCAATCACCCTGCCCCTCGCCGCCCGCAGACCTGGTTTGCGGCGTCGATGAGCGTCTTGCTTGCCGTTTCCGGATGTTTGACAGGCTGGTGCGAAATTTGCATCGTCTGACACAAAACAACAGGAGCCCGCGCCATGCATGCCGACCATTTTTCCGTTCACGCCGAACAGTTTTCGGATGTGGACCAGCAAGCCAGTACGCTCACCGGATGGGAGCAGGAGTACCAGCAACTGGGCAGTGGCCGTTTTGTCGGCGCGCTGGCCATGGTGCAGACCGACGAGTTCTGCTTCATCCGCGAGACCACCAACACCGCCCTGCACGAACGCATCGTGCCGCCGCCCGAGCAGATGGTCATCGGCATCTGCAACACCAGTGCCCAAGGCCACCTGCTCAATGGCCGGCCGCTTACGCAGGACCAGTTGATCGTGCTCGATGGCAGCCGGGCGCACCACATCCGCACCAACGGTCCGATCGAATTGCTGGGCATCTCGGTGCAGCGCGAGCTGTTCCTGTCGCAGCTGCACGAGCAGGATGAAGCCAGCGTGCGCAAATGGCTGGACCTGTCCGTGCTGCAGCTCGATGCGGCCACGGCGGGCATGCTGCGCCATTACTTCTCGGTCGCCTTCGATCTCCTCAACACGCCAGCGGGCAAGGCCACGCGGCCGATCAGCCCGCGTGCGCTGGCTTCCACCGCCATCAGCAACGTGGCGCTGGCGCTCTCGCTGAACCAGGGCCATCACGAACTGGAATCGACCCTGCCCTCGCGCCAGCGCCGCGAACGCATCGTGCAGAACGCCATCGACTACATGCGCACGCATGCGGGCGAGGAGATCGGCATCCTCGATGTCTGCCGCGCCACCCACGTGAGCCGCCGCACCCTCCAATACTGTTTCGAGGAACGGCTCGACATCTCGCCGCTGCAGTACCTCAAGGCGCTGCGCCTGAACGCGGCGCATCGCGAAATCAAGCGGCGCAGCGGCGAAGAACGCGGCCACGACACCATCGGCAACCTGGCCGCCCTGTGCGGTTTCAATCATCCCAGCCGCTTCGCCTCGGAATACAAGAAGATGTTCGGCGTCCTGCCTTCGGAAACGGTCATCAAAACGGCCGCACAATCCTGAGTCTGCCGGCACAGTCCGCATTGGTAACGCCGGTTACCAATATGGACTGTGCCGCTGTCCTGGGCAATTTTGGGGCAGAGGTCTAGCCGTTTTTGGCAAAGCTGCCCTGTCTTGGTCCACCACCTCCATCGTCCACTCTCATTTGCACCCGGAGCACGCATCACCATCTGCGCGTGCTCCAGGCAAGCCCGCCTCAAAATACGAGCTTTTCTCACAATAAAACCGACCGGTTGGTTGATTAATATTGTTTCCGGCAACAATCCTGTTTTTGTCACAGGTCAATTCAACGACAAGGGAATAATCCGCTCCATTCTTCGCCTATCAACATCCTGCCGGACAAATCGGTCAGCCTCGCCCTGCAAGCCTTTTTCAAAGCCGATTACAGCGGGGCCGTCTGGTTTTGCACCATCCCCTCCGGGCGTTCCTCCCGAAAATTGCTAAAAGCGGCTAACAGTACCGAGGTGGCCCCTTCTACATTCTCCCTCGTCCACTGCTCCCAAAAAACCACCTATTCAGGACAACGCCATAAGCGAGTCAATTTCCCTGTACGTCAGCGTTTTGTCAGACATGGGGCCCAGCCCGAACGGGTTGTGGCAATAGGAAAGGCCTCCACGCCTTGGGAGCGGTCCGCCATCCGGACTGCGCGGCAGCGCATCCGGCCAACGCACACCCGCATCACAACAAGGGAGAACAACAATGAAGGTCATCCACATGAGCGCCATGGCCCTGGCGCTGGCTGCCACGTTCGCGCAGGCCGCCACGCCCGCCGACCTCGGCGGCAGCCTCACGCCGCTGGGCGGCGAAAAAGCCGGCGGCAACGGCGTGCCGGACTGGAAGGAAGACAACGTGGTCCTGCCCGGCTGGTCCTACGGCAAGCTGCGCCGCGATTTCTTCAAGTACAAGGACGAGAAGAAAACCGAGACCATCGATGCCTCCAACGTCGACAAGTACGCCAGCAAGCTCAGTGCCGGCCAGGTTGCCCTGATCAAGCAGATCAAGGGTTACAAGATGGATGTCTATCCCAGCCACCGTTACTGCAGCGCTCCCGATTTCGTGGTGGAGAACACCAAAAAGAATACCAGCGCCAAGCTCGGCGCCGATGGATGGAGCCTGGCCGAGGCGGTGGTGCCGGGCATTCCCTTCCCCGTGCCCAAGAGCGGCGAAGAGGTCATGTACAACAGCAAGATGCGCTATCGCGGCGTGGCCCTGGAATGGAAGTCCACCATCACCGCCGTCTCACCGCGCAAGGGCAGCAGCGAATGGATCAAGGCCGGGTCGCAGCAGACCATGTTCTTCCCCTGGGCCGCCAAGGGCAGCGTGAATCTCTCGGCCCTGCCGCCGGTGGAGTACTACACCTACTTCGCCTACAACTCGCCCACGGCTCTGGCCGGACAAGCCTTGTCGCTGACCACCTTCCTCAACCAGGCCGGTGGCGAAACTTTTTACTATTTTCCCGGCCAGCGCCGCGTGCGCCGCATGCCCTCCTACGCCTACGACTCGCCGCAGATCGGCATGGAGAACCAGTACACGCTGGATGAGCCCATGGTCTTCAACGGCACCATCGACCGCTTCGACTGGAAGCTGGTCGGCAAGAAGGAAATGTACGTGCCGTATGGCAGCTTCGGTGCCACCGACTTCAAGGCCAAGTTCGAAGACGTGGCCGGTGACGAGTCCATCGCCGAGAGCGCCCGCCGCTACGAGCTGCACCGCGTCTGGGTGGTGGAAGCCACGGTCAAGGCCGGCGTGCGCCACCTCGCGCCCAAGCGCACTTTCTATGTTGACGAGGACAGCTGGAACCTGGTCGCCGCCGATGATTACGACGCACAAGGCAAGCTGTGGAAGCACCGTGAAGCCTACGTGATCCCGGTCTATGAGACCGGCAGCTGCGACCAGGCCGGCTTCGCGCAATACAACCTGGCCGAAGGCCGCTACGTGTTCGACCTGCACGCCGCCGGCACCGGCAAGGACATGGCCTGGGAAGTCGACGGCAAGGGCAATCCGCGCGCCAAGGCCAGCTTCTACAGCGCCGACAACCTGCGTGCCATCAGCGATCGCTGAGCGGTCCTGAGACGGCATCCGCAACGGGAGAGGAACAACAATGAAAAATCATCTGCAAACCAGGGTCATCGCATTGGCCGCCGCCACGCTGTGCAGTGGCGCGGCACAGGCCATCACCTTCGAGGGTGAGACGGTGTCCGGCAATTTCGATTCGACAGTCTCACTGGGTGTGGGCGTGCGCGCCAGCAAGCAATCCTGCGGCCTGATCATCGGCAGCAGTGGCGGCAGTGCAGCGGCCGCCTCCGGCCCCAGTGCGCCGGGTGGCTGTGCCGATGCACTGTCCTCGCTCAATGACCAGGGCGACCTGAACTACAACCGGGGCGACCGCTTCACCACCTATCTCAAAGGCACCCATGAGCTTTTGCTCAACATGCCGGAAGACGTGAAATTCCTGGGCCGCGTGAGCTGGCTGCGCGATTACTCGGCCACTCGCAGCACCGGCAACATCAGTGGAGCCAATACCACCGGCCGCGCGCTGTCGGATGACGCCACCAATGAATTGCATTCCAAGGTGCGCCTGCTGGACCTGTGGGTCAGCAAATCCTTCGACCTGGGCGAGGAACGCGCCCGCATCCGCGTCGGCAATCAGGTGGTGAACTGGGGCGAGAGCCTGTTCATCGCCGGCGGCATCAACCAGACCAATGCCATCGACCTGATGCGCCTGTCCAATCCGGGTACGCAGTTGAAGGAAGCCATCCTGCCCGCCCCGATGGTCAACTTCGCCACCGGCCTTGGCCGTGGATTCTCGGTGGAAACCTATGTGCAGCAAGGCTGGGAGAGCAATTACTTCCCGCCCGTGGGCAGCTACTGGTCGACCGCCACCGTGGGCAGCGGCGCCGATGCGCTGGGTGTGCCGGTCACCGGCCGTCCGCGCTCCACCGGCCAATATGGTGTGGCCCTGCGCTATACGCCGCCGGGTGCCGATGTGAACTTCGGCCTGTACGTGATGAATTACCACGACAAATCGCCCGTGCTGTCGACCGCCAATACCGCCAGCGGCCTGGGCTATTCCTATCTGGAAGACCGCAAGATGGTTGGCCTCTCGGCCAATTTCCCGCTGGGCAACTGGGCCATCGGCACGGAACTGTCGTATCGGCCCAAGGATGCGGTCTCGCTCAACGGCTCGGTGCTGAACGCCAATGGCGGCCTGTGCCAGACCAATGGCAAGTGCTACATCGAGACCGAGAAATACCAGCTGGCCATCACCGGCATGCTCAGCCTGACCCCCAGCGAACACGGTGCCGTGCTCAAGACCCTGGGGGCCGATACCGCCACGCTGATGGTGGAAGCGGTGGCCATCAAGTATCCCAACCTGAAGAGCGCGTATGGCGGCATCCCCGTGGCTGCGGGCCTGTGGGGCTGGGGCTACGACACCACGGCCAATGCCAGCAATACACTGGCCAATGGCGGCAATACTTCCGGCGTGGGCAGCGCGACTTCGTATGGCTACAACTTCGACTTCAGCTGGGTCTACGACGGTTCGGTGATCCCTGGCTGGCAGGTCATTCCCGAGGTCTACTTCTTCCATGCCGTCAAGGGCCGCACGCCCAATGCCACGGCGACTTTCATGGAAGGCGCGAAGATGGCCAACTTCACCGTGACCTTCACCCAGAACCCGGCCAAGTGGCAGGTGGCGCTGAACTTCGCCAAATTCTGGGGAGGAGCCAGCGTGTTCGATCAACCGCTGCGTGACCGCAGCTTCTATGGCATGACCATCAGCCGCAACTTCTGAGGCCGCGCGCCCGGGCCCTCCACGGTCCGGGCGCATTGACGTGCAATCCCGTTTTGCTTGAAGCCGCCTGCGGGCGGCCCGCGTTTTTGAACTCCGACCCGAGACCACCGCACCATGGCCAACGCCCCTTCCCTGTTCAGTCTGGATAGACTCGAAGCCAGCCTGTTCCGCCTGCGCATTCCCATCCTGGCCCTGCTGCTGGCCTTCACCGCCGTGCTGTCGTATTTCGCGCTGCAATTGCGCATGGACGCCGGCTTTGAAAAACAGATGCCGACCCATCACGAATACATCGACACCTTCAAGCAATACCGCGATGACGTGCTCGGGGCCAATCGCCTCAACATCGTGCTGCGCGCACGCAAGGGCAGCATCTGGACCAGGGAGGGACTGACCCGTTTGTCCGAGATGACGCAGGCCGTCATGTTCCTGCCCAATATCAGCCGACTCGGCGTGCAGTCGCTGTGGACGCCCAACACTTTCGTGAACGAGATCACCGAAGAGGGTTTCCGCGCCGACCCCGTCATCCCCGGCACCGTGATCCCCTCGGCGCTCACGCCGGAGACCATCGAACAGATCCGCAATACGGCCGTCAATGGCGGCTTCGTCGGCACCCTCATCTCGCGCAACCAGGACAGCGCCATGATCGTGGCCGAGATCAACGAGTTCGATGCCAAGGGTGACAAGGTCGACTATCTGGCCTACAACAAACTGCTCAACGACCTGCGCGCGAAATACGAGAACGCCGACTTCGAAGTGCAGATCATCGGCTTTGCCAAGCAGATCGGCGACGTGGCCGATGGTGCCGAAGGCGTGCTCAAATTCTGCGCCATGGCCCTGCTGCTGACCACCGTCGCGGTCTACTGGTATTGCCGCTCGCTGCCCTTCACGCTGCTGCCGGTGGCCTGCTCGCTGGTGTCGCTGGTGTGGCAATTCGGCACGCTGCGCCTGCTCGGTTACGGGCTCGATCCGCTGGCGGTGCTGGTGCCCTTCCTGGTGTTTGCCATTGGCGTCTCGCATGGCGTGCAGCAGATCAATACCATCGTGCGCGGCATTGCCAGTGGCCAGTCCTGCGAAGCGGCGGCCCGCGCCAGTTTCAAGGGCCTGCTCATTCCGGGCGTGCTGGCGCTGGTGACGGCGCTGGTGTCCTTCGTCACGCTGGTGATGATCCCGATTCCCATGGTGCGCGAGCTGGCCATCACGGCGTCCATCGGCGTGGGCTACAAGATCATCACCAACCTGGTCATGCTGCCGCTGGCGGCCTCGCTGCTGAAGGTCGGCAAGACCTATGCCGACAGCGCCATGCGCGCCCAGCAGGCCAGAGGCCGCTGGCTGGCCGTGCTGTCCCGCTCGGCACAGCCGCGCGTGGCGCGCAGTATCGTCGTCATCACCCTGCTGGTGCTGGCCGGATCGGCCTGGTACAGCCATGACCGCCTGGTCGGCACGCTGCAGCCGGGCGCACCGGAACTGCATGCCGACGCACGCTACAACCGCGATGCCCGCTGGATCGCGGACAACTACGGCAACGGGCTGGACTGGCTGACGGTCATCCTGTCGACGCCTTCCAATTCGTGCGACAACGTCAGCTTCGGGCGTTATCAGGATCAGTTCGATACGGTCATGCGGCATGTACCGGGCGTGCTGTCTGTGAGCTCCTTCGCCGACCAGATGAAGATCTATAACGAGGGTTACAACGAGGGCAATCCGGCCATGTTCACGGTGCCGCTGGATGCCGCCAACTATGCCGCCCTGGCGGTAGAAATCGGGCGTGTACGCGGCTTCCTCTCCAAGGACTGCAACATGCTGGCCAGCCATCTGTTCCTGGCCGACCACAAGGCTGCCACCATCAATGGCGTGATCCAGGCCGTGAAGGCCTATCGCGACCAGCACAAGCTGGCCGGGCTGGAAATCCGCCTGGCCGCAGGCAACGCGGGCGTGATCGCGGCCGTCAATGATGAAGTGGAAAAATCCGAGCTGCCCATGATGCTCTACGTCTATGGGGCCATCGTGCTGCTGGTGTTTGCGGTCTATCGCGACTGGCGCGCCATCATCGCCTGCTGCCTGCCGCTGACGGTGGCTACCTTCATCGGCTATGCCTTCATGAAGCAATTGCAGATCGGCCTGACAGTAGCGACTCTGCCCGTGATGGTACTGGCCGTGGGCATCGGCGTGGACTATGCCTTCTACATCTACAACCGGCTGCAGCTGCATCTGGCTGCTGGCCTGCCCATTGAAGAGGCGCTGCACAACGCGATTCAGGAAGTGGGCATCGCCACCATCTTCACGGCCATCACGCTCGCCATTGGCGTGGCCACCTGGTCCTTCTCCGACCTCAAGTTCCAGGCCGACATGGGCAAGCTGCTGGCCTTCATGTTCCTGGTCAACCTGGTCATGGCGATGACCGCCCTGCCCGCCTTTGCAGTGGTGCTGGAGAAGATGTTCCCGCGCAAGTCGCCCATCAAGCTCAACAGCGCCCTGGCGCACTGATTACCGATCGCAAGGACGATTCATGATTTATTTCCGCAAACATTCTGTGACGCTGGCCTTGGCCGTGCTGGCCGGTGGCGTCTCCCCTGGCGCATTGGCGCAGGCCGGCGCGCCGGTCACGCTGTCACCGGCGCGCTCCGATGCGCATGCCCTGCACAACATGATGCTGGGCGCGACCCGTGCCGGCAGCCGCATCGTGGCCGTTGGCGCCTATGGCTACATCATCCTCTCCGACGATGGCGGTGCCAGCTATCGCCAGGCCGACAAGGTACCGGTCGATACCACGCTGACCTCGGTCAGTTTCGCCGGCACCGAGCAGGGCTGGGCGGCCGGCCACGGCGGCGTGATCCTGCACACCGCCGATGGCGGCAAGACCTGGGCCCTGCAGCGCAGCGACACCAGCGTGGACCAGCCGCTGTTCTCGGTCTGGTTTGCCAATGCCAATGAGGGCTGGGCGGCCGGGCTGTGGTCACTGCTGCTGCATACACGCGATGGCGGCAAGAGCTGGCAGCAGGTCAAGCTGCCCACCGCACCCGGCCAGCAGCGCGGCGACCTGAACCTGCTGCACATCTTCCCCGGCCGCGATGGCGCGCTGTTCGTCGCGGCCGAGCAAGGCGTGCTGTATCGCTCGCTTGATGGCGGCCAGCACTGGGACGCGCTGGCCACGGGCAGCAAGGCTTCGCTGTGGAGCGGCGTGGTCACTGCCTCCGGGGCCATCATCGTTGGTGGCCTGGGCGGCAAGCTGCTGCGCAGCGAGGATGGCGGGCAGCACTGGCAATCGCTGGCCTCCCCGACCAGCGGCTCCATCACTGCCCTGCGCAGCGAAGGCAATCAGGTCATGGCCAGCTCTCTCTCCGGTGCGTTGCTGGTGAGCGAGGATGATGGAAGGCAATGGCGCATCAAGGCCGTGGCACGCGATGCGCTGACCACGCTGGAATTGCAGGATGGACGGGCCGAGAGGCCGATCGCGTATGGCAAGGGCGGGCAGGCCAAGCTGGAGGCGAGCGTGACGCGCTAAGCTTTCCCACTGGGGCGCGCACGCATCATGTCGCTTCGGGCATTAAAAAAGGATATCCACGGATATCCTTTTTTTGATACAAGACCGTACGGTTATTTTTTCAAACTGATCACTTGCGGCTGCGTCACCCCCTTCAATCCCTCCTGCCCGAATTCCAGTCCCCACCCCGAACGCTTGTTGCCGCCAAAGGGCACCATGGGATGGACCATGCCGTGCTGGTTCACCCACACCGTCCCGGCCTGCAATAGGGTAGCCACTTCGGCAGCACGCTGCGTATCACTGCTCCACACCGACGCGCCCAGGCCGACGTCGAGCCGGTTGGCATTGGCGATGGCCTGCTCCAGATCGCTGTAGCGGATGATGGGCAGCACCGGCCCGAACTGTTCCTCGTCCACCAGACGCGCACCATCGCGGATCTCGGTCACCAGCGTGAGCGGATAGAAATTGCCCGGGCCATCCGGCAGCACGCCACCGCAGACGATGGTGGCGCCCTCTTCACGGGCACTGTCCACCAGCGCCGCCACTTTCTTCAACTGCATGGGATTCTGTACCGGCCCCATGGCGATGCCGGGCTGCAAGCCGTCGCCCATGGGCGTGGCCGCAATGATGGCCTTGAGCTCGGCCACGATCTGGTCATGCAGCGCATCGGGCACGTAGAGGCGCTTGGCACAGGCGCATGTCTGGCCCATGTTGAGGAAGGCGCCCCAGAACAGGCCCGGCGCAATCGCCTTGGGATCGGCATCTTCCAGCACGATGGCCGCATCATTGCCGCCCAGTTCCATGGTGGTCGGCGTGAGGTTGCGCGCGGCCGCTGCAACGATGCGCGCACCGGTCGCACCGGAGCCGGTGAACATGATCTTGTTGACGTTCGCATCCTCCACCAGCAGGGCGCCCACGCTGCCATCGCCGCTGACGGTATTGAGCACGCCGGCCGGCATTGCTTCCGCAATCACGCGCGCCAGTTCCAGGCCGCAGACGCTGGTGTATTCCGAGGGCTTGAGCACGACCGTATTGCCGGTGTAGAGCGCCGGGATGATCTGCCAGATGGAAATCATCAGCGGCCAGTTCCAGGGTGCGATGGCGGCAATCACGCCATAGGGCTTGCGATGCAGTTCGTCGCGCCGGGTCTCATCCTCGAACACCACTTCCGGGGCCAGTTCCAGGCTGGCCGTGGCGCGCGTCCAGGCCTCGCAGCCCCACAGTTCGAAGCGTGAGCCCGGCACCTGGTCAGGACCTACGCCGCCCAGCGGGCGGCCCTGTTCCAGCGTCACCAGCGTGGCCAGCCGTTCGGCATTGGCGGCGATGGCATCGGCCACGCGCTGCAGATGCTCGCGCCGCTGCGCCAGTGACAAGCCTGCCCAGCCCGGTTGCGCCTGGCGTGCGGCGGCTACCGCTGCCGCAACCTCGATGGCATCGGAGTGCGGGAAGCGGCCCATGATCTGGCCGGTGGCGGGATTGTGCGAATCGAGCAGGCGGCTGCCCGTGCGCAGTTGGCCGCCGATGATGTTGGATGCGATGTGCATGGAGTCTCCTTGTGAAAAAAGACCGTCGGGCCGAAGCGCAGACGGTCAAGCTTTGCCGGCTTGGGGAAGCCTTATTTCTTCTTGTTCAGGCCGAGGGTGGGCGTCTCGTCGAAGAAGTTCCAGGGCTTCAACAGGACGTGTACCCATTCGGTGGGCATGATGGGCCACTCTTCGGCACGCGCCACGTGGGTGGTGCCGGTGGTCAGCCAGACCACATCGTCCTGGTTGACGATGGACTGGTTGTCCTTGACGAAGGCACCCAGGCCGGTGTCCTCGTGCGAGCGGTTCGGATACTTGCCTTCCGGGAAGCGCTGCTGCGGGTCATAGCGGGTCACCCACAGCTGGCGGTCCATGAAGCTCAGGCGCTTGTTGAGCCATTCATCGGGCGAGAAGTTGGCGCCCTTGGCAATCGGGTGCGTACCGCCCGCATACGGGATCAGCTGGTAAGAGACCGGATTGCCGACCTTGTTGAACTTGTTCGGGTTGCTCAGCAAACGAATGGTCGATGCATCGAATTTCTGCGCCGCCTGCTGCTCGGTCTCTGCGGTGCGCTGCACGGTCTGCATGGTGCTGCTGCGTGGGCCGCCCCGGGTGTTGGGCAACACCACCGGATCAACTTCGGTGAGCGTATTGCCTTCACCATCGATGTCCAGATCAAGACGGAAGTTGTAGATATGCTGGTGCGTGGTGCCGACGATGTTGTGATCGATCAGCGTGCCGTAACGGGTATCCTCGGCCGCGCTGGCGTCACGCATGGTCGAGGACTTCACGCCCTTGACCGCTTCGATGCCGGTGGCGCCGGCATTGATGCCGATGGTGCCGTTCTCGGCAAAGACCCAGTCGAAGATGTAGTCGTAATTGCCGACCGTGCTGATCCAGCGGATCACCAGCTCACGCCGCTCCACCGACAAATTGGGCTGGCCGTATTCCTGGTGCTTGAATTCCGGACCGGCATAGCGTTCGAAGACGCCAATGGCGCGCGGGATGGTACGCGGCTTGCCGCTGGTGTCGGCCAGCGTGGCATCGAGCAGCACCACGTTGTCAGGGGCATCCTTGCCGCGCTCGATGGGTGAGGTCAGCGTGCCCATGCCGTATTCGCCCGAATCCAGGTAGGCCTTGAAATACCAGCCCACGTCCGGATCACCGTAAGGCACGATCATGCCGCCCAGCGAACCTTCGTACATGATCTGGCGCTTCTTGCCGTGGTCGTTGTAGGTGACGGTCGAGAACATCAGGCCCACGCGCGAATCCAGCTTGAAGTGCATCTCCCAGTTGCGCCAGCGCAGGGTGTTGCCGGTGATGGTGTAGTTCTTGCCCTCGGGCTCGCTGATGTCCAGCGGCTTGGGCGGCGGCACCAGAGCGCGGCCGCTGCCGTCGTAGCCGGTCGGTTTCATCGGCACCGGGATCACGCCGTTGTCTTCGATCTTGATGACTTTCTTCTGCACCAGATCGACCACCGCCACCAGGTTTTCGATGGGATGGGCCCAGTAATTGCCGTCGCCGACATCCAGGTAGCTGACCACCTTGAGCAGGCGGGCATCTTCCTGCAAGGCATCCTTGCCGCCGAAGTAGCCCACGGTCAGCGGAGTGGCCACCACCTTCTTGATGTCGGTGATGCCGCGCTTGGCCAGCGCCTGGGCGTAGTCGGGGCTGGTTTCCATCGCATTCTGGACGGTGGCGAAGTCATCCACCAGCACCATGCCATGCACACCGACCTTGGGCTCCCAGCGCGTCACGCTGCGTTGACCCAGATCCACCGTACCTTCGATCACCTGGCTGCCATCTAGCAAAGTGAAATCGGCGCGCCGGGCAAAGGTCTGTCCGCGTTCGCCGAGGGCGAATTTCCAGACCTGCTCCTTGGGCGCTTCGGCCACCGTGATTTCGGTAAAGCGATAGGACGGCTGCCAGCGGCCGCTGGCCTTCAAGACATCCAGCGTGGCATTGATCTCATCGGCGCTGAGCGGGTTCAGCGGATGCGGCACCGCCTCGATCTGGAAAGTCTTGTCCAGACTGGGCGCAAAGACGGTATTGATGAATTCGTCGGAGACATAGGGCTGTCCGTTCTTCATCACCAGCGGCACCGGCAGCTTCACGCTCTGGCCGTTGACCAGCGCGGTCGTGGCGCGCGGCTTGACGCGCACGGTCACGCTGTTGCGCTGGATGGTCCACAGACCCGCATAGGCATCCCAGCGCACGGTAGCGCCGAAATCTTCCAGGGTCTTCTTGAGCGGCAACATGTGTGCGGCCGCGCCATGGGCGGCGGCCGGCAGCGGCGCCAGCAAGGCGGTGGCCAGGCCGGCTACGGAAAGCGTAGACAAGACCGCCTTGCGCAGCAGGCGGGAACGGAAACGAGTGGAGGTCATGGTCGGAACGTGTCGGTGTGGAACGGGTGTGATGGATTATTGCGTTCCCTTCCCGCACCGGCGTAGCCCGATTTGGCAAACCTGCGCGCCGCACGAGGTCCTGCGGCGCGCGCAGTCTGCGTTCTCTTCCCGCATGCAGCCTTTCTTTGCCCCTGATGTCTCCGGATCGCACCGCTCAAAAGCAAAACAGCCCCCGCACTGCGGAGGCTGTTTTGCCGTTTTCGGCTATGTTTTTCGGCGCTCTCAGAACTTGTGCCGCAGCCCGATACGCAGGACATTCTGGCTGCTGTCGTCCGCCGGTGCCGACGAATAGGCCGCGCTGATGACGCCGGGATTGAGCACGTCGCTGGCCGACTGGCGGCTGGCCATGGCGTAGAGATCGGTGCGCTTGCTGAAGAAATAATCGATGCCGACATTGAGCTGCGTGGTGTGACCGCGCGTAGCACCACCGCTGGCACGGGACAGATCGGCACGATCATGGATGACACTGCCCAGCAGGTGCAGCCTGGCATTCATCGCGTAATCCACGCCGACGTCGAACACATTGGCGCGGGTAGCGCTGGTGATGGCCACCAGTCCGCTCGCCGCCAGCGGCTGCTGGGTCGGGCGGCGCACCTGCGACCAGGCTGCGAACAGCTTGGCCGGACCGGCCTGGTAGCTGGCGCCCAGGGTGAAGGTCTTGAGGTCGGTATCACCGGCACTGGACGGCGGCGTATCCGCGGCCAGCTTGCTTTGGTAGTAAGCGGCACCGATGCCCGCATTGCCCCGCCGATAGTTGGCTCCGACGCCGAAGGCTTGTCCCGCCGACGTCTTGCCGGCGACCTCGCCGAAGCCGTAGAACAGGCTGCCGGTAAAGCCATCGATGTCGGCCGTATCGAAGCGCAGCGAATTGCTGGTCCGTGCGCCGGTCAGGCGATCGAGGCTGTTGAAGTGCCCGGCACGCACACCGCCGCCACCGAAGATCTGGAAGGAACTGTATTGCAGGCCGATCTCTTCCAGATAGTCGGTCTGGCGGCCAATGGTCAGCGTGCCGACATGGCCACTCAGGCCGACCACCGACTTGCGGTCGAACAGGCTGCCCGGCGTGGCCATGGCACCGTCGTCAGCGGAGAATCCGTTTTCCAGCTGGAAGATGGCCGCCAGTCCGCCACCCAGTTCCTCGCGGCCGCGAAAGCCGATGCGCGAGGCCATGGCGTCACCGGAGTCGACACTGACGCGGCTGTTGTTGCCGGCACCGACCTTGCTGGCATAGACCAGGCTCATGTCGATGACGCCATAGACGGTGACGCCGGAAGTCTGGGCCTGGGCACATTGGCTGGCGTTGAGCAGCCCCAGGGCGGAAAGAGTGAAGACGAGTTTTTTCATGAGAAGCGTGCCGCACGCGGCATGGTGCAGAAAACGTCAAATCATCCCGGGTGCTTTCTGCCGGGTGGAGGGAGGAGAATGGCACTGGCCGGGTCCAGGGAAGGCACATGGTAGGAGCCCCTTCCCCCCGCAGCAATTACCTCTTGGGATAGTGCCCGCGCGGGTCATTGCGGCTGGCGCGAAGCCTGTGCCCATGCCATACTTGCGGCGGCCCGCTGACGCTTTTTGCGCAGTGGCGCGCAAGTTCGGTACACTGCCCTCTTCCAACCTTGCCCTCGCTGGCCTGACCTGATTTGAACAACGCCGCCACCTTCCGCCTCGAACCGTCCAGCCCGCCTGTGCTGCACGTGGAAGGCGACTGGACCTTGCGCAACTACCGCGCGCTGTCGCACCAGATCGCACAGCAGCGGCCGGCGGTAGACGATCAGCTGGTGCTGACGTTTTCTGCACTGACCGCCTTTGACACCGTGGGCGCCAAGCTGCTGGTGGATCTGCTGGGCGTGCCCGCAGCCTTGCGCCAGACCGGCGAGGACAGCAATCTGCCGCGCGCCTGGCGCGGCCTGCTGGCCGCCGTGGCCGAGGCCAAGGCCATCGCCATGCCCAAGGCCGCCCCGCCGCCGCAGGCCTGGATTACCGACATGCTGGAACGGGCCGGCGTGGCCACCCTCAACCTGCGCGCCTGCTCGCGCGGCCTGCTGGGTTTTGCCGGACTGTGCCTGCAGACCTTGGCGGCCTCGTTCTGGCGTCCTTCGCGCTGGCGCTTTACGGGCGTAGTGGCCCAGGTGGAACAGACCGGGCTGGACGCGGTCCCCATCGTCTCCCTGCTGACCTTCATGGTGGGTGCCGTGGTCGCCTTCCTGGGGGCGACCGTGCTGGCCGATTTCGGCGCCAGCCTTTATACGGTGGACCTGGTGGCCTTCTCCTTCCTGCGCGAATTCGCGGTGCTGCTGACGGCCATCCTGATGGCCGGGCGCACCGCCAGTTCCTTTACGGCGCAGATCGGCTCGATGAAGGCCAACGAGGAAATCGATGCCATCCGCGCCCTTGGACTGGACCCGATCAACCTGCTGGTCCTGCCGCGCATCATCGCGCTGCTGATCTCCATGCCCCTGCTCACCTTCATCGCCATGATGTCGGGCCTCTTCGGCGGAGCCATGGTGTGCGCGCTGTCGCTGGACATCAGCCCGACCATGTTCCTCTCGCTGCTGCAGCAGGATGTGGGCATCCGCCACTTCGTGCTGGGCATGGTCAAGGCACCGCTGTTTGCCTTCGTGATTGCCATCATCGGTTGCAACGAAGGCTTCAAGGTCAGCGGCAGCGCCCAGTCGGTGGGCCAGCACACCACCTCCAGCGTGGTGCAGTCGATCTTCGTGGTGATTTTGCTGGATGCACTGGCGGCCCTGTTCTTCATGGAGATGGGATGGTGACCCCGGGGCACGACGATCAGGCCGTCGAAGCGATCATCGACGTGCGCGGTCTGCGCAACCAGTTCGGACCGCAAGTGGTCCATGACCAGCTGGACTTGCAGGTGCGGCGCGGTGAAATTCTGGGCGTGGTGGGCGGTTCCGGTACCGGCAAATCGGTCCTGCTGCGCAGCATCGTCGGCTTGCAACGTCCTGCGGCGGGACAGGTGAAAGTGTTCGGACAGGATCTGTCTGCACTGTCCTCCGAAGCACGTTCGCAGTATGAGCGTCGCTTCGGCGTGCTGTTCCAGCAGGGCGCATTGTTCTCTTCGCTGACCGTGCTGGAAAACATCGCGCTGCCCCTGACCGAATACGGCGGACTCGATGCCGATGAGGCGCGTGGGGTCTCGGCCATGAAGCTGGCGCTGGCTGGCCTGCCCATTGCAGCCGGCGACAAAACTCCGGCGGAACTTTCGGGCGGCATGATCAAGCGCGCCGCGCTGGCCCGTGCGCTGGCGCTGGATCCGGACATCCTGTTCCTGGACGAACCGACCGCCGGCCTCGACCCCATCAGCGCCGCCGCCTTCGACCGCCTGATCCTGACCCTGCGCGACGCGCTGGGCCTGACCGTGTTCCTGGTCACCCATGACCTGGACACCCTCTATGCCATCTGCGACCGCGTTGCCGTGCTCTCGGCCAGGCGCGTACTGGTGGCCGACCGCATCGAGGCCGTGGCGGCCTTCGATGATCCGTGGATACGGCAATACTTCCAGGGCCCGCGCGGACGGGCCGCCAGCCAGGCCGCACTGCGTGCTTCGGCCACCCCAACGCATCAAGGAAACGCCTAATGGAAACGCGTGCCCATCACGTCCTCATCGGACTCTTCACCATCCTGGTCGCCCTGGCGGCACTGGTGTTCTGCCTGTGGCTGACCAAGGTCGGACAGGACCGCGACGTCGACTACTACACGGTCATCTTCAACGAGGCGGTCAGCGGGCTCTCGCGCGGCAGCCCCGTGCAGTACAGCGGCATCAAGGTGGGCGATGTGGTCGGCCTGAGCCTGGACCCGGCCGACCCGCGCAAGGTGCGCGCCCGCATCCGTGTGACCGGCAAGGCGCCCATCAAGGAAGACACCGGCGCCAAGCTGGCCCTGGCCGGCATCACCGGTACCGCATTGATCCAGCTGACCAATGGCTCGCCCGAGAGTCCTCGGCTGGAATCCAAGGACGGCAATGACCCGATCATCATCGCCTCACCCTCGCCGCTGTCGGCGCTGCTCTCCAACGGCGAGGACCTGCTCTCCAACGTCAATGAAGTGCTGCTCAATGCCAAACAGTTCCTGGCGCCGGAAAACGCCCGCCGCCTGAACCAGACCCTGGCGCACCTGGAACAGCTGACCGATACCCTGGCCAACCAGCGCGGCAACGTCGGCACCGCCATGCAGGAACTGGCGGCAGCGGCGCGCCAGGCCAATCTGGCGATGCAGTCGGCCAACCAGTTGCTGGCCACACGCGGCAATGACGCCATGGGCAACCTGCAGCAAGCCATGCGTTCGCTGGCGGCCAGCAGCCAGCAGATCGAAAAGCTGATCCAGCAGAACCAGGCCGCCCTCAACAACGGCGCCCAGGGCGTGGCGGAGATCGGGCCGGCCATTACCGAACTGCGCAGTACCCTGGCCTCGGTGCGGGCCATCAGCCGCAAACTGGAAAGCAATCCCGGTGCCTACCTGCTGGGCCAAGACAATCTTCAGGAATTCCAACCATGATGACCCCGCTCCTGCGCACCGCCCTGGTGGCCGCCGGCCTGGCCCTGACGGCGTGTTCGATTCTTCCCAAGTCCGATCCGCTGGCGGTCTATCGCCTGCCGCCGCTGGCTTCACCCCATGCGGCGACCACCGGCACGCCCTATCGCGCACTGCGCATCGCCACTCCGGCGGCCAGCCGCAGCATCGACAGCGAACGCATCCTGGTGCTGCCTGAAGGCGACGTGGTCAAGTCCTACGCCGGCGTGCGCTGGAGCGATCCGGCACCGCAGTTGCTGCGCGACCGCCTGCTGGATGCCTTCCAGGCCGACGGACGTTTCCCGCGCCTGTCCGGCGACAATGCCAACATCGCGGCCGAGGTCGAACTCGATGGCGCACTCAACGCCTTCCAGACGGAATATCGCAACGGCGCGCCCAGCGTGGTGATCGTCTATGACGCGCGACTGGTCGACACCGCCACGCGCCAGCAACTGGCGGCGCGGCGCTTTGCGGTGGTGGAAGCGGTGGCCGGCAGCAAGGTGCCGGAGGTGGTCAGCGCCTTTGGCAGCGCCTCGGCGCGGCTGGCGAACGAAGTGGTGGCGTGGGCCGCCACGGTGCGATGAACGGATTTTCCGGACGCGCCATTATCCGAACGTAGCATGGGCAGGCGCACGCTGCTGTGGCAATCTGACCGGTATTTTTCTTGCGGATCGGAAAGCAGCCATGGACAAGTTGCAAGCGATGGAAACCTTTGTCGCCGTGGTAGAGAGCGGCAGCTTCGTAGCCGCCGTGGAGGTGACCGGCCAGTCCAAACCGGCGGTCTCGCGGCAGGTTTCGGAGCTGGAACAGTTCCTCGGCATCCGCCTGCTCCACCGCACCACGCGGCGGCTCTCGCTGACCGATGAGGGCCGCGTCTACTTCACGCGTTGCAAGGAATTGCTGGAATCCATCCAGGATGTGGAGAGCGAAGTCGGGCTCAATTCCGACCAGGCCTGCGGACGGCTGCGCATCGGCGCTCCGCAGGATTTCGGCGTGGAGCAACTGGCTCCGCTATGGGGCAAGTTCACCGAACAGAATCCGCTGATCACGCTCAACATCACCCTGTCGGACCGCACCATCGACCTGCTTGAGGAAGGTTTCGACATGGCCATCCGCATCAGTACCCTCGGTGACAGCCGCATGGTGGCGCGGCCGCTGGCACCGGTGCGCATGATTGCCTGCGCCTCGCCGGCCTTCCTGCAGCGGCATGGTACGCCGGTAAGTCCGGCGGAACTGCGCGACTATCCCTTCATCTCCTACAGCTACCGCAACGGCGGCGATGAGTGGCATTTCAAGCATGAGCACGGCGACACCTGCACGGTGCGCGTGCGCTCCACCGTCTACGTCAACAATGGCGCTACCTGCCGTGCCATGGCCATGGCCGGCCAGGGCATCGCGATCCAGCCGGACTTCATCGTCAACGCGGCAATCCAGTCCGGTGAACTGGTGGAATTGTTCGAAGGCTGGAGCACCGGCGAACAACTGGTGGTGCATACGCTCTACCCGACCCGCACGCATCTGCCGCCCAAGGTGCAGCGCATGCGTGATTTTCTGGTGGAGCAGTTCAAGGTACCGCCATGGTGCCCGAAGCAAGTAGCTTAAATTATTTAGTTCATTCTCAATTTCCGGTCCAGCGCAGGAACAGCGGCATCAGCACCGGCACCAGCACGGCGGTGAAGACGCCATTGAGTCCCATGCCCAATCCGGCAAAGGCACCCATCTCTGCACTGACCTGCAAAGCGCGCGCGGTGCCGATGCCATGTGAGGCCACGCCCAGCGCGAAGCCGCGCACCGGATGGCTGTCGATCCGCAGGAAGTTGAGCACGTAGCGCGCCAGGACCGCGCCCAGGATGCCGGTGCAGATCACCAGCACGGCGGTCAGCGACGGCAGGCCGCCGAAGCGTTCCGAGATGGCCATGGCAATCGGCGTGGTGGCCGACTTGGGTGCCATGGAAATGACGATGTCGCGCGAGGCCCCCATGGCGTAGGCGATCCCGACCGCCGAGACCACGGCCGTCACGGAACCGGCGGCCAGTCCCAGCATCAGCGGCAGCACTGCGCGGCGGAAATTGTGCCACTGCTTGTAGAGCGGCATGGCCAGCGCAACCGTGGCCGGTCCAAGCATGAAATGCACGAATTGCGCGCCTTCGAAATACGTCTTGTAGGGCGTATGCGTGATGCCCAGGATGCTGACCACGATGACGATGGCGATCAGCACGGGATTGGCCAGCGGGTGGTAACCCAGCCGCCGGTAGATCCACAGTGCCACGAGATAGGCCACCAGCGTGGTCGTCAGCCCCAGCAGCGGCGAGGCTGCCAGGTAGACCCAGACATCGGTCAGACGGGCCAGGCCGTGCATCAGTGCGGCTCCTCATCGTGATCCGGCTGGCGTGCCGCAGAGAAGCGCTTCATCGCCGCATTGGTCACCAGCGCGCCGACGCCGATGGCCAGCACCGTGCTCACCACCAGCGCCACCGCGATGGCCGGCAGATCGCCTTTGAGCTGGCCGGCAGCGGCAATCACGCCGACACCGGCCGGCACGAACAGCAGCGACAGGTGCTGCAGGATGCCCCATGAGGTCGGCTCCATCATCTGCGCCAGGCGTGAGGAAGAGAGAAAGGCGATCAGCAACAGCAGCATGCCGATCACCGGACCGGGAATGGGCAGGCCCAGCAATTGCGCGGTGCCTTCGCCCAGGCATTGGAAGACCAGGAGGATGGCGAGGGGGGGTGAGGTTCATGGGCGGCCAATGGTGATGGAAGTGGCAGACAATCAAAAAATGCGAGGAAAGCGGATTGATTTCACGATTTCGCTGCCAGACCAGGCAATTTGCGCGAGCATGCGCCTCTTCCATCCAAGGAGTGACATCATGCGCACGCAAGCAACCAGCAAGGCAGGCCTCTATAATGTACAGGAATCTGTACATCATTTTAGGAGGTCCGAGATGGCCTTTTCTTCCACTGACGTGATTACGCTGACGCAAGCCCGGGCCCAACTTTCCGAACTGGCGGATCAGGTCAAGGCGGGCACAGAGAAAATCATTACCAAGAACGGCGTCAGCTACGTCGCCTTGATCGATACAGAGCGACTGGATTACTACCATCAGTTGGAGCGGGAGCACCTGCACCTGCTGACCATTGAAGATGCCCGCGCCGGGCTGGCCGATGTCGCGGCCGGTCATGTGGACGATGCCCGCACCGCCCTCAACGGCCTCAAACGCCGCCGCACTGCCAAGACCACGCGCTGAGGTACAAGGTGGCCGTCCCGCATCGGGTCGAGGTCACGACGTATTTCCTTCGCGGGCTGGCGCAGATCGAGGATTTCCTCGACGCCAATGAGGCAACCGATGCCTATGACCAGCTGCTGGATGAACTGATCGCGACCGTCATCCCCAATCTGGAAAGTTTTCCAAAGCTCGGCCCCTTGATTCAAGGCGGCGCCGGGCAATCAACCGAAGTCCACAGCGCCCTGCGCCTCCTCGAACGGCAATTGGGCAGACTGGCCCGCCACACGGAGGTACGAGAGTACGTCATGAAGGATACTCTGGTGCTCTATGCCCGCTCCAGGGGTGTCGTTCACTTGCTCTCAATACGCCACCAGCGGCAGCGCCGCAACTATCTCGCCGCCCCCTCACCGTAAGTCCTGCGCCCGGACCAGCCAAGCTTGCCCGGGCGCAATGACGATAACGCGTACGCTCCGTCCAAGCCTTTCACTGTCGCCAGAACCAAATCTTCGCGAGTCTTGTCCCATATCCCGGGCTGTCTCTGCTTATCGGATGGCCCCACCACTCCGCGCACCACGCTGATGCCAACAATCAACAAGAACAGCCCAACGCCGGTCACGACCTCGATTTGATACAGGCGCGCTCACGCAGCCTTTACTGGAGCATCATGGACCAAGCCACGCCCAGCCACCCTCTCCGGGTGCTGTCGATTTTCGGTACCCGCCCCGAAGCCATCAAGATGGCACCGCTGGTCAAGGCCCTCGATGCCGAGCCCGCCATCGAGTCCATCGTCTGCGCCACCGGCCAGCACAAGCAGATGCTGGCGCAGGTACTGGAGCTGTTCGCCATCGAGGCCGATCACAGCCTCGATGTGATGGTGCCGGACCAGACGCTCAACGGCCTCTCCGCGCGCCTCTTCGCCGGCATCGACCAGCTGCTGGAGCAGACCCGGCCCGACCGCGTGCTGGTCCACGGCGATACCACCACCGCCATGGTCGCGGCCATGGCGGCCTTTCACCGGCGCATCCCGGTCGGCCACGTGGAGGCCGGCCTGCGCACCCATGACATGCACCAGCCCTGGCCGGAAGAGATGAACCGGCGCACCATCGATGTGGTCAGCGACCTGATGTTCGCGCCCACCGCGCAGTCGCGCCGCAATCTCGAAGCAGAAAACCTGCAGGGAAAAATCGTGGTCACCGGCAACACCGTCATCGATGCCCTGCAGATGACGGTGGCCCGCATCGATGCCGATGCCGGGCTTCGCGCCCAGCTCGATGCCGCCCTGCCAACGCTGCTGCCTGAACGCCGCCTGCTGCTGGTCACCGGCCACCGGCGCGAGAACTTCGGTACCGGATTCCTGCAGATCTGCCGCGCACTGGCCCAGTTGGCGCAACGCGATGACCTGCAGATCGTCTACCCGGTGCACCTCAATCCCAACGTGCGCGGCCCCGTCATGCAGGAGCTGTCCGGCCTGCCTCACCTGCATCTGATCGAGCCGCTGGACTATCTGCAGTTCGTGCGGCTGATGCAGCGCACCCACGTGATCCTGACCGATTCCGGCGGCGTCCAGGAAGAAGCGCCCGCATTGGGCAAGCCGGTACTGGTCATGCGCGACGTCACCGAACGCCCCGAGGCCGTGGCCGCAGGCACCGTGCAACTGGTCGGCACCGATACCGGCCGCATCGTCGATACCGTGGCCACCCTGCTGAGCGAAGACCGGCTCTGGCGCAGCTTCGCACGCAAACAAAATCCCTATGGCGACGGACAGGCCTGTGCCCGCATCGTCGATGCCATTCTGGGACGCAACTTCCAGCCCTTCTCCGCCTGACTCATCCATTCGCAAGCCATGGGCGGCGAGACGTTGCGGTTTTTGTCGTCGTCCCGTTTACTTAGTTTTTTATGGAAATGTTTTCCGGCCAGAACCGAGTGAAATCAAACAATATAAAAAATTTTTTACGCCCCTGATGTAGGGAATTCTCACAAACATCCTTGTCAGTGTTGCGTTACCCCGCCTTTTCTCCTCAGGCGAAATCAGCCAGAAGCGCCCCTTTTCCCATGCGCCCCTCCGGGTGATGCCAGACGGCAATCGCCCTGAATACTTAGTTTTTCTGCCTCGCCATTTCAAGCAAAAAATCACGAAAAAATGGACACAAGGAAAGTGTCCGCGTACTGCAAGGTGTAAAGAGTGATATCGAACATGCAACCAAATTGACCTCCCTCCGCTCCTACCGCACGCAACCGAGCCACGCAACCGAACAACAAACAATTCAACGAAACGCCACAAGGTCCGGACTACGCGGACCGATGGTCCCTCTTGCGACAGGAATCTGATGATTGCACGCCACCACCCCCAGCCAGCGGCTGCGCGCCGCCTGCGCTTGTCCGCGGGAACGCCGATGTTCATGACGCTGGCCGTCGCCGTGCTTGCCGCCGGCTTTTCGCCGGTCCTGCTGGCCGCCCCCACAGGCAACAACGCCGCCGCTGACGCTTTCCGCACCTTGACTGACGATACCTGGATCGAGCGCCGCGAGAGCCTGGCCTCACTGGGCATCACCTCGCCGCTGGTGCTGGCGTCCAATGACAGCAGCCGCGAACTCTATCTGCCGGTGCCGTCCAATGTGCCGCTGGCGGATGCCAATCTGAAACTGGACGCAAAGTATCTGCGCGCCGATGGCGGCCGCACCACCATGGTCGTGGCCATCGATACCTATCCGGTCGCGGCGCGTGCCATGACGGCCGATCAGGGCGATGCCAGCCTGGCGCTGGGCATCGATGGCGCGCCTCGCGCCAATGGATTCGTGCGCATGGGCGTGAACTGGACCACCATGCTCTCCGGCCTGTCGCAATGCGCCGACCCGCGTACGCCCGGCAACGTGCTGCAGGTGAATCCCGATTCCTCCTTCAGCTACCGCTACGACAGCCGCGCCATCGGCGACCTGCGCACCGCCTGGGGGGCGCTGCCGGCCCTGACCTCCATCATGGTGGCGGGACGCCAGCTGGATGCACAGAGCTACGACAGCGCCTGGCGCATCGGTGTGGCGCTGGAACGCGCGGGCAAGCACAGCACGGTGACGGTGCTGCCGCGCGTGGGTGACGTGATCGACCTGAGCCGCCTCAACGTACCCGATGGGCTGCGCGGCATTGCCGCGTTTGCCGCGCTCAAGGGCAGCGGCCAACATGCCCTGAAGGATCCGGCCGAAGTCGGCGCCTTGCTGGCCCTGGGCCGCAACCAGGTGCGGGCCGACATCGTGGTGGCCGATGCAGCGCTGCTCTCCGGTCTCGACAGCGCCATGAACGCCCTGCAGCAGCAGGTGCAGGCCAGCGCGCCCGAAGCGATGCCGGCCTTCAGCGGCTGGCGCGCCCGCGTGCAGCCGCAGTCCGCCAGCCTGCAGGCTGGTGAACTGCGGCTGTCGTCAGCCTTCGGTCATCCGGTGATCCTGGCGGGTGCGCAGTCCGGCCCCGCCTTTGCGCAGATGTTCGACCGCTACTGGCGCAACATCAGCGGTGCCGCCTCGCTGGTGGCGCGCACGGCGCACAAGCCGGTGACGGGTGAAGACTTCATCCTGCTGAAAAACCTGGGCGGTGCGCCGGGTAGCATCGATGTGCTCAGCCGCGCCGACTGGAGTGCGTCCTTCGATATCGCCGAAGTCGCCAGCGACGGCCGCCTGCCGTCCGAACTGGTACTGGATGTCTCGGCCGCGCCGGGTGCCACGCGCACGCCGCCGGTGGCCTCGGTGTTCCTCAACGATGTGCTGCTGGGAGCGCGCAGCCTGCAGGCCGACGGCCAGCGCGAGCGCATCATCGCGCGCATCCCGCCGGGTGCGCTGGCTGCACAGAACCAGTTGCGCGTGTCCTTCGTGCGCCAGCCCTCCAGCGACAACTGCCGTGAAACGCCCCAGGCCTTCCCGGTAGCGGTGCTGGGATCCAGCCACCTGAAACTGGACAAGGCCCAGGACGAAGCCAACTTCACCGGCATGGTCCGCCGCTTCGCCGCCGGTGCGCAGTTGCTGGTGCCGCACAGCTATCTGGACGATGTGCCGGCCAGCCTGCAGCGCGTCATCATGGTGGCCTCCAGCGCCGGCCTGCCCGCCGACCGCACCCGCATGACCGTGGTGGACGACGGCAAGGAGGCCGCTCCTTCGGGCAGCTTCCTGGCGTTTGACCTGCCCTTCAAGGATGCCCAGGGCATCGTGCAGGTCAAGGGCAATACGCTGGTGATGAATGACAGCAGCGCCAAGCCCATGCTCGACGTCACCGGCTTCGACCGCCTCGGCATTCTCGAGGTAGCCAAGACCAACGGCCAGCAAGGCGTGGTCTGGCACAGCGTCGGCAAGGAACGGCCGCTGGTGGCCAAACCGTTTGCGCTGTCGTCCGGCAATGTGGCAGCCGTGTCCTCGACCGGCCTGCTGGCGGAGATCGACACCAATGACGCCAGTGGCCGCGATGCAGTGCAGGACGCCCCCTCGCTGACCATTCCGGACATCCTGTGGTGGGTGGTGCCGCTGACCATCATCGGCCTGTTCATTCTCCTGCTGATCCTGGCCAGCCGCACGCGCCGCCGTCGCATGGCCGAGCAGGAAGCCCAGCGCAAGCAAGCCCAGGCGACGCCGCGCGACGCCGGCCAGGACTGAGGACGGCGCATGTTCACCACAGCCAATGCCACGGCCCAGCTCAACTTCCTGTTCGCCAACTACTACGCGGCACTGGAAATTGCGGCGGCCGTGGTGGCCCTGCTGATCCTGCTGTCGGCGCTGGACGACCTGTTCTTCGACCTCTGGTACTGGTCGCGCCGCCTGTGGCGCCGGTTCACCATCGAGCGCGTGCGCACGCCATTGACGGTGGAGCAGCTGCGGCAGCGCGATGAGCAGCCCATCGCCATCATGGTGCCGGCCTGGATGGAAGCGGACGTCATCGCGCAGATGATCGAGGACATGGTGGCCGTGCTGGACTATCGGCGTTACCACATCTTCGTCGGCACCTACGTCAACGACCGCGAGACCATCGACGAAGTGGAGCGCATGCGGGTGCGCTACAAGCAGCTGCACCGGGTGGAAGTGCCGCATGCCGGTCCGACCTGCAAGGCCGATTGCCTGAACTGGGTGGTCAAGACCATCTTTGCCAGCGAAGCCGGACTGGGCATGCAGTTCGCCGGTGTGGTCCTGCACGACAGCGAAGACGTGCTGCATCCGATGGAGCTGAAATTCTTCAACTACCTGCTGCCACGCAAGGACATGATCCAGCTGCCGGTAGCCTCGCTGGAGCGCGAATGGTTTGAACTGGTGGCCGGTACCTACATGGACGAATTCGCCGAAAGCCATGCCAAGGACATGATGGTGCGCGAAAGCGTGGCCGGACTGGTACCCTCGGCGGGGGTCGGCACCAGCTTCTCGCGCAAGGCGCTGCACGGACTGATGCAGGCCTCCGATGGCGAGCCCTTCAACGTGTCCAGCCTGACCGAGGATTACGAGGTCGGCACCAAACTCTCGCAGATGGGCATGCAGACCATCTTTGCGCGCTTCCCCGTGAAGTTCAAGGTGCGCCGCAAACCCTGGTTCTTCGGCAAGCGCGAGCAGGTGGCCGAGAGCACGCTGGAAATGCCGCTGGCGGTGCGCGAATATTTCCCCGACACCTTCACCCAGGCCTATCGCCAGAAGGCGCGCTGGGTCATCGGCATCGGCCTGCAGAGCTGGGAGCAGATGGAATGGCGCGGTTCGCTGGCGGCACGCTATCTGCTGCTGCACGACCGCAAGGGCGTTGTCACGGCCTTCGTCAGCATGCTGGGTTATGTACTGGCCTTGCAGTTCATCCTGTTTTCGGCGGCCACCACTTTCCAGTGGTGGGACGTGTTCTACCCTCCCCTGCTGGCCGGTGACGGCTGGTGGCGCACCGTGCTCACGCTCAATGCTTTGGCGATGCTCAATCGTGCCGTGCACCGTTTCTATTTCACCACCGAGCTGTACGGCTGGCGTCACGGCCTGATGGCCCTGCCGCGCATGGTGGTGGCCAACTTCGTCAACTTCATGGCCGTGGCGCGCGCGTGGCGGCTGTTCCTGCTGTACCTGTTCGCGGGCCGCGCACTGGCCTGGGACAAGACCATGCACGACTTCCCCACGGATGGCATCGCCAGCCGCGTGCGCCTGCGTCTGGGTGACCTGCTGCGGACCTGGCAGGCAGTCGACGAGGCCACGCTGTCGATGGCGCTGGAGGAACAGCGCCGCACGCAATTGCCGCTGGGGACCGTCATGGTCAGCCATGGCTGGCTGGATGAAGAAACCCTGGCCGAAGCACTGGCCTATCAAGAAGGCCTGCCGCGCGTGAGCCTCACGCGGGAACGCGTGCAACGCCATGCGGGCGAACTGCCGGTGGAAATCTGCGCCCGCCTGCGCACGCTCTACCTCGGCCCCGGCAAGGAAGGCCGGCCCGACCAGGGCATGGCGCGGGTGGCCGTGGCCAGTGCGCTGACCGATGCCGCGCGGGCCGAGCTGGAAGCGGTCCTGGGCCGCGCGCCCTTCGCCATGGTGGCGCGCGAGTCCGAGATCGCCGCCGGCTTGCGCCTGCTGCGCGGGCAGGACAATGCCTTCGACCCGGCCCGCACCGAAGCCCGCGTCCCGCTGCTGGGCGACCTGCTGATCGCCAGCGGCCTGCTGTCGCGCCCGGTCTTCGATGCCGCCATGCAGCGCTATCGACCCGACCTGCATGGCCGCATCGGCGACTACCTGGTCAATGAAGCCGTGATCTCGCGCGAGGCCATCGAAGAGGCGGTACGGCGCCAGCGCGACTGGCTGGCACAAGGCGGCCAGCCTGCGTGAGCACCGCCCTCATCACCACAACAAGAAGACACGATGAAGAACAAGACCTTGTCCCTGCTGCTCCTGCTGCTGGTCAGCGGTGCTGCTGCCGCCACCGGAACCGCGCTGGCACAAACTGCGGTGGTGGAACTGCCGCTGTCCGGCCCGGCCTATCGCCTGGCGCAGCAGGCCTATGCCTCGGCGGCGCGCGGTGCGTTCGGGCAGGCGCAGGCGCAACTGCAGGAAGCGATACGCCTGCGCCCGGATTCCATGGCCTTGCGCCGCCAATTGCGCGAACTGCGCCAACAGCAGCGCGGCGGAATGAGCGCCGGGCGTGGCACGGCGCGCGACCCCGGCTATGCCGCCGCAGCAGCGGCCTATCGCGCCTACGATGGCAAGCGCTACGACCAGGCCGTCACGCTGGCACGCCAGGCCGTGGCGGCCGCCCCGCACAATACTGCCTACTGGCTGCTGCTGGGCAATGCCCTGATCGAGACCCATGACTACGACCGCGCCAGCGAAGTACTGGCCCAAGGCGCGGACAAGGTCACGGACCAGCGCCCGCTGCTGCGCCGCCAGCTGGAACTGCAACGCGAACGCGCCGCCATGGCTGCGGCCGAAGTCTTCCGCGCACAAAGCGGCAACCAAGCCGAGGCCGAGCTGGACGCTGCACGCCGGGCCGTGGCACTGGCACCGCAGGAAATGGAATATCGCCTGATGCTGGTGATAGCCCTGCTGCACAACGAGCAGATCGCGCAGGCCGAGCGCTCCGCCGACGAAGCCCACGCCATGGACGAACGCCAGCCCGGCCCGCTGCTGCTGCGCGCCTATGCCCGCGTGCGTCTGGGCCAGGCCGATGCCGCCCGCGCCGACTTCGCACAGGCACGCCGGTTGGCAACCAGCGACAGCAGCGCCGCTGAACAACTGGATGCAGGGATTCTGCAGGCCGATGCCGAACTGGCCATGCAACAACCGCAGGCGGCACTGGATGTGCTGAACGATCTTGATCCCGACACGCTCGCCCCCGCAATCGATGCACGCCAAGCTGCGCGCTTGCGCCTGACGCGCCAGCAGGCCACCCAGACACTGGGACGCTATCGGCTGGCGGCGCTCGGTGCCGAACAGCGCAACCCGTCCATATCGTCCCGCCAACTCCCCGTGCCAGCACTGGATTGCAGCCGCGATGGTGCAGAAAACGTCAATCCCTGCCACGTGACGTTTGGCGCGCAAGCGCGCGATGCCGGCTTCGATGCCGCCACACGCGGCTACCAGGCGATGCAGCAGCAACAGTACGCACAGGCGGCGCAAGCAGCTAACGAGGCCGTAGCCCTGTCACCGCAGAATGCCGAATACCGCCTGCTGCTGATCGATGCCTTGCAGGCTGGTGGACAGGATCAGCAAGCCGAGCAGGCCATCAGCGCCACCCTGCAGGCACAGGGTGCAGATGGCCCCTTGCTGGCAAGGCGCGCTGCCTTGCGCGCACAACTGGGAGATAGCGCGGGTGCCCGCGCCGATGGTGAGGCGGCCTTGGCGCAAGGCGGCTTGCCGGTCGAGACCGAGATCGCGCTGCTGGCCCGCACCGGTCATCCACGCGAAGCGCGTGAACGCTTCCTCGCCGCGCGCGATGGCGGCGCGCTGGATGGACTGGATGATCTCCAACTGGCCTACCTGGCGTCCCAGGCGGGGGACGCCCCCGCTGCCCGGGACGCCTTCCGTCGTGCCGATGCAGGCGGCACCCTGCCCGCCCGCGCACTTTCTGATGCGGGGTATGCCGCCATCGATGCCGGTGACGATGACGCCGCGCTGGGCTGGTTCAAGCGCAGCGTCGACCGTGCCGACGATGGCAGTCTGCAGCAGACGCCGCAGCAGCGCTTCGATACCCGTCGCAGCATCGCCACCATCGATCGCAGCGGCGGCTTCATCGCCTCGCTCACGCACAACGGCGGCGGCCCCAGCGCCGGCAATGGCGGACGTCCCGGTGCCTCCGCCACCGACAGCACCCTGCAGGCCGGAGCAGAAGCCTACTGGCGGCCCTTCGGCTATCAGGGCGGCCGTCCGGTCGAACTGTTCGCACGCGTATTCCAGACCCTGCAGGACCAGTCCGGCGGTGCGACTGGCACGCAGACTGCGCAAGCCACCGTAGGCGCGCGCTGGAAGCCGCTGGCCAGCCAGAACCTGGTGCTGTCGCTGGGACGGCTGATCCCGCTGGGAAGCCAGTCCGCCGCCGACTGGCTGGTGCAACTGGCCTATTCCGATGGCATCGGTACCGACCTGCGAGTGGATCGCCCTGACTGGTGGACCACGCAATGGTATGGCGAGGTCGGCCGCTACCTGCGCAATCCGCAGACCTATGGTCTGGCCTCGGTCCAGACCGGACGCAGTTTCCGGCTCGACAGCGTGAGCGATCAGCTGGTGCTGTTCCCGCATCTGAGCCTGAACGCCGACTTCAATTCGCTCAATACCCATCGCACCGCCATCGGCATGGGTCCGGGGGTGAACCTGCGTTATTGGTTCCGGGGCGATCGCTATCATGCACCGCGCTCCTATGTGGACCTGTCGCTGCAGTATCGCTGGCGCATCGGCGGCGATGAACGGGCGCAGGGATTCTTCGTCAGCACCACGCTGTCCTACTGAGTCCTCGTGAACCGCAGGTCCTCCCATGAAGTACATGCCACCGGCACCCTTGCCCTCCCCGCTGCGCCGTAGCGCCCTGCTGGCCGCTGCCTCGGCGTGGCTGCTGGCCGCCTGCGCCGGCTGTGACCTGCGCGCGCAAGCGCAGGGCGAGATCGAGGGCATCGTCTGGCAGCCCGACAATGCCACCGTCGAACCACGCGGCCAGTGGCAAAAACTGGGAGCGCGAACCCTGCTGGTGCAATGGAGCGCAGTCGATGGCCAGGCCTTTGTTGCAGGCAGTGATTTGCCGACCGTGCCACGCCTGCCCGACTGGCAGCGCATTGCGCGCGAACCATGGGCACAGGAGGTAATCCTCGGACTGGCCGGCCGCTTCGATGAAGCTGCGGCCCGCGCCGACCTGCCGCAACTGATCGCGCAATCCGCCAAGCTGGCAAGATTGTCCACGCCGCTCAAGGTCAGCGGCTGGTACTTCCCGGTGGAGATCGATCCGACCTGGACCGAGGCTGCTCAACTGGGCCAGCTGCTCGGCCAGTTGCCACGACCGCTATGGATCAGCGTCTACGACAGTGCCAATGTGGGGCCGGAAGCACTGGCCGCCGGCTTGCTGAGCTGGCTGCCGCCGGATGTCGGCGTGTTCTTCCAGGATGGCGTCGGCGTCTATGCCCGCGAGCCGCAGGTGGCGCTGCACTACGTGCAGGTGCTGTCGCAGCGGCTGGGGCCGGCGCGGGTGCGGATCATCGCCGAGGCCTTTCGCCCGCAACCCGGAGGCGGATTTCGCAGTGCCACCGTGGAGGAGCTGACGCCGCAATTGCAGCACTATCGCGGGTATCGGGTCTGGCTCTTCGACGGACCGCATTACGTGAACGATGCGCTGGTAGAGGCGCTGCGTCCACGCTGAAACCGAGCGCGCCTCTCGTTACATCCCGTTACGTTTGTGAAGCATCTTCCCATGGTGCAGCCAGGCCGAGGCGGCCATCATCCCGCCCTGGCCTCATCAGGCGCGCATTTCCGGCCGCGCCATTGCTCTTCCATGGACATCGTCTACCTGCACAGCCCCATCACCTATTCCATCGCACGGCAATTGCAGCGCGAGGGAGAAGTGCGCGCGCCGCTGGTGGTCTGCGGACGTGGCATGCAATGGGAGGGTCCCTACGTCAGCGTCATCGACGACGGCATCTGGGATCCGGCACGCACCGTGGCGTTTCTGGAGGGGATGGTGGCGGCCCTGCCTGCCACCTTCACGCCCTTGCGCATCTTCGTGCCGCACACCGGCTTCCTGCTGGGCAAGCTGCTCAAGCTGGCGGCAGCGGTGCAGACCGTGTGTTACCTGGAAGAAGGCAACACCTCCTGCAATCCCCTGCTGGCCGCACCGGCGCAAAATGCCGCCGTCGATGCCACCACACTGCTGCACATGCTGCAAGCCAAACCCATGCTGATGCAGCGCCTGGGCCTCACACCGCAAGCCGTCCTGCAGGTCAATGCGATGCCCGCCATCTGGTTCGATGCGCAGAGCCCGAAATATGGCGGCGCCTACCGGGTCTCGCCGCAAGCCTTTGCGGGCCTGCCGCAGGTGCGCACGATCAGCCTCGAACCTCAGGGCGGACTGCGCGAGACGGAGCGCCACTGGCTGTGCTTCCTGCCCAACATCATCAACATGGTGGCGCGCTGCGGCCAGCACAGCGAAGAGGCCCAGCGCAACCTGCATGGCCTGATGAGTTCGCTGCGCACCATGCAGGCGCTGGTGGCCAGCCAGCATGCGCGGCTGGTCATGAAATTCCACCCGGTCGACGAGGCCAATCTCAATCCGCAGTTCAAGCAGCAGTTCTACAGCTTCGGCCTCAGCTACGCCAGCTTCGCGGCCCAGCAAGCCATCGACGCGCAGCTGGAACCGGCGCTGTTCGATTTCACCCGCTTCATCGTGATCAATGAATCGGCGGCCAGCCGCTATGTCGAACTGTTCCAGGGACTGGACTTCCTGATTTCGCTGAACCTGTTCTGACAACGCGGCACGCAGCACTCTGGGCGCGTTGACGCTTTCTGCACCGAGGCTGACGTTTTCTGCACCATGTCGCCGCTGCCAGCCCTCTACCATGGGCGCTCCTCAACCTTGACCGGAGCGCATTCATGTCCTTTTTCCGCTTTTCCGTGGCCACGCTGGCCCTGACGTTTTCTGCACTGTCGGCCCACGCTGCCGATTTCACCGTGACCAGCCGCGACATCCAGAATGGCAAGGCGCTGTCGAACGCGGAAGTCTTCAACGGCTTCGGCTGCAGCGGCCTGAACCGCTCGCCGCAGCTGTCCTGGTCCAACGCCCCGGCCGGCACCAAGAGCTTCGCCGTGACCGTGTATGACCCGGATGCCCCGACCGGCAGCGGCTGGTGGCACTGGACCGTGTTCAACCTGCCGGCCTCCACCACCAGCCTGCCGACCGGCATCGATGCCCAGGGCCGCGGCCTGCCCGCTGGTGCCATCCAGGGCCGTACCGATTTCGGCAGCAGCGGCTACGGTGGTGCCTGCCCGCCAGCGGGTGACAAGCCGCACCGCTATCAATTCGTCATTTGGGCACTGAACACCGAAAAATTGCCACTGGATGCGCAAGCCAGCGGTGCTATGCTCGGCTTCTTCCTCAACGGCGCGGCCCTCGGCCAGGCCCGCTTGACCGCCACCTACGGACGCTGATTCCCGCATGCAAAGTGACATCGCCATCCTGCCCTTCGCCCATGGCACCCGCCCCACGCTGACACGCATCCGCGCCCGGCACGAACAGCAGTTGCGCCAGGTCTTCATCGGCCTGGCCAGCATCTGCCACGTCCGCCAGGGCAAGAAGCGCATGCAATGGGGCCATCGCCATCTGCTGTGCGGGCAGGATGTGCTGGTGCTCATCGCCGCCGGTACCCAGGTCAATGTCGCCAACCTGCCCAAGGGCGGCGAATATGCGGCCGACATGGTGTCCCTGCCGCCGGCACTGATCGAGCGCTTTCGCCTGCACTATCCCGGCCAGGGCGTACAGGCGCGCGATGCCAGCGCGGTCAGCAGCGTGGCGCAGGATGCCGACATCCTGCGCGCCTGGCGCCATCTGCAGGACTGCATCCGCGAAGAAGCCGCCAGCGAACTGCAATGCCAGGCAGCCGAAGGCCTGCTGCTGGCCCTGAGCCTGCGCGGCGCCATCGGCGGCCTGCTGCGTGAACGTGGCGACGCCATCAGCCATCACATCGAACAGCACCTGCTGATGCTGGCCCCGGAAGAACGCAGCCTGGAACGCGTGGCCGAGGCTTTTCACTGCAGCGTGTCGACCCTGCGGCGGCGGCTGGCGCGCGAGCAGACCGGCTTCCGCGAATTGCTGGACAAGGTGCAGCTGGGACTGGCGCTGGACCAGTTGCAGGCCTCGTCCTTGCCCATCGCCGACATTGCCTCGGCCTGCGGCTATGACTCGCCCTCGCGCTTTGCGATGCGCTTTCGGCAGCATTACGGGATCAGCCCCAGCGAGTTGCGACAGACCCTGCCCTGAGGTCAAAGCCTCCCGAACCTTACCCCCAAACGGCGCGTTGACCTGCGTGGCTCAACAACAAGCGCCGTCATCCCGGTACGAAAGCACCGACACGCGATTGAAACAGCGTCCGACTGCCCGCATTCGGCGCAGGACCTAGTATGGCTCCAACGGCTCGCGATGGCGGGACGCCCCCCACAACAACCTTAGGAGATCTCCATGTCCAAACCGACCCTGAAATTCCTCGGCACTGCCCTGGTAGTGGCTGCCTTCAGCACCGGCGCCTTCGCACAGAATGCCGGCGGTGCCAGCGGTGGTGCAGCCGGTTCCGGCGCGGCTGGCTCGGGCGCAGCAGGTGCCACCGGCGCACAGACCACGCCCAACAACAGCGCCACTGAGTCGGGCGGCTCCTCTTCCGGCAAGAGCATGCGCAGTCACAACAAGTCGGACAAGTCGATGGACAAGTCGATGAAGAGCGGCAGCCAGAATTCCCGCTCGGGCAACAACGCCAATACCACTGACTCGAAGAACGGCCCGCTGGGCACCTCGCCGGGCGGCAATGGCGGCGGCACCGGTGGCGCCGGCGGCTCGGGCTCCTGATCGCTTGCGCAGCAATGCGCAGATGACTCAGATACTCTGATGACCTTTTTCAGCTTTTGTTGTCTCCGTAGTTCCTGTTGTTTCGTTGTGTAGTTGTTTCTGTTGTCTCCGTAGTTTCCTGTTGTTTGATGCTTGAGCGCAGCATGGCGAAGTCTTCATGCCTCCCGCCATGCATGATTTGCCCCGTCGAAGCTGACGGGGCTTTTTTATGGCTGCAGCCAGCAGTCGTTCGACGGTGAAAACGCGCGTGGCGGGAGGGTACAATGTCGCCTTCGCTCACTGCCCGCGCCTGTCCATGACCGATCATCTGGAAATTTTTTACCGGCTCCTGTTCGCCATGCTCATCGGCTGCGTCATCGGCATCGACCGCAACCTGCGCGGCAAGCCGACCGGCATGAAGACCCTGGGCCTGGTGGCGCTGGGATCGGCATTGGTCACGATGGCCGCCATGGACTTCTCGCTGGAGTCCGATGTGCATAGCCGCGATGCGGTCAGCCGTGCCATCCAGGGTGTCATCACCGGCATTGGTTTCCTTGGCGCGGGCGTGATCATCCATGAACAGCGCAGCGAGAAGGTACGCGGCCTGACCACGGCGGCATCGATCTGGGTGACCGCTGCCGTGGGCATCGTCTGCGGTGCCGGCTGGTGGCGCGTGGCGCTGATGGCGACGGGTCTGATCCTGACCTTGTTCGTCGTAGGCCGTCCGCTGGAACACTTCCTGCACCGCCGATGGCTGCGCAAGACCGACGACGAACGCGCCGACATCAGCGCGCGCGAAGAAGATTGAACGCCTCGCGCGCATGAAAACCGTTTTCCTCTATCTCTGCACCGCACTGGCCGAAATCGTCGGCTGCTATCTTCCTTACCTCTGGCTCAAGCAGGATCGCAGCGCCTGGCTGTTGCTGCCGGCCGCCGCCAGCCTGGCCCTGTTCGCCTGGCTGCTGACCTTGCATGAAGCCGCGTCCGGACGCGTCTATGCGGCCTATGGCGGGGTCTATATCGCCGTGGCCATGCTCTGGCTCTGGGCCGTAGATGGCGTGCGCCCTTCCGCCTGGGATTGTGCCGGGGTGGCCGTGGCGCTGGCAGGCATGGCGCTGATTGCCTTCCAGCCGCGATAAGCACGATTCTTTCCGGTCCCGTGCAGACGGGCTATCCCTGCGGCAACAAACACGTCACCGGCTTCATCTTTTCGGGCCCGCACGCTCACGCACTGTCACGATGCACTGCACCACGAACGCGCAGACTGCACTCGAATACATCATGCAATGATATATATCGGTGATCGGGCCCCGCGCCACTATTGCGCTTCATTTCCGCCTTCCTCTCCACAAAACCGCGCCCGTGCTGCCTCCGTGCCAAATCCCTGCGGCTGGCACGGCCTTTGCTCAATGTCCATCAGGATCAAGGACGATCCACCACTTTGATGCCGATCTAACGATGGATCTGCAATGCATACGGACAATGGCGTCCGCTTGAAACGAGGCAAGGCCTCGGATTCGAGCGGGCGCCTTTTTGTTTTTACGGGACCCCGACATGAGCAAATCCAATCGTATCGCGCTGTTCTCCCTGGGCACGCCCCAGATGCGCGCCTTCCACCTCACCTGGATGGCCTTCTTCGTCTGCTTCTTCGCCTGGTTCGCCTGCGCGCCGCTGATGCCGGTCATCAAGGGGGAATTCCACCTCACCCCTGGCCAGATCGCCAACATCAACATCGCCGCCGTGGCCGTGACCATCCTGGTGCGCCTCATCATCGGCCCCATGTGCGACCGCTTCGGTCCGCGCAAGGCCTATACCGGGCTGCTGCTGGCCGGTGCCGTGCCGGTCATCGGCGTGGCCTTCGCGCAGAGCTACGAGAGCTTCCTGTTCTTCCGTCTGCTCATCGGTGCCGTCGGTGCCAGCTTCGTCATCACCCAGTACCACACCTCGGTCATGTTCGCCCCCAACGTGGTCGGCACGGCCAATGCGGCCACGGCCGGCTGGGGCAATGCGGGCGGCGGCGTGGCGCAGGGCGTGATGCCCCTGCTGATGGCCGCCATGCTGATGCTGGGCGTCTCGCAAGGCTGGGGCTGGCGTGCGGCGCTGCTGGTGCCGGGCGTGCTGATGCTGGTGATGGCCGCGCTCTACTGGCGCTTTACCCAGGACTGCCCGGAAGGCAACTATGACGAACTGCGCGCCGCCGGCGTGACCATCGAAAGCGGCAAGCGCGGCGGCTGGGCCAGCTTCCGTGCAGCGGCCGCCAACTATCGCGTTTGGATGCTCTTCATCACCTACGGTGCCTGCTTCGGCGTGGAAATCTTCATCCACAACATCGCCGCCATCTACTACGTGGACCACTTCCAGCTCTCGCTGGAGTCGGCCGGTATCGCTGCTGCCAGCTTCGGCCTGCTGGCGCTGTTTGCCCGCGCCCTGGGCGGCTACATCTCGGACAAGGTGGCCCTGCGTGGCGGCCTGAACCGCCGCGCCACCCTGCTCTTCGTGATGATGCTGGGCGAAGGCCTGGGCCTGCTGTGGTTCGCCCATGCCGGCAGCGTGGTGGCCGCCGTCATCGCCATGCTGTGCTTCGGCCTGTTCACCCACATGGCCTGCGGCGCGACCTATGCGCTGGTGCCCTTCATCGACCGCAAGGCACTCGGCGGCGTGGCCGGCATCATCGGTGCCGGTGGCAACGTCGGTGCAGTGGCCGCGGGCTTCCTGATGAAGGGCCTGGGCAACACCCAGCAGACGCTGTCGATGCTGGGCGTGCTGGTGACCATTTCGGCACTGTGCGCAGTGGCCATCCGTTTCACCGCGTCGGACAAGAGCGGCGATGCCGCCCTGGCCGACAGCAAAGTTGCAGCCTGAGGAGAGCACCCATGAACATCATCGTCATCGGCCACGGCATGGTCGGCCACAAATTCCTGGAATGCCTGGCCGAGAGCGGCGCAGGCGACCTCAAGGTCACCATCCTCTGTGAAGAACCGCGTCCGGCCTACGACCGCGTGCACCTCTCCGAATTCTTTGCAGGCAAGAGCGCGGAAGATCTGTCGCTGGTGGCACCCGGTTTCTTCGACGCCGGCCGCAGCCCGGTGCAGTTCGATCTCAAACTGAACGCCAAGGCGCGGCACATCGACCTGGAACGCAAGCAGGTGGTGGTCAACGTGGCCGGCGCAGAAGAGACCTTGTCCTATGACAAACTGGTACTGGCCACCGGCTCCTATCCCTTCGTGCCGACGGTGGCGGGCAACCAGCGCAAGGATTGCTTCGTCTATCGCACCATCGAAGACCTGGAAGCGATGCTGGAATGCGGCAGCCGTTCGAAGAGCGGCGTGGTCATCGGCGGCGGCCTGCTGGGCCTGGAATGCGCCAAGGCCCTGCGTGACCTGAAGCTGGAAACCCACGTGGTCGAATTCGCGCCGCGCCTGATGGCGGTGCAGGTCGATGAAAGCGGTGGCCGCATCCTGCGCCAGAAGATCGAAGAACTGGGCGTGACCGCCCATACGCAAAAGAACACGGTCGAGATCGTCGATGGCAAGCAGCACACCCATCGCATGAATTTCGAAGATGGCTCGCACCTGGAAACCGACATGATCGTCTTCTCCGCCGGCATTCGTCCGCGTGACGAACTGGCTCGCCAGGCGGGCCTGAAGGTGGGAGACCGTGGTGGCATCGTCATCGACAACAGCTGCCTGACATCGGACGCGGCCGTCTACGCCATCGGCGAATGCGCGCTGTGGAACGGCAAGATCTTTGGTCTGGTCGCCCCCGGCTACGACATGGCCCGCACTGCGGCCAAGCACCTGCTCTCGCACCGCGATGACGCCATCGAAGTGCCGGCCTTCAACGGTGCCGACATGAGCACCAAGTTGAAGCTCATGGGCGTGGACGTAGCCAGCATCGGCGATGCGCACGGCAAGGAAGCCGGCAGCCGCTCCTACCAGTTCACCGACGAACGCAAGCAGATCTACAAGAAGATCGTGGTCTCCGAATCGGGCAAGCATCTGCTGGGCGCAGTGATGGTCGGTGATGCCGCCGAATACGGCACCCTGCTGCAAATGATGCTCAACAAGATCGAGCTGCCGGAGTCGCCGGAATTCCTGATCCTGCCGCAATCGGACGGCAAGGCAAAACCGGGTCTGGGCGTGGATGCCCTGCCGGAATCGGCGCAGATCTGCTCCTGCAACAATGTCTCCAAGGGCCAGCTGTGTGCAGCGGTCGCCTCGGGTGTCACGACGATTGGCGACCTGAAGGCTTGCACCAAGGCCGGCACCGCCTGCGGCGGCTGCGTGCCGCTGGTCACGCAGGTGATGAAGGCGGAGATGAAAAAGCAGGGTCTGGCCGTCAACAACCATGTCTGCGAACACTTCCCCTACTCCCGCCAGGAAATCCACCACCTGGTGCGCGTGGGCCAGATCAGGAGTTTCGATGAACTGCTGGCCAAGCATGGCAAGGGTCTGGGCTGCGATGTCTGCAAGCCGATGGTGGCCAATGTGCTGGCCTCGCTGTGGAACGACTTCGTGCTCAAGAAGGAACACGCCGGCCTGCAGGATTCCAACGACTATTTCCTCGGCAACATCCAGAAGGATGGCACCTACTCGGTAGTGCCGCGCATGGCCGGTGGCGAAGTCACGCCCGACGGCCTGATCGCGGTCGGCCAGATCGCCAAGAAATACGGCCTCTACACCAAGATCACCGGCGGCCAGCGCGTGGACCTGTTCGGTGCCCGCGTGGACCAGTTGCCGGACATCTGGGAAGAACTGATCGCCGCCGGTTTCGAGACCGGCCATGCTTACGGCAAGTCCCTGCGCACCGTGAAATCCTGCGTCGGCTCGACCTGGTGCCGTTACGGCGTGGGCGACAGCGTGGGCTTCGCCGTGCGCCTGGAAAACCGCTACAAGGGCCTGCGTTCGCCGCACAAGATCAAGTTCGGCGTCTCCGGCTGCACCCGCGAATGTGCCGAGGCGCAGGGCAAGGACGTGGGCATCATCGCCACCGACAAGGGCTGGAACCTGTACGTCTGCGGCAATGGCGGCATGAAGCCGCGCCATGCCGAGCTGATCGCCTCCGACCTCGATGAAGAAACCCTGACCCGCTACGTCGACCGTTTCCTGATGTTCTACGTGCGCACGGCCGACCGCCTGCAACGCACCAGCACCTGGCGCGAGAATCTGGAAGGCGGACTGGACTACCTCAAGAGCGTGGTCATCGATGACAAGCTGGGCATCGCCGCCGAGCTGGAAACCGAGATGCAGCGCGTGGTCGACACCTACCAGTGCGAATGGAAGAAGGCCGTCACCGATCCGGAAACGCGCAAGCGCTTCCGTCACTTCGTCAACAGCAAGGCGGCTGACGGCAACATCAAGTTCGTCGAGGAACGCGGGCAGATCCGTCCGGCCACGGTGGCCGAGAAGAAGCTGCTCGATATTCCGGTCGTCGTCGAGACCGTGTGAACATCAGGAAAAATCAGGAGCCCGGCATGCACAGCGACCAACAAATCAAGCACTGGACCCCCGTCTGCGAACTGGCCGAGATCGTCCCCAACACGGGCGTGGCCGCGCTGATCGGCGACCAGCAGGTAGCCATCTTCCACGTGATCGACCGCAGCCAGGGCGAGCCGCAGCCGCGCGTCTTCGCCATCGGCAATTACGATCCCAACGCCCAGGCCGCCGTGCTCTCGCGCGGCCTGGTAGGCAACCTGGGCGAACGCATCGTGGTGGCCTCGCCGATCTACAAGCATCACTTTGATCTCACCACCGGGCAATGCCTGGAAGAACCTGCCAATTCGGTCCCCGCCTGGCCGGCGCGCATCGATGAAGGCAAAGTCTGGATCGGTGGCTGAGATGACGACCGCCAAGCCCTCGCTGGTGGTGGTCGGCAATGGCATGGCCGGCATGCGCACGGTGGAGGAGTTGTTGAAGCTCGCACCGGATCTCTACGACATCACCGTCTTCGGTGCCGAGCCGCATGGCAACTACAACCGCATCATGCTCTCGCCGGTACTGGCCGGTGACAAGAGCATCGATGACATCATGCTCAACCCGCGCGCATGGTATGACGAACACGGCATCACCCTGCATGCGGGCGACCCGGTGGTGCAGATCGACCGCCGCCAGCGTACCGTCCACGCGCAATCCGGCCTCGCGGTGAAATATGACCGCCTGCTGCTGGCCACCGGCTCCACGCCTTTCATCATCCCGGTGCCGGGCCATCAACTGCCGGGCGTGATCGCCTTCCGCGACATCCAGGACGTGGACACCATGCTGCAAGCCGCACGCACGCATCGCCATGCGGTAGTGATCGGCGGCGGCCTGCTCGGACTGGAAGCGGCCAATGGATTGATGCGCCAGGGCATGGACGTGACGGTGGTGCATGTGACGGATGCGCTGATGAACCAGCAGCTCGACAAGCCCGCCGCCGCCCTGCTCAAGAAAGCGCTGGAAGACAAGGGCCTGCGCTTCCTCCTCAACGCCCATACGGACGAGATCGTCGGCCCGGATCGCGTGACCGCCGTGCGCTTCAAGGATGGCAGCAGCATTCCGGCCGACCTGGTGGTGATGACGGCGGGCGTGCGCCCCAACATTGCGCTGGCCAAGTCGGCAGGCCTGCACTGCGAGCGCGCCATCATCGTCGACGACACCCTGCAGACCTACGACCCGCGCATCTATGCGGTGGGCGAATGCGTGCAGCACCGCAAGGCCACCTTCGGACTGGTGGCCCCGATCTGGGATCAGGCGCGCGTGTGCGGTGCGCACCTGGCCGGTGCCGGCCATCGCCGCTATGTGCAGCAGGCCACGGCCACCAAGCTCAAGGTCACCGGTGTGGATCTATATTCGGCCGGCGATTTCATCGGCGGTGAAGATACCGAAGATCTCGTGGTACGCGACCCGCGACGCGGCATCTACAAGCGCCTGGTATTGCGCGGCTCGCGCCTCATCGGTGCGGTGCTGTATGGTGATGTCAAAGATGGACCGTGGTACTTCGACCTGATCCAGAGCGGACGTGACATCAGCGCCTTCCGGCGCGAACTGCCGTTTGGACAGGCCATGTGCCAGCATGCTGCCTAGCCATTGCGGCGAGAACGGCAATTAGTAACAGAGGATACCAATGAATCTTGCACAGACCCCGCTGGCCCTGGCCGTGGCCACCACCTCGACCACCTGCCCCTACTGCGGCGTGGGCTGCGGCGTGACGGCTTCGCTCAAGGACGATGGCCGCATCGGCGTGCAGGGCGACGTGCAGCATCCCGCCAACTTCGGCCGCCTGTGCGTGAAAGGCTCGGCCCTCGCCGAAACGGTGGATCTGGATGGCCGTCTGCTGCATCCGCAAGTGCGCGATGCGCAGGGCGCATTGCAACAGGTATCGTGGGATCAGGCGCTGGACCAGGTGGCGAGCAAGTTCTCTGCCGTCATCGCCGAACATGGTCCGGATGCCGTGGCCCTGTATGTCTCGGGACAATTGCTGACCGAGGACTACTACATCGCCAACAAGCTCATGAAGGGCTACATCGGCAGCGCCAACATCGATACCAATTCGCGGCTGTGCATGTCCTCGGCGGTGGCCGGCCACAAACGCGCCTTCGGTGAAGACCTGGTGCCGGTCTGCTATGAAGACCTGGAGCTGGCCGACCTGATCGTGCTGGTCGGATCCAATGCCGCGTGGTGCCATCCCATCCTCTTCCAGCGCATCGCCAAACTGAAGGAGACCCGCCCTGCCCTGCGCCTGATCGTGATCGATCCGCGCCGCACCGCGACCTGTGAACTGGCGGACTTGCACCTGCCCGTCAAGGCGGGCACGGATGTGTGGCTCTTCAACGGCTTGATGAGTTACCTCGCCCATCGCGGCCTGCGCGACAACGCCTTCATCGCCGCGCACACCAATGGCTTCGACGAGGCATTGGCAGTGGCCGATGCCGAGTGCGCCGATCCTGCCACGGTAGCGCGCATCTGCAAGGTGGATCTGCAGGACTTGCTGGACTTTTACGAAGCCTTTGCCGAGACGGAGAAAGTCGTCACCGGTTTTTCCATGGGCGTGAACCAATCCTCGGCCGGCACCGACAAGGTCAACAGCATCATCAACTGCCACCTGGCCACCGGCCGCATCGGCAAGCCCGGCATGGGCCCCTTCTCCATCACCGGCCAGCCCAATGCCATGGGCGGACGCGAGGTCGGCGGACTGGCCAACATGCTGGCCGCGCACATGGACCTGGACCAGCCATTGCATCGCGAGATCGTGCAGGAGTTCTGGCAATCCCCGCGTATCGCGGACAAGCCGGGCCTCAAGGCGGTGGACATGTTCCGCGCCATCGAGGAAGGCCGCATCAAGGCGGTGTGGATCATGGCCACCAATCCGCTGGTGAGCCTGCCTGATGCCGACCTGGTGCAGCGGGCGCTGCAGAAGTGCGAGCTGGTGGTGTCTTCCGACGTCATCACGCAAACCGATACCAATGCACTGGCCCATGTGCTGCTGCCGGCGCTGGCCTGGGGCGAGAAGGATGGGACGGTTACCAATTCCGAACGCCGCATTTCGCGGCAACGGGCTTTCCTCACGGCACCGGGCGAGGCACGCGGTGACTGGCAGATCATCTGCGAGGTCGCGCAGCGCATGGGCTTTGCGGGATTTGATTTCGACGGCCCGCATGCGATCTTTGACGAACACGCGCGCCTCTCCACGCATCGCAATGGCGAGGCCGATGCAGGGTGCGCACGCCGCGTTTTCAATCTGTCAGGCCTGACCGGGATGGACAAGGACGCCTATGACGCGCTGGCACCGATCCAGTGGCCGGTGCAGCGCTTGTCTGATGGCAGCATCAGCGGCACGGCACGCGTCCTGGAAGATCATCGTTTCACCCACACCGATGGACGCGCGCGTTTTGTGCCGACCGCCCCCCGCACGCCGGGCCACGCGGTTTGCGAGGATTACCCGCTGATCCTCAACACCGGCCGCGTGCGCGATCACTGGCACACCATGACGCGCACCGGCAAGTCGGCCACGCTGGCCAGCCATATTCCGGAATCCTTCATCGACCTGCACCCACAGGATGCGCTGCTGTATGGCGTGCGCGAAGGCGGTCTGGCGCGCATCAGCAGCCGCTGGGGCGCGATGGTGACGCGCGTGCAGCATGGTGGCGGCATCCCGCGCGGCAATGTGTTCGTGCCGATTCACTGGAACGGGCAGTCGGCCTCCGATGCGCGTGTGGGTGCAGTGGTCAATCCGGTGGTCGATCCGGTCTCGGGCGAGCCGGAGTTCAAGCACACGCCGGTGGCGATCGAAGAATTCCGCGTGGGCTGGCATGGCTTCATCCTCACGCGCCATGCGCTGGATCTGGATGACATCACTCACTGGACACGCGTGCAGGGCCGGGATTTTGTGCGATATGAACTGGCCGGCCGCAATCACATCAGCGACCACACCGCGTGGGCAAGGGCGCTCTTGGGCGTGCAGGCCGATGATGCGGACTGGCTTGAATATGAAGACCTGAGCGATGGCAGCTATCGCGCGGTGCATGTGGTGGATGATCGCATCGACATGTGCCTGTTCATGTCGGCGCGCCCTGACCTGCCCTCGCGCTCGTGGCTGGCGGGACTGTTTGCCAAGGAGACGCTGGAAGAAGCCGACCGCGTCGGCCTGCTCGTGGGCCAGCCGATTGAGAAAGGTGCTGACGCCGGGCCGACGGTGTGTTCGTGTTTTGGTGTGGGGCGCAACACCATCTGCAATGCGATCCGTGCGCAGGGATTGACGGAGGTCAGCCAGGTGACGGCGTGTGTGAAAGCGGGCGGCAATTGCGGCTCGTGCGTGCCGGAGATCAAGAAGCTGATGGTGGAGATCAGGGTGCAGGGCGAGGCCGAAGCACGGGAGCGGGAGACGGCGGCTTAGGATCTTCTTTGAAGAATTTGCATTCTTTGTTGACCATTTGAAAGAGATGCTGCTATTATCTCGCTTCTCGGAGTGTAGCGCAGCCCGGTAGCGCACCTGGTTTGGGACCAGGGGGTCCAAGGTTCGAATCCTTGTACTCCGACCACTCATCAAAAACGGGCTGTCTGTGACAGCCCGTTTTCTTTTCTGGATCGTTGGCGGTAGCGCATCGGCGCAGCATCACCGCCAGCCACGCCGAACTGCCCTTAGCTCAACTGGATAGAGCAATGGCCTTCTAAGCCATAGGTCGGGGGTTCGAGTCCCTCAGGGCAGGCCAGTTTCAGTTCTCAGCTATCCCCTTTGCGATCAGTTGCTACGTTCAGGAACGCCGCGCGGATTCTTGCTCTGCTTGCGCATGACGCAATTGGCAAAGTAATGGAGTTCGGCTTGGAAATCGACAAAGCAACAGGGAGTAGTCAGTGAACAAGATGAACTGGTTAGGAACCCTTCGCCGCCACGTCTCAGTTGTCGCTTCGGCTATAGTTCTAGGCATCGCCTGGGGTATGTTGGCCGCAGCTGGTGGACGTTTCTTGTTCGGACTCCAAGAGGCGCAGTCGCTGTTATTTGTTGGATTGCCTTTCGGCTTGCTTGTTGTTGTTCTGATGTGGAAGCGCCTACCTCGGATCCTTGGCTTTGACGAGTAGTACGCAGCCTCAGTGTCATCGGGGGAAGGTCTTCATTTTTACGACCTTCCCGGTGACCACGCCCATGACCACCCCGGCCGCATAAAATTCTCCTGCAACGCTGTACCTGCTCGACTAGGCCCAGGCGTGACGTTTTCGTTACCCGACCTGTTGCTTCCCTAATAAACTCATCAGAGATCAATCATCAGGAACTGGCTCCGCTCGGTTGGTCGACGACTGCCGTATTGATGGGCAGCCAAGCTTTGGCGCTATGCGCACACGAGGCAACACCAAATTTTCTGCGTGCGCGGGTAACGGGGTGAGTCGGTGATCATTCAGCCGATTTATGCCGTCAATGAAACCCGTTTTTGGCACCAGCTACAGAGCCAAAATCGTTAGAAGAAATTCATCGCGTGTCTCATCCAATCAGATGACAGCGCGAGTAAACATGTGATTCTCAACCGATGGCCACTGGAAACGCCCGCTTTGATGGGCCTATTTCGGTAATTGGCGGTGGGCGCGATCGCGTACCATCTCACGCAATTCGATCTTGAGGATACGCGCTCATGACAGTTGCCAAGAAACTCTACGCGCTGGCCGCCATCGCCATTTTTGGAACGCTGCTGATCGTCGGCGTCGAAACCTACCATCTGCACCGAGTGGATTCTGCGGCCAGCTACGCCAGCGCCAATACTGTCCCGAGCATCCTGGAACTCGACAGCGTCATCGACGGAGCGTACGCCATGCGCATCTCGGTATGGAAATACCTCGCCAATCCCACCCCTGAGCAACGCCAGGAAACCGAAAAAGTCATCAACGCGTCTTCCAGCCAGATTGCAAGAGCACTGGACACGTACGAGAAAGAGGACATCTCCGACGCCACCGATGCGCAAATGCTCAAGGACGTTCGGCAGCACATCGCGACCTATGACGTATCGCTGGCCAAGGTCATGATCCTGGCGCAGAAGGATGCGGTCGCGGCCCGCAATGCCATGGCGGCCGATCAGGCGATCGTCGATACCATGATGTCCGCCCTGGACAAACAGAAAAAGTACAACCAAAAGCTGGGCAAGGCAGCCGCACAGACCGCCACCGCAACCAAGAATCAGGCGATGGTCACCGCCCTTGCAATTTCCGCGCTGATCGCTGCGCTGGTCGGCATGATTCTGTATTTCCTGCTCGCAAGATCCGCCCATCCCTCCCGATAGCGGCTAATGGAGCGAAAAAGCCCAAGCACTCCCAGTCCTTCGTCGGCGTCTTCGCACAGATAAGCACTGCATCGAGGCACTGACGATTTCTCGGCAAAAACCAATCCCGCCGCTTAAAATAGCCAGCGCTGAAGACGCCAACTCCGGTCAGCGATCTTCAGCGGAACACCTGAACATAAAAATTAACAGGGGGAAAAATGAAAACAGTCCTTTCCGCATCAGCCTTGGCACTCATCCTCACCGGCTGCGCCTCGACCCCGTCGAGCAAACCCGCTCCCGATCTGCCCTTCGCCGGCCCCGGCACCGGCGTGGTCTGCAAATCAACCACAGGCAAAGAAATCGCCGCCCTCTTCGAGCGCTGGAATGCGTCATTGCAAACCCTCGATCCCGAAGCCGTCGCCGAAAACTACGCCCCGCGCGCCCTGCTCTTGCCCACCGTGTCCAACAAGCCCCGGTTCACCAACGAAGAGCGCATCGATTATTTCGAACACTTCCTCCACAACAAGCCGGTAGGCAAGATCGACCAGCGCTGGCTCTGGATAGGCTGCAACACCGCCATCGATGCCGGCCTCTACAGCTTCACCTTCGGCACTACCGGCCAGGTCGTGCATGCCCGTTACAGCTTTACCTATGAATGGAATGGCAGGGAGTGGCTGATCACCAGCCATCATTCTTCAGGCATGCCGGAGAAGTAAGAACGCTTCGATTCGGTACGACATTGCCGTCGCCCTGAAGAAAAGAAAGAAGAGAAAGAGAAGAAACAAAAGAGGGACGCAGCAATGCGTCCCTCAATGCGTACCGATCTTCCTCAAGCCTGCACGCGCCCACCCACCAGCAGCAGATCGGCAGCCCGCTCCGGGATAGTCTCCCCGGACACCAGGTCAATGGTCAGCTCCCGTTCACGATCCAGCTTGAAGACCTGCACCGCGCCCGCCAGCTGCACCGCCTGCTCCTGCAGCGATTGCGAGGCCGCAGCCGCCTGCTCCACCAGCGCCGCATTCTGTTGTGTCGCCTGATCCATCAAACCGATGGCCTGATTGACCTGCACGATGCCATCGCTCTGCTCGGCGCTGGCGGCCGTGATGTCGGCAACGATGTCAGTCACGCGGCGCACGCTGTCGACCACGTGCTGCATCGTCTCGCCTGCCTGTGCGACCAGCCGGCTGCCGCTCTCCACCTTGCCGACCGAATCATCGATCAGTTCCTTGATCTCGTGCGCAGCCGCAGCCGAACGCTGGGCCAGTGAACGCACTTCGGCCGCCACTACCGCAAACCCGCGTCCCTGCTCGCCAGCACGCGCTGCTTCCACGGCGGCATTGAGCGCGAGGATATTGGTCTGGAACGCGATGCCGTCGATCACGCTGATGATGTCCACGATCCTCAGCGAGGAGGCATTGATCTCGTCCATCGTCTGCACCACCTGCTGCACCGCCTGGCCACCCTCGGTAGCGACGCTGGAGGCGGATGTCGCCAGCACATTGGCTTGCTGGGCGTTGTCCGCATTCTGGCGCACGGTGGCGGTCAGTTGCTCCATGGCCGACGCGGTCTCTTCGATGGAACCGGCCTGGGCTTCCGTACGCGCCGACAGGTCAAGATTGCCGGCGGCGATTTCCGCCGTGGCGGTGGCGATGGTGTTGGCACTGTTGCGCACGTTGCTGACGATGCGCACCAGGCTGTCGCTCATCTGCTGGATGGCCTGCATCAACTGGCCGACTTCATCATTGGCGCGGCGGCGGATGCGGGTGCTGAGGTCACCCGTGGCAATGGCGCGGGCCGTCATGATGGCCTCCCCCAGTGCCGTGGAAATGGTGCGCGAAATCAGCAGGCTCACCACCGCTACCACTGCACACACGGCCAGGCTCATCAGCACCGCCTGAACCACCGCCGAACGCAGGCTGGACTGCGCCGCCTGCACGCCTTGCTGGCCGAGCTGCTCGTTGTAGCGGCGATGGGCCGCTAGGGCGTTGATGAGTTTGTCACCGGGCGGGACCACCTGGTGCTCGACCGCATGCAAGGCTTCCTCGGTCTTGCCTTCAGCGCCCAGGGCGATGACGGCCTGGCGGCTCTTCTCGTAATCGGCGAAGGCATCACGGTCCGCCTGCAGCAGCTGGCGGTCGGTGGCGTCGGAGATATCTTCCTTCTCGTAGCGGTCGAAGGCGGCGATGACCTTGTCGCGGTTCGTGTTCATGGACTTCTCCAGCTTGGCGCGCGTGGCGGCATCCGTGGCAGCGGCATAGCGCCAGATGCCAACCCGGATGCGGAAGACCGCTTCACCCGCCTCCCCCAACACCAGCAGGCTGGGGACCGTGTTGAACGACGAATAGCTGGCAGCATCGGCAATGCGGTTGCTGTGATAGATGCTCAAGCCGGTGAGGCTGGCCAGGCCGAGGACGACGGCGAGCAGAAGCAGACGGAGTTTGTTGGCAATGGTCATGGTCAGGATTCGTGGGTGCGCAGCATGGCGCAGCGGGTCGATGAGCTGAAATGAATGAGTGCCAAAATTATAAGTCTGCAAAAATGATGAAAATTCGCATCTGGCCGCTTCTTGATGCGGATCATCTTTGGGTCATTGCGACCGGAACTGGATCAAGTGTTCATCAAAACTAAGTTGCATGCTCCGTACACGCTGGTTTGACGCGGCGAATGGAATAAAAATACTTAGGAAGGGAAACGGAAGGAGGAGACCGGCGAAGCCATCGCATCGCACGCCGCAGGAATCGTCAGGCGCGAAGCGAGAGAGGAACAAGGAAGGGAAATCGCTGAAAAACTAAGTTTACTGGCAAAGCCAGCGAAGACCGGCAAGGTAAATCAGCGGAGCCACCCTGCGCTCCGCTGGACCGGGAATGCCGGTTTACTGCTGCACGCCCTGCTTGTAGATATCCGGACGCGAGATATGCCACACGAAGTCACCGCGATTGATGGCCTCGAAGCCACAGCTGGCATACAGCCACGGTGCGGTAGATGTGGTCAGCATGACGCGCCGCAGTTTCTGCAGCGTGGGATGCTGGTTGACTGATTCGATCATCCAGCGGCCCAAGCCCTGGCCGCGCAGGTCGCCGACGACGAAGACGTCGCACAGGTAGCCGAAGGTGGCGTGATCGGTCACCACGCGGGCAAAGCCGATCTGCTGCTTGCCGCGATAGAGGCCGAAGCACAGGCTGTTGGCCAGCGCCGTGCGCACGGTGTTGAGGTCGATGCCGGGAGACCAGCTCGAATGGGTCAGTACGTCGTGGATGAGGGGGATGTCCAGCCGGTCGGGATCGGTGTCGATGAGGAAATCATCGCGCCGCCAGATCAGGTGATGGCTCATGGTCGTTCCTTGCTTGATGGCTTGTTGTCGTAAAAAATTTGCCTTGGTACGTACTGCGGGTACTGCGAAAACTGTTTAGAACGTTTCTCTTCAACAAGAAAAGGCACGCCGGCCCTGGTTGTCCGGCCGCTGCAGCGCGTGCAAGGAAGCGTGGCGATTGATCTGCGCGAAGCATGAAAACCGCTCGATTGATCGATTCCGTTGATGAGATTTGTTCCGTGGCCATTCATGATGCCACAGGCTCCCCTGCCTTGCGCAAGGCTTTCCCATCGGCAACCCGCGAGGCTCAGCCGACCCGGCGCTGAAACATCGCTTGCAATTCCGTTACACCTCGCCTGTCCGAGCTGGCAGACCATAGGCTCACCTCAGTGCGCCGGACCTGGCAATTTGTTTTTCCTCTTCCTGGTGCACGCCATCGCGCAAGGAGAACAACGTGAACAAGACATCCCTGGCCTGGGCCACCTGCCTGGTCTTCTCTCTGGTCTCAGGCCTGCCCGTGCAGGCGCAGACCGCTTATGCACCGCCGCCCGCGCCCGTCTATACCCAGCAACAGCTGGACCAGATGCTGGCCCCGGTGGCACTCTATCCCGATTCGCTGCTGGCCCAGGTGCTGATGGCCTCGACCTATCCTCTGGAAGTGGTGCAGGCCCAGCGCTTCGTCGAAGCGCGGCCCGGTCTGCAGGGCGATGGCCTGGCGCGCGCCGTGGCCCCCATGCCGTGGGATCCCAGCGTGAAGGCGCTGGTGCAGTTCCCCTCGGTGCTGGCCATGCTCAATGATCGCCTCGACTGGACCCAGCAGCTGGGACAGGCCTTCCTCGCCCAGCAGCCCTCGGTGATGGATACGGTACAGAACCTGCGCGAACGCGCCCGCATCGCTGGCACGCTGGAATCCAGCCCGCAGCAGCGCGTGGTGGTGCAGGATGAAGTGATCGAGATCGTGCCGGTCAATCCACAGGTGGTCTACGTGCCGTATTACAACCCGACCGTGGTGTATGGCAGCTGGTGGTGGCCGTCGGCTCCGCCGGTGGTGTGGGCGCCGCCGCCGCGTTATCGTCCGCCCAGCTATGAGCCGGGCTTCTCGGCCAGCATCAGCTTCGGGGTGGGCATTGGTGTCATGAGTGCGGTGTTTGGCGATGCGCGTCCCGACTGGCGCCAGCGCCAGGTGATGGTGACGCAGACACGCATCAACAACGTCACCAATGTGACCAACGTGAACAACGTCAACAACACCAACGTCATTAACAATCGCTACGTCAACAACAACATCAACGTGAACCGCAACGTGAGCATGAACCAGCGGCCGGTGGTGTGGCATCACGACCCGCGTTACGCCGGCGGCCGTTATGCGCAGCAACCGGCCCCTGCGCTGGCCCCGCCGCCGGGACAGCGTCCGCTGGCCGGTCCGCAGGCACAGAACCTGACCCAGGCGCAGCACGTGCCGCAGTGGAATGGACATGGTCCGCAACCGCAAGCGGGCCAGCCCTTCCCGGCCAATACGCCGCGTCCGCTGCCAGTGGCCGACAACGTGCAGCAGCGATTGGCCCAGCAGGATCAGCTCCGCCAGCGCCAGGCCATCGATCAGCAACGCCAGCGTGAACAGCAGGCCAATGACCAGCAGCGCCAGCGTGAGCAGATGATCCGCGACCAGCAACACCAGCGCGATCAGCAAGCGCAGGAGCAGCGCCAACAGCAGCAGGCCCAGGAACGCCAGTGGCAGCAGCGCCAGCAACAGGTGCAACAGCAGCAACAACGCCAGCAGCAGATGCAGCAACAGCAATTGCAGCAGCAACAGCGTGAGCAGCAGATGCGCCAGCATCAACTGCAGGAGCAGCAACGCCAGCAGCAGATGATGAACCAGCAGCGCGAGCAGCAGCATCGCCAGATGGAGCAAGCCCGTCAGCAACAGCAGCAACATCAGGCCGCCCAGCATGAACAGCAGGCGCGCCAGCAGCAGGCCCAGCAGCGCGACGCCCATCAGCGGCGCGAGGACCGTCGCGACGAACGCTCCTGATCCTGCAGCGCCTCTGCCCCGCCAGTGATCGCCTGAGCGGCCCGCCGCGCGCACGTTGCCTCCCGGCAAACATGCGGGCAAGCGGGCCGCTTCAGTTATAATCTCGGGTTTTCCAGAGCTGTCGGAACAGGGCGTGCGCCGCCTCCTTGTCAAAGGAACAGTGCGCGCCGCTCAAGGCCATGCGGGTTGGATCGTCCAGCCGCGCCAGGGGCCGCGTTCCGCCCGGCTCCCACCCCGACCGATCCGCCATGCAAGAACCCAGCAACGAACTCCCCGAAGTCGCCGCCAGCGCCCCTGAGGCCGCTGATGCAGACAACGCCAGCGCGGCCGGCGCCGCCACCAAGGTCTCGTCCGACCTGATCGCGCGCGAAGTCAAGCGCCGCCGCACCTTCGGCATCATCTCCCACCCCGACGCCGGTAAAACCACGCTGACCGAAAAGCTGCTGCTGTTCTCGGGCGCGATCCAGCTGGCCGGTACCGTGAAGGCGCGCAAGAGCGGCCGCCACGCGACCTCGGACTGGATGGAAATCGAAAAGCAACGCGGCATTTCCGTGGCCAGTTCGGTGATGCAGTTCGAGTACCGCGACCACGTGGTCAACCTGCTCGACACGCCGGGCCACCAGGACTTCTCGGAAGATACCTATCGCGTGCTCACCGCCGTGGACTCGGCGCTGATGGTGATCGATGCCGCCAAGGGCGTGGAAGAACAGACCATCAAGCTGTTGAACGTCTGCCGCATGCGCAATACGCCCATCATCACCTTCATGAACAAGCTGGACCGCGAGACCCGCGATTCGCTGGAGCTGCTGGATGAGCTGGAGTCGGTGCTGAAGATTCAGTGCGCACCGGTGACCTGGCCGATCGGCATGGGCAAGAATTTCCGTGGCGTGTATCACCTGCTGCGTGACGAGATCATGCTCTTCAAGGCCGGTGAAGAACGCGCGAACGGCAACGTGGAAATCATCAAGGGCATCGACAACCCCAAGCTGGCCGAGATGTTCCCGCTGGAAATCGAACAGCTCAAAATGGAAGTGGAACTGGTGCATGGCGCCTCCCACCCCTTCAACCTGGAAGACTTCCTGGCCGGTGTGCAGACGCCGGTCTTCTTCGGTTCGGCCATCAACAACTTCGGCGTGCGCGAGATCCTCGATGCGCTGCTGGACTGGGCGCCGGGTCCGGGCGGACGCGACGCCACCGTGCGCGAGGTCAAGCCGACCGAAGAGCCCTTCTCCGGTTTCGTCTTCAAGATCCAGGCCAACATGGACCCGGCGCACCGCGACCGCATCGCCTTCCTGCGCGTGTGCTCGGGCCGCTTCGAACGCGGCATGAAGTTGAAGCACCTGCGCCTGAACCGCGACATCAAGGTGTCCTCGGTGGTGACCTTCATGGCCTCCAGCCGCGAACAGGTGGAAGAAGCCTATGCCGGCGACATCATCGGACTGCCCAACCACGGCAACATGCAGATCGGCGACAGCTTCTCCGAAGGCGAAATGCTGCAGTTCACCGGCATTCCCTACTTCGCCCCTGACTTCTTCCGTGTGGCGCGCATCCGCAATCCGCTCAAGATCAAGCAGTTGCACAAGGGCCTGCAGCAGCTCGGCGAAGAAGGCGCGGTGCAGGTCTTCAAGCCCGTCACCGGCAGCGACCTGATCCTGGGCGCAGTGGGCGTGCTGCAGTTCGAAGTGGTGGCCAGCCGCCTGCTCAACGAATATGGCGTGGATGCGGTCTTTGAAGGCACCAGCATCAGCAGCGCCCGCTGGATCAGCTGCGATGACAAGAAGAAACTGGCCGACTTCGAGAAGTCCTCGGCCGGCGCCAACCTGGCCATCGATGCAGCCGGCAACCTGGCTTACCTGGCCAGCTCGGGCGTGAACCTGCGCCTGACCCAGGAACGCTGGCCGGAGATCACTTTCCACGCTACCCGCGAGCACGCGGCCAAGCTGGATTGACCCGGCGTTGAAGGGATCGACCGGCCACGTGCCGGTCATGAAAAAATATCGCCCGACAGGCGCAAACCTGTCGGGCGATTTTTTATGTCTTGCTGACGGGGAATTACTTGGCGTTCTTGAACGCTTCCACACCGGCCAGGATTTCAGCGCGGGCGGCGTCCGGGCCTTCCCAGCCTTCGACCTTGACCCACTTGCCCTTTTCCAAGTCCTTGTAGTGTTCGAAGAAGTGCTTGATCTGGTTCAGGCGCAGTTCGTTCAGATCTTCCGGCTTTTGCCAGTGGGTGTAGATCGGCAGGATCTTGTCGACCGGCACGGCCAGCAGCTTGGCGTCGATGCCCGATTCATCGGCCATCTTCAGCACGCCGATGGGACGGCAGCGCACCACCACGCCCGGGATCAGCGGGAACGGGGTGATCACCAGCACGTCGACCGGGTCGCCGTCTTGCGACAGGGTCTGGGGGATGTAGCCGTAGTTGCACGGATAGTGCATGGCAGTGCCCATGAAACGGTCGACGAAGATGGCGCCGGTGTCCTTGTCCACTTCGTACTTGATCGGATCGGCGTTCATCGGGATTTCGATGATCACGTTGAAGTCATTGGGCAGGTCGCGGCCAGCGGGGACGTTGTTCAGGCTCATGGGATTCTCACTAGGGAAAGAAACGAAAAGCGGTTTTCGGGCCGGCAGCGCCAAGGGCATCTTGTTTAATGCTCGATGCAATGAGCATTAAACGGGGCTTAATGCTCAGTTCTGGCATGCCAAACACCGGAAAGCGGCAATTATAGCGGCATTCAGGCTCAGACCGGCATCTTGGCCGGTGCAACTTACGCCAACATGACAGTGCCCGGCAGCGCACGTGAAAAAGGCGGAAGGGCTTGCGCCGCTTCCGCCTTGGTCATTCACCAGCGCAACAAGTTCAGCGGATGGCCGTGGCCAGGGCGCATTGCTTGTAGTGGCCGGCGGCCTGGTCCGGCTGGTCCAGCGCCTCGTGCAGCTGGGCCAGGGCCAGGTGCGATTCGCGCACGGTGCGCGGTTCGATGGCGTCCGACAGGGCTTGTTCCAGATGGCGCTGGGCCTTGCCCCACAGCTTCTGGCGCAGGCAGAACATGCCCAGGGTCAGCGCCAGTTCGGCATCGGTCGGATTCTTGGACAACCAGGATTCGCAATGCTCGATCTGCGACAGCAGGGCCGGCGAGCCGGCTTCGGCGGTCGATTCGCGATAGGCACGCAGCAGGCGGATATCCCAGTCGGCGGCCAGCGCGCGTTCCAGCAGGCTGCGCGCTTCGTCATGCAGGCCACGGCTGGAGAAGGCGTGGGCGGCCCGTGCGGCGATGTAGGGCTTGAGCTTGTCCACGCCGGGCACGCCATTCCACAAGAGGCGAATCGATTCGGCATCGTGCGAGCGGTCCGACAGCAAGGCATCGTAAGACAGCTCGCGCAGGCGGTTCGACAAGGCCGGATGCAGGGCATTGCGCTTGTCCAGGGTCTGCACCAGGCGCAGCACTTCGGGCCAGTTCTTGGCTTGCTGGTTGGCCTTCAGCGCCCATTGCAGGGCCTGGATGTGGCGCGTGCCGTTGGCGTTCAACTCTTCCACCGTTTCCAGCGCCTGCTTGAAATGGTGTTCGTCCACTTGCAGTTCCAGCGCCGTCATCAGGCGCGCAGCCTTCAAGGTCGGATCGACTTCGGTGCTGGCCAGCCAGATGTCGCGGCGGTCGCCCTGGCGCATGCGATGCGCGGCGCGGGCCGCGATCAGGGCGGCGATGCCGGCGTTGTCGGGCAGGTCGGCTGCGCGCGTGGCGGACTTCTCGGCCTGGCCGAAGCGGCCTTCGAAGTAAGCCTTCAGGGCATCGCGCAGGGCCTTGTTGCTTTCATTCTCGCGCTTGGCACGGCGATAGGCGATCACGCGGCCGGGCAGCTTCTGCGTCAGGCGAATGGCGCGGATGACCACGTAGATGGTCAGGAACACCGCCAGCACGGCGAAGATGAAGAAGTTCAGCGACAGGTCGATGCGGTACGGCGGATAGAACAGCACCACATTGCCGGGGTTGAAGCGCGCCAGCACGGCCAAGCCGATGGCGGAGGCAAACAGGGTCAGAAGCCAGAGCAGTATTTTCATATCAGGTTCCCGTCAGCGGCTCACGGACGGGCCTTGTAGTTGCGCACCGCATTCAGGCTTTCGGCCAGCGTGGGCAACTGGATGGAGACATTGCTGCCCTGCACCTGCTTCAACAGCGCCTGCGTGGTCTGGACCTGCTTGGCGCGGGTATCGAAATACTTGGCGATGGTGTCCTGGGCCGAGGACAGGTCATTGCGGAAGGCGAACTCGTTGCGCGAGAGCAGCGCCAGGCGTGCATTCAACAAACGCAGCTTGAGGTTCTCGCGCACGAAGTAAGCCTGGCCCGGCGAGAGCAGGATGGCTTCCGGCGTCTGCACTTCGCGGATGCGCACCAGCTGGCGCAGCTCGGACCACATTTCAGTGCTCATGCTTCGCCAGGTTTCGCGGGCACCGGCCAGCCATTGCGACCAGGCGGACGCTTCGGCAGGCGCAGCTTCGGCCTTGGTTTTGGCATGGGCAGCATCGCCCTTGGCGGCAGGCTTCTCGGCGGCAGCGGTTTTCACCGGCTGCGGCTTGGGCTCGCTGGCCGACTCCACCGGACGCTCATCGACCAGCAGCGGCAGGTTGTCGACCTGGCCGATGGCACTGTCCAGACGCACGGCGATGCCGGCGATGTCCACTGTCGGCAGGGCCTTCAGGCGTTCGATGTCGCGCGCGATGGCGCGGCGGATGGCGATGAACTGCGCCTTGTCCGAACGCGACAGGCTCTTGTCGGCATTCTGCAGGGCGATCAGCGCGCCTTGCACGTTGCCGGCCAGCTCCAGCTGCTGGTCAGCGGTGGAGAGGACTTCCTCGATTTCGGAGAGGGCCCAGTCGTCGCGGTTCTTGTTGAGGTCCTGGTACATCTGTTCCAGCGCCAGTTGCTGGCTCTGGGACTCGGCCTGCTTGCTGTCGAGCACGCTGACCTTGGACTGCAGTTCCTTGGTGCTCTCCTGCACGGCCTTGAGCACGCCCTTCAGTTCATTGCTGCTGTTGTCGCCATTCTGCAGGCGCTGCGCCACTTCGCTGCGCAGGTCGCGCAGTTCGGCATGCGAGACCCACCACTGTGCGCCCAGGCCGGCGATGACCAGCAGCAGCACGATGGTCTGCGCACGCTGGCGGCGGCGCAGCACGGCCGTGCCATCCGGGGGAGTGAAGGTATAGGACGCCTGCGGGGCCGCAGCACCAGCGCTGTGGCTGGCTTGCGGTTGAGGCTCCGGCAATTGGGGAGTGGGTTGCTGTTCGTTCATGGGCTGGATTGTAACGCGGCAAATTACGCGGCCACTCAGGGAGCGGGTGGAACAAGGGCGGCAAGCAGGCGTTCATCTCCCGACCCGGTCAGGACCACCTGCACGAAACCCTGCTCCCGCGCGGTCTCGGCGATCCTGTGGTGAGAGACGACGATGCGTTGTCGTTGCAGTTTTACCACACGTTCCTCGCCCCCGGCTAGTCTTGCCAAGTGAAGCAAATTGCGCAAGGCCTCGGAACTGGTGATGACCCAGTCGGCACCACCGTCCAGCAAATCCAGCAGTTGCAGGCGGTTTTGTGCGTTCAGCTGGGGGGCCAGGCGACGGTAGGCGGTAAGGAATTCGACTTCCACGCCCTGTTGTTGCAAAGCTTCACTCAGGAAATCGCGGCCGGCCTGGCCGCGCACGATCAGAGCACGCCTGCCGCGCAATTGTTCCAACGGGAGGGATTTGAACAATTCCTCGGAGTCCATCTTGTCGGCGCGCTGCGGGCCGTAGATGGTGGCATTGGCGCCATCGACGCCATGCCCGCGCAAGGCCACCCTGCTGCCCTCCCCCACGATGCCGATGGGCACATCACGCGGCCAGCCCTGCAGATGGGCAAAGGCGGCATCGATGGCATTGGGGCTGACGAAGACCACCAGCGCGAAGTCGTGCAGGCGTGCCAGCGTGGCCTTGAGTTCGCTGTCATCTTCGACCGGGCCGATGGCCAGCAGCGGAAATACCACGGCACGCCGGCCCAGCTGCTGCACGCGCTCGGCAAAGCCGCCGGCCTGTTGCAGTGGCCGCGTCACGACCACCGGCAACGGTGCAGCTGTCTCAGGCCGAAGCGGCATCAGCCTGGGCCTTGCAGGCCGCCAGAATCGCATCGGCACCGCGCGACTTGAGCAGCTCGGCCACTTGCGCACCGAGCGCCTCGGGCGCATCCGGCGAACCTTCGGCTTCAGCGGCAGCGGCTTGTGCGCCATCGGGGGTGGCGATCATGGCGCGCAGGTGCAGGCGCTCACCGTCCAGCGTGGCGTAGGCCGCCAGCGGGATCTGGCAGCTGGCACCGAAGATGCGCGAGACCGAACGCTCGGCTGCCGACACCACGGCGGCCGGCACATCATGCAAGGGGGCCAGCAGGCGTTTGATGTCGTCGCGGCCTTCGGGGATCTCGATGGCCAGCGTGCCCTGCCCGGGCGACGGCAGGCTTTGTTCGGGATCGAGGAAGGAACGGATGCGCGCCTTCAGGCCCAGGCGGTTCAGGCCGGCCACGGCCAGGATGATGGCGGCGTAGTCGCCACGATCCAGCTTGGCCAGGCGGGTATCGAGATTGCCGCGCAGCGGCTTGACCACCAGTTGCGGATAGCGCGCGGCGATCATGGCCTGGCGGCGCAGGCTGCTGGTGCCGACGATGGCGCCATCGGGCAGCGCGTCCAGCGAGGCATGGTCATTGGAGACGAAGGCGTCGCGCGCGTCTTCGCGTTCCAGGATGGCGGCCAGCTCGAAGCCTTCGGGCAAGTCCATCGGCATGTCCTTCAGGCAGTGCACGGCGAGGTCGGCGCGGCCTTCGGCCATGGCCACTTCCAGTTCCTTGACGAACAGGCCCTTGCCGCCGACCTTGGAAAGCGCGCGATCAAGAATCTGGTCGCCACGGGTGGTGGTTCCGAGGATATTGATGCTGCACTGCGGATATAATGCGGCCAGACGGTCCCGCACGTACTCGGCCTGCCACATGGCGAGGCGGCTTTCACGCGAGACGATGACGATGTTGGAAGGAGGAAATTCTTTCAAGACGGGCTTTCCGATTCAGTCGTGGCACCCGCGGCCGAGGAGACAAGGAAAGCAGGAGACCGGCGCATCCAGACTGAACAATACGATTAAAAAAGCGATCGAGGGCAAGCAGCAACGCACATCGATCACAGCGACCAGAAGCGAGACGCACACCAAAAACGAGGCAAATTCTAGCACGCACACCCACGGCAATCCGATCCACAAGCACGACTTTCTCCTCCGAAAACCGCAGCAACCGTTGATCATGGCGACTAAAAATCCAACACCACGCAGTGCCCGTTCCACTCCTTCCACGCCACGCGCCACCACTGCCGCCAAGCGCAGCCCGGCCAGCAAGACCGTCACCAAACCCGCCCGCAGCACCGACAAGGATGCGCCCCTGAAGGAAGACATCCGCCTGCTCGGACGCCTGCTGGGCGAAGTCGTGCGGGAACAGGAAGGCGATGAAGTCTTCGAGGTGGTGGAAACCATCCGCCAGACCGCCGTGCGTTTTCGCCGCGAATCCGATGCCAAGGCCGGTGCCGAGCTCGACAAGCTGCTCAAGAAACTGACCCGCGACCAGACCAATTCGGTGGTGCGCGCGTTTTCCTATTTCTCGCATCTGGCCAACATCGCCGAAGACCAGCACCACAACCGCCGCCGTCGCGCGCACCTGCTGGCCGGTTCCGAAGCCCAGCCCGGCAGCGTGGCCTATGCGCTGTCGCGCCTGGATGATGCCGGCGTCTCGGGCGCACAAGTGCGCAGCTTCCTGAAGGAAGCCCTGGTGTCGCCGGTGCTGACCGCCCACCCGACCGAAGTGCAGCGCAAGTCCATCCTGGATGCCGAGCGCGAGATTGCCCGCCTGGTGGCCGAACGCGACCTGCCGCTGACCCCGCGCGAGCTGCGCCACAACACCGAACTGCTGCGCGCACGCATCGCCACGCTGTGGCAGACGCGCATGCTGCGCTATACCAAGCTGACGGTGGCGGACGAGATCGAGAACGCCCTCTCCTACTACCGCATCACCTTCCTGCGCGAACTGCCGGCGCTGTATGACGACATCGAAGCCGAGATCGACAGCCAGTTCCCCTCGCGCGCCAAGACCCGCGCCGTGGAGCTGCCGCCCTACCTGCAGATGGGCAGCTGGATCGGCGGCGACCGCGACGGCAACCCCAACGTCAATGCCGCCACCATGCAGCATGCGCTGAAGCGCCAGTCCACCACCATCTTCGATTACTACCTCGACGAAGTGCACACGCTGGGGGCCGAGATGTCCATCTCCACCCTGATGGTCGCGGCCAGCCCGGAACTGCTGGCCCTGGCCGATGCCTCGCCGGACCACTCCGAGCACCGCGCCGACGAACCCTACCGCCGTGCCCTCATCGGCATCTACGCGCGCCTGGCCGCCACGGCCCGTTCGCTGGGCGTGGTCAACATCCTGCGCCAGGAAATCGGCGCCGCTGCGCCCTACGCCAGCCCGGCCGAATGCGTGGCCGAACTGGAGGTGCTGGTGGCCTCGCTGCAGGCCCACCACGGTGCCGCGCTGGTCAAGCCGCGCCTGGCCGGATTGAAGCGTGCCGTGGAAATCTTCGGCTTCCACCTGGCCACGCTGGACATGCGCCAGAGCTCCGACGTGCACGAGCGCGTGCTGGCAGAGCTGTTCGCCAAGTCCCAGGTAGAGGCCGACTATGCGGGCCTGACCGAAGAACGCAAGATCGCCCTGCTGCTGGGTGAACTGTCCAAGCCGCGCCTGCTGTATTCGCCCTACCTGCAGTACGCCGATGAAACCAACTCCGAGCTGACCATCCTGCGCGCCGCGCGCGAAATCCGCCGCCGCTATGGCGAACGTGCGATCCGCAACTACATCATCTCGCACACCGAGACCTTGTCCGACCTGCTGGAAGTCTTGCTGCTGCAGAAGGAAACGGGGCTGCTGCACATCGAAGGCAACCAGCTGCACGAGCTGGAGCTGATGGTCATTCCATTGTTCGAGACCATCCCCGACTTGCGCTGTGCGGCCGAGATCATGCGCGGCTGGCTGACCCTCCCGCAGGTCAAGGGCTTGATCGCCAAGCACGGCAAGCTGCAGGAAGTGATGCTGGGCTATTCGGATTCCAACAAGGATGGCGGCTTCCTGACCTCCAACTGGGAACTCTACAAGGCCGAGAACCAGCTGGTGGAACTGTTCAATGAAGCCGGCGTGAAGCTGCGCCTGTTCCACGGCCGTGGCGGCACCGTCGGCCGTGGCGGCGGTCCGAGCTACCAGGCCATCCTGGCGCAGCCGCCGGGCACGGTCAACGGCCAGATCCGCCTGACCGAGCAAGGTGAAATCATCGCCTCCAAGTTCTCCAATCCGGAAATCGGCCGCCGCAACCTGGAGCTGCTGGTCGCCGCCACCCTGGAAGCGAGCCTGATGCCCGCCGCCACCGATGGCAAGGAAGCCAGGAAGCTGGCCGAATTCGAGCGCGTCATGGAAGAACTGTCGGAGCGTGCCTATCGCGCTTATCGCAACCTGGTGTACGAGACCCCGGGCTTCACCGATTACTTCTTCGCGGCCACGCCCATCGCCGAGATCGCGCAACTGAACATCGGTTCGCGCCCGGCCTCGCGCAAGGCGACCCAGCGCATCGAGGATCTACGCGCGATTCCCTGGGGCTTCTCGTGGGGCCAGTGCCGTCTGCTGCTCCCGGGCTGGTATGGTTTTGGCAGCGCCGTGGCGGGCTGGCTAGAAGAAGCCGGCAACGCCAAGGAGAGCGCAAAACGCCTGGCCACCCTGCGCGCCATGTGCAAGGAATGGCCGTTCTTCGCCGCCCTGCTGTCGAACATGGACATGGTGCTCTCCAAGACCGACCTCGCCGTGGCCTCGCGCTACGCCGGACTGGTGGCGGACCGCAAGCTGCGTACCACGATCTTCGGCCGCATCACCGGCGAGCATGAACGTACCAGCAGCGTGCTCTCGGCCATCACCGGCACCAAGGAACGCCTGTCCGGCAATCCGCTGTTGGCGCGTTCGATCAAGAACCGCTTCGCCTATCTCGATCCGCTGAACCACCTGCAGGTCGAGCTGATCAAGCGCCACCGCGCTACGGCTGCAGCGAAGCGTGCGCCGGAAGAACGCGTGCAGCGTGGCATCCACCTCACCATCAACGGGGTGGCCGCCGGCTTGCGCAATACTGGCTAAACTGCAACGCCTGCCGGCGAAGCCTCACGCTGCGCAACGGGACCGACCTGCCATCATCAGGGACGGGCCCCGATCCCCCGGATACCTTCGCGTAACGGGGGATTTTTTTATGATTCAACGCATTGTCAGTCTCTGGACCCGTCGGTGCCCGCACCACCGGGCTCGGGACGCGACCACATCCAGGCGGCCCCCACTGCCATGCCCAGCGCCGCCAACAGGAGGATCCAGCGGCGCTGGATGGTCAACGCCATGATGATCAGGCAGAGCGTCATCGTCAGTGAGGCAGTCGCCTTGGCACGTATCGTCACGGCACGGCCATGGCGCCAGTTGTGGATCATCGGACCAAACAGGCGATGCTGCTCCAGCCAGCGCTGCAGACGCGGCGAACCACGGCTGGCAGCCCATGCCGAGAGCAGGATGAATTCCGTAGTAGGCAAGCCCGGGATGAAAATGGCGATGACACCCAACGCCAGGCTCGCATAGGCCAACAGCAGCCAGGCCCACGCCACCAGTCTGTGACGAGTCAGGCGCTTCGGTTCAGCCTCGGTCGTGCCCCCGGTCACGCCGCATTTTCCGTCAGTGGCGCGCGGCAGAACCGACCGACATACGAGGTCACCTGCGCAAACGCAGCGCTCGCCCCTTGGATCACCTGCTGTTCCGCGACCGCGTCAAGCTCAATGGCGTTGAGCTGGGCCACGAAACCGCGCCAGCTCGGGGCCCTGCCTTCCGGGTGCGGCGCCAGGTGGCGCGCTCCGCGGTTGCCATCCAGGCCCAGCCCGGCCGCCATCTTGTAGAGGAACGCCGCACCGAGGTTGGATCCTTCCTCGACATACAACCAGCCGATGGCCACAGGCAGGGAGAAACGATCCGCGCAAAACACCGGCGCCGACAGCACCGGAAGCGGCAAGCCCAGGTCCTGCAGGTCGGCCGTTACCTGTGCCAGCCGCGAGCGTGCCTGCAGATCTGGAAACAGACGGTTCAAGGCAGCATCCTCGAACAAGGCTGCTACATCGCGATGAAACGCGTATTGCATCTGCAGGAAGCCGCCATAGCGCTGCAGCGATGCGAAGGGGTTGAAACGCATGATGCTCCCATCCAGCGCTTCGTGGGCCGCGCGGGTAGCCTCTTTCAACGCCGCGGCGCGATCCAGCTCCGGGGCGGCGGCAGGAACGGGAACGGTTTCGGTTGAGGTGGACGGGGAGGCAGGGATGGCAAGTGAAGTGGAAGTAGTCATGGCGTGGACGATTGATCAAAAACAAACCGACGTGGACACACCCGACTCGGACCAGCACATTCTAATTGCAAATGATTATCAATTGCTTTGCCTTTGCAAAAACTTAATTTTAAAATCGCGACCTCTCTGCGAGAGATGAATTGATTCAGATTTAGCCAGCCACTTGTTCTAGTCCACCCGCCGGTATCGATGAAGACAGCGTCAGCCAGTCGACGACCCATCACGCCGCCGCACCGCCAATACCGACGGCGCACACAAGACTAGAAGAGGAAGCAATGATTGCAGCAATCGCGCGCAGCACGACCGCGCAAAACCTGGCGCGTCCCGTTCCGCGGGTCCTGACCATCTCCATCCACCTGGCACTGGCCGGGCTCATGATCAGCCCGGCTCACGCCGCAGAGGACGCCAGCCGCGACAGCGCCCTGCCACAGATCAGCGTGACAGCAGACAGGGCCTCCCGCAGCACATCCCTGAGCGCCGATGACCTGCAGAATGCGGGGGTCACCGACATGGCGGGCGTGATCCGCTACCAGCCTCTCGTGAGCGCGCCTTCGGCACTGAGCGGAGCCGCCAACCTGTGGGACGGCAGCGGCACCTCGGGCTACAACATCCGTGGCGTCGAGGGCAACCGGGTCGGACTGGATGTCGACGGTATCGAGCTGCCAGCGGCCGTCCCCTTGCCGGATGGGCTCAAGGCCACAGGCGTGGGCATCGGTCGCGACTATATCGACCCCGAGGTCTTCCGTCGCGTCGACATCATCTCGGGGACCACGTCTTCCGGCGAAAATGGCGCCACCGGCCTGGGCGGACGCGTCTCCTTCCAGACCAGGTCGCCGGACGACTACCTGAGCGACGGCAAGAACAGCTATCTCGGTGCCAAACTCGGCTACACCTCCGCTGACCAGGCCTGGGCAGAATCCCTGACCACGGCACAGAAGATGGGCGACTGGAAACTGCTGGCCCTGTATTCGAATCGCGATGGCGCACTGACCCGGTCCAAGGACGTGAGCGATGCGAACCGTGACAACTGGCATTCCGACGCGGTGCTGTTCAAGGCGTTTTATGAAGGGCTGGCGCACCACAAGCTGGGCGTGACACTGGACCTCTATGATCGTGCCGACAACCGCTATCTTGACGGCAGCACCTATAGTGCCTATCCGGCCGGTGCAACGCAGTACTCCACGACCCGTCGTCATCGCCTGCAAGTGGAGGATGAATACACCCCGGCGGCTGGCAGCATCGCCGCCTTCGACAAGCTGCGCGTACATGCCTTCTATCAGGACAGCAAGAAAGAGGACTACACCATCGCTGCCAATTCCACCAACAGCTATACCCGCTACATCGACACCTATCTGGCCACCACCAGCGTCGGACTGGGCGCGGACGCCAGCAAGCGCATGGGAACGCACGAACTGTTCTATGGCCTGTCCTTCACCAGCACGGACGAGCAGCGTCCCTGGACCGAAGCGCGCATCACCAACGCCACCGGCAATTCGGTCAGCGGCTATCCCTACAGCAAGGACCGCATGGCACAGACGCGCACGAACAAGCTGGTGGCTTACGTCCGCGACGAATGGCACCTCTCTCCGCGCGCCACGCTCACGCCGGGCCTGCGGGCTGAATACTGGCAAACCCGGCCGGGCGACCTGAGCCATTACCTGGCCAACGTCGGCAGTGCCGCCAGCGAGGTCAGCGCAGACCATACGGCCTTGCTTGCCCCCAGCCTGCGCTTTGCCTATGCGCTCACACCGAGCTATGACTTCTTTGCCCAATACAGCCGCGGGGTACGCGTGGCCACTGCCGCAGAAAAAACCGGAACCTATGATTCCTCGACCTACGCCAGCTCGGCCTTCCTGTACGCCATCCTCGGCAATCCCGACCTCAAGAACGAGACCAGCGACGCCTTTGAACTCGGGACCAAGGGCGAGCTGATCGATGGCCTGACCCTCAACAGCTCGCTGTTCTATACCCGATACAAGAACTTCATCGACTACCAGACCACCACCTACAGCGGCACGTCGCTGGCATATCGCCTGCAGAACATCGCCAACGTCGATATCTACGGCGCAGAAGTCTCCGCACAACTGCGCCTGGGGACCTATGCCAGTGCGCTGCGAGGCTACAGCCTGGGGGGCAGCGCTGGAGTATCAGCCGGCCGTTCGCGCAATGACGCCGGTGTCAGTGGCTCGGTCAACTCGGTGGGACCCGCCAAGGGCACCGTGCGTGTGGCCTATGATGATCCCGGCGCCCGCTACGGCGGCAGCCTGATCATGACGGCCGTGAAATCCAAGCGTGCCAGCGCCGACGACGTCTCGGTCTATTCCACCAGCGGCGCTTACGTCAACGTGCCTGGCTATGCGCTGCTGGATCTGTCGACCTACTGGAAGCTGAACCAGCATGTGACACTGCACGCCGGCATCTACAACCTGACCGATCGCAAATACTGGGACTACGCCACGGTACGCGGCCTGACCACTTCGCAATCCGTCTTGTTCCAGCGCGCCGCGCAACCGGGCCGCAACGCCGCCATCACCCTCAATATCGATCTTTGAGATCGTCCGGCACGATGCCGCCACGGATGAAAGTTCCCGGCAGCATCGTGCGACCGGCCGGCGCGCCCGATGCTGACTCGGGCGCACCAGCCTCCCCTCCTCCTGCACTGACAAGCATGACGTATCAGAGACGCCCCGTCTCAAGTTCAGCGTTTGCATGCCGATAACAGATGGCTCATATGACATTTGACGAAGCGACAAGCTGTTGCAGGCGACGCACAGGTGCAGGCGCGCTCTTGTGATGGATCAGATTTTTGCACCGCAAAAACCAATCTTCCCTGCCGCACGACGCTTCGCTTTTGTAAAATACAAGCTGAAGAATTCAAATACATACAGTCGTTGCAATCCGTGAAGCTTATTGCTTCAGCGACCATTTTCCCCGTTGACGGGAAAGGCCGTCGGGCAACGATTTGGCATCACTACGGGGAATCAGACATCATGCGACATTGGGGAAAACCGCTGGCTGCGTTCTGCATTGCAGCATCGCTGGCCGTGATCGGCTCCTGGGCGCAGGCCGCGCCCAATTCGGCACCGCCGCCACCACTGGAAGCACGCCGCGTCTCGCTCACCAGCGTGGACAGCAAGGGCGGCAAGGCCACCGCGCTCTATGGCGTCTGGATCAAGGCACGCAAGTCGCTTACCACCAAGGGCCCGGCACCGACCGTGATCGCCCTGCATGGCTGCGGCGGCTTGTACAGCATGGTCAAGGATGGCAAGGGGGAATTCACGCCGCGCCACCTGGCGATGGCACGCGTGCTCAGCGACGCCGGCTACAACGTGCTGTTCCCGGACAGCTTCACCCCGCGCGGCCGCCGCTCCACCTGCCAGGACACCGTGGCCCAGCGCGAAGTCAGCGCCATGAACCGCCGCTACGACGTGCAGGCCGCCCTGCACTGGGTGACTTCGCAGCCGGATGTGGATGTGAAGCGCATCGCCCTGCTGGGCTGGTCGCATGGCGCGTCGACCCTGCTGGCCTCGATCAACCTGGCCGAAACCGACGTGGCCGTGCGCAAGATCCAGCCGCGCGCTGCCGTGGCGTTCTATCCGGATTGCCGCCCCTACGCCAAGACCACCGAGCCCTTCAAACCGGCCGCACCACTCCTGATCCTGATGGGCGAGAACGATGACTGGACGCCGCCCCAGGCCTGCGAAGCCATCGAAGAGAAGATGAAGGGCAGCGACACCGAGATCGCCCTGCGCCTCTATCCCGATACCTATCACGACTTCGACGCGCCCGGCCTGCCGGTGCACGTGCGCATGGATGTGGCCGGCGTGGGCAAGCGCGGTGAAGGCGTCACCAGCGGCGGCAACCCGGATGCGCGCAGCCAGGCGTATCGCTCCATGCTCAACTTCCTGGACGCCAAGCTGAATTACTGACGAAACACTGAGGATCCGGGCCGGCCACGCGCCTCCCGGGTTTTGACAGTACCCTTCACCAACGACAATGCCGGCCCCTTGCGGGAGCCGGCATTGTCGTTTTTTACGTCCTTTTCCTTCACATCGGCCGGAAACCACCGTACTTCGGCGCTCGCCGGCCTGCCCTGTTGGGGCGGATCAGGCCGCTCAGGAGATCAGGTCCTGCATGCCCTCGCCCAGTTCGGCCAGCGGCGGCATGTCCTCGGTGAAGGTGGCCAGGCTCAGCCCGAGCTTGGCGGCGACCTCCGTCGGGAAGGTCGACTCCAGTTCGTCGGCCGAGTACTTGTTTTCCTCGGCACGGGCACGCCAGGCGGCCAGGTGGACGACCGCGGCGAAGGGATCGAACTCGCCCTTGAGCGGCTGCGGGAAGGCCTTGATGACCTTGGCGAACTCGTCCGGGAAACGCCAGCGGCGTGCCAGCTCGGCCCCCACATCGGCAAAGTCGTAACCGAAGGACTGGCGCTCCACATCCAGGCGGCGCGCATCCAGGGGACCGGCGACCTTGTCGACCTCCAACGCCTGCTCGGGCATGCCGGCGTGCATCACCAGCTGGCCGATGGCATGCATCAAGCCCACCGTGAAGGCAAAATCGGAATTGAGCTTGACCTGCTTCTGCTTGGCCAGCCACTTGGCGACGATGGCCGTATCGAGGCTGTAGCGCCAGAACAGCTTCAGGTCCACACCGGGCAGCTTCTTGAAACTGCCGGCCATGCCGGTGCTCACCACCAGCGTACGAACCGTCATGAACCCCAGCATCAGCACTGCATCGTCGACGGTGCCGATGGTGCGCGAGACGTGGTAATAGGATGAATTGGCCAGGCGTAGGATCTTCGCGCTCAGAACCTGATCTGCGGCCAGCTTTTTGGCGATCTCTTCAATCGAGACCGATTCGTTGTTGAAACTTTCGATGACTTCCTGCACCACCTTGGGAATGCTCGGCAAGGCAGTTTGCTGCTGAAACAGTGCTTCCAAATTCATGCTTCTCTCCTGTAAGACGACCCCCATACATCTCGCTTGAGCGCTTGACAGGACCACCCCCTTGGCATTGTGCAGCTGGACGATGCCCCCACGACACCGGCCGGTGCCGGCATCATCCTGGCTGCGCCGTGGCTGGCAGCCCTGATCTTCTCCGGAAACCTGCAGAACTTCCCCCGGATCAGTCATCGCACCCTGAGTATAGCGTCAGCAAATGTCAGTAGCCCACGGCTTTTTAGCGTCTCAGCAGAGCTTGCGCAAAAACAACAAGCAAAAATGATGCCACCTGGAAACTTCGCTTGCTTTGATGTCGAGAAAAGCTTTTCCAAACCACCCGCTGGGAACGGATGAAAAAAGCGTGCGACAGGCTGGTGATGAAATGCGAAAAATCCGCGTGCCGCAGCATTTCGGGCTGCATGGCCGTGGCTTGGCGCAGTTGTGCTTGCTATAATCGCCCATTCTCCGGAATTCCCTATATGACAGACCAATTTGCTAAAAAGGGCGAAGCCTGGTCGGCTCGCTTTTCTGAACCCGTCTCCGATCTCGTCAAGCGCTATACCGCATCGGTGTTCTTCGACAACCGCATGGCCCAGGTCGACATCCAGGGCTCGCTGGCGCATGCCGAGATGCTGGCCCACCAGGGCATCATCAGCGCGGCCGATTACGCCGAGATCCAGCGCGGCATGGCCCAGATCAAGGGTGAAATCGAGTCCGGCCAGTTCGAATGGCTGCTGGACCTGGAAGACGTCCACCTGAACATCGAAAAGCGCCTGACCGAACTGGTCGGCGACGCCGGCAAGCGCCTGCACACCGGCCGTTCGCGCAACGACCAGGTGGCCACCGACATCCGCCTCTACATGCGCGGTGCGGTCGACGACATCATCGGCCTGCTGCGCGATCTGCGCCTGGCCCTGCTGGACCTGGCCGAGCAGCACGCCGACACCATCCTGCCGGGCTTCACCCACATGCAGGTGGCGCAGCCGATCACCTTCGGCCACCACGTGCTGGCCTACGTCGAGATGTTCGGCCGCGATGCCGAACGCATGATCGACGCCCGCAAGCGCATCAACCGCCTGCCGCTGGGCGCGGCTGCCCTGGCCGGTACCACCTTCCCGATCGACCGCCTGCGCGTGGCCAAGACCCTGGGCTTTGACGACGTGTGCCGCAACTCGCTGGACGCCGTCTCGGACCGTGACTTCGCCATCGAATTCTGCGCCGCTGCTGCCCTGGTGATGACGCACATCTCGCGCATGTCCGAAGAGCTGGTGATCTGGATGAGCCCGCGCGTGGGCTTCATCGACATCGCCGACCGCTTCTGCACCGGCTCGTCCATCATGCCGCAGAAGAAGAACCCGGACGTCCCCGAACTGGCACGCGGCAAGACCGGCCGCGTCAACGGCCACCTGATCGCTCTGCTGACCCTGATGAAGGGCCAGCCCCTGGCCTACAACAAGGACAACCAGGAAGACAAGGAACCGCTGTTCGACACCGTCGACACGCTCACCGATACCCTGCGCATCTTCGCCGACATGGCACGCGGCATCAGCGTCAAGCCCGAAGCCATGCGTGCCGCCGCCCTGCAGGGCTACGCCACGGCGACCGACCTGGCCGACTACCTGGTCAAGAAGGGCCTGCCCTTCCGCGACGCCCACGAAGCCGTGGCGCACGCGGTGCGGACCTGCGTGGACAAGGGCTGCGACCTGGCCGACCTGTCGCTGGACGACCTGCGTGCCTTCTCCGGGCTGATCGGCGAAGACGTGTTTGCCGTGTTGACGCTCGAAGGCTCGGTGGCCGCACGTGACCACATCGGCGGCACCGCACCCAACCAGGTGCGTGCAGCCATTGCGCAACTGCGCAAGGAACTGAACTAAGTACCATCTCGCACCACCCTCGTCCGCTGGCCGGACGACATTCGCATGCCGCTGTGGCGCGCCCTACCCGGGCGCGTTGCAGCGGGTTGTAATCGCTGGCGCAGCCTGCCTTTTCGGGTATGCTGTGGCGGCTGTATCGAAAGAGACCACACAACGGTCTTCAGAGGATGGAGCACAAGTCCCGGCCATCCCGGGCGTCTTTTGCATCATCCTCGATGAAGGAATCGCCACATGACGTCGCGCCGCGCTGTTGCGCACGGCGCTCCGTGATGCGGACGATTTCTACAATATCTAACTGAGGAGAGAACTCGATGCAATTCAATACCATGCTCAAGACCATTCCGGCCCTGCTGATCGGTGCCACCCTGTCCTCGGCCGCACTGGCCGCCGACATCAAGCTGGGCGTGGCCGAAGCCCTGACCGGCCCGGCCGCCAAGTATGGCGTGGCCATCAAGAACGGCTTCACGCTGGCTTCCGAAGAAATCAATGCCAAGGGCGGCGTCAACGGCGACAAGCTGGCCCTGGTGATCGAAGACGAACAAGGCAAGAAGGAAGAAGCCATCAACGTCTTCAAGAAGCTGATCTTCCAGGACAAGGTACTGGCCGTCTTCGGCCCCACCCTGTCGAACTCGGCCTTCGCTGCCGACCCGATCGCCAACGCCGCCAAGGTCGTGGTGTTCGGCACCAGCAATACCGCTGACGGCATCACTGCCATGGGTCCCTTCACCTTCCGCAATTCCGTGATGGAAGCCGACGTGCTGCCCGTCACCGTCAAGGCCGCCGTGAAGCACTTCGGCATCAAGAAGGTCGCCGTGATCTACGGCAACGACGACGCCTTCACCAAGTCCGGCTACGACGTCTTCAAGGCCACCCTGGAACAGCAGAAGATCCCCGTCACCACCACCGAGGCCTATGCCAAGGGCGACGTCGACTTCAAGGCCCAGCTGACCAAGATCAAGGCCGGCAACCCGGACGCCATCGTCTGCTCCTGCCTGGCTGAAGAAGCCGCCAACATCATCCTGCAAACCCGCGCGCTGGGCATGAAGCAGCCCTTCATCGGCGGCAACGGCCTGAACTCGCCCAAGCTGTTCGAGATCGCCAAGGATGCCGGTGACAACACCCTGATGGGCAGCCCGTGGTCGGCCGAGAACCAGACCCCGGCCAACAAGGCGTTCATTGCCGCCTACAAGGCCAAGTTCGGTTCCGACCCTGACCAGTTCGCCGCGCAAGCCTATGACGCCATGTACATCATGGCCGATGCGATCAAGAGCGTGAAGCTCTCCGGCAACCTGGCCAAGGACCGTGATGCCCTGCGCGCTGCACTGCCGGCAGTCAAGATCGACGGCGCCACCGGCAAGTTCGCCTTCCGTGCAGCACCGGCGGTGGCAGGCAAGCAGGTCGGCTTCGATGCGGACCAGGAAGCCATCGTCAACATCGCCAAGGGCGGCAAGTTCGTCCTGCTGAAGTAAGCACGCCGTGTGACGCAGGCTGGGTGGCCTGCCGGGCAACCGGCAAGCCACCCGCAAGCGACGCTCACCCGGGCGCAGCCGGCAACAACCGCCGGCTGCCCGCTTGGGAGGGGATATGAAGCAAATCGCCAGGCCGGAACGGGGAACCACCAACTGCCGCATGACGCGGGCGAGTTGAACCCGGCACTACGACGCAACGAGGGAGGGCCCCGCGCAGCATGCACGGTCGTGCAAATTTGCCGGCGCGGCGCATGGTCTCCCATCACCTATCGCAGGTTCCAATGTTAGAACAACAGCTCATCAATGCCCTTTCGCTGGGCAGCGTGTACGCGCTCTTCGCGCTCGGATTCACGCTGGTCTTTGGCGTTCTGGGCGTGATCAATCTTTCGCACGGCGCCATCTTCATGCTGGGCAGCTATGCCGCCCTGCTGCTGGTGGAGCAGATGGCCCTGCCCCTGTGGGTGGCGCTGCTGCTGGCCATGGTGGCCACCGGCACCCTCGGCCTCATCATCGACGTGCTGGTCCTGAAGCCACTGCGCAAACGAAATGCGCCCCACCTGATCCCCATGATCGCCACCATTGGCGTGGCCATCATGATCACCAACATCTCGCAGGGCATCTTCGGTGCCGAGAACAAGCGCTTCCCCCAGGGCACCATCCCCGAAGACAGCGTGAGCCTGGGCAACCTGCACATCACCGCCGTGCAGGTGGCGATCATCGTGATCGCCTTCGTGCTGATGGTGGTGCTGCTGGGCGTGATGCGCAAGACCCAGCTCGGCCGCGCGCTGCGCGCCATCGCCGAGTCGCCCAAGGCGGCTTACCTGCTGGGCATCAACGTCGAAGGCCTGTTCCTGCTGACCTCCTTCGCTGCAGCGGCCCTGGGTGGCGCGGCCGGCGTGCTGGTGGGCGTGTCCTTCAATGCGATCTCGCCCTTCATGGGACAGCCGATGCTGCACAAGGGCATCGCCGTCATCATCCTGGGCGGCATGGGCGATATCCGTGGCGCCATGATCGGCGGCCTCTTCCTCGGCTTTGCCGAGGTGCTGACGGTGGCCTATATCTCCAGCGACTTCCGCGATGCGGTGGCGTTCGGCCTCCTGTTCCTGATCCTGCTGGTAAAACCCTCCGGCATGTTCGGCAAAGTGCTGGAAAGGAAGGCATAAGATGGGCTTCATGGAATGGTGGGATGGCTTCTGGGCCACCTACAACACAGTCATTTTCAGCATCGGCGTCAACGCCATGCTGGCACTCTCGATCTACGTCACCCTGTCCTGCGGCCTGCTGTCGCTGGCCAATGCGGCCTTCATGGGCATCGGTGCTTACACCGCGTCGCTGTTGACGATGCAGTTCGACATGCCCTTCCCCATCGCGCTGGCCGCCGGCGGCGTGCTGCCCTCGCTGGTGGCGCTGGTGATCGGCATCCCGACACTGCGTCTGTCGGGCGTATATCTGGCCATGGCCACGCTGGGCTTTGGCGAAGTGGTCCGCGTGATCGTCCTCAACCTGGAGATCACCGGCGGCCCGATGGGCCTCAATGGCGTCCCGCCGATCACCGAGTGGTGGCACATCGTGCTGCTGCTGGGCGTGACGATCTATGCGCTGGCCCGCCTGCGCCGCTCCAAGACCGGCCGCGCCTTCGAAGCCATCAAGGAAGATGAAGTCGCAGCGCGCCTGATGGGCGTGAACGTGGCCGGCTACAAGCTCTTGGCCTTCGTCATCGGTGCTGCCATTGCGGGTGTGGCCGGTGGCCTCAACGCGCACTTCACCTTCACCATCGGCCCCAACAACTATGGTTTCGAGAACGCGGTCGACATCCTGACCATGGCCGTCTTCGGTGGCACCAGCAACCTGATCGGTCCGATGATCGGCTCGACGATTCTTTCGCTGCTGCCGGAAGTGCTGCGTCATTTCAAGGACTTCCGCCTGGCCATCAATGGCCTGATCCTGATCCTGGTGGTGCTGTACCTGCCCAAGGGCATCTGGGACCCGCGCCGCATCCGCGCCTTCCTGGGCCGCAACGCTGAGAAGAAGGTGAAGTAATGCTTTTACAACTGAACGACATCAGCAAGAACTTCGGCGGCCTGCAAGTGCTGCAGGGTGTGAACTTCAACGTCAAGGAAGGCGAGATCTTCGGCCTGATCGGCCCCAACGGTGCCGGCAAGACCACGGTCTTCAACCTCATCACGGGCCTGCTGCGCGCCTCCTCCGGCAGCATCCGTTTCAATGACGACGACATCGGTGCCGTCGCCCCGCACAAGATCACCGAGCGCGGCATTGCCCGCACCTTCCAGAACATCCGCGTGTTCAAGGAAATGACGTTGCTGGAGAACGTGGTGGTCGGCATGCACGAGCACCTGAACTATGGCGTGGCCAGCATGCTTTTCAACCTCGGCGGCTTCCGCAAGGCCGAGCAGGAAGCGCGCGAACGTGCACTGGAACTGCTGTCCTGGGTGCGCCTGGATCACAAGGCGCACATGCTGGCCGACAGTCTGTCCTATGGCGAGCAGCGCAAGCTGGAGTTCGCGCGTGCGCTGGCGACCAAGCCCAAGCTGCTGTTGCTGGACGAGCCGGTGGCCGGCATGAACCCGGCCGAGAAGACCGAGCTGATGAGCGAGATCGTCAACATCAAGGCGCGCGGTTTCACCATCTTCATGATCGAGCATGACATGCGTTTCGTCATGGGCCTGTGCGAGCGCATCGCGGTGCTGAACTTCGGCAAGATCATCGCCGAGGGCACCCCGGACCAGATCAAGAACAACCAGGAAGTGATCGAGGCCTATCTCGGCAAGGAAGAAGCATGAGCGCCAGCGGCAACAAGCAACCCATTCTGCAGGTCGAGGACCTGGCGGTGGCCTATGGCCACATTGAAGCGGTCAAGGGCATCAGCCTGTCCCTGAACGAAGGCGAGATCACCGCGCTGGTCGGTGCCAATGGCGCCGGCAAGAGCACGTCGCTGCTGGCCATCTCCGGCCTGGTGAAGGCGCAGCGTGGCCGTGTGCTGCTCAACGGGCAGGACCTGCTGCAGATGTCGCCGCACCGCATCGTCGAATCCGGCGTGGTGCAGGTGGCCGAAGGCCGTGCGACGCTGACCACGCTGACCGTCGAAGAGAACCTGGCCCTGGGCGCTTATACGCGCAAGGACAAGGACGGCGTGGCGCGTGATCTGGAGTGGGTGTATTCCCTCTTCCCGGTCTTGAAGAACCGTGCGGCCGGACTGGCGGGCAATCTCTCGGGTGGTGAGCAGCAGATGCTGGCCATTGGGCGTGCGCTGATGGCCAAGCCCAAGGTCTTGTTGCTGGATGAACCATCGATGGGGCTGGCCCCGTTGATCATCCAGGAAATCTTCCGCATCGTGCAGGAGATCAACAAGACCGGCATGACCGTGCTGCTGGTGGAACAGAACGTGCGCCAGGCGCTGCGCATTGCGCAACGCGGCTATGTGCTGGAGACGGGCAAGATTGTGCTGGAGGATAGCGGTGCGAATCTGCTGGGCAATCCTAAGGTGGTGGAGGCTTATCTGGGGGGCTGATGCGCTTGATCTGTTGCATGTGACGGGGCTGGAGAAAAAATAATAAAAAATTTCTCAATTAGGTGTTGACCATCAGCCTGATAGGCCTTAATATGCAGCCTCTTTCAAGCACAGCAAGTCACCGCTGATGCCAGAAGGCCCACGTGGCGGAATTGGTAGACGCGCATGGTTCAGGTCCATGTGCCGCGAGGTGTGGGGGTTCGAGTCCCTCCGTGGGCACCAGACATAAAAGGTCGGTTGATGAAAATCAACCGGCCTTTTGCGTTTCTTGGATTGGAAAATAGTTTTACTTGCTGATGGTTTCTTTGAAAACTATCTCTTCAAATTGTTAGTTTTTAGTAGCTCGCTTCATTCTTGAGCAGTCTTTTTTTACTTAGTTTTTTAAGAATAAAAAACTTAAAAAAACAGGTGACAACTTAAAAGTTTGCCCTTAGAATGCAGCCTCTTTCAAGCAATGCAGTTTGAACGCATTTGCAGAAGGCCCACGTGGCGGAATTGGTAGACGCGCATGGTTCAGGTCCATGTGCCGCGAGGTGTGGGGGTTCGAGTCCCTCCGTGGGCACCAAAATAGAAAAGGTCGATTGACGAAAGTCAGTCGGCCTTTTGTATTTTGGGGTCCACGAGCAAGGCGCCTGCGCGCCTTGCAAGGCCGGACGGGGTCGCGGGACGTGACCGAGGTCCTCCGTGGGCACCAAGCCCAAATATTTCTACAAATGCACGAATATGCATAGCTACTTTCTAACGAGTTATCTTGTTTAGCCCGGACTATTCCACACGCAAGCTAAGTTTTAGTAACAAGCCTGGCACAACCTTTTTAACAGACTTCGAGCTACCAGAGTCAACAGTATCAATAACCATCAAGTCTTGATAGCAACGAATAATAGTGTTGTTGGCTCTCAGAATGAAGGGTGCTGTCTTATATGAAGTGACATTGACCTTCCAGCCGACACGCTGCATCTCAAAAAAAGAAATTAAGTTCAGATAAACAGCATCATCCATCGGGAGTATGCGCTTCGAAATCAATTCTCCGTTGGGCGCATATGATTCCAGGATCACCTGTGATGGCAGTTCTTTCAAGGGACTCTCTCCATCGCATCCCGGCAATATGAAAAATAAGACCATCAGGAAAACCAATCGGCAAAGAGAATGTTGCATATCGACCGCCTAAAATTTGGAATCGCGTCCCTCGGAGCGAGCCCGAAGAATCTCTGCTTTATATAGTTGAACTGCGCTGCAGTAAAATCTCGACAGCTATTGGTCAAGGCATTGTAGGGAGCGACATCCAGTTACTCGACGGCTAACTCCATCTCATCTTGTGTCTCGCGGCAGGATCAAGCTCAAAGCGAGTGCAAATTATCAATCTCCAAATCAATACGCCCTGCACCGCGGTCGATTAACGTGCATTCCAACGAGAGGTCAGACCGGCCCTCCTCAGCCGTCCAAAGATCAAAGCGAACAGACCAGGTTGGGCTAGCGGCATTCCTGACTTCAATCGCATCGATACCGGCGAATGCAGTGTCGGGCGGAATAACCAACGTCCCACCGTATCTCAAGACAGCATCACGCATCAGGTCGGCGGAAAGGCGAATACCACGTGAACGGCACTGGGCCGCTTCGTAATCACCCGCGACTAGCCATGAAATGAGCTGACGAATCAGAGTGATAAGTCGTTGATCAAACGTGTTCATGTGTTCGCATTCCTGGAGATCCGGGTAGCTGTATCTGCACGATGCTAGCCGGGCAATATTCCGTTTCAGCTATATTTTCTGCGCCTGAGGAACGTCTTCTCAAGATCTGCTCCCGAGGGAGCTTTTAATTCCAGCACGGAAAACACGCGTCATGCCGCTTTTTCGAATGAAAGCCATGTCGCTGCCAATCGAGCGGCACAGCCTATTTCCTTACGTTCGCAAAATTCGACGCATTCTCTCTTTGTAATTTAAGGATCGTCTGTGCTGCCATTCGATATCGGGGTTAACACATGCATATTTCAGCTCACCTTTTTTCAGGGCCTCTTTCGCCTGAGCGATTTCACCATTGCGCATGGACAAAATAGCCGAATAGATAAATGGATCAGCCGATCTCGGCTTTCCCCCCTGCATTATGTTAGCCGGATATTCATCAATATTTTCGAGGGCATTCGCCAATTGATCAGGCCTCGATAGCGAAGAAATGAATGGAATTCCGAATGTATCCAAGTCTTCAAAAAATCTCATGCATCCAGATTCAAATGATTTCCGATAATCATCGCGGTAGTTTTGCATCAAGTCCGGGTTGTTGTTCCAACGCAGCCATAGCAGCTCCACGGACAATACCCCAATCGAATTCCCTTCCAAACCTGGCATCTCATCAAGCCACAAATCTTTTTCACGAAATTCTTCAGCCACATCTCGTGAGCATAAAATTATTGCGCTTCGAAAGGTGCTCTCATCCCATTGCGAAAGCGTTATTCTTGGAAAAATTTTTAGCCTGATCTCCGGATAGAAAATACACTGATTTTCATCATCGGACGCACATAATCTATAGCCGCGATCATGCATCCCTGAAATCAGGGATGACTTATTTTTGATCCAATTGGTAAATTTCATCTTTATATCGCTGCCGGTTAAGCAGCACTCTATTCAGCGGCCATCAGACTTCTGCCTCTGAGGTCGCTTTACCATGTCACCACATCCCCATTTTTTACGCGTCCAGAAGTGACAATCAAGCTGTCCCGATACTGACACTCATCAAGCTCCTTGGATTACCAAAGACTGCGCCGAAGCTCATTGCAATAGTGTAACCGGCGTCTTCAAATGCTTTCGCTTCCGGGTATCAAGGACCTGCCATTGCACGGCGCGTACACCTGTTTGCACAAAACTATTGCTCAGCTCGATACGCACTCAACTTCTCTCGCGTCACCAGCAGAAAACTTATCGGCGACGTCACTCACAGAACTGATCAATCATCTTTCCCTTGAGTCTGTATTCCATAAAGATGAAATCACCGAAGGTGACGCTAGCGATAAAAACCCGTCATCCCAGTTTGCGGTAGGCTTGGTCTTCCTCGTTCCCACAAAATCACGGAGACCATGAAAACCACCCTCACCTTGCTGGCCCTCGTCGCTGGCACGGCAGCCACGGGACAGACGCTCGCCGCCAACTCACCTGCCAGGCCGTCCGGCTACATCGACCAGCTTGAAATCACCCAGACCGCCGATGCCTTCGGTGGCGCAACGCCAGCCGGTGCGGCCGGCCCCTACCAGTTGATCTCGGGCGTCGTGCACGGCAAGCTCAATCCGCTTCACCCGGACAATGCCAGCATCACCGATCTCGACAAGGCCCCCAGAGACGCCCATGGCTACGGTTCCTACACGACCGACTTCGTGATCCTGCGTCCGAAGTCGGCGACCCAGGCACGTCGCGTGCTCTTCTATGACGTGGCCAATCGTGGCCGCAAGCTGGCCGAGGAATTCTTCATCGGCGGCAAATCCCTGCGCAACGGCCCGGCTCCCGGCGACACCTACCCTTCCCTGCTGCGCGCCGGCTACACCATCGTCTGGAGTGGATGGCAGGGTGATCTGAAGCAATCGGGCGCGGCCATCGACGGCGCACTGGGCACACAATTCCCGGTGGTCACGAACAAGGATGGTTCCGCCATCACCGGTCTGAGCCGCGAAGAATACATCCCCGACTTCCATCAGGGAAACAACGAATTCAAACTCTCGTACGCACCTGCCTCCCTGCGCGACAAATCGCAAGTGAGTTTCACCGTGCGCCAGACCTGGCGCAATGCGCAGGGCCAGCAGGATTACCAGGCTCCTTCTGCGCCGGTGACCGACTGGCATTACGAACCCAAGGCGGACGGCAGCGTGAACGTGGTCTTCACTCCGCCCGCTGCAGTCCCCGGCCCCGCAGGCGGGACCGTGCCCGCCGACCAGGGCAGCATCTACAGCTTCGTCTATCCCGCCGCCCATCCCAAGGTGATGGCGATCGGCTTTGCCGCGGTCCGCGACCTGGTGAGCTTCCTGCGCGATGCGCCTGCCGATGCCAGAGGCACGGCCAATCCCCTCAACGATATGAAGAACGCCGCCTGCGTCGAACAACAGTCCTGCACGGCGCGCGACAAGCGCAATGTTGACTTGACTATCGGTGAAGGTATTTCACAGTCGGGCCGCTTCATGCGCGACTTCCTCTACATGGGATTCAACAAGAATGCGCAGGGCAACAAGGTCTTCGACGGCATGATGGCCATCATCCCGGGCGGACGCCGCACTTGGATCAATGAACGCTTTTCCCAGCCAGGCCGCTGGTCCAAGGGCCATGAAGAACACTGGATGCCGGGCGACCAGTTTCCCTTCGCCTACAACGTGATGAAAGATCCCGTCAGTGGCGTCACCGATGGCTTGCTCAAGCGATGCACTGCCAGCGCCACTTGCCCGAAGATCATGCAGATCGATGGCAGCTTTGAATGGTGGGGAGGACGCGGTGCACTGGTGGTGACCGACGGCGCGGGCAAGGATCTGATCTTGCCGGACAACGTGCGCTATTACCTGATCTCAGGCACCCAGCACGCGGGCGGAGCCGGCATCAGGAATGGCGTGGTGAAGCGGAACGGCAAGGACAGCATGTGCCAGTTCCCGGCCAGCCCCGTAACGCAGGCTCCCGTGCTGCGCGCCATGATTCCGGCGATGGAAAACTGGCTGGCGAAAGACCGGTTGCCGCCACCCTCGCGCTACCCCACGGTGGCCAGCGGCACGGCGGTCACGCCGGACCAGGCCTCGATTGGTTTCCCTGCACTGGACAACGTACTGGTACCACTGGCCGACTCCTCGGGGACAGTCACGCCAACCCCACTGCAGTTGGCCTACAGCGGCATCCACAATCCGCTGGCCGTCACCGATTATCGCAACGCCATCCCGGTCGTGGATGTCACGCGGCCCTACCGCATTCTGGTGCCCAAGGTTGATGCCGATGGCAATGAGCTGGGCGGCATCGCCCAGCCGGAAGTGGCAGTACCACTGGCTACTTACACGGGATGGAACCTGCGCGCCGGCGGCCACGCGCAAGGGGAAACCTGCTCTTCGCTGGGCAGCGCAATTCCTTTCGCCGTGAGTGGTGCGAGCAGGAGCAGCAGTGATCCCCGGCCTGCACTCGACCAGCGCTACCATGGCCGGGCAGACTATGCCGCGCAGATCAAGGCCGCTGGCGACAAGTTGGTGCAGGAAGGCTATCTGCTACCACTGGATGCCGAACACCTGTTTGCGGCTCATGCGCAACAGGTGTCGCCGCAATTGATTCCGCAACCCTGAGTGATGTTGCCGGGTCCATGGGCGCAGGCCGGCCCATGGACTGCATGTTCACGTATTCAGGTGAGGCAGCTTTCCGGTAGGCCCTAATACCCCAGACCGCGATCAACACCATTCAGCACAGGCTGCCCGCTGCGTACCCGCTGCAAATTGTCCAGAATCTGTCCGACGATCACCTCAGGCTGCGCACTCGACGCCATATGCGGCGTAACCACCACGCGCGGGTGCGACCACAACGCGTTGGATGCGGGCAACGGTTCCTGCGCAAAGACATCCAACACGGCCCCGCGCAAATGCTGCCGGTCCAGTGCTTCCAGCAGGTCCTCCTCCACCAGATGCTCTCCCCGGCCGCAATGCACCAGCGCTGCACCCGGCTTCATCGCCGCAAATACGTCGCGCCCCAGCAGCTTGCGGGTGGCATCGGTCAGCGGCAAGAGGCAGACCACGATATCGGGTGCCTGCAGGAATGCATGAAGCGCATCGTCACCGGCACAGGTGCTAACCCCATCGATGTGATGCACGGAACGCGACCAGCCACTGACAGTGAAACCCTGGCCTCGCAACACCCCGGCCAGATGGCTCCCCAGAGCACCCAGCCCCATCAGGCCGACATGGGTCTGATGCGCCGGCTTTTGCGTCGGGATCTTCCACACGCGCTGTACCTGCTGCTGCAGCGCCTGGTCCAGCGCGCGGTGGTAATACAGCACGGCCCACAAGACGTACTCGGCCATTCCTGCCGCCAGCGCGGGATCAACGATGCGGCACACCGGCACAAGAGGGTGAGCCCGCGCAGCGCCGAGCACATGATCGACTCCGGCTGCAATGGAAGAAATCAGGCGCAGATTGGGCAAGCGCTCGATGACCCCGGCCGGCGGATACCAGCCGGCGACCGCCTCCACATCGCCCGCATCGGGCAGGTCCGGCCACAGCCGCACTTGCAGCTCCGGCATGCGGCGCGCGGCCTCTTCACGAAACACCGCGTGCAGGTCGCTGAGGTCATCGGTCGCGCTGCAAATCAACAAGGTCGGCATGGCGTGGCCCTCAGTCGCGGTAGGAAGGATCCAGTCGGTCCAGGCGCCGCAGCCAGGCTTGCCACAGGATCTGGCGCTCATGTTCGACGCTTTGCAGCTGCTCGCAGGCGTGCTGGCTCAAGTGCGCGGCAATCTCGGTAACCGGTCCGGCGACTGTGGCCATTTGCGCGGCAGCCATCTGGATCTCGCACGCGCGATTGAGGTAGAACATGATCGCAAACGCATCGGCCACCGTGGCCCCCACTGACAAGAGGCCATGGTGGCGCAACAGCAAGGCGATGTTGTTGCCCAGCGATTGCTGGATGCGTGTACGTTCATCCAGATCGAAGGCCACGCCCTCATAGGCATGCACGCCGACCCGCTGGTGGAACTCGGTACTGATCTGGTTGAGCTGCAGCAGCCCCTGCTCGCAGGCTGCCACGGCCATGCCGGGCAGCGTGTGGGTATGCAGCACGCAGTGGGCATCCTCGCGCGCCATGTGCACGGCACTGTGGATGGTGAAGCCGGCGACGTTGTAGTCGGCCTTGCCCGATACCACGCGGCCTTGCAGGTCCACCACCAGCAGGTCGCTGGCACGCACTTCGTCAAACATCAGCCCGAAAGGATTGATGAGGAAACGGTCCTCCTCGGGGGCCGCGTTGTCCGCACGCGGCAGCCGCACCGAAAAGTGCGTGTAGAGCGTGTCATCCCAGCCGAACAGTGCGGCCAGCCGGTAAGCGGCCGCCAGGTCGCGGCGCAGGACGAGTTCATCGGGTGTCGTAGTCATCTCAAGCATCCAATCCCATGAAGCGGCGCACGCGCAGGGTAGCGGCGTCGGTTGCGGTGGCCTCCCGGATCTGCCGGGGCGAAGCATCCAGTTGCACGCGGCCGTTTTCCATGAACAGCACGCGGTCGGAGATGGTCAGCGCAAAGTCCATCTCGTGGGTGACGATCACCATCGTCATGCCCTCCTGCGCCAATTCCTGGATCACCTTCAAGACCTCGCCAACCAGTTCAGGGTCCAGTGCCGAGGTCGGTTCGTCAAACAGCATCACGTCAGGCGACATGGCCAGCGCCCGGGCAATGGCCACCCGTTGCTGCTGGCCGCCGGAGAGCTGGTGCGGGTATTTGTGCTGGTGCGCCAGCAGGCCCACCTTGTCGAGCAATTGCAGGGCCCGGGTCTGGCGCAGCGCCGGCTCGCCCGGCTGGCGGTGGTAGCGCGGTGCCAGCAGCACGTTGTCCAGTACGCTCAGGTGCGGAAACAGGTTGAAACCCTGGAACACCATGCCGATACGGCCGATGCCATTGCGTACCAGGCTGGACTCCAGCGAGGCGTTGGCGCTGATATAGCCTTCGCCGAAGAGGATGATTTCACCCTGGTCGATCTTCTCCAGCGCATTGATGGTGCGGATCAGCGACGTCTTGCCGGAGCCCGAAGGACCGATGATGGACACCACCTCGCCCGCCCTCACGCTCAGGTTCACGCCCTTGAGCACCTCATGCGCACCATAGGCTTTATGGATGCCGATCAGCTCCAGTGCACTCGGCTGCCCTGCCGCCTGGGGCACTGCCGGTGCGACAGGCGGTTTGCCGAGATGGCTGCGCAAGGCGCTGCACTGGTCCTCACTGAGGGTTGCGGGATGGCGCTTCTGGAGATCCAGGCGCCGCTCCAGCCAGCCCAATAGCGTGCTGAAGAGAGTCACCAGCAGCACGTAATACACGGCCACGCCAAGCAGGGTTTCCATCACCAGGAAATTCTGCGAATACAGGCGCAGGCCCGTCATCAGCAACTCCGGCAAGGAGATCACCGACACCAGCGACGTGAGCTTGATGATGGTGACGTATTCGTTGATGAGAGTGGGCAAGGCAATGCGGAAGGCCTGCGGCATGACGATCAACCGCATCGTGCCCAGGCGGCTCAACGCCAGTGCTCGCCCTGCTTCGCGCTGTCCGCGTGCAACCGACTGCAGGCCGCTGCGATGAATTTCCGCCATGTAGGCCGCCTCGGTCAGCACCATGGCCACCAGCCCGGCAAAGAAGGGATCACCGACAACGGCGCGGGTCAGCGGAAAAATTTGCGGCAGGTTGAAGACCACCACCACCACGACCAGCAGCGGCAGGCTGCGGAACAGCCAGATATACAGCCCGGCGGCCCAATTGATCCAGCGCGTGCCGGAGGTACGGGCGCAGGCCAGCAAGAAGCCCAGCACCATGCCCAGTACCCACACCAGCGAACCCAGTTCGACCACCGTGAGACACGCGCGCCAGAAGATCCCCATTGAAAAGAGGGACCAGAAATACGACCAATCCAATGCCATGCGAGGGCTCCCGGTGGTTCAAGGTCGACGTTACTTGGCGACTGCTACAGGCTCAAGATCGTATTTCTTGATGAGGGCCGCGTATTCCCCGCTGGCCTGTCCTGCCGCCAGCGCTTTCTGCAAAGCCTGATACAAGGCGGTATTACCCTTCTTGACGTAGATGCCCAGCGTCTGCGGATACACCAGGGCCGGCGAACTGATGACGATGCGGCCCTTGCTGCGCTCGGCCAGCATCTTGGCGGCACCGGCGATTTCCATCTGGGCCTGGATGTTCTTCGACAGCAGGGCCTGCGAGGCTTCCGGCGCGGTCGGGAATTCGCTCACGGCCACGGCCGGCTTGCCCTGGGGCACACAGTATTCGGCCGAGAGTTTCTTCAAGGCGTTGACCCAGCTGGTCCCTGCTTGCAGGCCGACCTTGAGGCCACACAGGTCGTTTTCGCTCTTGGGCATGACGCCGCCATCCTTGGCCACCATGATGGCCGCACCGGTCTTGCCGTAGGCAATGGCATCAGCCTGAGCAGTGCGCTCGGGCGTGATGTACATACCGGAAATGATCGCATCGAACTGACCACCGCCCAGGCCCAGGATCAGGCTGGGGAACTTGGTATCGATGAAGGAAGGCTTGAGCTTCAATTCCCGGCCCAGCATCTCGGCGATGTCCGGATCGAAACCGACGACCTTGTCGCCCTGCCAGGATTCAAAAGGGGGATAGGTGATTTCCATGCCGACCTTGAGCTGGCCGGGGACCATGGTCTGCGCGGACGCTGCTACCGGCAGCAAGGCTGACAGGGCCAGCGTGAGCAGGTTGCGCTTGAACGAAATGCGGCGGGCGGTGTGGGTCATGGCGCGGAACTCCTTCTGTAAGCGGGCTAAAAAAGAAATGTGGACGAGATCTCAATGACCGGCCGTCGTCCGGGGCCGGGTATAACCAAAACTGCCGGGCTTCAATGCGTCCGCAGACATCGCCAACTCGCCTGCTTCCACCTTGCGCTTGAGGTAGGTATAAGTCTGCTGAGCCTGCGCATACATGTGTTCTCCGATGGACAGCTCACCGTAACGGGTCGCGTCTTCAGATCCGCTGGCAAATTGCGGCAAGGGGCTGATGCGCGTGTGATAGTCGCAGGCGAAAAACAGCGGGAAGGAATAGCGTTCCTGCTGCACCTTGCGCACGCGGTGCGACGTGGCGGGGAAGGCGCCCGCGGTCATCACTTCGAGCATGTCGCCGATATTGATGACGAAGGCTTCCTCGCCGGCCACCGAACAGGGTGGCGCGTCGATCCAGGCGCCCTGGTCGTTCATCACTTCCAGGCCGGGCTGATCGGCCAGCAGCAGGGTGAAGCATTCGTAATCCGTGTGGGCACCGATGCCGGGCGCATCGACCGCTTCCAGGTCGACCGGATAATGAATCAGGCGCAGCTTCGAGGGCGGACAGGTCACCAGGGACTCGAAGGCATCCTCGGGCTGGCCCAGCGCCAGGGCAAAGCCACGGAACAAGGTGCGGCCAAGCGCGAACACCGCCTCGTAATAACGGGAGACGGCCTCCTTGAAACCCGGTAGCTCGGGCCATTTGTTGTTGCCGATCAGGGGCGTGCCGGCCAGTACCAGCGGGTGGTCATCCGGCACCTCGAAACCGATGTCGAAGGCTTCCTTGTGATCGGGCCGGCCCTTGGAATAGACCTCTTCGCCCTCGGGCACATAGCCCTTGTGGCCCCAGGCATCGCCGATGTAATAGCGCATCTTCCACGGCATCGGCTGCGCAAACAGCGCGCGGCTGGCCTCGCGCAGGCCGGCGATCAACTGCGGATCGATCCCGTGGCCGGTGATGTAGAAAAATCCGACCTCGCGCGCCGCCGCTCCCAGCTGATCGGCAACCGCCTGGCGCTGTGCCGGCTCGTCGCGATAAAGGCCGCTGATATCGATCACGGGCAAGGCCGTGAAATTGCGCTGTCCGGTGTGCATGTTCAAACTCCTGCGGTAGAAGGCGACTGCGTTGATGACGAAGAACCGATGCCGTGCTGCTGCGACCAGCGTGCAAAATGCGCGCGCTCCTGCTGCGCCATCCAACGATTGAGCTGCCACAGGTCGGCCACGGGGCTGCGGGTATAGGGCAGCAGATGCAGGTAGCCGTCCGGACCGAATTCCGGCGTGAGCGTGCTGATGGCATAGCCGCTGGCGTGCTGGAAGGACCAGACCGTCTCCCAGATGCGCTGGTGAAATGCCAGCTCGGGCGCGTATTCGGGTGCGGCCGGATCAGGGACCTGCGGCCCCTGCGCATAGCCCACGCGCGCCTGCACATGGTGTACACGCTCAAGGAAGGGCGTAAGGTCATCCAGCGGGTCATCCAGCAAGCGCTCGCAGACCACGACCCAGTGGCTGATGTCGGCGGTGTAGCGCAGCCGGGGCAGCTGGCGCACGATGTCCAGCGTGATCCAGGGACTGTAGAGCGAACTGGCGCGATGGGTCTCGAAGCTGCAAGGCACGCCCGCATCATCAGCCAGGGCCTGCGCCCGCCCCAGGAAATCGACTTGTTCCGCCAAGGGCCAGCGGTCGTTGCCGGCCAGCAGGTTCACGAAACGGGGCTGCAGTTCCGCCGCCGCATCGAAGGCGCGCGCCAGGTGCTGCAAATGCACCTCCGGCCGGTCGGCCTGGCGCGGAACGACGTCCACGCCACTGAAGACGATGGCGATGTAATCCAGCGCCTCGGCCTGCAGGCGGTCGCGCAATGCGCGCCGCTCCTGCAGCGCCATCGGCAGGCGCGCTTCCAGGCCGCTGCAGCCGGCCTCGCGCAGTTCGGCCACGCAGCGGCTCCAGGGTTCTTGCATGCCCCAGCCGCTGCGAAAGATCTTCAGCTCCATGGCCGGCCTCTCAGCGGTAGGTCACGCCGGGCAGCACACACAGCATTTCGTAGAGCAGGTTCGCGCCCAGCTGCGAGGTATTGCCGCTCAAGTCATAGGGAGGCGAGACCTCCACCAGATCACAGCCCACGAGGTTCATGCCACGGCAGCCACGCACGATTTCCAGGGCCTGGATGGAAGTCAGCCCGCCCACTTCGGGGGTGCCGGTGCCGGGTGCCCAGGCCGGGTCGATGCCGTCGATGTCGAAGCTCAGGTAAACCGGACCGGTCCCGATTTGGGCGCGTACTTCTTCCATCAGCGGCGCCAGCGAGCGATGCCAGCATTGCTCGGCCTGCACGAGGCGGAAACCCTGGTCCACGCCCCACTGGAAGTCGCCGCTGGAGTAGCCCTGCGCACGCTGTCCGATCTGCACCACCCGCTTGCAGTCGAGCAAGCCCTCTTCCACGGCGCGGCGGAACGTGGTGCCATGGGCGATCTTCTCGCCGAACATGTCGTCATTGGTATCGGTATGGGCATCGACGTGCACCAGGCCGACCGGGCCGTGCTTGCGTGCAATGGCGCGCAGGATAGGCAACGTGATGGTGTGGTCGCCGCCCAGCGTGAGCGGAACGACCGGATGCGCCATCAGCTCCTTATACGCCTCTTCGATGACGCGGACCGATTCGAGCAGATTGTAGGTATTGATGGCGACGTCGCCGATGTCGGCCACCGACAGGGAATCGAAGGGCGCGGCACCGGTGGCCATGTTGTAGGGGCGGATCATCACCGATTCCGCGCGGATCTGGCGCGGACCGAAGCGGGTCCCCGCGCGCAGGGAGGTGCCGATATCGAGCGGCACGCCGATGAAGGCAGCATCCAGGCCCTCGGCGCTGTCCATCGCAGGCAGGCGCATCATGGTCGAACGGCCGGCAAAGCGCGGCATGTCGTTGCCGCTTTGGGGCTGGTGGAAGACTTTGGACATTGCGTATCACCCTTGTTCTGGCAGCAACATCAGGCTGCGATGGAGCGAATATACAATGGCCGATAGTTATCAAAAGATAGCTGTATTCAAATAATAAGTTGTTAAAATTCGAAACTGATTTCGGGCACTGAACGCGCGCCCTCCTCCATGCAAAGACGATTTATCCATGACCCCAGGCATCGATTTCAAGTTGCTGCGCATATTCGCCGCAGTGGTCCGCCACCAGGGATTCGCCCGGGCCCAGCAGGAGCTGAACCTGACGACCTCGGCCATCAGCACCTACATGGCCCAGCTGGAGAGCGATGTCGGCTTTACCGTCTGCCGGCGTGGACGAGGTGGTTTCGCGCTCACTGACAAGGGGGAACTGCTGCTGTCGGAAACGCTGCGCGTCTTGGGTGAGGTAGACAGTTTCGAGCGCTATACCCAGTCGCTCAAGGGCGAACTGGGCGGTACGCTGAAGATAGGCGTGCTCGATACGACGGTCACCGATCCTTCCCTGCCCATGGCGGAGGCGATCGGGATGTTTTCCAGCAAGTTTCCGGGCATGCACCTGAACCTGCTCATCCGCAGCCCCTACGAACTGCAGAAGGGCTTGCTGGACAATGAACTCGACATCGCGGTGGGCTTTTTCCCCGCCAAGGCCAATGGCCTGATCTATCAGCCGCTCTACCGCGAGCAGCAGTGGCTGTATTGCAGCGACCGGCACCCCTGCTTCCAGCAGCGCAACCTGCGCGCCTCGGCCGTCTCGGAAATGAGCGTGGTCAGCCGCAGTTACTGGAGCCAGACCGAGCTGAGCCGGCACGGTTTCAAGCGCAGCGTGGCCACGGTGGAAAGCATGGAAGCGCAGTTGATCCTGATCCTCTCGGGCCGCTATATCGGTTATCTGCCGGAGCACTATGCGCAGTCCTGGGTCGAGCAGGGACGGCTGAAGGTCTTGCTGCCTTCCGAGTTTGGCTACCAGTCGCAGTTTTCCCTGGTGCTGCGCCGGGGCCGCAGCCGCGAACTGCCTTTGCAGGCAATGCGCGAACTGCTGCAGACCGGCAAGCGGGGCAGCAAGCGCTAGAAATGGGCCAGAAGGGATCTGTGCTGGGCCATGCAGCACGCATTATTTGCGCGCTGGTCCACCAGCCTTGGATTCATTGCGCACTACCGCCCCCCTGACCTCGAAGCGCACGCTATCGAGCAGCTTGCCCTGCTTGTCCTGCAGCACCAGCACATGCTTGCCGGGCCAGGGCATCCAGTCGAAGTCCAACGCTTCTTCCCCTGCGGCCGTAAGGTTGGCCGCCACCTTCTGCGCCTGTACCCTGCCCGCCTGCATGACCTCCTGCGGCATCAGCTTGCCATCGAGCATCCAGCGGCTGCCCGCAGGCGCGCCCTGAGCGCGGAAGCGGATGCGCTGACGCGCCGGCGGGATATCGGGGTCCAGCGCTGCGAGCATGCCTGTGGTGGGATAAGTGATGGCGGGACGAATATCGCGCGCATGCGCCAGGCGGATCTCGGCCTGGCCGGTGCCCGGTAAAAAATATTCGGTGCGCGCTGCTTCCACATCCTGCTCGTAACGGATCATCTGCGCCTCCACGCCGGCCGGTTTTGCGGGCGGGCCGTTGCCCGCATCACGTCCGCCGTTGCGGCCTCGTTCATGCAGATATTGCATGACCTCCTGCCACACCGGTGCCGCACCGGTCACGCCGGACACGTCCCACATCGGCGCGCCAGAAGCGTTTCCGACCCATACCCCTACGGTATAACGCGAGGAATAGCCGACACACCAGTTGTCGCGCATGTCCTTTGAAGTACCGGTCTTGACCGCCGTCCAGATACGGGTGGACAGCGCATTCTCCAGGCCGAAGGTGCGCGCGCGCGCACTGCGGTCGGAGAGGATGTCGCCGACGATGTAGGCGGCATCGGCGTCCATCACCTGCGTGGTACGCGCTGGCGTGCGCGCTTCATCGAGCCGGGTGCGCAAGGGCGTGTAGCGGCCTTGATTGGCCAGCACGCGATAGGCATTGGCCAGGTTGGCCAGCGTGATGTCGGCGCTGCCCAGCGCGAGGCTGTAGCCGTAATAATCACCGCTCTCGCGCAGGTTGAAACCTAGCGCCTGCAAGCGCCGGAAGAAGCGCTCGGGCGTCACCATCACCAGCGTGCGCACCGCAGGGATATTGAGCGAGGAACCCAGCGACGTGCGCAGGCTCACCAGTCCCTTGTATTGCTTGTCGTAGTTCTGCGGAATGTAGAGCCCGGCCGAGGTGGCCAGGTTGACCGGAGAATCATCCAGCAGGGACGCGGCCGTCAGCCATTTCTTTTCGATGGCCAGTTCGTAGAGGAAAGGCTTGAGCGTCGAGCCCGCCTGCCGCTGCGCCACCACCCCATCCACATTGGCCGCCGCCGACAGCGGGCCGCTGGAACCGACCCAGGCCAGCACCTCGCCGGTGGCATTGTCGATGACGATGACGGCACCATCCTCGATGTTGCGCTCGGCCAGTCCGGCCAGTTGATGACGCAGGGCTTGCGTGGCAAAGCGCTGCAAGGGCGCGTCCAGCGTGGAACGCAATTGCTGCCCCGGTGCATTCAAGAGCTTGCGGGCCAGATGCGGCGCCAGCTGCGGTGAATCGCTCGTCCCCGGCAAATCACGCTTGGCGGACACGCGCGCCAACGCCAGCTCGGTGCGGCCATCCATGCCGCTGCACTGCTCGCCTGCGCCCTCTTCCTTGAGAATGGCGCAGGCGCGTTCGGTCACGCGGCGCGGCGTCGCATTGGGCGCACGGATCAACGCGACCGCGATGGCCGCCTCGCCCTGGTCGAGTCCGCTCGGATGCTTGCCGAACATCACGCGCGACAGCGCATGCACGCCTACCAGCTCGCCCCGGAAGGCTACCAGGTTGAGATAGGCTTCCAGGATCTGGTCCTTGCGCCAGTTGCGCTCCAGCGATTGTGCAATCCACGCCTGCGATACTTTCTGCGTGAGCGAACGCACGCCGGACTTGCGGCGCAGATCGTCATAGATCAAACCCGCCAGTTGCATCGTGATGGTGGAGGCACCGCGTGTCTTCGTATTCCACAGGTTGCCCCAGGCCGAGGCAGCTACAGCGCTCCAGTCGATGCCGCTGTGCTGGTAGAAACGCCGGTCCTCGGAGGCCACCAGGGCATGCCGCAGCGCCGGGGATACGTCTTCCAGTTTGACCCAGGACAATTTGCGCTCGTCCATATTCACGCGCATGCGCTGCAACAGCTCGCCGTTGCGGTCCATCAGGCTGGCCTCCGAGGGCAGGAAGTCGCGCTGTACTTCGCTGAACGATGGCACGGCACTGGCTGCGGTGGGCATCAGCAGAGCCAGCACCAGCGCGCTGATCGAAACCAGCGCGCCAGGCCGGAGGGTGCCTGCGGTCAAGCGCATCACTGCGCCGCCTTCACGACCAGCTTGCCATTGGGGACTTCACCGAACATTTCCGGCGCATACATCGCTTCCACCCGCGTGGGCGGCAGATTGAATTCACCCGCATTGTTCAGGCGCACCGTGTAGCTGATGCTGGTGCGGCCCTTGGGCATGGCCTCGTAATACGCGCGGTAGGCTTCGAAGCTGCGCTCTTCATAGGCCAGCCAGCCCATGCCACGATCACGCGGGGCCTCCTGCTTGCCCTGCGCGATGGCGGAGTCGCGGCCCAGGCCGGAACCCAGCAGGGTCGCACCGCCCGGCACCGGATCACTGACCACGACCCAGGTCATCTCGGCTTGCGCGTCGATGTCCAGCGTCACGCGCAGCACGTCGCCACGTGTATATACACCGGCCTGCTTCTGCTCGATGGCCTCGACCTTGCGGGTGATGCGATAGCCGGCCGCAAAAGGCTGCTTCAAGGGGACTGCAGCCAGGCTCTGCAACGTCACCCAGGGCTTGCCGTTGCCCTCTTGCGCCAGGCGTACGCTGCCACCCTGCGCATTGCCTTCCGGCCAGGGCAGCTGCAGCTTGCCGCCGTTGGTAGCACCGCTCCAGGCCAGGCTCTGGGTGGCGGCGCTGGTGCCGTTCTGCTCCAGCGTGGCACGGGTGGTGCCGGTGACGGGTTCGGATTCGAACTTGCGCGCGAATTTCTCCAGCGCCAGGCTGCCCCAGACGTTGGCCGTGGTGGTTCTCCAATGACCGCGCTGCTGACGGCCGATGGCACCGGCGATCAGGCGCGGCATGTCCTCGCGCCAGGCCGGGTTGTTCAGCTCCAGCAGGATCAGGCGGTTGGCGTTGGCATCGGCGCTGCTCATGAGCCACCACCAGTAATCGCTCTCTTCATTGGAGAAGCCCATGCGCGTACCCTGGAAGTTCAGGCGGGCACGCAGGATCTGGTCTGCCTGCTCCAGCTTCTTGTCGCGATCGGGGATGGCAGAGACGCGCTGCAGGATGCCGATCCAGTCCAGCAGGCCCGAGGTGGGCCAGACGTTGGGATTGATCTGGATCGAACCCAGCATCGCGGGTTGCACACGGTTGTAGCGCGACAGCGCTTCCAGGGCGGCCAGCTTGCGCACGTCCAGATCCTTTTGCGGCGACCAGAAATCGCGCATCACCTTGCCCTCCACAAAAGCCGCAAGACCATCCAGCATCTTGTCGCGGCTGCCTTGCGGGATGGCATAGCCGGCTTCGTTGGTGGCAGCCAGCAGATAGGCCGTCAGCGTATCGCTGCCGCGGCGCGCGCCACTGTCGCTGGGCGGGAAGTAATACGCCAGGCCATCGCCATCCAGATAGGTCGGCAGGTCGGCCACGATCTTCTGCCATGCCGCTTCATCGCGCAGGCCGATGGCCTTGGATGTCTTCTGCTCCAGGCAGGCGAAGGGATAGTTGACGAAGTAACGCGTGAGCGCATCGCTGCCACCGGCCAGGCTGGGCTTGAGCGAGAGCGCCAGGCCACCGCGTCCCGGCAGGCTGTCGGCGGGTCGCGCGACGTTGATGGCGGCACTCTTGTCCAGCTGGAACAGCGTGGCCTGCTGCACCGTGACCGGCACGGCCGGGACGACGCGCTGGGTGAACTTCATGGCGTCTCGCGCTTTCTGTCCGCCCTGCTCCTGGGCGCTGATTTCCCAGGCCAGCTGGTTGATGCCTTCCGGCGTCTGCACCGGCCACATGACTTCGGCCGACTGTCCGGCTGCAATCTTCATCTCACGTTCCGGCAGAGTCAGCGTGCTCGCCGGCGTACCACCTTGCGCACGCGCGGCGACCTTGATCGTCATATCGTGCGTGGTGGTATTGCGTACGGTGACGCTGCCGTTGAAGTTGTCGCCCTCGCGCACCAGCGGCGGCAGGCCGGAGATGACCTGCACATCCTGCGTGGAACGAATGCTGATGCTGCCGGTGCCGAAGTCACTGATGCCATTCTCGGCGATGGCGACGATGCGGAAGGAAGTCAGCGCATCATTGAGCGGCACATCCAGCTGTGCCCGGCCCTCGGCATCCAGCGTGACATTGGGCTTCCATACCAGCAAGGTATCGAACAGTTCACGCGTGGGCGCCCGGCCACCGCCCCCGCCAGCGGGCGTGGCCTTCTTGCCGTAGTGGCGCTTGCCAACCACCTGCATCTGGGCCGTTGATGTTTCGACGCCGTAGCTGCGACGTTGCAGCATGGCGCGCAGCACATCCCAGCTGCCATTGGGCTGCAGTTCCAGCAGGGCTTCATCGACGGCGGCCAGGGCGAATTCACCACCGGCGGCGGGCTTGCCGTTGGGCAGTTTCACTTGCACTTGGACCTTGGCCGTGGCGCGGATGGGATACGCCGGCTTGTCGGTGCTGACGGCCACTTGCAGACGATGGCCCGCGTCACCCACGTTGACTTCGGCGATGCCGAATTTCCAGGCCGGTTTGGAGAGATCGACGATGGGGCCCGGTCCCTGGTATTCGCGGAATTCATGCCACCAGTTGATCGGTTCCTTCCAGCCCCAGATGAAGAAGGAATACCACGGCACCTCGCGCATGCGGCCGCGCACGGCCAACACCGACACATACACGTTGGGACCATACTCGGCCTTCATCGGCACGCTGATGGTGGGATCCTGGCCGGACAGCTGCACCACGCGCGTATCGATCACGCCTTCACGCTCCACCGCGACCAGCGCGGTAGCGTAGCGGAACGGCATGCGGACCTGGAAGTTGGCGGTCTCGCCGGGCTGGTAATTCTTTTTCTCGGGCAGGATGTCGATGCGGTCCTGGTTCTCGCCATCGAACCAGACTTCGCCGCGTCCGGTGACCCACACCGAGGAACGGGCGGCAGCCGCATTGCCATTGCCATCCTTGGCGCTGGCGATCAATTCCACATTGCCCGCTTCGGACAATTCGGTATCGCAGCTGAACATGCCATGCTGGTCGCTCTTGCCGGAGCAGAGCTTGCCGAGGTCCTGCTTGCTCTCGTCGTTTTCATAGGCGTAGAAGCCGCCGACCATGCGCTTGCGGTGCGAATTGGTCTTGCGCGCCAGGCCACGGATTTCCACCGGCACACCAGCTTGCGGCTGGCCAGCGGTATTGAGGGTGACGGCGGTCAGCGTGAGCTTCTTCTTCACCGAGACCCAGTTGCCGGTGCGCAGGCCCACCACCACCGCCGACGGCCACAGGGGCGTGACGTTGGAGATGGTCTGCACTTCGCCATTGGGGTCGCTGTAGGTCATCTCGGTGAGCAGTTCCTGCGGGCGTTGCAGCGCGGGCAGCTTGCCGATGACGGCGCGGCCGGCACCGTTCTTGTCGAGCGTGACGGCGAGTTTGTCGGCGACGATCTTCTGGTCATCAGCATTGCTGTCATCGTCATTACGCGGCGCATCGAAGGAGAAACCGTCGTAACCCGTGATGTTGACCGAACGTGACCGCAACAACGACGACACCCGCACCGCCTGGTTGGCAGCCGCACCGCCATTGATGTAGTTCAGCTGCAGATCCAGCGGCAGCTCCTTGATGGCCACTTGCGCGCCCTTGGGTGGCGTGATGCGCCCCTGCATCAGGGGCAGGCGGAATTCCTCCACGCGGAAGCTGCCGGTGACGTAGGTGCCGCGGCCGTAGCCTGCTTCATTGTCGCCGTCATCGGATTGGCCATTGGCATTGCTGCCGGCAGCGGGATCGACCGTGCCCTGGTCGAGCACAACCTCGTAGCTGCCCAGCTTGGCTTCCTTGGGCAGGGTGAAGCTGGTCTCGGCGCTCTTGTTGCCGCGCCAGTTCAGCGGGAACTGGTATTGCTGGCCGCTGCCGAGATGGCTGATGCGCACCCGCGTAGGCAGGTCTTCCTTGCGCATGAGGCCGAAGCCTTGCATGGTCTCGGTGCGGATCACGTGCTTCATCGAGACGGTCTCCCCGGCGCGGAACAGGGTGCGGTCGAAGATGGTAGTGGCGCGTGTGGTGGCCGACTTGTCCATGTCGGTCGGCAAATTGAAGCGCCAGGATTCGATGCCTTCATTCCACGAGGTCAGCGCAAAGGCCATGTCCTGGCGGCCCTTCTCATCGGTCTTGCGCGCGCTCACGAAGAGGCCGCTGATCTTGTCGGCGTTCTCCGCGCTGTAGCCGCGGTTCACGCAGGCATCTTCCAGCACCGGCATCATGGCCACGCCGCTGGCGTTGGTCTTGCCCTGCCAGAGCTGGGTGCCGTCGCAATTGGAGACGCGGATCTCGGCATCGGCTACCGGTTTGGCATCGTCCAGCCGGGTTACCCAGACGGCGCCATTGGCGCGGCCCAGCTTGACGTGCACCGACAGGTTGGTCACCAGCGCGCTGGTGCGCACATACATCGGCTGCGGCTTGCCCAGCAGCGACGCGCCCAGCTTCTGGGATTCCAGTTCGACCACGTAGAAGCCCGGATCCTTCAGGGGAATGCCGATCACTTCAAAGGGCCATTCGCCCTCCTTGGCGTCCTTCTGTGCAGGCAGATCGAGTTTCTTCGCACCGGGTTCCTTGGCCAGCAGGCTGACGCTGCGCGTATCCACCTTCTTCGGATCGCCCCACTTCTCGTGATACTTGTTCAGGCGCGTGAGCCAGGCGATGACGGCCTTGTCGCCATCCACTTTCAGATCCGCGACCTGGCCGGGCATGGCGCGGCCGTCCTTGCCGCGTACCAGCAGCCCGGCTTCCACTCGGCGCAGGGTGACCGGCAGTGTGGGATCAGCGTTGAGCTCGATGATGCCAAAGGGGGCGGCCGGGAATTTGGCCAGCGGCGGGAAATCCGCCAGCGCCGATTTCAACGGGAAGGCTCCTGCATTGGCCAAGGTGCGCCCATCTTCATCCTTGAAGCCGGAAGGCAGGCTGATGGTGAAGTCGGATTTCTCCGGGAACGGCGGCTTGAAGCGCAGCTCTCGCACGGCTTCGTCCTTGTCGCCTTCCAGTGTGGGCTTGATCTTGCCGGTGGTGGCATTCATCACCACCTGCTCGGCCAGCTTGCGCGGCACCGGGGCCGAGAACGACAAGGTGACCGGCAGGATGGGCGAGCAGGCAGCGTTGGCGTTCTCGCGCTGGCACGAGAGGCTGGCGGCGAATTCGCTGCGCACCTGGAAATTGAAGACCTGCGGCTTGGAGGTCACGATGGCAGGCGCATTGGCAGCGGCAATGCCACGATCCCAGACCAGCTTCACGTGCGCCTCGTTGGGCAGGCGCTGCTGGCACTGCACGATGGTGACCGACGCCGGGTCCGAGCCCTTGGCGAACTGCTGCAGCAAGGCCTTGCGATCAGCGTCGCCGACGGCCTTGGTGGGGATGCGCTCATTGATGCCTTCGGCTTCGCAATACAGGTGGTCGCGAACCGTAGCCTCGGTGGCCGGCCCGTTCTGGAACAGGATGAAGGCCTGGTCTTCCGCAATCTGTGCGCCGCTGTAGGGTTCGACGCGGCTCACCGCCGGGCCGCCGGTACTGAACTGGAAGCGCGTCTTGCCGCTGACCGTGTTGCCGGCGACGGAACGGGCATCCGCACGCAAATTGAAACTGCAGCGGGTACCGGGTGGCAGGTCGCGTTCGAAGTCGTAGACCCAGTTCTTGTCATCAGCCCAGCGTGCCGTGCCGCTGATGGCGCAATCGGCATCGAAGGGCGAGGCCGCCTTGGGGTCGCCAAACTTGACCATGGATTCCGAGAAGCGCGCCCGCACCTGGCGGATGCGCTGCACTTCGCCCTGCGGCGAAAAGGACAGCACGCTGGCATTGGCCGCATGCGCAGCCGGTGCAGTGAGCGCCGTGACCGTGCCGAGGCTGAGCAAGGCCGCCCCGGCCAGCAGCAGCCCTTGCAGCGGTGCGCGGCACATCGCCGCGATCGATGGACGGCCTGTGGCCATGGCGTTTTCCGTTTGCTTCATCTTGTTCTCTCCGGATCAATCTTGTCGTGATGACAGCCACAGGATCCTTCCCCTTGCGGCAGTGCTGGCGCTCAGACTGGAATAACGGCAAAACGTTTCCGATTTACAGCTTGCATTGCAAAAAATCCAGAAAACAGCTGATCCGGCGCGATAGCTGGGTGTTGTGGTAGTACACCGCCGAGATCTTTTGACGGAAGCCGCTATCGTATTGATCCAGCAGGCGCACCAGGCGGCCTGCCGCCAGGTCGGCCGCGGTCATGAAGTCGGACAGGCAGGCAATGCCCTGCCCCTGCAGCGCCAGGTGACGAATGGTCTCGCCGCTGGAGGCGCGAATCGCCGGACGCACCTGGTAGCGGTCTCCTGCGGTGTGGCGCAGCGGCCAGTGATTGAGGCTGTCGGGCTGGGAAAAGCCGATCAGCTGGTGCTGTTCCAGCGCTTCCACCGACTCCGGCGCGCCATGGCGGGCCAGGTACTCGGGACTGGCCACGATGTTCAGGCGCGCCGAGCTCAGCGGCCGCGCATGCAGGGTGGAATCCTGCAGCTCGCCGATGCGGATGGCGATGTCGGCACGCTGCTCCACCAGGTCGATGAAGCGGTCATTGGTGGTCAGCTCCAGTTCGATCTCCGGATAGGCGGCGCGGAAAGCGCCCACATGCGGCACCACACAGTGCAGCATGAAAGGTACGGCCGCATCCACGCGCAACTTCCCGACCGGCTTGCGCGTGCGCATGCGCACCGTGTCTTCGGCCTGCTCCATGGCGGCCAGGATGGCGCGCGCCTGCTCGAGGAAGGCCTCGCCCTCTTCGGTCAGCTCCATGCGGCGCGTGGTGCGGGTCAGCAGGCTCGCGCCCAGCTTCTCCTCCAGCCGCGACAGCGCGCGGCTCACCCCGGACGTGGTCTGCTCCAGCACTTCGGCTGCGGCTGAGAGCGTGCCCGCCTCCACCACCGCAACGAAGGTCCGCAATTCCTCGGACTGAATACTCATTGTTGACTCCGGATCAAATATTCTTTGATTGTAACGGCATTTTTCTCAACAAAGAGTGCGCGCACAATCCTTCACATCGCTGCGACTCCATTTCGGGTTCGGCAGCCGGAAACCCTCATTACTCCTCATTCTGGAAGGATTGCCATGCCAATTGCACTTTGGGCGCTGACCATTAGCGCATTCGCCATCGGGACTACCGAGTTCGTCATCATGGGTCTGCTGCCCGAGGTGGCGAACAATCTGGGCGTGAGCCTCTCTTCGGCCGGTCTGCTGGTAACCGGTTATGCGCTGGGCGTGTTCGTGGGCGCCCCGCTGGTCACGGCCACCACCGGACGCCTGCCGCGCAAGACCTTGCTGATCGCCTTGATGGTGGTCTTCGTCATCGGCAACCTGGCCTGCGCCATCGCGCCGGGCTATGCCACGCTGATGATCGGGCGCGTGGTGGCCTCCTTCGCCCATGGTGCCTTCTTCGGTGTCGGCTCGGTGGTGGCCACCAGCCTGGTCCCCAAGGAGAAGCAGGCCTCGGCCATCGCCCTGATGTTTACTGGCCTGACGGTGGCCAACGTGCTGGGCGTGCCCTTCGGCACCTGGCTGGGTCAGAGTTATGGCTGGCGCGCCACCTTCTGGGCCGTCACCGTCATCGGCGTGATCGCGCTGGCTGCGACCGCCGTGCTGGTGCCGCGCTCGCAAGGCGGTGAAGAAGCCGACTTCGGCAAGGAAGTGCGCGTGCTCATGCGTCCGCAGGTCATGCTGGGGCTGTTGATGACGGTGTTGGGCTTTGGCGGCGTGTTCGCGGCCTTCACCTACATCGCTCCGATCCTGACCGACATCAGCGGTTTCCCGGCGTCGGCGGTCTCGCCCATCCTGCTGCTGTTCGGCCTGGGACTGGTGATCGGCAACCTGGCCGGCGGCAAGCTGGCTGACCGCAAGCTCATGGCCACCCTGCTGGGCAGCTTGGTGCTGCTGGCGGTGGTACTGGTGCTGTTCGGGCTCACCAATGAAAACAAGATCGCCGCCATCATCGGCGTGGGCCTGATGGGCATGGCGGCCTTCGCCACCGTGCCGCCGCTGCAAATGCGCGTGCTGGAAAAGGCGACCGGTGCGCCCAACCTGGCCTCATCGGCCAATATCGCGGCCTTCAACCTGGGCAATGCTGCGGGTGCCTGGCTGGGTGGCGTGACCATCGATCATGGCCCGGGCCTGCATGCAGTGCCTTACGTGGCGGCGCTGCTGCCGCTGGCGGGGATTGCCGTGGCCCTGGTGAGCTGGAAGATGGATGCACGACCGGCCGCCCTGGCCCGCACCGAACGGACCACCCCCATCTGATTGACGGAGCCCGCCATGACCCAGACCCCAAGCACTTCCCCGCCGCAGCGCCAGACCGCCCTGGTAGTGGGAGCCCACGGCGTGATCGGCAGCCAGCTGATCGCGCACCTGCTGTCCCTGCCGCAGTGGGAGGTCATCGGCCTGTCGCGCCGTGGTGGCGAGCACCGCAAGCAGGACCGACTGCGCCACGTTTCCGTGGATCTGCTCGATGCCAGCGATGCCAAACGCCAGCTAGCCCCGCTGGAACACGTCACCCACGTGTTCTATGCGGCCTATCAGCATCGCCCCAGCTGGAGCGAACTGGTGGCCCCCAACCTGGCCATGCTGCAGAACACGGTGCAGACGGTGGAAGCCCACGCGCCCGGCTTGCGCCATATCAGCCTGATGCAGGGCTACAAGGTCTATGGCGGCCATCTTGGCCCCTTCAAGACGCCGGCGCGCGAAAGCGATGCGCAGTTCATGCCGCCGGAGTTCATGTTCGACCAGCAGCGCTGGCTGGAACAGCGGCGCGTCGAGTCAGGCCGCTGCTGGAGCTGGTCGGCACCGCGTCCGGCGGTCGTGGGCGGCGCTGCCCTGGGCAATCCGATGAACCTGGCGCTGGCCATTGCGCTGTATGCCTGCATGAGCAAGGCGCTGGGGCTGCCGCTGCGCTTTCCCGGCAAGCCAGGGGCCTACGACAAGCTGGTCGAAATGACTGATGCCCGCCTGCTGGCCAAGGGCACCGTATGGGCCGCCACCACCGAAGCGGCTGCCAACCAGGCCTTCAACATAGGCAATGGCGACCTGTTCCGCTGGAGCGAGATGTGGCCGAAGATCGCCCGTTATTTCGGCATGGAAGTGGGCACGCCGCTGCCGCTGAAACTGGCCGAGGTAATGGCGGACAAGGCGCCGTTGTGGGAAAGGATCGTCACAGCACATGGCTTGAAGCAGCATCCTTATGCTTCACTGTCGGCATGGGAATTTGCCGACTTCGTGTTCTCGTGGGACTACGACATGTTCGGCGATGGCAGCAAGGCCCGGCGCCTGGGCTTTCACGAGTATGTGGAGACGGAGCAGATGTTCTATCAACTCTTCGACACCTTCAAGGAACGCAAGATCATTCCGTGGTCCTGAAGCGTTGCACCGGTCATCAACAGACGAAAAAAAGAGCTTGCCGCGGCAAGCTCTTTTCACGTCTGACATCAGCTTCAATCAAACCAAAGCGAACGATCAGGCACCCTTCTTGATCCAGGCCGCCAGCTGATGCGGGCCCAGGCCGTCATATTCTTCGAACGGCTGGTGAATCCAGGGGTTGGTCGGCAGGTAGTCGATGTGGAAATCGGGCTCCACGACCGAGCAGGCCTTCCACCAAAGAACGGCACTCTTGATCTCGGTGACGGACGGGTAATGTTCCTTCAGGTGGACCATCACCTTCTGCAGGGTGACGCCGGAATCGACCAGGTCGTCCACCAGCAGGATGCGGCCACCCAGGGTTCCCTTGGTGATGGTGATGTACTTGGCGATGTCCAGGGAGCTGCGGATGGTGCCGGCAGCTTCCCGGTAGGAGCTGGTCGAGAGAATGGCCAGCGGGACATCGAAAATGCGCGACATCACGTCACCCGGGCGCAGGCCGCCGCGCGCCAGGCACAGCACCTGGTCGAACTGGTAGCCGGATTCGTAGACCTTCAATGCCAGTCGTTCGATCAGGCGGTTGTAGTCGTCCCAGGAGACCCAGAGGTCTTTGTCGTCAGAGATCTTCATATTGTTGATTGCTTCGTAGTGCCTTGTGCCCTTGCGGGCGATTGCGTGGTGAATTACTTGAACGGATGGCGCAGGACGATGGTCTCTTCGCGGTCCGGGCCGGTGGAGATCATGTCGATGGGCACGCCCACCAGTTCCTCGATGCGCTTGATGTAAGCGCGGGCGTTGGCCGGCAGAGCGTCCAGCGTCTTGGCGCCGACGGTGGTCTCGGACCAGCCAGGCATTTCTTCGTAGATCGGCTCGCAGGCAGCGGCTTCTTCAGCGCCGACCGGGAAGATGTCCACGGTCTTGCCGTTGAGCTTGTAGCCGGTGCACAGCTTCAACGACTCCAGGCCATCGAGCACGTCCAGCTTGGTCAGGCACATGCCGGAGACGCCATTGATCTGCACCGAGCGCTTCAGCAAGGCGGCATCGAACCAGCCGCAACGGCGCGCACGGCCGGTGACGGTACCGAATTCATGGCCGACCGACGCCAGGTGCTTGCCGGTGCCGGCGTCCGTCGGCAGTTCAGCCGGGAACGGGCCCGAACCGACGCGGGTGGTGTAGGCCTTGGTGATGCCCATGATGTAGTGCAACATGCCCGGACCCACGCCCGCACCGGCGGCGGCGTTGCCGGCCACGCAGTTGCTGGAGGTGACGAACGGATAGGTGCCATGGTCCACATCCAGCAGGCTGCCTTGGGCGCCTTCGAACAGGATCTTGCCGCCGGCCTTGTGGATGGCGTACAGGTCGCTGGAGACATCGGTCACCATGGGCTTGATGCGCGGCACGTTGGCCAGGGCATCGTCCAGGGTCTTCTGGTAGTCCACCGGCTGGGTCTTCAGGTAGTGGGTCAGGACGAAGTTGTGGTAGTCCAGGTTGGCCAGCAGCTTTTCGGCAAAGCGCTTTTCGTTGAGCAGGTCAGCCACGCGGATGGCGCGACGGGCCACCTTGTCTTCGTAGGCCGGGCCGATGCCCTTGCCGGTGGTGCCGATCTTGTCCACGCCACGGGCCGCTTCACGCGCCACATCCAGCGCCACGTGATACGGCAGGATCAGCGGACAGGCGTCCGAGACCTTCAGGCGCGAGCAGACTTCCACGCCGGCGGCTTCGAGCTTGTCGATTTCGCGCAGCAGGTCGGGCACCGACAGCACCACGCCGTTACCGATGTAGCAAGCCACGCCTTCGCGCATGATGCCCGAGGGAATCAGTTGCAGCGCAGTCTTCTTGCCGCCGATGACCAGCGTGTGGCCGGCATTGTGGCCGCCCTGGAAACGCACCACGCCCTGGGCGTGATCGGTCAGCCAATCGACGATCTTGCCCTTACCTTCGTCGCCCCATTGCGTACCGATGACGACGACATTCTTTGCATTGCTGTTCTGTAACATGACTCAACCCAAGTTTTTGATAATCCAGTTTCCATTGCTGAAATCGAGTGCGCGATCGCAATCGAATTCGTCCTGATCGTTTTCGTGGCCGGGAAGGCTTTGGATCACGATCTCTCCCGCTTGCCGCAATTGCGCTATTTTCTCACGCAGACCGGCGTCCCTGCCCCAAGGGGCGAGGATGGCGCGTTTTCGTTCTGCGCCCGGCATCAGTCGTGCCAGTTCACGCAGGTCCAAGGAGAAGCCGGTGGCCGGCCGCGCACGGCCGAAGGCTTCACCCACATGGTCGTAGCGGCCGCCGCGCACCACCGCATTGGGCAGGCCCGGCACATAGGCGGAGAACATCACGCCGCTGTGGTAATGATAGCCGCGCAGGTCGGCCAGATCGATGGTGACAGCCGCGCCTTCATGGCCAGCCGCCAGTTCCACCAGGGCCTGCAGCTCGTCGAGCGCCTGGCCGATGCCCGGCAGCGCCGGCAAGGTGATACGAGCGCGCGCGATGACCGAAATGTCGCCATACAGGTTGGGCAGCGCCAGCAAGGCGGTACGGGTACCTTCCTGGTAGGAGGTGGTGATTTCCTTCAAGCCCGGCACATCCTTGGCCTGCAGCAGGCCGAAGAGCTGGGCTTCGTCGCGCTTGGCCGCGGCATCGTTGGCAATGATGGCGCGCAGCACACCAACGTGGCACAGGTCCAGGCGGATGGTGCGCATGCCGGCCAGGGCCAGCGAATTGAGGGCCAGTTCCTGGATCTCGGCGTCGGCTTCGATACCTGCATGGCCATAGATCTCGGCACCGATCTGGATCGGTTCGCGGGTAGCGTGCAAGCCCGTCGGGCGCGTATGCAGGACGCTGCCGGCATAGCACAGGCGGGTGACCGAGGCGCGATTGAGCAGGTGGGCGTCGATGCGCGCCACTTGCGTGGTCATGTCGGCGCGTACGCCCAAGGTGCGGCCGGAGAGCTGGTCGACCAGCTTGAAGGTGCGCAGGTCGGTATCCTGGCCGGCACCGGTGAGCAGCGATTCGAGGTACTCCAGCAGCGGCGGCATGACCATTTCATAGCCATAGAGGCGGAAATTGTCGAGCAGGCGCCGGCGCAGTTCCTCGATCTTGCGCGCTTCGGAGGGCAAGACATCGGCGATGTTTTCGGGAAGAAGCCAGTTAGGCATAAACAAAAGTCAAAGCAGAAAAAAACGGTTTGCGTACTTGCATGGTTCGGACAGCCAGATCAGAAGCAGCCGCCCAGACGAACAATCGGGGCGGTCCGGGAATGCCTGCCGCCCCTCTTCTTGCACGTCGGGAAAATTGCACCCCGGCACATTGTATCCGACCAAAAAAGGAAAGATGCCCTTTACCAGCGGCATCCATCCGGTTTGCCCTGCCCGCCGGAAATACGCGGCGGCGCAGAACTGTTCACATTATCGCCTGATAAGCGGATTTTTACTTCTTCGCAGCGCTGGAATTGCCGCCGCCGACTCCCTTGAAGTACTTGAAGAACTCCGAGCTCGGATCGACCACCATCACATCGTGACGGTTCTTGAAGCTGGCACGGTAGGCTTCAAGGCTGCGATAGAACTTGTAAAAGTCCGGGTTCTGGCCGAAGGCCTGGGCGTAGATCTGGGACGCCTTGGCGTCGCCGGCACCACGGATCTTTTCGGATTCACGATAGGCTTCGGCCAGGATCACCACGCGCTGGCGATCGGCGTCGGCACGAATCTTTTCGGATTCGGCAGCACCCGTGGAACGCAGCTCATTGGCGACTCGCACACGTTCGGACTTCATGCGTTCGAACACCGAGTTGTTGATCTGGTCCACGTAGTCCACACGGCGCAGGCGCACGTCGATGACTTCCACGCCGATCTGCTTGGCTTCGTTGGCCACCCGAGCCTGGATGGCATCCATGACGTTGTTGCGCTGGCTGGAAATCACTTCGCGCACGGTGCGCTTGGTGATTTCATCGTTCAGCGCCGCTTTGACGATCTGCGACAGGCGATCTTGCGTGCGGCGCTCGTCGGCACCGAAGCTGACGAAGTACAGGCGAGGATCGACGATGCGCCACTTGACGTAGGCATCGACCAGCACGTTCATCTTTTCGGCGGTAATGAAACGGTCGGCGTCAGGGGTATCCAGGGTCTGGATGCGCTTGTCCAGGTACATCACGTTCTGGAACGGCGGCGGCAGCTTGAAGTGCAGGCCGGGTTCGCTGATGACCTGCTTGACTTCACCCAGGGCAAAGACGATGGCCGAGGAACGCTGGTCGACCACGAAGATGGTGGAAGAAGCCAGCCAGATCGCCACGACGGCGACGATGACGGAAGTGACGAGGCGGCCCATCAGCGCACCTCCCTATCACGCGCATCACGGGGATCGCGGTTTCTCGAATCTCGCATCAGCTCGGAAGAATACACAGTGTCGTTTCCTGCAGTCGAAGTGGTGGACGCCGCGCCCGCCGAGGGCTGTACGGTCGACGATGCCGGGGCCTTGCCGCTGGCCGGGGCCGCGTCGCCGGCACTTTGCTGGATCAGCTTGTCCAGCGGCAGGTACAGCAGGTTGCTACCATTCTTGGCATCGACCATGACCTTGGTGGTATTGGCGAAGATCTGCTGCATGGTTTCCAGGTACATGCGGTCGCGGGTGACGGCCGGGGCCTTGGCATAGGCTTCCTGCACCTGGGTGAAGCGCGAGGCATCACCTTCGGCGTTGGCGGTCACGCGGGAGCGGTAGGCTTCGGCTTCTTCCAGCAGGCGCGAGGCGGCACCGGAGGCGCGCGGGATCACGTCGTTGGCATAGGCCTGGCCTTCGTTCTTGAGGCGTTCGCGGTCCTGGCCGGCCTTGACGGCGTCGTCGAAGGCGGCTTGCACCTGTTCAGGCGGTTGCACGCCCTGCATGGTGACGTTGGTGATCTGCACGCCGGACTTGTAGCGATCCAGGATCTGCTGCATGCGCTGGCTCACGTCGAGCGCCACCTTTTCACGGCCTTCGTAGAGGACGAAGTCCATCTTGCTGCGGCCGACGATTTCACGGATGGCCGTTTCGGCAACCTGACGCACGGAATCATCCGGGTCACGGTTGTTGAACAGCCATTCGGCGGCATTCTTGAGCTTGTACTGAACGGCAAACTGGATGTCGATGATGTTTTCATCATCGGTCAGCATCAGGGATTCCTTGAGCTGCTTGTTGCGCACGTTGCCACGGTAGCCGATTTCGGCGGTACGGACCTGCGACATGTTGACGATCTCGTGGCCCTGGATGGGATAAGGCCAGCGCCAGTTGAAGCCCGGCAGCGTAGTGTGGCTGTAGCGGCCGAAGGTGGTGACCACGGCAGTCTGGCCTTCCTGCACGATGAAGAAGCCGCTGGCCAGCCAGAGGAAGGCCACGATCACGGCGATCACGCCCACGCCGATGCCGGCGCCCTTGACGTCGCCACGATTGAAGCCGCCGCCACCGTTGCCGCCGTCGGAACCGCCACCGCCCTTGCGGCCCAGGAGGCCGGCGATGCGCTGGTTGAAGTCGCGCCAGAGCTGGTCGAGGTCAGGCGGGCCGTCGTTGTTGCCGGACGGTTTTTCGGGCCGTTTGTCGCCGTTACTTCCGTTATTCTGATTCTCGCGGTTGTCGTTTTGCGAACCACGTCCCCATTGGGGGTCGTTCAACGAAAACTTGACACCGATTTTCCTGAATAAAGACACAAGCATGCGTTTGCGTTCCGGCTGAAGTGATGGATTAAGAGAATCTAGGAGGAATGCGCGCCAGGAACGTGCAACGAACCGTCCCCTCGAACGGCTCAAGCGTGCATGTCTTCGGAATCGACTGGCTGGGAACGGCTGCGACCCCTGGCCTCCAAGGCGGCCTTGAGCGAAGCGGCGATCGCTTCGCGCAGCAGATCCAGGCCAGCACCAGACTTGGCACTGACGAAAACCCGCTGGATTTTACCATACTCGTCATACTCGACCGTCGGTTCCAGACCGGCGGCGTCGATCTTGTTCCAGACCAGGATCTGCGGCACGTGGTCGGCACCGATTTCCTTCAAGACCAGGTTGACCTGCTCGATCTGTTCCATGCGCACCGGGCTGGCAGCATCCACCACATGCAGCAGCAAGTCGGCGTGGATGGTCTCTTCCAGGGTGGCCCGGAATGCCTCGACCAGCTGGTGAGGCAGTTCGCGGATGAAACCCACGGTGTCCGAGATCACCACATGCCCGACCTCGCCCAGGTAGACGCGACGGGAAGTCGTGTCCAGTGTGGCGAAAAGCTGGTTGGCGGCATACACGCCGGCCTTGGCCAGCGAGTTGAAGATGGTCGACTTGCCGGCGTTGGTATAACCCACCAGCGAGACCGAGAAGGTTTCACTGCGTCCGCGCGCTCGGCGCTGCGTGGCGTGTTGCCGGCGCAGCTTGGCCAGCACCGCACGCAGCGCCTTGACGCGCTCGCCCAGCAGGCGGCGGTCGGTTTCCAGCTGGGTTTCACCGGGACCGCGCAGGCCGATACCGCCCTTCTGCCGCTCCAGGTGGGTCCAACCGCGAATGAGGCGGGTCGCCAGGTGCTGCAGCTGGGCCAGTTCGACCTGCACCTTGCCCTCGTGACTCTTGGCCCGTTGGGCGAAGATGTCGAGGATCAGGCTGGTACGGTCGAGCACACGCACCTTCAGCACCCGCTCCAGGTTACGTTGCTGGGCCGGTGAAAGAGCGTGATTGAAAATGACCAGTTCGAGCTGGAGGTCGGCGACGGCGTCAGCGACTTCTTGTGCCTTGCCGGTACCAACGAAGAGAGCGGCATCCGGACTGGCACGGCGGCCGGTGATGGTAATCACCGGTTCCGCACCAGCCGATTTTGCCAAGAGGAAGAGCTCATCCAGACTAGCGGCGAAATCGTTCTTGCCGAAGTCCAGGCCGACTAACGCGGCACGCATGTCAAAATGCCCACGGCGTCAAGCCGGCCAGGTAGACCATTATTCGTCGGACGAGGATTCGAGACTGAGGTTGACCGCACGTGCAGGCACGACGGTAGAGATGGCGTGTTTGTAAACCATTTGCGTAACGGTGTTGCGCAGCAGGACCACGTATTGATCGAAAGACTCCACATGGCCTTGCAGCTTGATGCCGTTGACCAGATAGATAGAGACGGGAACGTGCTCTTTTCTCAATGCGTTCAGGAATGGGTCTTGTAACAATTGCCCTTTGTTGCTCATGGCAGCTCCACGGTGTTGTTGTGATTAGGACTTGGAGGCACTTCAAGGAAAATCAAGTGCTTGACCAACTTTATGCTATTCAATTTAAACGATTTTCGCTCCAACGCCAAAAACATTGATCGAATAGCAGGATTTACGATTATTTTTCCTGCCGGATGAAAGGATTCTTGCCCGACTTGAACTCGATACGCAGTGGAGTGCCCACCAGGGAGAAAGTTTCCCTGAAGTGCTTTTCCAGATAACGTTTGTAGTTGTCGTCGATGGCTTCCAGTGCATTGCCGTGGATCACCACCACCGGCGGATTCTGGCCACCTTGGTGAGCATAACGCAGCTTGGGGCGGATCGAACCCTTGCGGCGCGGCTGCTGGTGCTCCAGCGCCTCTTCCAGTGCGCGCGTGAGGCGCGGGGTGCTCAGCTTGGCCATGGCGGCAGCATAGGCCGAGTCGATGGACTTCATCAGCGGACCGATGCCGGTCGACTTCAGGGCAGAGATGAAGTGGAACTTGGCGAAGGAAAGGAAATTCAGTTTGCGCTCCAGATCCATCTTGATCTGGTTGCGCTGGTCGCTTTCCATGCCATCCCATTTGTTCACACCGACCACCAGTGCCCTGCCCGACTCCAGCACGAACCCGGCGATGTGGGCATCCTGCTCGGAAATATCCTGCTGCGCGTCCAGCAGCAGCAGCACGACGTTGGCGTCCGAAATCGATTTCAGGGTCTTGACCACGGAAAACTTCTCGATGGCCTCGAAGACCTTGCCACGGCGGCGGATACCGGCGGTGTCGATCAGGGTGTAATGACGCCCTTCGCGTTCGAAGGGAATCTCGATGGAATCACGGGTCGTGCCCGGCATGTCGAAGGCGATCACGCGCTCTTCGCCCAGCAGGGTATTGACCAAAGTCGACTTGCCCACGTTGGGACGGCCGACGATGGCGATCTTGGTACCGCGCACGGCCGGTTCCTCGGCTTCGGGCTCCTGGGCGCGCTGGGCGTCGACCTGATCCAGGGCTTCTTCCACCAGGTCGGCCACGCCATCACCGTGGGCAGCGGAAATCACGTAAGGATCGCCCATACCCAGCTCATAGAAGTCGGCGGTGACCGAGGTGTACTTCATGCCTTCGGACTTGTTGACCACCAGCAGCACGGAACGGCCGCACTTGCGCAGGAAGTCGGTGATGGTCTTGTCGTGCGGCGTCAATCCCTGGCGGCCGTCGACGATGAACACCACGATGTCGGCCTCGACCACCGCCTGCTTGGTCTGCTTGGCCATCTCATACATGATCCCGTCCTTGGCGACGGGTTCGAAGCCACCGGTATCGATCACCAGGAACGGACGTTCGCCGACCCGGCCTTCGCCGTAGTGACGATCGCGCGTCAGGCCGGGCAGGTCCGCCACCAGCGCATCGCGGCTGCGGGTGAGCCTGTTGAACAACGTCGATTTGCCGACGTTGGGACGGCCTACAAGTGCAATTACCGGTTTCATTTCTTTTCTTGGGGGTCGTTCGTCACTTATTCAGCGACGACGGAGACCACGGTTCCTGATTTGGTTTGGAAAACGACAGACGAGCCGGTCGAAACCGGAGGCGCCTGGACAGCACTGCCGTCGGTAGCCAGACGGGCCACGAAGGCACCATCTTCCCGCGACAGGAAGTGAATATAACCCTGGAAGTCAGCCACCGCCACCGCCTTGCCCACTGCGATCGGGCTGGACAGCTGGCGATTCTTCAGGCGGTCGTTGCGCCAGATGACGGCACCGGTATCGCGTGCGAACTCGGTGACGGCACCATTGACATCGGCCGCATAGACGTAGGCGTCATCCAGATTGACGCCGACATCGCTGGAAAACTCCTTGATCCAGCGCACATTGCCGTTGAGCAAATCGAAGCAACCGATACGCCCCTGGTACGACACCGCACAGATATCACGCGAACCCAGCGCCGGCACGCCCGACACGTCGGAGATGCGTTCCAGTTCGGTGGTACCGCGCGGATCGCCCACCGGCACTTCCCAGCGCGGACCGCCGTTGTTCAGTGCCAGGGCCGACAGACGGCCACCCGGCAGGGCCACGAAGGCGGTCTGCGAACCGATCACGATGCCCGGCGCGTTGCGCAGGGTCAGCGACGGCACGTTGCGCTGGACCATCCAGCGCTGGCTGCCATTGTCGGCATCATACGCGGTCACGCGGTTGTCGATGCTGCGAATGACTACCAGGCCCTCGCCCACGGCCGGAGCCGACAGAACTTCGCTGGGTGCCTGAGCGCTCCAGGTCGGCTTGCCGGAGGCGGCATCGAAGGCCTGGATACGGCCCTTCTCGGCCACCACCACCACGGTGCTGCCATCGCTGCCGACACCAGCCGTCAGGTTGCCTTCGGCACGGCTGCGCCATAGGGTCTGGCCATTCTGGGCGTTGATGCGCACCACGGTGCCATCATTGGCGGCGGCAAACACGCTGCCCGCAGCGAAAGCCGGGCTGAACTGGTAGCTGCCGGCCTTGCCGACCGACACCGTCCAGGCAGCCTGGGCACGCATCTTCTGGGTGAATTCGACCAGCGGGGCCGGCGGATTCGGATCTTTCTTGCTGGAGAACAGCGAGCAGCCGGACAAGGCCACCACGGCGGCCATGGCGGCCACATTCAGCGCCAGCTTGCAGGCGCTACGGGATCGAGCAAAGGATGTTGCCTTGGCAGCAGTGGCTGTCACACTACGCATATTCTGTTTCCTCTAAGCGATGGATGGATTCGCGGTGGGATTGCGATTCAATTCGGGGTTGCATCTGCAACCCGCCAGACCACCGGTGCGCCACAGCGAACCGGGACCCGGAGCATTCTTCAGTGGCGCGAGCGCCGGCCTCAGGCCTTGGGCGCTTCGCCGCCGATGGCGTCGAGCTTGATCTGGATCAGCTGGCGGCCCGGATCCTTGGCGTCGCTCTTTTCCAGCGCCAGCTTGTAGGCGGTGCGGGCTTCGTCGCGCTTGCCCTGGGCAGCCAGCACATCGCCCTTGCGGTCGGCAATGGCACCGGCGAACTGGGCGGGATAGTCACCCGACAAGACCTTCAGCGCCTCGTCATACGCCTTGGCATCGAGCAGCACGCCCGCAAGGCGCACGGCAGCGATGGCCTTGTATTCCTTGCCACGGCCGTGGTCGATCACCCATTGCAGCTGCTTCTTGGCCGCTTCCAGGTCATTGGCATCGAAGGCCGACTTGGCTGCCACCAGGGCGCTCATCTCGGCATAGGCGGTGCCGCTGAACTTGTCCTGAATGTCGGCGGCGGCGCGTTGCACCTTGGCATTGTCCTTGGCCGCCAGCGACTTCTGCTGTTCTTCGTAGAGCACCGAGGCTTGCGCCGACTGGCGGCCCTGCCAGGTGTTCCAGCCGGTCCAGCCGGCGTAGGCGGCCAGCGCGATGATCAGGGCCCAGGTCACCAGGTTGCCGTATTTCGCCCACCAGGCCTTGATGGAATCAAGCTGTTCTTGTTCTTCGAGATCGTATGCCATGTAACTCTGCGTTTAGATAAGTTGACGGTCGAGGTGGACGGGTCTTCAGGGGTGATAGTGCACGTGGTCGTGATCATGGTCGTGATCGCCGACGATCTGTTCCACGATGTAGTCGACCACGCCGTCGAAGGCCATGTTGCTCTGGTTGGCACGCCCTTCCTCGGCATTGCCTTCGCGCATGTGCTTGACGGTGGCAGTCCCGGCCTTGAGCTCGTCTTCACCGATGATCACGGCAAAGGCAGCACCGCTGGCGTCGGCGCGCTTCATCTGCGCCTTGAACGAACCACCACCATTGGACGATGCGCAATGTAGCACAACATCGAGCCCGGCAGTCCGCAAACGTTCAGCCAGAACGAAAGATTGCAACTGTGCTTCTTCGCCTTGATGGACCAGATAGACGTCGCACTGGTTCGGCGCGTACTGCTCGCCATTGGCCTTCATCAGCTCCAGCAGGCGCTCCACGCCCATGGCGAAGCCGCAGGCCGGGGTCGGCTTGCCGCCGAACATTTCGATCAGCGGATCGTAGCGACCACCGCCGCAGACCGTGCCCTGCGAGCCCAGCTGGTCGGTGACCCACTCGAACACGGTACGGTTGTAGTAGTCCATGCCGCGCACCAGGCGCGGGTTGATGGTGAAGGGAATATTGTTGTGGCGCAGGATCTTCTGCACGCCCTCGAAGTGCGCGCGCGATTCTTCACCCAGGTAATCCAGCAGCTTGGGGGCGGCGTTCACCATCTCCTGCATGGCAGGATTCTTCGTATCCAGGATGCGCAGCGGGTTGGCGTGCAGGCGGCGCTGGGCGTCGGTGTCCAGCAGGTCCTTGTGCTGTTCGAAGTAGGCAATCAGGTCGGCACGGTGCTTGTTGCGCTCTTCGGCGTTGCCGATGGAGTTCAGTTCCAGGCGGATGTCGGACAGGCCCAGGTCATCCCACAGGCGCTGGCACATCATGATCAGTTCGGCATCAATGTCCGGGCCGCTGAAACCCACGGCTTCGGCGCCGACCTGATGGAACTGGCGATAACGGCCGCGCTGCGGACGCTCATGGCGGAACATGGGGCCGACATACCACAGGCGCTTGGGACCGTCATAGGTCAGGTTGTGTTCCAGGGCAGCACGCACTACGCCGGCGGTGTTTTCCGGGCGCAAAGTCAGGTTGTCGCCGTTCATGGAATCGGTGAAGGAATACATTTCCTTCTCGACGATGTCGGTCACCTCGCCCAGGCCGCGCGCGAACAGCGCGGTCGGCTCGACGATGGGGGTGCGGATCTGCTGGAAACCGTAGCTCTTGAGTACCGATTGCACGGTGTTCTCGAACAGCTCCCACAACGGGGCGTCCGCCGGCAGGATGTCATTCATGCCTTTGACGCCAACGATTTTTTCGACTTTCTTTTGTTCTGACATACCGAAACCCGGAGTTTTTACTTTTTACTTCATTTCTGGAAACTGGTATCTGACGCATCTTTCGTGCGACGCACCAGCGCAAGTGTACTGCATGGCCCGCAACGCCCTATGGTGGCAGGCTCCACGGTGGTCAGGAATGGCTGCCCTGACCGTAATGCGATTCGACATATTCCAGCACCACGTTCTGGAATTCCTCGGCGATGCGTTCGCCGCGCAGGGTCATCTTCTTTTCGCCATCGATGAACACCGGTGCCGCCGGCGACTCGCCGGTGCCCGGCAGGCTGATGCCGATGTTGGCGTGCTTGGATTCACCGGGACCATTGACGATGCAGCCCATGACGGCCACGTTCATGGCTTCCACGCCGGGATACTTGCCCTTCCAGACCGGCATCTGCTCGCGCAGGAAGGTCTGGATCTTGTCGGCCAGGTCCTGGAACACGGTCGAGGTGGTGCGGCCACAACCCGGGCAGGCGATCACCATCGGGGTGAACTTGCGCAAGCCCATGGTCTGCAGGATTTCCTGGCCGACCACCACTTCCTTGGTCCGGTCGCCGCCCGGCTCGGGGGTCAGCGAGATGCGGATGGTGTCGCCGATGCCTTCCTGCAGCAGCACCGACAGCGCCGCCGTGGAGGCCACGATGCCCTTGCTGCCCATGCCGGCCTCGGTCAGACCCAGGTGCAGGGGGTAGTCGCAGCGGCGCGCCAGCTCACGATAAACCGCGATCAGATCCTGCACGCCGGAAACTTTGCAGGACAGGATGATCTTGTCACCCGACATGCCCAGCTCCTCGGCGCGCTGGGCGTTTTCGATGGCCGAAGTGACCAAGGCTTCATACATCACCGCCTGGGCCGACCACGGCTCGGCACGACCAGCGTTTTCGTCCATGATGCGCGCCAGCAGCGCCTGGTCAAGGCTGCCCCAGTTCACGCCGATGCGCACCGGCTTGTCGTACTTGCAGGCCACTTCGATCATCTGTGCGAACTGGGTATCGCGCTTGGCGCCCTTGCCCACGTTGCCGGGATTGATACGGTATTTGGAGAGCGCCTGGGCGCACTCCGGATAGTCGGTCAGCAGGGTGTGGCCGTTGTAGTGGAAATCGCCCACCAGCGGCACATCCACGCCCATGCGGTCGAGCTGCTCGCGAATGGCCGGCACGGCTGCGGCGGCCTCGGGCGTATTGACGGTCAGGCGCACGATCTCGGAGCCGGCCCGGGCCAGTTCCTTGATCTGGATGGCCGTCCCGATGGCATCCGCAGTGTCGGTGTTGGTCATGGATTGCACCATGACCGGGGCACCACCACCCACGATGATCTCGCGCGCCCCATGGCTGATGACCACGCGGCGGCTGTTGCGGCGGGCCAGCGGCCCGGAGGCGATCGGGAAGGAAGACATGATGGCAGTCGACTCAGTTCAGGTTCAGGCGTGCAACATTGCTGCCGCCCGGGGTTTTCAGGTCCAGCGGCTGGCCGCGCAGGCTGGCGTCGACGCCTGCGGCGTTGCCGATGATCAGGGTCGTGGCGTCCGAGACATCAAAGGTCTCGGTGGTGCCGGCCTTGAGCAGGCGCGAAATCACGGTGCTCTTGTCGGCACGCCGGATTTCCACCCAGGAATCCTCGCGGAAGGTCAGGCGCAGCAAATCCTTGCTGTTGACGATGTTCAGGCCACTGGGGACAGTGGTCGAGGCCATCTGGGCGGGCGCAGCCGATGCGGCAGACGCAGCCGCCGGGGCCGGCGTGGATGCCGGCTGGCTGGCTGCCGGCGTGGCAGCCTGAACCGGTTCCGGCTTGGCCGCCACCGGGGCCTGAGCTAGCGGTGCGGGTGCCTCCGCAACGGGAGCAGCAGGCTTGGCGGGCTCCTCGGCGGGTGCGGACGTGATTGTTTCAACGCGGGCATTCACCGGTGTCTCGGTGGAAGAAGCGGTCTCGGCCGACTGCACATTCTGCGCATCCGGAGAAGTGCCCGACGCTGCTGCTGCCTCCTCGTGATGCGATTTGAGGAAGGCCAACTGCGGCACATTGGCACCGAGTTCAGTCCAGCGCATGGCTGCCGCGCCTGCCAACAGGGCGACCACCACCACACCGGCGACGATGGGCAAGGCCGAGCTGTTGCCGCGCGTGCTCATCATCATGGCCGGCAGCGGACCTTCCGAGAACGGCGTGGAGAGCTGGTGCTGCGGCACGATGTGGTCGCGCTGCTGCACGGCCGACTCCTGCGGCAAGGAAGCCGTCACGGCATTCACATCCAGCCCCAGCACCTTGGCATAGCTGCGCACGAAACCGCGCGCGACGGCCAGGCCAGGCAAGGCTGCGTAGTTATCCGCTTCGATCGCCAGAATCTGGCGCGGGGCCAGCTTCACCAGGCTGGCTGCCTGCTCGATGGTCCAGCCCTTCTTCTGACGCGCTGCCGCCAGCGCGGCGCCGGGCAAGACCTGGGCCGGGGACGATGGACCAGGATCTTGCGGTTGCTGCGACGACATTTCGTTCATTTGTTGATCACTCATCAAATGCTCCACATGGAAAAGCTTTTTTTAGCCGGCCCTGGCCGGATTCTTCTGGAGCGTCCCTGCGCGGCACCTGCCGCGTCCCTCCGGGGAAATTCGACAACTTCAGCCCATCCTGAACCATAACGGCAGAATGGACGATCATTTCAGCAAAAACACAAAAAGGACGTGCGATGCCTGCGCCCCAGCGCAACATCGACGCCCCCGTTACCCATTCTGTAAAAAGCGGCAGCTGATCCCTCGCCGTGGCGGCGAAGGCTGGTACCGCAGGACCAGCAAGGACATGGGACCACCCTGCCGTCACCCGGAGATCTCCACGATGCGGCCAAAGTCCTTGCCGAACTTGGCCTGGTATTCGGCCATTTTCTGCATCCGTTCCTGCACCCGCGTACGATCCTTCACTTCGCCGGCCAGCTGGCCGCAGGCGGCATCGATGTCGTCGCCACGGGTCTTGCGGATGGTGGTCACGATGCCAGCATCCATCAGGATCTGCGCAAACGCCTTGATGCGCGGATTGTGCGAGCGCTTCAAGCCCGACTCGGGGAAGGGATTGAAGGGAATCAGGTTGAACTTGCAGGGGATGGCGGTCTCGCCTTCCTTCACCAGCGCGACCAGTTCGCGCGCATGGGTGTCGGTGTCGTTGACGCCATCGAGCATGCAGTACTCGAAGGTGATGAAGTCGCGCGGCGCGAATTCCAGATAGCGCTTGCAGGCCAGCATCAGCTCGCGCAGCGGGTGCTTGCGGTTCAGCGGAATGAGGGAATCGCGCAGCACATCGTTGGACGCGTGCAGCGAGACAGCCAGCGCCACCGGGCACTCCTGCGACAGCTTGTCGATCATCGGCACCACGCCGCTGGTGGAGAGCGTGACGCGGCGGCGCGACAGGCCATAGGCATTGTCGTCCAGCATCAGGCGCAAGGCGGTCACGGTCGGCTCAAAGTTGAGCAGCGGCTCGCCCATGCCCATCATCACCACGTTGGTGATCTGGCGCTCGCCCTTGGGGCCGCCTTCGATACCCTTGGTCTTGCGCAATTCGAATTCCGCCATCCACAGCTGGCCGATGATTTCGGCCACGGTCAGATTGCGGTTGAAGCCCTGCTTGCCGGTGGAGCAGAAGCGGCAATTCACGGCACAGCCCGCCTGCGTCGAAACGCACAGCGTGCCGCGGTTTTCTTCAGGAATGAACACGGTTTCCACCGCATTGCCCTGGCCCACGTCGACCAGCCACTTGCGTGTGCCGTCGGTGGAGGTATGGTCGCTGATGATGGCCGGCGCACGGACTTCGGCGCGGGTCTTCAGCTTGTCGCGCAGCGATTTGGCCAGGTCGGTCATCTGATCGAAATCAGACACGCCGAACTGGTGTATCCATCGCTGCAACTGCTTTGCACGAAACGGCTTCTCACCCAACTCGCCGCAGTAGGCGACGAGTTGCGCGGGATCCATATCCAGCAGATTGGTGAGAGCTGTAGTCATGATGCTTGCGGTCGGGACCAAGGCAGAAAGACGCGGCAGGGATTGCAGCGCCGGTTTCCGCCCCAGCCCGGAAGACCGATGAAAAACAGGAACAGATTAACGCGAATAAACGTTCAGTGCCGGGAAGAAGTAGGCGATTTCGCCCTTGGCGGTTTCTTCAGCGTCCGAACCGTGCACGGCGTTGGCATCGATGGAGTCGGCGAAGTCGGCGCGGATGGTGCCCTTCTCAGCCTTCTTCGGATCGGTTGCGCCCATCAGGTCGCGGTTCTTCAGGATGGCGCCTTCGCCTTCCAGCACCTGGATCATCACCGGGCCGGAGATCATGAAGTCCACCAGATCCTTGAAGAAAGGACGCTCACGGTGCACAGCGTAGAAACCTTCGGCTTCAGCGCGCGACAGTTGGGCCATGCGAGCAGCGACGACCTTCAGGCCGGCGTTTTCGAAACGGCTGTAGATCTGGCCGATCACGTTCTTGGCGACGGCGTCGGGCTTGATAATCGACAGGGTGCGTTCAATTGCCATGAGAAAAACTCCAATAAAAATAAAGGCTTAAAGCCAATAATTGTTAATTCAATGAACCTTGTATTTTAGCATGAAACCATCAGATATCATGTCAATTCACCTGCTTTGACACCGCATACGGGCAGTAGCGCATTGAAACCAGCCAGGATGCGCGGAATAACGGGCTTACATAAAATGCCTGCATCTCGAACCAGAGCGAGGGAAGACTTGTCTTAGCAGTGAGCCATCGTGCTATTCTCTGGCTCGCATTCAACGCTTCGGAGGACATATGAATCAACTGGACACGACCTTCGGCCACTCGACCACGAGCCTGGCCACCCGCAACCGCGTTCTGCGCAACACCTACTGGCTGCTGGCGCTGTCGATGATCCCGACCGTGCTGGGCGCCTGGCTGGGCGTGCAGATGCATTTCAGCCTGTTTGCCGCCAGCCCGATGATCGGCTTCGTGCTGTTCCTGGCGATCGCCTTCGGCTTCTTCTACGCGATCGAGAAGACCAAGAATACCGGCTGGGGTGTAGCTTTCCTGCTGGGCTTCACCTTCTTCATGGGCCTGATGCTGTCGCGCCTGATCGAGTACACGCTGGGCTTCTCCAACGGCGCCGGACTGATCATGACGGCCTTTGGCGGCACCGCCATCATCTTCTGCGGCATGGCCACCATCGCCACCGTCTCGAAGCGTGACTTCTCGGGCATGGGCAAGTGGCTCTTCGCAGGCGTGCTGGTGATCCTGGTGGCTTCGCTGGCCAACATCTTCCTGCACCTGCCGGCGCTGCAACTGACCATCTCGGTGGTGGCCATCGCCATCTTCTCGGCTTACATCCTGTATGACGTGCAACAGGTGGTCAACGGCGGCGAAACCAACTACATTTCGGCCACGCTGGCGATCTACCTGGACGTCTACAACGTCTTTGCCAACCTGCTGTCCATCCTGGGCATCGTTGGCGGCAACCGAGACTGATCTCGCGAATATTGCTTCAAATGAAATAAAAATGCCGGCGCAAGCCGGCATTTTTTTCGTCTGCTGCCCTCGCCCTCACTCGGGCAGATCGAACACGGCGATGGATTCCACGTGGGCCGTATGCGGGAACATGTTCACTACGCCAGCATACTTGAGTGCATAACCACCCAGATGGACCAGCATGCCTGCATCGCGCGCCAACGTCGCCGGATTGCAGGATACGTAGACGATACGCTTGGGCTTCAGGTGCTGCTGTTCCGGCGGCAATTCCACGAGGGCCTTGCAGACTTCCATGGCACCTTCGCGCGGCGGGTCGATCAGCATGCGATCGAACTTGCCCAGCGCCACGAAATCCTCCGGCTTGGCTTCGAACAGGTTGCGACAATAGAAACTGGTCTTGGCATCGACGCCATTGACCTTGGCATTGTCCAGTGCGCGCTCGGTCAGGGCCGTGCTGCCTTCGATCCCGACCACTTCGCGTGCCAAGGTAGCGATGGGCAGCGTGAAGTTACCCAAGCCGCAAAACAGGTCAGCCACGCGATCCTGCGGCTGCACATCCAGCAGGCGCAGCGCACGGGCCACCAGAACGCGGTTGATCTGGTGATTCACCTGGGTAAAATCGGTCGGCTTGAACGGCATGCGGATACCGAATTCAGGCAAGGTGTACTGCAGGCGCGATTCGGCGGGATAGTATGGCGCTGCCGTATCCGGCCCCTTGGTCTGCAGCCACCATTCGATCTTGTGCTCGTCGGCAAAGGTCTTGAGCAGGGTTTCATCGGCCGGGCTCAGCGCCTCCATGATGCGCAACACCAGTACGGTAACCTTGTTGCCATCGTCGCCCTCACCTACGGCCAGCTCGATCTGCGGCATGCGATCACGAATCGACAGCGCTGCCACCAGTTCACGCAGCGGCACCAGCATGGCCGACACATTGGGCGGCAGGATTTCACAAGTCTTCATATCGGCGATGAAGGACGAGCGCTTTTCATGGAAGCCCACCAGCACCCCACCCTTCTTGGCCACGTGGCGCACCGAGATGCGGGCGCGATAGCGATAACCCCAGGTGGGACCATAGATGGGACGCAGCATGACCTCGGCCTTGGTCTTGCCCAGGTGCCAGAGGTTGTCTTCCAGCACGCGCTGCTTCATGGCGACCTGGGCCGACGGCTCCAGATGCTGCATGGCACAGCCGCCGCAGGTGCCGAAATATTCACACCTGGGCTTCACCCGCAGCGAGGACTCGCTATGCAGCGTGGTCATCACGCCCGCTTCCCACTTGGGTTTCTTGCGATAGGACTGGAAACTGACCCGCTCGCCCGGCAGCGCGCCTTCGACGAAGATGACCTTGCCTTGCGTGCCATCCTCGTTTTGGAGATGACCAACGCCGCGCCCGTCCATGTCGAGCGACTTGATTTCAATGATGATGTCTTGTTGCATGAGGGAAACCACAGGGTAGGACCGAAGCCCGCTGCCGAAAACAAAAGCGGTATTGTCCGCGATCCGGGACCGCGAGGGAAGCAGCAAGCGCATCCGGACCGCGCCGGCCCGCGAAAACCACTGCAATTTAGAGGAAGCGCCCTAGAACAACGCGTCGCGGCTCACGCCGCGCGAGGTCAGCAGCCGCTTGAGCTTGACCAAAGCCTCCTGCTGCACCTGGCGCACACGCTCACGAGTGATGCCCATTTCGCCCGCCAGTTGCTCCAGCGTCGAGGGATCGTCGTTGTCCAGGCCGAAGCGGCGGGCCACCACGACACGTTGCTTTTCGGACAAGCTCTTGAGCCATTCCCGGATCAGCAAGGCCATTTCCTGGCTTTCGGCACGGGTGTCAGGATGCTCTTCAACGGCACTGGGCAAGAGATCCATCAGGCTGGCCTGCGGGTCGTTATCCAGCGGGGTGTCCAGCGAGGCTGCATGTTCGGACAGGGCCAGCACATCCTGCACCTCTTCCACCGGGCGGTCGACCAGGTGCGCGATGTCTTCGGCGCTGGCGTCTCTTCCGTCACGTTGCTGCGCTTCGAGGTGATATTTCGCGCGGAGAATCTGGTTCAGCTCGCGCACCATATGCACGGGAAGCCGCACGGTACGGGCCTGATTCATGATGGCGCGCTCGATGCTCTGGCGGATCCACCAGGTGGCGTAGGTGGAGAAGCGGAAACCGCGCTCAGGCTCGAACTTGTCGATGGCGCGCATCAGGCCGAGGTTGCCCTCTTCGATCAGGTCCAGCAGGGCCACGCCCCGGTTGATGTAGTGCTTGGCGATTGACACCACTAGCCGCAGGTTGTGCTCGATCATCTTCTGGCGCGCCTCGAATTCGCCGGCCTTGGCCTGGGTGGCGAAATGCAGCTCTTCGGCCGCCGTCAACAGCGGCTTGGCACCGATCTTGTTGAGGTAATGCTGGGTGGTGTCGGTGGAGAGTTCGGCGGCGAGCACCTTCTTGAGCTCGTCCACGCCTTCGGCCGGGGCAGCCTCCTGGGGCTGCTCGGCAGCATCGCCGTCAATCACTTCCGGTTCATCGATCTCCTCGATGGGATCGTCCATATCCTCTTCACGAGGGTCTTGGTCTGGCAAGTGATCGCGGCGATTGCTTGTCATACGCTAGCGTGGCGGTAAGTATTTTGAAGGATCAACAGGTTTACCCTGCTGGCGGATCTCGAAATGCAGTTTGACGCTGTCGCTGTCGGACTTGCCCATTTCAGCGATCTTCTGTCCCTTGGTCACCGCCTGGCCTTCCTTGACCAGGATGGTCTTGTTGTGGGCATAGGCCGACAACAAGTTGTTGGTGTGCTTGATGATCACCAGGTTGCCATAGCCACGAATGCCGCTGCCGGCATACATGACCTTGCCACCGGCTGCTGCCAGCACGGCCTGGCCATCCTTGCCTGCAATGTCCACACCCTTCTTGCCGCCTTCGAAGGTGCCGACCACCTTGCCGTCGGCCGGCCACATCCAGGTCACGCCTTCATCATCGCTGGCGACCGGCGCCTGGCTGGCTGCCGCCGGCTTGTCCGCCGCATGCGGCACTTCCGGCTTGGCGACAGTCGCAGGGGCAGCAGCAGGTGCGGCTGCCGGTGCAGCATCAGGCTTTTCCAGTTCAGCCAGGGCGCTTTCCGAGTAGGCGCGCTTGTCACCGCGCGGACCAGTCTTGTTGCTGCCCGAGGCCATCGGTGCTGCAGCCGGTGCGGCGGCGCCTGGGGCACCCAGCGGCTTCACATCCAGGCCTGCGCCCGGCGCGGCAGCCACGGTCGCCGTCTGGGCCGGACCGGCACGATCGGGCGGCGCCACGCGCAGCACCTGGTCGACCTTGATGTCGTTCGGGTTGGTCAGATTGTTCCAGGCGACGATGTCGCGCCAGTTCTGCCCGACGTCCAGGGCGATGCGATACAGGGTATCGCCCTTCTTGACCGTGTAATAGCCACGTCCCGACGGGGCCGGCACCACCGGAGCGGCAGCAGCATCGGCCGGCTTGGCGGTGCTCGACGTGCGCTCGACGACGGGCGCCGGCTGCTGATTCGGTGTCGAGCCGCAGGCGGCCAGCAAACTGACGACACTGCCCAATACAGCCAAACGAATTTTCTTCATGCTCTTACGTTAGATTTTGTACGACGCTAGTTGACACGCAGCCAGCGCCAGAAGTTCATCAGGGAAATGCGGCCCCCTCGCCTGCCCATCCGCTCTTTTCATCGACCCGCGGCTTGGATGCTTGTGCTTGTTGCCGCCCGTTCCCTGTTCGATGATGCGTGGCGGACCTGATATCCGCCGGTTTTGCTCATTGCGTCCTGCTCATGCCGGGCTTTTCCGACCTACACCGTTCCCGGCCGCAGCGGCACGAAATGGCACTGTTCCAGGGTGGTACGGCGCCAGTCGCGCTGGCCGACACGTTCAATCAGTTCCAGCACCTGCTGGCGTTCGCCCACGGGCGCTACCAGCCTGCCGCCAATGGCGAGCTGTTCCAACAGGGCCTGCGGCACTTCGAGACCTGCCGCCGCGAGGATGATGCCATCAAACGGCGCAACTTGCGGCAGGCCAAGCATACCATCTCCGTAATGCAAGCGGATGTTCGCCACGCGCAAGGGACGCAGATTGGTCTTGGCCAGTTCATGCAAGGGCTTGATGCGCTCGATGGAATACACCTCGCCGGCTACCCGTGACAGCACGGCGGCCTGGTAGCCGCAGCCGGTACCGATCTCCAATACCCGGTCCAGGCGGCCGCCATGGCGATTCTGGCGCATCAGTTCGATCATGCGCGCCACGATGTAGGGCTGCGAAATGGTCTGGTGATGGCCGATCGGCAGCGACGCATCGATATAGGCCTGGCTGGCCAGGCCGGGTTCCACGAACATGTGGCGCGGCACTGCCTCCAGCGCGGCCAGCACCTTGGCATCGGCCACACCCTGCTTGGCCACGCGCGCCACCATGGCCTTGCGCACCGCTTCCGAGGCCAGCGGCGAGGCATGATGGGAAGCATTAGTCTGGGTCACCGTCATGACGTTCCTGACGGCCGTGCGCGGCACCGGCGCGGCGCTCAGCAGCGGCTGGGCCGGCGCTAGCGGCGCGCGCGGTGGTGCCGGCGGCGGACGCAGCGCCTGGGCCAGGCCCTGCTGCACCGGCTTCAAGGCCGCACGCTGCGATGACTGAGCGGCATTCTTGGCCGCCGTCTGGGTCGTGGCCTGAGGCCGGCCAGCCGCATCCCGCCCGGCGTTGGCGGTCTTTTTCTTGTCGACCACCGAGGACAGGCTCAGCGGAAAGCGGCTGGGCTTGTCGCTCATGCAAGCGCTTTCTTGAGATTGTCCAGTTGCGCGGTGTGCGTCAGGTCGATCTGCAGCGGCGTGATGGAGACGTAGCCATTGGCCGTCGCATGGAAATCGGTGCCCTCGCCACCATCCTTGGCGGCCCCGGCCGGGCCGATCCAGTACAGGTCCCGACCATGCGGGTCAGTCAGCTTGTGCACCGGCTCGGACATGTGGCGTTTGCCCAGCCGGGTTGCCACGCAGCCCTTGATCTGCGCATACGGCAGGTTGGGAATGTTGACGTTGAGCAGGTAAGGCTTGGGCAGGCTGTCGAAGCGGCGCTCAACGATCTCGCGGGCGATGCGTGCGGCCGACTCCAGGTCGCCCCAGCCCTTGTGCAGTTGCGAAAACGCAATGGAAGGAATGCCGAACAGAAAACCCTCGGTCGCCGCCGCCACCGTGCCGGAATAGAGCGTATCGTCGCCCATGTTCTGGCCCTGGTTGATACCGGAGACGATCAGGTCAGGACGCTCCTTGAGCAAGCCGGTCAGCGCCACGTGGACACAGTCCGAAGGCGTGCCATTGAGATAGTAGAAGCCGTTGGCGGCCTGCTCCACCCACAGCGGGCGATCCAGCGTCAGGGAATTGGAGCTGCCCGAGCGATTGCTGTCGGGGGCCACCACGGTGATGTCGGCGATCGGTGCGAGGGCTTCGGCCAGGGCATTGATGCCGGGTGCCAGGTAGCCGTCGTCGTTGCTGATGAGGATTTTCATGGGCTGAATTTTAACCGAAGCCGAGCTTTGGACAGCCCCTCCTCCTGACATTCTCCTGCCCTGTTGCGTCGTCTATTCCTGCAGCGTCAGTTCCTGATAGACATAGGCTGACAGCACCAGTTTGTCGCGCACCGTCAGTTGCGCAAATTCCACCCCGTACTGATGGAAATCGGCCTCCCCCAAAGACTCCACCGTCCGCAGGACCACCGGCAGTTCCAGCGGCAACTGCTGGTCCGCCACCGAGGCCACGAAACGCAGCTGGCCCGTCACGCCCTTCTTTGCAGCCACCTTGCCGGAAAGCGAGGTCGCCACCAGCGAAGCCCCAGCCAAACTGAGGTCGATCACGCTGGCGGCCAGCGGCTGGCTGCCATCCACCGCGAGATAGCCTTCCGCCCCGACAGGCACGCGGGTGGCCTGGCGGATAACGGTGGAACGTACCTCCTTGGGCAGGGAGACATGAAGGTAAACGAAAGGAGTTTGCTGGTACTTCAGCAGTTGCGCCGCAAAAGCATAGGCGCGGCGACCGGTCAGGGCGCGCACCACGAAGCCCTGGCCTTCTCGCACGAAGAGCTGCTTGCCCTCCTTTTGTGGCGCTGTCACCAGGATACTGCGGTTGGGCAAGCAGCCCACCAATGACACCGCATAGCGCTGCGCGGCATCGTCGGCAAATTGCAGCCACAAGGTATCGCCGATCTGCCAGCGCACCTCGTCAAGCGTGATCACGGTTTCCTGGCCGCGCACTGCCGCAGAGGGCTTCAAAGGTTTTTTGCCACCCTGCTTCTTGCGCAAGACGTCGCGTGCCTGCGGCAACGGTACGGATTCGGTATCCGGCTCGGCAATCCAGTTGGCATTGCGGTAGAGACCGTTTTCGATCAGCCCGGCCAGTTGATCCGGTGTATCGATCAAGGTACCGCGTGCCAGCAGGAGCTTGCCGGCATCGTTGTAGATCGGCCAGGGCGCGGGGCGGCCCAGGGCGAGTTCGGAGGCGCGCACCGGCACCAGCGAGGTGTGATCTGCCATCTCAACCCTCCGCCGCAGCGTCCTCGCCGGCGGCGGCAGCGGCGCGGCGTGCATCCTGCTCGCGGAAGAAGGCTTGTACCACCTCCAGCTCGCGGGTGCGCTTGAAGGGCGGCAGGCTCTGCCAGATACGGCGACCGTAATTCTTGGTGATGATGCGCGGATCGCAGATCATCAGCACGCCGCGGTCGCCCTCGTCACGGATCAGGCGACCCGCACCCTGCTTCAGGTTGATGATGGCCGCCGGCAACTGGTGGTGCACGAAGCCGTTCAGGCCCTGCTTTTCCATTTCGCTGATACGGGCCGCCAGCACCGGATCATCCGGTGGCGAGAACGGCAGCTTGTCGATGATGACCAGGGACAGAGCGTCGCCACGCACATCCACGCCTTCCCAGAAGCTCTGGCTACCGATCAGCACGCCATTGCCCGCAGCGCGGAAACGGTCCAGCAACTCCGTACGTCCCGCCTCGCCCTGCACGAACAGCGGGAAATCATGGCCGCGCGCCTCGAACTCGGCGCGCAGCCGCTCCGCTGCACGATTGACTGCACGCAGCGTAGTGCACAGGAAGAAGCAGCGGCCGCCGGCGGCCTCGATGGTCGGCAGTGCGGCATCGATGACGGCATCGGTGTATTCAAACGAATTCGGCTGTGGCAGGTTCTGCGGTACGTACAGCAGCCCCTGCTCGGCATAATTGAAAGGGCTCGGCCACGATTGCGCCGGGGCATTCCACAGGCCCATCTGGGCTGCGTAGTGATTGAAATCCTTCTTCACTGCCAGCGTCGCCGACGTGAAGATCCATGAACGCGGCGTACCCTCGCGCTGCTTGTTGAAGATGGGCGCGATCGACAGCGGCGTGCGGTGCAGCTGCAGCGAGGACTGGAAGGCTTCCACCCAGAGCACGTAGAAGGGTTTCTGCGCGGGCGAATCTTCCTGCTCCTCACCCTCGCCTGCTCGCTTGTTGTCGGCGGGCTTGGCCGCTGCCTTGGCGGCGGCTTCGGCCTGGATCTTGGCCAGTTCGTCGGGCGTGCCCCAGTTTTCCAGCTGCCGCAGCAATTCATTGGCACGGTCGCGGCACTGCTCGATGGTCTCGGCACGTTCGGCCTGTTTTTCGAGCACGGCGATCATGTCGTCCATGCACTCCTTCAGCGTGTCGAGCGACGGGAAGAAGGCGCTGGAAGGCGCAATCTGGTTCAGTGCCAGGCGCACCGATTCTTCCGGGAAAGCCAGCCGCAGATCGCGCGCCGCACGTTCCACCGGTGCCACCAGACGCGCCCAGTCAGCACCGTCACGGGCATGCGACAGGCCTTCGGCCAGCACGTCGCGGCAGAGTTCGAGAATCTGCGAGGTGGAGATGGTCTCGCCAAAGAACAGCGTGGCCGTATCCGGCAACTGGTGCGCTTCGTCGAAGATGACGGTATTGGCCGAGGGCAGCAGTTCGGCGATGCCGGTGTCCTTCAGGGCCACATCAGCGAAGAACAGGTGGTGATTGACCACCACCACATCAGCCTGCTGCGCTTCCTTGCGCGCCTTCATGACGAAGCAATCCTGGTAGTACTGGCATTCAGCCCCGAAACAGGTATCGCGGGTGGAGGTCACCAGATTCCATACCGAAGCCGTCTCCGGCACCTTGGTCAGCTCGGCCTTGTCGCCGGAGGAAGTGGATTTGACGAAGCGCGAGATCTCGCGCAGGTAGCCCACATCCTCGCGCGCGGTCAGGCGGCCGTTCTGCAGGGTGCGCTCCAGGTGGAAGTGGCAGACATAATTGCTGCGCCCCTTGAGCAGCGCCACCGAGACGGGCGCATGCAAGGCCTTGCGCACGGTGGGGATATCACGATTGAAGAGCTGGTCCTGCAGCGTCTTGGTGCCGGTGGAGACGATGGTCTTGCCGCCCCACAGCAAGGCCGGGACGAGGTAGGCAAAGGTCTTGCCGGTACCGGTACCGGCCTCGGCGATCAGCGTACCCTGATTGGCGATGGCGTCAGCGATGGCCTTGGCCATCTCGGTCTGGGCATGACGCGGGCGATAGCTGCCAACGGCACCGCCCAAGGGACCGCCTTCACCGAACAGGCGCTCGACCTCGGCATCATGGAGACCTGGTTCTTCGGGGGCAGCGCCCTCCGTCCCGGCGGGAGCGGTGCGACTGTCGGCGTTGTGGGCGGGGGCTTCGGGAGCTGTCACTGCGGCAAACCTGTAGAAGAACACGTGTGGCGCAGGCATCGGCGATACCGGCGCATCTTGCACGTCATTGGGAACAAGGCGCTATTTTACGCGGAGTCGGCAGCACACCCCCGACTCGCATGAAGGACACAGGAACGTGGACCGCGGATTTCGAGAAGCTCGCCAGCAGGAGCAGGCGCGCAGCGGGGCTCAGGCGGGGATATCGGGGACCAGCTGCATCTTCAGCAGCGCAATGTGGTCCTTCAGTTGCAGCTTGCGCTTCTTGAGGCGGCGCAGTTGCAGGTCTTCCGAACGGGCATCGCGGATGAGCATGTCGATCACGCTATCGAGATCACGGTGCTCGACTTCGAGTTCGATGATGCGGCGCTGGATGTCTTCGCGATGCGTACTGGTCATGATGGCGGCTGGTTGCTGATGTGCTTGCTAGTGTAATGCACCCGCAGGCCCACGCCAAATCGGCATGGGCCTGCGGACGGAGGGGCCAGCGTCAAAACGCCTTACTTGGCGGCGGGCTGCTGCGATTGCTGCTGTGGCTGATCCTGCTGTTGCTGGTCCTGCTGTTGCTTCTGCTTGCGCTCGGCGCGTTCACGCTCGTTTTCGGCCTTCTTGCGCTCCACTTCCAGGCGGTGCTCCTCGGCTTCCTGAATGCGGCGCTGACGTTCGGCGGCGTTGGCGGCGCGCGACGGTGCGCGCGCGGCTTCCTCAGCCTGCTGGCGCTGGACTTCCGCCTCGTGCTGACGCACACGGTAATCGGCCGGCACGTTCTTGTTCTGGTCGATACGTTGCTGGACTTCGCTGTTCTTGGCGCGGCTTTCCTGCACCTTGCGGGCGGAATCGGCTTCCTTCTGCTTCTGGTCGGCCAGGCGGCGGGCGGAATCTTCCTCGTCCTTGGCGCGCTGCTCGGCCAGTGAACGATCACGGTCGTCCACGGTGGCCTGGCGTTGGAACACCTTGGCTTCGTATTCCACTGCCTTGATGCCCTTGTCGGTCAGGCGCTTGCGGTCGCGCGCGGCTTCCAGGCAGTCCGAGACCAGGAATTTGGGATAGCAGGCACGCTGATCAAGGATGTAGCGCAGTTCGGCCACCTGCCGGTCTTCGGCGGCTTCGTCCAGCGCCTTTTGTGCCGTTTCGTCGGACTTGATGGAGCCGGCAGGATAACGCTGCGCAATCGGCGCACGCGCTTCCAGTTCGTCGAAGCGTTCACGGCTCATGACGGGCGCGGGGGCAACAGGAGCAGCCTGTGGTGTCGCACCGGCATCGGCCGGGCTGACTTGTCCCTGGGCTTGCGCCTGGATCCGTCCCGGCTGTGCGCCGGACGTGGCGCTGGCCGATGCCTGCCCTTGCGCCATGCTGGCACCGGCGGCCAAGGCCAGCATCAGGCCGCACAGGGAAGAAGTGACGCCTTTGGCATCGGCAAAAAGACCTTGCATGGATTTCTTGTTCATCAGGTGGTTGTTCAGGAGAGGCTGTCGGCAATCGAGCGGCGATCCGCATCCAGGTATTCCTTCGACTGCATCTCAATGATACGTGAAACAGTACGGTGGAATTCGTTGGAAAGGGTACCGACGGTGTAAAGCTCGTCCGGCTCCACCGCGGCCGACATGATGAGCTTGACCTTGTGGTCATAGAAAACATCGATCAGCCAGGTGAAGCGGCGCGCTTCCGAAGACATGGCCGCGGACATCCGCGGAATGCCAGACAGGATCACGGTCTGGAACCGGCTGGCCAGTTCCAGGTAGTCATTCTGCGATCGCGGGCCTCCGCACAGCGTAGCGAAGTCGAACCAGATCGCACTGCCCGCACGGCGCAGGGCGCGGATCTCGCGGGCCTCGATGTGGACGCGCGGATCTTCATCAGCCGCCTCGGCCACGGAGGCGAAGGCGGTGCGCAATTCTTCATCGGTCTTGGCGTTGAGGGGCGTGTGGTACACCTTCACCTGCTCCAGCACCCGCTTGCGGTAGTCGATGCCGGCATCGATGTTCATGACGTCCAGCTTTTCCTGCAGCAGCGCAATGGTCGGCAGCATGCGATCGCGGTGCAAACCGTCCGGATAGAGCGTGCTGGGCTCATAGTTGGAGGTCATCACGAAAGACACGCCGTGATCGAACAGCCCCTTCAGGAGGTTGTAGAGAATCATCGCATCGGCGATGTCGGAAACGTGGAATTCGTCGAAACAGATCAGGCGATACTTCTTGGCGATGCGCTTGGCGACTTCATCGAGGGGGTCGGAAATTCCCTTCAGTTCATCAAGCTGGCGATGCACATCGCGCATGAATTCGTGGAAGTGCAGGCGCGTCTTGCGCACCACCGGCACCACGGAATAGAAGCTGTCCATCAGGAAGGACTTGCCGCGCCCTACCCCGCCCCACATGTAGACGCCGCGCGGCACGGCCGGGCGGCTGATCAGGCGCTTGAAGGCGGAGGCGCGCTGGGCCTTGTAGGCGACCCATTCCTCATAGGCGCGCTGCAGGCGCTCGATGGCACGCAGCTGCGCTTCATCAGGTTGATAACCGCGCTGGGACAGCGACTGTTCGTAGAATTGACGGACATCCATGGTGTGGTCTTGTAAAACGACAATGGGCGAGCCAGGCTCGCCCATTGGGTTGGCATCTCAATGCGCACTATGCGGGCAACTCGGACGCTGCCAGCCCCAAGGGCTGGCCAGGCGTCGGCGACCCGTATTGTCGCACTGATCGCGCATCAGAAGTTCAATGCGCGCTTGTCCACGGCCAGGGCCGCTTCCTTGGTCGCTTCGGACAGCGAGGGGTGAGCGTGGCAGATACGGGCGATGTCTTCCGCCGACGCACGGAATTCCATCGCCACCACGGCTTCGGAGATCAGCTCGGAAGCCATCGGGCCGACGATATGCACGCCCAGGATCTCATCGGTCTTGGCATCGGCCAGGAACTTCACCATGCCCGAGGTATCGCCCAGCGCACGGGCGCGGCCGTTGGCCAGGAACGGGAAGGTACCGGCCTTGTACTGCACGCCTTCGGCCTTGAGCTGCTGCTCGGTCTTGCCGACCCAGGCGATTTCCGGCGAGGTGTAGATGACCCAGGGAATGGTGTTGAAGTTGACGTGACCGTGTTGGCCAGCGATACGCTCGGCCACGGCAACGCCTTCTTCTTCGGCCTTGTGCGCCAGCATCGGGCCACGCACCACGTCACCCACCGCCCACACGTTGGGCAGGTTGGTCTTGCAGTCGCCATCCACGGCGATGAAGCCGCGCTCGTCCAGCTTCAGGCCCACGCCTTCGGCGTTCAGGCCAATGGTGTTGGGGGTACGGCCGATCGAGATGATCAGCTTGTCGAATTCGCCGGTGTGGGCTTCGCCCTTGGCATCGGTGTATTCCACGGAGACGCTGTTCTTGCCAGCCTTGATGGTACCGATCTTCACACCCAGGTTCACGGCCAGGCCCTGCTTGGTCAGCAGCTTCTGGGCTTCCTTGGCGATCTGTTCATCCACGGCACCCAGGAAGGTCGGCAGGGCTTCCAGCACGGTCACTTCCGCGCCCAGGCGACGCCAGACCGAACCCATTTCCAGGCCGATCACGCCGGCACCGATCACGCCCAGCTTCTTGGGCACTTCGGAGATGGCCAGTGCGCCGGTGTTGGAGAGGATCAGCTTTTCATCGAACTCGGCGCCCGGCAGTGCACGGGCGTTCGAACCGGTAGCAACGATGACGTGCTTGGCGGTGATGGTTTCTTCGGCAGCACCGGCGACCTTGATCTCGTAGCCATTGGCATCGCCCTTGACGAAGGAGCCACGGCCGTGGAAGAAGGTGACCTTGTTCTTCTTGAACAGGTACAGGATGCCGTCGTTGTTCTGCTTGACCACGGTATTCTTGCGGCCCAGCATCTTTTCCAGGTTCAGGCCCAGGCCCTTGACTTCGATGCCGTGCTCGGCGAAGCCGTGGCTGGCGTGTTCGTAGTGTTCGGACGATTGCAGCAGCGCCTTGGAGGGGATGCAACCGACGTTGGTGCAGGTGCCGCCCGGTGCGGGGCCGCCCTTTTCGTTCTTCCATTCGTCGATGCAGGCGGTGTTGAAGCCCAGTTGCGCTGCGCGGATGGCGGCGATGTAACCGCCGGGGCCGCCACCGATGACGACCACGTCAAAATTCTTGCTCATGTGTGTATTCCTGATTCGTTGTGCGCATCCGCTTTGATCTCTTGGTCCAAAGCGGATGCAAAAAGGCGCTGAATGCCTGGGGGCCGTTCAGCGCCTCGCTCACGCCGTGATGGCCGGTTGCTTACAGATCCAGCAGCAGACGGGCCGGATCTTCCAGGGCTTCCTTGATCGCGACCAGCGACAGGACGGCTTCGCGGCCGTCGATGATGCGGTGGTCATAGGACAGCGCGAAGTAGTTGATCGGACGGACCACGACCTGGCCGTTTTCAACCACAGCGCGTTCCTTGGTGGCGTGGATGCCCAGGATCGCCGATTGCGGCGGGTTGATGATCGGGGTCGACAGCATGGAACCGAAAGTGCCGCCGTTGGAGACGGTGAAGGTACCGCCCGACAGTTCTTCGATGGACAGCTTGCCGTCCTTGGCCTTCTGGCCGAATTCACCGATCTTCTTCTCGATGTCGGCGATGGACATCTGGTCCGCATCACGCAGGATGGGCACCACCAGGCCGCGCGGCGAACCGACGGCAACACCGATGTCGAAGTAGCCGTGGTAGACGATGTCATTGCCATCGACCGACGCGTTGACGATCGGGTACTTCTTCAGGGCGTGCACGACCGCCTTGACGAAGAAGGACATGAAGCCCAGCTTGACGCCGTGTTCCTTCTCGAACTTGTCCTTGTACTTGTTGCGCAGGTCGATGACCGGCTGCATGTTGATTTCGTTGAAGGTGGTCAGGATGGCGTTGGTCGATTGCGATTGCACCAGACGCTCGGCCACGCGGGCACGCAGGCGGCTCATCGGCACGCGCTGTTCAGGACGGCTTTCCAGGCCAGCCTTGACCGGGGCAGCAACTTGCGCCAGGGCCGGCTTGGCAGCGGCAGCAGGTGCAGCGGCGGGAGCCGACAGGGCACCCAGCACGTCACCCTTGGTCACGCGGCCATCCTTGCCGGTGCCGGTGACTTGCGAGGTCGACAGGTTGTTGTCGGCCAGCAGCTTGGCAGCGGCAGGCATGGCGACGTCGCCCTTGGAGGCCAGCTCGGGAGCAGCAACCGGGGTCGGTTCGTTGGTCGATTGCGGTGCCGGGGCAGCCTTGACTTCGGTCGGGGCCACTTGCGCGGAAGCGTCGGTGTCCAGGATGGCGATCACTTCACCAGCCACGACGGTGGCACCGTCGGCCTTGATGATCTGGGTGATCACGCCGGCGTCCGGCGAGGGCAGTTCCAGCACGACCTTGTCGGTCTCGATGTCGATCAGGTTTTCGTCACGGGCCACCGGTTCGCCAACCTTCTTGTGCCATTGCAGCAGGGTTGCTTCGGCAACGGATTCCGACAACTGCGGGACTTTTACTTCGATTTGAGCCATTTTCAGGATTCTCCGATTTTCGGGTGATTTCGTTCTTATGGAAACAGGGACGCACTGCCCTCGCAGCGCGTCCCGTTTGCATCGATGATTACTTGGTCAGCACAAAGCCCTTGAGCTTGGCGAAGGCAGTTTCGATCAGCGCCTTTTGCTGTGCGTAGTGCTTGTCGTAGTAACCGACGGCCGGCGAGGCGCTGGCCGGGCGGCCTGCATAGGCCAGCTTCTGACCTTCGGAGAGATTCTCGAAGATGTTGTGCTGGATCTGCAGCCATGCGCCCTGGTTCTGCGGCTCGTCCTGTGCCCACACCAGTTCGTTGAAGTTGGGGAACTGCTTCAACGCGGCCGCGAAGGCCTTGTGCGGGAACGGATACAGCTGCTCGACGCGGATGATGGCGGTATCGGTCTGGCCACGTTCCTTGCGGGCGTTGACCAGGTCGTAGTACACCTTGCCCGAGCAGGCGACGATGCGCTTGACCTTCTTGGCGTCGATGGTTTCATCGACTTCCGGAATCACGGTCTGGAACGAACCCTTGGCCAGGTCGGACAGCGGCGAACCGGCATCCTTGTTACGCAGCAGCGACTTCGGGGTCATGATGATCAGCGGCTTGCGGAACAGGCGGATCATCTGGCGACGCAGCAGGTGGAAGATCTGCGCAGCGGTAGTGGGCTGCACGACCTGCATGTTGTTGTCGGCGCACAGCTGGAGGTAACGCTCGATACGTGCCGAAGAGTGCTCCGGACCCTGACCTTCGTAGCCGTGGGGCAGCATCTGCACCAGGCCCGAAGCACGGCCCCACTTCACTTCGCCGGAGCTGATGAACTGGTCCATGACGACCTGGGCACCGTTGGCGAAGTCGCCGAACTGGGCTTCCCAGATGGTCAGGGTGTTCGGTTCGGCGGTCGAGTAGCCGTATTCGAAGGCCAGCACGGCTTCTTCGGACAGCACCGAGTCGATCACGGTGAAGGTGGACTGGTTTTCAGCCACGTTCTGCAGCGGGATGAAGGTACCGGCATCCCAACGTTCGCGGTTCTGGTCGTGCAGCACGGCGTGACGGTGGGTGAAGGTGCCACGGCCGGCATCCTGGCCGGTCAGGCGCACGGCATAGCCGGAAGAAACCAGGCTGGCGTAGGCCAGGTGTTCACCCATGCCCCAGTCCAGGTTCATTTCGCCACGGCCCATGGCGGCGCGGTCGTTCAAGACCTTCTCGACCAGCGAGTGCACCTTGAAGCCTTCCGGCACCGAGGTGATCTTGGTGGCCAGGCGCTTGAGCTCAGCCAGCGGCACGGCGGTTTCGGCTGCGTCGGTCCACTTGCGGTTCAGGAACGGCAGCCAGTCGACGGCGTACTTGCTCTTGAAGTTGGTCAGCACCGGATCGATGGCGTGCTTGCCGGCATCCATCGCCGCGCGGTAAGCCTTGACCAGTTCTTCGCCGCCATCGGCGGGGATGGTCTGCTGGGTCACCAGCTTGTCGGCGTACAGCTTGCGGGTGCCGGGGTGCTGGGCGATCTTCTTGTACATCAGCGGCTGGGTCAGAGCGGGAGTGTCCTGCTCGTTGTGGCCCAGCTTGCGGAAGCAGATGATGTCGACCACGATGTCCTTCTTGAACTTCATGCGGTAGTCGACAGCAATCTGGGTGGCGAACACGACGGCTTCCGGATCATCGCCGTTGACGTGCAGCACCGGGGCTTCGATCATCTTGACCACGTCCGAGCAGTACAGGGTCGAACGGGAGTCGCGCGGATCGGAAGTGGTGAAACCGATCTGGTTGTTGATGACGATGTGAACGGTACCGCCGGTGCCGTAGCCACGGGTCTGTGCCAGGTTCAGGGTTTCCATCACCACGCCTTGGCCGGCGAAGGCGGCATCGCCGTGCACCAGGATCGGCAGCACTTGCGAACCATCCTTGTCGCCGCGGCGATCCATACGCGCCTTGACCGAACCCTCGACCACCGGGTTGACGATTTCCAGGTGGGACGGGTTGAAGGCCAGCGACAGGTGGACCGGGCCGCCAGGGGTCGACACGTCCGAGGAGAAGCCCTGGTGGTACTTGACGTCACCGGCCGGCAGGTCGTCAGCGTGACGGCCTTCGAATTCGGAGAACAGTTCCTGCGGGGTCTTGCCCAGGATGTTGACCAGCACGTTCAGGCGGCCACGGTGGGCCATGCCGATCACGATTTCCTGCACACCCTTTTCACCGGCGCGCTGGATGGTTTCATCCAGGGAAGCGATGAAGGACTCGCCGCCTTCCAGCGAGAAGCGCTTCTGGCCGACGTACTTGGTGTGGAGGTAGCGCTCCAGGCCTTCAGCGGCAGTCAGGCGCTCCAAGATGTGCTTCTTCTTGTCGGAGGAGAAGCTGGGCACGGCACGAGTCGGCTCCAGGCGCTCTTCCAGCCAGCGCACTTCCGACATGTCGGAGATGTAGGTGAACTCGGCACCGATGGAGCGCGTGTAGGTGTCGCGCAGCATCTGCAGCAGGTCGCGCAGCGAGGCGGTTTCCGGGCCGAAGTAGGTATTGTTGATGTTGAACACGATGTCCATGTCGGCATCGGTGAAGCCGTAGAAGGAGGGATCGAGTTCGGGGATGTTGGGGCGTTCCTGGCGTTGCAGCGGGTCCAGGTTGGCGAAACGGGAACCGAGGTCACGGTAGCCGGCGATCAGCTGGGTTACAGCGACGCGCTTGCGGCCCATGTCGGAGTCGGCAGAAGCGATGACGGTGCGGATCGGGCCTTGCTTGGCACGTTCGGCGAAGGAAGCGATCACCGGAGCGTGGGCCACATCGGGACGGGTGGAGCCGTCGGTGGCAGGAACGTGTTGCACGGCGTCGAAGTAAGCACGCCAGTTGTCAGGGACGGAGCCGGGATTGTTCAGGTAGGCTTCGTACAGTTCTTCGATGTACGGAGCATTCCCACCGAACAGGTAGGAGTTGATGTTGTATTGCTCGTAGAGCTTTGTCATTTGCTCACCTTTCTTCGCGCTTCGCGAGATTAGCGGGTTTCTACACCTTCCGCGACACGGCCTGACCGGTTAGCGGATTGCATCAAGTTGTGGGGGAAGGACCTTGTCTACCTGAACTTCTGTACGTCATCCAGTCAGCGCATCGGAATTATATCTCCTAATATCAAATAAAAAAGCGAATCCTAAGGGATTCGCTTTTTTATTTGAAACATGAAGCAACGGGCGTTTCCGCCTGCCAACGCCCGCCCGCAAAGCCTTGCTGCGTGGGCCTCGCTGCCCCCCTCCACACACTCCCGGGAGACGGGAAACGCGGCGTTGCGATGCCTTAGTTGTCCGTCCGACAAGGCAGACGGACAACATCCGCCAATCAGCGCTTGTCGATCGGGGTCACGTCGCGACGCGGCGAGCCCACGAACAGCTGACGCGGACGGCCGATCTTCTGTTCCGGATCCGAGATCATTTCGTTCCACTGGGCGATCCAGCCGATGGTACGGGCCATGGCGAAGATGCAGGTGAACATCGAAGTCGGGATACCCAGGGCGCGCTGCACGATGCCGGAGTAGAAGTCGACGTTCGGGTACAGCTTGCGGGAGACGAAGTAGTCGTCTTCCAGGGCGATCTTTTCCAGCTCCATGGCCAGCTTGAACAGCGGGTCGTCGTGCAGGCCCAGTTCGTTCAGGACTTCGTAGCAGGTTTCGCGCATCAGCTTGGCACGCGGGTCGTAGTTCTTGTAGACGCGGTGACCGAAGCCCATCAGCTTCACGCCGGAGTTCTTGTCCTTCACTTGCTTGATGAACTCGGGGATGTTTTCGACGGAGCCGATCTGTTCCAGCATGTTCAGGGCTGCTTCGTTGGCACCACCGTGGGCAGGACCCCACAGGCAGGCGATGCCGGCAGCGATACATGCGAACGGGTTGGCACCGGAGGAGCCGGCCAGGCGCACGGTCGAGGTCGAAGCGTTCTGTTCGTGGTCGGCGTGCAGGATCAGGATGCGGTCCAGTGCGCGCACCAGGACTTCGTTGACCTGATACTCTTCGCACGGGTTGGCGAACATCATGCGCATGAAGTTGGCCGTGTAGGACAGGTCATTGCGCGGGTACACGAAGGGCTGGCCGATGCTGTACTTGTAGGCCATCGCCACCAGGGTCGGCAGCTTGGCGATCATGCGGATGGCCGAGACTTCGCGGTGGTTGGCGTTGGAGATGTCCAGCGAATCGTGGTAGAAGGCCGACAGTGCGCCCACCGAGCCGGTCAGCACCGCCATCGGGTGCGCATCGCGGCGGAAGCCACGGAAGAAGAAGTTCATCTGCTCGTGCACCATGGTGTGCTGGGTCACGGTCTTGACGAATTCTTCCTTCTGGGTGGCGTTGGGCAGTTCACCGTGCAGCAGCAGGTAGCAGGATTCCAGGAAGTCGCAGTTCACCGCCAGCTGTTCGATCGGGTAGCCGCGGTACAGCAGTTCGCCCTTGTCGCCATCGATGTAGGTGATGGACGAGTTGCAGGAAGCGGTGGACATGAAGCCCGGGTCATAGGTGAACTTGCCGGTAGCGCCGTAGAGCTTGCGGATATCGATCACATCAGGGCCGATGCTGCCCTTGTAGATAGGAAAATCTACGGACGGAGAGCCGTCGGAGAACGACAGGGTAGCTTTGATATCGGTATTGGACATAGCTTTTCCTTTTGCTGGGATGGTGAAACCGTTAATCAAACGCCGCGACCGCAAGCCGGGCGTCATCGTGGTTCAGATGCGCCGGGTGGCGAGTGGGAACAGGCCGCGATCGGGCAAAATCGGTCTGGCTTGTGGCCAGGCGCAATATTCGTGCAACAGTCAGGCAGTACGCAGTTTCTTCAGCAACGCATGCACTTGGGGCAGGTCAACTGCCGCTTCCGGCTCCTTGCGGGCCAGCAGCAAGTCCATCAGGTCGTTGTCGGTCAGGTCCATCAGGCGCGAGAAGGCATCCACCTCGTCGTCGCTCATCTGGGCCTCGTTGGCGTCCAGATAGCGGGTGAGGATCAGATCGTTCTCCAGCAGCCCGCGGCGCGCACGCCAGCGCAGTCGCGCCCGCTTGGCCGGATCATCCTGGTGACGCTGTTCAGTCATGAACTCGCTCATTTCTAGTCTTTCCATTCACTTCAACCGGACCAAAACCGAAGGAACCGGTCGGGGAAGCCGCTTCCAACCCTGCTCCCCCTTGCTGCCGCCCGCCATGGACGGCGGGTCTGGCAGGCATCACACCGATCCGGCTTACACCGAACGGCGCACCATCAGTTCCTTGATCTTGCCGATGGCCTTGTTGGGGTTCAGACCCTTCGGGCAGACATCGACGCAGTTCATGATGGAACGGCAACGGAACAGGCGATACGGGTCTTCCAGGTTGTCCAGGCGCGCACCGGTGGCTTCGTCGCGGCTGTCGGCGATGAAGCGGTAGGCTTGCAGCAGGCCGGCCGGGCCGACGAACTTGTCCGGGTTCCACCAGAACGACGGGCAGGAAGTCGAGCAGCAGGCGCACAGGATGCACTCGTAGACGCCATCGAGCTCTTCACGCTGTTCGGGCGACTGCAGGCGCTCCTTCTCGGGCGGGATGCTGTCGTTGATCAGGTAGGGCTTGATCGAGTCGTATTGCTTGAAGAAGTTCGTCATGTCCACGATCAGGTCGCGGATCACCGGCAGGCCGGGCAACGGCTTCAGAACGATGGGTTCGGTCAGTTCGTTCAGGTTGGTGATGCAGGCCAGGCCGTTCTTGCCGTTGATGTTCATGGCGTCGGAACCGCACACGCCTTCGCGGCAGGAGCGGCGCAGCGCCAGGGAATCGTCAACGTCGGACTTGATGCGCTGCAGGGCATCGAGCAGCATCTTGTCGGTGGGCTTCAGCTCCACCGTCAGGTCTTGCATGTACGGCTTGTCGTCCTTGTCCGGATCGTAACGGTAGATCTTGAATTTCAGGGTGCGAGTCATGTTGCGACCTCTTAGAAAGTACGTGCTTTAGGTTTGAAAGTCTCGACGGTCAGCGGCTGCATGTTGACCGGCTTGTAGTCGAGACGATTCCCCTCGGAGAACCACAGCGTATGCTTGAGCCAGTTCACGTCGTCGCGCTGCTCGTGGTCGCTTTGCGCGTGGGCGCCGCGCGATTCCTTGCGGGCTTCGGCAGAGGTGATGGTGGCCTTGGCGGTTTCGATCAGGTTGTCCAGTTCCAGCGCTTCCACGCGGGCGGTGTTGAAGACCTTGGACTTGTCCTTGAAGGCGACGTGCTTGCGACGCTCATCCAGTTCCATGATCTTTTGAACGCCTTCCTTCAACAGGGCATCGGTACGGAACACGCCGCAGTACTTCTGCATCGTGGCACGAATGTCGTTGGCCACATCCTGCACGCGCTCGGAACCGGTGCTGCTTTCCAGGTGCGCAATGCGTTCCAGCGAGCGGTCCAGGGCGCCGGCCGGGATCGGCTTGTGGCTCTGGTCCTGCAGGCGGCTGCCGACGATGTGGTTGCCGGCTGCGCGGCCGAAGACCACCAGGTCCAGCAGCGAGTTGGTACCCAGGCGGTTGGCGCCGTGCACCGAGACGCAGGCGCATTCGCCGATGGCGTACATGCCCTGCACCACTTCCTTCATCGAACCGCCCTTGGGCGCGACCACCTGGCCGTGGATGTTGGTGGGGATGCCACCCATCTGGTAGTGGATGGTCGGCACGACAGGGATAGGCTCCTTGGTCGCATCGACGTTGGCGAACTTGTGGGCGATTTCCAGAATCGAGGGCAGGCGCTTCTTGATGGTGTCGGCACCGATGTGGCGCAGATCCAGCAGCACGTGATCCTTGTGGGGACCAACGCCGCGGCCTTCCTTGATTTCCTGGTCCATCGAACGCGAGACGAAGTCACGCGGTGCCAGGTCCTTCAGGGTTGGCGCGTAGCGCTCCATGAAGCGTTCGCCGTTGCTGTTGATCAGGATGCCGCCTTCACCGCGCACGCCTTCGGTAATCAGCACGCCCGCACCGGCCACGCCGGTCGGGTGGAACTGCCAGAACTCCATGTCCTGCAGCGGCAGGCCGGCACGTGCGGCCATACCCATGCCGTCACCGGTGTTGATGAAGGCATTGGTCGATGCCGCCCAGATACGGCCTGCACCGCCGGTGGCGAACAGGGTGGTCTTGGCGTGCAGCATCATGATTTCGCCGGTTTCCATTTCCAGCGCCACCACGCCGAGGACATCGCCCTCTTCGTTGCGGATCACGTCCAGCGCCATCCACTCCACGAAGAAGTGGGTCTTGGCGCGCACGTTGCGCTGGTACAGGGTGTGGAGCAGCGCGTGACCGGTACGATCAGCGGCCGCACAGGCACGCTGCACCGGCTTTTCGCCCAGGTTGGCGGTGTGGCCGCCGAAGGGACGCTGGTAGATGGTGCCGTCCGGGTTGCGGTCGAAGGGCATGCCGAAGTGTTCCAGCTCGTAGACGGCCTTCGGTGCTTCGCGGCACATGAACTCGATGGCGTCCTGGTCGCCCAGATAGTCCGAACCCTTGACGGTGTCGAACATGTGCCAGTACCAGTTGTCTTCGGACATGTTGCCCAGCGAAGCGCCGATGCCGCCTTGGGCAGCCACGGTGTGCGAGCGGGTCGGGAAGACCTTGGACAGGACAGCGACGTTCAGGCCGGCTTCGGCCAGTTGCAGCGAGGCGCGCATGCCGGAGCCACCGGCGCCGACGATGACCGCGTCAAAGCGGCGGGTAGTGATGGCGGATTTGATAGCAGCCACGATTAGTTTCTCCAGAGAATCTGCGCAGCGTAGCCAGCGCAACCGATCAGCCACACGATAGTGGCAACTTGCAGGACCAGACGGGTGCCAACGGGCTTGACGTAGTCCATCAGCGCGTCACGCACGCCAATCCAGGCGTGGAAGAACAGCGCCATGAACACGGCAAAGGTGGCCACCTTGAACCATTGATGCGAGAACAGCGCCGCCCAGCCCTGGTAGCTGAAGTTGGTCGAGGTGAAGAAGCACACCAGCAGGATGACGGTGTAGACGGCCATCACGACGGCGGTCGCGCGTTGCGCCAGCCAGTCACGCAGGCCATAGTGGGCGCCAACGACCAGGCGCTTGGGTCCGATGTTGTTATCAGCCATTTTCAGAACACTCCGAACAGTTTCAATGCGACCAGGATCATCAGCGCGATGCTGACCACCAGGACAGTTGCCGAGGACTTGCGTGCGCTGTCCTTGTCCAGGCCAACGTGGTTGTCCATGATCAGGTGGCGAATGCCGGCGCAGAAGTGATGCAGGTAGGCCCAGGAAAGTGCCAGGATGACGAGCTTGACGAACCAGCCCGAGACGAAGCCCTTGAGATAGGCGAAAGTACCTTCCGAGAGCAGGCTGCTGTCCAGCAGGAACAGGATGAAAGGCAGCATCAGGAACAGGAACAGACCGCTGATGCGGTGCATGATCGAGACGATGGCTGCCAGAGGCATGCGATAGCCGGCAATTTGGGTTAGGTGTATGTTACGAAATTGCGGCCGTTGTGGTTTAGCGGCTTCAGACATACAAGGTTCTCCTCAGTTTAAAACAATCATGCAATTTTCGCCGATTTTCGAAATCACCATCAACTTTTATTGCGCTTCGCAGCATGCCGAAAAGGCTTGACACCAGCCCTTCTGCGCTGGGCAGGCAGGACCCGCCAGCACCCGATCATGACCGGTTTCGGTTTACTCAGCTCAACTCGCTTTGGTAATGATGATTCGTCGTCAGGTACAGACCGCGCCGCATTTCCACCGGCTTGTCGCCATAGGTAAATGAAGCCCGCTCCACACTCAGCAACGGCGTTTGGGGCGTTACGCCCAGAAACTCTGCGGCATCCGGATCCGCCCCGACGGCACGGATGCGTTCTTCGGCACGGATCATGCGCGTGCCGAACTCGGACTCGAACAGGCCATACAAGGGCCCGCGGTATTCCATGAGGCGCTCGGCCGTCAACCCCTTGAAGATGGCACCAGGCAGCCAGATGTCTTCGAGGATGATGGGAGTGCCGTTGAAGGACTTGACACGGCGAATGAAAATGACGGAGTCACCCGACTTCATGTCGAGCTGACGGGCCACTTCGGCCGAGGCGCGAACGCGCTTGACTTCGATGATCTTGTTTTCGGGACGCTGTGGCTCGTCGCTGTCGGCCATCAGCCGCAGGAAGCGGAACTGCGCCTGGGTCTCGTGATGGGTGGCGACGAAGGTCCCCTTGCCCTGGCGGCGCACCACCAGGTTTTCGGCCGCCAGTTCGTCGATGGCCTTGCGCACCGTGCCCTGGCTGACCTTGAAACGGCTGCCCAACTCGACTTCACTGGGAATGAGCTCACCGGGCTTCCACTCACCGGCTTCGAGGCGCTGCATGATGAGCGCCTTGATCTGCTGGTACAACGGACTGAAGGTGGGCGCCGGACTGGCAACACCCGCCCCCGCGGCGTGCGCGTCGACGTTGTTTGAATTGGGCAGGATCGAGCTCATAACCTCGAATTTCACCACAAAACTCCTTCCGGCGTCCAGCAAAAACTAGGCAATAATATGTCTTATATAAGACATAAGATATTGATTGACAGCAGTCTTTCGCAAGCCTACACTCGCGAGCAACCTGAAGAGCCGCAAGGCAGGCAGGAAGCGATGTACCGGCCAGTAGACGATAACGAGAATCGCTCTCATCAAGATCATTCCGATGCGGTGGTTTTCTGCAGGCAGAACACAAGTTTGACAGGTTTTTGATTTGTCGGCAGAGCCCGGTCCGAAACCAACTGACTCGCTGCGTTTTCGACGGTATCATGGCGGCCTAACAAGAATTCGAGGAAGTCGCGCATTTTCATGCGCAAACCAGAAGCCACCGCTACACGGCCCTGCCGCGCCTTGCGCGACGTGACCGCAAGCTGCGCTTCGCTGCAGTCTGAATGCTTTTTTTCATCACCTCTTTTGGAGATTCAACATGGCTAAAGCCCCCATGCGTGTTGCCGTCACCGGCGCCGCCGGTCAGATCGGTTACTCCCTGCTGTTCCGCATCGCCAACGGCGACCTGCTGGGCAAAGACCAGCCGGTCATCCTGCAACTGCTGGAAATCCCTGATGAGAAGGCTCAGAAGGCGCTCAAGGGCGTCATCATGGAAATCGACGACTGCGCCTTCCCCCTGCTGGCTGGCGTGACCGCCCACAGCGATCCGCTGACCGCCTTCAAGGATGCCGACATCGCCCTGCTGGTGGGCGCCCGTCCCCGTGGCCCCGGCATGGAGCGCAAGGACCTGCTGGAAGCCAATGCCCAGATCTTCACCGTGCAAGGCAAGGCACTGGACGCCGTGGCTTCGCGCAACGTCAAGGTGCTGGTGGTCGGCAACCCGGCCAACACCAACGCCTACATCGCCATGAAGTCGGCCCCGAACCTGCCGGCCAAGAACTTCACCGCCATGCTGCGCCTGGACCACAACCGCGCTCTGTCGCAAGTGGCTGCCAAGATCGGCAAGCCGGTCTCGGCCATCGAAAAGCTGTGCGTGTGGGGCAACCACTCGCCGACCATGTACGCCGACTACCGCTTCGCGACCGCCGATGGCGCTTCCGTCAAGGACACCATCAACGACCAGGAATGGAACAAGAACGTGTTCCTGCCCACCGTCGGCAAGCGCGGTGCCGCCATCATCGAAGCCCGTGGCCTGTCCTCGGCCGCTTCGGCCGCCAACGCCGCCATCGACCACGTGCGTGACTGGGTGCTGGGCACCAACGGCAAGTGGACCACCATGGGTATCCCCTCCGACGGTTCCTACGGCATCCCCGAAGGCACCATGTTCGGCTTCCCGGTGACCACCGAAAACGGCGAGTACAAGATCGTCCAGGGCCTGGAGATCGATGAGTTCTCGCAAGAGCGCATCAACATCACGCTCAAGGAACTGCTGGAAGAACGCGAAGGCGTCAAGCATCTGGTCGGCTAATTGACCACGGCGCGGCGGCCCTTGCCGGCTGCCGCGCCGATCGTTTTGCAGCATCGCCGTATTGCAGTACGTAACATCACCCGTTCCGACAACCTTACCCCGCTCTCAATCGCAGCAATGCATCCTTCCCAGGTCTTGTTCCCAGGTGCCCAGCAACCGGTTTCGCTTCCGGTGTGCGATCACTACGCCGGCTCTGAAAAGCTGATGCGCAAGTCGATGGCCCTGCAGCAGGAGCTCGGTCCCTTGTTCGACATCACCTTCGACTGTGAAGATGGCGCTGCCGCCGGCAATGAAGCCGCGCATGCCGAACTGGTCGCCTCGCTCATCGCCGGCCCCGGCAATGTCCACCGCCGCGTCGGCGCGCGCCTGCATGACGTGGGCCATGCGCATTTCGAGCAGGACGTGGCCATCATCTGCGGCGCCGCTGCGCGCGAGCTGGCTTACGTGATGTTGCCCAAGCCCGAAGGGATCGACGACGTGCGCCGCGCCCTGGAGAGCATCAACCGTACCGCCAATGCGGCCGGCCGTGCGCAGTTGCCGGTGCAGGTCTTGATCGAGACCCATGGCGCGCTGGCTGACGCCGGCAAGATCGCCGCCCTGCCCCAGGTGCAGTCGCTGTCGTTCGGGGTGATGGATTTCGTCTCGGCCCATTACGGGGCCATTCCTGGCAGCGCGATGCGCTCGCCCGGACAGTTCGACCATCCGCTGGTGCGCCGCGCCAAGCTGGAGATTGCTGCCGCCTGCCATGCGCATGGCAAGGTGCCGTCGCACAACGTGACCACCGACATCAAGAATCCCGCCGCCGTGGCTGACGATGCGCGCCGCGCGGCACAGGAGTTTGGCTATACCCGGATGTGGAGCATCCATCCTGACCAGATTCGCCCGATCGTGCAGGCCATGTCCCCGGCCACGGAAGAAGCCGACCTGGCGGCACAGATCTTGCTCAAGGCGCAGGCGGTGCAGTGGGGCCCGATCCAGCATCAGGGCAACCTGCACGACCGCGCCAGTTATCGCTATTACTGGAGTATCCTGCAACGCGCGCACGCCACCGGCACCGCGCTGCCGCCGGAGACTGCACCCTGGTTCGCCCGCGGCGACTCCCCCTCAACCACGCAGTAAACTTGTTTCGACCGACGTCCATGAAAAAGCACCTGACTCTCATCGCCCTGCTGGGCGCCCTCTTCGCCACCGCCGGCATCACTGCGGCGCACGCTGAAACCGATACCAAACCGGCGGCCAAGAAAAAGGTCGTCAAGAAGGCGCCGGCCAAGAAGGCCGCGGCTGCGGCTGCAGCAGCCCCCGCCGCCAAGATGCCGTTCTCTTCCGACGCCGAAGATGACGACAGCGAACCCGAACTGGGCGGCACCCTGTCGGCCGACTTCCAGTGCGAAATGGGGCACAAGCTGACCATCTGGAAGAACGAAGCCGACGACAAGCACATCGCCATCCGCTGGGACAAGCGCATCCACCGCCTGACCCGCGTGGAAACCACCACCGGCGCCAACCGCTTCGAAAACCGCAAGATGGGCCTGGTCTGGATCGGTATCCCGGCCAAGGGCCTGCTGCTGGACTCCAAGAAGGGCCAGCAACTGGCCAATGAATGCAAGAACGCCGAGCAGATCAAGGCCGCCGAAGCAGCACCGGCAGCCACCGTCGCCGCGGCACCCCAGAAGAACTGAGCCGGCAGGCAACCGCCAGCTCATCGCGTATCAAGCAACACAGAATCACAGAATCAGGCAGCACCCCGCAGTTCACCATTGCAGCGCAAACCGGATTCGACTAGCTAGCATCACTAAATTGCCAAATTAAGGAGAAGAGGCCATGTCTCGCAACACATTGAACACCCTGAAGGAATTCCCGATTTCCGGTTCCAAGAAGGGCAAGTTCTACTCCCTGCCCGCCCTGCAAAAGTCGCTGGGCGTGAATATCTCGCGTCTGCCGGTGTCGATCCGCATCGTGCTGGAATCGGTGCTGCGCAACTGCGATGGCCAGAAGGTCACCGAAGAACACGTCAAGCAACTGGCCAACTGGGGTGCCAAGGCCGCCCGCGTGGATGAGATCCCCTTCGTGGTGGCCCGCGTGGTGCTGCAGGACTTCACCGGCGTGCCGCTGCTGGCCGACCTGGCCGCCATGCGCAACGTCGCCAGCAAGCTGGGCAAGAACCCCAAGAACATCGAACCGCTGGTCCCGGTGGATCTGGTGGTGGACCACTCGGTGCAGATCGACCACTTCCGCGAGAAGAAGGCACTGGACCTGAACATGAAGCTGGAATTCTCGCGCAACAACGAGCGCTACCAGTTCATGAAGTGGGGCATGCAAGCCTTCGACACCTTCGGCGTGGTGCCCCCGGGCTTCGGCATCGTGCACCAGGTCAACCTGGAATACCTGGCACGCGGCGTGCACAACAAGACCGGTGTCTACTACCCTGACACCCTGGTCGGCACCGACTCCCACACCACCATGATCAACGGCATCGGCGTGGTCGGCTGGGGCGTGGGCGGTATCGAAGCCGAAGCCGGCATGCTGGGCCAGCCGGTCTACTTCCTGACCCCGGACGTGGTCGGCGTGAACCTGACCGGCGCGCTGCGCGAAGGCGTCACCGCCACCGACCTGGTGCTGACCATCACCGAGCTGCTGCGCCAGACCAAGGTCGTGGGCAAGTTCGTCGAATTCTTCGGTGAAGGTACCGAATCGCTGTCGCTGACCGACCGCGCCACCATCGCCAACATGGCCCCGGAATACGGCGCCACCATGGGCTTCTTCCCGGTTGACGACGCCACCATCGACTACTTCAAGGGCACCGGCCGCACCAAGGCCGAGATCGACGCCTTCGAAGCCTACTTCAAGGCGCAAGGCCTGTACGGCGTGCCCAAGGCCGGCCAGATCGACTACACCCAGGAAGTCTCGCTGGACCTGGGCACCGTTGCCCCGTCGCTGGCAGGTCCGAAGCGTCCGCAAGACCGCATCGAGATCGGCAACGTCAAGTCCACCTTCTCCGACCTCTTCACCAAGCCGACCGCTGAAAACGGCTTCAACAAGAAGGCCGAAGACCTGACCGCGTCCTACAAGAACGCCGACGGCGTGGATGTGCACAACGGTGACGTGCTGATCGCCGCCATCACCTCCTGCACCAACACCTCCAACCCGAGCGTGCTGCTGGCAGCCGGCCTGCTGGCCAAGAAGGCCGTGGAAGCCGGTCTGAAGGTGGCCCCGCACATCAAGACCTCGCTGGCGCCTGGCTCGCGCGTGGTGACCAAGTACCTGGAAGCGGCTGGTCTGCTGCCGTACCTGGAAAAGCTGGGCTTTGGCGTGACCGCCTACGGTTGCACCACTTGCATCGGCAACGCCGGCGACCTGACCCCGGCCATGAACGAAGCCATCGTCAAGAACGACGTGGTGGCGGCCGCCGTGCTGTCGGGCAACCGCAACTTCGAAGCCCGTATCCACCCGAACATCCGCGCCAACTTCCTGGCCTCGCCTCCGCTGGTCGTGGCTTACGCCATCGCCGGCAATGTCACCCGTGACCTGATGACCGAACCGGTCGGCAAGGGCAAGGGCGGCAAGAACGTCTACCTGGGCGACATCTGGCCGACCTCGCAAGAGATCGAAAAGCTGCTGAAGTTCGCCATGAACGCCAAGACCTTCAAGGAAAACTACGCCGATGTGAAGGGCGCTCCCGGCAAGCTGTGGGAAGCCATCAAGGGCGTCGCCAAGGGCGAAGTCTACAACTGGCCGAGCTCGACCTACATCGCCGAGCCGCCGTTCTTCGAGAACTTCAGCGAAGAGCCCAAGGCTGCTGCCACCGGCATCAGCGGTGCCCGCGCCCTGGGCGTGTTCGGCGACTCGATCACCACCGACCACATCTCCCCGGCCGGTTCCATCAAGGAATCCAGCCCGGCCGGCAAGTGGCTGCAAGCCAATGGCGTGCTGAAGGCGGACTTCAACTCCTACGGCTCGCGCCGCGGCAACCACGAGATCATGATGCGCGGCACCTTCGCCAACGTGCGTATCAAGAACCTCATGATTCCGGCCAAGGAAGACGGCTCGCGCGTTGAAGGCGGCATCACCATTCACCAGCCTTCCGGTGAAGAAATGTCGATCTACGACGCCGCCATGAAGTACGTGGCTGAAGGTACCCCGACCATGGTCTTCGGTGGCGAAGAGTACGGTACCGGCTCCTCCCGTGACTGGGCTGCCAAGGGCACCCAGCTGCTGGGAGTGAAGGCCGTGATCGCACGTTCCTTCGAGCGTATCCACCGTTCCAACCTGGTCGGCATGGGCGTGCTGCCGCTGCAGTTCCTGGGCAACGACAGCGTGCAGTCGCTGGGCATCACCGGTGAAGAAAGCTTCGACCTGAAGGGCCTGGAAGGCGAGATCAAGCCGCAACAGGAAGCCACCCTGGTGATCCATCGCAAGAACGGCGAGACTCAGGAAGTCAAGCTGCTGCTGCGCATCGACACCCCGATCGAAGTGGACTACTACAAGCATGGCGGCATCCTGCCGTTCGTGCTGCGTCAGCTGCTGGCAGCCTAAGCAGCGTCCGTAGTCCCCTGCAGTACAGAAACGCCGGATTCGTCCGGCGTTTTTTATTGCCCCTTGGCGCTGTGCAATGGCCGCGGCGGCTGACAGGACTGACAAATCATCTACAATAGGCGGTTTCGTTTCCACAGATACAGATAGCCTACATGCGTCGTCCCGCCAAACGTTCCTCCTCCAAGCTTTCTGCCGACAGCCAGCATCTGGTGACTTTTGCGCAAGCCATCGCGCAGGCCTCCAGCCGGCTCGAAGAGCGCGCCTGGCTGAAACCCCTGGACGCCCTGCTCAACAAGCTGCTGCGGGCCGGCCAGCAGGGGCTCATCGATGCCGCCCTGGATCATCTCTTCAAGGCCGACCTGGATGCCTACGACATCCTGATCGAAGCCGTCGAGGCCGGCAGCGAAGCCACCTCGCTGGAACACGAAGGCCAGGACTATGACGTGCAACTGCTGGTGCTGCCGGTGCTGGCCTGGACCCGCTTTGCAATAGCCTCCGGCCCCATCGGCAGCGAGCTGCTGACCGCCATCGGCGCGCACCTGCATGCCCACGTACTGGCCAAGCAGGCCCGCCTGGCACTGGCACCGAGCCTGTTCTCGATCGAGCAGCTGCCGCGCGTACACGCCGACGTCTTCGCCCTGACCCGCCAGATGGGCCAGACCGCCCTCAAGACCGGCCCGGTGCAGCTGCGCGGTGAACAGCCGCCCACTGCCGCCTTCCTGGCCGATACCCGCTACGTCATCGCCGCTGTGGTGGTGCCGGCCGGCGAAGCCCTGTTCCACTGGCAGGAAAGCGAACAGCAGAGCCACTTCTCGGCCCGGAAAGAGGCCGCCTTCGAAGCCTGGACCCAGCAGGCCACCCCGCTCTTCACGCGCCTGCTGCCGGGCTGCAGCGTCGAACTGTTGCTGCCGCAGGCCTATTTCTTCGGCTGCCGCGAAGCCGACAAGCGCATTCGCCCGGCCTCCATCCGCGCCGCCGATTACTTCCTGACGCAGACCCTGGACATTTCCTCCTCCGAACTGCACGCCAGCATCGGCGGCTTCTCCGAGGACATCAACGGCCAGATCGATGAATACCGCATCGGCTTTTCCATCGGCGGCGATCCGACCGTGGTCTATGGCACGGTCTGGCCGCTGTATGAACAGGAAAGTGGCGAAGACCTGCCCATGATGATCCCGGCCGGTGCCGGCCTGCTGGAAGGCATTCCCGCCAGCCCGCTGCAGCAGATCCTGACGGTGCTGCGCGAATGCGGCATCGTGCACATCAAGCATCATGCAGAACGCTTCACCATGGAGTTTTGCGACGACTGTGGCGCACCGCTCTTCCCTGACCGCGAAGGTGAACTGGTGCACGCGGAAATGCCGGAAGATACGCCTCCTCCGGTTGAGCATTTCCACTGAGAGATGAAGAAACGTCCTGCCGGGAGGCAGGACGCGCGGTCCCGGGCATGGCTGGCGCGCACAAAGCTTCACAGGCGCTGAAACGCGCCCATAAAAAAGGCATCCACCACACGGCGGATGCCTTTTTTTCTTCTGTATCGGGCTATGATGCCCGCTTTTCCTGCGGTACCGAATGACGACGGGCGCCAGATCCGGACTGCGTCTCCTCCGGATCCCGTACTGCCAAGCTGCAGAGCCTTAAAGACTCAGGCAGCCAGCTTTTCGATCAGGCCCATTTCGGCGCTGGACATCAGCTTGTCGATGTCCACCAGGATCAGCATGCGCTGTTCCAGGGTACCCAGGCCGATCAGGTAGTCGGAGTCGAAGGTGGTGCCCATCTCCGGTGCCGGCTTGATCTGTTCCTGGGTCAGGGTGATGACGTCGGACACGCTGTCGACCACCATGCCCACGACGCGGCCGCCGATGTTCAGGATGATGACGACGGTGAACTGGTCATAGGTCGGCTCGCCCAGCTGGAACTTGATGCGCATGTCCACGATGGGGACGATGATGCCGCGCAGGTTCACGACGCCCTTGATGAAGTCGGGTGAATTGGCGATGCGGGTCACGGCTTCGTAGCCGCGGATTTCCTGAACCTTCAGAATATCGATGCCGTATTCTTCCTTGCCCAGGGTGAAGGCGAGAAATTCGTTTCCGTTGCTGTCGGTCTTTTCGCCGAAGCCGGAAAGATTCTTGGTTGCAGTGTCAGACATGTTGAGGCCCTTTAAAAATCAGGAAAATACAGATTCGTCATTCAATTGGCGGCTGGATCGCAGCAAGGCTGCCACATCGACAATCAGGGCAACGCCGCCGTCGCCCAGAATGGTAGCTCCGGAAATGCCGGCGACCTTTCGGTAGTTGGATTCCAGGTTCTTCACAACGATTTGCTGTTGTCCGATCAGGTCATCCACGAAAAGTGCCGCCTTTTTACCATCTGACTCCAAAATGACCACCAATCCTTGCGAAGGATCGGTAAATGAAGGCTCGATGTTGAAAATCTGATAAAGCGGGATCAGTGGCAGATATTCACCGCGCACACGCAGCACCTGGCCCTGACCGGAAATCTCTTTGATATCTTGCGGCAAAGGCTGCAAAGATTCAACCACATATCCTAGCGGCAATATGTAAACTTCTTCACCGATGCGAATCGACATGCCGTCCAGGATCGCCAGCGTCAGCGGCAGCGAGATCGAAATGGTGGTGCCGAAGCCCTTGCTGGAGCGGATATCCACCGCACCGCCCATGGCCAGAATGTTGCGCTTGACCACGTCCATGCCCACGCCACGCCCGGAGACATCGGTCACCTGCTCGGCGGTAGAGAAGCCGGGTTCGAAGATCAGTTGCCACACTTCGGCATCGGTCAGGCTGTCGGTGACCGGCATGCCCTGCTGCTTGGCCTTGGCCAGGATCTTGTCGCGGTTCAGGCCGCCACCGTCGTCGGTGACTTCGATGATGATGTTGCCGCCCTGATGCTCGGCCGACAAGGCCAGCACACCTGCCTCACCCTTGCCCGCTGCACGGCGCGCGTCGGGCAGTTCGATGCCGTGGTCGATGCTGTTGCGCACCAGGTGGGTGAGCGGATCGACGATACGCTCGATCAGGCCCTTGTCCAGCTCGGTAGCTGCGCCGTGGGTGACGAACTCGACCTGCTTGCCCAGCTTGTGCGCCAGATCGCGCACCATGCGCGGGAAGCGCGAGAAGACGTAATCCATCGGCATCATGCGGATCGACATCACCGATTCCTGCAGATCGCGGGTATTGCGGCTCAACTGGCTGACGCTGTTGAGCAGATGTTCGTGATGCATGGGATCGAGCTTGCCAACGCGCTGCTCGATCATGGCCTGGGTAATCACCAGTTCGCCGACCAGGTTGATGAGCTGATCGACCTTTTCGATGCTGACCCGGATCGACGACGATTCCTGCCCGCCGCCGCCCTTGGCCGCTTTCTTTTCACCGCCGTGGTCACCCTGCAGATGGCCGTCGTCGTGATGGCCGTTGCCGTTGCCGTTACCGTTGCCGTGACCGCCAGTGCCGGCGGTGCCATTAGCATGGGCGTCGCCCTCGCTTTTCTTGGCGCTGATGTCCAGCGGCACGAAGGGAGCGAAGAAGCCGTAACCCTGCTCGCGTTCCTTGTCTTCGATAGCGGTGTGGTTGTCGAAGAAACCATAACCCTGGGCGCGTTCGCGCTCTTCCTGGGTCACGAAATTGTCGAAGAAACCATAACCGCGCTCTTCGTCACTGCCCTGGGCAGGATCGACGGCCTGCGACACCTTCAGATCGGCCACGTTGACGATGAAGGCGCAGATGGCGACCACGTCATCGATCGGTTCGGCCGTATCAAGGATGAAGATCCACTTCCCCTCGGGCGACCTGGACTTCTCCAGCTTGCCCAACATGGCCAGCTCGTCGGCCAGGGCCTCGGCATCCTTGTCGCTGATTTCCGGCATGTCCAGCCGGTAGCGGCGAACGCCGCCGGGTCCGACCACGGCGCCGGCGGGCGCCGCCGCGTCCGTCTTCGGCGCAGCCGAGGCACGCCGGCCCTGGGACAATTCCTCCAGCAGCATGCGGACATTGCCGACCGCGTCCTGATCCACCTCGGCACCATGCTTGTGCCCGTCCAGCATGGACTTGAGCACATCCTTGGCGGCCAGGAAGGCATCCACGTGTTCCGAGGTCAGCTTCATCTGGCCCTGGCGGATGCGATCCAGCAGCGACTCCAGAACGTGTGTGACTTCTGCAATATCGGTCAGGCCGAAGGTGGACGAACCACCCTTGATCGAATGGGCGGCACGAAACACCGCGTTGAGGTCCTCCGGATCGGGAGACGCCACATTGACGGCCAACAACAGCTTTTCCATTTCCGCGAGGCCTTCCTCGGCCTCGTCGAAAAAGACCTGGAAAAACTGGCTCATATCAATGCTCATGCCTGGGCTCCATGCTGGATGCAGTACGTATCTTCTTCTTGTCCCGGCAAACGATCAGCCGATCACCTTGCGCACCACCTCGGTCAGGCGCTGCGGATCGAAGGGCTTGACCAGCCAGCCATTGGCACCGGCCGCCTTGCCCTTGGCCTTCATCTCGTCGCTGAACTCGGTGGTCAGCATCAGGATGGGCACACGTGCGTAACTGGTCAGCTCGCGCAGGGAGCGGATCAGCGTCAGGCCGTCCATGCGCGGCATGTTCTGGTCGGTCAGGACCAGGTCGAAGGTATGCGTCTTGGCCTTTTCCAGCGCGTCCACACCGTCGACCGCCTCGGTCACGTTGTAACCCGCAGCTTTCAGACTGAATACCACCATCTGACGCAGTGACCCGGAATCATCTACTGCGAGAATCGTTTTGGACATCGTTACTCCCTGTTTCTTCAATAAGGCTCATGCGCGTATGCATTATGCCGCACCCTTGGCCACCGACCTACCGCCCAGCCAAGGCCGGAATGACCTAGTTCAATCTTGTACCACTCAGCCAGCCACCGATCAGAACAGCTCGATGTCGCCACTTTCCATGCGGGTCTGGCGCACTGCTTTCCAGAGCCCGGTATCGAGCATGTTGAGGCGCTCTTCAATCGCCTGCACCGTGCTGGCCAGCAATTCCTTGACCTCTTCGTCGGTCTGGCCCTGCTCGGGGACGATCTCGAAGCTGTTCGCACTCAGGACCCCCAGCGCTTCACGCAGGCCGATCACGCGGCGCACGATGCGTTCCAGCAGCTGGCTGGTCATGTCCTGGAACTGCAAGCCGGTCACGGCCGCGTTGACGTAGTGGCTGACTTCGCCCTGGGTGGCCTTGAGCTGATCAATGCTCGCACTGTCGAACTGGCCGCTGCCGTTCATCAGGCCTTCCAGGATGGATTGCTGTATCTGTACCGCGCGATGCAGCTCCATGAAACTGTTGCCCAGCTTGCCGATGGCTTCGCCCAGCAGGATGTTGGTCTGGACCAGGTCCGACTCCACTTCCGTCAATTGGCGGCTGCCGCCGCTGGCAGTATCGAGCAACAAGCGCTTGAGCTCCTGCAGCATGGTCTTGGTCGGCATATCCGGCTCTCTTCCCCTGTTCAATTGGAACACTTCTGCTTCATTGGCACACCGCGCGCACCCGCGCAGGCGTGGCACCTGTTATCAGTTCTTGGCCGGCGCACTCAGCCCTTGCTGCACGTCTTCATCGCTGGCATCGGTGGGCACGTTCAACGAGCCGCTATCCTTTTCCACCAGTTCTTCCGCCTTCTTGTTCATGACGATGATGCTGATGCGGCGGTTGATCGGGTTGAACGGATCTTCCTTGTCCAGGAGCACTGCCGAGGACAGGCCCACCACCCGCAGCACCTTCGATTCGTCCATGCCGCCGGTAATGAGTTCGCGGCGCGAGGCATTGGCGCGGTCAGCCGACAGTTCCCAGTTGCTGTAGCCCTTCTCGCCGCGCGAATAAGGCGTGGCATCGGTGTGGCCGGACAGGCTGATCTTGTTGGGCACGTCGTTCAATGTGCGGCCGATCTCGTGCAGGATTTCCTTGGTGTAGGGCTGCAGCTGTGCACTGGCCAGGGCAAACATGGGACGGTTCTTTTCGTCCACGATCTGGATGCGCAGGCCTTCCGAGGTAATGTCGATCAACAGCTGGTTCTTGAACTGCTTCAAGGTCGGATTGGAATCGATGGCCTTTTCCAGGCGCGACTTCAGTTCTTCCAGCCGGGTGCGCTCGGCGCGCTCCAGCTCCTGCTGTGCCTGTTTCAGGTTCTGCTTGCGCGAGACCACATCGTTCTCGCCCTTGCGCAGCTGGCCGTCCTGGCGGGTCAGATCCTTGCCGCCGCCGGGCAGCACCGTGTTGGCATCACCACTGCCGGAACCACCGGCCATGGCCACCTTCAGCGGCGTCTTGAAGTATTCGGCAATACCGTTCAGGTCGCCTTTGGCGGTCGATCCCAGCAGCCACATCAGCAGGAAGAAGGCCATCATCGCAGTCACGAAGTCGGCGTACGCAATCTTCCAGGCGCCACCATGGTGACCCCCGCCGCCTTTCTTGATCCGCTTGACGATAATGGGACGTAGACCTTCGTCGGCCATGCCTGTGCTCCTGCTTCAATACTGATGTCTGTGTGAATCGACCTGCCTGCCGGCCTCCCCTGGCCGGCCTGCTGACCGCTTACTTGCCCTTGGCCTGCTTGACGTGTTCTTCCAGCTCGAGGAAGGTCGGACGTTCGGTCGAGAACAGGACCTTGCGGCCGAATTCGATCGACAGTGCCGGCGCGTAGCCATTCAGGCTCGCCAGCAACGTCACCTTCACGCACTGGTAGATCTTGGTCGATTCGTGCAGCTTCTGTTCCAGCAAACTGGAGAGCGGGCCCACGAAACCGTAGGCCAGCAGAATACCGAGGAAGGTACCAACCAGCGCGTGTGCGATCAGCATGCCCAGCTCGGAGGGAGGGATACCCACCGACTCCATGGTGTGCACCACGCCCATCACCGCCGCCACGATACCGAAGGCCGGCATGCCGTCGCCCAGCTTGGCGATGCAGTGCACCGGAATCTCGCCCTCGTGATGGTGGGTCTCGATTTCGTTGTCCATCAGGTTTTCAATCTGGAACGCATCCATGTTGCCCGACACCATCAGGCGCAGGTAATCGGTCATGAACTCGATCAGGTGATGATCGGCCAGCACGCCAGGGTACTTGCTGAAGATGGGGCTGCTTTCCGGCTCTTCGATGTCGCCTTCGATCGACATCAAACCCTCTTTACGGGATTTGGTGAGGATCTCGAACAGCAGCGCCATCAGCTCCATGTACAGCGCCTTGGTGTAGGTGCTGCCCTTGAAGACTGTCGGCAAAGCCTTCATGGTGGCCTTGATGGCCTTGGTGTTGTTACCGACCAGGAAAGCGCCGGCGGCGGCGCCGCCGATCATGAGCAGTTCGAGTGGCTGGAACAGTGCCCCCAGGTGGCCGCCCGACAGGGCAAAGCCGCCGAAGACGGACCCCATGACCACGATATATCCAATGATGACTAGCAAGTGCCTACTCCCGTCCCTGTGGCGTTGAGTGTATTTTCACGTTCGTCAGATTACAGGTATTCCAGTCAAGCAAATGGGGGAATACATATCCGAAAAACGCCCTTCCTTTTCGATTTACGGCTGAATTGGCGCAAACTTGATACGTCGCGTCTCGCAGCCCCTGTAAAGGGTCTCTTTACCTGTGTCGCCTCACATGCGCCATCCGTGCAGCACCCTGCCCCCGTGCTCCGGTTCGACCACCACATCCGGGGTGGTACCGGGGATATGAAATTCGTAGCTCAGAAGCAGTGTCCCCGGCTTCATCTCGGCGCGCGCCTTGTGCCACAGCGCCTCCATCGCCGCCGGTGACAGATAGGCAAACACCACGTCATAGTCACCAAAATCCAGCAGCAGGTAGTCGCCGCGCACGAAGCGGCAGCGATTGCCCGCCAGTGCCGCCCGCAGCCGGCTCACCAGCCACGGCAATGGCGCGATCTCGATGCCGGTGAATTCACTCTCGGGCCGGCGGCGCGACAGGTCCAGCACGGCACCGCCCAGGCCACTGCCGATATCCATGAAACGGATCGGCCGCCCCTCGGGCAAGAGACCCGCCACCGCATCCCAGGCAGTCTGCCCGGAAGGGTAGAACGGCACCTGGCTGCGAAAGGTCGACCAGAACAGCACCAGCATGAAGAGGAACACCGCCAGGAACACCCACGACGGCAGGTGCAACTGACCCACGCCCAACGCCGCCAGCGGGAACACCAGCAGGATCAGCCACCACCACGCGGCCATGCGGCGCAGTCGTGCCAGCAGCGCAGCGATCACGCCATGCAGCAGGGAAGTCTGGAGGGGGGAAAGAGGAGCGAGACCGGCGCGCTGGAACAGCACGTCCAGCACGTTGGCACCGATCAGGCCCAGCACGAACAGCAGCAAGGCCTGGATGGCCGGCGCCTGCCACAGGGGCCTGCGCCCGGCACCGGGGTGATTCTCAGGTTCGGACATCGAGGCAATCGGCCTTATTCTTTTTTGGTTGAACACCCTGGCCCATTACCGCCCTGCTGCTCGCCAGCAGCAAGGCATCGGTACATCCCTGTTCCGGCTCAGGCCACGGCGGCCAGCACCGGCTCGGTGCCCAGCGGCGCGGAAGCAGCAACCGGCATGGCGCCTTCGACCAGACCCATGATGACCGCATCCTTGGCCTTCTTGGTCTTGCCGGCGCGCGAGGGCATGTGGCACAGGCCGCACAGGTAGTCCTGATGCAGGTCCAGGCGATGCACCACGAAGTGGCCGTGGCACTTGCAGCAAGGCGTGGTCATGAGCATCTTGCTTTCGAAGAAGCGCACCAGCGTCCAGGCACGGGTCAGCGACAGCACCGGCTCGCCGGCATCGTTGTAGCCGACCTGCTCCAGGTAGAGCTTGTAGGCCTTCATGACGGCCTCGATGCCACTGATGCGGGCATGCTCGATCAGGTAGCGGTGAATGTTGATGAACAGCGAAGAATGGATATTGGGCTGCCAGGTGATGAACCAGTCCGTCGAGAACGGCAGCATGCCCTTGGGTGGCGAGACCCCCTTCAATTCCTTGTACAGCTTCAGCAGTCGCTCGCGCGACAGCGAGGTTTCCGATTCCAGCAACTGGAGGCGTGCCCCCAGATTGATCAGTTCAATGGCCAACTGAATTTCCTGCGCCTCTGTCACAACGCTCTTTTTAGCCATGGTGCAACCCCCCGGTGATTTCGTAATAAAACTGCCTGACCCCAATTCGCCGGCCCCGGGCGGGCGAACTTTCAGGCATGAATGCAAGACTGAAACTGAATAACTCTGTAGAACGTCTTCCCCTCCGGCGCGTTGACTGTCCCTGGCCGCGCCGGCCATGCTTTTTGTCTTGTTGTTTTACGAAATTTGCTCGCCGGGCTGGCAGGCCATCAGGATGGCTGCGTGTGACTGCGCCAGGCTCTTGTCCTTGTTGTAGTTGGTCAGCATGCCGAGGATGGCGCCGTCGTCGAAACGGAAACGGGTCAACATCATGTTGGTCGCCGCCAGCTTCATGATCTGCACGTTGGACAAGCCTTCGATCAGATCGGCAATCTCGGCGCTGATACCCAAACGGAAGATTGCGGTCGGTTTGTCCGAACGGATCATTTGCTGCGCCAGCATGAGATAGCTCAGGTTGGCATCGCGGATCTCCGCCATCATGTCGTTGGTATTCATTTGCACCCCACCTCGGTAAGTACTTCCTACGGCTCACGCGGCTGAACGCTGCATCGAGCTGCTTACAATCGCTTACATTTACTTGACTGCAAGCCAATTCTGAGGGGGGCAGGACAGGCGGGAAATTAGACTTGGTCGGTATTTTTAGACGGAGAGAAGCCCGAGCATCTTGTAGGTATCCGTCTTACACGACTGCGGGATATTGGTGAAGATTTCCATTCAGGCAGCCAAAGAGCGAGGAGGCTCGTGACTTTGCGCGCCAATCAGGAATTTCCTGACCAAAAGGTTTCCTGGTTGAAATGACAAAAGAAAATTGTCTTCCGAGCAACAAAAAAAGTTGTAAATATTCGATGACAAACGCCGTCTTGTTGCTTGGGGACGACTAGCTCATCCAGTTTTTTGGGCAGTTCACTGTAGATGGCTTCAGCAAGAACACCCAGAAAACTTGCATATATTTACCCGCTTTGATGATTTTTGCGCAACGTCAAAGACCGTCGGGAAGCCACCGTATCGAGAATTGCTACCATTTTATGACGCTGCCAAGTGCGGCAAAACGATAAACAGATGCAGCATTTACCTTTATTCAATTTCTTTTGTGCAAACTGAACCGTGGCGGCCATCAGACGCGCCCTGCCCCGCTGCCGACACCGGCAGCCGAGCAGGGCTGGCCAGTCAGAGCTTGCTCAAGGCCTGCTCGATATCGGCAATGAGGTCGGCGGGGGCTTCCAGCCCGATGTTGAAACGCACCAGCACACCTTCTCGCTGCCACTGGTGGCGCATGCCACGCATGCGGTAGGGCACGCAGAGGCTGTGGGCACCGCCCCAGCTGTAGCCGATCTTGAAGAGCTGGAGGCTGTCGACGAAGCGGTCGGTCTGCTCCTCTCTGTAGCGCGGATCGAAGATCACCGAGAACAGCCCCCCTGCCCCGGTGAAATCGCGCTTCCAGTGGGCGTGTCCGGGGCAATCCTCGAAGGCGGGGTGCAGCACCGCCACGATTTCCGGGCGCTGCTTGAGCCAGGCCGCGACCTTGCGCGCGGCCGCATCGTGGGCCTCGAAACGCAGGCGCATCGAGGACAGGCTGCGCAGGACCATGTAGACGTCGTCCATGCCCACGCCGAAACCCAGGCGCATGTGGGCCAGTTCCAGTTTCTCGTTGAGCGCCTGGTCGCGCACGATGACCGCGCCCATGAGGACATCCGAGCCGCCGGACTGGTACTTGGTGACCGCTTGCATGACGATGTCCACGCCGTGCTCGAAGGCCTTGAAGGCGATGCCGGCCGCCCAGGTATTGTCGATGGCCACCAGCACGCCCTTTTCATGCGCGGCACGGCACAGGGCCGGGATGTCAGGCACTTCCATCGAGACCGAACCGGGTGCTTCGGTCCACACCAGGCGTGTATTGTGCTGGATCAGCTCGGCCAGGCCGGCGCCGACCATGGGGTCGTAGAAGCGTGCGGTGATCCCGAAATCACGCTCCAGCCACTGCCCCAGGTCCTTGCTGGGGCCGTAGACGTTATCCGGCAGCAGCACGTCGTCGCCCGTTTTCAGGAAGGCGAAGTTGACCATGGCGATGGCCGCCAGGCCGCTGGGGGTGACACGGCAATAGGTACCGCCCTCGATCTCGGCCAGCCGCGCTTCCAGCACGAAGCTGGTCGGGGTGCCGTGCAGGCCGTAGGTATAGCCCAGCTTTTCGCGCCAGTCGCGCGAACGCATGGCGGCCACGTTGGGGAACAGCACGGTGGAAGCGTGATGGATGCCGACCGGGAAGGCCTCAAAGCCGTCCGGAGCGCGGTAGCTGCTGTGGACGAGGGCGGTCTGGGGATCAAGCGGGAGAGAAGATGCGGGGGACGTAGCGTTGGAATCGGACACGGGTCTGCCTCTGGAAACGATCGCGCCCCAGGAACGGGGCGCAAAGGTCTCACTATACGCGCAGCTTGTTCACATCGAAAGCAACAGAAGCGGCCGGAAAGCCCGAGAAATGGCGCAGATGGCAGACCAGCGTGAACGCAGTTTCATATCGCCTGTACAGCGCCGTAGTTTGGCCTTCGTCGCCGCCCGGTGCTCAGGGCAACTGCAAGGCGAAGGGCTTGCTGATGCTGCCATCGGCGCTGGACCAGGTCCCGGTAATGGACTGGCCCTGGCGGTGCCCTTCCCATTGACCGGACACATCCTTGCCGTTGACCGATTCCTCCATCAGCAGGTCATCGCCATCGACCTCTCCGGCCACCAGGATCTCGGGTGAACCGCCGAAGAAGAAATAGCGTCCTTCCAGGCCATCTTCGTTCTTCTTGGGCTGCAGCGAGAGCTGGATGTCGCGCCCGTCGATCTGGCCGCGCAGCACCAGGGCATGCGTCATCAGGGTCTGCTGCAGCGAGCCTTCAGGCGCATTGGCGGCGGGGCCGGACGCAGCGGCCCGGGCCGGCATGAGCACGCTGGCACCGCACAGCGCCAGCGCCATCAAGAGCGCGCGCATCACTCAGCCGCGCCCCACAGGTCATGGGCGTCGGCGGCGGTGATGCGCACATCGACGAACTGGCCCACTTCCAGCTTGCGGTGCGGTTCGAAAGGCGGTTTCACATAGACCACGCCGTCGATCTCGGGCGCATCCGAATAGGTACGGCCGGTACCGCCATTGCGGTCCACTTCATCGATGAGCACGCGCAGGGTCTTGCCCACCTTGGCTTGCAGGCGCTTCTTGGAAATCTCTTCCTGCAGCTGCATGACACGGCCACGGCGTTCTTCGCGCACTTCCTCCGGTACCGGATTGGCGATGTCGTTGGCGGTCGCGCCTTCCACCGGGGAATAGGCGAAACAGCCCAGGCGATCGATCTCGGCTTCCTTCAAGAAGTCCAGCAGGTACTCGAATTCGGCCTCGGTCTCGCCGGGGAAGCCGGCGATGAAGGTGGAGCGGATCGTGATGTCCGGGCACAGCGCGCGCCAGGCCTGGATGCGCTCGATGTTCTTCTCGCCATTGGCGGGGCGCTTCATGCGCTTGAGCACATCCGGGTGGGCATGCTGCAGCGGCACGTCCAGGTAGGGCAGGATCTTGCCTTCGGCCATCAGCGGGATGATCTGGTCCACGTGCGGGTACGGATACACATAGTGCAGGCGCACCCAAGCGCCGTACTGCTGGGCCAGTTCGCCCAGGGCACCGACCAGTTGGGTCATGTGGGTCTTGATCGGCTTGCCGTTCCAGAAACCGGTACGGAACTTCACATCCACGCCATAGGCGCTGGTGTCCTGGGAGATCACCAGCAATTCCTTCACACCGGCCTTGAAGAGGTTCTCGGCTTCCAGCATGACATCGGCGATGGGACGCGAGACCAGGTCGCCGCGCATGGAGGGGATGATGCAGAAGCTGCAGCGATGGTTGCAGCCTTCCGAAATCTTCAGATAGGCAAAATGCTTGGGGGTCAGCTTGACGCCCTGCGGCGGCACCAGGTCGATGAAGGGCGCATGCGGCTTGGGCAGGTGCTTGTGCACCGCCTGCATGACCTCGCCCACGGCATGCGGGCCGGTCACTTCGAGGACCTTGGGGTGGATCTTCTGGATGATGTCGTCGCCGTCGGCATCCTTCTTGGCACCCAGGCAGCCAGTGACGATGACCTTGCCGTTTTCGTTCAGGGCTTCGCCGATGGCGTCCAGCGACTCCTGCACGGCGGCATCGATGAAGCCGCAGGTATTGACGATCACCAGGTCGGCACCGTCATAGGACTTGGCGGTATCGTAGCCTTCGGCACGCAGCTGGGTCAGGATCTGTTCGGAATCGACCAGTGCCTTTGGGCAGCCGAGGGAGACGAAGCCGACCTTGGGCAGGGCCGGGGTGGCGGGAGAAGACGGGTTGGACATGGCAGAAGGCTCAGTGAGACGGGCCGCAAACGGCCGAAAATACGGGAAGAAGCGAAAAATGCTTTAAAAATCAGGGCGCTATTGTACATCGTCCGCCCGATTGCGCCCGATTTTGGCTGGTCCGGACGGGCGGCGGCGCCACAAAAGCAAAACGGCCCGCGCGGGGCCGTTTGCTGAAAGGGCCGGGAGGCCGCTTACTTCTTCTGATCCGGCGGCGTGCCGGGCGCGCCAAAGGGGAAGGTGCCGAACATGTTCTTGGTCTGGCTCTGCATCTGCTCCTGCATCTGGATGAACAGATTCTTGCTCTGTTCGATGTAGTTGCTCATCATGCCCTGCATCATCGGACCTTGCACGTTCATGAACTGGGTCCACATCTCGGGACTGAAAGGCTTGCCTTCGTAGAAGCCCTTGGAATTTTCGGCCAGCTTGTTCTGGATGTCGATGAAGGTCTGGATGTTCTTTTCCAGGTAGTTGCCCATCATGCCCTGCATGGCATGGCCGTAGTAGCGAATGATCTGCGACAGCGCGCCACTGGAGAACATCGGCACACCGTGCGACTCTTCTTCCAGAATGATCTGCAGCAGGATGCTGCGGGTCAGGTCGTCGCCGCTCTTGGCGTCGACCACGGTGAATTCCTCATTGTCCAGCACCAGTTGCTTGACGTCGGTCAGCGTGATGTAGGAACTGGTCTGGGTATCGTAAAGACGGCGGTTGGGGTATTTCTTGATCAAGCGATCTGCCGAATTTTTTGCAGTAGTCATCTGAAGTCCAGTCTCTCTCTCATTGCAGCCGTCTTGCCGGCCTTGGTTTGCAGCGGTGCGGGAGGCTTCGATGCAGTCCTCACCCGCGGGCGTCCGGGACATTGCGCTGTCCTCTCCTTGCTTCTTCACTCTTCTGCCGTCTGCCGCCTGCGTTTTGCAGGGCAGCAACGCAAGCCATTATAGGGGTGAAGAGCGGCAAAAGGGGAGCTCTGACGTGCCAGACTGACAAAATCCCAGCCTGCGGCACACGTAAAAACGGCCACGCTTGCGGCACTGCCGCGTGCGTGGCCGTCGAGGACGGCATCAGCCCATGTACAGGCCGCCGTTGAGCGAGAAGTCCGAACCGGTGGCGTAACCGCCTTCAGCCGAAGCGATCCAGGCGACGATGGAGGCGATTTCCTCCGGCTCGCCCAGGCGCTTGACGGGGATGCCGGAGACGATCTTCTCCAGCACTTCCGGACGGATGGCGCGCACCATGTCGGTACCGATGTAGCCCGGCGAGACGGTGTTCACAGTCACGCCCTTGGTCGCCACTTCCTGCGCCAGCGCCATGGTGAAGCCGTGGATGCCGGCCTTGGCGGTGGAGTAGTTGGTCTGGCCGAACTGCCCCTTCTGGCCGTTGACCGAGGAGATGTTGATGATGCGGCCGAAACCACGCTCGCACATGCCCTCGATGACCTGCTTGGTCACGTTGAACAGCGAGTTCAGGTTGGTGTCGATGACGGCGTCCCAGTCACCCTTGCTCATCTTGCGGAACTGGCCGTCGCGGGTGATGCCGGCGTTGTTGACGAGCACGTCCACTTCGCCGATCTCGGCGCGCACCTTCTCGAAGGCGGCCTTGGTGGACTCCCAGTCCGAGACGTTGCCTTCGGATGCGTGGATGTCATAGCCGTGGGCGCGCATGGTCGCCAGCCAGGTGTCCTTGCGGGTGGAATTGGGGCCGCAGCCGGCCACCACGGTGTAGCCGTCCTTGCACAGACGGGTGCAGATGGCGGTTCCGATGCCGCCCATGCCGCCGGTCACATATGCGATACGCTTGCTCATTATGTTGCCTCCTATAGGGATGGTGATTTATTGGGGTAAGCCCTGCCCCCCTCTTTCGCGTCTGCTGTGCGCCGCATTGGTGGAAGTCCTTCCTGCGAAGAACGCTCCTTTGTCTTGTCAGGCCCGGCAACGCCGCGGATGCGCTGCTGGCCGTCTCTCTCTGTCGGCGGGCCCGTCAGGGTCCCCGCCCTCTTTTCATCAATGCCGCCGGCTTCTGTGGTCTTTCCTGGCCGGCTGGCAGATTCACGTCAGCCCACCAGTTGGTCAGCCTTGGCCTTCACATAGCGGCCCGGCGCCGGTTCGATGGCCTTGTAGCGCGTCGACCCCGGCGCCTTGGGTGCGGCCACCTTGCGCCCGCCCTGCTTGGCCAGGAACGTCGCCCACTCGCCCCACCAGCTGCCGGGATGCTCGGTCGCGCCAGCCATCCAGGCATCGGCATCGCTGCCGGCCTTGGCCTTGTCGTTGACCCAGTAATTGCGCTTGTTCTTGGACGCCGGATTGATGACCCCGGCAATGTGGCCCGAGGCACCCAACACGAAGCGGTTGTTGCTGCGCTTGCCGGCATTGATCAGGTCCAGCGAGGCGTAGGCCGATTTCCAGGGCACGATGTGGTCATCGCGCGAGGCGTAGATGAAGGCCGGCGCGCTGATCTTGCGCAGGTCGATCTTCTCGCCGCCCACCGTCAGGCGGCCCGGCTCCTTGAGCGCATTTTCCAGGTACATGTGCCGCAGGTAGTAGCAGAACATCGGACCCGGCAGGTTGGTGCTGTCGGCATTCCAGTACAGCAGGTCGAAGGCGCTGGGCTTCTCACCCTTCAGGTAATTCGATTCGACGTAGTTCCACAGCAGGTCGTTGGGACGCAGGCTGGAGAAGGCGCTGGCGAAATCGCGCCCGGCCATCAGGCCGCGCTTGCCAATCATCTGCTCACGCAGGGCCAGCTGCATGTCGTCGATGTAGACATCGATGGCACCGGTATCGGAAAAATCGAGGAAGGTCGTCAGCAAGGTGAGGCTGGCGACCGGGTCTTCACCACGCGCAGCCAGCAGCGCCAGCGCGCAGGACAGGATGGTGCCGCCCACGCAGAAGCCGAGGGCATTGATCTGCGGTTGCTTGCTGATCTCCTGGACGATGTGGATGGCGCGCACCACGGCGTCGTCCACGTAGTTTTCCCAGGTGGCGGTCTCGACGGCGGCATCGGCATTGCGCCAGGAAATCAGGAACACCGTGTGACCCTGCTCTACCGTATAGCGCACCAGCGAATTCTGCGGCTGCAGGTCGAGGATGTAGAACTTGTTGATGCAGGGCGGGACGATCAGCAGCGGTACCGCGTGCACGGTCTTGGTCAGCGGCGCGTACTGGATCAGCTGGAACAGTTCGTTCTCGAAGATCACCGAACCGGCGCTGGCCCCGACGTCGCGACCCACTTCGAACGCGGTCTCATCGGTCTGCGAGATATGGCCCTTCTGCAGGTCGGCCAGCAACTGAGCGATGCCTTGCGTCAGGCTCTCGCCGCGCGTTTCCAGGATCTTCTGCTGAGCCACCGGGTTGGTGGCGAGGAAGTTCGCAGGCGACATCGCATCGATCATCTGCTGCACCGCAAAACGCAGTTTGTGGCGCACCTTCTCGGTGCCCTTGACCGCATCGGCGAGCGCCAGCAGGAAGCGTGAATTCAATTGATAGGCAGCCGCCTGGAACGCGAAGTAAGGATGTTCCTGCCAGGCCGGCGCGGAAAGACGGCGATCAGTGATGGCGGGCGTCTTCGCAGCCAGCACGGATTGCCAAAGCTCGCCGAATTCGCGGGTGTAGTCCTGCTGCAGGCGGACCAGATCGGCAGGATCGAGCGTCGCGCCGTGCTCGCCGAGCTGCTTGAGCAGAACCGTTGGATCGATCTGTCCCGCACCGGGCGGCATGGCGCCGCCGGGGAAGCCCGGCATCTGCGGCATCCCCGCCATCGCGGGCATGGGCGGCAAATGCGACTTGAACTGCTCGAACTGGGATTGGAATTGGGACTGCAGCGAGGTCCAGAACTTCGGATCGGACATCTGTGCCAGCCACGCGGATACATCGGGAGAAGGTTGCTGCGGATTCTGCTTGTTCATGCTCGGATCTGCAATTTTCGCGTATCGTTACGGTTTGTCTCGACGCGCATTTCACCATGGTCATCGTCGCTATCGCATGGCTCTACGTCGTCTTCATGATGTCGATCACCGAACAGTCGGCGGTCGCTGGCGTCGCCACTTTCCTGCTGTACGGGATAATTCCCCTGACCATCGTTTTATACCTGATGGGTACGCCGCAACGCAAGCGGAATCGTCAAAAGATGAAGAAATTGACAGCCGAGCGCAAGGAAGAAATCAAAGATGACAGTTCCGTTAAACGCGAGTCTGTCATCAAGGACGAGGCGCCGCGCGATCCCGCTGCATGAGCCGGCGCACATCCAGGGGCTCTTCCAAAAACTTAGAAAACGGGATCATCGCGCACCATCATCGTGAGTCCGCAGCCCGCACAGCGCGCCGGTTTGCGCACTGCATCATGGCGGGGGAGCGTTCAGCAAAACTCAGCAAAACGTCCACCATCCCCTCAGTGCCGCACCACTCGTCGCAGGGCGATCTGGCGATAGCGGGGTTTCAGTACGGCAAGCATGTCGCGCAAGACGGCCGATCCGCGCCAGGGGGGCGAGACATAGGCCATCCGTAACTTCAGCCCGCCACTGTCACGTAACTCACAATCAAGCATGGCGATCATGCTGCCATCGAGCCAGGCATAGACATGGACCTCGTTGGCCTGGCGTTGCTTGGGGCCTTCGATCTGCCAGCCGCAGGGATGGAGGGGGCCGAGGCTCATCGCGCTGCTCCCGTCAGATCGACCAGATGCCAGGCCAGGTGCACTCCCAGCAGCAGCAAGCCGATGAAGAAGCAGCGACGGAAGGTAGCGGGACGTACCCAGGTCCGCACGCGGGTACCGATGGCCATGCCCAACAAGGCTGGCACCAGCACGATCAGCGAGGCCCAGCCTACGCCTGCACTGAAGGCTCCGCCCTGCCCGAGGTTGACGGCCAGGGCCAGCGTGGAGACCGTAAAGGACAAGCCCAGCGCCTGAATCAACTGGTCACGCGGCAAACCCAGCGCCTGCAAATAGGGCACCACCGGAATCACGAACACGCCGGTGGCTGCCGTAACCAAGCCGGTGGCCAGACCGATCACGGGCGACCACCAGCGTTCCCGCTGCGGCAGCACCGTGGGCGTCCACGCCGCCAGACCGGCCAGCGCGTAAAGCATCAGTGCTACGCCCAGCACCACGATGGCGTGCCGCCCACCATCGCCGCGCATGAAGCCGGCACCGGCCAGCGTGCCGGTCACTACGCCGGCGAGCAGCGTCCGCAGGCGTTTTGCCAGCATCAGGAACGCGCCCCCGGTGGCCAGCTGCCAGCCATTGGTGACCATCGACGGCAGGATCAGCAAGGCCGCCGCTTGTACCGGCGGCATCACCAGGCTCAGCAATCCGACCGCCACCGTCGGCAAGCCCAGACCGATCACGCCCTTGACGAAACCGGCCAGCAGGAATACCGCCAGGCTTACGGCAAGCATGGTGGCATTCATGTCGACGAGGGAAAGCAGGCTGGGCATGACAGGAAAATGGCCGGGAATGGCAGGCAGCGGAAGATCAGGGATTCCCAGTCTGCCAGTCCTCGCCCGCGCTGGAAATGTGGAATACACTTAGCCAGCCTTCGGCCTGGCCGAAGGCACAATATCTCGCGACCACTCCTTTCCGGACCCCGTACGCCGATGAGCCATCGCTTCGAACTCTCCGACCTGCGTCTTTTCCTGCACATCGTGGAAAGCGGCAGCATCACTGGCGGGGCCGAACGCGCCCACATGGCGCTGGCCTCGGCCAGCGCGCGCATCCGCAACATGGAAGATGCTCTGGGCACCGCCTTGCTGGAGCGCGGCCGGCGCGGCGTCCAGACCACCGATGCCGGCCGCGCGCTGGCCCACCACGCGCGCATGATGGCGCAGCAGATGGAACAGCTGCGCGATGAACTGGGCCAGTATGCCCAAGGCCTGAAGGGCCATATCCGCCTGCTGTGCAATACCTCGGCCATGACCGAGTTCCTGCCGGAGGTGTTGGCGCGCTTCCTGGCACGACATCCGCACACGGATATCGAACTGGAAGAAAAACTGAGCTATGAAGTGGTGCAGGCCGTGGTGGATGGGGTAGCCGATGTCGGCATCATCGCCGACTCCACCGATAGCGGGCCGCTGCAGACCTATCCCTTCCGCCAGGATCATCTGGTGGCGGTGCTATCGAAGAAGCATGCGCTGGCGCGCCGCAAGTCACTGGCCTTCAGCGAATTGCTGGGAGAGGATTTCGTCGGGCTGTCGGGCGACAGCGCCCTGCAGCAGCATCTTTCCGGCCATGCCACGCGTGCCGGGCGGCGTCTGCAATACCGCGTGCGGCTGCGCAGCTTCGACGGCATCTGCCGCATGGTAGAGCATCAGGTCGGTGTGGCCGTGATTCCGGCGACGGCGGCCCAGGACTGCGCGGCGCACATGGACATTCGCGCCATCCCGCTCACCGATGGCTGGAGCCGCCGCCAGTTGCTCATCTGCGTGCGCGGATTGGAGGGCTTGCCGGGACCTACGCGCGAACTGATTCATGCCTTGCAGCGCCACCCGTGAGGCATCAAGAAAAATGGCGGCTCCGTAGAGCCGCCATCGTCACTTGATCCAGACCAGCGAGCCCATGCGCCCGGTGGTCTTCTCACGCCGATAGGAATAGAAACGCGGATCGCTCACGGTACACAGACCGCCACCGCTGACATCATGCACATCCATGCTGGCCAGCCGCTGGCGGGCCAGTTCATAGATGTCGGCCAGGTACTTGCCGGGACGGCCCGGATAAGCGCGGAAGGCATGTTGCGCTGCTGCCTGCTGCGTAATGAAGGCCTCGCGCACTTCGGCACCGACCTCGAACTGTTCCGGCCCGATGGCCGGCCCCAGCCAGGCGATGATGTCCTGCGCGCCGCGCGCGCGCATGGCGGCCACGGTGGCTTCGAGCACGCCGCCAGCCAGTCCGCGCCAACCCGCATGGGCCGCGCCGACCACCGTGCCGGCGCGGTCGCAGAACAGCACCGGCAGGCAATCGGCCGTCATCATCACGCACACCGCGCCGGGCGTGCTGCTGACGCAGGCATCTGCCGTGGGCTGATCGGGCAATGCTGCGGCGTCCAGTACGGCGACGCCATGCACCTGCGTCAGCCAGGCCGGTTCGGACGGCAACAAACGGCGCAGCAGCGCACGATTGCGCGCTACCAGCGCCGGGTCATCGTCGACATGCGTGCCCAGGTTCAGGCCGCCCCCGCCCTGTCCGTCGCCATACGGCGCGGGACTGAAGCCCCCTGCCCGCAGCGTGGTCAGGGCACCGATGTTGGCAGGCGCAGCCCAGTCGGGGATCAGCAATTCCATGGACGGGCTCGCTCAATAGTCGTCATCGTCGTCGTCATAGTCGCCCAGGACCGGATCGGCTTCCTCGCTCATCTCGGGGATCACCGCCAGGGCCGGATCGATGTTGGCGCTCTTGAGCAGGGCTTCGATATCCGCCGGCAAGGGCGCGGCCCACTGGCGGAACTTGCCCGAGGTCGGATGCACCAGGCCCAGGCGTCCGGCCAGCAGGGCCTGGCGCGGGAAGACCGAGGCCAGGTGCTGCTTGCCATAGAGCGTATCGCCTACCAGCGCGAAGCCCAGCGACTGCAGGTGGACGCGGATCTGGTGGGTACGGCCGGTTTCCAGGCGGCAATGCACCAGGCTGACCGGCTTGCGGTCGATCTCGCCGGTGGCCAGGCGCCGGTAATGGGTTACCGCCGGCTTGGCGCGCATGCTTTGCGACACCGCCATCTTGATGCGGTCGCGCGGATGGCGTGCCATCGGCGCGTTGATGGTGCCGGACAGCTGCGGCAGCCCCCACACCAGGGCCAGATACTGGCGCTTCATGCTGCGTGCCTGCAACTGGCGCACCAGGTCGGTCTGCGCGGCCAGGGTCTTGGCCACCACCATCAGGCCGCTGGTTTCCTTGTCCAGCCGGTGCACGATGCCGGCGCGCGGCACGTTGGCCAGGCCCGGGCAATGATGCAGCAGGCCGTTCAACAGCGTGCCGCTCCAATTGCCGGCCGCCGGATGCACCACCAGGCCAGCAGGCTTGTTGAGGATGATGATGGACTTGTCCTCGTGCAGGATGTCCAGCGCCATGGCTTCAGGGGCATAGGGCTGGTCGGCCGGCACCGATTGCGGCGCCACCTCCACCAGCTCGTCGCCCAGCATGGTCATCTTGCCCTTGGCGGGCGCGCCGTCGACGGTGACGTGGCCGTCTTCGATCCATTGCTGGATGCGGCTGCGCGAGAATTCGGGCATGAGGCCGGACAGAACCTTGTCCAGCCGCTGGCCGATGACCTCGTCATCCAGGCGGAAACTCAGGGGCTCCAGGCCGGAGACGCTTTCGCCGCCGGCTTGCTCGCCGTCATCGAAATCGTCCTCCAGCGGGAGGTCGGTCTTTACAGGCTCATCGCCATTTGTAATCGGAAGGGGTTTCTTACGTGACATCAGCTATAATCGCCGGATCGGGTTGATTGTATTTCGGGTATCGATGCAGCCGGCTCGGGTAGGCGCTCAGCGCCATGCACAACTGATAGTCCCAGACAAGCACACAAGAGTCATGCACAAAATCTTATTGAAGTTCTTCATCATCGGTTTTGCCCTCTCGCTCACCGCCTGCGGCCTCTTGCCGGAACAAAAAGACGAGACGGTCGGCTGGTCTGCCTCGAAATTATACTCGGAAGCCAAGGATGAACTGAATGCCGGCGGCTACGACAAGGCCATCAAGTATTTCGAGAAGCTGGAATCGCGCTACCCGTTCGGCACCTACGCCCAGCAGGCGCAGATGGACATCGCCTACGCCTACTACCGCCAGAACGAGCAGGCGCAGGGCCTGGCGGCGGTGGACCGCTTCATCAAGCTGCACCCGAACCACCCCAATGTCGACTACATGTATTACCTGCGTGGCCTGATCAACTTCAATGATCGCACCAGCATCTTCGACACCTTCACCGACCAGGACAACACCGAGCGCGATCCCAAGGCCATGCGTGACGCCTTCGATTCGTTCAAGCTGCTGGCCGAACGTTTCCCGGACAGCAAGTACACCCCGGACGCCATTGCCCGCATGAAATACCTGGTCAATGCCATGTCCCAGTACGACGTCCACGTAGCCAACTACTACTTCCGCCGTGGTGCCTACGTGTCGGCCGCCAACCGTGCGCAGGCAGCCATCAAGCAATATCCGGACTCCCCGGCCAATGAAGAGGCACTGTTCATCCTGATGCGCTCCTACGAAGCCCTGGGCCAGACCAAGCTGAAGGAAGATACCGAACGCATCATCCAGGCCACCTACCCCAACAGCCCCTGGTACAACGGCGGCCCCAAGCAGAAGGCCAAGCCGTGGTGGAAGGTCTGGTAATGGAAGCCATTGCCACGCAGGTCTGACGATCGTGTGCTGATGAAAAAATGCCGCCCGGTGATGAACCGGGCGGCATTTTCGTTTGGAGCGAAGTGAACGCGGCTTCGGGCGGGCGGTCTATCTTGGCGATCGCCTGCCCCGGCGAATTGCGCGCGGGTCGCTCGCAAGACAGGGCAGCGTGAGACCGTGTCCCGGCCCCTTCAACAGAAGATCAGAAAAAACAACACCATGAGCAACGGACTCCTCACTGCCGTCGCGGCCGGCCTGGCGCTGCCGCCCCTGGCCGTCATCGGCTTCTTCGTCAATCGCATGAAGCACATCCATCAACGCACCCAAGACCGTATCTTCACGCTCAAGCGTGGGGCGGGGCTGTTGACGGCAAGCATCCTGGGCAGCATCTCCACCACCTTCGTCGGCCTGTACCTGATCGGCATGATTTCCCCGCCCGCTCGCTGCGCGGGCGCCTGCTACGGCACGGCAGCGGCCTCCCAGGTCGATGCAATCTTCTGGAGCTTCTTGCTGATGTACCTCAGTTTCATGCTCTTCCTGGGCTTCGGCGCTCAGCGCAGCTGGCAACTGGTGGCACGGGAGACGGCCCGGGCGCAGACTGTGACCACTCCGCCCGAGGCCTGAGCTGCCCAGCCGCTGCGCTCAAGCGCGCAGCTCCGCTTCGGCACCGCCGCGTGCCGCTCAGCCTTCCAGCTTGCGGCGGAACACCCAGCTGCTCTCGCTGGAGGCTTCCGGCGCAAAGGCATAGCCTTCGACGTCAAAGGCCTTCAGCTTTTCCGGCTGGCTGATGTTCTTCTCGGCGGCATAGCGCGCCATCAGGCCGCGCGCCCGCTTGGCGTAGAAGGAAATGATCTTGTACTTGCCGCCCTTCCAGTCCTCGAACACGGGCGAGATCACCTGCGCCTTGAGCAGCTTGGGCTTGACCACCTTGAAATATTCCTCCGAAGCCAGGTTCACCAGCACCGGTGTCTTCTGTGCCGCCAGTTCATCATTGAGCGCTTCAGTGATTTCGTTGCCCCAGAAGGCATAGAGGTCCTTGCCGCCCGGATTGGCCAGCTTGGTACCCATTTCCAGGCGATACGGCTGCATCAGGTCCAGCGGACGCAGCATGCCGTACAGGCCCGACAGGATGCGCACGTGGTTCTGCAGGTAGTCGAGCTGCTTGGCCTTGAGCGAGCCCGCATCCAGCCCCTCGTAGACATCGCCGTTGAAGGCCAGCACCGCCTGTTTGGCGTTCTTGGTGGTGAACTTGCGGGACCAGCTGGCATAGCGGTTCACGTTGAGCACCGACAGCTGGTCGGAGATCCCCATGAGGCTGCCGATCTCGGCCGGCGACTTGGTCTTGAGGACCTCGATCAGTTCCGCCGAACGCGGCACGAAGGCCGGTGTGGTGTGGAGGTCGGTGGTGGGCGGCGTGTCGTAGTCCAGCGATTTGGCGGGAGACAAAACAATCAGCATGAGGCGTTCATCCAATGATCAGGTTGGGACAAGGTGGCCGCCATCATACCCAAAGCGCGGCACTTGCGTGCGGTAGCGTGGTTTGGAGCCGATATGAAAATTTGGACAACAAAACCCCGGCTATTGGGGCTTTGATCCCTGGCACCCGGCTCCTACACTGAAGCATTGGACGTAAATGGCAATCCGCCTCTGCCTGCCATCCAGCGCCCGAGCCCCCGCCTGCATTGCCGCGCCGCATCCCATCTGATCCCACGCCAAGGAAACGCCATGAACTGGTTCTACGATCTGCGCATCGCCCGCAAGCTGCTCCTGACCTTCGCCACCATCCTGCTGCTGACCGGCGTGCTGGGGGTGTTTTCCATCGTGCAACTCTCGCGCGTCAACGATGCGTCCACCGAGATTGCGACCAATTCCATGCCCAGCGTGCGCTATCCGCTGGAAGCCAAGGTGGCACTGGCCCGCATTCGCACCGTGCAACTGCAGCACCTGCTGCCCGGCAACGAGGCCAACGTGGAAGCCGATGAAAAGATCATCGGCGACATGCTGGCCGGGCTCAACAAGGCGCTCGACAAGTACGAGCCACTGGTCAACATGCCCGACGAACGTACCTATTTCACGGGCATCAAGAGCGACCTGACGGTCTTCACCAAACAGCATCAGGAGCTGGCCAAACTGGTCCGCGGGCAACAGACCGATGCCGCACGCGAGCTGCTGATGAAACAGATCACGCCGGTCTACCTGCGCCTGTTCGAGAACATGGACAAGGCCGTGGCCATCAATATCGACGCCAGCGAGAAGACGGACCACGATGCCCAGGTGCGCTATGAAAATTCCCGCCTGCTGATCGGCGTGCTGCTGGCCGCCTGCATCGGCCTTGGCCTGCTGTTGGCAACCTGGGTGGCCCGGATCGTCTCGCGCCCCTTGCAGGAAGCCATGCACGTGGCCGAGCGGGTGGCCGAAGGCGACCTGACGGTACATATCCAGCCTGCCGGACGTGACGAAACCGGCCGCCTGATGGGCTCGCTGAAGGCCATGAACGACAGCCTGCTGCGTATCGTGACGCAGGTTCGTGAAGGAACAGACACCATCAATACCGCCTCCCGCGAAATCGCCAGCGGCAACCTCGACCTCTCCAGCCGTACCGAGCAGCAAGCCAGCTCTCTGGAGGAAACCGCCTCGGCCATGGAAGAGATCACCTCCACCGTCAAGCAGAATGCCGATAATGCCCGCCAGGCCAACCAGCTGGCGCATTCGGCTTCCGATGTGGCGACCCAGGGCGGCAGCGTGGTGTCGCAGGTAGTCGATACCATGGGGGCGATCAATGCCTCGTCGCGCAAGATCGTGGACATCATCAGCGTCATCGACGGCATTGCCTTCCAGACCAACATTCTCGCGCTGAACGCCGCCGTGGAAGCGGCCCGCGCAGGCGAACAGGGCCGCGGATTCGCGGTCGTGGCCTCCGAGGTGCGCTCGCTGGCGCAGCGCTCGGCGGCCGCCGCCAAGGAGATCAAGACCCTCATCGATGATTCCGTGGCCAAGGTCGATACCGGCAGCCGCCTGGTGGAGCAAGCCGGCAGCACCATGACCGAAGTGGTCGCCAGCGTGCGCCGCGTCACCGACATCGTCAGCGAGATCACCGCCGCCAGTTCCGAACAAAGCAATGGCATCGAGCAGGTCAACCTGGCCATCACCCAGATGGATGAGGTGACCCAGCAGAACGCCGCGCTGGTGGAACAGGCCGCCGCAGCGGCCGGCTCGCTGCAGGAGCAGGCGGGCAGGCTGTCGGAACTGGTGAGCGTGTTCAAGCTGGAGCGCGCCCATGCCGCCGCGCAGGCGGCCCCGGTGGCTGCGCGGTCTGCTGCACTGTCGCCCAAACCGCAGCCGCGGCCGCAACCCAAGCCAGCCGTCCGCAAAGCCGCAGCGGCACCGGCACTGCCGGCCGCCCCTGCCCCCAAGGCAGGCAAGTCGGCCAAGACACCGTCTGCGGAGGAGGGAGACTGGGAACAATTCTGAGCCGGCCCGGGGATGGAGGCCTGTTCAAGTTGGGCAGCGGACTTGCCGTTAATCAACAAGACTGGCAGCATGCAAGCTGTCAGGAGCGCACTGTTGCAGTCAACCGGTGCTCTTGCAGGGGCAGTCTGTCGGCACTTTGCCGGCATTTCGCTGTCCATGGTGAACAAGCAAGACGAATTGCACAGGCTGCCCGCCTGATCCCGCCGGCCATCGGCAAGGAGGACATCATGAAACGCGACAAAGCCCTCATGGGCGAAATCCTGAAGCAACTGGCATCCTTCGGTACCCTCTACGGCGACGTGGAAAAGATCCAGAGTGCCCTGCCCGGCCAGGTGGCCCCGGAGGTGATCCTGCATCATCTGCGCCTGCTCTATGATCGCGGCCTGGCGGCGGTCGACATGCACAATTTCTGGCGCGTCACCGATCAGGGGTATGATGCGCTCGAAACCGGTGGCGAGCTCTTCGGCAAGCAGGAAGCGCCGCTACCCGGACAACGTGGCATCGACAACTAGTTTTCAATTCAATGAGCATCCAGGCAACACCCTCTCTCTCCCCTGCACCGTCCTTTCCCTCCGGCACACCCGCTGACGTCCCCGCCGGACGTCAGCGGGTGGTGTTGGACACCAATGTCTGCCTCGACCTGTTCGTCTTCCGCGATCCGCGCTGGGCGGCGCTGCAGTCCGCGCTGGAACAAGGCATCGTAGAGGCCTACACCCGCGAGGATTGCCGCAGCGAGTGGCTGGCCGTGCTGGATTATCCGCATCTGCCGGTCACTGCCGAGACCAAACCCGCGATCTGCGCTGAATTCGACCGCCTGCTGCGGTGTCTGCCGCTGGCCCAGGTCAACACCTTCGGCCTGCCCATCTGCACCGATCGCGACGACCAGAAATTCCTGGAACTGGCGCTGCAATGCCAGGCGCACGTACTGGTGAGCAAGGACAAGGCGGTCCTCAAGCTCGGCAAGCGCACCGTCAAGCGCGGACTGTTTGCCATCGTACCGCCCCAGCTCTGGCGTGCCGACGCCTTCCTTGATGCGGCCACCTGAAGGTCGCCGCGAATGCGGCTAGAATAGCGGGCTTGCGATCATCACAAGAACGAGCCCGCTGCAATGAGCACCCCCAACATCGTCACCAAGCTGCCCAAGGTGGGCACTACCATCTTCACCGTCATGTCTGCATTGGCCAGCGAAAAAGGCGCGGTCAACCTGGGACAGGGCTTCCCCGATTTCCATTGCGACCCGGCCCTGGTGGATGCGGTCACCCGCGCCATGCAGGACGGCCTGAACCAGTACCCGCCCATGGCCGGCGTGCTGCCGCTGCGCGAAGCCATTGCCGACAAGGTGGAACGGCTCTACGGCCATCGCTATGATCCGGTCTCCGAGATCACCGTCACGGCCGGTGCCACCCAGGGCATCCTGACCTCGGTGCTGTGCGCGGTGCATCCGGGTGACGAAGTGATCGTGATCGAGCCGGTCTATGACTGCTACGTGCCGGCCATCGAGCTGGCCGGTGGCGTACCGGTGTTCGTGCAGATGGAAGTGGGCGCGGCGGGTTACAGCATCCCCTGGAACAAGGTCCGCGCAGCGGTCACGCCCAAGACCCGCATGATCATGGTCAACACCCCGCACAACCCGACCGGCAGCGTCATGCGCGCATCCGACGTGGCCGCGCTGGCCGACATCGTGCGCGGCACCGATATTCTGATTCTCTCCGACGAAGTCTATGAGCACATGGTCTTCGATGGCCAGCCGCATGAATCGCTGGCGCGCCATCCGGAGCTGGCCGAGCGCAGCTTCATCAATTCCAGCTTCGGCAAGACCTATCACGTCACCGGCTGGAAAGTCGGCTATGTGGCGGCCCCTGCAGCGCTGACCGCCGAATTCCGCAAGGTGCACCAGTTCAACGTCTTTACCGTCAACACGCCGGTGCAGTATGGCTTGGCCGAGTATATGAAGAACCCTGCACCGTACCTGGATTTGCCGGCGTTTTACCAGAAGAAGCGTGACCTTTTCCGCGCAGGACTGGCCAACACCCGTTTCGAACTGCTGCCCTCGCAAGGTACCTATTTCCAGTGCGTGAAGTACGACGCCATCTCGGACCAGTCCGAAGCCGACTTCTGCAAGTGGCTCACCAGCGAGATCGGCGTGGCCGCCATTCCGGTCTCGGCCTTCTACAACACGCCCAGGGAATCGGGCATCGTGCGCTTCTGCTTCGCCAAGAAGGATGAGACGCTGCAACTGGCGCTGGACCGGCTGGCCAAGCTGTAACACGGCTGGTGCGCAAATCGTTTATATATTTTCCGTAACGTGACTTCCCCCCTCAACACGACACGCAAAAAAGGAACGCCATGATCGACGTCTACAGCTGGGCCACGCCCAACGGCCACAAGGTACACATCATGCTGGAAGAATGCGGACTGCCCTACACCGCGCATGCCATCGATATCGGTGCCGGTGACCAGTTCACGCCCGAATTCCTGAAGATCTCGCCCAACAACAAGATCCCCGCCATCGTCGATCCCGATGGTCCGGACGGTGCGCCGATCTCGCTGTTCGAGTCCGGTGCCATCCTGATCTACCTGGCTGGCAAAACCGGACGCTTCCTCGGCGAGACCGTGCGTGAGAAGTATGAAGTGCTGCAATGGGTGATGTTCCAGATGGGTGGCCTGGGGCCGATGCTGGGCCAGGCGCACCACTTCCGCCTGTATGCCCCGGAGCAGATCGAATACGCCGTGAACCGCTACAGCAACGAAGCGCGCCGCCTGTACCAGGTGATGGACAAGCAGCTAGGCCAGCACGCCTACCTGGCTGGCGAGAACTACACCATCGCCGATATCGCCTGCTTCCCGTGGACCCGTTCGCACAAGAACCAGGGCATCGATCTGGCGGACTTCCCCAACGTCCAGCGCTGGTTCGATGCCATCAGCGCACGTCCGGCGGTGCAGCGCGGCGTGACCGTGCTGGCCGACAAGCGCAAGCCGCTGCACGATGACAAGGCCAAGGAATTGCTGTTCGGAAAAAGCCAGTACCAGAAACGCTGATCGGACATTGCCGCGGGCGGCTATCTGGCCCGCCTGCGGCAACCGCATCAGGGACAGGCAAAGGGCGCAAACTCGAAACGGTTGCGCCCTTTTTCCTTGGCGCGATAAAGGGCATCGTCGCTCGCGCGCAGGACCTGCTCCTGGCCGGCGCAATCGCCCTGCATGAGGGCGATGCCGATCGACAGCGTCACCTCCACTTCCCTGCCCTCATGCAGCATGGGCTGGCTGGCAAAGCTGGCCTGCAGGCGCATGGCGAATTCGGCCGCGGCGTGCAGATTGGCACCGGCCAGGATCACCGCGAACTCCTCTCCCCCCAGCCGTCCGGCGGTGTCGGTCTTGCGCAGCTGGCTCCTGAGCACTTGCGCAAAATGCTTCAGGACCTGGTCGCCGACGGCGTGACCGAGGCTGTCGTTGATGCGCTTGAAATGATCCAGGTCACACATCAGTACCGCGGCCGTGTCGAGCACGCCGCGCTGGAGGCGGTTGTACTCTTCCTGCAGGCGTTGCATGAAGAAACGGCGGTTGGGCAGCTGGGTGAGGTAATCGGTCAGGGCGAATTCCTGCAGTTCCAGTTCGAAGGCCTTGCTTTCGCTGATGTCGCTGATGAAGCCATGCCACAGCGTCGTGCCATCCTCCAGCCGGCGCGGCCGTGCCTGGCCGCGCAGCCAGCGCACACCGTTGCCGGGGGTGATCACGCGGAACTCCAGCATCCAGTGCGAAGCACCGGCCAGCACCGCCTGACGCGCCGCTTCATAGAGCGGCATGTCTTCAGGATGAATGGCGGTATCGATGATGACGGGTGTTTCCAGCAACTGCTGGGGGGTGAGCCCGTAGGTTTCGCGCGCGCCTTCGCTGACGTAGGTAAAGTAACCCCGCTCGCCCGGGGGCACGCGGAACTGGAACACCATGCCGGGAATTTCACTGGTCAGGTAATCGAGCATGCGGCTGCTCTTGGCCAGCTTCTCGGTCAGTCGCCGCACCTCGGTGATGTCGGTGGTGGTGCCGATCATGCGCAGCGCATTGCCCTCGGCATCGCGTGCCACCACCTTGCCGCGGCTGCTGATCCATTTGTAACTGCCATCGCGGCAGCGGAGGCGGTGCTCGACCTGGTAAGTATCGGAGCGTGAGGCGAAATGCTGGCGAATGGTCTCCTGCACATAAGGCAGGTCATCCGGGTGAATGCGCTGGTAGGCATCCTGCAGATGGCTGGAAAGCTCCCAGTCCTCGTAGCCCAGGATGGCTTTCCAGCCGCGCGAATAATACATCTCGCCGGTGACGGCATTGCGGTCCCAGATGCCGGTACCGCTACCCTCGATGGCCAGCGCCATACGCTCGTCGGCCTCGCCGGGCGGATCGCTCTTGACCCGCGCATGGACCGGCACCAGGGAACGCTCGATCGCCAGCATGGCCATCGACACGGCCGCGCCCACGGTGTCGCGGTACGCCTGCTCCAGATGGGAGGCGTCGCCCGGCGCATCGTTGGCGGCGCAGATGGTCAGGATGCCGGCGACCTCGCCGGCGAAGGAACGCAGCGGCAGCATTTCCAGCAGGGAGCGTTCGTGGCGTGCCGCCAGAGCCGTCAGGGCATGCCAGAACTGCGGGGTGTCGGGATCGTCCACCGCCAGCGCCGTCAGCTCGGCCAGGAAAGCCGGCGCCACGCGCGGCGCGGCACCTACGCGCAGGCGGCGGGCCGGGGGATCGAACAGGAAGATGGCCAGCGCACGTTGCGGATAGCTGCCCGAAAAACCGCTGGCGATGCGGTCCAGCAATTGCTCCAGCGGCGCACCCCGGGCAATGTAGGACAGCGTCAGGTTGTTGAAGGCGAGCGCCTTCCGGTAAAACTCGGCATCGGCGTCAACCTGTACGGGCGGGCGTTCTGACATCATGAGAAACAGGATCGGCAAGGACGCAGCGGCGACACCGGATGCGCCGCCGTATGGATGGACATTAGCACCTTATGACAATGCGTGGCAGTTTCTCCTCCAGCCCCGCATGAATAACCGTGCTGGCAGGCAAGGACGATGCCATCAGGCCACACTCTGCATGAGCTTCTGCGAGGAAGCGCGCAGGACTGCGCGCAGTCAGGTGGAGTGATTCGCCTAGTAACGGCGCACCAGGAATTCCGCCACGCAAACGGGCTTGTCGGTCCCTTCACATTCCACGGTAATGCGCCAGGCCAGCTGCACGCCGCCGGGGATGTCCTCGGTGGACTCGAGGCGGATGACGCCGCGCACTTTTCGACCTACTGGAAGGGGTGCCGGGAAGCGCACGCGATTCAGGCCGTAGTTGAGCAGCATGCGGACATCGGGCCCCAGGCTGATGGATTCCGACAGCAGGCGCGGCAGCAGCGCCAGTGTCAGGAATCCGTGCGCCACCGTGCCGCCGTAGGGCAGCTCGCGGGCCGCACGTTCGGGGTCAACGTGGATCCATTGATGGTCGCCGGTGGCCTCCGCAAAGCGGTCCACCTGCTCTTGGGTGACGGCGATCCATTCGCTGGTGGCCACTTCCTGGCCTGCCAGCGATTTCAGTTCTTCCAGGCTGGCGATGGTGCGCATGCTGGTTTCCTTCCCTTGTCGTTATAGGGTGGCCGGCGCGCAGGCGATGCGCGCTGCCTTTTTTGTCTTGTCCGTTCAGCCATCCTGCCAGACCACCCGGTTGCGGCCCTGCTGCTTGGCCAGGTAGAGACGGCGGTCAGCCATCTCGATCAGTTCGCGGATGTCCTGCTCCGGTGCCGGTACCATGGTAGCCGCACCGATGCTTACGGTCAGCCAGGCGCTGACCTTGGAGCGCTCATGCGGGACCTGGTTCGCCTCGATCAGCTGGCACAGCTTCTGGCCCAGGGCCTGCGCTCCTTCCAGCGGGGTGCGCGGCAGGATCATGGCGAATTCCTCGCCGCCGAAACGGGCTGACAGGTCGGCCGGACGCTGGATGCTTTCATCGAGCGTTTGCGCGACCCGGCGCAGCACCGCATCGCCGGCGACGTGACCATAGTTGTCGTTGTACAGCTTGAAGAAATCGACGTCGATCAGCAGCAGGGACAGGTGCAGTCCGTCACGCCGGGCGCGGCGCCATTCAGCGCCCAGGTAGTCGTCGAAATAGCGGCGGTTGGCGATGCCGGTCAGGCCATCGGTATTGGTCAGGCGCTGCAGCTCGAAATTGCTCTTCTGCAGCTGCTGCTGGCTCTCGCGCAGCGCGCGGTAGGCCGCATCGCGCTGCAGCAGGTTGATGTAGGAGCGCGAGTGATAGCGCAGCCGCGCCACCAGTTCGATCACATCGGGCAACTTGACCATGTAATCGTTGGCACCGCCGGCGAAGGCATCGCGCTTGATTTCGGCATCGTCGCGCGAGGACAGCACGATGATCGGCACGTTGGCCAGCACCGCGCTGGCACGGTACTGGCGCACCAGGGTCATGCCATCCACGCCCGGCATCACCAGGTCCTGCAGGATCACCGTGGGACGGGTCTTCTCGGCCACGGCCAGGGCTTCATCGGCGCGGGTGCAGAAGTGAAAGTCGATGTTCTCTTCCCTGGCCAGGGCGCGGCGGATCGCCTCCCCGACCATGGCCTGGTCATCCACCAGCAACACCATGATCTTGTAGTCGTCGGCGGGCAATACGGGGCCGCCACCCGGGGTGTCGGTTGCTTGCACCGAACTCATCATGCTTTCCTTCATTTCAGTTGCGTCACGCCCCGGCCAGCAGCGCCTGCAGCCGTGCCGCCATGGCACTGACCGGCAGCACATCGACGGCGGCGTTGAGCGCTACGGCGGCCTTGGGCATGCCGTAGACGGCGCAGCTCTTCTGATCCTGCGCCAGGGTGTGATAGCCGTTGTCGCGCAGGGCCTTCAGGCCCGCTGCGCCATCGCGGCCCATGCCGGTCAGCAGCACGCCGGTGGCCTTGCCATCCCAGTGGCGCACGATGCTATGGAAGAACGCGTCCACCGATGGCCGGTAGACATCCGTAGGCGCGCCCTCGACATACGCGAGACGGCTGCCCTCCTTGAAGACGAGATGATGATTGCTGCCCGCCAGCAGGACTTCACCACGGCGCGGCAGATCGCCTTCGACCGCCAGGCGCACGCGCAGCACCGACTGCTGCTGCAGCCACTGCGCCATGCCGGGCGCGAAGGCGGCATCGATGTGCTGCACGATCACGATGCTGCCGGGGAATTCACGCGGTACCTGCTTGAGCAGGGTCGACAGCGCGGCCGGTCCGCCGGCCGACGCCCCGATGGCCACCAGCGGAGCCAGATCGCCCTGGACATTCGGGGCCAGCGGACGCAGCGGCAGGCGCACCGGGGCAGCCATGTCGTCCGGGCTGAGCAAGCCGAGCTGGTCGATCTTCTCGATCAACGCCGCCGCATCGCGCTTGCCGGCCGCGCCGATGAGTGCCGGGGTCTGGGTGGCATCGAGCGCGCCATAGCCCATGGCTTCGTAGATCTTGGCAGCACCGGTATCCATGTCGGAGGTCACCACCAGGATCGGGCACGGGGTGTCCTGCATGATGCGTCGGGTGGCTTCCACGCCATCCATCTTGGGCATGAGCAGGTCCATCAGCACCACATCGGGCAACTGCCAGGCGCACATCTGCACCGCCTGTTCGCCATCGCGGGCGATCCAGATCAATTCGTGGCGGCCACTCTCGGCAATCACCCGGCGCAGCACTTCCACCATCATGGGGGTGTCGTTGACAATGCCGATCTTCACGTTGTCGCCTCTCCAATCAAATCCATGACGGCCTGCAACAGACTTTCATCATGGAAACTGCTCTTGGTGAAATAATGATCGGCCCCGGCTGCCAGGCCACGCTGCCGATCCTCTTCACGGTCCTTGTACGACACGATCATCACCGGCAGCGCCTGCAATTGCGGCGCGCCGCGTATCAGGGTGACCAGCTCGATGCCATCCATGCGCGGCATGTCGATATCGGTGATGACCAGGTCGAAATGCTCGGCACGCACGGCATTCCAGCCATCCATGCCATCCACGGCCACCGTGACCTGATAGCCCCGGTTGGTCAGCAGCTTGCGTTCCAGTTCGCGCACGGTGAGTGAATCATCCACCACCAGCACTTTCTTGCGCACCGCCACGGCCGCCGCACCGGCAGGATCCGCGTCGACCGTCTGCAGCCGTCCCGAGGCGGTGAGCTTTTCCACCGTGCGCAGCAAGTCGGCCACGTCCAGGATCAGCAAGGGCGCGCCATCTTCCATCAGCGCACCGGCCAGGATGTCGGGAATCTTGCCCAGGCGTGCATCCAGCGGTTGCACCACCAGCATGCGCTCGCCCAGGAAGGCATCGACCGCGATGCCGTAGCTGTGTTCCTCCTCGCCGATCACCACCACGCAGACACTGCCGTCCCGGACGCGCCACTGGCCACGTTGCAGCACCTGGTGCGCACTGACCAGGCCGACCTGACGGCCACCGTGGCTGAAGTGCTGGTAGCCTTCGAGGGTCTGCAGGGCCTCGGCCGGCAAACGCAAGGTCCGATTTACGTAGGCCAGCGGAAACGCATAAGGTTCACCGGCGATCTCCACCAGCAGGCTGCGAATCACCGACAGCGTCAGCGGCAACTGCAGCAGGAAGCGGCTGCCCTGCCCCGGCCGCGTGGTGATGCGGATCGTGCCGCGGACCTGCTTGAGCATGTCCGCCACCACATCAAGACCGACCCCGCGTCCGGAAATCTCGGTGACAGTCTCGCGCAGGCTGAAGCTGGGCAAGAGCAGAAAGTCCAGCAATTCGGCGTCCGACAGGCGCTCGGCAATGTCCTGGGTCGCCAGGCCGCGCGCCACCACCGTGCGGCGCAATGCGTCCAGGTCGATGCCGGCACCATCATCGGCCACCTCGATCAACAGCATGCCCGCACTGTGCCTTGCCTCCAGCCGCACCACACCCTGCTCCGGCTTGCCGGCCGCACGGCGCGTGCTGCCGTCCTCAATGCCGTGGTCCACCGCGTTGCGCAGCAGATGGCCGAGCGGTGCTTCCAGCTTTTCAAGAATATCGCGGTCGATCTGGGTGGCGGTGCCGCTGATGTCCAGCCGCACCGATTTGCCCAGCGCATTGCCGACGTCGCGCACCATGCGCGCAAAGCCGGCGGTGCCATCGGCAAAGGGCCGCATGCGGCAGGCCAGCGCCTCGTCATACAGTTGTTGCGAGAGATTGACCGAACGCCGGTCGAAGGCATCCAGCGCAATCAATTGTTCACCCAGCAGTTGCTGGTTGGTTTGCATCAGCGCGCGCAATTCGGCCAGCGTAGTCTGGGCGAATTCGTCGAGCTGGCTGGCGGCCAGCTTCTGTTGCAGCAGGTCCAGTGCCTGCACGGCCTCGCGCTGCACGCGCTTCATGCGCAGCATGCTGGCCGAGAAGGGTTTCAGGCGGCGCGATTCCACCAGCGATTCGCCGGTCAGGCTCAGGAGCCGGTCCAGGCTGTCCGCACTGACGCGCACGGCGCGCGCGGCAGCAGTCTGGTTGACGATGGGCGCGCTTGCTCCGGATTGTGGCGGCTCCGTCACTACGGCCGACGGTGCCGGCGCTGGTGGCTGCGCAGCCGCCTCGGCCGCGAAGGCCTCCTGCAGTGCGGCGGAGGGCGCAGGCCAGGGATCGGCATCCGCACCACTCATCACGGCCGGCAAGGCTTGCAGGAAAGCCTGCACCTCGGGACTGCCGGCGTGGTCGACCCAGGTTTCGTCGCCGTCCGGCGGCGAGGCGATCCGTCCCAGCAGATCGGCCCCGCGCAGCAGCACATCAATATGTTTTTTCTCCAGCCGCAGCTTGCCCTGCTGCGCCAGGACGAAGCAGTCCTCCAGCACGTGGGCTACCTTGACGGCGGCTTCCAGGCCGACGATGCGTGCTGCGCCCTTGAGCGAATGGCCGGCACGCATGCAGGCTTCCAGATGCTCGGCCGCCGTCGGTTGCTGCTCCAGCGCCAGCAGGCTGGTATTGAGCTGGGCAATCTGGCTTTCCGCCTCGAAGCGGAACAGGTCCAGCATGGACATCTGGCTCAGATCGGGCGTACTCATGTCATGCTCCGGTTGAGTACGTAGAACAGCAATTCGTGGTCGAGCAGGCCGATGGGACGGCCGCGCCACTCCACCATGCCGCGCGTGTACTGGATGGCCGCCTGGGCCAGCGTGGTCGGCACCGGGGCCAGGCTGTCGGCTGCATAGCGATGGACTCCGGCCACCTCTTCCACCGGAAACACCAGGATCTGCCCTTCGTGCGCCGCCACCAGCAGATGGGGGGCCGGCGTGTCATCGGGCAGCTGGAACACACGGGCCAGCGAGACGCAGATGCGCAGGCTGCCGCGAATGTTGAGAACGCCGGCAATGGCGGTGTTGCGCTGGTGAGGCAGGCTGTGCAGGGGCCGGGTCTCGGCCACTTCCTGCACCACGGACGTCGTAATCGCGAGCCACTCGCCGGCAATGCGCACCACCAGGGCCGAGGCCAGCACGGCGCGATCTTCCTGCACTTCCTCCGCAGCCATACCCGCGCGTGCCCACTCCTGCGCTAGCTCGCCGGACGCCTGCACACGATCGAGCTGCTGCATGGCGGCACGCGCGAACGTCGGGCAATTCAGGCAGCGGATGTGATGCGACAGTTCGGGACAGCTGCCATCGCCCTTGGTCCCGATGCGGTTCCAGCAATCCTCCAGCGTGGCGCGCGGCGGGGTCAGCGTCGGCTCAGCCATGATGCGGCTCCTCGGTGGTCGTCACACGGCTGGCGCGCTGGCGCAGGCGCTCGGCTCCGGCGGTATCACCTTGCGCCTGCAGCAGGGCGGCCAGTTGCAGTAAAGCCGCCTGGTGCTGCGGTGCCAGGTACAGCACCTTGCGGTAGCAACGCTGGGCCTGCCCGGCGTCACCGCCGGCATCGTGAATCAGACCCTGCAGATAGAAAGCGTCGGCGCTCGGCCCCTGCTCTTCGATGGCTTGTTCGCACAAGGCAGCCGCTTGCGCGAACTGTCCTGCATCGGCCAGCAAACGAGCACGCTGCAGCAAGGGCTGGCTGCTTGCTGACAGCGGTGCTGGCACGGGCGCAGCGAAGGCGTTGATTCCTGAGTCAGCGGCCAACGCCGACGCGGCCGGACGCGCCCGGCGTGCCGGAACAGGCGCAGCCAACAGCGGCTGCGCTGCTGCCAATACTGTCTCGCGCCAGGCCGGTTTCTCCACCGCCACGCGCTTGCGGAAACCGAAGGCCAGTGCAATGCCGGCCGACTCGAGACGCGGACTGAGCAGCAGGCCGCCTTCGGCCGGACCGACGAAGATCACGGCATCCGGTTTCATGAGGCTTTCCAGAAGGCTCACCACCTGGCGCTGCACCTCGCGCTCGAAGTAGATCAGCACGTTGCGGCAGAAGATGAAATCGTAAGGCGCAGCCTGCCGCAGCAAATCCGGTGCCAGCAGATTGCCGGGCGCAAAACGCACCTGGCGCCGGATCGCTTCCTCCAGTTGCCAGCCCTGCTCCACCGTCATGAAATGGCGATCCCGAAAACCCAGGGCCTGTCCCCGGAAGGAATTGCGGCCATAGACACCGGCCGCCGCGATCTCCAGCGAGCGGGTACGAATATCGTAAGCGTCGATGACGAACTGCGACGGCATGACGCCCGCCTCCAGCAGGGCCATGGCGACCGAATACGGTTCTTCGCCAGTGGAGCATGGCAGGCTCAGAATACGCACCGGCACATCGGGCTGCGCAAGCAGCCGCTCCCGCGCAAGCCGCGCCACGGCGAAAATGGCTTCACGGTCGCGGAAGAACCAGGTCTCCGGTACCACGGCCAGTTCGATCAGGGCCTGCAACTCGGCGGCCGACCCCTGCAGCCGTGCCAGATAGTGGCCATCGTCTGCGATGCCCAGCGCCGCCATGCGCTCGCGCACCACCCGTTCGATGAGGCTGCTGCCGACGGTGGCCATGTCCAGGCCCATGACGGCCTTGAGCTTGTCGGCGATCAGCGGCAGGCTCTTCATGCCGGCACCTCCGGGTAGAGCAAGGCGCGCGTAGCCGGGTCGAGCAGGTCGCCCACTTCCACCCGCTGCAGCAGTCCGCCCTGATACGGCATGACAGGCCCGAGGTAGGGGGCTCCCTCATTGCGAACGGCGGCCGGCGTGAAGTGGGCCGGATCAAGGCGCAGCGTATCGGTAGCTTGCGGCAGGATCAGGCCCAGCAGCACCGGCAGCGCCTGCGCGTGGCGGTAATGCACCAGCACCAGGCGCGTACTCACGCGCGCCGGAGCGGGATGACCGAGCGCCAGCATGGACAGGTCGATCACCGGCACGTGGCCGCTGCCATGCGGCAGCAGCCCGGCTACCCATGCGGGTGCGCCGGGCAGCGATTTGCAGGGGGAAAGCGGCAATACCATCGCCACCTCGGCGGTGGGCAAGGCATAGCGTTCTTCCCCCAAGGAAAACAGCAGATGCAGGGATTGGCTCATGAGCACGCTGGGCGGGACCGGTGCGGCGCTCAGTCCGTCACCTTGAAGCGCGAGACGCCATTGCGCAATTCGTTGGAGACCACGTTCAGTTCGTCGATGGCCTGGCTCGATTGCTGCAGCGACTCCACGGTCTGCTGGGCCGCTTCGGAGAGCTGCACCAGCGCCTGGTTGATCTGTTCGGCACTGCTGGCCTGGGCCTGCATGCCTTCGTTGACGATCTGGAAGCGCGGCGCGAGCGCCTGCACCTGGGCAATGATCTGCGACAACTGGCTGCCGGCGGTCTGCACATCCTGCATGCCGCGCCGTACCTGGTCGGAGAACTTGTCCATGCCCATGACGCCGGCTGCCACGGCCGACTGGATTTCCTTGACCATGACTTCGATGTCGTAGGTCGCCACGGCAGTCTGGTCGGCCAGGCGGCGGATTTCAGTGGCTACCACCGAGAAGCCGCGGCCATGCTCGCCGGCCTTCTCGGCCTCGATGGCGGCGTTCAGCGACAGCAGGTTGGTCTGGTCGGCCACCTTGGTGATGGTGGTCACGACCTGGTTGATGTTGCCCGCCTTCTCGTTGAGGATGGCCAGCTTGGCGCTGACCGACCCGGCCGCATCCATCACATTCTGCATCGTGTCGCCCATGCGGGTCAGGCCCGCCTGGCCGCTGCCGGCCAGCGCCGAAGTCTGTTCAGAAACCACCGACACTTCATTCATGGTGCGCACCAGGTCACGCGAGGTTGCATGGATCTCGCGCGAGGTCGCGCCGATCTCGGTGGTGGTGGCAGCCGTTTCGGCGGCGGTGGCCTGCTGCTGGCGGGCCGTGGCGGCGATCTCGGTGACCGACGTCGCCACGCGTGCCGAGGACTTCTGCGCCTGCGAAACCAGCGCGGTCAGCTCATCGGTCATGCGGTCGAAGCCGTTGCCCAGCACGCCAAACTCATCCTTGCGGTCCAGCGCCACGCGACGCGAGAAATCGCCCGAGCGCATGATGTCGAGCAGGCCCATGAGCTTCTGCAGCGGCTCGTTGATGGCGCGCATCAGGAAGAAGCCGCACACCAGCGCCACCAGCAGCGCTGCCATCAGCGCGCTCATCAGGGTGAACTGGGCCGAGTTGACGGCATCGCCGATGCGCTGGGCGGCGTCGTCGGCGATGCCCTTGTTGGTCTCGACCATGCGCTGCGTCAGTTGATAGCCGGTACGCCATTGCGGACGAATCTGCTCGTTGACGATCTTGTCGATCGGGGCGCGCTGGCTGAAGTCCATCTTCAGCACCTCGCTGACGACGGCACGGTACTTCTGCCGCGTCTCCTTGAATTGCTCGAAGAGCTTGCGGTCAGCATCGCTGAAGATGGTCTTGTCGTAATCTTCCTGCAAGCGGTCGAGGCGTTCGGCGTTGCGGCGCAGCAGTGCCAGGTCAGCCTGGCGCTCGGCATCATTGGCATCGATCTGAATGATCTGCTGGGTCATCAGCAGGTTTTCGTACCACGCAGCGTTGATCTGGGTGCTGTAGTAGAGACCGGGGGTGGAGTCGTTGCGCAGCGCCGTCGCCCCCTTCTCGATGTGGCCGAGGTTGACCGCCGAAATCCCGGCCATCAGTGCCATCAGCAGCAGGATGAGCCCGAAGCTCCCGAGGATGCGTTGCTTGATCGTCCAGTTCTTCATGCGCAGTTTTCCCCCTTTGGAATGAGCACCCCGCCCTGGCGCGCCTTCGTGAGGTGCGCATGAACGAAAGTTCGCCTGTGGCTAACCCGGGCCATCTAGTGCGATCGGTTGCGGATTAGTGCGGCCTAGTAATACTTCGAGATTATCATTGAAATCTTTCAATATCACTATTATCCCTTGCGCAATGATTCTTTGCCTGAAGGAAATAAAAACGGCACCCGCAGGTGCCGTTTGAGTGCGTCAGCCGATCGGCGGGATCACACCGGCATGGGCTTGTTGTCCTGCAGGTCGAGGAAGCCCTTGATGAGGCGGTAGGCTTTCCAGATCCAGGCCAGTGAGAACACCAGAATCGCCACCGGGATTCCGATCACCGTCGCCCACAGCACGCCGCCGGCGAACAGCCAGAACAGGTACCACCAGAAGGAACGGATCTGCCAGCGATGGTGGGTGTAAAGGAAGGTATCGCGCACGTCGCCGCGCTTGAGGTAATTGACGATCAGGGGCAGCCACGACAGCATGCCCAGCGAAAACACCAGGCAGGCGGCATGCGCCAGGTAGAGCCACCAGACCAGGTCACGGCCGGTCTGGGTCTGTGGGTCGAATACCAGTTCCTGGTTCATCGCGTCTCCTGAAATGAGGGGGAAGCCGGCCCCGACGTCAGGCCAGCAGGTTCAAGATGCCGTCCAAGCCCACAAAATTCAAGCCCACGCTGGCCTGGGCACGCACCACCGGCTTGGCGCGGAAGGCCACCGACAGGCCCGAGATGCCCATCATGCGCAGGTCATTGGCGCCATCGCCCATGACGATGGCCTGGCTTGGTTCGGCACCGATCTCGCGGCAGATGCGTTCCACTGTCGCCCGTTTCTCGTCGGCATTGACGATGCCGCCGACCACGTTGCCGGTGAGCTTGCCGTCGGCCACTTCCAGCGTGTTGGCGTGGGTGTAGTCCAGTTTCAGGCGTGCTTTCATGCGGTCGGTGAAGAAGGTGAATCCGCCTGAGACCAGCAGCGTCTTGAGGCCGGCGGCCTGCACTGCCTTGAGCATGTTTTCCGCGCCCAACGACAATTGCAGGCGCTCATCGTAGACACGCTGCAACGCGCCTGCGTCCAGCCCCTTGAGCAATGCCACACGGCGGGTCAGGCTTTCGTTGAACTCGATCTCGCCGCGCATGGCGGCTTCGGTGATCTCGGCCACCTGCGGTTTCAACCCCTGCATGTCGGCGATCTCGTCGATGCATTCGATGGTGATGAGGGTGGAATCCATGTCCATGGCCACCAGGCGGAAATCGGACAGCTTGCGGCCCTCGTCGATGAAGGCATAGTCCAGGCGCGCCTGCAGGCAAGCCGCATCGATGCTGGCCTTGAGCGCATCGCTCTGGCTCACGCCAGCCACACGCCAGGCATCGGCATCCGGTACGCGGTCGTCTGCAATGCGCTCGGCGCGGCCACCGGCCAGGGCAGCGATGGACTCGATGGCGGAAGACGGCACGGCGTGTTGCTTGGGGGCTTGCAGGATCAGGTTCATGTTGTTCTGTTGATTCATGGGTGCGATGGGATTCGTTGTAGCGCGGCCAGAAAAGCACTCAACCGGTGAGTGCTTTCATGGTCGCCTTGACCTGCTGCACGCGGGCATTCAGGTCCGGCATGTTGGCCGTGATGCGCAGCTTGTCGGGGCCATTCAGTTTGACCTGGCGATTCTTCTGCACCAGCTCGATGATGCGCATGGCGTCGATCGGCGGGTTGGGAACGAACTGCAGCAGCGCCGCTTCCGAATGGGCATCGATCTTGATGATGCCCAGCGGCTTGGCCGCAATGCGCAGGCGGTGCGTTTCGATCAGGGCCTTGGCGGCATCGGGCAGCTTGCCGAAGCGATCGATCAGTTCTTCCTGCAAGGCGTCGATGGCGTCGGCCTTCTCGCAGTTGGCGAAGCGCTTGTAGAGCGACAGGCGCTCATGCACATCGCCGCAAAAGTCGTTGGGCAGCAATGCGGGCGCATGCAGGTTGATCTCGGTGGTGGTCGACAGCGGTGCGGCAAGGTCGGGTTCGCGTCCATCCTTCAGGGCGCGCACGGCTTCGTTCAACATGTCCGAATACATCTGGAAACCGATCTCGTGGATCTCGCCCGACTGATGGTCGCCCAGCACTTCGCCGGCACCGCGAATTTCCAGGTCATGCATGGCGAGATAGAAGCCGCTGCCCAGTTCCTCCATCTGCTGGATCGCCTCCAGCCGGCGCTGCGCCTGCTTGGACAAGCCCTGCACATCCTGCACCAGCAGGTAGGCATAAGCCTGGTGGTGCGAACGGCCGACGCGGCCGCGCAATTGGTGCAGCTGCGCCAGGCCGAACTTGTCGGCGCGATGCATGATGATGGTGTTGGCAGTCGGCACGTCAATGCCGGTCTCGATAATGGTGGTACAGAGCAGGATGTTGAAGCGCTGCGCCACGAAGTCGCGCATCACCTTCTCCAGGTCGCGTTCGTGCATCTGACCGTGCGCCACGCCGATGCGCGCTTCCGGCAAAAGCTGCTCCAGCGCGGCCTTGCGGTTGGCGATGGTTTCCACTTCGTTGTGCAGGAAGTAGACCTGGCCGCCGCGTTTCAATTCGCGCAGGCAGGCTTCGCGGATGGTCGATTCTTGTTCGGCGCGCACGAAGGTCTTGATGGCCAGGCGCTTCTGCGGCGCGGTGGCGATCACCGAGAAATCGCGCAGGCCTTCCAGCGCCATGCCCAGCGTACGCGGGATCGGCGTGGCGGTCAGCGTGAGCACATCGACCTCGGCGCGCAGCGATTTCAGGGCTTCCTTCTGGCGTACGCCGAAACGGTGTTCTTCATCGATGATGACCAGGCCCAGGCGCGAGAACTTCACTTCATCGGAGAGCAACTTGTGGGTGCCGATGACGATATCGATGGTGCCATCGCCCAGTCCCTTGATGGCTTGCGTGACTTCCTTGCCGGTGCGGAAGCGCGACAGTTCGGCGATCTTGACCGGCCAATTGGCGAAGCGGTCGGCGAAGGTGGCGGCATGCTGTTCGGCCAGCAGCGTGGTCGGGGCCAGGATGGCGACCTGCTTGCCGCCCATCACCGCCACGAAGGCGGCACGCAGGGCCACTTCGGTCTTGCCGAAGCCGACGTCGCCGCAGATGAGGCGGTCCATCGGCTTGCCGCCGGTCATGTCCTTGATGACGGCATTGATGGCGGCGGCCTGGTCGGCCGTTTCCTCAAAACCGAAACTGTCGGCGAAGGCTTCATAGTCATGTGCCGAATACTGGAAGGCATGGCCCTGGCGCAGCGCGCGGCGGGCGTACAGGTTCAGCAGTTCGGCGGCCGTATCGCGCACCTGCTGGGCGGCCTTGCGCTTGGCCTTTTCCCACTGGCCGGAGCCCAGTGCGTGCAGCGGTGCGTCTTCCGGCGAGGCGCCGGAGTAGCGCGAGATCACGTGCAGTTGCGACACCGGGACGTAGAGCTTGGTCTCCTTGGCGTATTCCAGATGCAGGAACTCGGTCTCTCCCTCACCCAGGTCCATGCTGACCAGGCCCATGTAGCGGCCGATGCCGTGGCTGCTGTGGACCACCGGGTCGCCGATCTTCAATTCCGACAGGTCGCGCACCATGTATTCCACATCGGTGGCGGCCTGCTGCTTGCGGCTGCCCACGCGGCGGCCGCTACCGGCGTACAGCTCGGTCTCGGTAATCAGCGCCAGGCCGCCGGCGGTGACGAAGCCGGCGTGCAGCGGGGCCACACCCAGCATCAGCGGCTCATTGCCGGAGAGGAAATCGTTCCAGTCATCGCACAGCGCCGGATGCAGGTCGTATTCGGCAAAGTACTGCTGCAGGGTTTCACGCCGGCCATTGCTTTCGGCACAGATCAGCACGCGCTCGGCCCCCTTGAGCAGGAAGCTGCGCAGGTTGACCAGCGGGTCTTCCGCGCGGCGGTTCACGGCGATGTTGGGCAGCGGCGCCGAGATGGCCGAAGGCGCATCATCGGTCTTGAGCACCCAGCGGGCGTGGGGTTTCAGCAGGGTGAAGAAATCTTCATCGTCCAGGTAGATGGCGCGCGGCTCCAGCACCGGGCGCTCGCGGTCGGCGTGAAGGAAGGTCCAACGCGAGCGGGTATCGCTCCAGAAGCGCTTGATGGCTTGTTCGATGTCGCCCACGGTGGCGAACATGGCATTGGCCGGCAGGTACTGGAACAGCGTGGCCGTCTCTTCGAAGAACAGCGGCAGGTAGTATTCGATGCCCGCCGAGGCGATGCCGTTGCCGATGTCCTTGTAGATGGCCGAGCGCGACGGATCACCCTCGAACACTTCACGCCAGCGATTGCGGAAGGCCAGGCGCGAGGCCTCGTCCATGGGGAATTCGCGGCCCGGCAGCAGGCGGACTTCCGGCACCGGATAGAGCGAGCGCTGGGTATCGGCGTCGAAGGTGCGGATGGTCTCGATGGTGTCGCCGAACAGATCCAGGCGATACGGCAGCACCGAGCCCATGGGGAAGATGTCGATCAGCCCGCCGCGCACCGAATATTCACCCGGCGACATGACCTGGCCCACGTGGGTGTAACCGGCCAGGGTGAGCTGGGACTTGAGCTTGCCCTCATCGAGCTTTTCGCCCTGCTTGAAGAAGAAGGTATAGGCCGCCAGGAACTGCGGCGGCGCCATGCGCAGCAAGGCTGTGGTGGCCGGCACGATCAGCAGGTCGCACTGGCCGGACTGCACTTCATAGAGCGTGGCCAGGCGTTCGGAGACCAGGTCCTGGTGCGGCGAGAAGGCGTCATAGGGCAGCGTTTCCCAGTCCGGCAGCAGGTGGCAACGCAGGCGCTCGCCTTCCTTGGACTGGAACCAGGGGATTTCAGCCAGCAGGCGCTGGGCATCGGTGGCCCCGGCCACCACCACGGCCAGCATGCGGCCTTCGGCCTTGAGGGCCAGCGCGGCTTGGGCCAGCAGATAGGCATCGGCAGAACCGTGCACGGCGGGAGGCTGGAAACGCACACCTGCTTTGGGCAGGCTTTTTTTCGGGTCAAAAGACATCAGGATCGGGAGGATCGGCTTGGTTTGGACTTGATTCGAGCAAGGCAACGGCGCAGGCCCGGCCGCGGTGGCCATGCTGGCAGCGCCGCAAAATGCCGGTCGCTTGCAAGGGATTGGCATTAGAATTCAGCCTCTCATTATAAACGAAGGCCCCATCGCAAGCCGCCGCCAGGCGGGCGTCGGGCCAGGTGCATGGCATGAACCCTTCGCAGTCCGCTTGTTCCCCGCCCCGCCACTTTGCGCTCATTCCCGCCGCAGGCGTGGGCGCGCGTATGGGCGTCCAGATCCCCAAGCAATATATGCCGCTGGCAGGCAAACCCATGCTGCTGCATGCGCTGCAGACCTTCGCGGACCACCCACGGATCGCCCATACCTTCGTGGTGGTCAGTGCCGAGGATGGCTGGATTGACTCCCTGATGACGCCAGATTTGTTGCAACGCGTGAGCATTCTGCGGGTAGGCGGGCCGACGCGCCAGGACAGCGTCTTCAATGGCCTCAACGCCATCCGTGACCGGGTGGCCGATGCCGACCGGGTACTGGTTCATGATGCCGCCCGCCCCGGTTTGGACGCGCCGCTGCTGGATCGCCTGCTGGATGCCCTGGCAGACGATGAAATCGGTGGCTTGCTGGCGGTGCCGGTCGTCGACACCTTGAAGCGCGGCGATGGCGGCGCCCCTGCCCGCTCGCAGGAGACCGTGCCGCGCGCCGGCCTGTGGGCGGCACAGACCCCGCAGATGTTTCCCTATGCCCTGCTGCAGCGCGCCTTGCATCAGGCGCAAGAACAAGGCCGCCTGGGCGAGATCACCGACGACGCCAGCGCCATCGAGATGCTGGGCTTGCGTCCGCGCCTGGTGGAGGGCAGCCCCCGCAATCTGAAGGTCACGCTGGCGCAGGACGCCGCGCTGGCTGAATTCTTCCTGAAAGGTCCGCACGCATGAACGCTTCTTCCCCCTTCCCTTTCCGCATCGGCCAGGGCTATGACTGCCACGCGCTGGTGGAAGGCCGCCCGCTGATCCTGGGCGGCGTCACCATCCCGCACAAAAAGGGCCTGCTGGGCCATTCGGATGCCGACGCCCTGCTGCACGCCATCACCGACGCGCTCTTCGGTGCAGCCGCGCTGGGTGACATCGGCCGCCATTTCCCCGATACCGATCCGCAATTCAAGGGAGCCGACTCGCGCGTGCTGCTGCGCGAAGCCGTCAAGCGCCTGGCCGCCGCCGGCTACGCCGTGGGCAACGTGGATGCCACCATCATCGCCCAGGCGCCCAAGATGGCACCGCACATCCCGTCCATGGTGGCCAACGTCGCCGCCGACCTCGGGATTTCTGAAGGGCAAGTGAATATCAAGGCCAAAACCAATGAAAAAATGGGCTTTTTGGGGCGTGAAGAAGGGATTGCGACCGAAGCGGTTGTGCTGATCCACCGGCAAAACGGCTGAAAAGCGGCGTCAGAAAGTTCCCGACAAGCGCACGTAGGACATTCACTGACACGCCGAAACCCGCACCAGACAAGGGATTGAAGCCGGTTCTGCGCACCATTTCCCGGCACTGAAAGAAATCTAAAGCACCAGAATCAGCCATTAAAACTTTTAATGGAAGTTTCGTACCGAAAATGGCTTGCATTCTCGATTTAATGAGTATAATCGTCGCGTCGTTAGGATTCGAGCTGGTAGTGCGGTTCTTCGCTGTCATTCCTCCCGAGTAACGATAAAGAGCCGGGCGCAAGCCCCAATCAATTAAATTTAGGAGTCCGTAATGGCAACTGGTACCGTCAAGTGGTTCAACGATGCAAAGGGTTTTGGTTTCATCACTCCCGATGAAGGTGGCGAAGATCTGTTCGCTCACTTCTCGGCTATTCAGTCGAATGGCTTCAAGTCCCTGAAGGAAAACCAACGCGTTTCCTTCGAAGTGACCACCGGCCCGAAGGGCAAGCAAGCTTCGAACATCGTTCCGGCTGCTTAAGCTTTCAAGCTGAAAAAAAATCCCCGACTCGTCGGGGATTTTTTTCGTCCTTCGCTTTCGTACTTTCGCAAAGTGAAGTGATGGGCATCAAAAAAATCCCCGCCCTCTTGCGAGTGGCGGGGATTTTCATTTGCGCTGAGGCGGATCTGAATCAGATTTCTTCGTACAGCGGCAGCGTCAGGAACTCGGCGAAGGTCTCGGAAGTGGACATTTCTTCAAAGATCTTGGCCGCGCGGTCGTAGGTCGGGCCATCGCCTGCCACTTGCTTCACCTTGGCCAGCTCTTCCGGAATCATCGCGCGCACCATGTCGGCGGTGACCTTGCGGCCGTCTTCCAGGTTGCCCTTGGCGCTGCGGATCCACTGCCACACCTGGGCACGGCTGATTTCGGCGGTGGCCGCATCTTCCATCAGGTTGTGGATGGGCACGCAACCGTTGCCGGCCAGCCAGGCACCCAGGTAGTGGATGCCGACGTTGATGTTGTAGCGCAGGCCGGCTTCGGTGATCGGGGTTTCGGGCTGGAAGTTCAGCAGGTCGGCCGCCTTGACCTCGACGTCCGGACGCTGTTTTTCGAACTGGTTGGGCTTGTCGCCCAGCACGGCCACGAATTCCTTCATGGAAGCTTCGACCAGGCCCGGGTGCGCCACCCAGCCGCCGTCGTAACCGTCGGTGGCGTCGCGGCGCTTGTCGTTGATGATGCCTTGCATGGCGATGGCGTTCTTTTCCGGATCGTTCTTGATCGGGATCAGCGCGCTCATGCCGCCGATGGCCGGGGCACCGCGCTTGTGGCAGGTCTTCAGCAGCAGCAGGGCGTAGGCGCGCATGAAGGGCGAAGTCATGGTGACCTTGGCGCGATCGGCCAGGCAGAAGTCCTTGTCGTTCTTGAACTTCTTGATGCAGGAGAAGATGTAGTCCCAACGGCCGGCGTTCAGGCCCGCGCTGTGCTCGCGCAGCTCGTACAGGATTTCTTCCATCTCGAAGGCGGCAGTGATGGTCTCGATCAGCACGGTGGCCTTGATGGTGCCTTGCGGCAGGCCGATTTCATTCTGGGCCATCACGAAGATGTCGTTCCACAGACGCGCTTCCAGGTGCGATTCCATCTTGGGCAGGTAGAAGTACGGACCGGCGCCGCGTGCCAGCTGCTCCTTGGCGTTGTGGAACAGGAACAGGGCGAAGTCGAAGATGCCGCCGGAAATGCGCTTGCCGTCCAGGGTGACGTGCTTTTCATCCAGGTGCCAGCCGCGCGGACGCACCACCAGGGTGGCGATCTTGTCGTTGAGCTTGTAGCTCTTGCCGTTCGATTCCAGCGAAATGGTGCGGCGGATCGCGTCGTACAGGTTGATCTGGCCGCTGATCTGGTTGTCCCACACCGGGGAGTTGGAATCCTCGAAGTCGGTCATGTAGCTGTCGGCGCCCGAGTTGAAGGCGTTGATGACCATCTTGCGTTCGACCGGGCCGGTGATTTCCACACGGCGGCACTTCAGGGCTTCGGGGATGGGGGCGATCTTCCAGTCGCCGGTGCGGATGGATTCGGTTTCCTTCAGGAAGTCGGGGCGCTCGCCGGCGTCCAGGCGCTTGACGCGCTCGGCACGGGCGGCCAGCAGCTCCTGGCGACGGCCTTCGAAGGCGCGCGAGAGCTTGGCGACCAGCGACAGGGCTTCAAAGGTCAGGACGTTCTCGTAACCCGGCTTGATCTCGCCGGAGATTTCCATGCCGGTGGGCAGCTTCAGTTGCGTCATGCTGGACTCCTCAAAAAGAAAAATGGACTGGGTGATCTTGTTTTCATGATTGTGCCTGAGACCGTGCAGCTTTTTGCATCGCATCAGACACTTTATGTACGCAGTATATTTAAACCAAATCGATATGAGTGAAAGCTTTTATCAATTTATCTTTGCGTTTTAGTCACAAGTGAGCCGATAATGGCTGCAACCCGCCGCACCAGTTCCGGCGCGGCTTTGCCGCCTGTTTTCAGGCGTTTGGAGAGTGCAGGCATGGACCAGTTCAAGCAGATTTCGACCTTTGCCGAGGTGGCCGCCCGGGGCAGCCTGTCGGCGGCCGCCCGCGCCGAGGGCATCGCCCCGGCCATGATAGGCCGGCGGCTGGATGCGCTGGAGGAGCGCCTGGGCGTGAAACTGCTGCAGCGGACCACGCGCAAGATCGTGCTGACCAACGAAGGCGCGGCCTTCCTGGAAGACTGCCAGCGTATCCTGGCCGACCTGGAAGATGCCGAATCGGCGGTGTCCGAACGCAGCGCGCGCGCCAGCGGGCAACTGCTGATCTCGGCCCCGGCCGGATTCGGCCGCCAGCACGTGGCACCGCTGGTCCCCTCCTTCCTGGCCGAGCACCGCGATGTCACCCTCACGCTCAACCTGAACGACCGCATCGCCGACGTCATCGGGGAAGGCATCGACGTCGCCATCCGCATCGCCACCCTGACCGACTCCAACCTGGTGAGCGTGAAGCTGGCCGAGAACCATCGGGTGATCGTCGCTGCGCCCTCCTACCTGCGCCGTCACGGCACGCCGGCCAGCCCTGATGAGCTGATGCGCCACAACTGCCTGGCCATGAGCAGCGAAGGTAGCCAGCGCGGCTGGACGCTCAAGCAATCCGGCAAGGTGAGCGTCTACAAGGTGGGGGGCAACATGGTCTGCAATGACGGGGAGGTGCTGCACAACTGGGCGCTGGCCGGACGCGGCCTGGCCTGGCGTTCGATGTGGGAGGTGGGTGCGGCGATCGAGGCCGGCGAACTGGTGACCGTGCTGGACAAATTCGCCGCCCCGGCCCCCTCCATCTACGCGGTGTTTGCGCAGCGTCGGCACCTGCCGCTGCGCATTCGCGCCTTCGTGGATTTTCTGCGGCACGCCTATGCGCAGCCGGACTACTGGAAGCAGCGTCTCTGATCCCTGACGGCTCACTTGTGTCCCGCGCTGCCGCCCCAGCTACTGCCTGAGGAGACTGAGTAGTCCTCTTCCTCTGCCTGAATCATTTGATGGACGAGGGCCACGCACGTGACGATGACCGCATAGATCGCGTAGCCTCGCAGCACGGATTGGGCCTGCCCTTTTTCTCCCATCGCCTTCAGCAAGCGCGCAGGCAGATACACCGCGGCCAAGGTCAGCAGGAATACCCAGGTCTGGCGCATGCTCCAGATGAAATCGCTGGCCCAGTAAAAGCTCAGGGTCATTACCAGGTAGCACACCACCGACGTATGCGCCGATCCCATCGGACTCAATTCGATGTCCTCGCTCGACGGATGTGTGGCCACACCGTGCGAGGGAACGGGTTCCTGTTGTGCGGCGGGTTCAGGCAGACTGATCAGCGCCTCCAGCGCCATCCGCTTTCCCAGATAAAGCACGGGCGTATCGCCGAGCGAATAGTCCAGCATCAGGACGCCATCGCCCGCCTCCAGATCGACCATGCGCGCGCGCTGCCGAGCAGACCGGGTCATGGCCCATTCGCCCTCGCCACCGCTGCAAGCAACATCGCGCACCGCACTGACCACCCAGCTTCGGTCGAATAACTTCACGCGCATGCGTGGCTTGAGTTGATCGAATCTCGGCAAGGCTTGCTCAAGCTCGACCCGGGAGACGATGGCGTAGCGTCCCCCGGCTTCCAGCAAGCGCCATTCCAGCGAGTCGCCCTGCATCTTCAGCCACCACTGGTTCCAGACACGCGCGCCAGTTCGCCACTGGCGTTGCCCCACGATGCTGAAGGCGCGCCCTTCGAAGCAGCCCGTTCGGCCGATCGGCAGCGGACCGGCGCCCTTTGCCAGGGCCGGCATCCTGGAGACGCCACGGGTCTTCTGATTGCGCCTGTCGACGACGGCGCGGCAGTACGCGCACACCGCCATGGTCGAGGCCAGGCTGTGGAATTCGACGAACTTCTCGCAGGACGGGCAAGTGACAGTCCACATGATTCACGCTTGGCAGAAAGAAAAGCGCGCATCTTAAGACAAAGAAAATGGTCTGACCAACGAAATTCCGGCCTTGTCGATCATCGCCGGAACCGCGCCCAGCCTGGTTTGCAGCGCGACTACTGCAACCCTGATCAATACCCGTGATATGTCAGGCGCACGTCGCCATCGGCAGCAGGCGTACCTGACGCTCGATCAGCTGGCGATGCAGCTGTTCAGGTTGCAGCCCCGCCACGATGATCTCCAGCGCCTGTTCCACCTGCAATGCGCCGCACAGGAAAATGTCGAGCGCAGCAAAGCGCGCTTCCGGCCAGGTATGAATGGAAAGGTGGGATTCGGCCAGCAACAGCACGCCGGTGACGCCCTGCTGCGGCCCGAAGTGATGAAAATGGCCCTGCAGCACGGTCGCCCCGGCATGAGCCGCCGCCTGCCGCAAGAGGGATTCGATCGCCACGGGATCGCACAGACGCGCAGCGTCGATGCCATCCAGATCGGCCAGCAGATGCTGACCACGGGCGGGGAAGGCGTTGGCGCTCACTTGTGCCCGCCTCCGCCGCCCCAGGATCCGCCCGAACTGGAGGACGACCAGCTGCTGCCGGAGGACGAGCGCGAACTGGAGAAGCTGGTCGAGCCCCAGTTGTACAGCGTCGAGATCGCGATGATGAACAAGGCGTAGAGCACGAAGAGGATCTTCATCAGAAATCATTCCCGTCGAGCTTGTAGGCCGGGGCGTAGATCAGGGTCAAGGTAATGAGGCCACTCCAGAAATGATCGTAGCCAAGGATAGGAATGCAATTCAGGATCACGAAGAGGACCGCCATCACGTGCGCCAGGGTCATGAAGGACATGCCCGGTGCAGCGCGCGCAGTCTGGGACGCGACTTCCTTGCCCAGCCAGGCCTTGAGCTGGTCGGGCGAGACCGGCTTGGCTTCGGACCAGGTGGCTTCCTCTGCCGTCACTTCCAGCGTCAAGCTCTTGCTGCCTTTGCCGTACTGGAGCACGCGCGTGACGTCGTCCACGGATACCTTCCAGTTGAAGGCACCGACCGCATAAGTGATCCGTGCCTCGAATTCGTATTGCAAGGGCAGGCGCAAGCGGCCCTGCGTGACACCGACACCATCCGCACCCGACATGTCCGGCCAGGTCTGGAGCACCGACGCGGTACTCCAGCCCTCGTCGGCTTCGACCAGCCAGAGAAAGCCGCGCCGTTCGTTGTGCAGGAGGTATTCGGTCCACTGCTCGTCATCATCAGTGCGCCGCATGGCGCCGATGACTTCGAACCTGGCACCGGCAATGGTGGCCTGCGTACCCAGTTCCAGCGTCAGCGCGGCCGCCGCGATCTTCTCTTGTGCGGCCACCACCTCGGCCTTGACGCCGGTCAGTGCGATCTGGCTGTGACAGGACTGGCACACCAGGTGTTCGGTCTGGCGCGGCAGGAAGCGAATGGCGGTGCCGCATGCGGGGCAGGTCATCGACCCCAGCTTGCCCTGATAGCGATAGCTCCCGGCGCGCACGGTATCGTCGTCGCGCAGGAATTCACATTTAAGCGATTCCAGCGTGACGCTCTTGCCCTGGTACAGCACCGGCACTTCTTCATCGGAGAAATCCAGCGTGACGAAGCGATCCGCCACATGCAGGTCCGCTACGCGCGCCTGCCATCCGTCACGCAGCCCCAGCGGCAGTTCGCCCTGGCCGCCGGTACAACGGGCGGTCCGCACATCGCCCACCACATGGGGGATGCCGCCGATCTCCACGCGGGTCAGCGGCTTGAGTTCGTCGAAACGCGGCCAGGTTTGCGTGGCGGCGGTGCGCCGGGTCACGGTATAGAGCCCTGAGGCATCCGAGAGCCACCATTCCTGCTGGCCGTCGCCGACCTGCAGGGCCCATTCGTTCCACAAGCCGCCGTCATATTGCAGCTGGATGCGTCCGACCACGGTGAACGCCTGGCCCTCGATGAATCCGCTGGTGCCGATCTGGATGGGCGAATAATCGTCGAGCACGTCGGAGACCTGCCCCAGCGTGTGGGCAGCCGAGCCGTCCTTGTAGACGGTGGTGCGGCAATAGCTGCACACCGCCATGACCGAGGCCAGCGACTTGAATTCAGTGGGTGCCCCGCAATTGGGGCAGCTTGCTGTCTGCATGAGTCAACCAGAGAAGCGCCGGCAGGCGCAGGCCCGCCTGCCGGCGGGAAGCATGTGGGGAAAATGCAGGCGCACCTTCAGCCGATCAGTTTCTTCAGGATCTCGGCTTTGGCGGCATCGTAATCGGCGGCGCTGATCAGGCCTTGATCCAGCAACTGCTTCAACTGGCCCAGCCGCTCCGCGGGTGTCGGGCCGGCGGCGGCCGCAGGAGCGGCGGCGGCGTGGCCCTGAGCGCCCGCTGCGCCAGTCCCCAGGGCATCGGCCATGACCTGCCCCATCGAGACGCCCGTGGCCAATCCAGCCCCCAGTCCTGCCAGGCCACCTTCATTGCCGGCCGCAATCGGAATTGCCTCGGCCGCCTGGACGCGCGCATAACCGGCGGCCTTGGCGGCATCCAGGCCGCCCTTCATGCCGGCCGCGATGCGCTGGTCCAGTGCCACTTGCAGGTCATCCGGCAGATTGAAGCTGGCGATATTGAACTGGTCCAAGGTCAGGCCGTATTGCGCAAAACTCAGGGCCATGGCGTCGCGCACCGTGTTGGCCATGAGCGTCTGGTTGGCCGCCAGGTCGAGGAAGGCGCTCTGCGCATTGCCCAGGGAATTGGCCAGCGTGGAGAGCAGGATGCCCTGCAGCTGGTCTTCAAAGTCTTCGCGGGTGTATACCTCGCGGGTGCCGCTGATGCGCGAGAAGAACACGCGCGGATCCGACAGGGCATACGAGTACATGCCAAAGGCACGCACGCGGATCATGTCGAAATCCTTGTCGCGGATCGTGATCGGCTGCGGCGTGCCCCACTTGCGACCGGTCTGCAGGCGGGTACTGAAGAAATAGACATCCGACTTGAAGGGCGACTCGAACAGCTTGTCCCAATTCTTCAGGTTGGTCAGCACCGGCAGGGTGCGGGTGGTGAGCGTGTAATTGCCGGGGGTGAAGATATCGGCCACCTGCCCTTCGTTGACGAAGACAGCGAGCTGCGATTCGCGCACCGTCAGGGTGGCGCCATTCTGGATTTCAAAATCCTGCATCGGATAGCGCCAGGCCAGCACGCCTTCCTGGTCCTCATTCCATTGCAGGACATCGATGAATTGCTTCTTGATGAATGATCCGAGATTCATGCGGTACTCCGGGGGGATGAAGGATGAACAACGAAGAGGTCAGGAAATGCAGGCCGCATTGATGGCCCCGATGCACAGTGAGATCGTGCCCATCAGGCCACCGAAGGCGACATTGTCGGTTTCGATATGTTCGCGTGAAATGCGCAGTCCGCGCGTGGTCACCAGATAAGCCAGCAGTTGCACCACCAGCGCACCGGCTGCCCAGGCAAAGAATTGCTGGTAATCGTTGGTATGCAAGATGGAGGAGGCGATGGTGAGCGAGAAGCCGCCCATGGCACCTCCCAGCGACATCGCCGCAGCACGGTTGCCTTGTCGGATCAACAAGACTTCATCATAAGGAGTGACCCAGGTATATACCTTGAAAAAGACCGCCAATAGAATAGCGGCCAGCAAGAGATGAAGCGCGTAGTTGAGGATGGCAGGCAAAACGATTCTCGCGTGGTGGCATCAAGACCTGCATATTAAGCCATAAAAAAATTCATGATCAACAGAATACTGGTGTTGTCGATTTTCGTGGTCGCCTCGTGCGGCCTCGCCTACGAACTGATTGCAGGCGCACTGTCGAGCTACCTGCTGGGGGACTCGGTGCTGCAGTTCTCCACCATCATCGGCTGCTATCTGTTTGCCATGGGGGTGGGCGCGCATGCCTCCAAATACGTCAAGGATGAAGACGTGCTGGCGCGCTTCGTGGACATCGAGATCATGGTGGGACTGATCGGCGGCCTCTCGGCGGCGCTGCTGTTTCTCTCCTTCTCGTGGTCGGCAGCGCCTTTTCGCATCCTGCTCTACAGCGTGGTGTTCCTGATCGGCGCACTGGTGGGCATGGAAGTGCCGCTGGTCATGCGCGCCCTCAATGCCCGCCAGACCGCCTTCCGCGAACTGGTGAGCACGGTGCTGACCTTCGACTATCTGGGTGCACTGGCCGTGTCGCTGCTGTTTCCGCTGGTACTGGCGCCGCATCTGGGCCTCACGCGCACCGGCTTCCTGTTCGGGATGAGCAATGTGGCCGTGGGCTTGTGGACCATCTACGTCTTCCGCGCCGAACTGAAGCAGGCACAGCGGCAGTTGCTGCGGGCCTGCCTGGTGCTGTTCCTGCTGGGAACCGGCTTTGCCGCCTCGGACCGGCTGGTGCAATGGGGCGAACATGGCATGTACGGCGATGAAGTCATCTATTCCACCAGCACCCCCTACCAGCGCCTGGTGATCACCCGCTGGAAGGATGATCTGCGGCTCTACATCAATGGCAATCTGCAGTTTTCTTCACGTGACGAATACCGCTATCACGAAGCCCTGGTGCATCCGGCCCTGGCCACCCTGCCCTGGGCGCGGTCAGTGCTGGTGCTGGGCGGAGGCGACGGACTGGCCCTGCGCGAAATCCTGCGCCATCCCGGTATCCGCGAGGTGACGCTGGTGGATCTCGATCCGGCGATGACGCAAGCCTTCCGGCAACGTCCGGAACTGGTGGCGCTGAACAAGGGCGCATTGTCCGATCCTCGCGTGAAGGTCATCAATGCCGATGCCGCCGTGTGGTTGCAGAACAGTACGCAGACTTTCGACCTGGCCATCGTCGACTTCCCCGATCCTTCCAGCTTTGCGCTGGGCAAGCTGTTCTCGGTGCCGTTCTACGGCGTGCTCAGGAAGCACATCTCGGCCAATGGCCTGATCGTGGTGCAGGCGACTTCGCCCTATTTCGCCCCGCATGCCTACTGGTCCATCGACGCCACGCTGCGCGAGGCGCAATGGAAGACCTATCCCTATCACCTCTACGTACCATCCTTCGGTGAATGGGGCTTCATCCTGGCCTCGCCGCAGCGAGATTACGTTCCACCCACCACCTATGCGCAGCCGATGCGCTATCTCAACGGGGCCACCACGGCCGAGATGTTCCGCTTCCCGCCCGACATGCCGCGTGTGGAGGTCGAGCCCAACCGGCTCAACAACCAGTCGCTGGTGCGCTACTTCGAGCAGGACTGGCATCAGGTGGTGCGCTGATGCAGCGGCGCAGCTTCGTCCTGGGCGCAGCCGTTGCGGCGGGCGCGGCCACGCTGGGCGCGGGCGGCGTCCTGCAGAAATGGCGGGAAGTCGATCCCGGCATTCGCACACCGGGCCGCGCGGAAGGCCACTTCCTGCGCGATCTGGCCAGGCATCCCGGCCGCCTGCCGGTCCCTTCGGAGATCATCGAGACCGACATCGCCATCCTCGGCTCGGGAGTGGCCGGCCTGACCGCAGCCTGGAAGCTGGAACGCTCGGGCCATCAGGATTTTCTCGTGATCGACGGCCCGGAAGCCGACGGTAATGCCGCCGGAGCACGCTACGGCCAGGCCGGTGAATACGCCTGCCCGACCGGGGCCCACTATCTGCCGCTGCCCTCGCAGGAATGCCTGCACGTGCGCGAAATTCTCGCCGACCTGGGCGTGATCCTGCGCGACGCCCAGGCCGAGCGCCCCTATTACGACGAACGCTATCTGCTGCACGCACCGGATGAACGGCTGCTGGTCGAGGGGCACTGGTACGAAGGCCTGCTGCCGCCCTTGCAGCCGGGCGAACAGGAAGAGCTGGATCGTTTCAATCGCAGCATGGACAGCCTGCGCGCCAGCCGCGATGCCCGGGGCCGGCGCGCGTTCATGCTGCCGTCCGCGCAGGCCTCGGACGACCCGCGCTGGCTGGCGCTGGACCGCATCACCATGCGGCAATGGCTGGAGCAGGAAGGCTATCGCTCCCCTGCCCTGCACTGGCTGGCCAACTACGGTTGCCGTGACGACTACGGCGCACGCTACGACCAGGTCTCGGCCTGGGCCGGCCTGCATTATTTCTGCAGCCGCAGCGGCCAGGCGGCCAATGCCGCCGACGGCGCCTGGCTGACCTGGCCGGGGGGCTTGCAGCCGCTGGCCGAGGGACTGGCGCGCCGCATCGGCCCGCGCCGCCGCCCCGGCACGGTGCTGCAGCTGCAAGAAACTTCGCGTGGAATCGAAGCGCTTTGCATGGTCCTGCGCGATGGCCAGGCCACCAGCTTCCTGCTGCGCGCGCGCAAGGCCGTCTGCGCCATGCCGCTGTTCGTCGCGGCGCGCATCACACCGGCCATGGCCACGCTGGGCTTCGATCCCGCGCAGCACCTGCCGGCCCGCGCGCCGTGGCTGGTGGCCAACTTCCTGCTCAAGCGCTTCCCCAAGGAAAAACCCGAGGCACCGCTGTCCTGGGATAACGTGGTCCAGCGTGAACCGGGCCTGGGATATGTCGTTTCGACCCATCAGGATATCCGCGTCCATCCGCCGCAACAGACGGTGTTCACCTCCTATGTGGCGCTGACGCATCTGGCCCCGGATCAGGCCCGGCGCTGGATGGACCAGGCCACGCCGGCCCAGTTGCTGGCACTGGCCATGGAAGACTTGCAGCAGGCATATGGCTGGCAATTCGGTGCTGCGGTGGAGCGCGTGGATATCACGCTGCGGGCACATGCGATGGCGATCCCCACGCCCGGTTTCCGCAGCAATGCGGGACTGAAAAAATTGCAGCAGGCAGACGGCAAGATCCTCTTCGCGCATGCCGACCTGTCCGGTTTTTCGCTGTTTGAAGAAGCCAGCTGGTGGGGCTATCAGGCCGCGCTCAAAGCGCTGAAGACCTGACGCTGCTGCCGTCGCTGGAATGACAAACGGCCCGCGAGGGGCCGTTTGTCATGGGTCCGCAGCCACTCAGTGCGGCAGCGTCGGGCCGGCCGGCGTGACGTCGATCTCGCGCCGCACCAGCGTCTCGCCCTCATTGATCCGGAACACGCTGACCATCTGCGCCAACCGTCCCGCCTGGTTCTGCATCGAGGCCGCTGCGGCCGCAGCCTGCTCGACCAGCGCTGCATTCTGCTGGGTTACCTGGTCCATCTGCGTGATGGCCAGGTTGATCTGCTCGATGCCACTGGTCTGCTCGGCGCTGGCGGCGCTGATCTCGGCCACGATGTCGGTCACGTGGCGCACGCTGCTGACCACTTCCTGCATGGTGACGCCGGCCTGCTCGACCAGGCGGCTGCCGTCGCCGACCTTCTCCACTGAATCGTTGATCAGTTCCTTGATCTCCTTGGCCGCCGAGGCCGAACGCTGGGCCAGCGAGCGCACTTCGGAAGCCACCACCGCAAAGCCGCGTCCCTGTTCCCCGGCGCGCGCCGCTTCCACGGCAGCGTTGAGTGCCAGGATATTGGTCTGGAAGGCGATGCCGTCGATCACGCTGATGATGTCCACGATCTTGCGCGAGGAGGCATTGATGGCCCCCATGGTATCGACCACCTGACTGACCACGCCGCCGCCCTGCTCGGCCACGCTGGAGGCCGATTGCGCCAGCTGGCTGGCCTGGCGCGCATTGTCGGCGTTCTGGCGCACGGTGGAAATCAGTTCTTCCATGGCAGAGGCGGTTTCTTCCAGCGAACTGGCCTGCTGTTCGGTGCGCCCGGACAGGTCGAGGTTGCCGGCCGCGATCTCGGCCGAGGCCGTGCTGATGGTATCGGTGCCGGTGCGCACATTGGCGACGATGCCGCGCAGGCTGTCATTCATGTCCTTGAGCGATTGAAGCAGCTGGCCGGTCTCGTCGCGCGAGGTCACCTGCACCTGGGTCGCCAGGTCGCCCTCGGCCACCTTGCGCGACACCACCACCGCCGTCTGCAGCGGCTTGGTGATGCCCAGCGTCAGGGTGCGCGCCAGCACGATGCCCAGCAACAGGATCAGGCCCTCCAGCACCACGATCAGGATCCGGCTCTGGGCAGCGATGTTGTCGATTTCCTTGGCGGTATCGTCGATATCCTTGCGCTGGATGTCGACCATCTCGCGCATCAGTTTCTGATAGGTCGCGGCGGCGGGCACGAAGACGGTGTCCAGCAGGCGCATGGCCTCTTCCACGTTGCCTGCCGCCTTCAGTTTGACGATCTGGTCACGCGACGACAGGTACACCTTGCGCTGCTCGCCGATCTTCTGGAACAGCGCCTTTTCTTCGGGGGTAACCAGCAAGCCCTCGACTTGCTTCTGGTACTCCGAGGAACTCTTGGTGGAGGCCGCCGCTTCCTCCGCGAAATACGCTGCCAGCGACGGATCACTGCTCTTGGCGATGGCCAGGGTGCGGCGAATGCCGGCGGTCAGGTTGGTATACCAGTCGCCCATGAGGCGTTCGGTCTTGAGCGGATCGTTCATCATCTCGCGCGTGGCCGCCGACACCTGCTCCAGCCGCCACAGGCTGATACCCGCCACGATGGCGGAAAACGCGAGGATCACGGCAAAGCCCAAGGTCAGGCGCTTGCCGATATTCATGTTGCCAAGGATATTCATGTCTTTTCCGTCCCTAGCGAAGCCTCCGGGCGAGGACTTCGCAATGTCATCTTGATTATTGTTGTCACCACGGCAGTCCCCGACTGCCGTCGTCCAGCACTATGGCACGCGAGGGCAAGTGGAACAAGACAAATAAGCCCGGAACAGATGGGCAATGGCGGCTCTCTTCGTACCTGCACGGAAACCCCGCTTCCATTACCTCAACATGCGGGAATTCAGGCCTGCTGATTCAGCAAAGCTGCCATGGCGGCGGCAAATCGCGGGTCCGACAGCTGTCCGACATTGAAGCGGGACCACGGCACGCTGTGTTCCGGGTCGACATGGAAGATGCTGCCCGGAGCCAGCACCACGTGATGCGCCATCAAGGCCTGCGCCAGTGGCCGGGCATCCGTAAAAGCGGGAAATCTCGCCCACAGGTACATGGATTGCTGTGGCGCGCAGAACAACTCTGCCCCCAGTTGCTGCAGCTGGTGGCAGGCGGCGTCGGTGGCGTGCGCCAGACGCTCGCGCAGGCGCGCCGTGTGGCGGCTGAAGTGGCCATCGGACAAGATCACGTCCAGCGTGCGTTCGCAGTATTCCGAACTGCTCATGTGGACCAGCATCTTGATGTCGGCCAGGTCACTGGCCAGATCACGGTGGCAGGCAATGAAGCCCACGCGCAGCGCGGCGGACACCGACTTGGAAAAGCTGCCGATGTAGAGCGTGCGGCGCAACTGGTCCAGCGTGGCGATACGCGGCGCGGTAGCCGGCTTGAAGTCGGCGAAGGCATCGTTCTCCACGATCAGGGCATCGTGGCGATCGGCCAGTTGCAGGATCTTGTGCGCCTTGTGCGGAGAGGTGTCCGAGGCCGTGGGATTGTGCGCCAGCGACTGAGTGAAGAACAGCGGCGGCTTGCCGGGCAGCTTCAATTCGCGTTCCAGGACCTCGATATCCGGCCCGTCCGCATGGCGCGGGATGCCGACGATGCGCGCACCGGACAGCTTGAGTTTGCCGTACAACATGTAGTAGCCCGGTTCATCGACCAGCACGCGATCGCCGGGGCGGATGAAATTGCGGATCACGATATCGAGCGCCTGGTTGGCCCCGTGAGTCAGCACGATCTGGCTGGTGGCAGCCTCGATGCCATGCTGGGCCAGCTTCTGCACCAGGTGCTGGCGCAGCGGCAGGTAACCGAAGCGGCTGCCGTAGCCGAACAGCGCACCCATGCCGGTGCGCACCACCTTCTGGTGGAATTTGTCCAGCCGCACATCGTGCAGCCATTCCACCGGCGGGAAGCCATCGCCCAGGCGCAGATGGCCGGGGTCGTGCTTCAACTGCTCACGCATGAGCCAGACCACGTCCATGGCGCGGCTCAGGCTGCCCTCCTCTTCTTCCTTCGGGCGCGGCGGCGTGGCGCAGACGAAGAAGCCGGAGCCGCGCCGGGGCTCGACCACGCCCTGCGCCGTCAATTCCTCGAACACGTTGACGATGGTGTTCTTGGCACAGCCATGCCGGGCGGCCAGCTCGCGGATCGACGGCAGGCGGCTGCCGGGAGCATGCGCACCCTCGGCGATCTGGCGACGGATCAGTTTCACCAGGGTCTGGGTGAGTGTCTGGGGGATGGTCACGGATAAGACTCTCCAAAAAGCAGGCAGGTACTCGCTCGCCCGGCCCGCGTCGTCGGGACTTGCTGCAATGCAAAGGGATTGTCCTGGGTACAGTTGCCCTGCTGTTGGCAGCAACTGTACCCATGCGCAATGGTACACCCTTGCTATTCTGCCAGCGCTGGACGGGGGGCGCGCAGCCTGCCGCCCATTCCAGATCTTCATATAACGACGAAAAGAGAGACCACCGCATGCACAGTGACAAACACTCCGCGACCGATTCGCGCCTGCCCGGATTCCGCAGCCTGACCCCGCCGCAACGCCTGGCGGAGGTCGCACGCCTGGCCGGGCTGGGCGATTCCGAGCAGGTCCTGCTGGGCCAGCCCGGCGGCCTGCCGCTGGCCACGGCCGACGGCATGATTGAAAACGTGGTCGGCACTTTCCAGCTGCCGCTGGGTGTGGCCGGGTATTTTCAGCTCAATGGCCGCGATGTACTGGTACCGATGGCGGTCGAAGAGCCCTCGGTGGTGGCGGCAGCGTCCTTCATGGCCAAGCTGGTGCGCGCCTGCGGCGGCTTCCAGACTTCCAGCAGCACGCCGCTCATGCGCGCCCAGATCCAGCTGCTCGGGGTGACCGATCCGCACGGCGCACGGCTGGCCATCCTCAAGGACCGCCAGGCCATCATCGACATCGCCAACAGCCGTGACCAACTGCTCAACCAGCTGGGCGGCGGCTGCCGCGACATCGAAGTGCATGTCTTCCCGGACACCCGGCGCGGTGCCATGGTGGTCACACACCTGATCGTCGACGTGCGCGATGCAATGGGCGCCAATACCGTCAACACCATGGCCGAAGCGGTGGCCGGACATATCGAGGAAATCACCGGCGGCAAGGTGCGGCTGCGCATCCTCTCCAACCTGGCCGATCTGCGGCTGGCGCGGGCCAGGGTGAAGGTTTCTGCCCAGGTGCTGGCCACCAGCGCATACAGTGGCGAGGAAGTCATCGATGGCATCGTCGATGCGTATGAATTTGCGGCCGTCGATCCCTACCGCGCCGCCACGCACAACAAGGGCATCATGAACGGCATCGACCCGGTCATCGTCGCCACCGGCAATGACTGGCGCGCGGTAGAGGCCGGGGCCCATGCCTACGCCTGCCGCCATGGCCGCTACACTTCGCTGACGCACTGGGAAATTGCCGCCGATGGCGACCTGGTCGGTACGCTGGAAATTCCCATGCCGGTGGGCCTGGTGGGGGGTGCCACCAAGACCCATCCGGCGGCGCGCGCGGCCTTGAAGATCCTGGGCGTGCAATCGGCACAGGAGCTGGCCGAGGTCGCCGTGGCGGTGGGGCTGGCGCAGAACATGGCCGCCCTGCGCGCGCTGGCGACTGAAGGCATACAACGCGGCCACATGGCCCTGCACGCGCGCAACATCGCTTTGGCCGCCGGGGCCGAACCGCATGAGATGGACTGGCTGGTGCAGCAAATGGTGGCTGGCCACGACGTCCGGGTGGACTACGCCAGATCGCTGCTGGCCGAACGCCGCCGCTGAAGCACGAAAAACAGAACGACCCGAGCCGCCCAGCGGCCGATCACAACGAGGAGACAAGCACATGATCCCATCGACCACCCTGCGCAGGCTGGCAGCCGCCTGTGCCATTGCAGGCATTTTTGCAGGGCCGGCCATGGCCCAGGTATCCAATGACGCGGTACGCATCGGCTTCATCACCGACATGTCCGGCCCCTATGCCGATACGGATGGACTGGGCGGACTGGAAGCCATCCGCATGGCGGTCGCCGACTATGGCGGCAAGGTGCTGGGCAAACCCGTCGAGATACTCTCGGCGGACCACCAGAACAAGGCCGACATCGCCGCCACCCGCGCCCGTGAATGGGCTGACGAACGCGGGCTGGACATGTTGATCGGCGGCGTCAATTCGGCCACGGCCTTGTCAATGAACAAGGTGATGGCCGAGAAGAAGCGCGTCTACATCAACATCGGCGCCGGGACCGCCCGCCTGACCAACGAGGAATGCACGCCCTACACCGTGCACTATGAGTACGACACCGTGGCGCTGGCCAAGGGCACGGCCAGTGCGGTGATCAAGCAGGGCGGGAAATCCTGGTTCTTCCTGGTGGCGGACTATGCGTTCGGCCATTCGCTGGCCAATGACACCAGTGCCGTGGTCAAGGCCAATGGCGGCACGGTCGTCGGGTCGATCAAGCATCCGCCGCAATCCTCGGACCTGTCGTCCTTCCTGCTGCAGGCGCAGGCGTCCAAGGCGCAGATCCTGGGATTGGCCAACGCGGGCGAAGATACGGTCAATTCGATCAAGGCCGCCAAGGAATTCGGGGTGACCAAGACCATGAAGCTGGTAGGTCTGCTGATGGTGATCAACGACATCCATGCGCTGGGACTGGCCAATGCCGAGGGCCTGATGATGACCGACAGCTGGTACTGGGACAAGGACGAGCCCTCGCGCAAGTTTGCCGAGCGCTTCTACCAGAAGATGAAGAAAATGCCCAGCACCCACCAGGCGGCCGCCTACTCGGCCACCATGACCTACCTGAAGGCGGTGGAGGCCATCGGCACCGATGATGCCACCAAGGTGATGGCGCAACTGAAGAAGACGCGCATCGATGACTTCTACAACAAGGGTTACATCCGCGCCGACGGGCGCAACATCCACGACATGTATCTGTACCAGGTCAAGTCGCCGGCCGAGTCGAAGAAGCCTTGGGATTACCTGAAGCTGCTGGAAACCATCCCAGGTGAACAAGCCTTCACCAGTGTGGCGGATTCCCGGTGCAGCCTGCTCAAGCAGTAAGGGACAGGTGAAGTTTCTGGCCTGAAGTTCAGAGCAACCCCTGCAGGCCCTTGTCGGCCAGCAGATTGAGCAGTTTGAGGGCGGGGCCGGCGCAGCGGGTCTCGCCCTTCTTCATTGAGGTGCCGCCAGGAAAGCTGAACACAACCTCCTGACCCTTTGTGCGGTCTTTACATCAGCGGCTTGCCTTGGCCGAGTCTTGCACCTACTCTTGCAACCCAGCCCAGCCGGCCTGCTGCATTGGTCCGATCGTCCGCCCGCCTGTGAATGGCACAATATCGCGGCCGCTCATTCGTCAGCGACGACACGGCCGCCTGCCATCGTTAGCGAGGCGCGACGCAGCAGCCGGTTCGCCGGCCAAGATTTCAACAAGCCAACAAGACCATCCGCCAAGGAGTCACTTTGAGTCAGCATCCTCCCCGCCAACCTGCCAGTCCGCCCGCCCCGGCGGGATTCACGCGCTACCAGAAGACCGTCGTCGGCCTGCTGGCCTTCCTGCAATTTGCGGTCATTCTCGATTTCATGCTGATGTCGCCCCTGGGTGCCGTGATCATGCCCGCCATGCAGATCACGCCGCAGCAATTCGGGCTGGTGGTATCGGCGTATGCCTTCAGCGCCGGGGCCTCGGGCTTGCTCACGGCCGGTTTTGCCGACCGCTTCGACCGCAAGCGGCTCTTGCTGTTCTTCTATTCCGGCTTCGTGCTGGGGACCGTGTGGTGCGGTCTGGCGCAGAGTTTTGAAAGTCTGCTGATCGCGCGTATCGTCACGGGCCTGTTCGGGGGCGTGATCGGTTCCATCACGCTGGCCATCGCCACCGATCTGTTCGCGCCGCAGCTGCGGGGACGCGTCATGGGCATCATCCAGACGGCCTTCGCGGCCAGCCAGGTGCTGGGCATTCCGATCGGGCTTTATCTCTCCAATACCTGGAACTGGCATGTCCCTTTCCTGGCCATGGCCGCGCTGGGCGCAGTGGGCGGGATCGTGGTCAGCTTCAAGATGCAGCCGGTGGACGGCCACCTCAAGCTCAAGCAGGAACACACCGCGTGGATGCACCTCTACCACACCATCACCGAGCCACGCTACCTGACCGCGTTTGCCACCACGGCCCTGCTGATGACGGGCGGCTTCATGCTCATGCCGTTCAGCAGCGCCTATCTGGTCGGCAACCTGGGCATCGACCTGCATCACCTGCCGACGGTCTATCTGGTCACCGGCCTGTGCACCATCGCCTTCGGTCCGCTGATCGGACGCGCGGCCGACAAGGTGGGCAAGTTCCGGGTCTTTGTCTTCGGCGCCGTACTGTCCATCATCATGGTACTGATCTACACGCACCTGGGACCGGTGACGGTACCGATGATCGTGCTGGTCAATGCCGTGCTGTTCCTGGGCATCTTCTCGCGCATGATTCCATTCCAGGCCCTGGTCTCTTCGGTCCCGGCGACTACCCAGCGCGGTTCCTTCAATGCCATCAGCGCCTCCATCCAGCAGCTCTCGGGGGGTGTGGCCTCAATCGTGGCCGGACATATCGTCACGCTGGGGGCCGATGGCCGGTTGCAGCATTTCGACGTCGTCGGCTATGTCATCGTCGGTACCACGCTGCTGGCCTCGGTACTGGTCTGGCGACTCAACCGCGACGTGCAGGCGCGCGCCGCCATCCTCGCGGCCGCAGCACATGCGTCGCCGGCCAACGCAGCGGGAGGCTGACCGCCCCTCCGAGCGGGGTATCTGCGCAGCGGCCATGCAGATCGCTCAGGCCGCAGTGCGGCCGGCGTAACTGGCCAGTGTGCGGATGATCTCGCGGCCTTGCACGTCCGTGCGGCAGTAATGGTCGACCAGTAGCCTGACGTCCGAATCGCTTTCCTGCGGCAGGACGTCCGGCTCGCTGCCGGTCAGCAGCCAGTTGAGATCGACCGCAAACTCGCGGTAGAGCTGCAACAGCAGCTCCCCGCCCGGCATGGCCTTGCCGGCTTCCAGCCAGCTGATGTGGCCGGTCGATGTATTGAGGCGCTGACCCAGCTCGCGCTGGCTCAGGCCGTGGGCGAGGCGGATCTCCTTGATCCTCCCCCCGATTTCTTCACTGAACATGTCTTCTCCTCTGAACGGACGCACCCGCGTGAGCCGCCCGTATCCCCGTCCCCACGACTGCGCCGGGGCCAGCAGCCCCGTGCCGAACCAGTGACACCCCCGCCGGACGGCGGCAGCGGGGGCGTAACCGGCGACCGTTCTCAGCCGCGCCGGCTTACCAGGAAGCTCGCGACCGCCATGACCAGCGACTTGCCGCGCTCCGATGCGCGGACGTAGTCACCAATGAGCACCTTGATGTGAAAACCATGGCGCGGCGGCAGTTCTTGTTCCAGGCCGGTCAGGAGCCAATTGATGTTGACGTCGAACTCGCGGTGCAGCGAACGCAGGAAGCGTCCGCCGGGCATGCTGTGCCCCAGCTCGACGCAACTGATGTAGGCACCCGAGGTGCCCAGCCGGCTGGCAAAGTCGCGCTGGTTCAGGCCGCTCATCTGACGCGTGGCCTTGAGGCGTTCGCCGATGGCTTGCTTGGCCGCGAGTGCAGCCTGGCCCGGCGCGTTGTCGATGGGCGCGTCCATGCTCAGCCTCCGAACGGAAACGCCGGTCCAGGTACCACGATAGGCTGCGGCTGTAGCGGCACATGCACATCGGCCGCCGGCACTTCCGCGCCAGTAGCGGATCCGGATTGATGCAGGAAGTCGAACTGTTCACTCTGCATGAAGATCTGCTGCAGGGTCAGCACGCCGTCACTGAACTGCAGCCGCCGGTCCGGATTGACAAGGGCATCCAGCGCACCTTCCCGCAACAGGATCTGGCCGCCGCTGCGCAGCACCAGCAACAGGTCGATGCCGAGACTGCGCACGTCCTGGATGGTCTCGATGGGAATCTTGCGCAAGGCGGTACCGGCCTGCATCACGTCGAGCGTATAGGTGGTCTTGCCCATCAGGGCGTCCTCGATGGAACTTGCGGCATCTGACATCGGGCCTCCTCACTCGGTCTTCTGGATACGGATTTCCAGACCTTCCGTGCCGGACTGGCGTGCTGCCGGAACCGGTTCGATACGCTGGCACGGATACTCAGCTGGTCAATGCTCATGGCATTGAGCAGGCTGCCGGCATAGGTGAATTTCACTTCTTCCACACGGAACTCGCCGCGCAGGGTGTCCGGGGTCAGCTGGCGCTCGTTGCCCTGATCAGTCTGCAGGGCATAGATTTTTTCCAGTCCGGCCAGGGTGGCCTTGGTATGCGCACGCTGCACCATCAGGCCGGGAATCATGGCCACCGGGGCCAGAATGCGGCCACCCAGGATGGAGCAGGCGATCAACGCACCCATGGTGATCTGGCCGTTGATGACCAGGAAGGAGCCGACGATGACGGTGGTCGAGTAGCTCAGTTGTTGCAGCATGGCAGCGATATAGCCGGCATGGTCGCCGATGGCGCGCATGGCCATGTCGCTGCGGATGGACTCGGCGCTGACGTCGATCCAGCGCGAGAGGAATTTCCAGCCGCCGGAACCGGACTTGATGGTCTCCACCCCCTCCACCGTCTCCACCAGCAGGCCGGTCTTGAGGTTGGAGGCCGCCGCGCTCTTGTCGGCCAGCCGTACCACCTTGCGATTGGAGAGGTAGCCGATGCCGATGGCCGCCAGCCCGAACACGGTCGGCACCAGCGCCATCCAGGGACTGGCGATGAAGGCGATCACCAGCACGAACAGCAGGCCCAGCGGCAGGTCGACCAGGGTGAACAGCGTCTGCGAGGTATAGAAGGAGCGAATTTGTTCATATCCGCGCAGTTGCCCGGCCAGGCTGCCGACGGAACCTGGCAACTGGTCCACCCGAACCGACAGCAAGCGTTCGAAGAGCGCCTGCGAGAGCTTGGCATCGAGGCCGGAGACCACGCTGTCCATGATGTGAGAACGCGCGAACTTCATGCCCAGCTCGAAGACGATGGCCAGCGAGACGCCGATGGCCAGCACGATCAGCGTAGCCACGCCGTGCGTAGGAATGACCCGGTCATAGACCTGCATCGAGAAGACCGAGGCCCCCAGCGCAATGACGCTCATCACCACCGAGGCAATGACCACTTCCAGGATGATGGGACGGTATTCGCCAAGCGCTTCCTTGAAGACGCGTTCAAAACCGTGCTGGTCCGGCTTGTTGCCGAGCGGGGCGAAATCGAGCTTGTAGGCGCCTTCGCTCAGATCACTGTCGCTGACCAAAGCATGGCCTTCTTCACTGATGAAAATCCAGCGGCCATCGGGACGCTGGTCGGCGATGACACCCCAGCCGCGCTCGCGCACCACGCCCAGCATGGGAAGCTGTGCGCGGTCCGGCTTGGCCAGATGCTGCGACTTGGGCAGGCTCAGGGCAGCGCAGAGGCTGTTGATGTCGATGGCCGCTGCGCCGCTTTTCACCATCGATTGGGTGATGGCGGCATTGAGCCGGACGCTGTCGATCACCACACCGTGGCGTCGCGCTGCCGTCATCACGGCCCATGACAAGGAAGACGCCAGTTCACTCATGACAGGCCTCCCGGGAAACCAGCAAGGCAGCTGGATACAGGCCCGTGCAGCCTGCGCCGGACATCTTGCTGGCCGCAGCGCGGCGCACCGCACCGGCAACGGGGGGCGAACTGGGACAGGAATGAATATTCTTTCTCATGGCGATTCGTTTGGTTTGATATCAGTCGCGACGATCGGCCTTCCTTCAGGGGAAGGACTGTCGACGGCGCGTATTCGGACGATGCGGACGATGCGGACGTACTCGGCTTGATCGACAGTGAGAGCGAAAAACGGGAGAGAACCCCTCGGACGATGTGTCGCGCGATGCCAGAAATGAGCGGGATGCGTCATCGTTGCTGCTTTGCCATCTCAGCAACAGCGGGCAAAACCGAGGGAGATCTCGTCCGGAATCAGGCGCTGCGGCAGATCGTCAATGGGGCTAATGATCTGTGAAAATATATAAAGATTTAATTGTCCTTTAGTTCATTTCAGACATATTTGTAGTCTCGAAAAAACTAAGTAAATGACGATTTCAGTCGATCAGAGAACAAACCTCACTCTGGAACGATGGACGCCCTTCCTGTCGACGAGTGAAGGGAAAATCCAGGACCACTTTCGCGACGATCAAAGAAATACGGAAGATCTTTGAAAGCCTCTTCATATCTGGATACACAAAAGAGAACTCCCCTCGAATCATGTTGAACCCGAGGGGAGCTTGGTGCCATTCGCCACCTGATCACCGACAATCAGTCAGCACTGGTGACAGCGTCTCCGCCAGACCATTAACATCGACGCCGTACTAACTTTATCTAACATTTTGCGCTTAAAAAATTGTCTGATGGTGCAGACGGAATGAACTATCGATGGCACCGTCGAGTGAACGACATCAACAGCAACGGAGAGGAAAGATCAGACAGGAAAGGACGCCTGTGCGCACAGCCCGCGCAAGCTCAGTGCGAGGACTGCAGATCCGGCGCCACCGCGGCCTCTGCGGAGCCGCCAGCCGCGAGAGAAGACAACGGCGATTCCGGCGCGTGCAACGACAACGGCGACAGTGGCGAATCCGCCGGGCTCGCTGCCCGATCGCAATAGCGCGCAAATTCGGCGGCCAGCATCGGCCGTGCGTAATGCCAGCCCTGGGCATAGTCGACGCAGGCCTGCTCCAGATAGCGCGCCTGCACCGGCGTTTCCACGCCTTCCGCGACGATCTTCAGCTTGAGCTTGCGGGCCAGGTCGATGATGCAGGCCAGTACCGGATGCTCGTGATCCGTACCGATGCCGATGACGAAGGAACGATCCAGTTTGAGCACATCACATGGAAGTTCGTGCAGATAGCGCAGGCAGGAATAGCCGGTCCCGAAATCATCCAGCGCAATGAGATGCCCCCGCTCCCGCGCCCGGGATAGCGTCTCGCGGCTCGGCAGGGTTTCCATGCTGCTGCTCTCGGTGATTTCCAGCCAGAGTTGGCCCGGCACGATACCGGTGCCGGCCAGCGCGGCATCCAGCACCTCCAGGATGCGGCCGCTGTTGACATCCTGGGCCGGAATATTGACGGCCGCATGCAAGCAGCGATGAGCGCGCAGCGTGGGGGCCAGGTCGCTGACGGTCTGTTGCAGTACCCGGTCGGTGATGGCATTGAGGTAGCCATGCCGCTGCGCTGCGGCCAGGAAACGGTCCGGCGGCAGCAGTGCCCCGTCTTCGCGCTGCCAGCGCACCAGGACTTCCGCGCCCGCACAGCGGCCGTCGGCCAGGACCACGATGGGCTGATAGACGACTCTGAATTCCTCGCGCTCGATGGCGCGCTTGAACTGCGCTTTGGTGATCATGCTCCCCCCTGCCGCAGTTCCCCTTGCGGTCCCCGTGCGCACCGCAGCGGATGCGCACGGGATTGATGGTCAGCGTACCTGGTCCAGGCCATACGCCCACAATTGCAGCTTGCGGCCATCCGCGATGATCATGGCCGTGACGTCGGCCTTCTGCAGATCGGTCTGCACCACTTCGCGGGCGGCATTCATCACGTCCAGCCAGGAGCGCCGGCCCGACAGATATTGGCGGGTATAGGAAGCCAGCACCTCCTCGGACGATACGGCGACGTCTTCCAGATTGCGTGCACGCGCCTCGGCTTGCTGATACTCGGTGTAGGTGGCGGCCAACTGCGAGATCAGTTCCAGCCGTGCCGCATCCACGGCCAGCAGCGCTGACTGATAGCGGCCCTGCGCGGCCGCCACTTCCGAACCCAGCGACAGGCCGGCCCCCAGCTGCATCTGCATGCCGATGAAAGCGCGGTTGGCATTGGGGGTGTGAGGCACGCTGAAGTTGCCGCGCTGGTGCTCCAGGCGGGCATAGACTTCCGGCCAGTAGGAGGCACTGCGGATCCGGATGGCCGACTCCTGGACCTTGGCATCAGCGCGCAGGCGCTTGAGCAGCGGGCTGCTCTCCAGCATGCTCTCGGTCAGTGCGGGCAGATCCTCGCTGACGGACATCTTCGCCACATCGGCCCGCAGTTCTTCATCGCTCAGCGGCAGGCCGACCAGTTGTTCCAGTTGCAGCCGCGCCGACTGGCGGCTGGCCTTGGCGCCCAGCAGGTCGGTCAGCGCCTGGTCGCGGCGGCCGCGCACCAGCGTCACGTCGACGCGCGCAGCGGCTCCTTCCTTCTCGCGGCGCTGGCTTTGTGCGAGGAAATCTTCCAGCGCTTTCAGATTCTTCTGATTGGCCTCGGTGGCCAGATCCGAACGCACCCACAGGCTGTATTGCGAAATGACCTGCTCGGCCAGGCGGAAGCGCTGTTCACGCAGGGCTTCGCCAGCAGATTCATGATTGTGCCCGGCCTGTTCCAGCTGGGCCGTCAGGCGGCCGCCGGACCACAGGGTCTGCTGCAGGCGCAGGGTCACCACGGTATCGTCGCCGTTGTACGAAATGTCGCGCGAACTGGTCACGCCGGCGCGTTCGACCGACATGGACGGTGTCGGAAAGAATTGCCACTTGGCCGACGAGATACCTTCGGCAGCGGCGTCGACGGCACGTTGCCGAGCGACCGCGGCGGGATTGTTGAAAGCGGCTTGCTTGACCAGATCACCCAGGCTGACAGCGCCCGCCGGCAGGCTCAACAAGCCCAGTGACATCGCCATCACGGCAGCCAGCCGGTTGGGCCAGCGCGGGCGCGGCAAGGTGGAGGAAGACTGCGGGCCGCACGCGCCGCCAAGGGGGAGGATGTCGTTCATCTGCGCTCATTTCAGGTTGATCTCGTCCAGGGAGGAAGGTCTCGCGGCAGGCGGGAAGACGGCGCCGGGCGCCGTACTTCACGCACCTGCACACTGGCCGGGCAGCAGCCGCAAAGGCGGCAGGGCAGCCGGCCGGCTGCGATGACGGGTGACGAGAATTGGCTTGGATGATCGCGGAAAGGACGGGGGGGAACGAATTGTCCGATGGTGCAGAAATCTTCATACGGCCTCGAAATAATTCGAGAAACACTACAAAGATTAATGAAGAACAGCTGCAGACCCTGCCAAGAACGTCTGCAGCCGGATGAGGTGCACGGGTTCCGGCACGCTCAGGAAGAAAACGCCGCTACCGCCAGGGCGGCACGCAAGGTGGTGATGACCTCATCCCAATCGCCCGCACGCTGCTGGCGGAACAGCCGTGCCGTCGGATACCAGGGCGAGTCATGGCGTTGCAGGAACCAACGCCAGTCGGGCGCATAGGGCAAGGCGATCCAGACCGGCAAGCCGAGCGCGCCAGCCAGGTGGGCGGCTGCCGTATCGACGCTGATGACCAGGTCCATGCAGGAAAGCGCGGCCGCCGTATCGGCGAAATCGCGAATGCCCTCCCCCACCGCATGCCACTGCGGTCCGGCCTGCCGCAGCCATTGCGCATCGGCGGTGCGCAGATCGGGCTGGATGATGAAGAAGGACACACCGTCACGCGCCTTGGCCAATGCCGCAAAGCGCTCCAGCGCAATGGACCGGCGCGCATCGTTGGCATTGCCGGGGTTGCCGGAGCAGATGATGCCCACCCGCACCTGCCCCGGCGCACGCGGTGCCAGCGCGTCGAGCTGCTGCTCCCACTGCCGCTTGAGGTCGATATGAACGTTCAGGTAAGGCACCGGTGCCGGGATGTTGTCCATCGCCGTATTGCACACCAGCGGCAGGCTCATCAGCGGCAACTGATAGTCGATCGCGGGCAAGGCGCCTGCGGTCGGCACCAGCTGAATGCGCGAGGCCACCGGCAAGCCCTGCATCAAGGTGAACAAACTTTCCGGAACCTCGAACACCACCTCGGCCCCGGCCTCGACGATCTGCTGCACGTAGCGGCTGAACTGGATGGTATCGCCCTGCCCCTGCTCGGCCCACAGCAGGATGCGCTTGCTGGCCAGCGAGCTGCCGCCGTTCCAGGGCGGGATGGCGGCGTGGCGATAAGGATCGGCACCACTTCCTTCCCAACGCCATTCGTAGAGCGGCAAAGCCTCTTCCAGCCGGCCGAGCACCAGCAGCGACAAGGCCAGATTGACATGGGCATCGGCGTCCTTGCCATCCATGCGCAGGGCGCGGCGGAAGCTGTCGATGGCTTCCTCGTGGTCACGCAGGCGCGCCAGCGTGGTGCCACGGCTGACGTGGGCATCCACCAGATCGGGGTCGAGGATGAGGGCGCGGTCGTAATAACGCAGCGCTTCCTCGTAGTCACCCAAGGCATGTTCGATCAGGCCCGCATCCAGCCAGTATTGCGCGCGCTCATCGAAGCGCAGCAGCACCTGGCGCAGGCATTCGCGTGCGGCTTCCCACTGGCCGGTGCGCTCATGCAGGCGCGCCTTGCGGTGCCAGGTATCGGGAACATCGGGATTGCGCCGCAGTGCCTCTTCCAGCAAGGCCAGCGCCTGGCCATCGTTCTTGCCGGAGGGCGACATGCCCTGCAAGGCGGCCGAGGCGGCGACCAAGAACTCGGGACGTTCATGCCCCGCCTCGATCAGGTCGCGATAGAGCAGGAAGCTGTCTTCATATCGCCCCTGCTCGTAGAAGGCGCGCCCCAGGCGATAGCGCAGGGCCAGCGCTTCCTCGCTGTCGGGGTCGACCAGCGGCAAGGCCTGCTGCCAGGCCAGGGCTGCTTCTTCGAAACGTCCTTGCGCGGCCACCACGCTGCCCAGCAGCTGCAGCGCATCCTTGTGCCGGGGATGGGTCTCCAGCAAACCGAACAGCACTTGTTCGGCGGCGGCGTAGTCATCCTGGTGGAAATGGTCGAGGGCGAGGCGGACGGTATCAGTGGCGTTCATGGCAGGCGGGGTGAGACAAACCCGCGTATTGTCTCATCCCTGCCGGGGTACTGCGTCAGCGCTTGAACACCAGCACCGGATCGGCGCGATAGATGGCCGGATACATCTTCTGCAGGTTGCTGATCTTGGGCAGGTCGTTGTAGGCGATGTAGGGCTGGTTCGGATGCAGGGTGGCGTAATCCTGATGGTAATCCTCGGCCCGGTAGAAACCTTGCAGCGGCGTCACCTGGGTCACGATGGGAGCGCTGAAGACCTTGGCGGCATTGATCTGGGCGATGTAGGCCTGGGTGGCCCGGGCCTGTTCGTCGCTGGCGGTGAAGATGGCTGAACGGTATTGCGTGCCATGGTCCGGGCCCTGGCGGTTGAGCTGGGTCGGGTCATGCGCCACCGAAAAATAGATCTGCAGGATCTGGCCATAGGAAATCTTGCGCGGATCGTAGGTCACCTGTACCGCTTCGGCGTGCCCGGTGGTACCGGAACTGACCATGGAATACGTGGCCGAATCGGCCTTGCCGCCGGCATAACCAGACACCGCCTGCAACACGCCCTGGGTATGCTGGAACACCCCCTGCACACCCCAGAAGCAGCCACCTGCGAGGACCACGGTGGCCGTGTTGGCGGTGGAAGCCAGCACCGCCTTGCCGCTAGGAGCTGGCACCGCCACCGCCGCTTCGGCAGCAAAAGTGGAAGCACAGGCCAGCGCCAGGCAAAGGCTGGCCGCAGAGGCCAGGACGGCAGGTTTGAACAGGGACATGGCAGGCTCCGACAGGGCAGGGAAAAATCAGAAAATCGGCTAGGACGATCAGGTCAAACGCACAAGATATGAAGCATTCAGCGCCGCACGGGCTTTCCCGGCGTGCCCGATGCGCCGCTGCGCCGCCACAGCAGGCGCACAGCGAGCATCACCCCGACCAGTACTGCGAACAACAGCGGCTGGGCGATCAGGTTCTTGCCGGCCTTGTCCCACCAGTAGTGCAGCACACCCAGCGGCACGATCACATAGACCAACCGGTGCAGGGCCTGCCAGCGCTTGCCTCCCAGGCGACGCACCATGCCGTTGGTACTGGTGATGGCCAGCGGGATCGACAGCAGCAGCGCCAGCACGCCCACGGTGATGAAGGGCCGCTTGACGATGTCCTTCCAGATCTCACCGAGGTCGAAGAAGTGATCAAACCAGACGAAGGTCGTGAAGTGCAGGCACAGATACAGAAACGCCATCAGGCCCAGCATGCGGCGCATGCGCACCAGCCAGTTCAGCCCGGTGATCTTGCGCAGGGGCGTCACGGCCAGGGTGATGCAGAACAGGTACAAGGTCCAGTCGCCGGTGCTGTGGGTGATGAATTCCAGCGGGTTGGCTCCGAGGCCGCCGGTGAAACCCAGCACCACCAGCCGCACCAGCGGAACGAAGGCCAGGGCCAGGAACAGCCACCACAGCCCCGTCACGGCGCGTGGTTTGAGATTGCGCAAGGCGGCCGGAGCGAGCTGCATGCCTGATCCGATCCTCAGAAGAACTTGCGCAGGTCCATGCCGGTGTACAGGCTGGCCACGTCGTTGTATCCGTTGAACATCAGCGTCTTGCGCTTGGGCGCGAAGAAGCCGTCCTCGCCGATGCGACGCTCAGTGGCCTGCGACCAGCGCGGATGGTCCACGTTGGGGTTGACGTTGGAGTAGAAGCCGTATTCCTGCGGGGCGTAGAGATTCCAGGCGGTCTTGGGTTCGTCCTTGACGAAGCGGATCTTGACGATGGACTTGGCCGACTTGAAGCCATACTTCCAAGGCACGATGATGCGCACCGGTGCGCCGTTCTGGTTGGGCAGCACTTCGCCGTACATGCCCAGGGTCAGCAGGGTGAGCGGGTGATTGGCTTCATCCAGGCGCAAACCTTCACGATAGGGCCAGTTCAGGATGGGGGTGGACAGGCCCGGCATCTGCTTCTTGTCGGCCAGGGTGACGAATTCGACATACTTGGCATTGCCCGTGGGTTCGGCCTTCTTGATGAGCGCCGAGAGCGAATAGCCGATCCAGGGGATCACCATCGACCAGCCTTCCACACAGCGCATGCGGTAGATGCGTTCTTCCAGCGGGGCCAGCTTGGTCAGGGCATCCAGGTCCAGGGTCATGGGCTTCTTGACCTCGCCTTCGATGTCGATGGTCCACGGGCTGGTTTTCAGGCTGCCGGCATTCTTGGCCGGATCGGCCTTGTCGGTACCGAACTCGTAGTAATTGTTGTAGCTGGTGGCGTCTTTGTAGGCGGTCTGCTTGTCCATGACCGCGAAGGCGTTATTGAGCTGGGCCGGCAGCTTCTTGCCCTGCTGGGCGAAGGCTTGCGGCAGCGCGCCCATGCCGCCGGCCAGCGCGGCACCGGCCGCCACGCGCGCCATGAAGCTGCGGCGCGACAGGTAGAGATCACGCGGGGTGATCTCGGAGGCGGTCGGGATGTCAATCTGGTCGGGACGAATCTTGATCAGCATGGTGCGCTCCGGCAAAAAAGGGGGTGAATGCAAAGCGGAGGCAAGGCTTGGACCTCGCCGATGAGATGCCATGGTAAAAGCGGCGCGGTGACGCCCGGGTGGCATTTTGATGACAATTTTGTCATGAAGAAAAATCCCTCCATTGCTAGAATCGAGTGCATTATCCGGTTCATTCTCTCCGATCCGGGCCGCCTTTGCAGCGGCACTTCCCGTCCATTCCACCTCACACGGTTCCCCACAGCATGGCCATCCTGGTAATCGAAGACGACCCCAAGACCGGTGACTACCTGCGCAAAGGCTTGCGCGAATCCGGCTATGCCGTCGACCTCGCCCGCACCGGCAGTGACGGCCTGCACATGGCACTGGAACAGGACTACGACCTGGTGGTGCTGGACGTGATGCTGCCCGGCCTGGATGGCTGGCAGGTCATGAGCGCAGTGCGCAGCAAGCGCGACCTGCCGGTGCTGTTCCTGACCGCCAAGGACCAGGTGGAAGACCGCATCCGTGGCCTGCAGCTGGGGGCCGACGACTACCTGGTAAAACCCTTTTCCTTCACTGAACTGGTATTGCGCATCCGCACCCTGCTGCGCCGGGGCGTCACGCGCGAGGCCGAGGTCTATGAGATCGCCGACCTGCAGCTGGACCACGTGCGCCACAAGGTCACGCGCCAGGGTATTCATATCGCCCTGACCAACAAGGAATTCATGCTGCTGCACCTGCTCATCAAGCGCCGGGACGAGGCACTGTCACGGTCCGTGATCGCCTCGCAGATCTGGGATATGAACTTTGACAGCGACACCAATGTGGTCGACGTCGCCATCAAGCGCCTGCGCGCCAAGATCGACGCGCCCTTCGAGAAGAAACTGATCCACACCGTGCGCAGTGTCGGCTACATGTTCTCTGAGAACCCATGAACACCGTTGCCACACCCGTGCGCAGCTGGACCCTCACTTCCCGCGTCACCGCCCTGTTCGCGCTGATGACTGCGCTGGTGGTCACCGGCCTGGGCTTCTACCTGGATCGGGCGGCCGGGGTCGCCCTCTCGCAGCGCGCCGACCAGGCCCTGATCGGGCGCGTGGAACATTTCCGCAACCTGATGCACGACCTCTACAACGTCGAGCAGATGGAGCAGCGCCCTGCCCTCTTCGAAAGCATGATGGGCAATGAGCAGGATGTGCGCATCTTCCGCCGTCAGGGTGAAGCGCCCTTCATCCAAAGCAATCCCGATCACCTGCAGCCGCCTGAGATGACCCCGCTTCCGGTGGGCCGTCCGGTCAGTTCGGCCAGCCTGCAGACCAGCTTCCGCCCCGATGGCGTGAAGGTACGCTGGGTCTCGGCACTGGCCGATGTGGGCAAGGGTGGCGCCGGCGGCGACCGCGTGGAGATCGTGGCCGCCTATGTGATGGTGCAGGAAAGCCGCATGATGCACAGCTACCGCTGGCGCATTGCCGGTGCAGCGGGCGCTGCCATCTTGCTGACGTCGCTGCTGGGATTCCTGCTGCTGCGACGCGGGCTGCAGCCGCTGGAAGCGATGAGCCAGCGCGCCGCCCAGATCACGCCCGACCGCCTTTCCACCCGCCTGGAGCAGGACGGCATGCCGTCCGAACTGCGGCGCGTGGCGCTCTCCTTCAATGCCATGCTGGACCGGCTGGAGGCTGGCTACGACCACCTGGCGCAATTCTCCGGCGACCTGGCCCACGAGATCCGCACGCCCATCAACGTGCTCATGGGCCAGAGCCAGGTTGCACTGGGCCAACGGCGCAGCCTGGAAGAATATGAACAATTGCTCGAATCGAATGTGGAGGAATTGCAGCGGCTCTCGCGCATCGTCGAGAACATCCTGTTCCTGGCGCAAGCCGACCATGCGACGCTGGCCGTGGAATGCAGCGCGCTGGACCTGCATGAAGAATTGGGCAAGGTGACCGAGTACTTCGAAGGCATCGCCGACGAACGCGGCCTGCGCTTCGAACTGGAGGCCCAGGGCACCTGCCACGCCAACCGCGACATGTGGCGGCGGGCAGTGAACAACCTGGTCATCAATGCGGTGCGCTATGGCGAGGCCGACAGCGTCATCCGCATCCAGACCGAGAACGATGCCAGCGGCAGCCGCATCCTGGTGGACAACCGCTGCGAGGGTGTCACGCCCCATGCGATGGCGCGCATGTTCGACCGTTTCTATCGCGGCGATCGTTCCCGCAGCGCCTTCACCGAATCCAACGGCCTGGGACTGGCCATCGTCAAGGCCATCATGGCCTTGCATCGGGGCACGGCTGCGGTCGAATGTCCGCAGCCGGGCTGGATTCGCTTCAGCTTGTTCTTCCCGTCGGCGGCAACGCAGGCGGGGCAGTTGCAGGCTCCGCCACCTCTGCCGACCTGAGCGCTTCCTGCGCGGCCTGGGCCGCCAGTTCAGCCTCGCGCGCTTCGGCCGCACGTCTTGCCTTCTGGGCCGCCGACGCACGCGTGAAGATGATCTTCAAGGCCGCCATCACCGGCACCGACAGAAAGATGCCCGCCACCCCGCCCAGCTGGTCACCGGCCAGCAGGCCCAGGATCACCATGAGCGGGCTCACTTCCACGCCCTCGCTCATCAGGTAAGGATTCAGTACGTAATCCTGGAACACCCGATACGCCACGATGAAACCCACCAGCCACAGCAGGTGGTCATAACCGCTGAAGCCGGCCACCACCAGGGCGGCCGCACTGGCGGCCAGCGGACCGGCAAAGGGAATGAATTCCAGCACCGCCGCCAGGCCCGCCAGCAGCATGGCGTAGGGCACGCCCATGAGCGAGAAGGCGATGCTGTAGGCCACGAAGGTGGCAATGGAGAGGAACAGCAGCGCGCGCACATAGCGCGAGAGCAGCACGTCGAGATCCTTGATGATGCCATCCCACAGCTTGCGGTTGGAACGGTTCATCCAGGACAGGATTTCATCGCGCATGGCCGGCGCTTCCTTGATGAGCAGGAAGCTGATCACCGGCACCAGCACCAGGTAGATCAGGTTGCTGGCCGCATGCATCACGCCTACCCCGAACTGCTTGGCCAGCGGCATGGCCTGGTCGGTGCCGTTGGCGAGCTGGTCGCGGATGAAGCCGAGGATGCGTGCGCGCAGCGGTTCGGCGAAGCCCGGCAGCGGAATCTTGGACACCGCATCATTGGAGCGCAGCAGCGCCGGCAGTTGCTCGGACAGGCGCACGGCTTCCTCCTGGATGCGCGCGCCGAAGATGGTCGCCACCGCTGCCACGATGCCGATGGCAAGCACGAACACCACCGCAATGGAGACGGCCCGCGGCACCTTGGCCGGGCGCACGCGCTCGACCTGCTCCACCAGCGGATAGACCAGATAACTGAAGAAGACGGCAAACACCAGCACCAGCACAGTGGCTGAAATGGTATAGGTGACATAGAGCAGCAATGCCACCAGGAAGACGGTCCAGACGATCCTGGCCACGCGGAAATCGAAACCCAGCATAAATATTCATCCTTGGAAAAAGAGGACGCAGCATGCGTGCGCCACGGGCAACCCCAGCCCGCCAGCCCCTCTCCACCGAGGTGAAGAAACCCGGTGGACGCTTGCACTCAGTACTTCACCTGTGGCGTGGCCGAGATGTCGCTTTCCGACCGCGTGCCACGCTACGGCTGAGCTGCAAATGCACCTTATTTGATCCGCATCAGGTTTCCTATCAGCCAAATCCTTCTGGCTTTGTAGGAAAGCGTGAAAATACGTTCATGCAGCGCAACATGATGCTGAACAGGGCTGCGTCCTTGTGAAACCGGGAAGTTCACAAGACGCGATGTCGTCGTGAAGACACGTTAATAAGCGCCTTCGCCCCTGCCAGCCCCTGAGCCTGCCGACGGCCCTCGCCCGCGCCTCCGCGCCGGGCGCGCGTCATTCTCAACCGTGATAACTGTTATCAGCAAATACACAGGTGCATGACATTGCGATGGGTCAAGCAATTGCTTTAAATTTCAGTAATTACTGAAATTTCGAAAGACTTCGACATGGAAAACAACGTACTCAGCCCGCTCATGCAGCGTTTCATCGGCCATTTCGGCGAGATGGGCAGCCGCTGGGGTATCAATCGCACCGTGGGCCAGATCTATGCCCTGCTCTATATCTGCGGGCGTGCGCTCAATGCCGACGAGATCGCCGAGTACCTCAGTTTTTCGCGCTCCAACGTGAGCATGGGATTGAAGGAATTGCAGTCCTGGCGGCTGGTGAAGCTGCTGCACAAACCCGGTGACCGCCGTGAATATTTTGAACCGCCGGGCGACATCTGGGACATCTTCAAGGTGCTGCTGGAAGAACGCCGCCGCCGCGAAATCGAGCCGACCCTCTCCATGCTGCGCGACGCCCTGCTGGAAGCGCCCGGTAGCAAGGACGACAAGGAAGTGCAAAAGCGCATGCGCGAGATGTATGAACTGATCGAACTTTCCAGTTCCTGGTTCGACGATGTGCAGCGCCTCTCGCCGGAGACGCTGGTGTCCTTGATGAAGATGGGTTCCAAGGTCAAGAAACTGCTGGACGTGCGCGACAAGTTCCGCGTCGGCGGCAGCAGCAACGAAAAGGAGTAATCCGCATGCAACTCGCCTCATCCTTGCTCAAGCGCCCGTGGCGCTGGCCACGCCTGACCCAGCTGCCGCTGGGGGTGGAGATCACCCTGCTGCTGGTGGTCAAGATTGCCCTCATTACGGTGCTGGCCAAGACCTTCTTCGCCCATCCCGAAGCCAAGCACATGCAGATGCCGGTACAGCGCGTGGAGCAGCGCATGCTGTCTTTCACCACGCCGCAGCCAGCCACCGCACAGCAGTACCCGTCCCAAGACCTGTCCGCCAAACAACAAACGGAGTAACACAACATGGTTCCCATCGATGAAGTCGTCTCGCTGTCACGGCTGCAGTTTGCCGTTACGGCGCTCTATCACTTCCTGTTCGTCCCCCTCACCCTGGGCTTGTCCTGGATCCTGGTCATCATGGAGTCGGTCTATGTCATGACCGGCAACCAGATCTACAAGGACATGACCCGCTTCTGGGGCAAGCTCTTCGGCATCAACTTCGCCATGGGCGTGGCCACCGGCATCACCCTGGAATTCCAGTTCGGCACCAACTGGTCCTATTACTCGCACTACGTGGGCGACATCTTCGGGACCCCGCTGGCCATCGAAGGCCTGATGGCCTTCTTCATGGAATCGACCTTCGTCGGCCTGTTCTTCTTCGGCTGGGACAAGCTCTCGCGCAAGCAGCACCTGATCGTCACCGTGCTGGTGGCGCTGGGCTCGAACCTGTCGGCGCTGTGGATCCTGATCGCCAATGGCTGGATGAACAATCCGGTGGGCGCCGAGTTCAACTTCGAGACCATGCGCATGGAACTGGTCAGCATGACCGACGTGATCTTCAATCCGGTGGCGCAGGTGAAGTTCGTGCACACCGTGGCCGCCGGCTACGTGACGGCTTCCATGTTCGTGCTGGGCGTGTCGGCCTGGTATCTGCTGAAGGCCCGCGATACCGCCTTCGCGCTGCGCTCCTTCGCGGTGGCGGCCGGTTTCGGCCTGGCCGCGACCTTGTCGGTGATCGTGCTGGGCGACGAGTCGGGCTATACCGCCGGTGAAGTCAACAAGGTCAAGCTGGCCGCCATCGAAGCCGAGTGGGACACCCACCCTGCCCCGGCCGGCCTGACCTTGTTCGGCCTGCCCAATGACAAGGAAGAGCGCACCGATTACGCCGTCAAGATCCCCTATGCGCTGGGCCTGATCGCCACCCGTTCGGCCGATACCCAGGTGCTGGGCATCAAGGACCTGAAGAAGGAACATGAAGCACGCATCCGCAACGGCATGCTGGCCTATGCGGCGCTGGCCAAGCTGAAGGCGGGCGACAAGTCCCCCGAAGCCCGCGCCGAATTCGACAAGCTCAAGAAGGACCTGGGCTACGGCCTGCTGCTGAAGAAGTACACCAACAACGTCGTCGATGCCACGCCTGAACAGATCAGCCTGGCGGTGAACGACACCATTCCCAAGGTCGCACCGCTGTTCTGGTCCTTCCGCGGCATGGTGGCGCTGGGCTTCCTGTTCCTGTTCATCTTCTCGGCGTCGTTCTGGTTCCTGGCCAAGAAGCAGCTGGCCCCGCAACGCTGGTTGCTGCGCCTGGCCGTGATCTCGATCCCGCTGCCGTGGATCGCCGCCGAGCTGGGCTGGATCGTGGCCGAATATGGCCGCCAGCCCTGGACCATTGCCGGCATCCTGCCGACCCACCTGTCGGCCTCCTCGCTGCAGCCGGGCAGCCTCTACTTCAGCCTGGCCGGTTTCATCCTGTTCTACACCTTCCTGCTGGTGGTGGAGATGATCCTGATGGTCAAGTACGCACGGCTGGGTCCGAGCAGCCTGCATACCGGCCAATACCACTGGGAAACCAAGGGTCATGAAAAGAGCCCCGGCGATGTCCTGCCGCCGCCCCTGAATCCGTCGGCCAATGCCGGCAGCCACTAAGCCATCAGAAGAAATGAGGAAAGCAGAATGATCTTCGATTACGAAACACTCAAGCTGATCTGGTGGGCCTTCGTGGGCGTACTCATCATCGGCTTCGCCCTGACCGACGGCTTCGACTTCGGCGTGGGCATGATGCTGCCCTTCGCCGGCAAGAACGACACCGAGCGCCGCATCCTGATCAATTCCATCGGCCCCACCTGGGAAGGCAACCAGACCTGGTTCATCACCGCCGGCGGTGCCACCTTCGCGGCCTGGCCGCTGGTGTATGCGACGGCGTTCTCGGGCTTCTACATCGCCCTGATGATCTTGCTGTTTTCGCTGTTCTTCCGTCCGGTGGGCTTCGACTATCGCAGCAAGGTGGCCGATCCGCGCTGGCGCAATGCCTGGGACTGGGGACTGTTCATCGGTGGCTTCGTGCCGCCTCTGATCTGCGGCGTGGCTTTCGGCAACCTGCTGCTGGGTGTGCCCTTCCACTATGACGACACCATGCGCGTGGAATACACCGGCAGTTTCTTCGCACTGTTGAATCCCTTCGGCCTGCTGGCGGGCCTGCTGTCGGTAGCCATGCTGCTGATGCACGGTGCGGCCTTCGCCTTCGTCAAGACCGAGGCCGCCGTGGGCGAGCGTTCGCGCAAGACCGTCATCGGTGCGGCGCTGGTGACGGTGCTGCTGTTCGTGGCCGGCGGCTTCTGGGTGGCCCAGATGCCTGGTTATCGCATCACCTCCATGCCGGACGCCAACAGTGCCTTCACACCCCTGGCCAAGACCGTGGAAGTGGTCGCCGGTGCCTGGTTCGACAACTATGCCAAGTGGCCCGTGACCAAGCTGTTCCCGGCGCTGGGCGTGGCCGGTGCGGTGCTGGCGGCATTGCTGGCGCTGGTGCGCAGTGCGCGCCTGGCCTTCATCGCCAGCGGGCTGTCGGTGACGGGCATCATCCTCACCGCCGGCATGTCGCTGTTCCCCTTCGTCATGCCCTCTTCGCTGGACGCCAAGAGCAGCCTGACCCTCTGGGATTCGGTCTCCAGCCACAAGACCCTGGGCCTGATGTTCTGGATGGTGCTGATCTTCCTGCCACTCATCATCGTCTATACCGGCTGGGTCTATCGCGTGGTCAAGGGCAAGGTCACCGCCCGCGACATCCACGAGAACGAACACACGGCGTATTGATTACGCGCAATCGCAAACTGCAACGAGGAGAACATCATGTGGTATTTCGCCTGGATACTCGGTATCGGCCTGGCCCTGGCCTTCGGCATCATCAACGTCATGTGGCTGGAAGCCAACTATGCCTTCGGCCGCCGCAAGGCCGAGGAAACCCACGAGCGCTTCGCCAGCGCCCGTGCGGCGGAAAAGCAGCGGCGCAACGGCAGGTAGGCTCGGGGATCGGATCCTCACGTGATCACATGATCGAGTGATCGCAGGAGCAAGGCCGGCAGCGTCGCTGCCGGCCTTTTTTTCAACTTGCCTGGAGACCATCATGCCTGCCTCCCCTGCCTCGCACACCGAAGAAGTCGCGCCCGCGCCGCGCCACTGGGCCTTGCTGCCAGGTGCCGGTTTCGCCGACAGCTACCGTATCCGCCTCACGCCGCAACTGGCGAAATTGAATTCGACCGAGATCGCAGCCCGCATGATGGCGACCCAGCCTGCCTGGGTCAGCGCATTGATCCGCTTGCGTGATCGCCTGATGGCGCCGCTGGGACTCAAGCAGGCCGGCGACCACGGCGGCGGGCCGGCCGGGTTTCCCCTGCTGCTGGCCGAACCGGCCAGGGTCGTGATGGGACTGGACGACCGCCACCTGGATTTCCGGCTGTGCGTCGAAAAGTCGCCGGCCGCGACCGGCCAGGCGGCAGATGAAGACCAGTGGCTCACCGTGACCACCGTGGTCCGCACCAAACGCCTGCTGGGCAAGGCCTATCTGGCGGCGATCATGCCCTTCCATCGCTGCATCGCGCGCAGTTTGCTGCTGGGGGTGGTGCGGGAGGAACGTCCGGCGCTTTGATCCGCATTCCGCAAATGAAAGAAAACGCCGCTGCGACCGGATGGACGCAGCGGCGTTTTCCTTCATGCTGACCGGCACAGGCAGGAAGCGCATAGGCTCCCGCCCGGCCTGCTGGCATTACACCAGGTTCAGGGTGACGTTGATGTTGTCACGGGTGGCGTTGGAGTACGGGCACACCTGGTGGGCCTTGTTCACCAGATCTTGCGCCACGGCCTGGTCGATGCCCGGCAGCGAGATGTTCAGCTCGGCTTCGATACCGAAACCGCCCGGGATCTGGCCGATGCCGACCTTGCCGGTGATGCTGGCATCCGCAGGCAGGGCCACCTTGGCCTGGCCGGCGACGAACTTCAGCGCGCCCAGGAAGCAAGCCGAGTAACCAGCAGCGAACAGCTGTTCCGGGTTGGTGCCGTTACCACCGGCGCCGCCCAGTTCCTTGGGGGTCGACAGCTTGACGTCCAGTACGCCGTCGGAGGACTTGGCCGAACCTTCACGGCCGCCAGTGGCGGTAGCGGTGGCGGTGTACAGGGCTTTTTCAATCTTGTTCGAAGGCATGGTATTTCCTTTCAAAGTTCAGGTTGTCGTCACCCTTGACGGGTTTCGTTCGAGGGGTGTGATGCCTAAAGATTCACTTTTGGTCATCACTGGCTTGCCAATCTCTTGCTGCTTCACTTGCGGTCTTGCTGATGTTTCTGGTGTTGCTGAGGTTGCGCTATTCAGTCCGGCTGCATCAACGATATAAATAATTAACTATATTATTGCGCACAATATAAAACACAAAGCTTGTTACATTTTTATTCACCTTCGGCATCGATCAGGCCCTTGCGGACCTGCTTCAGCTCCACCACCAGGGCCTTGATCTGGTCCAGCGCCGGCAGCATGCAACTCATCTGCTGCGGTACGGCCTTGGCCTTCTCACGCAATGCGCGGCCGCCATCGCTCAGGCTTACGACCACCCGGCGCTCATCGCCGGCATCGCGGTTGCGGTGAAGCAAACCCATGCTTTCCATGCGCTTGAGCAGCGGGGTCAGCGTACCAGAATCCAGGAACAGGCGCGTGCCCAGTTCCGAGACCGTGACGCCATCCTTTTCCCACAGCACCAGCATCACCAGGTATTGCGGATAGGTGATCTCCAGCGGCGCCAGGATCTTCTTGTAAGCCTTGGTCATGGCCAGCGACGCCGAATACATCGCAAAACACAGCTGGTTGTCGAGAAGCAGGGCTTCGTCGATCAGTGCGTCCGGGAGATTCGTGGTGTGCGTCTTGTCCATGTGCTGCATATTAAACTGCTCAAAATTGAATTGCAAGCTATTTAATTTGAAAAAATTTGTCGTTGTTGTTCATTTCGCTTCGTCGGTCCCTGCGCCAAGCCGGTATCATGCGGCCTGCATCCGCATTTTCCTGCATATCGATGAATTCCCACCCCAATCCCCTGCGCTCCCTGGACCTGTTCTGCAAGGTCGTCGACAACTATGGCGATATCGGCATCTGCTGGCGCCTGGCGCGGCAGCTGGCGCATGAGCACGGGCTCGCGGTGCGGCTGTGGGTGGATGACCTGGTGAGCTTCCGGCGCATCTGGCCGACGGTGGACACGCTGGCCGATACACAAGAGGTCTGCGGCGTGACGGTGCAGCACTGGCGCGGCCAGGACGGCCTGTTCACGCCGGACGATGTGGCCGATATCGTCATTGAATTCTTCGGCTGCGAGATCCCGCCCGGCTACGTGGAAGCCATGGCGCAGCGCTCGCCCAAGCCGGTCTGGTTCAACCTGGAAGGCTTGTCCGCCGAAGCCTGGGTCGAGGGCTGCCACACCCTGCCCTCCCCGCATCGCTCGCTGAAACTGACCAAGTATTTCTTCTTCCCCGGCTTCAATGAGCGAACCGGCGGGCTCAGCTTCGAAGCCGACCTGCAAGCCCGGCGACAGGGCTTCCTGGCCAACAATGAAGGCCCGGCTTTCCTAGGTGGATTGGGCGTGACTGCGGCCGAAGCGCAAGCCTGCAAGGTCTCTCTGTTCTGCTACGACTACGCCCCGATTGCCGAATTGTTTGCAGCCTGGCAAGCCTCGCCCCTCCCGGTCACCTGCCTCGTGCCGGAAGGCGTAGGCCGCGCGGCGGTCGAGGCTTTCCTGAACGCACCGATGCGCGCCGGTACGGTGGCCACGCAGGGCGCACTGACGGTACGTGTGCTGCCCTTCGTGGCGCAGACCGATTACGACCGCTTGCTGTGGAGCTGCGACCTCAATTTCGTGCGAGGTGAAGATTCCTTCGCACGCGCCCAATGGGCCGGCCGCCCCTTCGTCTGGAACATCTATCACCAGGACAAGAACCTGCACCACACCAAGCTCAACGCCTTCCTGAAGATTTACGACCCGGCCACGCCCGCCGTCATCGACCTCAACCGGGCCTGGAACGGCGCTTATCCGGGCGAGCTTGACTGGCAGGCAAGCTGGCAGACGCTGCAGGCAGAGCTGCCGGCATTGTCGGGCCAGGCTGAACAATGGGTCCAGAAGCTGTTGGCAAATGGCGACTGGATGGACAATTTGCTCGGCTTCGCCCGCCGGCTCGCCCTGGAAGAGTGGAAGAGCACGGAAAATGGGTTAAAATAGCGGGCTACCGTTTTAACGCAGTTTGGAATTCAATCGTACGTGGGCTTGCGGTGAAGTTTTAGAAGTTTTACCAGTGGGCTACTGACAGTTTGAAAAAACCTACTTTTCACGACACATCGCTATGAAATTTGCAAAAGAAATCCGCGTCGGCAACATCATTATGGTCGACAGCAAGCCCATGATCGTCCTGCGCTCGGACGTCAACGGTTCTTCCCGTACCGGCTTCACCTACAAGTGGAAGATGAAGAACCTGCTGACCAACAGCCCGCAAGAAAGCGTCTTCCGTGGCGACGACAAGTTCGACGTCGTGGTGCTGGACAAGAAGCCGGTGACCTATTCGTACTTCGCTGACCCGCTGTTCGTCTTCATGGACGAAGAGTACAACCAGTACGAAATCGAAGGCGAGAACATGGGCGACGCCATCGGCTACCTGAAGGACGGCATGCAGTGCGAAGCTGTCTTCTACGACGGCAAGGCCATCTCGGTCGAAATGCCGACCACCATCGTGCGCAAGGTTGCCTACTCGGAACCGGCCGTCAAGGGCAACACCTCGGGCAACGTCCTGAAGGAAGCCAAGATCGAAAACGCCATCGAAGCCAACCAGATCACCGTGATGGTGCCGCTGTTCGTGAGCCAGGATGACGACATCGAAATCGACACCCGCACCAACGAGTACAAGAAGGTCGTGCGCGGCTGATCGTTAGCCAACGCCAATAAAAAAACGCTGCCTGGTGCAGCGTTTTTTTATGCCTGTTTAATACCTGTTTGCCGGGCAATCCAATGGCCGTTCGTCCTGAGTAGCGGCATCGCCGCGTATCGAAGGCGCGCCGACGGGGCGCAGCGCAGTTTCACGGCCAGTGAACCCTTCGATACGACGCTGCGCGTCTACTCAGGGCGAACGGGTAGACAGTTTGCCCGCTGTCCCGCTCAACCTCCACTCCTCACCCGCGCCAGGTCCCGCGCCGCCGCCTGTCCTTCCGCGCTGGCCCAGAAGGCCTTGTCGGCCGCCTGCAGGCGCAGGGCCGACTGTTCCATATGGCGCAAGGCCGCTGCCCGCGCGGCCTCGGCATTGCCATCATTGATCGCTTGTGCCAGCGCCGCATGTTCGGCGCGTACCTGCTGCACGAACTCATTGCTGCGCGCTTCGTTCATGCGCGACACGCGGATGGCTGCATGCAGGAACTGGCTCAGGAACTGCACCAGCGAGGTGTAGAGCGGATTGTGCGAGGCATTGGAAATGGCGGCATGGAAGGCGAAATCCTCCTGCACGCCATCGCGCCCCGCCGCAGCCGCTGCATCGATGGCCTGCAAGGCCTGCTGGATCGCCAGGTTCTGCGCGCGCGTGCGGCGCTGCGCCGCCAGGGCAGCCATCTCCCCTTCCACCCCGCGCCGCAGTTCGATCACCCGCAGCACCGCCTGGATGGAGTCGCGCCCATCATCCACATTCAGGTCCAGCCGGAAGGGCGTGGCCTGCGTCACCGGCAGCACCACCGTGCCACTGCCCCGGCGCGAACCGACCAGCCCCTCGGACTTCAAGCGTGAAATGGCTTCGCGGATCACCGTGCGGCTCACTGAAAATCGTTCGGTCAACTCCATCTCCGAAGGCAAGCGCGCATCCGGGGCGAATTCCCCGCTGCGGATCTGCTGTGCCAGCACGCTGGTGACATGGTCGGCCAGCGTGGTCTTGCCGCGCGCAGCAGCGGCCATGGAGGCGAGCGCCGACGCCTGCGGCCTGGAGGAGGAGGATGTCTTCATGGCGCGCATGATACCGCGCAGGCATCGGCTTTTGTGACTTCCGCTTCATATTCTCAAAGTTGTATTACAACTTCCGCTATAATGCGCTGCACGGGTTTCGCTCAAGCGTTCATATCCCCCTATTCCGACGACAGATCACGAGGAGAACACATGCATATCGTCATTACCGGCGGCGCCGGCTTCCTGGGCAGCCGACTGGCGCGCCAGCTGCTGCAACGCGGCACCCTGACCGGCCGCGACGGCCAGCCGCAAGAGATCAAGCGCATCACCCTGCTGGACGTGGTTCCGGCCCAGGGTTTCACCGATCCGCGCATCGAAGCCGTCACCGGCGACATCGCCGACGCCGCCGTGATCGAGCGCGTCATCACGCCCGAGACGCAGTCCATCTTCCACCTGGCGGCCATCGTCAGCGGCCACGCCGAGGCCGATTTCGATCTGGGCATGAAGATCAACTTCGACGCCACCCGCGTCATCCTGGAACGCGCCCGTGCCCTGGGTACCAAGCCGCGCGTGGTCTTCACCAGTTCAGTGGCGGTGTTCGGCGGCGAACTGCCGGCCGTGGTCCCCGACAACACCCTGCTGATGCCGCAAAGCTCCTACGGTGCGCAAAAGGTCATGGGTGAACTGCTGGTGCAGGATTATTCGCGCAAGGGCTTCATCGACGGCCGTGCGCTGCGCATGCCGACCATTTCGGTACGTCCGGGCGCGCCCAACAAGGCGGCCTCCAGCTTCGCCTCGGGCATCATCCGCGAACCGCTCAATGGCCAGCCCTCGGTCTGCCCGGTCACGCCCGATACGCGCATGTGGCTGATGTCGCCGCGCCAGGCCATCGCCAACCTGATCCATGGCCATGAAATCAATGGCGCTGACCTGGGCCTGGCCCGCTTCCTCTCCATCGACGGCCTGTGCGTGACCGTCAAGGACATGGTCGAAGCCCTGGAACAGGTCGCCGGCAAGGAAGTGGTGCAGCTGATCGAATGGAAGGAAGACGAAGCCATCAAACGCATCGTCAATTCCTGGCCCGGTGCCTTCGAAGCCAAGCGCGCCAAGGCGCTGGGCTTTAAGGCCGATGCCAATTTCGCCGACATCATCCGGGCCCACATCGAGGATGAAGTGAAGAAATAAGCTGCACATCAGCACGCAGAAAAACGAAGGGACAGCCCCGCAAGAGGCTGTCCCTTTTTGCTGCCTGGGTGATACGGATTTACTGCGCCTTGCCCAGCATGTTGAAGATGCTGGAGAAGTCCAGCTTGCCGGCCCCGTTCATGCTGTGGATGTCGTACAGATTGCGTGCCGTCGAACCCAGCGGAATGGCGCAGTTGGTGGCCAGCGCATTCTCCACGGCCAGCCCCAGGTCCTTGAGCATCAAATCCACGCCGAAGCCGCCCGCATACCCCTTGGAGGCCGGTGCCGTTTCCATCACGCCGGGGCAAGGGTTGTAGACCTCCAGCGTCCAGTTGCGGCCCGAGCTCTTGGACATGATTTCCGAGAGCACCTTGGGATCCATGCCATTGGCCATCCCCAGGCGGATCGCTTCCGACGTTCCGATCATGAGGATGCCCAGCAGCATGTTGTTGCAGACCTTGACGGTCTGACCGCTGCCGCTTTCACCTGCGTGATAGATTGCTTTCCCCATCTTCTGCAAATAAGGCTGGGCGGCCTCGAAGGCCTCCTTGCTGCCGCCCACCATGAAGGTCAGCGTGCCCGCCGTCGCCCCGTTGGTGCCCCCGGAGACGGGCGCATCCAGCATCTCGAAGCCGCGCGCCTTGGCCGCTGCCGCCACCTTGCGCGCCGCTTCCGGAGCAATGGTGGAACAATCGATCAAGAGCGCGCCCGGCTTGGCCGAGGCCAGCACCCCGGCATCGCCCAGGTAGAGCGATTCCACATGACGGCTGGCTGGCAGCATGGTGATGACCACGTCGGCCTTGGCCACGGCCGCCATGGAGTCGGCCTCGGTCTTGCCGCCGACCTCCACCAGCTTGTCCACGCTGGCCTTGACCAGGTCGTGTCCGCTGACCGAAAAACCGGCCTTGACCAGATTCTGCGCCATCGGCAAACCCATATTGCCCAGGCCGATGAAGACGATGTTGGCGCTCATGCTGCTCTCCTTACTTCAGGGTGATGGTGGTGTTGACCTGGCCGGCTTCTTCATCGGGCGCGTACCAGCGGGCGGTGACGGTCTTGGTCTGGGTCCAGAAGGTCACGGCCTGCTTGCCGTTGGGGCCGAGGTCGCCCAGCTTGGAAGCGCGCGAACCGGTGAAGCTGAAGTAGGCCACCGGCACGGGGATGGGCACGTTGATGCCGACCTGGCCGACGTCGATCTCGTTCTGGAACTTGCGCGCCGCATAGCCCGAGCTGGTGAAGATGGAAGTACCGTTACCGTTGGGGTTGGCGTTGATGAAGGCAATGGCTTCATCGAGGGTTTCCAGTTCGACGATGCACATGGCCGGGCCAAAGATTTCCTGGGCGTAGATGTCCATCTCGGGCTTGACGCCGGTGAAGACGGTCGGTCCCACGAAGTTGCCGTTCTCGCTGCCGGCCACCTTGCAATTGCGGCCGTCCAGCAGCAACTTGGCGCCCTGCTCCACGCCGCTGGCGATGAGGCGTTCGACACGTTCCTTGGCCGCCTTGGAGACCAGCGGGCCGACATCGGCCTTGCGGTCGGTGCCGGGTCCGACCTTCATGGCCTTGGAGCGTTCGACGATCTCGGGAATCCATTCGCGTGTCTGGCCCACCAGCACCACCACCGAATTGGCCATGCAGCGCTGGCCGGCCGCACCGAAGGCCGCACCCAGCAGGTTGTTGATGGCCTGGTCCTTGGGGGCATCGGGCAAGACGATGCAGTGGTTCTTGGCGCCCATCATGCACTGGGCGCGCTTGCCGGCTTCGCTGGCGCGGCGATAGATGTGGGTGCCGACATGGGTGGAACCGATGAAGGACACCGCCTTGATGTCGGGATGGTCGCAGATCATGTTGGCCACTTCCGGACCGCCATGCACCACGTTCAACACGCCCGGCGGCAGGCCGGCCTGGTTGGCCAGCTCGACCAGGAACAGCGAGGAAGTCGGGTCCTGCTCGGAGGGCTTCAACACGAAGGTATTGCCGCAGGCCACGGCGATGGGGAACATGAAGCAAGGCAGCATCACCGGGAAGTTGAAGGCGGTGATGCCCGCCCCCACGCCGAGCGGCTGGTAGAGTGTGTAGACGTCCACGCCGCCGGCCACGTTCTCGGCCAGTTCGCCCAGCTGCAGCGAGGTGATGGAGCAGGCATGTTCCACCACTTCCAGGCCGCGCATGACTTCGCCTTCGGCGTCCGGCAGGGTCTTGCCGTGTTCGCGAGTGATCAGTTCGGCCAGCGGGGCGATGTTCTCGCGCAGCAGTTGCTGGAACTTCAGCATGATGCGCATGCGCTGCGCCAGTGAAGTATTGCGCCAGGTCTTGAAGGTTTCCTTGGCGTTGGCCACGGCCCGGTCGACTTCTTCCTTGGTGGCGAAGGGCACGCGCGCCACCACTTCCTGGGTGGCCGGGTTCAGCACGTCGCGCCACTCCTTGGAAGTGGACTGCACCTTTTCACCGTTGAGGTACAGGGGAACGTTGGGGATGTTGGCTTGGCTCATTGCAATTTCCATTGTGAAGAGGTGAACAGGATGGGGAGAGCAAGGCCGGGAGCAGCTCCCGGCCACAGGCATTACTGCTTGACCAGCGGGCAGGCCGCGTCCATCGGACGGAAGGCCTGCTGGGCCGGGATCACCGACAGCAGCTTCAGGTAATCCCACGGCGCCTTGGACTCGGCCGGGGTCTTGACCTGGTACAGGTACATGTCGTGGATCACGCGGCCATCCGGCCGGATGGAGGCATTGCGCATGACGGCGTCGGAGATCGGAATTTCACGCATCTTCTGCGCCACCACTTTCCAGTCCGAGGTCTTGGCGGCCGCGCGCGCCTTCAGGAACTGGTAGACGCTGGAATAGACACCGGCCTGCACCATGGTCGGCTTGATGTTCTTGAACTGCGCTTCGAAACGCTTGGAGAAGGCGCGGGTCTGCTCGTCGTAATCCCAGTAGAAGCCATCGGTATAGACCAGGCCTTGCGCGGCCTCCAACCCCAGCGCATGTACGTCAGACAGGAACACCAGCAGCGCCACCAGGCGCTGGTCCTTGCCGCCGACGGCAAAGGAACGGGCCTGCTTGATGGCGTTGACCACATCGGTGCCACCATTGGCCAGCCCGATCACCTGAGCCTTGGAGGCCTGCGCCTGCAGCAGGAAGGACGAGAAGTCAGACGCATTGAGCGGATGGCGCACCGAACCCACCACCGTACCGCCATTGGCCTTGACCACATCGGACGCATCCTTCTCCAGCGAATGGCCGAAGGCGTAGTCCACCGTCACGAAGTACCAGGACTTGTTGCCCAGCTTGGTCAGCGCCGCTGCCGCACCGGCCGCTTGCGAGTAGGTGTCGAACATCCAGTGGAAACCGTTGGTGGCGCATTCGGCCGTCGTCAGCGCACCGGTGGCCGGGCCGCTGTACATGGCGATGCCGCCCTTTTCCTTGATCAGCTTCTGCACCGCCAGCGCCACCGAGGAATTGGTGAGATCGGCGATGGCCTCGACCTTGTCGCGGTCCAGCCATTCGCGGGCGCGCGTCACGCCGACGTCGGGCTTGTTCTGGTTGTCGGCCGAGAGGATCTCGATCTTCATGCCCTTGCACTCATTCTTGAGGCAGTCTTCCACCGCCATTTTGGCGGCCACCACCGAACCCTGGCCGCCCATGGCCGAGTAGGGGCCGGACATGTCGGTGAGCACGCCGATCTTGACGGTGTTGGCATCCTGGGCAAGGGCGGGAATGGCGGTCATCGCAGTGGTGGCCAGCGACACCGCACAGGCCACGGCAGCAGCCGTGAGGGAACGGCCGAAAGCGTTCTTGGACATCTTGTCTCCTTGATCTTGTGATTGTTGTCGGACCTGCCCGCGTTCATGGACGCCGGGTCTTGCCGTTGTCTCCTGCCGCCTGTCGCCTCTGTCTTCCCGGGCGGCATCACGGCCCCGCTATTCTGCATGTGCGTATTTATCGATACAATAACCACAAAGACAAAACGCTTTTGCATTGATGCACATCGGTGACGATGGGCCCATGGAGACTACATGCTGGACTGGGACAACCTCAGGATCTTTCTCGAACTCACCCGCAGCCAGGGCCTGGTGGATGCCGCCAAGAAGCTGGGCATCGACCATTCCACCGTCTCGCGGCGCATGAAGCGCTTCGAGGAGCAGGTCGGCAGCCAGCTGTTCGACCGCAACAACCACGGCTACAAGCTCACCGCCGACGGCTACCGGCTGGTGGAATATGCCGAGCAGGTCGAAAGCACCCTGTATGCCGCCACCGAAGAACTGGGCGGACACAACAGCAAGCTCTCCGGCCAGGTGCGGCTGGGCGCGACCGAAGGCTTCGGCACCTTCGTGCTGGCACCGCAGATCGCGCATTTCTGCGCCCGCAATCCCCACATCACTGTGGACATGCTGCCGATGCCGCGTTTCGTGAATCTGTCCAAGCATGAGGCTGACATCAGCGTGTCGATCGAACGGCCGCTGTCGGGTAATTACGTGGTCACAAAACTGTCCGACTATGTCCTGAAGCTTTATGCTTCACGTGAGTACCTGGCCAGGCACGCGCCGATTCACACCATGGATGACCTGGCGCAACACAACTTCATCGGCTACATCGATGATCTGGTCTTCAGTGAAGAATTGCGCTACAAGGATACGGTGGCGCCGGACGCTTTCCGAGCCTTCCGCAGCACCAGCGTGGTAGCGCAATACACGGCGGCCTGCGCCGGCCGCGCGCTGGCGATCCTGCCCTGCTTCCTGGCGCAGCAGTCCGACGAGCTGGTGCCGGTGCTGCCTGAACAGATCGCCATCACCCGCACCTTCTGGCTGGTGGCTTCCAGCGAGCAGCGCCATGTGGCGCGGGTATCAGCCCTGTGGAGCTACCTGCGCGACTGCGTGGAGCTCAACCGCGACTTCCTGATGGGGCAGTCGCGCCGGATGCGCTGGCTGGAGTGAATCCTGCCCAAGCCAGCCCGCAACAAGATGTGTTTCAACCCGGCCGCCCGGTCCCTCCCCGCGCCGGCGGCCTTATCCCAAGGAGATGACGATGGCTGCAAAGAAAATCCTGCTCTTGACCGGTGATTTCGCCGAGGATTATGAAACCATGGTGCCTTTCCAGGCCCTGCAGATGGTCGGCCACACGGTACACGCGGTCTGCCCCGGCAAGAAAGCCGGCGACAAGATCAAAACCGCCATCCACGACTTCGAAGGCGACCAGACCTATACCGAGAAGCCCGGCCACCAGTTCGCCCTCAACGCCAGCTTCGACGATGTCAGCGCGGCAGGCTATGACGCGCTGGTGGTGGCCGGTGGCCGCGCCCCGGAATACCTGCGCCTGAACCCCAAGGTGATCGAGCTGGTGCAAGCCTTCGCCAAGGCCGACAAGCCCATCGCCGCGGTCTGCCACGGTCCGCAGGTGCTGGCTGCGGCGGGCGTGCTGGAAGGCAAGAAGGTCTCGGCCTATCCGGCTTGCGCGCCTGAAGTGAAGCTGGCCGGCGGGCAATTCGCCGATATCGCCGTGGATGCCGCCATCACCGACGGCAAACTGGTCACGGCACCGGCCTGGCCGGCACATCCGGCGTGGCTGGCGCAGTTCCTGCAGGTGCTGGGCACGCGCATCGAACTGTAAGGGCTGGAGCCTCAGGCGGGGAGCGGCTTGCAGGGCCATGGCTCCCCGCGCAAACCCGCTGGTTTTGCTTGTTTCTTCATTTCCTCTTCGCAGTTTCCCCCCATTTTTTCCTGCCGAGCCACAATATGCCCTGAGAACAACCGTCTTCAGGGCATGCAGCCCATTTCCACCCTCTCCCCGATGAGCGACCAGGACCGCGAGATCACCGCCACCGTCATGCGCGAACGCAGCCGGCTGGGCGGCTTCATCCGCCGCCGGGTGGCCGACGCCGGCGAGGCCGAAGACATCCTGCAGGAAGTGTTCTACGAGTTCGTCCAGGCCTACCGCCTGCCGGAGCCGATCGAGCAGGTCAGCGCCTGGTTGTTCCGGGTGGCGCGCAACCGCATCATCGACCGCTTCCGCAAGAAGAAGGAAGAGCCCTTGCCCGAGGCGCACGACATCGAGCAAGTCGAGGGTGGCGAAGACAGCTGGCGGCTGGACCTGGTGCTGCCGGCCAGCGACGGCGGCCCGGAAGCGGCCTATGCCCGTGCGGCGCTGATCGAGGCCTTGCAGGCGGCACTGGACGAATTGCCGCCAGCGCAGCGCGAGGTCTTCATCGCCCACGAACTCGATGGCCTCAGTTTCAAGGAAATGGCTGCTGCCAGTGGCACCAGCCTCAATACCCTGCTGGCGCGCAAGCGCTATGCAGTCCTGCATCTGCGCGAGCGCTTGCAGGCGGTTTATGACGAATTGGAGATGTAATGGAACAGAACGACATGCCTCAAAATCCGCCCACCCCGGCACGCCGCGATCGTAGCTTCCGTGGCGGGCGTGATCCGCGCCGCTGGGGCATGAAACTGCTGCTGTGCCTGCTGTGCTTGCCCCTGCTGGGCGTGGTGGTGATGCTGCTGTGGAACTGGGTGATGCCGCCGATCTTCCCGGGCGTAGCCGAGATCGGCTTCTGGCGGGCGCTGGGATTGCTGGTGCTGTGCCGGGTGCTGTTCGGCGGTTTCCGCGGGCGGCATGGCGGTTGGCATGAGAAGCGCCGCTTCATGCAGGCGCGCTGGGAAGCGATGACGCCCGAGGAGCGCGAACGCTGCCAGCGCCGCGGCCGCCTGTTCTGCCGCGAAGAGCGCAAGTGAAGGAAAACGTCTTCCCGGCTTGAACGCGATCAGCCCAGGGCCGAGGGCTGGGGTGCGATGTTCCAGTCGCGCTCCTGCAAGCCAATCGACGTGAAGGGATCGACCAAAGTGCCGGCCACCATCCGCGCCAACATTTGCGGTGCGGGCGGCACTACCGACAAGCGCGCCGCCAATTGGTCGCGCACCCACGGCAACCACACCGAATCGGACTGGTAGAACGGCGTGAACATCGCCGACATCGCCTGGAAGGTCCGCACGTGGCGGCGTCGCGAGGCGGCATAGCGCGGCAGCGCTTGTTGCAGCGTATCGGACTGCTGCAGGGCATGAATCAGCGCCCGTGCATCGAGCAAGGCCATGTTGGCCCCCTGCCCCAGCTGCGGGCTGGTGGAGTGGGCAGCGTCGCCGATGATGGCCAGCCGCTGGCCATAGGGCGAAGGCAGGGTGTGATGGCCGTAGCGCGCCAGCGTCATCTGTTCGAAGCCATCGATCTGGGCCAGATAGGGTTCACATTCCGGCCACAGCGCATGAATTCCCTCCTTCCATGCTTCCAGCCCTCGTTGCTTGAGCTGCTCCACCTGGTCCGGCTTGGTACTCCAGAAGAAGGCCACCATGGGATCATCCTGCTGCCTCGGGCGACCGATGGGCAGCACCCCGATCATGGTGCTGGCGCGGCGATAGCGCTGTACCAGCGAATTCACACCGAACGACAGGCCGGGCTGGGCGCGCAAGGAAACCCAGAAGGCACCATAAGGCAAGCGCTTCGGCTCGCAGGTATTGAGCGCGTGGCGGCGCAGCAGCGAACGGGCACCACTGGCATCGATGACCAGATCGAAGGGACCGATGCGGCGGCCATCCGCAGTGCTCAGGCTGGCACCTGCGCTGCCCTGTTCCAGGCCGTTGATCTCATGGCCGGTTTCAGCTTCGATCCCCTCCCGTTGCGCTGCTTCCTGCAGGACGCCGAACAGGGCCGCACGATGGACCGCAATGCCATAGCGTCCTCCGCGCACGGCGTCATACCGCACATCCAGCACCGTCTTGCCGCTGCGGGCGTCGGCCCCGTAGAGGCGGTCGATGCGCTGGCCCAGCGCGGCGATGCGCGAGAACAGGCCCAGGTCTTCCAGTACCGTCAGTCCCGTGGGCTGCAGGATCAGGCCGGAACCCACGGGCGCGGCCGTAACGAAGCGCTCCAGCAAGGTGACGCGATGGCCGGCGCGCTTGAGATAGAGCGCCATGGCCAATCCGGCCGGACCGGCACCGGCGATGGCTACGTGCATGGATTTCATGTTTATCCTGCTGAAGATGAAGCGCGTGTCCAGGCCGGGGCGTCTTTTTCGAGGAACGCGCGCAGGCCCTCCCGCCCTTCCGGGGAGGCGCGCAGGTCGGCGATGACGCCGGCCGTATATTCCGCCAGTTCAGACGTGACCTGCAGCGGATTGGCGACCTGTACCAGTTGCTTGGCGGCGCGCATGGCCTGTGGTCCATTGGCCAGCAAGGCATCGATCACTTGCAGCACCTTGGCATCCAGTTCCTGGGCCAGCACCACTTCATGCACCAGGCCAATGGCGGCGGCGCGGATGGCCGAGAAACGCTCGCCAGAGACGAAGAAGCGGCGCGCCTGCGATACGCCCATCTTGGCGATCACGTACGGGCTGATGGCGGCAGGAGCCAGGCCCAGCTTGACTTCGGAAAGCGCAAAGAAGGCCGCCTCGGAAGCCACCACGATGTCGCAGCACGAGACCAGACCGACGCCGCCGCCCATCACCGCGCCCTGGACCTTGGCCACCGTCGGCGCCGGGAAGCTGTTGAGGGTTTCCATCAGCAAGGCCAGCTTGCGGGCATCGCGCAGATTGTCATCGCGCGAGGCATCGGCCATGCGGCGCATCCAGGCCAGGTCGGCACCGGCGGAGAAGGACTTGCCGGTGGAGGCCAGCAGCAGGACGCGAGTACGCTTGTCGTCACGCGCCTCGTTGATGAGGTCGATCAGGTGGGCGATCAGTTGATCGTCGAAAGCATTGTGGACATCAGGGCGATTGAGGGTCAGCGTGGCCAGGCCACGCGGGTCGATGTCGAGATGGGCGGCTGCGGTCATGAAGGCTCCTGCGGTAAGGTTTGCCGGGAGGATAGCGCAAAATGCCGGGGGAAAATGTTACTGGGGAGACAAATGCACTTTGGGGCAGCAAACAAACAAGCCCACTTGCGCGGGCTTTCGGTCGGCTGGATTGGCTTGGATTGCGTCAGGTGCGCGCTCAACAGTCTTCTAACGCTCGCGGCGCGAGCGAGGGATTCGCCCACGTGCCGCGGGCCCGGTTTCGCTTGCAAGCGAAACCTTTCGAATCCCCCCCGCGATGTGCTCAAGCACATCGCTAGGCGCCGCCAAATAAAAAAGCCCGCTTGCGCGGGCTTTCGGTTGACTGGGTTGGCTTGGATCGCGTCAGGTGCGCGCTCTACAGTCCTCTAACGCTCGCTGCGCGAGCGAGGGATTCGCCCACGTGCCGCGGGCCCGGTTTCGCTTGCAAGCGAAACCTTTCGAATCCCCCCGCGATGTGCTCAAGCACATCGCTAGGCGCCGCCAAACAAAAAAGCCCGCTTGCGCGGGCTTTTTTATTTGGCGTCCCCTGGGGGATTCGAACCCCCGTACTCACCGTGAAAGGGTGATGTCCTAGGCCTCTAGACGAAGGGGACAAAACGGTCACAACTACAACATTCCTCGAATCAGCTCTTCCGCCAATTCACCCCGCATTTCCATGCGGGTCGCTGGTGGAGGTAAGCGGGATCGAACCGCTGACCTCTTGCATGCCATGCAAGCGCTCTCCCAGCTGAGCTATACCCCCTGCGAAAGGAAAAGTCCCAAACTACAGACTATCCAACCTCAAGGTAGCCTGATCAATCAGACTACTTAAACTTTCCAACAATCCGGCGGCAACCGGACTGCCTCACAACCTGGCGTCCCCTGGGGGATTCGAACCCCCGTACTCACCGTGAAAGGGTGATGTCCTAGGCCTCTAGACGAAGGGGACACTGTACCGCTACATACCTGCGCTGCCTGCTGGGTGACAGCGCAGATATCAAAATCTGGCGTCCCCTGGGGGATTCGAACCCCCGTACTCACCGTGAAAGGGTGATGTCCTAGGCCTCTAGACGAAGGGGACAAGCAGGTACTTCACATTACTTTTTACTTCTACACTTCAAGCTTCGCCTGAAATATCACCGCCAAACATCTGCGGGTCGCTGGTGGAGGTAAGCGGGATCGAACCGCTGACCTCTTGCATGCCATGCAAGCGCTCTCCCAGCTGAGCTATACCCCCGTTGCGAAGAAGCGAGATTATGCAATACCTCTTTTCAAAAGACAACAGCTTTTTGAAAAATAATTTCTTTTTTTCAAAGATATGCCGCCAAGCGTGCCTCTACAGCCTCACGGCCAAACAATTGCAGCACGGCGTCAATGGCCGGCGTCTGCAATTGCCCCGCCACGATCAGGCGCAACGGCATCGCCAGCTGTGGCATCTTGATGCCGTGCGCAGCCAGCACTTCCTTGATCATCGGCGCAATCGCTTCCTTGCTCCACTCCACCGTCGCCACGCGCCGGGCAAAGTCAGCCAGCGCCGGCTTGATCGCCTCGGTAATGTGCTGGGCCACCAGGGCCGCATCCGGGGCCGGCTGGCGATAGAACATCAGCGCCGCAGCCGCAATCTCGTTGACGGTATTGGCACGATCCTTCAGCAGAGCAATCACGGCCGCCAGATCAGGCGCGCCCTCGAACACCGCACCCTGTGCCTGCAGCAGCGGGCGAACCAGATCAGCCAGGCGGGCGTTGTCAGCCAGCTTGATGTAGTGGTTGTTGAGCCAGTTCAGCTTTTCCGGATTGAATTGCGCCGGCGCCTTGGTCAGGTGATCCAGGTCGAACCATTCGCAGAACTGCTGCATCGAGAAAATCTCGTCGTCACCATGACTCCAGCCCAGGCGCGCCAGATAGTTCAGCATGGCCTCAGGCAGATAGCCCTGGGCCGGGTAATCCATCACGCTCACCGCACCGTGGCGCTTGGACAGCTTCTCGCCATCCGCACCCAGGATCATCGGCACGTGGCCATACTCGGGCAGCGTGCCGCCCAGAGCCTTCAGGATATTGATCTGGCGCGGCGTATTGTTCACATGGTCGTCGCCACGGATGACGTGGGTGATCTTCATGTCCCAATCATCCACCACAACACAGAAGTTGTAGGTCGGCGTGCCGTCCGGACGGGCGATCACCAAGTCGTCCAGCTCACGGTTGGAGATGGTGATGGGGCCCTTGACCACATCATTCCAGTTCACCTCGCCGTCTTGCGGATTCTTGAAACGCACCACCGGCTTGCGCCCTTCAGGGATCGCCGGCAAGGTCTTGCCCGGCTCGGGACGCCAGGTGCCGTCGTAGCGCGGCTTCTCGCCGGCCGCACGCTGGCGCTCGCGCATGGCTTCCACTTCTTCCGGGGTGCAATAGCAATAGTAAGCCGTGCCCTGCTCCAGCATCTGGCCGATCACTTCGCGATAGCGATCCATGCGCTTCATCTGGTAGAACGGACCTTCATCATGCTCCAGCCCCAGCCACTGCATGCCCTCGATGATGGCCTGCACCGCTTCCGGGGTGGAACGCTCGACGTCGGTATCTTCGATGCGCAGCACGAAAGTGCCGCCGAAGCGACGGGCATAGGCCCAGGAGAACAGCGCCGTGCGGGCACCGCCCAGGTGCAGGTAGCCGGTGGGGCTGGGAGCGAAACGGGTACGAACTTGAGTGGCAGTCATGATAGCGAGTAAAAATCAGGCCGGTCCTGGAATGCCAGGGCCGGCCATCGGTCAAGCAAAGGAATTCGGAAAGGCGTCATTTTAACGCCTTTGCAGGGCGGCACGCCATGCCGGCGGGACGCCCCGGGGCGGACATCAGTCGTTCTGCACCACGATGCTGGGGAACTTGCTGGTCATGTCGCGCGCCTTCTCGGCCACCTTCACGGCCACCTTGCGGGCGATGGCCTTGTAGATCTCGGCGACCTTGCCATCCGGATCGGCCACCACGGTGGGCTTGCCGGAATCGGTCTGCTGGCGGATTTCCATGGTCAGCGGCAAGGCCCCCAGGAAGTCCACGCCGAAATCCGCACACATCTTCTCGCCACCGCCCACGCCAAAGATGGGCTCGGCATGGCCGCAGTTGGAACAGACGTGCATGCTCATGTTTTCCACGATCCCCAGGATGGGGATGCCGACCTTCTCGAACATGCGCAAACCCTTGCGCGCATCCAGCAGGGCGATGTCCTGCGGGGTGGTGACGATGACCGCACCGGTGACCGGCACCTTCTGTGACAAGGTCAGTTGCACATCGCCTGTACCCGGCGGCATGTCGACGATCAGGTAATCCAGGTCGCGCCAGTTGGTCTGGTCCAGCAATTGCTGCAGGGCTTGCGTGACGATGGGGCCGCGCCAGACCATGGGCTCGTCCGGATCGATCATGAAACCGATGGACGAGACCTGCAGGCCGTGGTTTTCCAGCGGCTCCATGGTCTTGCCATCCTTGGTCTCGGGCTGGCCGGAGATGCCCATCATCATGGGTTGCGAGGGACCATAAATATCGGCATCCAGGATGCCCACGCGCGCGCCCTCGGCCGACAGCGCCAGCGCCAGGTTGACCGCCGTGGTGGATTTGCCTACCCCGCCCTTGCCCGACGCCACGGCGATGATGTTCTTGACGTTGCTCTTGAGCTTGATGCCGCGCTGCACCGCGTGCGCCACGATCTTGAAGTAGACGTTGGCCTCGACTGCGGTCACGCCCGGCAGCTTGCCCAGCGCCTCTTCAACCAGCTGGCGAATAGGCGCAATCTGGCTGGCCGCCGGATAGCCCAGCTCCACATCCAGCAGCACGCGGCCAGCCTCGACGCGGATGTTGCGGGCTTCCTTGCCACGGATCATGTCCTTGCCGGTATTGGGGTCGATCACCTGCAACAGGGCCGCCTTGATCTCTTCCACGGTAATGCTCATTGGTTCTCCTTGCTCAGAACCCGCAAGTCTAAACCAATCGCGCCAGGGCCGCCCTGTGCGGCAATCAAACCACCCTTGCACAACGCTTCACTTTGATTGCAATGGAGCAACTACTGCGCCCAAGGCCCTCTGACTGATAGAATGCCCCTCTTTCATGGCAGTTTTCTTGCAGCTTTCTTGCTTTTTCGGCGCGCACGCGCCTTAACCTACTTGCATCGTCCGTATCGCCAATGAGCACTTCCGCACCTCGCCAACTCTTCGTCACGACCGCACTCCCCTACGCCAACGGCGCTTTCCACATCGGCCACATCATGGAATACATCCAGGCCGATATCTGGGTCCGGTTCCAGCGAATGCAGGGCAATGAGGTGCACTTCGTCGGTGCCGACGACGCCCACGGCGCGCCCATCATGATCGCCGCCGAAAAGGCCAACATCACGCCGCAGCAGTTCGTGGCCAACATTGCCGCCGGCCGCAAGCAGTACCTGGATGGCTTCCACATCGCCTTCGACAACTGGAGCTCCACCGACAGCCCGGAGAACCACGCACTGTCGCAGGAAATCTACCGCGCGCTGCGCGACGAGGCCAAGCTGATCTCCACCAAGACCATCGACCAGTTCTACGATCCGGTGAAGAACATGTTCCTGCCGGACCGCTACATCAAGGGCGAATGCCCCAAGTGCGGCACCAAGGACCAGTATGGCGACTCCTGCGAGAACTGCAGCGCGGTCTATTCCCCGACCGACCTGAAGAATCCTTACTCGACCCTCTCGGGCGCCACGCCCGTGATGAAGTCGTCTGAACATTTCTTCTTCAAGCTCTCGGATCCGAAGTGCGTGGCCTTCCTGCGCGAATGGGCACTGGACAGCAACCGCCTGCAACCGGAAGTGGCCAACAAGGCCCGCGAGTGGCTGGATGGCGAAGACGGCCTGGGCGACTGGGACATCAGCCGCGATGCGCCCTACTTCGGCATCGAGATCCCGGACGCACCGGGCAAGTACTTCTACGTCTGGCTGGACGCGCCCATCGGCTACCTGGCCTCGCTGAAGAATTACTTCGTCAAGACCGGCCGCGACTTCGACGCCTTCATGGCCGATGACAAGACCGAGCAGTATCACTTCATCGGCAAGGACATCACCTACTTCCACACCCTGTTCTGGCCCGCCATGCTGAAGTTCGCCGGCCGCAAGACGCCGACCAACGTGTTCGCGCACGGCTTCATTACGGTCAGCGGCGAGAAGATGTCCAAGTCGCGCGGCACCGGCATCTCGCCGCTGCGCTACCTGGATATCGGCATGAACCCGGAATGGCTGCGCTACTACATCGCCGCCAAGTTGAATGCCAAGGTGGAAGACGTGGACTTCAACCCGGACGACTTCGTCGCCCGCGTCAACGCCGACCTGATCGGCAAGTACGTCAACATCGCCAGCCGCGCTGCCGGTTTCATCGCCAAGCGCTTCGAAGGTCGTGTTTCCACCCAGTGGGCCACCGCTGACGATGCCTTCCTGGCCAAGCTGCGCGGCGTGGCTGAAGAGATCCGCAGCCTCTACGAGCAGCGCGAATACGGCAAGGCCCTGCGCCTGGTGATGGAGCAAGCCGACGCCATCAACGCCTACGTGGACGCCAACAAGCCCTGGGAACTGGCCAAGGACAGCAGCAAGGATGCGCAACTGCACGAAGTCTGCAGTCGCCTGCTGGAAGCCTTCCGCATCCTGACCGTCTACCTCAAGCCGGTGCTGCCGCAACTGGCCGCCCAGGTGGAAGCCTTCCTGCAGGTCCAGCCCTTCCAGTGGAGCGATGTGGCCGTGCCGCTGGCCGATGGCCACGTCATCAATGCCTATTCGCACCTGATGCAGCGCGTCGATCCCAAGATGTTGGATGCTTTGTTCGAAGCGCCGGAAGCGCCCGCAGCGGCAGAAAGCGCCATCGAAGAGCTGGCGCCGGAAATCTCCATCGATGACTTCGCCAAGGTCGACCTGCGCATCGCCAAGATCGTCAACTGCGAAGCGGTGGAAGGCTCCACCAAGCTGCTGCGCCTGACCCTGGATGCCGGTGAAGGCCGCACCCGCAATGTCTTCTCGGGCATCGCCTCGGCCTACAAGCCGGAAGAACTGGTCGGCAAGCTGACCGTGATGGTGGCCAACCTGGCGCCGCGCAAGATGAAGTTCGGTGTCTCCGAGGGCATGGTGCTGGCCGCCTCCGCCAAGGATGAGAAAGCCAATCCGGGCATCTATGTGCTCAACCCCTGGCCGGGTGCCGAGCCGGGCATGCGCGTGCGCTGAGGCATTCGCCGCCGATTGCCTGTGCAGGAGGAAAGAACGTCATGAACCTGGTGATACGTGAAGCCACCTCGGAAGATGCCAGTCTGATCGCCGAACTGACCCGTCACAGCTGGGCCAACAAGGTTGCGCCCAGTTCTTCGGGCCACCGCGAAGCCCCCGACCATGTGCAGGAAGACCTGCAGCATGGCGGCGCCTTCATCCTGCTCAGTGGCGAGACGCCTGCCGGTTCGGTGCGCTGGCTGCCTCTGGACACCGAAAGCGATGTCTGGGAAATCCGCCGCATGGGCATCGCCCCGGCGTTCCGGGGTGAACGCCTGTCCCAGCACCTGATGGAAGCCCTGATCCATCGTGCCCAGTCAGCCGATGTGCGCGAATTGCGGCTGGCGGTACGCACCGATCAGGTGCAGTTGGTAGACCTGTATGCCGCCTTCGGCTTCGAGATCGCGCCGGAACTGGAGTACACCCGCGCCAATCCGCAGGAAGCCCCGCCCATCGTGATGCGGCGCGTGATGCGGCACTGATGTTTCTCCTCCTGTGATCCCCCTTGAAAGCGACGCCTGATGCGTCGCTTTTCTTTTGCCTCGCCGCCACACCAGCAAATTGGAACGTTTGTTCATCAAGCGGTAACAATCGCTCGCTACCATCGTGAAAACGTTGTCAGGAGGCCCAGCCCGCCTGGCCTGCCGGGGGGGCAGTCCGAGGGCATGCGCCAAAAGTTCACATTCACTGGTAAGCACAATAACAATGGCCCAAGGGGATAGACAGGAAACTGCCTACATGGCGGTCCGCGTTGCGCGGCTCTACTACTTCCAGAACATGACCACCGCCGCGATTGCCGACGAAATCGGCACTTCGCGCGCGACCGTCTCGCGCCTGCTGTCCTTCGCACTGGAGCGCGGACTGGTGGAAATCCGCGTACACGATCCGCAGCAGGTCTCCGGCAGCCTGGAAGCGGCCATCGCCCATCACTATCGGCTGCGGTCGATCCAGGTGGTACCCGTGGCGGCCGCAGCCACCGACAAGGAAACCCTGCAGCGGGTCACCTGCCACGCTGCTGCCTACGTCAATTCCCTGGTCACGCCGGGTACCGTCATCGGCCTGGCCTGGGGCACGACCGTGGCGCAGATCGCCGACCAGCTGCTGCCGCGCCATGTGCATGACGTGGACGTTGTCGCCTTGAACGGTTCGGGCAGCGGTGCCAGCTTCATCAACAGCTTCAGCGAATCCATCGTCTCGCGCTTTGCCCAGAACTATGGTGCGCGCGCCCATCACCTGCCGGTGCCGGCCTTCTTCGACTATCCCGAAACGCGCACGGCGCTGTGGCGAGAAAAGAGCATCAAGGCCATCCGCGACCTGCAGGAACGTGCCTCCATCCTGCTGTTCTCCATCGGGGCCGAGGCCACCGGCAGCTATATCCATACCGCCGGCTATCTGGGTGAAGAAGAACGCCAGATCCTGCGCGACGAAGGCCTGGTCGGCGACATCGCCACCGTCTTCTTCCGCGCCGATGGTTCCTGGCGCGATGTGGCCTTCAATGCCCGCAACAGCGGCCCGGACATGGAATGCTTTGCGCGCGCCGCGCATTCGCTGTGCGTGGTCTCCGGCACCGGCAAGCTGCCGGGCCTCAAAGCCGCATTGCGCGGCGGCTTCATCAACGAACTGATCATCGACGAACCGAGCGCGCGCCTGCTGGTGGAGCAGATCCGCAGCGGCGCGGCGGCGTGATCGCATCTCCACGAGGAAACCAGCATGGCAGCCATCTCCTTGCAGGGCGTCTGCAAGCACTGGGGTCAAGCCCAGGCGGTGAGCAACATCGATTTTGAGGTCAAGTCGGGGCAGTTCACCGTCCTGCTGGGGCCTTCCGGCTGCGGCAAGTCGACCACCCTGCGCCTGATCGCGGGACTGGACAAACCCACTTCCGGCAGCATCCACATTGGCGGCCGCGATGTCACGCAACTGCCCCCGGCCCAGCGCAAGATTTCCATGGTGTTCCAGTCGTATGCGCTGTTCCCGCACCTGAGCGTGCGCGACAACATTCTCTTCGGCGTGCGCGTGCGCAAGGAGCCGCGTGCAGGCCATGCGTCACGCCTGCAGCGCGTGGCCGACATTCTCGGCCTGTCGCACCTGCTGGAACGCCGCCCGGCACAGCTCTCCGGCGGCCAGCAGCAGCGCGTGGCGCTGGGCCGCGCCATCATTGCCGATGCACCGGTGTGCCTGATGGATGAGCCGCTCTCCAACCTCGATGCGCAGCTGCGCCAGGAAATGCGCCGCGAGATCCGCGCCCTGCAGCAGCAGCTGAACATGACCATGGTCTACGTCACCCATGACCAGACCGAAGCCATGAGCATGGCCGACCAGGTGATCCTGCTGCGTGAAGGCCGCATCGAACAGGACGCAGCGCCCGCCGATCTCTACGCCCAGCCGGCCACGGCCTTTGCCGCCCGCTTCATCGGCACGCCGCCGATGAACCTGCTGCCCCTGCAAGCGCATGCGCAAGGCCTGGCCATTGTCGGCAGCGACGTGGTGCTGCACGAGCTCGGCCAAATACCCCTGCAACTCGGGCTGCGCCCTGAACACATCCGCCTGGCAGCGGCCAGCGAGGCCACTGCGTCCGCCCAGGTGGAAACGGTCGAATACTTCGGTGCCGACACCATCATCGGCGCGCGCATCGGCAGCGCCTCGCTGCTGGTGCGCGCGCCGGGGCAACACCGGTTCAACGCGGGCGAAACGGTCCACCTGGCCTGGGATGCCCGCGACCAGTATTTCTTCGAACAGGAGAGCGGCCTGCGCCGGTCCTGATCCGTAAAACGATTTCCGCAGCAAGCCAACCCATCCACCTCATGGAGATGCATCATGCGTAGAACCTTCCTCAAGTCCCTGGCCGCCCTGGCTGTCTCAGCCGCTTTCTGTGCGCCGGTGCTGGCCGCCAATCCGGTCGAGATCAGCTTCTATTACCCGGTCGCCGTGGGCGGCGCGGTCACCAAGACCATCGACAGCATGGTGGCCGATTTCGAGAAGGCCAATCCCGACATCAAGGTCAAGGCCATCTATGCCGGCACCTACCAGGAAAGCATCGTCAAGGCACTGACCGCCTTCAAGGGCGGCACCCCGCCAACCCTGGCCGTGCTGCTCTCGACCGACCTCTTCACCCTGATCGACGAGAACGCCATCGCCCCCATCGACAGCCTGGCCAGCAGCGCCGAAGACAAGAAGTGGATCGACGGCTTCTACAAGGGCTTCATGGAAAACAGCCAGACCGAAGGCAAGACCTGGGGCATTCCCTTCCAGCGCTCGACCATCGTGATGTACTACAACAAGAACCTGTTCAAGGAAGCCGGCCTGAACCCCGACAAGGCCCCGGCCAACTGGAACGAGATGGTGGAAGCCGCCAAGAAGCTGACCAAGCGCGATGCCGCCGGCAACGTCAGCCAGTGGGGTGTGAAGATTCCTTCCACCGGCTTCGGCTACTGGATGTTCCAGGCCATGACCGCCTCCAATGACACGATCCTCATGAACAGCGCCGGCACCAAGACCTACTTCGACAAGCCGGGCGCCGTGCAGGCCCTGCAGCACTGGGTCGACCTGACCACAAAAGACAAGGTGATGCCGGCCGGTTCCATCGAATGGGGCACCACGCCCAAGGACTTCCTGGAGCAGAAGGCTGCCATGGTCTGGACCACCACCGGCAACCTGACCAACATCCGCACCAACGCCAGCTTCCCCTTCGGCGTGGCCATGCTGCCCGGCATCAAGCATCCGGGCAGCCCCACCGGCGGCGGCAACTTCTACGTCTTCAACAAGACTTCGCCAGCCGAGCAGCAGGCCGCCATGAAGTTCATCCGCTTCGCCACCGAGCCGGCACGCGCGGCCCAGTGGTCCATTGCCACCGGCTATGTGGCCCCGCGCCAGGATGCCTGGGATACCCCGGAAATGAAGAAATATTTGCAGGACGTCCCGGCCGCCGACGTGGCGCGCGAGCAGATGAAGTATGGCGTGGCTGAACTGTCTACCCACGACAACCAGCGTGTGACCAAGGCCTTGAACGACAACCTGCAGGCAGCGCTGTCCGGCACCAAAACACCGGAGGCCGCCCTGAAGGATGCCCAGCGCGAAGCCGAGCGCATCCTGCGCGCCTACGGCCGCTAAGCGCGGTCCGTTGCACAAGGCCTGCCAATGAAACGCCTGCCCTCCTCCGTGCTGCCCTGGCTGCTGCTGTCACCGGCCATGGTGCTGCTGATCGCCTTCACGCACTATCCGGCGCTGGCCACGCTCTGGCACAGCTTCTTTTCCACGCCCAAGGGAGGCCGCCCATCGGTCTTCGTCGGACTGGAGAATTACCGGCTGATGGCGGAGGATCCGGTGTTCTGGCAGGCCCTGTGCAACAACCTCTGGTTCGCCCTCGGCACCATCCCGCTGGCCATCGCCCTGGCCATCCTGATGGCGCTGTGGGTCAACGAGAAACTGGCCGGGCGCGGCGTACTGCGCCTGGCCTATTTCACGCCGACGGTGCTGCCGATGATCGCGGTGGCCAATATCTGGCTGTTCTTCTATACCCCGCAATACGGCTTGCTGGAGCAGATCACCGGTGCGCTGGGCCTGCCCTCGCACAACTGGCTGGGCAATCCGCAGACCGTGCTGGGTGCGCTGATGGTGGTGGCAGTGTGGAAGGAGGCGGGATTCTTCATGATCTTCTACCTGGCCGCCCTGCAGCAGATCTCGCCGGTGCTGGCCGAAGCCGCCGCACTTGAAGGGGCATCGCGCTGGCAATACTTCTGGCGCGTGCAGTTCCCGCTGCTCATGCCCACCACGCTGTTCGTGCTGATCAATGCGCTCATCAACGCCTTCCGCCTGGTGGACCACATCGTGGTGATGACCAAGGGCGGACCGGACAACGCCAGCTCCCTGCTGCTGTACTACATCTATGAAGTTGGCTTCGCCTTCTGGGATTCTTCCTACGCTGCAGCCCTGACGGTAGTGCTGCTGGCCCTGCTGGGGCTGATTGCGCTGGTGAAGTTTCGTGTACTTGACCGCAGGACCCACTATCAATGATCGCGCCTACCTCACCCTTCGCTGAGCGCCATCGTGCGCTGGAAACCGTCGCTGCCTGGGTGCTGGCGCTGCTGTGGCTACTGCCGCTGCTGTACGCGCTGTGGACGGCCTTCCATCCGGCCGCCTACGCCACCCGCTTCGTGCCGGATGCACCGCTGACGCTGCAGAATTTTGCCAACGCCTGGCATGCCGCGCCGTTTCCGCGCTATTTCCTCAACACCTTCCTGCTGGTGACGATGATCCTGGCGGCGCAGCTGGTGCTGGCCACGCTGGCCGCCTATGCGTTTGCCCGCTTCACTTTTCGGGGCAGCAATGTGATGTTCATGCTGGTACTGCTGCAACTGATGGTGATGCCCGACATCCTGATCGTGGAGAACTACCAGACCATGAACCTGCTGGGTCTGCGCGACACCATCCTCTCGATTGGCCTGCCCTACTTCGCCTCGGCGTTCGGCATCTTCCTGCTGCGCCAGACCTTCAAGACGGTGCCGCGCGAGCTGGATGAAGCGGCAACCGTGGAGGGCGCCTCGGCCTGGCAGATCCTGATGCAGGTCTATGTGCCGCTGGCCAAGCCGATCTATATCGCCTTCGGGCTGGTCTCGGTCAGTACCCACTGGAACAACTTCCTGTGGCCGCTGATCGTGACCAATTCGGTGGAATCGCGCCCGCTGACGGTGGGGCTGCAGGTATTCTCCTCCACCGACCAGGGGGTAGACTGGTCCATCATCACGGCGGCCACGCTGATGACTTCTGCGCCTTTGCTGCTGGCGTTCCTGCTGTTCCAGCGCCAGTTCGTGCAGTCGTTCATGCGGGCAGGGATACGCTGAACCCGCAGCGCTTCAGTGGCCCGAGATTTCAGAAATCGAGGTGCGCACGACCTGCTTGGTGGTGATGTCGAAATGCACGTTGAAAAGCCGGTCCTCGTGCACGTAGCGATACTTCCAGTCCCACACTTCCTCATTCTTGCGGGCGAACTGCACCACGCTGCGCGGCCGGCCGAATTCGCGCCGGATCTGCTCGGTGCTCATGCCGGGACGAATGGTGTCGAAATGATCCTGCGTCAGCACCTGCGTGTAGTCGATCAGCGTACCGGAGGCCCCGATACGGAACATCCAGGTCCGGATGCCTTCCGGTCCCTTGGGGTATTCCAGGGTCCTGGCCCCGCCCCCGTCTTCCCAGACGGTATCGGGCTGGCCCATTACGCCGCGCACGTCGGCTTCGCTGGAAACACCCTTTTGCAGCTTGTCCAAACCGAACTCCTCGATGGGATTGCCATTGCGGTCGCAGCCAAACATGGCCAGAGCGACAAGCAAAGCGCCGAAATGACCGGCGTGGCGACGCAGGCGGGTGAAGATGGGTTCACGCATAGGTAATTGATTATCCCTGATGAAGACAAGGTAAAATACGGCTTCTGTGTAACATTTGGCCTGAAAATATCATGCTCTTCGGAAAAAAGACCACCTACGTATCTGAAATCACCCAGTTCATCGACGAACTGAAGACGAAGAACCCGAAGCTGGAAGAGTCCCAACGCGCCGGCCGCGCCCTGCTGTGGGACAAGGAACCGCTGGACCTGGACAAGTCCGCCCGTGACAAGGCTTCGCGCGTGGCCCAGCAGCCCTACGTCTACCAGAGCCACTAAGCTGTTCGCATGACGGTTCAAGCAGGTGGCACCGATCCCGCCGGCCAGCCCGGCGCGGAACCCAGCGCCGACGCCATCGACATCACCCCCGCAGGCCAGCAGGACACCACGCCCGACGTGATCGACGGCGTGGCATTGGCACGCCTGTACGGAGAACCGCTGTTCCAGCTGCCCAATGACCTCTACATCCCGCCGGATGCGCTGGAAGTCTTCCTGGAAGCCTTCCAGGGTCCGCTGGACCTGCTGCTGTACCTGATTCGCAAGCAGAACTTCAACATCCTCGACATTCCGCTGGCGCAAGTCACCGCGCAATACCTGGAATACGTCGAGCAGATCCGCAAGCAGAACCTGGAACTGGCCGCCGAGTACCTGCTGATGGCCGCCATGCTCATCGAGATCAAGTCGCGCATGCTGCTGCCGGCCAAGAAGGCCGAGCCCGGCGAGGAGCCGGAAGATCCGCGCGCCGAGCTGGTGCGCCGCCTGCTGGAATATGAACAGATCAAGCTGGCCGCCCAGGAGCTGGACCAGCTGCCGCAAGTCGGCCGCGACTACGTGCGCACCCAGGTCCACATCGAGCAGACCGTGGTCACGCGCTGGCCCGAGGTCGACATCGACGACCTCAAGGCGGTCTGGGCCGATATCCTCAAGCGCGCCAAGCTGACCCAGCATCACCACATCAGCCGCGAAGAACTGTCGGTGCGCGAGCACATGACGGGCATCTTGCGGCGTTTGCAGTCGGCGCGTTTCGTCGAGTTCTCGGACCTCTTCGATCCCTCGCGCGGGGTACCGGTGGTGGTGGTCAACTTTATCGCCCTGCTCGAACTGGCCAAGGAAACGCTCATCGAAATCACCCAGGCCGAAGCCTTCGCGCCCATCTATGTCAGACTGTCGTACTCGCCCAGCTGAGCGGGCGCAGCCGACCGGCAACCGGGGCCGGGCTGCGCAGGCTTGAGCGACAAGCCACGCGACGGTCCGCCCGCAACCAGAGAATCCGCATGAAAATCATTTCCTCCATCGAAGAACTCCGCGACCACCTGCGCGGCCAGTTGCGCACCGCCTTCGTGGCGACCATGGGCAACCTGCACGAAGGCCATCTGTCCCTGATGCGCCTGGCGCGCACCCACGGCGACCCGGTGGTGGCCTCGATCTTCGTGAACCGCCTGCAGTTCGGCCCCAACGAGGACTTCGACAAATATCCCCGCACCTTCCAGGCCGACGTCGAGAAGCTCGAAAAGGAAGGCGTCTACGTCCTCTTCGCCCCCACCGAAAAGGATATGTACCCGGAACCGCAGGAATACCGCGTGCAGCCGCCCAATGACCTGGGCAACATCCTGGAAGGTGAATTCCGTCCCGGCTTCTTCACCGGGGTCTCCACCGTGGTGATGAAATTGTTTTCCTGCGTGCAGCCGCGCGTCGCCGTCTTCGGCAAGAAGGATTACCAGCAGTTGATGATCGTGCGCAACATGGCGCGCCAGTTCGCCCTGCCGACCGAAATCGTGGGCGCCGAAACCTATCGCGCCGAAGACGGCCTGGCCCTGTCCTCGCGCAACGGCTACCTGTCGGCCGAAGAACGCGCCGAAGCGCCGCTGCTCTACCAGGTGCTCAACGACGTGGCCAACGAAGTGCGCGGCGGCCAGCACAACGTCGCCCTGGTCGAGCAACTGGCCATGGAACGCCTGGCCGGCCGTGGCTGGAAGCCGGACTACGTGGCCGTACGCAAGCGCATCGACTTGCAGCCGCCTTCAGCAGCCGACATGGAACAAGGCGCGCCGCTGGTCGTGCTGTCTGCCGCCAAGCTGAGTGCCACGCGCCTGATCGACAACCTGGAAATCTGATCCATGCGTGTGCTGGCGGCCTGGCTGCTGTCCCTCACCGGATTGCTGGCGGCCGGCGCAGCCCACGCCAGCATCACCGTCCAGGATGACCTGGGCCAGAACGTCACCCTGCTACAGCCGGCGCGCCGCATCGTCAGCCTGGCCCCACATGTTACCGAACTGCTGTACGCGGCCGGCGCCGGCGAGCAGATCGTCGGCGCCAGCAATCACAGCGACTATCCCCCGCAAGCTGCCCGCCTGCCCAACCTGGGCGGCTACAACGCGCTCGACCTGGAGCGCATCGCCAGCCTCAAACCCGATCTGGTCGTGGCCTGGCACAGCGGCAACAAACCCCTGCAACTGGCGCGCCTGCGCAGCCTGGGCATTCCCGTCTTCGAGAGCCAGCCGGCCGATTTCGGCATGATCGCTACTTCGCTGGAACGACTGGGCCAGTTGGCCGGTACCGAGGCCACCGCCCAAGCGGCGGCGACTGCCTTCCGTGCGCGTTGGCAGCAGCTGGAAGCGCAATATCGCGGCCGTACGCCGGTGAGCGTGTTCTATCAGATCTGGAGCCAGCCTCTGATGACGCTCAACGGCCAGCACATGGTGTCGTCGGTGCTGCGCCTGTGCGGCGGACGCAATATCTTCGCCGACCTGCCGCAACTGGCGCCTACGGTCAGTGTGGAGTCGGTGCTGGCAGCAGATCCTCAAGTGATTCTCACGGCAGGCGATGCGCGCGACCAGCCGCTGGAGCGCTGGAAGGCCTTTCCCCGCCTGCGAGCCGTGCGCGACGGGCAGCTCCATACCGTCAATGCGGATTGGCTGAACCGCGCCGGGCCACGGGTGCTGGAGGCGGCGCAGGAAGTGTGCGGGAAGCTGGATCAGGCACGACAAGCAACAAGCGCTCAATAAAAACATCCCTCACGAGGAGGGATGTGCGGCTTCAGACTGAAGGTATTCAGAAGCGATATTTCAGGCCAGCGCTCAGGAGATTGGCATTGACTGAAACACCATCCTCCCAGGAACCGCCCACACGCTGCAGACGGGTGTAAGCGCCATTGATGCTGAAGCGGGAAGTCAGGTCATATTCGTAGCCGATCCCCAACTGGTAACCAATACCGGACTGCGCGTGGGAAGTGGATCTGCGGTACGCATAGGGCCCTTCCTCTGCGGCCTCCAGAGAGACCTGGGAATGCATCAGGCCTCCTTTCAGATACAGCCCGGGAATGAACGCGGTCAATTTGTAGATCGCAAGCAGGTCGAAACCATGGGTGTTGGCCGTCAGATGCCAGCGATAGGGGCCAGCGTTGCGTTCTTCTCGCTTGAAATCACCCAGATGGAAATATCCCGATTCCAGGGAAAAATTGGGAGTGAACTGATAGCCGACGGACAGCCGCACGGCACCAGCCCGGGCGCTTTCGTCATATTCGTCTCGTGACGGGCCGTCATTGCCGTCGTTGACGGCATAGCTGACCGAGCCGCCTTCCAGACCGACATAGATGCCGGTCGCCGGCCTGGACTCCTGCGCAAAGCCCACGGTCGACATAGCCAATGCCGCAGTGGCGGCGATTAAATGGATTACCTTCATCTGCATATCTCCCACGAAGTTGATCGAATCGTTGCGATCCCGGAGGCGTGTGCCGCTGCCCTCGGGAACGAGCTCCTGACGTAGCACGGAGGTGCTGTGCCAAGCCGGGCGCGATCATAGGAGTTGATGAGGAGAAGTCATCCGAATGCGAGAAAAATGAGTATTTTCCTCGATGAATAGCGAAGGTCCGCTCGAAATGGAATGAAGTGCAAGCGAAAAAACAAGTCGCTACAGGGGCTGGCATGGGTGCCTGTACGCTGCATGCGAACGAAAAAAATCCCTCCACCAGGGAGGGATTTCAAGACCCGCAAAACTGCAGGTAAAGCTTAGAACTTGTACTTCACGCCAGCCGAGTACAGATTCATCTTGTTGTCGCTTTCGCCACCCAGCTTTTCGAAGCGGGTGTAGCCAACGTTGATGCCAACGTTCTTCGCCACGGCGAACTCATAGCCCAGGCCGTACAGGTAACCGGTACCGGTTTGCGAGAAGGAGCTCGTGCCGGACGGCTGGCTAAGTTCCAGGGAAACCTTGGAACGGGTCGCACCCGCCTTCAGGTACAGGCCTGGCACGAATTCGGTGAACTTGTAGATCACGGACAGATCGGCGCCCTTGACGTCAGCCTTGACGTTGTAACGCACGGTACCGGTGCGGTTGGTACCGTCTTGCTTGAAGTCGTCGGTGGCGAAGTAACCCAGTTCGATCGCGAAGTTCTTGTTGATCTGATAACCAACCAGGGCGCGCAGGGCACCGGTTTCGTTGGTTTCGGAGGTCTTCACGCCGTTGGTCGGGGTAGCGATGCTGCTGATGGTGGCGACGCCGCCTTCCAGGCCGATGTACACGCCGCTGTCAACGGTCTGCGCTGCCACCGAACCGGCGGCCATCATTGCTGCGATTGCTGCAACTGCTGCTGCGATATTCTTTTTCATTCCTGATATCCCTAAATAATTGTCAGTACTTCGTCAGGGTTTTCCCCGGCGGCAATTATATCGGGAGGTGAGAATTCGTAAATATTGGTAAAGAGTTTTCTGTTGATTTTTTGAGCTCTTTTGCTGAAAAACAACATATCAGCAGATGAGAATACGAAGCTTCTTTCAAACCCTGCGCTTCTCCTGCTCACCCTGGCTCGCCACGAACACCACACCGTCCGGGCTCGCGACCGGGAAGAAGTGGCATCCATACGCCGCCTCCAGCGCTTCAGGCTGCAGGATGGCTTCCGCGGTGCCGCCGTGCGCGGTGCTGCCGTCGAGCAGCAGGATATGCGAGGCAAAGCGCCGCGCAAGATTGATATCGTGACAACTGGCTACCACGGCCCTGCCCTCCTGCGCCCATTCCTGCAGCAATTGCATTACCTGCAATTGGGCCGCGATATCCTGATGCGAGGTCGGCTCATCCAGCAGACAGAGCGCGGGAGCCTGCACCAGCAAGGTCGCCAGCGCCACGCGCTGGCGCTCCCCGCCGGACAGCCGCAACAGATCCTGTCCCGCCAAGCCGGACAGGCCGACCTGTTCGAGGGCGGACAAGGCCAGCGCGCTGTCCTTCTCCGGCGCGCCCCAGCCATCGCCATGGGCAAAGCGGCCCGCCATGACGGCATCCAGCACCTGCAGCGAAAACGCATCCTGTTGATGTTGCAACAGCAGGCCGCGCTGCAAGGCCAGTTGCGACGGCGAAAAGGACGACAGCGCCCTTCCCTGCAGCAGAACCTCGCCGGCATGCGCCGCCTGCAAGCCGGCCAGTACATGCAGCAGGCTGCTTTTGCCGACCCCGTTGCGCCCCAGCACGCACCAGAATTCACCCGCGCGCACCTGCCAGTCCAGCGCCTGCAGCAGGACACGCTCACCCGCGCACACCGCCAGCTGGCGGGTCTGCAGAACGGGCACTGAAGAATGCGTCATATTCGTCATGGGCGGCTCCGCGCCAGCAGCCACAGGAACATTGGCACGCCCACCAGTGCCGTGATCACTCCCACCGGCAGTTGCACCGGTGCGGCCACGGTACGCGCCAGCAAATCCGCCAGCGTCAGCATGGCCCCGCCGCCAAGGACACAGGCCGGCAGCAGCAGGCGCTGGTCATTGCCGACCAGCAGGCGCAAGCCATGCGGCACCACCAGTCCGACGAAGCCGATGGTCCCCGCCATCGCCACGGCACCGGCCGTGCAGGCCGCCGTTACACACAGAAGCATCACCCGCAGCCGCATCACCGGCACGCCCAGCAACTGCGCAAAGGCATCGCCGCGTGCCAGCAGATTGAGCGAGGGCGCATGACGCCAGCTCCACAGCAATGCCAGCAGCAACACCGGTGCCATCAAGGACAGCAGGCGCGCATCGTCGAGGTCGCCGATCAGCCAGAACACCATGCCGCGCAACTGCGCATCCGGCGCAATCGACAGCGCCAGCGAAATCAGCGCACCGAATCCCGCTGCCAGCATCACACCCGTCAGCAACAGGCGCTGGCTGGACAACAAGGGAGACACCGCCAGATGCCGCAGCGAGGGACGCACCAGCCCGAACAGCAGCAGCATCGCCAGCCCCGCGCCCAGCAAGGCGCCGGGTGCGGTGACGGCCTGTACCGGCCAGCCCAGCCGCAGGGCTGCCAGCATGGCCAGCAAGGCCCCGGCCGCCGAACCGCCCGACAAGCCCAATACATAGGGATCGGCCAGCGGATTGCGCAACAGTACCTGCATCAGCGCCCCCGACAGGGCCAGCGCGCCGCCCACGGCAAAGGCGGTCAGCGCGCGTGGCACGCGCAGCGACAGCAGCATCGCCAACTGGTCGGCGGAGGCCGAAGGACGCAAACAGCCAGTACTGCCGCACAGCACCGCCGCCGACAAGGCCAGCAGGGACAGCAGCAGCAAGGTGCACAGCACAGGCAGGTAACGTCGCATCGGGGCCAGGATCAGGTCAGCATCAGAAGTCGTAGCGGGCGGTGAATTTCAAGGCCCGTCCGTCCTCCGGATAGATGCCCGAGACCGCCCCGCCACTGCAGTCATACGCCTGCGAGTAATACTTGCGATCAGCCAGATTGGTCCCCGTGACGGCAAATTCCCAGGCGCTGACACGCACCGCATACCGCGCATCGAAGGTAGTGAACGAAGGCATGCGCGCGCAGGTGTTGGCGAAGTCGTTGCCCATGCGCTGGCGGTCCACCCAGCGTGCACCGACGTCGGCGCTTTGCTGTCCGGACTTCCAGTTCAGGCGGGTCGACAGGGTATTGGCCGGCACCAGCGCCAGTTGCTTGCCGCTGTTGTCGCCTTCCTCGAAACGCGCATTGATGTGCTGGTAGGTGGCACTCCAGCCCAGGGTCTCGGTCAGCTGCACACGGCCTTCCAGTTCCACACCCTGATGGCGGGTGGGGGCCAGGTTGCTGTTGGCCCCGAAGCCACCGTTGGCGGTCGGGTCATAATACAGCTCGTCGCGCACGCGATGGCGGAACCAGCGCAGCGTCACCTGGCGCGCCGTATGGCCCAGGGTCGCGCCCAGTTCCAGGTCATGCGAGACCTGCGGTTTCAGGACCGCGCCGCTGGGCAAGGCCGTGAAGCCGTTCTCGTCGGCAGTTGCCAGACGATAGCTCTGGCCGGTCTTGACGAAGCCGCGCAGCAGCGGCAGCGGCGCATAGCTGGCTTGCAGATCCCAGGCATTGACGGCGCTGGTGCGGCCATAGGCGCCGGAATCGCTCTGCTGGGTGAACTGCTCGCGGCGCACGCCGGCAGCGAGGCGGGCGTTGCGGTCAAACTCGATTTCATCGCGCAGGTACAGCGCCTTCGAATGCTGGGAGGCATCGCTGTTGCCATAGCTGGCATTGGTGGCCGAACTCCATTCGGCCAGGTCCACACCGGCAATGGCTTCGTTCTTCCACAGGCCGCTGTCGAGCACGTGACGCAGGCGCGGCGAGAACTGGGTGGTCCGGATGTTGGCTTGCGCGGTGGAGCCGCTGCTGACATAGGTGGAGCGCGAAATCTTCTCCCGATGCAACAGCTCGGCCGCCACGTCGAAGGCACCGAAGCGGCGCTCGAGGAAGGCCGTGATGCTGTCATTGTCGTAGGAGCCATGATCCAGCGGCTTGCTGGTCTGGCGCGCATTGGCGTCATATTGCGCCTGGCTCAGGCTGCCCGGCAGGCCGAAATCGGCGCGCGACAAGTTGGCGCGCAGGCCGAAGCGCCAGTCGCTGGCGAACCACTGCACCGTGGTACTGAAATTTTCCTGATTGGACTTGCTGTTGTCGCGCCAGTTGTCGGCATGCGACTTGGCATAGCTGGCGTCGATGGACATGTTGTCCCAGCCGCGCGAAACCGCTGCCCGGCCGGCGCGCTGACCGTTGCTGCCGACCTCGCCGATCACGGTTCCGCGCACGGTATTGGCCTGCGGGCGGCGCGTGATGATCTGGATGGTGCCGCCGGTAGCGCCGCTGCCATACAGCACGCTGCTGCCGCCGCGCACGATCTCGATGCGCTCGATGGTTTCGATGGGGATCGCCGACAGCAGCGGCGTGGCCAGTTCATTCTCGGAAATGCGCACGCCATCGACCAGCACCACCATGTTCTGGTCGCCATTGGTGCCGAAGCCGCGCAGGTCCAGCGGGAAGTCGCGCGGGCCGGACAGGCTCTGGCGCCCATAGACGCCGCCCAGCTTGCGGATGGCTTCGTTGGCGTTGTCGATGCCGGCTTCGCGGATCTGCTCGGCGGTGATGACGGTGGCAGCGACCGGCGGGAATGCCGGATCATTGGGGAAGCGCGAGGCCGAGACCACTACCGCCGACAGCGGCTGGCTGGTATCGGCGGCGTGGGTCGAGGCTGCGAAAGCCGAAAGAATCAGCGCACTGGCAGTGCGCAGGGCAATACGGGGGCGAGGACCGCCACAGCGGGCCTGGAAATAAGCGATATGCATGAAAAATCAGGTAAAGAATCTGTGCAGCCAGCCTCCCCGCGGGCCGCAATCAACGGAAAACCGCACCAATACTGGCTGTGCGGGCTCCTCCTGTTCTGGCCGGTCTCCGGACTGCAGGCATGACCATCGGCCTTCCCATGTGGCGAAGTGAACGTTCGCGCAAAAACACAGTGGCGTGGAAGAGGTCTCGCCGGCGAGACGCGACGCATCGTCACATCGTCGCCGGCACCTGGTTACCGTTGCGGGGGCAGTACACCTTGGCTGACCGCCCTGCTGGCTGCAGGCGGCCTGGCGCGTGTTTCCCGTTTAACTGCCGGCGAGGACACGCCGGCGGGCACCAAAACCGCGCCATTGTAGGCGTGCAGCGTACACGCCACAAGCCGCAGCACCCAGGTGATGTAAATCAGCACAAGCGGGACAGCCGCAATTGCTTTCAGGAAAAAGCCGGATAAAATCCATCCTCAGCAGTGATATATAGAAAAAATTCGATTTTTCTATCAAAAAACATTTGAATCGCGGTTCTTGCCAATTTTTTGTGGTGGGGCCGAAAAATTGAAACAAATGGGGGATTTCACTCGCTGTTTGGCCGATGAGATCACGCCAAGCGGTCCTATACTCGGCGCCATGGCATCGTCGACCGGCGGACCCTTGCGGGGTCGGCCGGCCTCACTGTCATCCTGAACGTTGTCGTGGTCTGCGGGCCTTCAGAGACTGCCTCTGGCTGCCGATATCTGTCTGATATCGGGGCGGTGGTAGTGGCTGTGCCTCCCGGAACGACGCATTAGATCCGCCTACGGGCAACTTTGCACAGCAGTGCGCCGACGAGCGCACACCTTTGTTGGGAGAATCAGTAATCATGAGCGACGACGTTGATCTGGAAGCATTGTTTGACGAAATTTCCTCGCAGACGCTACCGGGCATGACTGCCGAACCGGCTGCCGCCGCCCCCGCCGCCGCCGGCACCGAAGAAGCGGCTGCAGGCGAACAGGAGGACCAGAGCGACAAGCCCATGTACGAACGCCTGGGCGGCATCGTGCGCCTGCTGCACGACTCCATGCGCGAACTCGGCTACGACCGTTCGCTGACCGACGTGGCCGAGCAGATCGGCGACGCCCAGAGCCGTCTGGAACACATCGCCACCCTCACCGAGCAGGCCGCCAACAAGGTGCTCAATGCGCTGGACTCCGGCATGCCGGCCCAGGACCGCCTGCAGGAGCAAGCCAAGGACATCAACGCGCGCTGGACCAAGCTGTATGCCGGCCAGATGAACATCGAGGAATTCAAGGCACTGGCGGGCGACTCGCAGAAGTTCTCCAATTCGGTGATGGAATCGACCGAGGCGGAAAAGGCGCGCATGCTGGAAATCATGATGGCCCAGGACTTCCAGGACATCACCGGCCAGTTGATCAAGAAGATCGTGGCCATCACCGCTTCCGCCGAGCGCGAGCTGGCGCAACTGCTGCGCGACAATGCACCGCCGGAAGTCAAGGCGCAGATCGATGCCGAAAAACCGGTAACCCTGATGAATGGCCCCTCCGTGGGCGGCACCGCCATGGGTCAGGACGATGTGGACGACTTACTCGATAGCCTGGGGTTCTAATGGATGACGAAATGCTCAAGGATTTTGTCGTTGAAGCGTTGGATCTCGCCACCAACGTGGAAGAGCACCTGCTGACGCTGGAACGACATCCTGATGACCTTGAAATCCTCAACGCGGTCTTCCGCGCATTCCACACCATCAAGGGTGGCGCCGGGTTCGTGAACCTGCCGGCCATGGTGTCGGCCTGCCACCTGACCGAAAACCTGTTCGATGCGCTGCGCACCGGCAAGGCCCCGGTCACGCCGCTGGCCATCGAAGCGGCGCTGCAGGCCAGCGGCTTCGTGGCCGACCAGTTGAACGAATTGTCCAACGGTGCGGCGCCCGACAGCCTGGCCTCGATGCCGGCCGAACTGAAGGACATCCTGACCCAGGCCATCGAAGGCAAGAGCGAATCCACGCCGGCCCCTGCCCCAGCGGCAGCAGCGCCTGCCCCGGCAGCAGCACCGGCAGCCGCAGCACCGGTGGCCGCGCCCGCAGCCGCCGCTGCAGTGGCCGCCGTCAGCGTCGATGGCAGTGCCAGCGTGATGAAGAATGGCGAACTGGACTGGCCCGCCCTCTACCAGGCCCTGGTGCCCGGTGCGGCTGCCGCGCCGGTCGCGGAGGGTAGCGCCGAGGCGGCCCCGGTGGCTGCCGCCGCAGCGGCACCCGCTGCTGCCGCGCCTGCCGCGCCCGCAGCCGATGGCGAGCCCAAGGCCGCCGCGCCGGTACAGCAGAATCGCCGCGCCACCGATTCCCCTGGCGGGGCCAAGGAAGAAAGCATCCGTATCGATGCCGTCAAGCTGGACGCCCTGCTGGAAGTGGCCGGCGAATCGGTGCAGGCCGCCAACCAGGCTGCCGTGCTGCTGGAAAAGCTGCAGCAGTTCAAGTTCGAAGGGACCGCTGCGGCCCTGATGTCGACCCTGGCCGAAACCCTGGGCCGCGCCTCGCGCTACTCCAGCGAACTGCAACGCGCCACGCTGTCCACGCGCATGCAGCCGGTCGGCCGCCTGTTCCAGAAATTCCCCCGACTGGTGCGCGAACTGGCCAAGGACCTCGGCAAGGACGTCGACCTGGTCATCACCGGTGCCGAAACCGAAGTCGACCGCGTGGTGGTGGACAGCCTCTACGACCCGCTGGTGCACATGCTGCGCAACTCGCTGGACCACGGTATCGAAGTGGACCGCGCCGCGGCCGGCAAGCCCAACAAGGCGACCATCTCGCTCAACGCCTGGCAGGCCGGCAGCAGCGTCATGATCGAAGTCTTCGATGACGGCAAGGGCATGGACCCGGACATGCTGCGCAACAAGGCGCTGGCCAAGGGCCTGATCAACGAGCACCAGGCGCTGACCTCCGACGAAGCCTTGCAGCTGGTGTTCCTGCCCGGTTTCTCGACCAAGGAAGTGGCCTCCAGCGTCTCCGGACGCGGCGTGGGCATGGACGTGGTCAAGACGGCGGTGGAAAAGCATCGCGGCACCATCCGCATCGAATCCACCATCGGCAAGGGCACCAAGTTCTCGATCCGCCTGCCCATCGAACTGTCGATCATCCCGACCATGCTGGTGCGCTGCGCCGGTGCTCCGCTGGCCCTGCCGATGGCGGTGGTGGAGCGCGTGGTCGAGCTGCCGGAAACCTTCGACGAAGTCGGCGGCGCCCCGGTGCTGCGCGACCAGGGCCGTCCGCTGCCGGTCAATTCGCTGGCCGGCGTGCTGGGCTACGAGCCGGGCAATGAGCGAGTGGGTATCGTCATGGCGGTTCCCCACCCCTACATCCTGGGCGTGGAATCGGTGGAAGGCACGGCCGATCTCGTGATCAAGCCGCTGACCGCAATCCACACTGCCGGCATCACCGGTACGGCCCGTTCGGCCGAAGGTGAACTGGTGCTGGTGGTGGGCCTGTCCTTCCTGCTGGATGGCTGCCGCGATCTGGAGCGCACGGCGGTGGCATAAGATTGCCGCCCAGCGCTGCAAACGCAAACGGCCGGATCTGCAAGGATCCGGCCGTTTTGTTTCAGGCCTGGCGCACTGCTCGGCGCCGGGCCTTACGCCTTAAAGTTCATACATGTCCTTCTCGCCTTCCATGACCTGCGCAATCAGCTTGCGATTGAGGGTCGGTGCCAGCAATTCAATGAAGGTATAGACATATCCCCGCAAATACGCCCCTTGCTTCAAGGCAACCCGCGAGACATTGGTGCCGAACAGGTGGCCGGCCGGAATGGCCCGCAGGCCACGGTCACGCTCGGCATCGAAGGCGATGCCGGCGATGATGCCCACGCCCATGCCCAGCTCCACGTAGGTCTTGATGACGTCGGCATCGATGGCCTCCAGCACCACGTCAGGCTTCAACTGGCGCAGCGAGAAGGCATGGTCGATCTTGCTGCGGCCGCTGAAAGCGGAATCGTAGGTAATCAGGGGATTGCCGGCAATCTCTTCCAACGTCAGGCTTCTGGACTGCAGCAAAGGGTGATCCGGCGGCACCACCACCACGTGCTCCCACTGATAACAAGGCAGCGAGACCAGGCCCTCGCCTGAAGCCAGCGCTTCAGTGGCGATGGCAATATCCGCCTGATCGTTGCGTACCATCTCGGTGATTTGCTTGGGGTTACCCTGCAGCAAGGAAAGATGCACTTTCGGATACTTCTGCGTGAAGGCCTGCACCACCTTGGGCAGCGCATAGCGCGCCTGGGTGTGGGTGGTGGCGATGGTGAAACTGCCGCTGTCATGGGCGGCGAATTCCTTGCCGATACGTTTGAGGCCATCCACTTCCTGCATGATCAGCTCGACCGAGCGCAGCACCGCGCGGCCCGGCTCGGTCAGGCCGCGAATACGCTTGCCGTGGCGCGTGAAGATGTCCACGCCCAGCTCCTCCTCCAGCTCGATGATGGCCTTGGAGACCCCGGGCTGCGAGGTATACAGGGCCTTGGCGGCCTCCGTGAGGTTGAAGTTCTGCCTTACCGCTTCACGAACGAAACGGAATTGATGAAGATTCATGAGGGAATTCCTTCGCTTCTACCTGGTATGGCGGCGCACCGCGCCTGCCTTGCTGGCCTCACCGGCCTTACCTGCCTCGTTTGGCGCATTTCCATATGCCAAAGGCGTATATAAGCAAATAAATACTATGTAGTTTGGTTTGAAACATAAGTTTATTACGATTCGCAGACTAATGGGCGAGGTGTTATGACTGTTTCTTATGTAGTAAGCGGATTTGCCGTTGGACTGCTGGTCGGACTGACCGGGGTCGGTGGCGGCTCGCTCATGACACCGCTGTTGACCTTGCTGTTCGGCATTCATCCCTCGGTGGCCGTGGGCACCGACCTGGCCTTTGCCTCCGCGACCAAGACCGCCGGCACCCTGGCCCATCGCTTCAAGGGTACGGTACGCTGGGATGTGGTGCGCCGGCTCTCTTATGGTGCGCTGCCCGCGGCCCTCGTGACCACGCTGCTGCTCAAGCACTTCGGCGCCGTCAGCGACGGCATCGCGCTGACCATCCGCTATTCGATTGCGATCTCGGTGTTCCTGACCGTGGTGGCCCTGCTCTTCCGCGCCCGCATGCAAGCCTGGCTCAATGCCCATCCGCAACGCCAGCTGCAGGGTGCCACGCTGGCCAACGCCACCATCGCCGCCGGTGCCCTGCTGGGCACGCTGGTGACCATTTCTTCCATCGGTGCCGGTGCCGTCGGCGCGACCTTGCTCGTGTTGCTGTATCCTCGCCTGTCTCCGGCGGAGATTGCCGGCACCGACATTGCCTATGCCGTGCCGCTGACCGCCATTGCGGCGCTGGGCCACTGGTGGCTGGGTTCGATCAACTGGGAACTGCTGGCGACCTTGTTGCTGGGATCGGTGCCAGGCATCACCATCGGATCGCTCGCGGCGCGAGCGGTGCCGGAGAAATTCTTGCGCGGCCTGCTGGCCATTACGCTGACGAGCGTTGCAGTCAAGCTGATTTGGTAGGCTCATTTTCAATCGGGCGCACCCTGATCCGGTCGCCCATAAGACGTTAACAGGGAAGACAAGATGTACCGCTATGACCAATACGATCACCTGATCGTCAAAGAGCGAGTCGCACAATACCGGGACCAGGTGCGTCGGCGCCTGTCGGATGAACTCATCGAAGACGAATTCCGCATCCTGCGCCTGCAAAACGGGCTCTACCTGCAACGCCACGCCTACATGCTGCGCGTCGCCATTCCCTACGGCATGCTGGCCTCCAGGCAACTGCGCAAGTTCGCCGAGATCGCCGTCAAGTACGATCGCGGCTACGGCCACTTCACCACCCGCCAGAACATCCAGTTCAACTGGATCAAGCTGGAAGAATCTCCCGATATCCTGGACGAACTGGCCAGCGTGGAAATGCACGCCATCCAGACCTCCGGCAACTGCATCCGCAACACCACCTCGGACGAACTGGCCGGCGTGGCCGCCGACGAAATCGTCGATCCGCGCCCCTACGCCGAACTGATCCGCGAGTGGAGCACTTTCCACCCCGAGTTCGCCTACCTGCCGCGCAAGTTCAAGATCGCCATCAGCGGCGCTGCCGAAGACCGTGCCGCGACCGCCGTGCATGACATCGGCCTGCACGTCATCAAGAACGAGGCTGGCGAAGTCGGCTTCCGCGTGCTGGTCGGCGGCGGCATGGGCCGCACCCCGATCCTGGGCAGCGTGATCCGTGACTTCCTGCCCTGGAAGCACGCCATGTCCTACCTCGAAGCGATCCTGCGCGTCTACAACCAGTACGGCCGCCGCGACAACATGTACAAGGCGCGCATCAAGATCCTGGTCAAGGCCATCGGCCCTGAAGAGTTTGCACGCCAGGTCGAAGCCGAATGGGCCGACATCAAGGATGGCCCCTCGACCCTGACCGAAGAAGAACTGCAGCGCGTGGCCAAGTTCTTCACCGATCCGGCCTACGAAACGCTGCCGGCCGTGGATGCGGAATACGAACGCCTGAAGGCCGAAGACCGTGGCTTCGCCAACTGGATCAAGCGCAACGTCAAGGCGCACAAGCAGGCCGGCTATGCTGCCGTGATCCTGTCGCTGAAGAAGCCGGGCGTGCCCCCAGGCGACATCACTGCCGACCAGATGAACTTCGTGGCCGACCTGGCCGATCAATACAGCTTCGGCGAACTGCGCGTGACCCACGAACAGAACCTGGTGCTGGCCGACGTCAAGCAATCCGACCTGTATGCCCTGTGGAAGGCCGCCAAGTCGCATGGACTGGCGACGCCCAACATCGGCCTGCTGACCGACATCATCTGCTGCCCCGGCGGCGACTTCTGCTCGCTGGCCAATGCCAAGTCGATCCCGATCGCCCAGGCCATTGCCGAGAAGTTCGAGAACATCGACTTCCAGCATGACATCGGCGACATCGAACTGAACATCTCCGGTTGCATCAACGCCTGCGGCCACCACCACGTGGGCAACATCGGCATCCTGGGCGTGGACAAGGATGGTTCCGAGTGGTACCAGGTGTCGCTGGGCGGCGCCCAGGGCAACGAGTCCTCGATCGGCAAGATCATCGGCCCCTCGTTCTCGGCCACCCAGATGCCGACCGTGATCGACCGCCTGCTGCAGGTGTACGTCAAGCAGCGCACCGAGGAAGAACGTTTCATCGACACCGTGCGCCGCATCGGTGTGACCCCGTTCAAGGAATTCGTTTACGCAACGCCGATCCGTTCGGCCGAGTATGTCGCAGGAGAAGACGCAAATGCCTGAAATCATCAAGAACAAGACCGTCGTCAGCGACGACTGGACCGTCCTGCGCCTGGCTGAAGGCGAGACCGCAGAAACCGTGACCGTGCCGCAAGGCCGCGTGATCGTGCCGCTGAAGGTGTGGCAGGCCCAGGGCGATGCCCTGAAGTCGCGCGCCGAGATCGGCGTCTGGCTGGCCAGCGATGAACGTCCGGAAGAACTGAAAGGCCAGCTGGACAGCTTCAAGGTCGTGGCCGTGGACTTCCCCAAGTTCGCCGATGGCCGTGGCTATTCCATCGCTTACAACCTGCGTGCCCGCCTGGGCTACACCGGCGAGCTGCGCGCCATCGGCGACGTGCTGCGCGACCAGCTGTTCTACATGCAGCGCGTGGGCTTCGACGCCTTCGCCGTGCGTGCCGACAAGAACATCCACGATGCCGTCAAGGGCCTGACCGACTTCTCCGAAAAGTACCAGACCTCCTGGGACGAGAAGAACCCGCTGTTCCGCCGCGTCAAGCGCGAAACCGTGCAGACCGCCGACTGAGGCGCGATCGTGAAGAAGGAAGGACAGCCCATGGCTACCCCAGGCTTGCAAGAACTCATCGCCAAGACCCAGGCCACGCTGGAACGCATCGCCGCCGAGTACGCCCCGGCGGCGCTGGCCTCCAGCCTGGCGGCCGAAGACATGGTGCTGACCGACCTGATCCTGCGCGGCCAGCTGCAGGATCGCATCAGCATCTTCACCCTGGAAACCGGCCGCCTGCACAAGGAAACCGTAGGCATGCTGGACCGCATCCGCGAGACCTACGATTACGAGGTCGCGCCCTATCGTCCCCAGCCTGAGGCGGTGGAAGCCTACGTGCAGAAGCACGGCGCCAACGCCTTCTACGACAGCGTGGAACTGCGCAAGGAGTGCTGCCACATCCGCAAGATGGAGCCGCTCAATCGCGCCCTGCAGGGCAAGGCCTCGTGGGTCACCGGCCAGCGCCGCGCGCAATCGGTCACGCGGGCCGAGCTGCACGTGCAGGAACGGGACGAAGCCCACGGCATGGAGAAGTTCAACCCCCTGGCCGACTGGTCCGAACAGGACGTGTGGGACTACATCCGCGCCAACGACGTGCCCTACAACCCGCTGCACGACCAAGGTTACCCGTCCATCGGCTGCGAGCCCTGTACCCGCGCCATCCAGCCCGGTGAAGATATCCGCGCCGGCCGCTGGTGGTGGGAGAACCCCGACTCCAAGGAATGCGGCCTGCACGTGGTCGACGGCAAGCTGGTGCGCATCAAGGCGCATGCAGCGAGCTGAACCAGAATTCAATCAAAGCAACAACAAGCAACGCATCGGAAGGTCCGGCATGAACACTGCGGTAGACACCCTCTTTTTGGACAACGCCAGCAACCGTCACCTCGACTGGCTGGAATCGGAAGCCATCCACATCATGCGCGAGGTCGCGGCCGAGTGCAGCAACCCGGCGCTGCTGTTCTCCGGCGGCAAGGACTCGGTGGTGCTGCTGCGCATCGCCGAGAAAGCCTTCCGTCCCGGCAAGTTCCCCTTCCCGCTGGTGCACATCGACACCGGCCACAACTTCCCGGAAGTCATCGAATTCCGTGACCGCCGCGCCGCTGAACTGGGCGAGCGCCTGGTGGTGCGTTCGGTGGAAGATTCGATCAAGCGCGGCACCGTGCGCCTGCGCAACCCGCAAACCGATTCGCGCAACGCCGCGCAAGCCGTGACGCTGCTGGAAACCATCGAAGAATTCAAGTTCGACGCCTGTATCGGCGGCGCGCGCCGTGATGAAGAAAAGGCCCGCGCCAAGGAACGCATCTTTTCCTTCCGCGACGAATTCGGCCAATGGAACCCCAAGGCCCAGCGCCCCGAGCTGTGGGACCTGTATAACACCCGCGTGCATCCGGGTGAGAACATGCGCGTCTTCCCCATCTCGAACTGGACCGAGCTGGACGTGTGGCAGTACATCGCCCGCGAAAAGCTGGCCCTGCCCTCGATCTACTTTGCCCATGAGCGCGAGGTGATTCCGCGCAATGGCCTCTTGGTGCCGCTCACCGACCTCACCCCGGCGCGCGAAGGCGAGACCGTGGAGAAGCAGGTCGTGCGCTTCCGCACCGTGGGCGACATCTCCTGCACCTGCCCGGTGTCTTCCGATGCCGCTTCCGTGGAAGCCATCATCGCCGAGACCGCAGTGACCCAGATTACCGAGCGCGGCGCGACCCGCATGGACGACCAGACGTCCGAAGCCTCGATGGAAAAACGCAAGAAGGAAGGATATTTCTGATGAACGCCGCCGCAACCCAAGCACAACTGGCCCAGGCCTCCGCGCAACCGCACGAACGCGGCCTGCTGCGCTTCATCACCGCCGGTTCCGTGGACGATGGCAAGAGCACCCTGATCGGCCGCCTGCTGTTCGACAGCAAGGGCATTTTCGCCGACCAGCTCGATGCCATTTCGCGCGCCAAGCACAAGCGTACCGTGGGCGACACGGTCGACCTGTCGCTGCTCACCGATGGCCTGGAAGCCGAGCGCGAGCAAGGCATCACCATCGACGTGGCCTATCGCTACTTTGCCACCCCCAAGCGCAAGTTCATCATCGCCGACACCCCGGGCCATGAGCAGTACACCCGCAACATGGTGACCGGTGCCTCGACTGCCGACGCCGTGATCATCCTGGTGGACGTGTCCAAGGTGAAGCTGGGCGAGGATGGCAGCGTGGAACTGCTGACCCAGACCAAGCGCCACTCCACCATCGCCCACCTGCTGCAGATCCAGCACGTGATCGTGGCCGTCAACAAGATGGACCTGGTGGACTACGACCAGACCGTCTATGAACGCATCGTCGGTGCTTACCAGCAATTCGCGCAGCAACTGGGCTTGAAGGATGTGCACGCCATCCCGCTGTCGGCGCTGGCCGGCGACAACGTGGTGGAGGCCAGCTCGCGCATGCCCTGGTACCAGGGTCCGACGCTGATCACCCTGCTGGAGTCGCTGTCGGTGTATGAAGATGCGCACGAGGAAGCCTTCCGCTTCCCGGTGCAGCTGGTGGCGCGCCACAACGGCCATGAAGCCAATGACTTCCGTGGCTACATGGGCCGCATCGAAGCCGGCAAGGTGGCCAAGGGTGACAAGCTGGTAGTACTGCCCAGCGGCCAGAGCGCCACCGTCAAGGACATCCGGACCCTGGACGGTTCACTGGAATCGGCCACGGCCGGCCAGTCAGTGACCCTCCTGCTGGACGAATACCTGGACATCTCGCGCGGCGACCTGTTGGCCGCCGAGGCACAGCCGTCCACCATCCTGAAGACCATCAACGCGGATGTCTGCTGGCTCTCCGAAGAACCGCTGGACCTGCGCCGCAAGTACTGGCTCAAGCACACCACCAAGCAGGTGGCCGCGCGCGTGGCCAAGGTCGATACGCTGCTGGACATCAACACCCAGGAACGCCGTCCCGCCGATACGCTCAAGCTCAATGACATCGCCCGCATCAGCGTGAACGTGCAGCAGCCCATCGCGGCCGATGCCTACCAGGACATCCGTGCCACTGGCGCCTTCATCCTGATCGACGAAGTGAGCCACCAGACAGTGGCCGCTGGTATGATTCGGATCGACTGAATTTCCTTCGATCCGCAATCGTCTCTTCGACCAGGCCATGGCCACCCAACAGGCAGCGACTTCACCTTCTTCCGATTCACCCGCCCCCAGCCCGGAGCATCCGGGCATGGTGTGGCTGATCGGCTCCGGCCCCGGGGCCGCTGACCTGTTGACGGTACGCGCCGCACGCCTGCTGGCGCAGGCCGACATCGTGCTGCACGATGCCCTGGTCACCGAAGAGATCCTGGCACTGTGTCCGCAAGCCGTGCAGGTGTCGGTGGGCAAGCGCAGCGGCCAGCGCTCCACGGCCCAGCCGGTCATCAACCAGAAGCTGGTCGAAGCCGCGCAGCAGTACCGCCGCGTAGTACGCCTCAAAGGCGGCGACCCCATGCTCTTCGGCCGTGCCGATGAAGAGATGCGGGCGCTTGAAGCCAACCACATCCCTTACGAAATCGTCCCCGGCATCACTGCCGCACTGGCCGCCGCCTCGGCCGCCAAGCGTCCGCTCACGCGGCGCGGGATTGCGCGCAGCGTCTCGCTGTTCACCTCCAGCACGGGTGTGGACGAGCCGGATGAAGTGCGCATGCCCAATGGCGATACGCTGGTGCAGTACATGGGCGGGCGCGAAGCCACGGCCACGGCGCAGCGCTTGCTGGCTTTGGGCCATGCGCCCGATACGCCGGTCGTAGTGGTGGAGAACTGCAGCCGTCCTGACGAGCACATCTACCATCTGCAACTGGCCGGTCTGGAGGCCGGACTGCAAGCCTGCAGCGGGCCGGTGCTGGTGATGATCGGGCCGGCGCTGGCGGATCGGGACTGAAGTTCATGCACCTGCTCCACGACCCTGCCGCCCCTGCAGCTGCTGCCATCGATTTCGAGGCCTTCCTCAAGGTCGATATCCGCATCGGCACCATCATCGCCGCAGACGCCTTCCCTGAAGCACGCAAGCCTGCGTTCAAACTGAAGATCGATTTCGGCCCGGGCATCGGCGTGCGCCAGAGCAGCGCCCAGATCACCACCCACTACACGCTGGAGCAGTTGGTCGGCCGTCAGGTGGCGGCGGTAGTGAATTTCCCGCCGCGCCAGATCGGCAAGTTCATGTCAGAAGTCCTGACGCTGGGCTTTCCTGCCGCCCAGGGCGAGGTGGTGTTGTTCAAGCCCGACCAGGCCGTGCCCAACGGCGCTCGCCTGTTCTGAAGGGCTCACGGCCCCCCCAAAAAAAAGATGGCCCGTTTCCGGGCCATCGTCGCATCCAGGAGTGCTGACCGCCGGATCAGCTATTGACCGTCCCCACGCAATACGCCGCAATCGCCTGCAACACCGCCTCATCCTCGCCAACTGCAGCGACGGTGCGCACGTCCACACCCGGATGCGCCTGGCGCAATTGCTCCAGCAGTTCCGGCAGATCACGGCGAACGTGGCCGCCCTGCCCCAGGAACACCGGAATGACGGTCACGCGCCGGCTGCCGGCGGCGATCTGCCGCGCCGCCACAGTCGGCAGGTCCGGCTGCATCAGTTCCAGAAAGGCCAGCTCCACGCTGGTCCCCGGCATGGCCGCCTGCGTCAGCGCGCGCAGGCGCTCGAAAGGCGCAGCCCAGGCAGGGTCGCGAGCGCCGTGGGCGAACAGGATCAGGCTTTGGGAAGTGGCTTGGCTCATGATGTGCAGCAGTCTTTCAGGCTAAATAAACGAAATCGCAGGACGAACTCAGGTCCGCTCCACCCACCACAGCGCGCCAATGGCCAGCACCATGAACAGCAGGCTGGGCAAGGCCGCGGTCATGAAGGCCGGCCAGGTATTGAGCAGCCCCAGATGGGAGAACAGGCTGTTGATGAGCTGGAAGCAGACGCCGATCATGATGCCGGTGAAGATCTTCAGGCTCACGCCACCGGCACGGAAATGCAGGTAGGCAAACGGCAAGGCCAGCGCCAGCATCACGAAGATCGACAGCGGATAAACGATCTTCTTCCAGAACGCGATTTCGTAACGGTCGGTGCGCTGATTGTTGGCTTCCAAATGCTTGGTGTAGGCCAGCAGGTCATAAGCCGACATGCGGTCCGGATCGGCGAAGAGCACCGAGAGAATTTCCGGCGTCACTTCCGACACCAGCTTCAGCTGCGGCAGCTTCACAGTCTTGACCGGCTCGGTGATCTTGCGGTCCTTGCCGCCGACGAAGTCCGATTGCACCACGTCGTTGAGCACCCACTGATGATTGCCCTCATAGATGCCATCCTTGGCCACGACCATGCGCGCCATGTGGAAGTCGGTATCGAGCTCGTACAGCTTGACGCCTTCGATGCGGCCATCCGGTTGCACGGTCTGGATGTTGATGAAGCGGCTGCCGGTGACGTTGCCTTCCAGGCCGTTGTCCTTGATGACGTCCTTGGCCCACATGCCCGAGCGGAACTGCGAAGACATCGATGCCCCCTGCGCCTGCAGCTTGAGCTTCTCGGCCCACTCGGACGCCTTGGGCGCGATCAGTTCGCCGAACACGATGGTCAGCACCGCAAAGCCCACACCGATGCGCAGCAGCACCTTGGCCGCCATGCCGGTGGACATGCTGGAGACGCGCATGATGGTGAATTCCGAGCGCGCCGCCAGTTGCGAGAGCGTGTAGATGGTGCCGATCAGCACCGCCGTCGGCATCAGTTCATAGACATTGCCGGGCAAGCCCATGAGCACATAGAACACCGCCTGCTGCAGCTTGTAGCCATTGCGGCCGACCTGCTCCAGCTGGCCCATCATCTCGAAGAAGGCGAACAGCGCCAGGAAGGCCGCCAGTGCGAACAGCACCGAGCGCGTGATCTCGGCAGTGAAATAACGTTGGATGACTCTCATCTCAGGCCTCGCGCTTGAACGTCAGGGCGCGGCGCACTCGGCTCCACATCCGGGATGGGTGATAGGGATGATTGATGTTCAGGCGCAGGACGAACATGCCCACGATCAGCGCCACCACGATCAGGTGGACGGGCCACCAGGCCATCACGAAACTCATGCGCTGCTGCGCCACCGAAGCCTGGAACACGCTGACCGTATTGGAGTAGACGACGAACAGCAGCAAGGCCACCAGCAGCCCCAGCGAACGGCCGGCGCGCGGGTTCACGAAGGACAGCGGAATGGCCAGCAGCATCAGCGCCAGCGCCATCAGCGGCAGGGCGATGCGCCACAGCAGCTCGCCACGCGCATAGCCGTCCTGCTTGGCCAGCAGTTCCTTCATCTGCAAGGCGCGCGCCGAGCGTTCACCGGCGGCGCTCTGCGACTGGTTGCCGATCAGCAGGCCATAGCGTTCAAAATCGACGATCTGGAAATCCGGCAGGCTGGGCGAGCCATCGTAACGGCGGCCCTTGTTCATGACCACGAACTTCTCGCCATCAGGATCGATCTGGGTCTCGCCTTCCTTGGCGACGACCACGCTGTTCTTGCCATCGGCGTTGATGGTGTTGACGAAGATGTTGCGCACCTTGGAGGCATCGCCGGAAATACCCTCGACGAAGAAGATCCGGTTGGCCGCCGCCGACTCCTGGAACTTGCCGGGAGAGACGCGGGCGATGTCCTCGCGCTGTTCGAAGCGGCTGCGGTATTCGCTGCTCTGTTCGTTGGCCCAGGGCGTCACCACGAAGGACAGCGCCGCCACCAGGGCCACGATGGGCCAGCCGAAGCGAATGACCGGCGCGATCCAGCGCGTGAGCGACATGCCGCAGGCGAACCAGACCACGATCTCGGAATCCTGGTAACTGCGCGTCATCACCAGCAGCACCGAGATGAACCCGGTGAGGATCAGGATGATGGGCATGTAGTTCAGCGACTGGAAGCCGATCAGGGCCAGCACGTCTTGCGACGCAACCTGGCCGCCTGCGGCCTGGCCGAGGATCTTGATCAGCATCACCGTCAGCGTGATGGTGAACAGCGTAGTGAAGACCCCACCTGCGGTGCTGGTCAGTTCGCGTCGTAGGGCGCGTTGGAAAATCATGGGAATGCTGGCTTGGTTTCTGGTGTCGGGATCGTTGTAGGGATGGCCGGTGCCCGGCATCGTGTCCGAGGCTGGCTCACCTGACAGAACTCATGCGCGCGTCGCGACGAAATGGGCTCTATAATCGCCAAGTAATTCATATAAAGGACGAACGATGGACTTTAGCACAAAAACATTGGACGCAAAAAACGCCTTGACGGGCGTAAAGACCGGCGCACTGGTCGTTGGCATCTATGAAAACCGCAAGCTGTCCAAGGCCGCCGGTGCCCTCGACAAGCTGGGCGCCATCAGCGCCGCGCTGAAGTCGGGCGACATTTCCGGCAAGCCGGGCTCGACCCTGCTGCTGCGCGGCGTGACCGGCATCGCCGCCGAACGCATCGTGCTGCTGGGCCTGGGCAACGAAGACGAGGGCGCTGACAAGAACTTTGCCGCTGCCAGCGGCGGCCTGGTGCGCGCCCTGGCCACCCTGGGCTGTGACGATGCCGCCCTGGCCCTGCCCTTCGATGGCATCAAGGGCCGTGGCCTGGACTGGGCCATCCGCACCGTGGTGCTGGCCGGCCGTGACGCCGTCTATCGTTCCGACACGATGAAGAGCAAGAAGGACCCGGCGCCCACCGGCGTCAGGAAGATCACCCTGCTGGTCGCCGCCGAGCAAGGCGCTGCCGCCAAGGCCGCCCTGGGCGAGGCCGTGGCGCTGGCCAACGGCATGGCACTGACCAAGGAACTGGGCAACCTGCCCGGCAACGTCTGTACCCCGACCTACCTGGCCACGACCGCCAAGAAACTGGCCAAGGAATTCAAGCTGGGCGTGGAAGTGCTGGAGCGCAAGCAGCTCGAAGCGCTCAAGATGGGCAGCTTCCTGTCGGTCACCAACGGCAGCGACCAGCCGCCCAAGTTCATCGTCCTGAAGCACCTGGGCGGCAAGGCCAAGGATGCACCCGTGGTGCTGGTCGGCAAGGGCATCACCTTCGACACCGGCGGCATCTCCCTCAAGCCGGGCCTGAACATGGACGAGATGAAGTACGACATGTGCGGTGCCGCCTCGGTGCTGGGGACCTTCCGCACCATCGCCGAACTGGGCCTGAAACTGAACGTCATCGGCGTCATCCCGACCTGCGAAAACATGCCCTCGGGCCGCGCCACCAAGCCGGGTGACATCGTCACCTCGATGTCCGGCCAGACCATCGAAGTCCTGAACACCGACGCCGAAGGCCGCCTGATCCTGTGCGACGCGCTGACCTATGTGGAACGCTTCAAACCGGCTGCCGTGGTCGACATCGCCACCCTGACCGGTGCCTGCGTGGTGGCCCTGGGCCATCACAACACGGGCCTGTTCACCCGCGAGGATGACACCCACGACCAGCTGGCCAACGCCCTGCTGGCGGCCGGCAAGGAAAGCGGCGATACCGCCTGGCGCATGCCGATCCAGGACGCCTACCAAGAGCAGTTGAAGTCCAACTTCGCCGACATCGCCAACATCGGCGGCCAGCCCGGCGGCAGCGTGACGGCAGCCTGCTTCCTGGAGCGATTCACCCGCAAGTACACCTGGGCCCACCTGGACATCGCCGGCACCGCCTGGAAGAGCGGCGCGGCCAAGGGCGCCACCGGCCGCCCGGTACCGCTGCTGACGACCTGGCTGCTCAACCAGGCACGCGCCAAGTCGGCACGCGCCTGATGGGCCTGCGGCACGGAGACGGAACCGGCCACGCCATGACCACTCTCCTGTCGCGGACCGCCCCGGACGCCGCCCTGGCAAGACCACCGCAGCACGCCGTGTTGCGGTGGTTTTTTTTCATCTTTTTACTGCTGGTTGCCAGCCCTGGACTGATCCTGCCGGGACCGGCCATGGCGCAAGACGCGCCGATGCCGCCCGCACAGACCGTGCGTTTTCCTTCATCTGACGGTAAAACCACCCTCACCGGCTATCTCTACGATCCCTTCGGTGCCGGCCCGCATCCGGCCATCGTGCTGCTGCATGGACGCGCCGGCCTGTATTCCTCCCGCGTCAATGCGGCCTGCACGCAGATCGGCCCGGCCATCCCCTCGCCCTGCGATGCCAGCACGCTGACGGCACGCCATCTGGACTGGACGCGCTATTGGCTGGCACGCGGCTACGTGGTCCTGCTGGTGGACAGTTTCGGCCCGCGCGGCGTGGCCCACGGCTTTGGCCGACATACGCATGGCGCGCCCGAACGCGCCGCCGTCAATGAACTCACCGTTCGGCCGCTGGACGCGGAAGGAGCGCTGCAATGGCTGGCCACGCGCAGCGAAGTCGATGTCCGCCGCATCATGCTGCAAGGCTGGTCCAATGGCGGCAGCACGGCACTGAACGTGATGCAGCGCCAGGCTGCGCGGCCGGCGGACGATGCGCCCTCCTTCGCCGCCGCGCTGGTGTTCTATCCGGGATGCGGCAAGCAGGCCCTACTGTCGTCCCACCCCGAGTTCGACAAACCGATGCAGGTGCTGCTGGGCAGCGCCGACGAGGAAGTCTCGCCGCTGACCTGCGAGCGCGTCCTGCGCCAGTCCATCCGCCTGCGCCAGGCACCGCCGCCGGTGGTGACGCTCTATGCGGGGGCCACACATGACTTCGACGACCCGGGCCGTGCACGCCAGTCGGTCGAGGCCAACCGCGCTGCGCGCCAGGATGCGCAGACCCGCCTGGGGCCTTGGCTGGACCAGATTTCACGCTGAACATTGCTGGCCAGCAAAGCCGCAGCGACCGCCTGCAAGGCTGCGGGTTCCCCTCTAGACTGTGAACTTTTTCCGGAACACTACCAACCCCGCCGTGGTCGGTAGCAAGGTCGACGCAGTTCATTCCAACGAATGCCAACAAGAAAGGATCAGCATGGCCAACGCCAATACCAATGCCCATCTTCACAGTGACCTCTTCAAGCCCATGCAGCTGGGTGCGGTGCAATTGCAGAACCGCATCGTCATGGCGCCGCTCACCCGCAGCCGTGCCAAGGCGGGCGACGTGCCCACCGAACTGGCAGCCGAATACTATGCGCAGCGCGCCGGTGCCGGCCTGATCATCGCCGAGGCCACCCAGATCTCGCCACAGGGCAAGGGTTACGCCTGGACCCCGGGCATCTACAACGAATCGCACGTGGCCGGCTGGAAGAAGATCACCGACGCCGTCCACGCCAAGGGCGGCCGCATCTTCCTGCAGCTGTGGCATGTGGGCCGCATCTCGCACCCTGACCTGCAACCCGGCAACGCGCTGCCGGTCGCGCCTTCGGCCATCAAGCCGGAAGGCAATGCCTTCACCGAGAGCGGTTTCAAGCCCTTCGTGGAACCGCGCGCACTGGATGCCTCTGAATTGCCCGCCATCGTCGAGCAATACAAGATCGCTGCGCAACTCTCCCTGCAGGCCGGATTCGATGGCGTGGAAATCCACGCCGCCAACGGCTACCTGCTGGACCAGTTCCTGCGTGACAAGACCAACCAGCGCACCGACAACTACGGCGGCAGCATCGAGAACCGTGCCCGCCTGCTGCTGGAAGTGGTGGAAGCGGTGACCTCGGTGATCCCCAGCGAGCGCGTGGGCATCCGCCTGTCGCCCATCAGCCCGGCCAATGACATCGCCGACAGCGATCCCAAGGCCCTCTTCAGCTATGTGGTGGAGCAGCTGAACCGCTACAAGCTGGTCTACCTGCACGTGGTGGAGGGTGCCACCGGCGGCCCGCGCGAAGTCGAAGGTGGCTTCGACCTGCAGATCCTGCGCGATCTCTTCAAGGGCATCTACATCGCCAACAATGGCTATGACCTGGAGATGGCGGTGAAGGCACGCGACCGCAATCTGGCCGACCTGGTCGCCTTCGGCCGCCCGTGGATCGCCAATCCGGATCTGGTGGAACGCTTCAAGGCCGGCGCACCGCTGGCCGAGATCAACCAGGCCACGCTCTATGGCGGCGGTGCGGAAGGCTATACCGACTACCCGACCCTGCAGCAGTCCTGATGCACTGAACCGTGCCGGGCCGCCTGCGTCCGGCGCCAATTGCCCATGACAGCCATGGCCTGCCTGCGCGGCAGGCCATTTTCGTGAGCGGATGCCGCAGCGCCCCGCTGACCGCTACAATGCCGCTTGCTCCCCCCACTCCACTGCCCAACATGAAAAACATACTCGCCATGCTCACGCTGGCCTGCTGCGCCCTCCCCGTTCTGGCTCAGCAAGCCGCTCCGGCAACCACCACGCCCGATCCCCTGCAACTGCAGGACCGTCTCACCGGTGACATCGGCGCAGGCGTCTACCGCGTCGACCGCAACGGCCCCGATGCCGACCGCAGCAACCACGTCCTGCCCTATGCCTATGCCGACTACGGGCGCTTCTTTGCCCGGCTCGACACCTTCGGCGTCAAGACCGTGCGCATGGGCTACGGCTATCTGGAACTGGCCGGGCGCGTGAGCCTGGACGGTTTCGATGCCCAGCGGGGCCTGCAGCGCCGTTCGGATCCGATTCCGCTCGGCATCGGTACCTATCAGGAAACGCCCATCGGCGGTTTCTTCCTCAACGTCTTCCGTGACTTCAACAAGTCGCATGGCACCCTGGCCGAGGCCATCTATGCGGCGCAGATCGACCTGGGTCCGGTGACCCTCTATCCGCAGCTCGGCGTCGAATACCGCAGCGGCAGCTACAACGATTACTTCGTCGGCGTCACTTCCAGCGAAGCGGCCGCCAGCGGCCTGCGCCAGTACAGCGCCGGTGCGTCCACCAGCCCGACCCTGGGTCTGGCCGCCGATGTCCCGTTGACCGGCGACTGGCACCTCAACCTGCACCTGCGCCGCAAATGGCTGGACAACGCGGTGGCCGACAGTCCGCTGGTGCGCCGTCACACCGATGACACCGCCATCGTGGCGGTCAGCTATCGCTTCAAGTAAGACACTTCTCCTCCCTGCCTGAAGACGGCGCGTTGCCCGGCTTCAGGTAGCGGCGCTGCCGTACCTGCTCTCCCGATTTTTCTTCTTCTCTTCTTCTCTTCTTCTCTTCTTCTCTTCTTCTCTTCGTTGTCTTCTGATGTCCTCGCTTGCCGCTGCTGCACGCGCGCTGTGATGTAGTCAAGGATCGTCACGTTCCGCTGAAGCGCGCTCTGCGCACAGCGCACTTTTTCTCTACGGATGAGCTGGACTTCCTTGCGAATTTTTTTCGCGTGATCCTGAGCATTACGGCCGCGCTTCCTTTGCGTAAATAGTTCCCGAATATGTTCATGCGTCACTTTTTCTGACGCAAATTTCGTCCTGTTTTTCAGCCCATGAGAAGGAGTTCATGTTGCCCTAAAAACTTAGTTTCCGCATCCAAACTAATTGCCTCAAGAGAATCCATACTTCGTCGGAAACCCTTTACCGGCGCGGCTTCATGGATTCCTACATCACAACAGGAGTGACAGGAAAAGCGTAATAATTTATTGCTAACGTTGGCATTTTTCCATTATTCTCACTCCGTCTCGATGAACAAATATCACAAACAGAGACAGGATTCCGGCCTCGCCAACACCAATAAAAAAACCTGTCGGATCGCTATCCCCCTTGCAGTGCTTTCGCAATCAAATACCAATCGAATACCCACCAATCAATCGAACTGGAAAGAGGTCTTTTATGAAAAAACTGTTGAGCAGTTTCCTTGTCGCGTCCGCATTCGTCGCCATGGCATCCTCGGCTAGCGCCGCGGACCTGGAGCGTACGCGCACGCTGGTGTGGACCGACGCCACGTCGACCTTCAACGCCCGCTTCGGCGATGGCACCACTGGCCAGACCTTCCTGGAGAACTTCACCTTCAACATCGGCGGTGCCGGCGCGTCGGTTTCCTCGGCCCTGGTGTCGATCGCCCTGGACGGCCTCTCGCGCGTGGGCATCAACAGCTTCACCCTGAGCGGCAACGGCCAGACCTACACCGGCACCCAACTGTCCGGCGGTGACCTGCAGATCTTCAGCCTGCGCACCAATGGCCTGACTTCCGGCCTGTACACCCTGTCGGTGGCCGGCACCGTGCTGGGCTCGGCGGGCGGCAGCTTCGCCGGCAACATCAGCGTGGCACCGGTCCCGGAAGCCTCGACCACCGCCATGATGATCGGCGGCCTGGGCCTGATCGGCTTCGCGGCCTATCGTCGTCGCAAGGCGGGTGACAAGGGTGACAAGGCGCAGATGAATGCGCAGATGATGCCGGCGTAATGCTCGGGATCTGATTGCTTGGCCCGGATTGCGGGCCGGCAATGGCACAACGAAGGGGAATGTCTGCGAGGGCCTTCCCCTTCTGTTTTGGAGGAAGTCTTCGGTCTCGGCCGACCTCGTCCAACCTGCCGCCTTGGTGAATGCGGTAAGATGTCGCCCATTGTCCACGACGCATCGGCCATGATGCGCACGGCCCGCCTCCGATTCACCACTGCATTGTCCCCATGAAAATCGCCACCTGCGATCTGAATTAGCATCTCGCTACGTTGCAGTACATATCTGCAATCGCCTGAAACCCCTCTACAGGCTTGAGTTTTCGTCTCACAGCATGCCATTATGCTCCCCTACATCGCAACAAAAGCGGGTAGCTAGGTGGGTAGCTAGGTCAGCTGCTCGCGGCTAGCTACCCAGGGGATCGCAAATGCCGAAAGTTTCACACCTACTCAACGACATCAAGCTCCGCAACTGGATTAGCAAAGGTGAGGCCATAGCCAAATCAGATGGGGATGGGCTGACATTTACCCTATCGGCAGCCGGCACAGCGACATGGATTTTGCGGTATCGGATCCGCCAAGGGAAGCGGCGCGAGATGACGTTGGGTAATTATCCGGACCTGTCCTTATCTGCAGCTCGGGAAAAAGCGAGATCCATTAGAGTGGCCGTGGATGAAGGCCGAGATCCGGCTATCGAGAAGCAGGAAGAAAAATACCGCACCAAAGCAGCCTGGAACGTGAAAGAGCTTTTGGCCGATTTTCGCGAAAAAATCTTGCTACCTTCCTCCTACGCGGCCAATACAATCAAGTATCGCAACTACGATTACGACCAGATAGTGCTTCCGCACTTGGGAAATCGTCAGGTTGATCGTGTAGCTCCGCAAGACGTAGTCGGAATGCTGACCGACTGCAACCGTACATGGACCATCACCAAGCGCATCCTCACCTCGACCTCCAAATTGTTTGACCACGCCTGCGGCCTGCGAATCATCGCAGCAAATCCATGCACGGGAATTCGGCTATCAGCACTCAAGGGGAAAAGGCCACCGGTACGCAAGCGGGTGATGCTAACCGAAGAGGAATTGCGCATCCTTTTACGAGGCGTCGAATTCATCGGCGAAGAAAACGCGATGGCCTTCAGAATTCTATTAGCCACCTGTGTGCGCGGCATTGAGCTGGCGAAGGCGCGTAAGGAGCATATTTTCCTCGATCGAGGGCTTTGGTGGGTGCCAGACGAGAACGTCAAGACGAGATCCGGCTTCATGGTGCCGATCGTTCCAATTGTGGCGGAGTGGTTTCGCGCTCTAATCGAGTGGTCCGGGGAGTCAGAGTATCTGCTTCCGGCTCGGCAAGAAAGGCGTCGGCGAAACCTAGGCGGAGACACCCACGTCGGCCCAACTACGCTATGGGCCGCCATCACTAGAGCCTTTGAGCGCGGCGATATCTCTGTAACCCGATTCACGCCTCACGATACGCGCAGCACAGCGAAGGGACACATGCGAAACATGGGTATTTCCAGTGCCATATCAGAAATCGCGCTGAATCATAAACTCAGGGGCATGGAAGGCATCTACGACGTTCGTGAAGAGATCCCAGAGCGCCGAGTGGCGCTATCGAAGTGGGCGGAGTTTCTAGTCGCCTGCGAAAGTGGGACACCAACACCAGACCCCACCAAGTTTCTGGCCGAGGCTGTGTAAAAACAGAGCCTCGGCCAGAAGCAAACCACCACTACCAAAACGAACGCCCGCATTGTGCGGGCGTTTGATCACTTCTGCCTGATCACCACTTTCCACCATTGCTGCCTTCAAAGAAAGTGGCTCATCAATTTCTTGAGAGCCACCATCTTCAATTTTTCTTTTTAGACCTTTTCCCTGAACAAATCCAATCCAAACACCCAGACCCGCTGGAACTTAAATTTCATCCGGGACGATGACGGTTACGAATTCCGGCTGAGGGGAAATGTGACGACTACGTAATAGTAAAATTAATTTTAAGCTGCTTTTGCGCCACCAATGAAACGCTCCACTAGGCCGGTCAACTCTTCCAAGGTGAACGGCTTTGCCAGCATCGCTGCAAATACGTTATCTTCGTCGAGCCTCGCATCTAGCTTTCGTCCGCTCATAAGTACGACAGGAATACCGCACGTTGAAGGCTCATTTTTTAATTGTGCAGCGAAGTCCAATCCATCCATTACTGGCATCAGCAGATCGGTGATTATCAAATCGAATTTGCAGCCGGCCACCAGCTCCAGTGCGGCGGCTCCGTTGCCCGCCGCAACCACGGAATATCCATAGTTCTTCAGACCAAATGCAATAACTTGTTGGAAAGTCAGGTCATCTTCCACGACGAGAATGGTAATAGGCTGGCCTAGATCTCCTAGCATGTCGCAGCACCTTTCTTCAATATCGGAGAGACTGCTTTCAGAGAGAAAACAGAAGACTTCCTCCGTAATCCGAGCCCTACGCCTTGACCGGTATTTTCGGCAAATCAATGAAATCCGACTGTCTCTACAATAGCATCTCGTGCGAGGCAAAGTGAGTATTTGTGCATTTCCCCTGAAGTTCTTCGAAGCTCATCAGCCGAATCTCTCTCTTCTTAGCTGATCAAGCTGATCTGCTCTAGCCAGGGCCCGTTCGGCCCAACAATCAGCGGCAGCCTTCAGTTGCGCCCCGATTCTGACGCGGCCGACGGATATCCCGCGAGGATTCAGGATTTTTCCGATAGCAGCGCCGCTTACTACCACATACACTCAAATCCTCACACGTGCCTCGACACCTATCGTCACCGGGTGATTTTTGGAAGGTTAGGATATGAGTAACAAAACTGCCTCTAGCACGATTTTGGTGGTCGAGGACAGGGTGGACGTCCGGCTGCTACTCGCTGACGTGTTCGATGGGGAAGGATACAGCGTGTTTATATCCGCCAATGGCCAAGAAGCCCTCAGAACATTGGAGTATCAAGATGTGGACGTCATTCTCACGGATTTACGAATGCCCGTCATGGATGGGGTGAGGTTTGCACAGGCAGTAAAGGCGGATATGCATCTGAGACGTATCCCCATCATACTGCTGAGCGCCACACCGATGACGGACATTTGGAAGTCGCTCGGCATTTTCGATGCTTTTCTGTGGAAGCCCGCACTGCTAGAAGAGATCGTTGCTGCAGTCCGCCAAGCGCAGACAAAGGGCGCAGCCGACTCCGATCTAATAGAGATCTAGAACAAAGAGACGTGAAGGACTTGCGCTATGCGTATCCGCGCGGTGTTCCCGACCCAGGCGGAGCCAACTGATGCCATACAGGAAAAGTCCAAAGAAAAAAGACCCACATTGCTTTGAGGAGGGGAGGCAATGTGGGCCGGAGGTCCAGTGACTACTGGATGGGGTAGCTGACGGGAATACCACCGCCAGCACCGGTACTATAACAAAGACCGATTTTTATTGCCTGAAAGAAAGCAATTTGTGCATATGCTAAACCCCGCAAAGCGGCGCTAATTTTCCCACTGTCGGGCGATCCTAATCGCGTACTAGCCGCCAGTGCTAAATTTTTAAGCAATTTAAAGCTCAGCCAGTAGGCGAAAGGATGAATAGCGTCACTGGAGAGCTTATCCACAAGATTGCCAACAGAAACAGTGGATAACTTGAGACACAAAAATTGTTTTATAAGCAATCAAATGTAAAGACCCGTTATCACAGCCCTACGCAGATCAATACCGACGGCCAAGTAGAAGGACTTGGCGAATAGAAAGCCCAGGTGCAGAGCGCCGGGGGCTCTTCAGTTAGCCGCGTGCCGCTTTTAGCGTTGCTCGATGGGCGAAAAACCTCAAGCGCTAAAACGTCTCCCACTCTTTATCGAAATTCCCCTTGACAGGTGAAGCGCTCGCTCTAATCAGTTCGCTTTTCGTGGGTGCGAGCCGCGCGGGCGATTTAGACATTATGGCTTTCTTCGCATGAGCTAAGTTAGGCGCGCCACGATCCGACAAAGTCTGCACCGGCACTCCCCCAGTCACCTTGAACACACCAACCGCAGCGCGCAACTCGGTAGCTTGGTCCGACATCGCTTGCGCCGCAGCGGCGGCCTGCTCGACCAGAGCTGCGTTTTGCTGAGTGACCTGATCCATTTGGCCGAGAGCCTGATTAACCTGCTCAATTCCGGTTGTCTGTTCGGACGAGGCGGCAGTGATCTCGTTCATAATGTCGGTCACACTGCGAACCGCTTGCACCACTTCGCTTATTGTCTCCCCTGCCTCCCCGACCAGTTGCGTGCCTCTGCCAACTCGCTCGGCAGAAAGCGTGATCAGATCCTTAACATCCTTGGCCGCTGCTGCACTACGTTGAGCCAACGAGCGCACCTCGCTAGCGACGACTGCGAAGCCGCGCCCCTGCTCGCCAGCACGTGCTGCCTCAACCGCCGCATTGAGTGCAAGAATATTGGTTTGAAAGGCGATACCTTCAATCACGGTGATGATTTCGGATACCTTGTTGGAGCTATCAGAAATCTCATTCATAGTGCCAATGACACGTCCCACGACGTCTCCTCCCTTTACCGCGAGAGCCGAAGCATTCTCGGCCAAGGAATTGGCTTGTTTGGCATTGTCGGAGTTCTGGCGGACCGTAGAGGTAAGTTCCTCCATGCTGGAGGCAGTCTCTTCGAGCGAGGCCGCTTGCTCCTCAGTGCGCTGGGACAGATCGGTATTGCCGGTAGCGATCTGTCCTGCTGCCACCGAGATAGACTCACCCGACAGTTGGATACCCCGCACTATGGTGGTCAACTGATCTTTCATGCTGGCCAACGATGCCATCAGACTGGTACCGTCGTTAACCTTGATCGCCACGGCCACGGTCAGATCGCCCGCAGCAATGGATTTGGCCACTGCTGCGGCATCAGCGGGTTCGCCTCCCAGTGCACGGAGAATACTGCGCGTGATAGTAAATCCGGCGCTGACCGCCAACAAAATCGTGATCGCACCTGCTGCGATAAGGGTCCACAGCGTTGACTTGCTCAAGGTTTGAACCATCTCGCTGCGGACGGATAAGAGTGACTCCTCCGCCTGAACGAATTCACGCTGCAAGGCACGGAAGCGATCCATAAAAATCTTGTCGTGGGACGCGCCGAAATAGGTTTGCAGTTCCTGTGTCGAAGCGCTGGCATTCGCCTCTTTTCTCAGTTTTATCAGCATCTGATCAACACCTTCGATATTCTCGGTCAGATCGAGCATTTCCATCAGACGCTTTTGCTGGGTAGGGTTGTCCGCAGTAAGCGATTTGGCCTTCTCGAAGACCTTGCGAAAATTGCTACGGCCATCCTTATATGGGGCAAGAAACACCTCATTTCCCGACGCAACGTAGCCACGAATGCCAGTTTCGACATTGACCAAGTTGAGCAACATGTCATCCGCCGCACCCATCACTTCATAGGTATGGACGTTCATTGCACTGGCGTCTTCTAGCTTGGAAAAATTGTACAGAGAGATACTGCTGCCGATCAACGAGACAACGACCAGACAAAGAAATGCAAGGGTAAGCCTTGTGCCGACAGTAAGCGATGAGAACATGTTTCCCCCTTTCTAGAGGCGTATTGGCGATGTGTGGTGCTGATTTCCTATGGTCGCTAACCTCTAACGCGGCTATCAATAAGCCACCTATTGCCGCGCCAGACAAGGACCGCCTCCCCCCTGTAGAACTTCAGGAACAACAGCTCGCGCAGTCTTTTGCCAACATCTCCTCCTGCAAGGACTATTGCTGGTTATGTTCTTACACCGCTTGACTGCCATTCAAGCACTGACGATTTTCCGGGAACAGAAGAGCTTTAGCGTGACCGCCATTCCAATACTGATAATTACTCTATACGAAGATAAAAACTTGTAATATTGTCAGTTGACTAAAAACTACTGATTTCACCTCCCGGTCGATATAGCGGCTCAGACACGCGATATTCGTGCGTGGGATCTGAATGAGCGAATCCGCCAGAACCAAAGAAAACGAGCCTATCCGTGGGAAGCTCGGGGTAAGGGTCACGGCGGGGACGCCAGGCCGGTCCTGAGGATCACTTGTTGAGCAAGTCGCACAGTTTCGAACCGGCTGCAATTCGCTCTCTGAAGCGCTCAATAGCTCGTTGAAGGTCTGCCCAACCATTCCCACGCTAGGATCGATCGCATTCCTTCCGGCGGGGCCGGGAACCGCTCCCGCTCTGGGAATTGCTCCGCCGCACCACGCGGTGCCGAGACGCAGGCACTCAGAGCGAGCAAGGCGATCAGCACAGTCAGAAAGTTTCGCATCGTAGTCTTCTTCATGGGAGCGCTCTCGGCCGTGAACTGTGCCTTCAAAGCTTGGTTTTAAGCCTCGTGGCTTTTCACCATCGGCGCTTCTGCAAAGCCAGTCCTATTACTGTTCAACACTGATGAGTCGAAAAGAGCATCAGCGGATTTGAGTCAAAAGCGCATGTTGGCGGCACGCCGCAGAGCCTGACCCGACATGGACCTCCTGTGTGGCGTAGAATTCGGTCACCCCCGCATTCTTCGCCAACATGAACGTCGTCCCGAGCCCAACTACCCCAAACCAATGGAGCAGAGTGAGAAAGCTGTTGCTGCTCTGGGCTTCTATCTGGGTACTGATGTTGCTGCTGGGGGTGCAGGAATCCCTTTGGTCGGGACGCCCGCATCTCTGGCAGCCTGTGGTGGATTACGCGACCGCGGCCATTCCCGCAACGTTGCTGGTCATCCTGCAGGCTCGCCGGGGGTGCCGCTACGATCATCTGCTTCAGCAACCCATGTCCTGGTTCCTGCACATGTGGCGCTGGATGCCCTTGCAGATGCCGGCCTATTTTGCGCTCATGTATGGCTTGCGGCTGGGCATCTACGCGGTGCTTGGACAACCCCTGCGCCACGCTCCGTGGGGCGAGTTGCTGGCCTACGAGGGGACCAAGTTCCTGCTCTTCTTTGGTCTTTTCAGCGGAGTGCATTTCGGACTGCGCTCCTATCGGGCCTGGGTCGAAGAACGTCTGCACTCGGCACAACAGGCCAACCTGGCAAGGCGAACCCAACTGATGCAACTGACCCAGCAGTTGCAACCCCATTTTCTCTTCAACACGCTCAATACCGTCTCATCCCTGATCCACACCGATCCGGAGGCAGCAGATCATACGCTCACACGCCTGGCGACCCTGTTGCGGACCACCACTGACGTCAGTCAGCACCCCGAACAAACACTTGGCGAGGAGATCGAGTTGCTGCGGGCCTACGCGGACATCATGGAGCAACGCTTCGCCGGCCGGGTGGAGATTCACTGGAACATAGAGCCAGCCGCCAGCGCGTGCATGGTGCCCACGCTCTGCCTGCAGCCGTTACTGGAAAACTGCTTCCGGCATGGGGTCGAACAGCGCAGCGCGATGATCCGAATCTGGATCGCCGCCGTCCGCGCGAGTGGGGCATTGGAGATCAAGGTGGAAGACGATGGTCCCGCCACTGTACTTCCGACCCGCTACGGCGTCGGCCTGGGCAACCTTGAGTCGCGCCTGTCGGCCCGCGATGAACAGGGGGCGCAGCTGGAACTGGCATTACGTCAGCCCACTGGCCTGCGCGTTACGGTGAGCCTGCCATGCGCGTGATGATCGTGGATGACGAGGCCCCGGCTCGTACCAAGCTGGCGCGGATGCTCGCTGCATTTGCCGATGTCGAGATCTCCGGACAGGCAGCCGATGGCCGGCAGGCGATTGACCTGGCTGCGGAGCTGCAACCAGATGTCATTTTCCTCGATGTGCAAATGCCCGAGGTTGGCGGATTCGATGTGGCTGCATCCTTGCCCGATAACGGGCCGGCCCTAGTTTTCGTCACCGCTTACGATCAGTTTGCGCTGCGTGCTTTCGATACCCATGCCATCGATTATCTGCTCAAGCCGGTCGAACCACTGCGGCTGGAACGCACGATAGCGCGATTGCGGCAAGCCACGCAGCCTTCCGGGCTTTCCCTGACGGTTCCGGTGCGACTGGTGGTCACTGAGCGCGGGCAGCATCATGTGATCGAGTGCCGGCAGATCACATGGCTGGAGAGTGCAGACAATTATGTACAGTTGCACGTGGGCAGCCGTGCGTTCCTGCTCAGGCGCACACTGGCATCCATCCTCGATGATCTGGAAACGAATTTTGTGCGTATTCATCGACGCATCGCAGTTGCCACGGCCATGGTGGAGTCGGTGGAGCAACGCGCCAAGGGGGACGCCCTCGTTCACCTGAAAGATGGCACCCAGCTACCGTGCAGCCGTTCTTATCGCGAAGCTTTGCTGGCCCGGCTCGGGCAATAAAACCCATCACGCAGGGCAAGATCCGGTTCGCCCCGGCGCAGACCCATTTCATCCCTTCGCGCTAGAACAGAACCTGCACGGCTTCTATGCTATCGAGGTGTTCAGCCTTTCTGAAAAATCTTATGCAAATCCTGATGACGGTACTCAAATGGTCGGCCCTGCTGGTGCTCATCGCCTCCTTGCTGGAAGCGCTGTTGTTCACCCTGCGACCGACCGGCGAACGATATGACTGGCAAGCTACCGCGCTCTCCGTGGCGGATTTTCTGGTGCGGCAGTATCCCTTGGAATGGCTGCTTCCGCTTGCGTTCTGGACGCATGCTATGGACTGGATCTGGCAGCATCGGCTGTGGACGCTGCCGATGCAGGATTGGCGCAGCTGGATAGCCTGTTTCCTGGTGCAGGAATTCTGCTATTACTGGTACCATCGCGCTGCGCACCGCATACGCTGGTTCTGGTGTACCCATGCCGTGCATCATTCTCCAGCCCAACTGAACCTCTCTGCAGCGTATCGATTCGGCTGGACGGGCCGCCCTACCGGCACCCTCGTGCCGTTCATGTTAGCCCCGCTCCTGGGTATGCCGCCGCGCATCATATTGATGATGCTGTCGCTCAATCTGCTCTATCAATTCTGGCTGCATGCAACATGGATACCGCGCCTGGGACCATTGGAATGGGTCTTCAACACACCTTCGGCCCATCGCGTACATCATGCTTGCAACGTCGAATATCTGGATTGCAATTACGGCGGCGTGCTGATCATTTTTGACCGTCTGTTTGGTACCTATCGGGCAGAAAAGCGCGACGTTGTGCTGCGCTTTGGCTTAGTCAAGCCGCTGCATCCGCGTCATCTGTTGCATCTGGAATTTTTCGAGTGGCAGGCACTGGCGAAGGACATGCGCACTTCCGGGGATTGGACGACAAGGCTGGCCTATCTTTGGAAACCGCCAGGATGGGCGGCCGACGGAAAAGGAACGATGACCGAAGAGTTGCATCGTCTGGAGCAGTTACGTGAACGGAAGTGAACGGGCTATTTCTCCTTGAACGAATCCTATCCAAACACCCAGAGCCGCTGGAACTTAAATTTCATATGGGACGATGACGGTCATGAATTCCAGCTAGGGGAAAATGTGACAATTAGATAACAGTAAATTAATTTTAGTCTGCTTTTGCGCTAGAACGAGCGCCATCAATACCTTCATCTGGCATACTAAACCGACAACAAATATTCTGCGGGGGCAGGATGGACAAAGAAACCGGTGAACTCATTCAATGGCTTGCTGCACCCGTCGCGACCATTGTTGCTGTGTGGCTGACTAACCGCCACAACAGAAAGAAAGACAAAGCTGCACAAGAATATGCTTTCCGCAAGGAAACGTATGGCCGAGTGCTAAAAGAAATCGTCGCCATGCAGCAGTTTTTTGCTGAGATGATCCGAGGAGTACCACCAGAGGAAACACGGTTCAAGCGAGCCCGCGCTGTCGGGCACGCCATTTCTACTGTTCAATTAATTGCGAAGCCAGAGACAGTCCGCCTTCTTCAGTCCTATGGGCTGGAGTTGAACAAGGTCATGTTCGACGTGACGATGGGAGGCTTTGAGGTCGAAGCAATGCGGGCTGAAGCCGAGCGCTTGCTGCCAAGCCGGGAAAGGGATGTGAAAACGGCGCAGCTTAACTTGGCCATGGTGACGCGCTTTGAAATGTTAGCGCCCTTGCTGGAACGTTTGATTAACCAGTCAGTTCCGGCGCTCTTGGCCATTCGCAGCGAACTGGAGATTGACACCGACGCCGAGCTGTTTGGGCAGGTCACTAAGCAGACGGCTGCCGAAGGCAAAGCGCTACTGCTGCACATGGGGGCGGAACTGCGACGCCGAGCAGGGTTGAGCTGAGTCCTCTGCTGAGCGCGCCAACATCGCTATCTCGGGCATGCACGCTCCGCCGATTGCCGATCGGGATGACGTCCCCCCCTGCCAGAAGCGGCCGTTGCCAGTGCAAGAAAAACACCCGCTGGTAGCGGGCGTTTCACCTTCTGCAGAGCCTGATTAAAAGTCCGGCGCGAAAATCACACGAATCAAATACGTAGGTGCTTTTTTCTCTGCAATTGGGAAAAATAGCGCCGCGCTATGCCTTATTGGGCCTCGCTCGTTTAAGAATTGCAAAGGGGAATTCTATGCGTGCAAAGAGAGCTAAATGTACGCAGATGATAAATCCGAAATTCGAGTCAGTCTAATGGAGGGGTCGTGAACTACAGAGAGAGAATCGTCGAAGAGTTCGGAAATAGAGGGTTCCACTATTTTTCCGAACTTGTGTGGAGTTCATCTTTGGAGCAGCCGGATTTGGAGCGCGTGCGAACGTTTCTAAAGATAAATGGATTTGAAGATATTGATGTGTCGCTTATAAGGCCACTGGACGATAGTACCCAAAGATTGAAATGGAATCGATATTATGACCAAACCGGCCAGTGCCTGGTTACGGCCGCCCCCGTTTCACTGCCGGTGGGTAGCAATAACCTGAAATTAGTTTTCGCCTATGCTACCGAGGAAATTCGAGGGAATGACCAGGCTCGAACGATCGTGGTTGCCAACGCGTTGCGGCTGATTTTTGGGGTGCCCGCCGCACGGGAGTTGCTTCTGTATAGCGTGTTTGATAAAAAAACCTCTTCAACCCATTCGGACGTGAACTACGCTTCATTCTTCGACGTGCAATCGCTCCATCGCTACGACGATCCTCCGATTCAAGAGGCGAAGCTGAGCAGAATTCCTGCCGAAGCGGCCTTCTTGCTTGAGAAAGCCTTTGCGCAAATCAACCCCGGCGAGCGGTTCATTTTAATGTGGCTAGCTTTCGAAACCGTCGTGAGTGCAGTAATCGACACCGGCAATAACGGCGAGAAGCGGGAGGCATTTTTTCAGAACGTGCTCCAGTCGTCGATAGTCAATGCCGAAGTGTTCCGCTTGTTCCGACTTCGATGCGAGATATTTAAGGAGGGCCGGCAAATAAACGCGAATATTGAGGATGACTGCGTGTCGCTTTACTGCGCGCTCCAGCTAGCTGTTCTAGGAGATTGCGAACAACGCCGTGCTTTCTTGAGGGGTTATGAGCTTAGAATTCAGCAAGAAAACGCCAAGGAGAAGAAATCCCCTTAGTCCCCAAATGAGCCCATGTACTTCTTTCGAAGCATTACACGCCCCGCCTTGCGGCGACGTTTAAAAATGCGCGAGAGATGCATCAAAACGCGTCAAATTTGATGGTAGCCAGGCGGGCCGCTACGCCAGACTGGACGGGCCTCGACCGCTGATGCAAATTTGAGTCAAAACCGACCTATGTAGCGGGCAGGCGCGGGGTGGGGGCAACCGCGCGCGCAAAGGCGGTAGGCGCAACCACTGTATTCATATACAGTTATTAGTTTGATAACGATGCGGCTGCTCTGGTCTAAACTACCAGAACTGAGGCGACGAATTTAACGTTGCTTAAATGGCTACGGAATAGCGGACTGAATCGCCCCGGCTGCACAAGACACTTTCCAGCCTGTTGAAATACTGCTGTTCGAACTGTACCGGAGAAACGTTGCCGCTATAGGAATGGCGACGTTTCGGGTTGTAGAACATCTCGATGTAATCGAACACATCCGACCGTGCTTCGTTACGGTCAGCATAGATACCGCGCTTAATGCGCTCACGTTTCTAGAGCTGGAAGAAGCTCTCTAGCCACGGTATTGTCGTGGCAGTTGCCGCGCCGGCTCATGCTGGGCATCAGACTGTGCGACTTCAGGAATGCCTGCCAGTCATGACTGCTGGACTGACTGCCTTGGTCTGAATACACAATAACCTCCTGCATCGAACTCCTGCGCCAAACTGCTATCAGTAAGCGTCCATTGCCAAGTTGCGGTCGATACGCGATCCCATCGACCAGCCAATCACCTGGCGTGAGAACAGGTCGAGCACCACGGCCAGATACAGCCAGCCCTCGTGGGTGCGGATATAGGTGATGTCCGTAAGCCATGCCCGGTTCGGTGCCGGCACGTCGAACTGCTTTTGCAGATAATTCGGGGCAATGACTATCGGCTTGCCATAGCGCCCAGCACGACGGCGATAGCCAGTCTGGGACTTGAGGCCTTCTGTGCGCATCAGACGATAGACACGATGCTTGCCACAACGCTCGTCCAAGTCGCGCAGGTCGGCCGTAATCTTGCGATAGCCATAGACCCCGCCGGATTCCAGCCACGATTGCTTGATGAGCGCCAGGAGCCGTAGGTTCTCCTTGGTTCTCTCGGATTCCGGTCGGGCCTTCCACGTGTAGTAGCCGCTCGGATGGACGCGCATTACTCGGCACATCGTGCGAACGGCATGCTGGGGTTCGTGAGCCACAATGAATGCGTGAACGCTGCGGTCTTTTTTAGGATGTCGCGCTCCTCGGTGACACGCTTGAGCTCAGCCTTGAGGCGACGCAGCTCTTCTTGCTGGCTGGCCTGTGTCCGACGCTCCTCAGGTGCCAATGCGTACTTCTTCATCCATTCGTACAGCGTCGGCTGCAATACCCCGAGCCGTTTCTCAACATCAGGGGCTGAACGGCCCCGTTCGGTGACCTGCTTGACTGCCTCAATCTTGAACTCTTCCGGATAACGCTTGTTACTCATGACGACTCCTCGGTCGCCTGACATTTTAGGTTGCGGAGTGTCTATTAGTTCCGGGGTAATTCAGGGGTCCGAAGTACCAATGATGATAGCCGGATCAGTTCTGCGAGCAAAGGAACACTAAAAGACTAATTTCAGCGTGGAAGGTCTGCCTGAACTTGGAAATGTGGCTTTCAAAGAAATAAACATAATTTAATGTGGAGATTTTAAGATGACCTCAAAAAAATTGATTCTCTGCTTAATCTCGTTTATTTGACACTCCATAGAGAACACATTCACCCACATAGGGCTACCTCCTCTTTCGTGTCCTGAAAAATCGCAACTATTTTCCATAGCCGATTCCCAATTTCTTTCGGAGATCTCCAGTTTTCTTAGTTCTGAGTCCGGCGACCTACCAGCGATACCGATTTCAAATATTTCCCTCTCCATTTTTTTATAGACGGTATTAAGTTTCACGTTCAGGTTCTCAATTTCCTGCTGATTACAGTGCAGTACCTCGATTGTGGACGACGCGGCATCCAAACAAGACGCAGCATCTGCCCACGCGATGTTCAACTGGAATAAGAGTGGAAGAGAAAGTAAGACGCCCAAATTAGCTTTTCTTCTCATATGTTCTCCACGCAGCAGAGCCACTTCGACAGCCCTGCACAAACAGCGATCAAAAGGGTCTCATTTTTTGCACAATAACGTGGTATCGGACACACAATAAGGGCAGGTCACGCCTCCTCCCGCGCAAGTACCTACGTATTCGAGGATGGAATTTCCGCCCTGATTTGTTAGAACGACCTTCGTGAAAATTGTCTCGGCCGGCACTCCAGCGTCGACAAAAAACTGACGTAAAGCCTGCGACCGAGCTTCGGCCAACATCTGATTGCTTAACTTAGAGCCACCTTCGTCGCCATCCGTAACAATTAAGATACGGTCAATATATAGTGAGAAAATTCGCGGCAGATGCCTTGCCAGGGCCACCCTTACTGAATCAGAAAGGACAGAAGAACCCTTGGCGAATGAAACTTTTACTTCTGTCGAATATTTAAATGGAGTGAAAGAATAGGCAGAATTCCCGAAAAACATTAAACACAAGATCGCCGCAATTGAATTTATTTTCAAGAACTTCGTCAAGCTTTGCATGGTTTATTTACTTCCGAAAAATTGCGCCAGTTATTACGAATGACTTTGCACGCGATATCTCAAGGATCTGTATAGCAGAGGGCCGATTCTAGCCAGTTGCGACCAAAATGATCTTCAATAAGATCGTTGCCGAATGGATTCCCGCTTCATCGAAATAAGGAACCATGCGGCCAGGAAAAGGGAGACACAAATTATTGCCAACAGGGTATAAAAATTAGACCAAAAACTGTCTGTCACCGCGCCAGCATCAAGTGTCGAGAGCTCGGGCTGAAGCGGGTTGTACCAGACTAGGGTCTGTCCGATCGGGTGCATTGCCACGACGCGTCGCGCGCCTGCCTCTGTATAGCAGCCTCTGGGGCCAAATCCTAATCGTGAATCACTGTAGGACTTTCCGGCCACAACATACGTATATCGAATATCCACTCTAAAGTTATTGCCGCTGCATCTCTTCGCTGAGACCTTTTCAATTTTCGCTACCGCAATATTGCCTCGGATGCTAGGCCATGTAGCTGATTGCTCGGCCATACGGTAATCTTGGCACCAATCGAATATAACGATGGATAGCGTTAGTCCCAAGCAAATTAAGATGACACTCGCACAAGTGCGGATATCTATACGCGTTGCAATTAATTTTTGGTTCATGACCCGCTTTGCATTGTCGAACTTCTATACATGCTCGCAAAACGGACTGACAAACGACTGACGCAGAGTGGTGTGAATGAATTATTCTGTGTTTAGCTGTGGATTTAAGATGTCGGCTCTTGCCGATAGCGGACATCTTGGCGCAACGAAACAATGAGCATTAGCCGGATGTGGAAACCGGCTATGCTTCCCTGCTAATTATGCGAAAAGGGCTAGATGGGCGTGCGGGCGGGTCTTGTCGGTTGTCTACCCTTCAGAATTAGCGAAATTTACTTTTTTTAAACAAAGACGATGGGGCGATCAACGTCGAAATTTTCTTAATTTGTATCTGCCCAACATCATGGGAATCAAACCGACCAAGGCAAGAAGCAGTCCAAATTTGGCGTCCGCAACATTCTTTTTCCTAGCATCACCAGACGTAACCGCATACACCTCTTTGCCTTCCAACACGACCCGCACCAATGTATTGGCGCATACATTGGATTCGATGCGCATACCGTTCTTAGCATCTTTCAATTCACGTCCAGCGCCGCCGTCGTCCCCGCGACGGGCAGGCCATGCAACGATAAATTCTTGGTTACCATTTACAACGAACATCGCATTTCGCGTCTTCTTCAGGACGCCAATTCTCTTGATGGAATCGCATGGAAGTCCGATCGGCCTTTTGAGATAAGAGTAGGAAGAGAATAAAAGGAAAATTACCGCGAGCGTCATCCCTACCCCCAAATTTGCGTAGCTGGTCTGAATTTCAGCTTCTTTTTCTACTGCCATCTTGAGAGCAAATTTCAATTTAGCGACGGAAACAGTACCCAGCTCTGACAATCGAAACTCCTCATACAGGAGAAAGTTTTTCTCTAGATACCATCTCCGCCGCTTAGATAGATCAAATCATCAACGTACTATTGCGACTCTTTCTACGATACCAAATCCATCTGACAAATAGCTTTCTTCCAGAGACCGAATAGGCTGCTTGTTAAGGGTTCATCACTTTGACTCCAAAGTACGGTTCACGGATTGTAGGGCCGAGTGAATGCCTTCGGAAGGCAATGGAACGTGGGGCAATTCTGCGAGCGACTCAATACCCGGAGCAACCTCTACTGCCGTCACCTAAGTTTTTGAGAAACACGAAAGCTCGGATTTACCGATTTGACCGACATAAAAATTCAATTTCAGCATTGTCAGTCAGTTGTATGTCAGCCATCTTTGCGAAATCTAATTTATGATTTTCTGTATTACGAAATCAATCCGAAATTTGCCTCTTTCTTTATGCACAGCGTTGTTCCAAGCCGCCATAAAAATTGATCTTGAAAGCAACATTAAAGAATCGGGTCGTCATTCTGTCTCGTAATGATGAGCTTTATTAGCGCGATGCATCCGCAAGATGCCCCGTTATGTTTTCCGGCCAAGTAAAAATCTTGGAGAAACACTCGAATTTGATTAATACCGTACTAGAACAGAGCATCTTAAAACGTCAATTGCCGTCGGCACTATAAGGGAAAGTCATAGGATCACGGAGGTTTTTTTTTGAGGCGTGACTATAACGATGGGTTGCACAAAGTGGTACCGATTTACTTTTGGTGCATTTGCATTAAAAAGATCGGAGGTCGAAATGATCTCTATATCCAAATATGGTACGCGTGTATTGGAAAACCAATTGTTCACGTCCGTTATCCCGCCAACATCGCATCGATCATCATGAAACAATCATTTTTTTACAAAATTGCGGTCGTTTCACTATTCGCGGCTTCACTTTTAGGAACCTCATGCATGGCCCACTCTGAAGACACCGATGAAGGTTTTGTCCCTCTCGACGTTGGCAAAGCGGGGGCTAGCGCATCAATTGATGTGCATGTATCCCCCGAGGGGCTTGGTCAGCATGAGCCGAGATTTGTTTTACTGATGATCAAGCCCCCAAAGGGGGGATGGAACACATCTAATGACGCATACAACATTTCTCTGTATCGCAAAGCAGATGATCTAATGGAAAGTCTGACGGGATTTAGACCAATTTTTTCCCCTCCTTTCGATAACCAACAACCTGCGCCACATAAGGGCGTAAAACTCCATATTGTTTGGACCGAAAAGAAATCGGGGAAGGTACTTCAGGACAACATCGTCACTGCAGACACCTACCGAGGCTCTGAAAGCGGACGCATCAAAGTCGGCTTCGGCTATTCGCTGGTTCTTAACGGCATTCAATATGCGCCAGGCGACTATATTGCGACGGTAACCGCAGTAGATAACGATCCCCGCTTTGACGGAACGTTTCGAACTGGAATTATCTCTGGATACACTTGGAAATGAGAGGGGAAAAAAATGGCGGGGAGCATTACGATCAGCGTGGTGGCACCTGGGGCTTTGGAATCAAACGGTAAAAATTCTATACCGGGGCATATTTGGTATACCGTCACAGATAGCAACGGCCACAGCCGTTCATTTGGCTTTGAGCCTTTAAGTCAAGGCACTCCGTTTGGAGCCGGAACGGTTACAGAAACCGATGGCCAAACTTATCTAAGCGGAATAGTTTTTGCTCAAAGTGCGCCACTCACAGATGCTCAGGTGCAAGCAGCACTTACTTATGGAAATAGTATTGAAAACCTGGCGTCTGGTAAAAATCTAAATTCATTATCTGCTGCCGGCGCGCAGAACATCGACACGACCCTCTCTTCCGCCGATACGAATTACAACGTTTTGGGAGGCATGTTTTCCGTCCAAGGTTTTTTCGGAAACAATTGTGAGTCCTTTGTAGACGGAATGTTTGATTACGTAAGCCGCCAGACAGGGACACCTCTAGCCACAAATATTTCTGCATTTTCGCTACCTGAATGGCAAGCGGGAAGCGCGGCAAAAATTCTGAACGGCCTTGAAGCCCAAAATGGCGGTCAAACAATAACGACAACAGAAGAATGCGGAGATAACGACGAATATACTTGCACGATCACGGGTCATTATTCTGCAGCTGATGGAAACGGAAATAGGACTCTACTAAGTGACTCTTGGACATCAAGTGACGGATCAAAAGGGACTGACGTATATTCAGCACCGGGTAACTTCCAGAGTACAGTTACACATACCGATGGTAGCGGAGCAGTGACAACATATAGCAATGGGACCTACAACCAGTCAGTCACTGGAAGTGACGGGAAATTAACGAGCGCAGAACAGATAGATAGCAATAACAATTCAGAGCAGAGCTCGGTGAATAATGCCGACGGATCATCAATAGATGACATTAAAAATTTTCAGACTTCCGGAATCTCAGAAAACGAGCAAGTTATCACCCGCGCCTCCAATGGAGACGTGAATGACGCCATAAGTGGCACATCAGCCGTTGCGAACTTAAGCAACGCGGCTATCAGTCTTGCGGACGGAGCGGATGTAACCATCAACGGTAGTGCTAACGCTATTTCTGTAGGAAATAGTAATGGATTGATTGTCAATGGCAATGGCGACGCTGTAAGCATCGCTGGGATGAATGACCATATCACTCTTAATGGGGCTAGTGACAATATCAACGGCGGTACGAATATCGCCGTGGCGACTGAAGGTGAAGGAGAGCGGATCAATCTAGGTACGGGTAGCACTCTAACCGTCTCAGGCGGATCAGTTACCGCTACGCTCAACAATGGATCTCTAGTAGTCGGCTCTGGCAGCGCCGTAGTTCTGAATGGCTCCACGGACGTAGTTAGTGCGAGCGATAATTCCACGGTAACCGTTGCGGGCGCCGGAAACACTTTAAACGTAAGTGGCGCGGGCGTTACGACGACCGAGTCAGGCTACAGCAACACTCTCAATATCTCTGGGACCAGCGACAGCACGACCGCAACAGGAACTGGGACCTTGGTGAATGTCAGCGGCTGGAAGGATTCTACCGGCATCAACGGTCAAAACGATATTGTCACTGTTACGGGTAGCGGCAACGATAATACTTCTGTCGCGGGTACCAGTGACACAGCGACTGTAAGAGGAAGTTATGATGTGACGACCATCAGCGGCTGGAAGGATAACAGCTCGATTCAAGGCCAAGGCGATTCGACTTACGTAACCGGAAGTGGAAACGACAATACCTACGTTTCCGGCACCAGTGATGGCACGGTGGTTTCAGGAAATTATGATCAGACAGCCGTGAATGGATGGCAGGACACTAGTTTCATTAATGGTCAAGGCGACTCGACCTATGTGACTGGCAGTGGGAACGACAACACCTATGTTTCCGGAACGAGCGATGGAACCGAAGTGTCCGGAAATTACGATCAAACAAACGTCAGCGGCTGGATGGACAACAGTTTCATCAAAGGTCAAGGTGACAGCACCAACGTCTCCGGAAGTGGAAACGACGACACCTATGTAACAGGTACTAGCGATGGGACGACGGTCACTGGAAACTATGACGAAACCGTTGTTGGTGGCTGGAAGGATGACAGCTATATCCAAGGTCAGGGCGATTCAACTTACGTCACAGGCAGCGGAAACGATAATACTTATGTCTCTGGCATATCCGACGGAACTCTTGTCACTGGAAATTATGATGAAACCTTCAGTAGTGGATCAGATGACTCGGAAATTATTGAAGGCCAAGGCGATGTAACTCCAACACCGAGCGGGGACGGCGATACTGTTGATTATGGGGGAACTTTAGATGCGCCTTCGTCTCCAGACATGCCAGACGACCCGTTTAACGACGATGACGATCCCCTTATTCTCAGTCTCAACAAAGATCCGGTTAAAACGCAGGGCCTCAGCAACACCGCTGCTGTTTTCGATATGCAAAATTCAGGGCAAGCGGTCAAGACCGGATGGGGAACTGCGGGAGAAGGTTACCTAGTCTACGACCCTAACGACGCGGCTGATTCTACTGTAGTAAAGCAAGACCATCAGTTAGTAGCAGGGTTCAGCGCCTTGCAAGCGCTTGCTCAAGCAGTCGATGGCACGAGCAAGGGATGGCTAAACGGCAGCGATTCGCTGTGGGGAGACTTGAAGGTCTGGGTAGATACCACTGGTACGGGACAGTTTCAGCAAGGACAACTAATGAGTCTCGACCAACTTGGCATCACGGGGATTGATCTGAATGCGAGCACTGTCCACGAGAATAGCAACGGCAACACTATCTTGAGTGACGGCCGATATATGCTGGCCAGCGGCGAGACCGGCGATATCGCTGGCGTTGATCTTGTCTTCAATACAGACGCTTCGGCTGGCGCAGCAAACAAGGTAACTCAGCTGATTCAGGCAATGGCCTCGTATTCTCCTGAAAGTTCATCCAGTACCGTGATCTCTCCAGATCTATCCACGGCGCAACAGACCCTTCTCGCGACGCCTCATTGAGCATTTCTTCGTAGCGCCACCTTCGAAGTCTTCTGCCTTGCCAACCCTGCTAAGCAGAAGACTTCCTCTCTAAGAAGCTGCCAAATCTTTTGATATCGAGTGGCTAAGGAAAGTCGTGCAGAAAATGGCATCAACACCATTCGGATCGGAATATGATCCGGGTCTCGCCGCGCTCATATTGATCGCCCGATTTCATGGCATCGCGGCCGATGCAGAGCAGCTCCGCCATCAGTTCGCTATCACCAACGGAGCGGCGACAGAATCGGATCTAGTGCTGGCCGCGCGCTCCATTGGCCTGAAGGCACGTAGCGTGAGGCTTGCGTCAGACCGCATTTCCAGTACGCCCTTCCCTGCCCTAGTGCTCTGCCAAAATGGGCAGCACTTCATCCTTGCAGGTGGAACCGAAGAAAAGGCATTGATTCTTGAGCTCAATGAGAATTCCCCTCGACAGGTTCCCGCCGATGAAGTGACGACACGGAGCCTGGGACGCATGCTGCTGTTTGCCTCCCGCGCTTCGCTGGCCGGTGATCTTGCTCGCTTTGATTTCTCCTGGTTCATTCCTGCGGTCGTCAAATACCGTCGATTGCTGCTGGAAGTGTTTGCTGTATCGGCTGTGCTGCAGTTGTTCGGTCTGGTCTCGCCATTGATGTTTCAAGTCGTCATGGACAAGGTGCTTGTCAACCGGGCATTCAGTACCTTGAACGTTGTCTGCTTCGCTCTTCTAGTCAGCGCCATATTCGAAATCCTCCTGACCGGGTTGCGAAACTACGTTTTCTCTCACACGACCAATCGTATTGACGTCGAGCTAGGTGCTCGGCTTTTTCGCCATCTTCTCACCTTGCCCCTCAGCTATTTCGCGGCTAGGCGCGTGGGTGATACGGTGGCACGGGTGCGCGAGCTCGAAAACATCCGCAACTTTCTAACTGGCCAGGCTCTTACCGCTGTGCTGGACTTGATCTTCTCAGTAATCTTCATTGCTGTAATGTGCTTTTACAGTGTCTGGCTCACTCTGATCGTTGTTGTTTCGCTGCCGATATATGCCGTGATCTCTGCAGCGATTAATCCGGCATTACGAACCCGTCTCAATGAAAAGTTTGCTCGCAGCGCCGATAACCAGTCGTTTCTGGTGGAAGCCGTGTCCAGCGCGGAAACAGTTAAGTCGATGGCGGTCGAGCCGCAGTTCATACGACGCTGGGATGACCAACTTTCCGCCTATGTGGCGGCTGGTTTTCGCGTTAGCTCCTTGAGCAATCTGGGGCAACAGCTTATTCAATTCATCGGCAAGCTCGTCACGCTACTGACTTTGTATTTTGGTGCGAAGCTAGTCATCGACGGAAAACTATCGGTCGGTCAGTTGATCGCGTTCAACATGATGTCACAACGCGTTGCCGCTCCCGTATTGCGATTGGCTCAGCTATGGCAGGATTTTCAGCAGGTCGGGCTTTCGATGCGGCGTCTCGGGGACATCCTCAATACTCGGAACGAACTTCCGCAGAGCCGGCAGGCGTTACCGCCGATCAAAGGCGATGTCAGCTTCGAGGACATCCGCTTTCGTTACCGTGCCGATGGTCCACCTATTCTCAACGGAGTTTCACTGCATATCCAGCCGGGCCAAGTCATTGGGATCGTCGGTCGCTCCGGCTCTGGCAAGAGTACCTTGACCAAGCTGCTGCAGCGCCTTTACGTCCCTGAGCATGGACGAGTACGTGTCGACGGCATTGACCTTGCCCTAGCCGATCCGGCATGGTTGCGAAGGCAGATCGGTGTGGTACTTCAGGAAAACATCCTTTTCAATCGTTCGATCAGAGACAACATTGCCGTCACTGATGCAGGCATTCCTCTGGAACAGGTAATGCACGCTGCGACGCTAGCTGGTGCCCATGACTTTATTCTAGAGCTACCGCAAGGTTATGACACGCTTGTGGGCGAGCACGGGGCGGGGTTATCCGGAGGGCAGCGCCAACGAATTGCTATAGCGCGTGCTCTAGTCAGCAATCCACGCATCTTGATTTTTGACGAGGCCACCAGTGCGCTCGACTTCGAAACTGAACGGATCGTCCAGCAGAATATGCGCTCCATGTGCCAGGGCCGTACCGTAATCATCATCGCCCATCGACTGACGGCTGTTCGGTACGCGGACTGCATCATTGCTATGGATAAGGGTGTGATCGTGGAGAGTGGAAGTCATGAGCAGCTCCTTGCACAAGCGGGATATTACGCTCATCTGGTTTCCTTGCAGAATAGTTGAACGAGCTTCCACATGCGATTTATTCAACTCACTGCACTAGCAGATCTAGCTCACCGTTATTACTCCGTATTCAGGGCCGCATGGTCAATACGCCGGCAGCTTGATAGCAAGACCCGGCTCTCGCACGAACTAGCATTTCTCCCCTCGAATCTCGAACTGGTCGAAACACCTGTACATCCGGCACCACGATGGGCGATGCGTATCATCGTCTTGCTGGCAATGATAGTGGTAGTGATAGCACTGTTTGGCCAACTGGACATCGTTGCTGCGGCTAAGGGAAAACTCCTGCCGGATGCACGAGTGAAGATCATTCAACCGGCGATCACTGGCGTGGTTCGGCATATTTGGGTGCATGACGGTCAGCGCGTGGCCGCAGGAGCGACATTAATGGAACTCGATCCGACTCAGGCCGCCGCAGATGCCGACAATGCGCGTTCAGCAAAGATCAGCGCTCAGTTAGCGATGGCCAGATCCCAGGCCCTGCTAGATGCTCAGCGCACCCAACAGTCGCCGAAGGTGTCGATCGTGGTGGGTGCCACGGAGGAGGATCAGCAACAAGCTCAACATTTCGCCGACGGCTTTTATCGTGAATATCAGGACAAATCCGCCAGCGCCGAGGCTGAGCTGGCCAAGCGTGTCGCCGAACTGGATAACACCAACAAGGAAATTGCAAAGCTGGAGGCGACCGCGCCGTTGGCCCGCCAGCAAGCCAACAACTACCAAGCGCTGTTAGCGGACAAGTATGTCGCAAAAAACGACTATCTCGACAAGGAGCAGACCGCGTTGGGACAAGAGCATGAATTGGTAGCGTTGCGCAGTCATGCGCGTCAGCTCAACGCGGCAATACAACAACAAAGAGCAGAAATAGGGGCTTTGAACTCGCAGTTCCGTCGCGAGCAGCTCGATTTCTTGGACAAGGCCAGTCAACAGTTCACCCAGGACGCAAACAATGAGACCAAAGCACAGTCGCGCCAAAATCTCATGCGACTTACCGCGCCGGTGGCGGGTACCGTCCAGCAATTGGCTATCCACACCTTGGGCGGCGTCGCTTCAGCCGCTCAGCAGGTGATGGTGATTGTTCCTGACGATGGCGTAGAGGTAGAGGTCAGTGTCGAAAATAAAGACATTGGCTTCGTCAAGGCTGGACAGCAGGCGGTGGTCAAGCTGGAAGCCTTCCCTTATACCCAATATGGCTACCTGACAGGAACCGTCGTCTCGGTTTCCAACGACGCGGTACAAGATAAGAAGCTCGGCCTTACTTTTCCGGCACGCATTCAGCTAGCCAGCAACAAGATCCGCATCCATGATAAATGGGTCAATTTGACTTCCGGGATGGAAGTAACAGCGGAGATCAAGACAGGAAAGCGCAGTGTGGCACATTACTTCCTTGACCCTCTGGTACAGACGGCGCAGGAGAGCATGCGTGAACGTTAAACGTACCGCACGTCGACATTGGCTCTGGCTCTTGATTGTGAACGCTGTTCTTCTATCGCAGCCAGCACCGGTCAAGGCAGTCGATATATTTCGCACTGACCTGGCGATTCCGCCAGAACCCTCTGGGATGATGCTGGAAGGCACGGACAAGAAGGATACCTGTGTATTCGATGCACTTGGGGAGATGCTGGAGCTTGGTGAGGCACTGGAACGAGCTCTATGTAGCAACCCGAAGACGCGTGCGGCGTGGACCTCCATCAAAGTTCAGGCTGCTGCCGTAGGCGTTGCCAAGGCCCCGTTTTTACCTACCTTGACTGGTTCCTGGCAAAAGACTCGTAACGACAATACAACCAGCGTACAAGATTTCCCTGCACTCAGTTCTCAGCAAAAAGCGACTGAGCGTGCCTACAGCGCATCTTTGAATTTGCTTCTCTATGATTTTGGTGCACGCCGTGCCGCACTAGGAAACGCTGAACAGCTTTTGGCCGCCGCTCAGGCCAACCATGATCAAGTCTTGCAGGAGACCTTCCTGAACGTCGCCAAGGACTTTTACGCAGCTCAGGCTGCCTTTGGCAGCCTGGCGGCATCCACCGATATAGAGAACATCTCCAAGGAAAGTCTTGCCGCTGCGAGCGGCAGAGTGAACAACGGGGTTGCGCCGATCAGCGATCAGCTTCAGGCGCAAACGGTATATGCTCAGGCTGTATTCAGCCGCACCAAAGCGCAGGGGGATTGGCTAATTGCAATCGGCGCACTGATGTCTGACATAGATATGGATCCGAGAGCGGATATCCGGGTGCCAGATATCGAGGAAATGATCATGCCTATCTCCGACTTCAATCGCTCATTGGACGAGCTAATAGCACGAGCGAGGGAAGAGCATCCGAGTGTAAGAACGGCGCTTGCGCAATGGCAAGCTGCGTTAGCCAAGGTTGACCAAGCGAAGGCGGAGGGACTGCCGAACGTCAGCATGATTGGCAAATACAGTTGGAATAATCAACCCGTCAGCCCTTCGATAGGACAACCGGGATTGCCAGCCTGGGCCAGCGAGAAATATCTCGGCATTCAAGTAAATGTGCCAATCTTTGACGGCTTCAACCGGACCTACCAAGTAAAACAAGCTCAGGCTCAAGCTGAACTCGCGAAGGTTACTTTGGATGAGGCTCGGCGTAAGGTCGTATCAAATGTTTGGTCGAGTGAGCAAGCCTTACGCACGGCCACGGAAAACGTCGGCAATAGTGCATCTCTACTGGATATTGCTCAGAAATCCTATGACGCATCTCTGCATCGCTATCTATCAGGTGTAGGCAATGTGATTGAGTTACTTAGTACCCAATCCGCCCTAGCAACTGCGCGCAAACAACGCGTTCAGGCACTAGCTGATTGGCGTACGGCGCGCCTACAACTTGCTGGCGCGCTCGGGCATGTGGGTATGCAGAGCATTAAGGATGGTGATTAGCCTTCACTGTGGAGCCAAGCCAGAATTTACACATATTTTGCCGAAGGGCGTTCGGCCGCCTCAGGCAACTAACACATGAAGCAGCGGTCTATTCAAAGCAACAGAGAAACAGGTCAGCTTGTCTCGTGTAAGCTATCTAAAAGGAGAACCGAATGGGCAGACCAAAAGGATCGAAGAATAAGCTGAAGGAAAAACAACCCGGCTTCATTTCCGAGCCCGGCGGCAGACTTAACGTCCGCGTTAGCCTGACGACGCGTGAGAGTTTAGTTCAACTCAAAGAAGACTTTGGTTTAAATACCCAGGAGGAAGTTTTGGAAAAGACGGTCTCAATCGTTATGGCGCTACGCAACGCGATAGCCTCATAGCTATACGTGATTATTTGAGCACGACTCATTAATGGCAAAAAGTAGGACTCAGGTAATTACTGTGAATTGAGCCTTTAAGAAAAAACACTTAAAGGCTCTAACCGGCTTACAGATAAACTAGCCTTGAGTTGGCATCTTGTAGAGCAGCCACCCGCATAACACTGAGATCGCAAAAGCCAACGCTCGCAGCGCCAATAGCTCCCTTTGAGCTCGTGTAAAAGATGCATCTTTTTCCAGGCAAGTGGGACATCCATGTTGATGCTGCGCTCTTTCACTTTGCACCACTTTTCCGACCTCTGGGACCGCAACAGGGCGCGCCTTGGCAGCGCTAGCCGCAATCCATTCCTCTAGTGTTTCTTTCACGGTTGAATAATGCTCAATCGGGAGCTCGCGAAAATACCGGATTCCAAAATCTTTCATAAAGATCTTATAAATCTCGACTTCCTTTTCACCGGAAATTGCCGACCATTCTTTCACTAATACGTTGATTCTTTTCCGCTGAAATTCAGTGATCCTTTGGGAATTTTCTGTTTCTTTTACGTCACTCGAATTCCGAGTCTCAGTGGTCGTGGGTCCGGTGACACTATGCACATCCCCATTGATCAGCTGAGAAACATTCCCCCGAATATTAATTTTTCTTACCATTCCTACCCTACTTCCCAAAAACAATCTTTAATGCAGCCTTCCGCCGACATCGCAAAGGCAATGTTCTAATTCACGAGAAATTAGAAATCTATTTCTTCTTAGACGGGGCTTTGACCATCTGAGGACCAACGACCTTTTTAAAGGTTTCGCCGTGAATTTGTTGCCCGACTCCGCCGTGGATGGTGATGTTCGCTCGGCCTTTGGGAGCGGGCGCAGATGTATTTGTATCGCTCGCTCCTTCGATCACGCCAAGGACGCGAGCCTTCGCACGAAGATCCAACTTCCGATATCCCACCAGAAGCTCCGACTCGTCTTCCGTCAACCCGTCGGAAGCCGGAACACCAAGTAACACATACTGAGTGTCAACACCAAGCGCTGCAACGGCAATTAGATAGTCCGCGCTTGGAAAGCGCTTGTCTTGCTCATAATTGATTTGCGCTCCCTTTTCCACCCCACCGACGGCAGCAAACTCCGGTTGAGTAAGGCCTAGGCGCTTACGCTCATCTTTTAATCTTTGACCAAAGGTACTCATTGCGCAAATATTTGTTTGACAGGTACGTTTTTGAGAACTAATATTCACGTCATTGCTAAGTGACGTGTACAACCAATTATCCCATATGCCTACTCTCTCCAAGCACGTATCCCGCCCCCATACCGATACTTCGGTGGCCGTTACCTTCCGCCTTGAAGCTGATGAAGAGCAAAGACTGGCTGAGTTGGCCCGCCAGGATTTACGCACGCGCTCTTCTTTTGTGCGTCTGCTGATCTTGCGCGGCATGGCGGCCTACGACAAAGACGTCAAGGCCCAACGGGCTTGAGCATCGGAGGCTGCCATGTACGACGATCCCCGCAAAATCCGTCATCGCCGCATCGTAGTGCGCGTCAACGACGACAACTACGACATCATGAAAGCCCTGGCCCAGTACCAGGGTGAAAACCTGGCCACGCTGGCTCATGATCTGTTGATGCATCAGGCCATCGCCCTGGCGCAATCCTATTCGATGCCGATCTTATCCGAGCAGAATGTGCAAGCCAAGGCGCTCACGAGCCACTTTTCAGTGCCTCGCAATGCCTGATCTCGAACTGCCGTTCACCCATCCTGCGTTAGTCGAAGCCTTGGAAGTGATCATGATGCGAGAAGGCTTCGACACGATTGAACAGGCCGCAGAGTTCGCTCTAGCGCAATCTGTTCGAGAAGGTATCAAACGTGTTACAGGCAAGGGGCGTGCACTCTATGCCATCAAGGGAAAGAAAACAACATGCGTGTAATCAGCCTGCCGTGCCCTCATTGTCAAAGCCCTGTGCGTGCAGCCAAAAGCCGGACCATGTCTACGCTGATGAAGGAAATCACCTATCGATGCCAGAACGTCGATTGCGGCCACACCTTCGTGGCCACGCTGGAGATTTCTCGTACCGTTTCCCTGTCGGCCATGCCCAATCCCGAGGTGAGCCTTCCCATCTCGCCCCGTGCGTACCTCGCCCCACAAGGAACAGGTACTGCCTGACTTGCTGCTGACCGCCTAGCCGGTCGCTGAACCCCAAATTGACTAAGACCTGTCGTGCGCCGTTTGGCGCACGCGGGATTCGCTCACCCTAAAGAAACCTCACATGGCTCTCGATCAGCAACAGACAACGCTTGCCCTCGCCTCGCTGCGGCTTCGCATGGGCGACGACATCAAGGAATTTCAATGCGCCCAACGCATGCTGCTGCGCAAAGCGGTGCTGCAGGACGAACTGCAGTGGAATGTAATCTGGCAAGGGAAGAACGTTATTTCGGCCCGCCTCGTCCAGCGCTTGCAGCGCCTCGGCGGTCTGATGGGGACATGGTAATGCGTACTGTGATCGCTCACGGCATCGCTGTGTTATTGCTGCTTGCTCCCTCACTTCTGGTGGCTCTCGGGCTGGTGCGGGGGTAATGATGCGCGGTGCACGAATTAAGGACCATGCGTCATTCCGTCCGGCATCGGACCTGCTGCGCGAGCGTGCGGCATGGGTGCCCACGCCTCCGGGCAACGAAGCCGCTAAGGCTGAGCTAGAGAAATCCATTTCGCTGCTGCGCAACCGGCGGCGGCCCAATCTCCAAACCGGCATTGCTTATTCCTGGGCGGCGATGGCAAAGCCAGTGCGCCGGCACATCCTGGCCCTGGCGGGCCTTTCGGCGGATCGCTGGGAATCTCCTATTCACTCCTTCACTGAAGCTGAACGCCTGGCCATGCGCCATGCGGTGCTGCGCGCCATTACGACGTATGAAAGAGCTCTCAATGCAGTCTAGAACAGTCGATGCGAAGACACGGCGTCGGCATCGGGCCTTCGTGGAGTCTCGGCAATTTGCCGGGGAGCTGGCACGTATTCCGCTGAAGTGGCGCGGACGTGTCGTGAGCCAGGCACTGGAACTGATGTCGGTATGGCACTGGAACAAGATTTTCGAACCGGTCGCCGTTCAGTTCGTCCGCGAATTCGCTGAGCAGTATGTGCCGGCCGGCGTGGATCTGTCGCAGGATGATGCCGATATTTGCGCCACGGCCGAGAAAGCCGCCGAGAACGTCAAAAAGGTCTTGTGGAAAGCGATTTCTGACACCCACGCACGCGACCTCATCGAGCAGGAGTGTAGTGACTACGGCATTGATATGCCTGAAGTGGATGATGACGATCTGCGCGCCATCATTGCGCGTGTCGTGGATCCGCGCTGGTGGCGCAGGCAACTGCGCAAGGTCGTCGGCCGCGCCTTTGAGGGTGGCAATATCCGCCTGGGCTACGTCCATTACCACGGTGAGCCCTATGCCAGTAACGATGCCGTACTCTCTCGGCTGGCGCAGAACAGAAGAAATGCAGCCGCGCTGGAAGCGACCATTGTGCGCAATGAGGCTGGGCAGGAATTCAGTATTGCCGAGCTGGCCGAGAAGACGACTGCGAACAAGACCATTCGTCGCGGCGAACTCATGCTGCGCATCAATGGTTTCGAGATCATTGCAAAGGAGTGCAACGATCAGGGTCTGTTCCTCACTTGGTCTTGCCCATCGCGCTTCCATGCCACGCTGCATACCGGCAAGCCGAATCCGAAATATGACGGGTCGGACCCGCGCACTGCCAATAAGTACCTCGGAAAGATGACAGCGCTGGCACGCTCGGCGCTGGCTCGCCGCGGCATCGGTCTGTACGGCTTCCGTATCGCTGAACCGCATCACGATGGTTGTCCTCACTGGCACATGCTGGTGTTCGTACGCGCGCTGCCGGACTACACCACACCGCACGTCAAGGACGTTGCCAGCCGCGCTATCCGCGTCATGAAGAGATACGCCTGGCGCGTGGATCGCGGCGAACCGGGCGCATTCAAGCGCCGCCTGGACGTGAAACGCATTGATTGGGCGAAAGGCAGTGCTGCTGGTTATATCGCTAAGTACGTGGCGAAGAACATCGATGGCGTGGCGGACCACAAGACCAAAGAAGGCTACCTCATCACCACCGATATGGCGGGTGATCGTGAGCTGACGCCCTCGGCCCGTGTGGAAGCTTGGGCCGCCCGCTGGGGTATTCGCCAGTTCCAGCAATGGGGTGGCGCACCTGTGAGCGTCTGGCGCGAGCTGCGCCGCGTGCCGGCAGAAATGGTCAAACAGGCTCCTCCGGCCATGGCCGCCGCATGGGATGCCGTACAAAAGGTCGAGGGCGAGAAGCGCGCGTGCTGGGCAAATTATCTGCGTGCACAGGGCGGCGCACTGGTGAAACGCGACGATCTCATGGTCACGCTGGCCAAGGAAACCAAGACTGTGACTGGCCGCTATGAAGAGTGCGAGCGGGTCATGCCCTATGGCGTCCAGTGCCGCCAGATGGTCGGTGTGGTTTTTAAGTCCGTTCGCCACACATGGACGCCAGTTCAAGGAGACGACGCCCGCGCACAGGCGGGTTCGGGGTTCCCTTGGACTCGTGTAAATAACTGTACGCAGCCCGCCGGGCCTGACTTTGCGGCGGATGTGTCCTTCGAACCGAAGACATCACCAGCGCCGGTCATGTTCAAGCCCGACCAGGCCGCGCAGATCAATCATGCCTGGCTCGCCTTGGGCGCATGCCCCTGGCCCCGGCCGGTGATAGACGACATGCCGACATGGCCAGGGCCAGCCATGACCGCCGATGAACAGCGCCGAGCCCTTGCCGCCTGGGATGCCATCAAGGCGTGCCCCTGGCCACGCGTGGTGCCTGTGCCGGACAAGTCACCGCGCCTCGGCACGCCGCGTCAGGTGGCCGACTGGCGCGCCGGCCGGCTCGATGTAACCGAACTTCCGATTGATACCAACCCAACGAAAGGGAACGCCCCATGACCGCGTTTCGTGTCGTCGTGCGCACTGCCAGCGCACGCCATTCTTACACCGCCATCGCAGCCCATAGCTGCGACGTGATCGCCGCCGCCGTCGATCGCTTTGGCGTGTGTTCCGTTACGGCCATTCAGGAGAACCAGAAGTGAACGCAACCACAACCACCAATCCCGCCCTGTCTTACCGCGCCGAAGGCTACGCTGCCAAGTATTTCGCCAAGCAGCCGAAACAGCGTGATTTCGTCATGCTGCCACCGCAGGCCCTGGACCGCATTACGTTCAACACACCCGATGACGGCGTGCTGGCAGGCTATGTGTCGATCATTCGTCAGCACCTGGGGAACGGCGAGCGGTTCGCCTGGGTGGAGCTGGATAACGAGCCGTCCGGAATGTTTCGTGGCGTCCCGCTGGCAGACATCCTCACTTGCGATGATGCTGGTGATCGACGTCGCAATACTCCGAACGGCAAGGCTAGACGTCTCTGCCTGAGCGACTACAGCGCCAATCTCATCGACAGGGGGAGAATCCATGCCAGGGATTAAAAGCCTCACTGCCTTGCCAGCTTCTCCTGATGCTGACCGAAAAAGAGGTGACTGCATCGCGGCAACAGGATTTTGAATACGGGCCGACGCATGACGTAAAGAACACCACCCGCTGGGGAGTTGAGAAACCTCCGCTGATTGAAACTCCGCCCGAGGCATTTTGCTACGTATGGGAAAGCATTGGCGACGCGGGAAGCTGGGATAGAAACCCGTGGGTATGGGTGATTGAATTTCAAAGGATCAAATAATGACTATCGTTACGAAACTGCCGGAGATGAGTGGGCCGCTCCTGTATCGCATCAACGTCGCAGAGGCCAAATTGGGGGTCTCGCGTGCCACGATCTATCGCCTGGCTAAAGAAGGCACCCTAGAACTAGTAAAGATCGGCAAGCGTTCCAGTGGCATCACAGCTGCAAGCATTGCTGCCATGATCGAGAAGAACAAGGTCAGCTGCTGATGCTATAGTGGCGCCTTAGCAACACTTTGCGCGCGCGTCCAAGCCTTCGAGGGTGGGTAGCTAGGTGGGTAGCTAGACAGATTCTTCAGCTACCCATACCGCGCAAATCAGCACTAGATAAGGACTTTGCATATACCATGAAAATCGCCACCTGGAACGTCAACTCCCTCAAGGTCCGCCTGCCGCAAGTGCTGAAATGGCTGGAAGAAAACCCGGTCGACGTGCTCTGCCTGCAGGAAACCAAACTGACCGACGACAAGTTCCCCGCAGCCGAGATCGCCGCCGCCGGCTACCTGGTCGAGTTCTCAGGCCAGAAGACCTACAACGGCGTGGCCATCCTGTCGCGCCATCCGATGACCGACGTGGTCAAGAACAATCCGCTCTTCCCCGACGAACAGCAGCGCATCATCGCCGCCACCATCGAAGGCGTGCGCTATGTCTGTGCCTACATTCCCAACGGCCAGTCGCTGGAATCCGAAAAGTATCCCTACAAGCTCAGCTGGCTGGCCGCCCTGCACGAATGGCTGGCCCAGGAAAAGGCGAAGAACCCGCGCCTGGCCCTGCTGGGCGACTACAACATCGCCCCCGAAGACCGCGACGTGCATGACCCGGTCGCCTGGCAAGGGCAGGTGCTGGTCTCCGAACCGGAACGTGAAGCCTTCCGCAAACTACAGGCCCTGGGCCTGACGGATTCCTATCGCCTCTTCGAACAACCGGAAAAGATGTACAGCTGGTGGGACTACCGCCAGATGGGCTTCCGCCTCAACCGCGGCCTGCGCATCGACCACATCCTGCTGTCTGAAGAACTGGTGCCGCGCTGCACCGCCTGCGTCATCGACAAGGTCCCGCGCAAGTGGGAACAACCCTCGGATCACGCACCGGTGATCGCCACCCTGGCGGACTGAGGCACATACCCCTCCAGCCATAAAAAAAAACGGCAAATGATTTATATCATTTGCCGTTTTGCGTTCAAGCGCATGAGGATTTATTCAACACCACCTTCAGGTGGCGTTTGTTCTTTCTTGTTGCGCATGTTCTTCTCGAACTGCACATCCAGCTTGCTCACGCGCTTGGCCTTTTGCGGTCCCTGGCCATTGACGAAGCGCACGAAATCATCCAGCTCCATGGCCTCGTTGAGCTTCTCCAGCGGCTGCCCGGCCACGCGCCGGGTCAGGATGAAACGTTCATCGGAGGTGCGCAGCATGGAGTACTCGCGCGATTCGGTACGTTCGTTCAGGCGCTCGATGGCGCTGGCGGCTCGGGTCGATCTCATCATTGGGCCTCTTGCAGTTTGAGTTGCCAGTATCCCACGTCGATCCAGCGTCCCATCTTGTAACCCACTTCCGTAAAGACGCCACAGGCCACGAAGCCCACGCTCTCATGCAGCGCCACGCTGGCCGGATTGGGCTGGGCAATGCCCCCGATGACCAGATGCACGCCCAGGGGCTTCAACTGCGCAATGAGTTCGCGATAAAGCTGCTTGCCAATGCCGCGTCCGCCCGCATCGTGGCGCAGGTAGACCGAGCTCTCCACCGAGTGCCGGTAAGCCGCACGCGGCTTCCACTTGCTGGCATAGGCATAGCCGAGCACCTCGCCCTGCTCTTCAAAGACCAGCCAGGGGAAATCAGCCTGCACATCGGCAATGCGCGCGGCCATGGTCTCGACGCTGACCGCTTCGGTCTCGAAGCTGATCACGGTGGTCTGCACGTAATGGTTGTAGATGCCGCAGAGGGCGGGAGCATCGGCAGCGGTGGCCGGGCGGATGGTGGGCGACATGGGCGGGACGCAATCGTGGAAAAGCGAAAGCCGTCAGTGTAACCAAATTACGCCAGGCACGGCGTCCCTGCTCCGCTGCAGGGACGCCGTGCCTTCATGAGGGAAGTGCGAGTCACTCCTTGATGACCGCCCGCACCTGCTCCAGCGCCGCCGGATCCTCGATGGTGGGCAGGTCGCCCGGATCGCGTCCTTCGCAGATGGACTGGATGGCCCGGCGCAAGAGCTTGCCCGAACGCGTCTTGGGCAAGCCGCTGACGAAAAACACCCGCGCTGGGCGGCCCACTGCGCCGATCTGCTTGTCCACCACGCCCATGATTTCCGCTTCCAGCGCACGGCGCCCCTCGGGCGTGGCAATCGCATCGGCCTGCTTGGGAATGGCGAAGGCAATCGCGACTTGCCCCTTGAGCTTGTCTTCCACGCCGACCACGGCCACCTCGGAGACGTTGGGATGGCTGGAGATGCTCTCCTCGATTTCGCGCGTGCCCAGCCGATGGCCAGCCACGTTGATGACGTCATCGGTGCGGCCCAGGATGAAGTAGTAACCGTCCTTGTCCCTGATGCCCCAGTCGAAGGTCGAGTAGACCTCGCGCGGCAGGCTGCGCCAGTAGGTGTTGACGAAGCGCTCATCGTCGCCATAGACGGTCTGCATGCAGCCCGGCGGCAGCGGGCCTTCAATGGCCACCACGCCCTTCTCGTCAGCCGCGCAAGGCTCGCCGGTCGCTTCGTTCAGGATGGCCAGCCGATAGCCCGGCATCGGCACCCCGGGACTGCCCAGGCGCGTGGGCTTGTCGCTGATGCCCTTGGCAATCGAGATGATGGGCCAGCCCGATTCGGTCTGCCAGTAGTTATCGATGACCGGCACCTTCAGCGCGCCCGAGATCCAGCTCGACGTCGTTTCATCCAGCGGCTCGCCGGCCAGATAAAGCGCCTTGAGCGAGGACGTGTCGTAGCGCTCCATGCATTCGGCCGGCTGTTTCTTCAGTACGCGGATGGCCGTCGGTGCGGAGAACATGCGCGTGACCTTGTATTTCTCGACGATGCTCCACCAGATGCCCGCATCGGGCCGGATCGGCAAGCCTTCATAAAGCACCGTCGCCATGCCCGCAATGAGCGGCCCGTAGACGATGTAGGAGTGGCCCACTACCCAGCCAATATCGGAGGTGCAGAAGTAGGTCTCGCCCGGCTTGCCGCAGAAGATGTGTTGCATGGACGAGGCCAGCGCCACCGCGTAGCCGCCCACGTCGCGCTGCACGCCCTTGGGCTTGCCGGTGGTACCGGAGGTATAGAGCACGTAGCTGGTTTCATTCGATTCCAGCCAGGCCACCGGCACCGGCTGGTCCAGGTGTTGTTCACGCAAGGGCGCGTAATCGACGTCGCGTTGCGCCGTGCGCGCCATCTCCGCCAGACCGCGATCCACCAGCAAGACCTTCTGCGGCTTGTGCTGCGCCAGGTTGATCGCTTCGTCCAGCAAACCCTTGTACGGAATCACCTTGCCGCCACGCGAACCGGCATCAGCCGAGACGATCAGGATCGGCTGCGCATCATCGATGCGCGAGGCCAGGCTGTTGGAGGCAAAGCCGCCGAACACCACCGAATGCACCGCACCGATGCGGGCGCAGGCCAGCATGGCGAAGACCGCCTCGGCGATCATCGGCATGTAGATCAGCACGCGGTCGCCGCGCCGCACGCCCAGCGACAGCATGGTGGCGGCCATGGCCTGCACTTCGCGATGCAGCTCGGCGAAGTCGTAGACGCGTTCGGTGTTGGTCTCGGTGGAGATGGCGATCAGCGCCGCCTGATGCGGCCGCTCGCCCAGATGGCGATCCACCGCGTTGTGGCAAAGATTGGTGGTGCCGCCGATGAACCAGCGCGCAAACGGTGCGCGGGAATAATCGAGCGTGCGGGTGAACGGTTTGTCCCAATGAATGCGCTGCGCTTCTTCTGCCCAATAGGCTTCAGGCTGCTCGATGGAACGGCGATAGAAATCCTCGTATTGCATGACGTCTCCTCATGTCTCTCGAATTGAAAACCGCTGTCGGCCTTGCGCAGCGTGGCTTGCAGGCCGATGGTCGCGTGGCTCTGGTGCATGGGCAAAAACCTGTTTGCCATGCGTGGCCCTCATGCGACGATGAAACCAGTCTTGCACCTGAATCTTACGAGGGGCTGAATCCGCCGCTTGCATCAGCGGTCTTCGATGATTCAAATCAAGCAGGAGCGATGCCGACAGCAAGACGCCATCGGCATGACAAGGGAGGAGGAAATGCGAGGTGGAAAGAACGCGCCGACGTCAGACCTGCACGACGGCGCGGCGCTGCATTGTCAGCGCGTGCGGCAGTCGTTGGCCAGCTGCTGCCCGACCTTGGAATTGAGCAGCATGGACTTCGACGGGATCTGGATCCACACCAGGCCTTCGCCCTTGTTCTCCAGACGCACTGCACCGGTCGAGGTGCTGACCGGGTTCATCATGTAACTGCTGCCCTTCCACACCAGCGTGACGCCATCGGTCACGCGGCCATCCATGCGGATTTCGACCTTGTTGCCCATCTCGCAGCTGAAGGCACCGGTCTTCAATTGCGTGGCCCAGCTCGGCTGTGTGGCAGCGGGCGACTGCAGCAGCTGCGGCAGCACCGGCTTGGTCTCGGTGACCGGCACGGGCGTGGAAGAACAGGCGGACAGGGCAACAGCCACAGCACCGGCCAGTGCGAAGGAAGTCAGGGGCAATGCAGAAAGACGGCGGGAAACGATGGCAGCAATCATCGGATGATCCATGGAGAGTCAGGGGTGGACGCGGGGGTGAAAAAGATCCGACCGCATCTTAGCAAGTTATTGCATCTGACTCGACCACATGTAACGCTTGTTACAAATCTGCCTGCGCACTGCCACTGTCCCGGGGAATGCTGCGGCCGACACGCGCCGGCCGCCGCTTCCTTCTTCTTGCTGCTCCCTCTCCCTCTCTTGCCCCTCATGCCCGCGCCATCCGCTGATGACTCAACTGCGCGGGCACTTCGTCTTGCTTGGTCTTACTTGCGCTTGCTGATCGGCACGAACTTCAGGTCTTCCGGTCCCACGTAGTTGGCCGAGGGGCGGATGATCTTGTTGTCGATGCGCTGTTCGATGATGTGCGCCGCCCAGCCCGAGGTGCGGGCAATGACGAACAGCGGCGTGAACATCGCTGTCGGTACGCCCATCATGTGGTAGGACACGGCCGAGAACCAGTCCAGGTTGGGGAACATCTTCTTGATGTCCCACATGACCGTTTCCAGGCGTTCGGCGATGTCGAACATCTTGGTCGAACCAGCTTCCTTGGAGAGCTTGCGCGCCACTTCCTTGATGACCTTGTTGCGCGGGTCGGAGATGGTGTAGACCGGGTGGCCGAAACCGATCACCACTTCCTTGTTCTCGACGCGGCGGCGGATGTCGGCCTCGGCTTCGTCGGGGTTGTCGTAGCGCTTCTGGATCTCGAAGGCCACTTCATTGGCGCCGCCGTGCTTGGGGCCGCGCAGTGCGCCGATGGCACCGGTGATGGCCGAATACATGTCCGAACCGGTGCCGGCGATGACGCGGCCGGTGAAGGTGGAGGCGTTGAATTCGTGTTCCGCGTACAGGATCAGCGAGGTGTGCATGGCCTTCTCCCAGGCGTCGGAAGGCTTCTCGCCGTGCAGCAGGTGCAGGAAGTGCGCGCCGATGGAATCGTCATCGGTCTCCACTTCGATGCGGTTGCCGTTGTGGCTGTAGTGATACCAGTACAGCAGCATGGAACCGAGCGACGCCATCAGGCGGTCGGCGATGTCGCGCGCGCCGGGGGTGTTGTGGTCATCCTTCTCCGGCAGCACGCAACCCAGCGCCGAGACGCCGGTGCGCATCACGTCCATCGGATGCGAGGCCGCAGGCAGCCATTCCAGCGCCGCCTTGACGTTGGCCGGCAGACCGCGCAGGGCCTTGAGCTTGGCCTTGTAGGCGCGCAGTTCGGCGGCGGTGGGCAGCTTGCCGTGCACCAGCAGGTGAGCGATTTCCTCGAACTCGCAGCTGTCGGCCACGTCCAGGATGTCGTAGCCGCGATAGTGCAGGTCATTGCCGGTCTTGCCGACGGTACACAGGGCGGTGTTGCCGGCGGTCACGCCAGAGAGGGCAACGGATTTCTTGGGCTTGAAACCGGGGGCTTGCTGATCGCTCATCGTGTTCTCCTCGTAGTCTGTATTGGCTCGAAACTGATTATCGGAAGGGGGTATTCGGTCTTGCGGTAATGTTTTACTTGTTCTTCTGCTGGGCAAACAGCGCATCCAGACGCTGCTCGTAGCTGTGGTAATCGATGCGGTCATAGAGCTCCATGCGGGTCTGCATGGTATCGACCACGTTCTTCTGGGTGCCGTCGCGGCGAATCGCCTGGTAGACGTTTTCGGCGGCCTTGTTCATGGCGCGGAAGGCCGAGAGCGGATAGAGCACCAGGCCCACATCGGCCTCCTTCAATTCGTCGACGGTGAACAGCGGCGTCGAGCCGAATTCGGTGATGTTGGCCAGGATCGGCACCTTCACCGCATTGGCGAACTGCTTGTACATGGCGAGGTCGGTGATGGCTTCCGGGAAGATCATGTCGGCACCGGCTTCGACGCAGGCCACGGCGCGCTCGATGGCGGCGTCCAGCCCTTCGACCGCCAGCGCATCGGTGCGCGCCATGATGACGAAGTTCTCATCGGTACGGGCATCGACGGCGGCCTTGATGCGGTCCACCATTTCCTGTTTGGTGACGATTTCCTTGTTGGGACGATGGCCGCAGCGCTTGGCGCCGACCTGGTCTTCGATGTGCATGGCGGCCGCGCCGAACTTGATCATGGACTTCACGGTGCGCGCCACGTTGAAGGCCGAGGCACCGAATCCGGTATCGACGTCCACCAGCAGCGGCAGGTCGCACACGTCAGTGATGCGGCGCACGTCGGTGAGCACGTCATCCAGGTTGGAGATGCCCAGGTCAGGCAGGCCCAGCGAACCCGCAGCCACGCCGCCGCCGGACAGGTAGATCGCGCGGAAGCCGGCACGCTTGGCCAGCAGGGCGTGATTGGCGTTGATCGCGCCGATGACTTGCAAGGGGGATTCTTCCTGGACGGCCTGGCGGAACGCTGCGCCTGCGGAGTGGAGAGCCATGGTGAACACCTTCTCGATGAGGTTGAAATACGGAAAGTCTGGATTGCCTGACTGCGGCGGGCGGGGCTGCATCACACCCGTCCTGCGACATGTGCGTTCACCATTGCAACGGCCGTGCCATCGCAGTGCAGCATTGCATGGCGCAAGGCATGAAAAAACCTTCATATCGTCTGAAACCAGCGCCGGACAAGGCTGGCAGGCTTCCCTTCCGGTGCGCTCTCCGGGCGTACCCGCCTTCTGTCGGGTTGATGTTCCACAACCTTGGCCGTTTCATCAGTGTTACATTAACGTTTCACAGAAACGCCGCGAACGCCCACCATGAAACGCCCTGCTCCCGCTGACCGCCTGGCCGACAAGCCCGTGATCTGGACCGTGTCCGTGTCGCGCCTCTCCGAACTCTTCCGCGACATCACGCTGGAATTCGACGGCGTGGCCGATATCGAGCCCATACATCTGGGCTTCGACGAGGCCGTGCGCGCCATCCGCGAGCGCCTGGCCAGCGAGCGCTGCGACGTGGTGATCTCGGCCGGCTCCAACGGTGCCTATCTCAAAAGCCGCCTGCCAGTGCCGGTGGTGGTGGCGCGCGCCAGCGGCTTCGACGTGATGCAGGCACTGGCCCGTGCCCGCCAGATCAGCGCGCGCATCGGGCTGGTCACTTATCAGGAGGCGATGCCGGCCCTAACCGAATTCCAGCAGATGTTCGGACTCGACATTGCCCAGCGCACCTATGCCACCGAAGAAGACGCGCGCGCCGTAGTGCAGGAACTGAAAGCCGGCGGCGTGCAGGCGGTGGTCGGGGCCGGGCTCATCACCGACCTGGCCGAGGAAGCGGGGATGCAGGGGATCTTCCTCTACTCCTCGGCCACGGTGCGGCAGGCCTTTGAAGATGCGCTGGAACTGGCGCGGCTGACGCAACTGGAAAGCACGCGCGGCCCCAGCCTGCCGGTGGCCGACAGCCTGCGCGCACGGCATCACCTCAAGGATCTGCGAGGCGATTCGGAGGTGATGGAAACGGTGCGTCAGTCGATCACGCTCTTTGCGCGCTCGCCGGCCAATGTACTGATCCAGGGCGAGACCGGCACCGGCAAGGAACTGGCGGCACAAGCCATCCATCGTGCTCATCCGCGCATGCAGGGCAAGACCCAGGCAGCCCACCCTTTCGTGGCCATCAATTGCGGCGCACTGGCCGAATCGCTGCTGGAATCCGAACTGTTCGGTTATGAGGAAGGCGCTTTCACCGGGTCGCGCCGTGGCGGACGGGCCGGTGTCTTTGAAGCGGCCCATCGCGGCACGCTGCTGCTCGATGAAATTGGCGAGATGCCGCTGCCGCTGCAGACGCGATTGCTGCGCGTGCTGGAAGAGCGCGAAGTCGTGCGCGTGGGCGGCACGCGGCCCATTGCGGTCCAGGTGCGCATCATCAGCGCCACCCACTGCGATCTGGAAGCGCGGGTGCGTGAAGGACGTTTTCGCGCAGACCTGTATTACCGGCTCAGCGTACTGCGTTTGCAGTTGCCGCCCTTGCGGGCGCGCCGCGAGGATATTGCCGCACTGGCTGAATGGCATCTCAAGCATGCGCTGGCGGCACTGGATACGCGGCCGCACGCCAACCTGGGCGCGGAGCTGCTGCGCTGTGCGCCACTGCTGGCCGCGTATGACTGGCCGGGCAATGTGCGCGAGCTGCGCAACCTGATGGAACGGCTGGCCTTGTTCCTGGCCGCAGAGCCGCTGCAGGCGCTGACACCCGCGCTGATCCAGCGGGTGGCGCCGGAGCTGGCGGGGATGGCGCAGCCGCTGCTGTCGAACACGGCGGAAACGGTGGCACCCCATGAGCTGATCACGTCCGACATCGTCCCCGACGCTGATGCCATTGAAGCTGCACTGCGCCGCTTCCGTGGCAACCGTGCCGCGGCTGCGCGCCATCTCGGGATCAGCCGCACGACCTTGTGGCGCAAGCTCAAGGAAACGGAAGCGCAGAACAGGGAGCCATCATGAGGCTGCGGGCACGGGAAACGAGAAAATGATTTCGCAAAATCAGGTGCGCGTCCTGCCTCCTGATAATCCCCCGCACTGCGCCTTGACAGTGCCGCATCGCGCCGCCTATCCTCGCCCGCTGTAACGGCCCCGGCCGTCACAGGGAGCCCACAACCATCCATACACAGCCAGGCAGCCTTCTGCTCCGCCAGGGTCAGAACGGCGTGCTGCTCCTCCATCCACGTATCCATCAGGGAGTCTCCATGACCAGCAACACCGCGGCGCCTGGCGCCGGCACCACGCATCCGCAAGCGCGGCGTGCGATCATCTCGTCCTCCATCGGCAATGCGCTCGAATGGTTCGACATCCTCATCTATGGCGCTTTCGCCGTGGTCATCGCCAAGCAGTTCTTCCCGACCGGCGACGACAGCGTCTCGCTGCTGCTGACCTTCGCCACCTTCGGCGTCTCCTTCTTCATGCGTCCGCTGGGCGCGGTGGTGCTGGGTGCCTATTCCGACCGCGCAGGCCGCAAGGCGGCGCTGATGCTGTCCATCATGCTGATGACGGTCGGCACGGCGATGATCGCCTTCATGCCCAGCTACGCCAGCATCGGCCTGCTGGCGCCGGCCGGCATCGCACTGGGCAAGATGATCCAGGGCTTCTCCGCCGGTGGCGAGTTCGGCAGCTCCACCGCCTTCCTGGTGGAACATGCCCCGCATCGCCGTGGTTTCTTCTCCAGCTGGCAGGTGGCCAGCCAGGGCATCAGCCTGCTGCTGGCGGCCATCTTCGGCGCCGTGCTCAACAACATGCTCACGCCCGAGCAACTGGCCTCGTGGGGCTGGCGCGTGCCGTTCATCTTCGGCTTGCTGATCGCACCGGCCGGCATCTACATCCGCCGCCATCTGGATGAAGCACCCGAGTTCAAGGAATCCAGCGAAAAGACCGATGCGCCCCTGCGCGATACCTTCGCCCACCAGAAGATGCGCCTCTTGATCGGTGCCGGCAGCGTCATCATGGCGACCGTCTCGGTGTACCTGTCGCTGTATATCCCGACCTATGCGGTCAAGCAGCTGGGCCTGCCGGCCTGGTCCTCGTTTGCCGCCATGTCGGTGGCCGGCCTGATCATGTTCATCGGCTCGCCGCTGGTGGGCGCGATGTCCGACAAGATCGGCCGCACGCCCTTCATGATCACCAGCAGCGCGCTGTACATCGTGCTGACCTATCCGATGTTCGTGTTCCTGACCAACTCGCCGGGCTTCCTGCAACTGCTGTTGCTGCAGACCGTCATCGGCGTGCTCATGACCATGTATTTCGCCTCCATGCCGGCCCTGCTGGCCGACATCTTCCCGGTGGCCACGCGCGGCACCGGCATGTCGCTGGCGTATAACATCGCCGTCACCATCTTCGGCGGCTTCGCCGGCCTCATCATCACCTGGCTGATCGACTTCACCGGCAACAAGCTGTCGGTGAGCTACTTCGTCATCTTCGGCGCAGTGCTGAGCCTGATCGCCACGCTGGCCGCGCGCTTCGTGTTGCGCCTGCGCTGACCGACAACAGATAAATGATATAAATCATTTACTGCTTTTTCAGCGGATCGGCAGGCGCTGCTGCAGCGACTTCCGCTCCGTACATGGCACATCCGCCAAATGGCCAGGATCACCCGATCCTGGCCATTTTTCTTGATGGACTCGTCACGGGTGCACACCACGCAATTTGTCAGTTTTGATCGAGATGCGGTGGCACTTCGGTCAACTTGTTGCCAATCCATATTTATGCATTGATAAGCATAATTGAAAGAGTGTTTCCGTTTGGCGTCATCCTGCCAAATTCATCTTGAATTTGGGCAAGACTGCCATTAAAGTTCATGGCGCTTCCCCCGGAGCTCATCCTGACGGCACTGCCGCTCACCCTTGCAGGCCATGCGCCTGCGTCGGAATCATCATCCACCCTTCGTCTGCCGTCAGTGGCGGCAGGCCAGCCCCCTGAGGCATATCGTGAATTTCAGACAGACCAAAGTTGCCACCCAGCTTATGTTGGGTTTTTCCGTTTTGATCCTGTTCATGGCCGTGCTCGGTGCGGCGGCCTGGTACGGACTCAATACCGTCGACGCACAGCTCAACGAAGTGCAGACCAACCTCATGCCCAGCGTCGCCACGGCCAAGACCATGCAGGCCGAGATCCGCGCCTTCAACCTGGCCCAGTATCGTGCGCTCACCGCCAATGATGCGCAGCGCATGCAGGATGCCCGCACGCGCCTGACCGCCTCGCTGGGACGCTACACCAGCGCCGCCGACCAGTATCGTCCGCTCATCCATACGTCTGAGGAACAAGCCGCCTACGACGAGCTGCAGGCCCTGCTGCCCAAGTACCTTGCCGTGAGCCAGCAGATGCTGGCCGCCCTTGAGCAAGGCAAGCAGGAGCAGGCCGTGGACATCATGAAAGACCAGCTCTTCCCGCTGCGCGCGGCGATGGAAGTGCAGATCCAGCGTCTCATCACCGTCAACGAAAAGGGCGTCGCCGAGGCCGCCACCAGCGCGCGCGAAGCCTATGCCGGCAGCCGCATGCTGATCATCGGCCTGACCCTGGCGTCGGCGCTGATCGGCCTGCTGATCGCGCTGCTGATCAGCCGCCGCCTGACGCGCCAGCTGGGTGGCGAGCCGGCCGAAGCGATGTGGCTGTCGGGCCAGATCGCCGCCGGCAACCTGAGCGCGCAACTGCAACTGCGCAAGGGTGACCGCGCCAGCCTGATGCATTCGCTCATGACCATGCGCGAACAGCTGGCCGGCCTGGTCGGCCAGATCCAGCAGGCCAGCGGTGCCATCCACGTGGCCGCACGCGAAATCGCCCAGGGCAATACCGATCTCTCGCAACGTACCGAAGAACAGGCCGCCTCGCTGGAGGAAACCGCCTCCAGCATGGAACAGCTGACCAGCACCGTGCAGCAGAATACCGACCACGCCCGCAAGGCCAGCCACGTTGCCAGTGCCGGTGCCGATGTGGCCCGCCGTGGTGAAACGGAAATCGCGCAAGTGGTCAGCACCATGCGCGAGATCGCCGTCAGCTCGCACCAGATGTCGGACATCATCAGCGTCATCGAAGGCATCGCCTTCCAGACCAATATCCTGGCCCTCAATGCCGCCGTGGAAGCGGCACGCGCCGGCGAGAACGGCCGCGGCTTCGCCGTGGTGGCCACCGAAGTGCGCGCGCTGGCCCAGCGCAGCGCCGGTGCTGCCAAGGAAATCAAGGGACTCATTGAAGGCTCTGTGGGGCGCATCCAGAGCGGCACGACGCTGGTGGAAAAGGCCGGCGGCACCATCGCCGAAGTCATGCGCGCCTCGGTCGATACCACCCGCATCATCAGCGACATCGCGCATGCTTCGGAAGAGCAAAGCGCCGGCATCACGCAAATCAATGCAGCCATCTTGCAGATGGACCAGGTCACGCAGCAAAACGCCGCCCTGGTGGAACAGGCCGCTGCTGCCGCCCAGGCCATGATGCAACAGGCCGAACAATTGACGGCGGCGGCGTCGGTGTTCCGCATCGACGCGCAGCTCCTGCAGGCTGCGCCGCTCATGCCCGCTCTGGCGACCAATGGCCAGCCTCACATGCCGCGCCTGGCCATGTGAACGCGCCCCTCTTGCTGAATTGACTAAATGATTTAAATTTTATAAATCGTTTATCAGCAGCATCAATAAAAATGGCCTGGATCTCGCGATCCAGGCCATTTCCTTTTTTGTGGCCGCCGCCTCTTCCCCTTGCTGATGCTGCCCACGCGGCGGCACGCGGGCAGACCTCCCCTGCTTGACGGTTGCGCTGCGGATCAGTCGTCTTCCGCGCCGCCGATCCCCAGTTCTTGGATCTTGCGGGTGATGGTGTTGCGGCCGATGCCCAGGCGCACGGCAGCATCGTTCTTGCGGCCGTGGGTATGTTTCAGGGCGATCTTGATGAGCGCTGCTTCAAACTGGCGACCGAGGATGTCCATCACCTCGGGCTGTTCGGAGGCCAGCATCTGCGCCGCCTCCACTTCCAGCAGCGAGATCCAGTTGCCAGCGGCTGCATCCGCCGGTGCAGCGGCGGACGCCGGATCGGCATACGCCACCGGAGCGGCCACGGCAGCCGCCGAGGCGGGCGCGGAAACGGTCTGCGCCGGTTGCGGTGCATGGACGCGTTCTTCCACCAGATCCTGCGGCAGGTCCTTGATCTCGACCGTCTGGCCCGGGGCCATCACGGTGATCCAGTTGCACAGGTTTTCCAGCTGGCGCACGTTGCCGGGGAATTCCAGCTGCGACAGGAACTGCATCGCCTGCGGCGACAGGCGCTTGGCTTCCACGCCCAGCTGGCGCGCGCTCTGTGCCAGGAAGTAGCGGGCCAGGATGGGAATGTCTTCGCTGCGTTCGCGCAGGCTGGGCAGGCGCAGGCGGATCACGTTCAGGCGGTGGTACAAGTCTTCCCGGAACAAACCTTCACGTACACGCTGCTCCAGGTTCTGGTGAGTGGCCGCAATGACGCGTACATTGGCCTTCAGCGACTGATGGCCGCCGACACGATAGAAGTGCCCGTCGGACAGCACGCGCAACAGGCGCGTCTGCAGGTCCAGCGGCATGTCGCCGATTTCATCGAGGAACAGCGTGCCGCCCTCGGCCTGTTCGAAACGGCCACGGCGCATCGCTTGCGCGCCGGTGAAGGCACCGCGTTCATGGCCGAACAGTTCGGATTCCAGCAGGTCCTTGGGAATCGCCGCCGTGTTGAGCGCCACGAACGGCTGGCTGGCGCGCGGGCTGTGCTTGTGCAGGGCACGCGCCACCAGCTCCTTGCCGGAACCGGATTCGCCGGTGATGAGCACCGTCACGTTGGATTGCGACAGGCGGCCGATGGCGCGGAACACGTCCTGCATCGCAGGGGCCTGCCCGAGGATTTCGGGGGTCTGGGCCGCGCCCTGTTCGATATCGGTTTCGCGCAGGCTCTCGTCGAGCGCGCGGCGAATCAGTTCGACCGCCTTGTCGACGTCGAAGGGCTTGGCCAGGTATTCGAAGGCGCCGCCCTGGAAGGCGGAGACCGCCGAATCCAGGTCCGAGAAGGCGGTGATGATGATCACCGGGATGCCGGGGTGCTTGGCCTTGATGGTCTGCAGCAGTTCCAGGCCGGAGGCACCGGGCATGCGGATGTCGGACACCAGCACTTGCGGCGTGCCGTTCTGCAGGGCTGCCATCGCATCGCGTGCGCTGGAAAAACTCTGCGTGGCGAGATTTTCTCGGGCCAGGGCTTTTTCGAGCACCCAGCGTATCGATTCGTCGTCGTCAACAATCCAGATTGGCTTCATAAATAACTTCTTCCTGCGTTGGTCATGCTGTTAATGCTCCCGCGATCCACGGCGCTTCTGACGCCATGTCCGCAGCCCCCTTGGTGGACCGGATGCTCTGCATCCACTCGGCTTTGGCGCGCCGCCTGCGGCCATGCTCACGGCAGCGGTATAAGTATTCTGAAATCGGTACAACCGGGCCGGCTGTCGCATTCGATGACACCCATGTGCTGATGCACGAAGGTCTGCGCCAGGGTCAGCCCCAGTCCGCTGCCTCCCTCGCGACCCGACACCAGCGGATAGAAGATTCTTTCCTGGATGTCGGGAGGAATGCCCGGACCGTTATCGATGATATGCAAGTCTAGTGCCAGCCGGTATCTGACCTTGGATAGCGTCACCTGGCGCGAGACGCGCGTGCGCAGAATCAGCTCGCCATCACCGGCACGGATGCGGTCGGCCAGCGCTTGCGCTGCGTTGTGGACGATGTTCAGGACGGCCTGGATCAGTTGCTCCTTGTCGCCCCGGAATTCGGGGATCGACAGGTCATAGTCGCGCTTGATGGTCAGCCCCTGCGGGAACTCGGCCATCACCAGGCTGCGCACGCGTTCGCAGACTTCGTGGATGTTGACGTCGCCCACGATGTGCGGGTGGCGGTGCGGGGCCAGCAGCCGATCCACCAGGGTCTGCAGGCGGTCGGCTTCCTTGATGATGACCTGGGTGTATTCGCGCAATTCCTTGAGGTGGCGCTCGGGCAGCTCCAGCTCCAGCAGCTGGGCGGCGCCACGGATACCGCCCAGCGGATTCTTGATCTCGTGGGCCAGGTTGCGGATCAGTTCCTTGTTGGCCTGGCTCTGGTCGAACATGCGCTCTTCGCGGTCCAGCTTGAGTTGCTGGACGTTCTCGCGCAGCTCCAGCAGCACCGGCCAGTCGGTGCTGTCCAGGGGCGTGACGATGGTGTGGACCTGCAGCGGCTCGCGGTTGGCACGCTCCAGCACCAGGTCCAGGCGCTTGTCGGCGAACTGGTGTTCGATGGCCTGGTAGAACAGCGCGGTCAGCTCCTTGCCATTGAGGAAGAGCTCCGAGAGCTTCTGCTGCGAGAGCACCTTGAAGGAGCTCTCCAGCAGGTTCTCGGCGGCGGCATTGGCGTAGACGATGCCGCCATTGGCATCGAGGATGATCACGGCCGAGGCCAGCAGGTCGAGGCCATCGAGGGATGGGAGCGGTGTCTTCATGGGAGGATTCTTGATGCCTGGGGTCATGTCGTCTCGTGCCGGTCTGGCTGCATCTTGCAAAGGCTTGCCGCGGCGGATGTTGTACTGGATCTGTTTTGACTAGCAATTTTCGGGCGCACTGCCCTGCAGCAGGCGGTGCGCCGCGCATAAAAAAAGGGGAAGCAAGCTTCCCCTTTTTCTCCGGATGCGGATTCGATTACAGCGAGTAGTACATGTCGAATTCGATCGGGTGCGTGGTCATGCGGAAGCGTTGGACTTCCTGCATCTTCAGCTCGATGTAGGCATCGATCATGCTGTCGGTGAACACGCCGCCACGGGTCAGGAACTCGCGGTCCTTGTCCAGGTGCTCCAGGGCTTCATCCAGCGAAGCACAGACGGTCGGGATCAGCTTGTCTTCTTCCGGCGGCAGGTGGTACAGGTCCTTGGTGGCAGCTTCGCCCGGGTGGATCTTGTTCTGCACGCCATCCAGACCGGCCATCAGCAGGGCCGAGAAGCACAGGTACGGGTTGGCCAGGGGATCCGGGAAACGGGTCTCGATGCGGCGGCCCTTCGGGTTCGCCACGTGCGGGATACGGATCGAAGCGGAACGGTTGCGGGCCGAGTAGGCCAGCTTGACCGGAGCTTCGAAGCCGGGGACCAGACGCTTGTACGAGTTGGTGCCGGGGTTGGTGATCGCGTTCAGGGCCTTGGCGTGCTTGATGATGCCGCCGATGTAGTACAGCGCGAACTCGGACAGGCCGGCATAGCCGTCGCCAGCGAACAGGTTCTTGCCATCCTTCCAGACCGACTGGTGCACGTGCATGCCGGAGCCGTTGTCGCCAACCAGCGGCTTGGGCATGAAGGTTGCGGTCTTGCCGTAGGTGTGGGCGACGTTCCAGATCACGTACTTCAGGGTCTGGGTCCAGTCAGCGCGCTCGACCAGGGTCGAGAACTTGGTGCCCAGTTCGTTCTGGCCAGCGCCAGCAACTTCGTGGTGGTGCACTTCGACGGGGATGCCCAGGGATTCCAGGATCAGGGACATTTCCGAACGCATGTCCTGGAAGCTGTCGACCGGGGGAACCGGGAAGTAGCCGCCCTTGACGGTCGGACGGTGGCCGGAGTTGCCGCCTTCGATCTTGGCGCCGGTGCTCCAGGAAGCTTCTTCGGAGTCGATCTTGACGAAGGAACCGGACATGTCAGCACCCCAACGGACGCCGTCGAAGATGAAGAATTCGGGTTCCGGACCGAAGTAGGCGGTGTCGCCCAGGCCGGAGGACTTCAGGTAGGCTTCAGCGCGCTTGGCGATGGAGCGCGGATCGCGGTCGTAGCCCTTGCCGTCGGACGGCTCGATCACGTCACATTGCATGAAGAGGGTGGTCTCTTCCATGAACGGGTCGATGTTGGCGGTGTTCGGGTCCGGGATCAGCAGCATGTCGGAGGCTTCGATACCCTTCCAGCCGGCGATCGACGAACCGTCGAAGGCGTGACCGGATTCGAACTTGTCGATGTCGAAATGCGAAACAGGCACGGAAACGTGCTGTTCCTTGCCACGGGTGTCAGCGAAACGGAAGTCGACAAACTTGACTTCGTTGTCCTTCACCATCTTCAAAACCTCTGCGGCCGTCCTTGCCATGCGAATCTCCTAAAACGAGGAAGTAGTATAAATTGGGGTGTTGAGCCGTTTTCTGCGACTGGATCTTTGCATTTGATACAACGGTCTTGCGCCGAACTCAGTCGCGGATGATAGCAGATTCCATGCCACCAACCTTTCGGGTGCGCCAATAATGGAAGTTTTTAGGGAGGACGCGCCAGTTGGGGCGCTGCGCGCGGTGCAGAGGCACTGCAGATATGCATTATTTTAGTGCGATTTACCAATAACGCACCAATAAAATGCATATTCGTGGATTTGGATATGAATTGCACCACTATAGCGCATGCGCCGTGTTGGGGCAGCCCCCGGATGAACTGCCATGCGTGCACCAGCTTGGGAAAATTGCCTAACTGTTTATATTGTTTAAAATCATCTCCCCTGGGTGCACATTGCCTTCACTGGCTTCGTTGCGCTTCAGGGGCTTTCACCGGCATTCCTGCGCTTCCTTGTACGCGCTTCTTTCTTCTTCAGAGGCTTTACCCATGAGCAACGATTCGATTCTCAGCACTGCCATCCAACGCGCGACCGACGGGCAACTGCCCTATGCCGGTGCCGTGACCCCGCAGGAAGCCCTGGCCCTGCTGCAGTCCGATCCCGCCATCAAGCTGGTCGACGTGCGCACCCGCGCCGAGCGTGACTGGGTCGGCGTGGTCCAGATCCCGTCCGGACAGCATCTGGCCGTGCAATGGAATCTCTACCCCGAGGGCAAGCCCAATCCGCAGTTCCTCGAACAACTGCAGGAAGTCGCCCGGCCCGGTGAAGTGCTGCTGTTCCTGTGCCGCTCGGGCGTGCGTTCCAAGCATGCCGCCAAGCTGGCCACGGAAAACGGCTACACGCAGTGCTTCGATATCCTGGAAGGCTTTGAAGGCAACAAGGACGCCGACGGCCACCGCAAGACCATCGAGGGCTGGTGCAAGGCCGGCCTGCCGTGGGTGGGTGCCTGAACGAATCGGACGGAATCAGGCCTGCAGGCTCCGCGCCTGCAGGGCACTGGCCAGCGACTGCAGCAGCAGGCTGATGGCGGCCTGGCCATCGGCCTCGGCGCGCAGCGCTTCTTCCACGCAATCCAGCAGCGCCACCAGTTCCAGCCGGCCCATGGTCAGGGCGGCTCCCTTCATGCGATGTGCGAGCTGCACCATCCTTCCTCTGTCGCCCTGCAGGCTGGCCTGTTCGAGCGCCGCCAGATCGTTGCGGGTGGTTTGCAGGAAGAGCCGGTCCAGATCCTGTCCATATTCCTGTTCAGGCGTCATGGCCTGGCCATCCTCCTCATTGTCGAGATCGCACCAGAGGGCCAGCAGGCGCCGGATGGCCTGGGTCTGCAAGGGCTTGGGAAGCATGCCGTCCATGCCGCTGTCCAGACAGCGCTGCACATGCAGGGCATCGGTTTCGGCGGAAATGCCGATCAGCGGCGTATAAGGACGCTGGCGCTGCGTCTGTTCCAGCTGCCGCACCTGGCGGGCGACTTCCTGACCGGGAATGTCGGGCAGGAAGCAATCCAGCAGCACCAGCCCGTAGGGCCGCGCCCGGATGGCGGCCAATGCGCTGCCGCCATCGGCCACGCAATCGACCTGACAGCCGAGCCGCTGCAGGCGGTTCTGGATGGCGTAACGAATGGTGACGGAATCATCGACCAGCAGCACGGCCGGTTCACGTTGCCCGGTAGTGGCGCTTTCCCTCTGGTGCGGCATTTACAGCTCCTTGATCTGGTATTCGATCTTGAACAGTTCGTTGTCACTGCGCACGCCCAGCTTGCGGAAGGCCGATTGCTTCTGCCCGCTGATGGTCTTGACGCTGCGTGCGAATTTTTCCGCGATGTCGGTGACCGACATGCCGTCCAGGCAGCAGCGCAGGACTTCCCGTTCGCGCGGCGACAGGCTGGGCATGTCCGACAGCGAGTCCGGCGAGACGTCAGTGCCGCGCGGTCGCCGGCGCGGCGGGCGCACTTCGGGCTGGCTGCGCGTGGCCGCTTCGGCGGCCTGCATGATGGCCAGCTCGCGGGTCATGGTGCTGTTGAGATATTCGCGTCCCCGGCTGATGGTGCGGATGGCCAGGATCAGTTCGGCCAGCTCCTGCGATTTGCTGACGAAACCGCGTGCCCCCGCCTTCATCGCCATGGCCACCGTCGCCGGGCTGCTGTGGGCCGAGGTCACCAGGATCTTGGAACGCGGAAAGCGCACGCGCAAGGCGCGGATCAGGTTGAGACCGTCGATGTCATTGCTGCCCAGCGAATAATCGATCAGCAGCAGATCGGCCGGCGAGGCGCGCAAGGCTGCCATGAGCTCCTTGCTGGTGGCGAAAGCGCCGACCACGGTGAAATCCGGCTCCTCGGCCAGACGCTTGGCCAGGCCGTAACGCACCACGGCGTGGTCGTCCAGCAGCGCGATGCGCAACGCCGATGCCAAGGTCCATGTCATGCGCTATCCCCTCGTATTCTGATCATGTGAAGCCGCTGCGGTGCATCATCAGCCCCCCTTCTGATGCAGCCGCTGACGAAGGCGTTATTGTGGTCGAGCGCCGCCTTCCGGCGCATAAGAATCGTCTGAAAAACAGTGACAAATCGCAGAATTTTTATACTTTACCGCGCTTGCGGGAAGCTGACGCAGGCGTCAGCTTTGTAACACCCTGTATGAAGAACAATGCTTGCTGCGCTACAGTGGCGCTCGGCCGCAGCAGCACGGGATCGCGGTGCGGCCAGACCCGCGCATTACACTTTATTACAGCCCGCGTGCAAGTCCATCACCATACTGGCCTGCAGCTGTTCTCCCCAATTTTCGACCTCGCGAGGCTCGTCGATGCAAGCGCCCTTCAAGCAGCTTTTTCCTTCACGTTCAGCCTGGCTGATGCTGGCACTGGTTGCCTGCACCTTGGGGCAGGCCCAGGCGGCTGGGCCGACTTCCGCCAGTGCCCCGCTGTCGGAACAGGAGCGCGCCCTGCACGTACTCAACCGGCTCGCCTATGGGCCGCGTCCCGGCGATCTGGAGCAGGTGGAGCGCATGGGCGTGAAACGCTACATCGACCAGCAACTGCATCCAGAGCGCATCCCCCTGCCCGATGATTTGCAGGCGCGCCTGGCGGCGCTGCCGGGCCTGCAGATGACGCCGGCACAGTTGTTCGTCGACTATGGCCCGCCCTCCTTCGACCGCAGCGCCAGCAAGGAAGACCAGCAGGCCGCGCGCCAGCGTGCGCCGCGCGAACTGACGCCGCAGTTCCACATGGCGCGGCTGCTGCAGGCCAGCGAAAGCCCGCGCCAGCTGGAAGAAGTCATGACGGAATTCTGGGCAAATCACTTCAACGTCTTCGAAGGCAAGGAGTGGGTGCGCTACTGGGTGGGCGACTATGAAAAGAACGCCATCCGCCCCTATGCCCTGGGCAACTTCCGCGATCTGCTGGGGGCGGTGGCGCATCATCCGGCGATGCTCTACTACCTCGACAACTGGCTCTCCAGCGGTGCCGGCACGCCCGGTGCGCGCGGGCGTTTCAAGGGGCTCAACGAGAACTACGCACGCGAGCTGATGGAGCTGCATACGCTGGGCGTAAATGGTGGCTATCAGCAGGCCGACGTGATCACGCTGGCGCGCATTCTCTCCGGCTGGACCATCGATGTGGACGCCATGAAGGCCGGTGCCTCGCCCTTCCGCTTCGCCGCGCAACGGCATGACAACGGCCCCAAGATCTTCCTCGGCAAACCGCTGCAGGCGAGCGGCTATCAGGAAGGCGAAGCGGCGCTGGACATCCTGGCCAATCATCCGTCGACGGCACGCTTCATCTCGACCCAGCTGGCGGAATACTTCGTCGCCGACCAACCCGATCCGGCGCTGGTGAACAAGCTGGCGCAGAAATTCCTGGCCAGCCATGGCGATATCCGGGCCGTGTTGCAGACCCTGTTCGACAGTCCGCAATTCTGGGCCCGCAGCAATTACCAGACGCAATTCAAGACGCCGTACCAGTTCGTGGTCTCGGCCCTGCGCGCGGGTGATATTCCGGTGCGCAATCCCAAGCCGGTCAATGGCGAACTGGGGCAGTTCGGCATGCCGCTGTATGGCTGGCTCACGCCCGAGGGCTACAAGTATTCGCAGGCGGCCTGGCTCAATCCCGGCGCGCTGCTGCGGCGGATCAATCTGGCCGGCAACCTGGCCAGCGGCAAGTCGCCGATCGCCCGCGTGGAAGGCGCGCCTGCGCCCTCCAATACGGAGGCTCCGCCGCTGGACGCAGCGGCCTTGCTGCGCACCCTCGGCCCGGCCATCACGCCGGCCACCGCCGCACAGATCAATGCCGCACCTGAGAACCAGCGTGCCGGCCTGGTCCTGGGCAGTCCCGATTTCATGAAACGCTAACCGCTGGAGGCCAGCATGAACCGCCGCCATTTTCTCCGTTATCTGGGCGCTGCCGGCAGCGGCGCCATCCTGGTGCCGATCGGCTTGTCCGGCTGTGCTGTCGTGCCGACCGGCGACCAGACCATCAGCCGCAGCAACCACACGCCCGGCAAGGTGGCCTACGGCTCCCCTGCCCCGCGCGCGCATGCCCAGGGTGACGGTGCGCCGCGCATGGTGGTGGTGTTCCTGCGCGGGGCCGTCGATGGCCTCAACGTGGTGGTGCCGCATGGCGATCCGCTGTACTACCAGGCGCGTCCGACCATTGCGGTGGCACGTCCCGGCCAGGCCAACGGCGCGCTGGACCTGACCGGTTACTTCGGTTTGCATCCGGCGCTGCAGCCGCTGATGCCGTACTGGGAAAGCGGGCAGCTGGCCTTCGTGCATGCATCGGGTTCGCCCGATGGCTCGCGCTCGCACTTCGAAGCGCAGGACTATATGGAAACCGGCACACCCGGCCAGCACAGCACGCGCGACGGCTGGCTCAACCGGGTGATGGATTACCTGCCGCCGGCCGAGTCGCCACTGCAGGCCATCAACGTCGGCAGCGCCACGCCGCGCATCCTGAGCGGCCACAACGTGGCGGCCAATCTGCAGACCGGGCGCGATGCCACGCGTCCGAGCATGATTGACCAGCCGCGCTGGAGCCAGGTCTTCGATCCGCTGTATGGCGGTGATGATGCGCTGGGCAAGGCCTATCGCGATGGCATGGCCGCGCGCAAGCAGCTCATGGCCGAGATCAACAGCCAGGAGCAGCAGATGGCCAACAACGGCGCGCCGCTGCCCAATGGGCTCTCCATGGATACGGCACGCTTGGGCCGGCTGATGCGGCATGATCCGCGCATCCGGCTGGCCTTCCTGGCCGTGGGGGGCTGGGATACGCACATTGCACAAGGCAACGGCACCGGCCAGCTGGCCGGGCGTCTGTCGCCACTGGCCACGGGCCTGGCCACGCTGGCGCGTGAACTGGGGCCGGCATTCAATGACACGGTCATCGTGGTGATGTCTGAATTCGGCCGCACCTTCAAGGAGAATGGCAACGGCGGGACCGATCATGGCCACGGCAATGCGATGTGGCTGATGGGGGGCAATCTGCGCGGCGGCAAGATTTATGGTCAGTGGCCGGGGCTGAATCAGACAGCCTTGAACGAGGGGCGCGACCTAGCGATCACGACGGATTTCCGGGCGGTCTTGTGTGCGCTGTCGGAGCGGCATATGCGCATCCCGGATCAGGCATTGGAGAAAATTTTTCCACAATATGCTGCGGGGGCAAGAGGGATTCCTGATCTCTTCGTCTGATATTTTGCAGAGATCGCAGATACGTCAAACGTAAAAAAACCGCATCGAATCGATGCGGCTTTTCGCTTTTACCGCAGCTGTCCGAGTCATTCCGCCTCGGCAATCCACGCTGCCTGAATGGCTTCCAGAATGCGCTCACCAGAGCGATTGGGATCATCCTCAAACCCCTCCAGCTCCATCACCCAACGATGCAGGTCGGTAAAGCGGATGGTCTTGGGATCGACCTCGGGAAACTTGTCGTAGAGTTCCTCGGCGATCTGCTGGGTATCAGTCCATTTCATGTCAGTCTCCCCGGTGCCATGGCACCGAACGAAAACCTCGGAAGATCAGTGATTCTCCGAAGCGTGGTTGATGGTGTACTTGGGGATTTCGACGGTCAGGTCGTCTTCGCCCAGCACCACCTGGCAAGACAGGCGGGACGTCGCTTCCAGGCCCCAGGCCATGTCCAGCAGGTCTTCTTCCTTGTCGGTCGGATCATCGAGGGTCTCGAAACCTTCGCGGATGACCACGTGGCAGGTGGTACAGGCGCAGGACTTTTCGCAGGCGTGCTCGATGTCGATGTCGCTGTCCAGCAGCGCATCGCACAGGGTCTTGCCGGCGGGGGCATCGATCACCGAGCCTTCAGGGCAAAGGACCGGATGGGGGAGGATGACGATCTGGGGCATGGTGGCTCTCGTGTCTTGTCTATCGTGTCTACAGTATTCGGGGGGACGCAATCGCTTACGCGACTTCGTCCAGTTTCTTGCCGGCCAGCGCGGCGTGCACGCTGCGGTCCATGCGCCGTGCAGCGAATTCTTCGGTGCCATGCGCGAGTGCATCTACCGCTGCCTTGATGGCGAGGTGATCCGTACCTTGCGCGGCGGCCGTCACGGCGTCGATCTGCGCTTCGATGGCCACGCGCTCGTCTTCCGACAGCAGCGCGGCATCGGCCTGCAGGGCCGAACGGGTGGCCAGGACGATGCGCTCGGCTTCGACCTGTTCTTCGCGCAGGGCGCGGCGTTGCATGTCTTCATCGGCCGAGCTGAAGGATTCCTGCAGCATGCGGGCGATTTCATCATCGCCCAGGCCATACGAAGGCTTGACGGTGATGGAGGCTTCCACGCCCGAGGTCATCTCGCGCGCCGACACCGCCAGCAAGCCATCGGCATCGACCTGGTAGGTCACGCGGATGCGCGCCGCACCGGCGGCCATCGGCGGAATGCCGCGCAGCTCGAAGCGGGCCAGTGAACGGCAGTCGGCCACCAGCTCACGCTCGCCCTGCACCACGTGGATCGCCATGGCGGTCTGGCCATCCTTGAAGGTGGTGAATTCCTGGGCGCGGGCACAGGGGATGGTGGAATTGCGCGGGATGACCTTCTCGGCCAAGCCACCCATGGTCTCGATGCCCAGCGACAGCGGGATCACGTCCAGCAGCAGCCAGTCGTCACCCGGCGCACGGTTGCCGGCCAGCAGATTGGCCTGCACGGCCGCACCCAGCGCCACCACCTTGTCGGGGTCGATGTTGGACAGCGGATTGGTCTTGAAGAACTCGCCCACCGCGCGGCGGATGTGCGGCATGCGGGTAGCACCGCCGACCAGCACCACGCCATCCACGTCTTCCACGGTCAGGCTGGCATCGCGCAGGGCCTTGCGGACCGGGGCCATGGTCTTGGCGACCAGGTGCTGGGTGATCTCGTTGAATTGTGCGGCGGTAATCGACAGGTGCACTTCTTCGCCGGACTTGAGCACGGCATCGATCTGCACTTCATCCTTGGTGGAGAGCAGCTCCTTGACTTCGCGCGCCTTGACCATCAGGAGGCGCGTGTCTTCATCCGACAGCGGCTGCAGTTGCGCCTCGTGGCTGATCCAGCAGAACAGGCGATGATCGAAATCATCCCCGCCCAAGGCCGAATCGCCGCCTGTCGCCAGCACTTCGAAGACGCCGCGCGTGAGCTTGAGGATGGAAATATCGAAGGTACCGCCACCCAGGTCATAGACCGCGAAGATCCCTTCGGAGGCATTGTCCAGGCCGTAGGCGATCGCGGCCGCCGTCGGTTCATTGAGCAGGCGCAGGACATTGAGACCGGCCAGTTGCGCCGCGTCCTTGGTGGCCTGGCGCTGGGCATCATCGAAGTAGGCAGGCACGGTGATGACAGCACCCACCAGGTCGTCGCCCAGGGCATCTTCAGCGGTCTGGCGCAGTGTGGCCAGGATCTGGGCCGAGACTTCCACCGGGCTCTTCACGCCGGCCACGGTCTTGATCTGCACCATGCCGGGCTGGTCCTGGAAGTCATAGGGCATGTTCTCGGCGTGGGCGATGTCCTTGAGGCCACGGCCCATGAAACGCTTGACCGAGACGATGGTATTGCGCGGATCAATGGTCTGCGCGGCCTGGGCCTTGTAGCCGATGTTGGCATGGCCGTTGGGCAGGTAGCGCACGATCGAGGGCAGCAGCACGCGGCCGTCATCATCGGCCAGGACTTCGGGAATGCTGTTGCGTACGGTCGCCACCAGCGAATTGGTGGTGCCCAGGTCGATGCCGACGGCCAGACGACGCTGGTGTGGCGCGGTGGACATGCCCGGTTCGGAAATCTGCAGTAAAGCCATAAGGTGTGGACTCGTCGTGGAGCGTTGGGGCGAAGTGACTCGCCGTTATTCAGGTAAGGCCATCCGGATGCCCAGGCCGATGAAGGCACAGCCTGCCAGGCGATTCAGATGAACGGAAGCGGAAGCGCGACGGCGGAAGACCGCACCGACGGCACCGGAAAAGAGCGCGATGGCGCTGAAGATGACGAAGGCCTGGACAATGAACACCAGCGCCAATATCAGCATCTGCAGTGCTTCATGACCAGCCTCGCGCTGCACGAACTGCGGCAGGAAAGCGATGAAGAACAACGTCACCTTCGGGTTGAGCATATTGGCCAGCACGCTCTGCCAATAGATGCGGCGCAGCGGGACCGCCGCAGCGCCCTGCCCGTCTGCCGACATCGCGATGCCGCTGGAAGCCGAACGCAACGTGCGCACACCCAGATAGGCCAGATAGGCGGCACCCGCGTATTGCAGCGCGTGGTAGGCCGGCGGATAAGCCTTGATGAGGGCAGCAAAACCCAGCACGGCCAGCAGCGTATGAAAGATCAGTCCCGAACAGAACCCGGCAGCAGCCACAAGCCCGGCCTTGCGCCCTTGGGCGATGCCGCGCGTGAGCACGTAGATGTTGTCCGGACCCGGTGCCAGGGTCAGCGTCATCGCGGCCAGCAGGAACAGGAACAGATCGGGCATCGTGCGTCTCCGGTCAGCCTTCGATCAGGGCAAAGGCATCGCCGATCTCGGCCCCGAACTTGTCGAGGAACATCAGCTGGCGCACCAGCTTGCCGGCACCGGCGTAGTCGCCCACATCCAGCAGCGCTTCGATGCGCGCGATCTCGGCTTTCTTCTCGGTCAGCAGTTCGGTATTGAGCTGCTCCAGGGCATCGATGTCCTTGCCGGCCTTGGCGTCGTCAAGCGTCTCGCGCCATTCCATCTGCTGCATCAGGAAAGCGGGGGCCATGGCGGTGTTGGATTCGGTCTGCAGGTCTACGCCGTGCAGCTCGCACAGGTAGCGTGCGCGCTTCAACGGGTTCTTCAGCGTCTGGTAAGCCTCGTTGGCCCGTGTGGCCCACTGCATGGCTACGCGCTTTTCCGCATCGCTGGCGTGCGCGAATTTGTCCGGATGCGCCTGGCCCTGCACGCTGTGGAAAGCCTGCTCCAGCGCCTTCTGGTCGATGGCGAAACGTTGCGGCAGCTGGAACAGATCGAAGTGGTTTTGCATGGCTGAAAAATAAAAAGCCTGTCGGACTGCAACAGGCTTGGCACATCAGGGACGGCGGACGGTGACCAGGCCGGCCCCGCAGGGAGCAATCACGAGGCTGTCACAGGGCTATCACGGTCCGGCTAAGCACTGGGGCCGCCTGCACCACAAAGCCGGTACGACGGCATCGACAAGAAACTGAAAATGCAGCTCAGATGCGGAAGCTTTCGCCGCAGCCACATTCATCCTTGACGTTCGGATTCTGGAACTTGAATCCTTCGTTCAGTCCCTCCCGGGCGAAGTCCAGCTCGGTACCATCGATGTAGGGCAAGCTCTTGGGATCGACGAAGACGCGCACGCCGTGCGACTCGAAGACGGTGTCTTCGGACGATTGTTCATCCACATACTCCAGCTTGTAGGCCAGGCCGGAGCAGCCGGTGGTGCGCACACCCAGGCGCAGGCCGATGCCCTTGCCACGGCGCTCCATGTAGCGGCTGATGTGTTTTGCTGCCTTCTCTGTCAACGTGATTGCCATGATGCTTGCCTTACGAAATCGAAAACGGCCTTGCTGTCCTGCCCGTCAAGCCGCTCAGGCGGCTTGCTGCTGTTCGCCGTGCTTGGCCTTGTAGTCCTGCACGGCAGCCTTGATGGCGTCTTCGGCCAGGATCGAGCAGTGGATCTTCACCGGCGGCAGGGCCAGTTCTTCAGCGATCTGGGTGTTCTTGATGGACAGGGCTTCGTCCAAGGTCTTGCCCTTGACCCATTCGGTCACCAGCGAAGACGAAGCGATGGCCGAACCGCAGCCGTAGGTCTTGAACTTGGCATCCTGAATGACGCCATCCGCGCCCACCTTGATCTGCAGCTTCATCACGTCGCCGCAGGCCGGCGCGCCGACCATGCCGGTGCCCACGGTGTCGTCGCCCTTTTCGAAGGCGCCGACGTTGCGGGGGTTTTCATAGTGGTCGAGTACTTTTTCGGAATAAGACATGTTCTTTGCTCCCTAGATGATGGTTTCGGCCATCGCCCCTGCCCTGCTGCGGCTGCTGGCGATGGCTGGCAGAATCCTGGTTTAGTGGGCCGCCCACTGGATGGTGGACAGGTCCACGCCGTCCTTGTACATGTCCCACAGCGGGGACAGCTCGCGCAGCTTGCCGACCTTGCTCTTGATCAGCTCGATGGTGAAATCGATATCTTCCTCGGTGGTGAAGCGGCCGATGGTGAAGCGGATCGAGCTGTGCGCCAGTTCGTCGCTGCGGCCCAGGGCGCGCAGCACGTAGGACGGCTCCAGGCTGGCCGAGGTGCAGGCCGAACCGGACGAAACGGCGATGTCCTTGATGGCCATGATCAGCGATTCACCTTCAACGTAGTTGAAGCTCACGTTCAGGTTGTGCGGCACGCGATGATCCATGTCGCCGTTGATGTAGGTCTCTTCGATCTCTTGCAGGCCCTTGGCCAGGCGATCACGCAGCGCGCGGATGCGGGACAGCTCGCTGTCCATTTCTTCACGCGCCAGGCGGAAGGCTTCACCCATGCCCACGATCTGGTGGGTAGCCAGGGTGCCCGAACGCAGGCCGCGCTCGTGGCCACCGCCGTGCATCTGTGCTTCGATGCGCACGCGCGGCTTGCGGCGCACATACAGCGCACCGATACCCTTGGGGCCGTAGCTCTTGTGAGCCGAGAAGCTCATCAGGTCGACCTTCCAGTTTTCCAGGTCGATCTTGACCTTGCCGGTCGCCTGGGCGGCGTCGCTGTGGAAGATGATGCCCTTGGAGCGGCAGAACTCGCCGATTTCCGGCACCGGCTGGATCACGCCGATTTCATTGTTCACCAGCATGACCGACACCAGGATGGTATCCGGACGCACGGCGGCAGCGATCTGCTCGACCGTGACCAGGCCATTGTCCTGAGGCTGCAGGTAGGTGGCTTCGAAGCCCACGCGTTCCAGCTCGCGGAAGGTATCCAGCACCGCCTTGTGCTCGGTCTTGACGGTGATGATGTGCTTGCCCTTGGACTTGTAGAACTGCGCCGCGCCCTTGATAGCCAGGTTGTTGCTCTCGGTGGCACCGGAGGTCCAGATGATCTCGCGCGAATCCGCGTTGACCAGCTTGGCCACTTCTTCACGCGCCTCTTCCACGGCCTTTTCAGCAGTCCAGCCGTACATGTGGCTGCGCGAAGCGGGGTTGCCGAACTGCTCGCGCAGGTAGGGGATCATCTTGTCGGCCACGCGCGGATCGACCGGGGTGGTCGCCGAGTAGTCCATGTAGATCGGGAAGTGCGGAGCCTTGATGGTCTCCAGCAGGCTTTTTTCCAGGGGTGCGTTCATAAGGTCCTTGCTCCAAATCAGGCTGCGGCTTGCGGGCGGTGCATCACCACCACGCTCTGCGAGTCGGCGGCACGGTGTTCGGCCGCCTTGGGTTCTTTTTGCTGGTCCACCAGGTCCTGGAGGGATACCGAATCCAGGTACTCGACCATCTTCTCGTTCAGGGTGGACCACAGCTCATGCGTCATACAGCGTGCGCCGCCCGGATGCGCCGCGCTGTGGCAATTTTCCTTGCCACCGCACTGGGTTGCATCCAGGGGTTCGTCCACCGCGATGATGATGTCGGCGACCGATACGTCAGCCGCCTTGCGGGCGAGATTGTAACCACCGCCGGGCCCCCTCACGGACTCGACGATCTGGTGACGCCGCAACTTGCCGAACAACTGCTCCAGATATGATAAAGAAATTTCCTGGCGCTCGCTGATGGCCGACAGCGTGACGGGGCCCTTGCCCTGGCGCAAAGCCAGGTCAATCATCGCTGTCACGGCAAAACGGCCTTTGGTGGTAAGACGCATGAAGTTCGCTCCAGAAACAAATGCACCGGCGGGGCCGGTTACCCTGAATTCCCGAATATTTGAGTCAAGTATAGCAAACCCGAGTAATTCTGTCAGGTACCCTGCCTTTTCCTTCATATCGGCCAAAACCCGGCCTGGCGCAAGCCGTCGACAAATTCACCTGAAACTTGTCTGACCTCTTGCGCAAAGTGCGCTACTCTCACGGCTACGGCTGGTCCTGGCGTCGTGGCGGCTTATCGATCTGGTAAGATGGCGCGACTATGTTCACCCCGCCTGATGCGGACCGATCACAACCATTCACAATCCGGTCTGCCAGCGCTCCCGAGAAATAAAACGATATGGATGTAAGCGATACCCCCAACCCGCTGCTGCGCCCGCGCCGCAAGCCCCAGAGCCTGTCGCAGGAAGTGGTGGCGGCGCTGACCGCAATGATCTCCAACGGCAGCCTCAAGCCGGGCGACAAGCTGCCCACCGAATCCGAGATCATGCAGACCCAGGGCGTCTCGCGCACCGTGGTGCGTGAAGCCATCTCGCGCCTGCAGGCGGCCGGACTGGTGGAGACGCGGCACGGCATCGGCACCTTCGTGCTGGAGGTCAAGAAGGGTTCCAACATCAACATCGACCCGGCCACCATCACCACCATGCGCGACCTGCTGGCGCTGCTGGAGCTGCGCATCAGCCTGGAGACCGAAACCGCCGGCCTGGCCGCATCGCGCCGCAGCGATGCCCAGCTGCAGGAAATCCGCGAGGCGCTGGACCTGTTCCACGCCAACCAGAAAAGCGGCGGCGACACCGTGGGCCCGGACTTCCGTTTCCACTTCGCCATCGCCAACGCCACCGGCAACCGCTATTTCATCGAGATCATCAGCCATCTCGGCATGGGTGTGATCCCGCGCAAGCGCATCAATACCGCCGAGCTGGCGCATGACCAGCAGGCCAGCTACCTGGAGCGGGTACAGCGCGAGCACGAAGACATCTATGAGGCGATCGCCCGCGGCGATGCTGAAGCCGCCCGCGCCGCCATGCGCAATCACCTCACCAACAGCCGCGAGCGCCTGCGCCGCGCCCAGCAGGAAGCCGAATCGGGCACCGCCGGCAACGCCTGATCCCGCGCAAGTCCGGCCGGCCCGTGCTGCACGGACCGGCCGCTTCCGTTCCCTCCCCCTCTTCAGCAAGCCTCCGCCATCCGACGATCTCCTCGGCCCGGCCGGCCGGGAATCCCGCCCTCCACCCTGCGCAAACCATCACAACAAAGTACTGGCTTTCTGAAATCTTATGTTGTACGATGACTGATATCCTAATTGGATACAAGAAGATCAGAGACAACATTCATCCTATTTGCCTCGTTTTCCAACCCATTCCTAACGGCGTCGAGCGAAACCATGTCCCAGTACACACCCCAAGACCTCAAACAGATCCTCTCTTCCGGCCTGCTGTCGTTCCCGCTGACGGACTTCGACGAGCAAGGCGACTTCCGCCCCAAGACCTACATCGAACGTCTGGAATGGCTGGCGCCCTATGGCGCGAGCGCGCTGTTCGCCGCCGGTGGCACGGGTGAGTTCTTCTCGCTGGTCCCGGGTGAATATTCGGACATCATCCGCACCGCCGTCGACACCTGCCGCGGCAAGGTGCCCATCATCGCCGGCGCCGGCGGCTCCACCCGCGCGGCCATCGCCTACGCCCAGGAAGCCGAGCGCCTGGGTGCCCACGGCATCCTGCTGATGCCCCACTACCTGACAGAAGCCAGCCAGGACGGCATCGCCGCCCACGTGGAAGCGGTCTGCAAATCGGTCAACTTCGGCGTCATCATCTACAACCGTGCAGTCTGCAAGCTCAATGCCGAGACCCTGCAACGCCTGGCTGACCGCTGCCCCAACCTGATCGGTTTCAAGGACGGCATCGGCGAGATCGAACCGATGGTGCATATCCGCCGCAAGCTGGGTGACCGTTTCACCTACCTGGGTGGCCTGCCGACTGCGGAAGTCTATGCTGCCGCCTACAAGGCGCTGGGCGTGCCGGTGTACTCCTCGGCGGTCTTCAACTTCATCCCCAAGACCGCCGTCGAGTTCTATCAGGCCATCGCCAAGGAAGACCACGACACCGTGGGCAAGCTGATCGATGACTTCTTCCTGCCCTACCTCGCCATCCGCAATCGCAAGGCCGGTTATGCCGTCTCCATCGTCAAGGCCGGTGCCAAGATCGTCGGCCACGATGCCGGACCGGTGCGTACGCCCCTGACCGACTGCACGCCGGAAGAGCACGAAGAACTGGCTGCACTGATCAAGAAGCTGGGTCCGCAATAAAGACGGCATGATCTGATCGGCAGTACCCGAGGGAGGGGCCGCAGGCAGCTGCGGCCCCTCCCTTTTTGGGCGATATGAAAGAAAGTGCAGGCCCTGGCCGAAAAAAAACCTCCGTGGCCTGAGCGACGGAGGTTTTCGTGAAGGGAAGCACCAATAATCAGAACTCTTCCCAATCCTGTGCATCGTCCTTGATGCGGCTGCCCGGCGCAGGCGGCGCGGCCTTGGCCGGCTTGGCAGGTGGCAGCTTGGGAGCAGCCTTCGGTGCAGCAGCAACGGGGGCGGGCGGCGCAGGCTTCAAGGCAGGCGCAGCGGGCGCAGCCGGGGCCGGCGGCGGTGCCATCGGTGCCGGGCGCGGCTTGGCCGCCGGGCTGGCGACCTGATGCGCATCGATCTTGAAGATGCTGACCGCGCCGACCAGATTGGTCGCCTGCGCCTGCAGCGATTGGGCCGCAGCGGCTGCTTGCTCCACCAACGCAGCATTCTGCTGGGTCACTTCATCCATCTGCGTAATGGCGCGGTTGACCTGTTCGATGCCGGTGCTCTGCTCACGGCTGGCTTCGGCGATTTCACCCACGATGTCGGTGACGCGCTGCACGCTGGTGACGACTTCGCCCATGGTGGCACCGGCCTGTTCCACCAGTTGGCTGCCGGCTTCGACCTTCTCCACCGAAGCATCGATGAGCGACTTGATTTCCTTGGCGGCGGCGGCTGAACGCTGGGCCAGCGAGCGCACTTCCGAAGCCACCACGGCAAAGCCGCGGCCCTGCTCGCCGGCACGGGCGGCTTCCACCGCGGCGTTGAGCGCCAGGATGTTGGTCTGGAAGGCGATGCCGTCGATCACGCTGATGATGTCCACGATCCTGCGCGAGGATTCATTGATGGCCTGCATGGTATCGACCACCTGCGATACCACTTCCCCGCCCTTGCTGGCGGTGGAGGACGCCGAATGCGCCAGCTGGTTGGCTTGCAGGGCATTGTCGGCATTCTGCTTGACGGTGCCGGTCAGCTGCTCCATGGAGGCCGCGGTTTCTTCCAGCGAGCTGGCCTGCTGCTCGGTGCGCGAGGACAGGTCCATGTTGCCGGCGGCGATTTCCTTGGCATTGGTATCGATGCTGTCCGAACTGCTGCGTACGCGCGAGACCGTGGTCAGCAGTGCCTGCTGCATGCTGCGGATGGCCGAGAACAGGCGGCCGATCTCGTTGTTGCTGTGGACGTCAACCTTGGTCGTCAGGTCGCCATTGGCCACCAGATCCAGCAGATGCACGGCGCGGTTCAGGGGCGTCAAGACGATGTTGCGCAGCAGGAAATGCACGCCGATGACCAGGAACATGGCGCCGATCAGGCCTGCGATCACCATCCAGACCACCATGCTGTACTCACGCTCGCGTTCTTCGGTGGCCACGTCGTTGATCTCGATGGCGCGCTTCTGGAAAGTATCCAATGCCTTCGAAAAGCGCGAGCCTGCCGGAGCGATGAATTTGTTGTTGAGCTGGGAATAGGCCGCAGCATCACCGGTCTTGAGAATATCGCCGGCCTTCTTCAGCAACTCGTTCAAGGCCTTGCCCGATTCAAGCAGTTCAGTCTTGATGGCGGGATCCTCTCCCTCCAGAAGAGGCAACTTGGCAAACTCGTCCAGATACTTGAGGCTGCTCTCATAGGTCCGCGCAGCACTGGTGAAGGCGGCGTCAACCACTGCTGGCTCGCCCTTCTCCATCAGGACCGAATAAATCCGCCCCTGCGCAGAACGCGTGCGGGTGGTGTCCTTGTACGCATCATTGATGAGGATGACATGCTCGGCAATCTCATGCACAAAAACGGTGGCATGGTTGGCGCGGCCCAGCGCAAAGATGCCCACTGCAGCACCTACCACGATCATCACTGAAAACAGCGCAAGCGCGCTCATCAGGCTGAAGCGAACCGTCAGATTTCGCATTCCCTCTCTCCGCTTAATATTGATACAACACGTGAAATGAACAACATGGCGCAGACGATACAACACCGCGTCGCGCTTCATATCGGCGGCAAACCAACCAAAACTCCCCCAATTCCCGGTTAGGGCAGTCAGCAAATGTCCGTTTTCGCATTGTGCACCGGCAACACCCGGGGCTGGCTGTCCTGGATCAAGCCTGATTCATATGGAAGGGCACAGATGTGAAAAAGCTTGCCGAAATGACATTCGGCAAGCCCGAAAAACAACATATTGAGGTTTCTGAGGGTGAATCAAAACCCTTCAGGGATCAGCGTACGCCGGGCAAGTCGATGATCTCGACCCAGTTCGGATTGCGTCCGAGGGTGTAGCGGAAGACCGGCGTGAGCGCCCCGCTGTCGCGGTCGATGGCATAGCTGGTCAGCCCGGCCTTCTGGCCGACGGCCAGCAGGTAACGCCCTTGCGGATCGATGTTGAAGCCGCGCGGCTGGGTTTCGGTGGGAATGTTGAGGATGCGGGTGAGCTTGCCGCTGGCCGGGTCCACGCGATAAGCGCTGAGCGTGTTGGAGGCGCGCTCGGTGGCATAAAGAAAACGGCCATCCGGCGTCAGGTGCAGGTCGGCGGCCGCCAGCTGTTCACTGGTCTTGAAGCCTTCCGGCAAGGCCGAGTCGCTGGCCAGCAGGGTCAGGGTGCCGGACTGGCGATCGTAGGCGTAGGTGTTGACAGTGGCGTCCAGCTCATTGGTCGAATAGACGAAGCGCTGGTCCGGCGAGAACACGAAATGGCGCGGCCCGGCACCGGCCTTGGTGGCGACCGACGGCGGACTGTTGGGCGTGACGGTGCCGGTGGCCGGGTCGAAACGGTATTGCAGGATCACGTCGCTGCCCAGGTTGCTGGCAAAGACGAAAGCATTGTCAGGAGAAACCTGCACGGAATGCGCGTTCTTCCCGGTCGGGATCACCGCCAGCGGCGGGGCCTGCACGGTACCGTCCGTCCCGATGGCATTGACCGAGATCCTGTTGCCGGAGTAGGACGCGGCCAGCAGGTAGCGCCCGCTGCGGTCTGTGGCGACGTTGGCCATGTTGTCGGCCAGCGGCACCTTGGACAGCGCCTTGAGCTTGCCGCTGGCGGGATCAATGGCATAGCTCACCACCGAATACGGCTGGCCGCGCAACGCGGCATAGAGGAATTTGTGATCGGGACTCAGGGCCAGCGGCATCACGGTGCTGCCGGTATCGACCTTGTCGATCAGGTTGACGCTGCCATCGCCATTGAGCCGGAGCACGTAGATGTCCTGGCTGTCCGCATTGGAGACGTAGGCGACAGTGGCCGCACCGGCATGCGCGGCGGCCAGGCTGAGGACTGAAGTGGCAATCAAGGTGGCGAAGCGGGAAGAAGGTGAAGAAAGGGTGTTGCTCATGCGGTCTCCTGGCGAATCATCTTGTTGTTGGCATGACGATGGAACAAAAAAAAGACCCGCAAGCGGGCCCCAAGGGAGGATCAGGTCACGGGTGCCGGATTGAACAGGGTCAGTGCATTGTGCAGCTTCCACTGTTCGGCCCAGGTGCGCTTCTTGCCGCTGGCCACGTCCAGCATCAGTTGGAACAGCTCCCAGCCGACCTGTTCGATGGTGGCTTCGCCGCTGGCGATACGCCCGGCGTTGACATCCATCAGGTCATGCCAGCGCCGCGCCAGGTCATTGCGGGTCGCGACCTTGATGACCGGCACAGCGGCCAGGCCATACGGCGTACCCCGGCCCGTGGTGAAGATATGAAGATTCATGCCGGCCGCCAGTTGCAAGGTGCCGCAGATGAAGTCGGAGGCTGGCGTGGCCGCATAGATCAGGCCCTTCTGCTGAAGCTTGTCGCCCGGCGAGAGCACGCCCGAAATCGGGCTGGAGCCGGACTTGACGATGGAGCCCATGGCCTTCTCGACGATGTTGGCCAAGCCGCCCTTCTTGTTGCCGGGGGTGGTGTTGGCGCTGCGGTCGACACCGCCCTGCTTCAGGTAATTGTCGTACCAGTCCATCTCGCGGATCATGGCCTGGGCCACTTCCTCGTTGACCGCGCGCGAGGTCAGCTGGTCGATGCCGTCGCGCACTTCAGTCACTTCCGAGAACATCACCGAGGCGCCCGCGCGCACCAGCAGGTCGGTCGCAAAGCCCACTGCAGGGTTGGCCGTCACGCCCGAGAAGGCATCGCTGCCACCGCATTGCACCCCCACCACCAGGTCCGAGGCCGGGCAGGTTTCGCGGCGGCGCTTGTCCAGTTCGGTCAGGCGCGCCTCGGCCATCTTCATGATGGAATCGATCATGGAGTTGAAACCGACGTGTTCCGCATCCTGCAGGCAGACCACATAGGGCTCGCCGGCCTCGTGGATGGGGATCATGTTTTCCGGCAGCAGGCGGTTGGGCTGCAGCTTTTCGCAGCCCAGGCTCACCACCATGGCCTGGCCGCCGAAGTTGGGGTTCAGGCTGATGTTGCGCAGCGTACGGATGGGGATGCCGGCGTTGGGCGCATCGATGGCCACGCCGCAGCCATAGGTATGCTCCAGCGCCACCACGTCTTCCACATTGGGATACTTGGGCAGCAGCTCGGCGCGGATGCGCTTGACCGCATGCTCCACAACACCGGCCACGCATTGCACCGTGGTGGTGATGGCCAGCAGGTTGCGGGTGCCCACCGAGCCATCAGCGTTGCGATAGCCCTCGAAGGTATAGCCTTCCAGAGGCGGCTGCGGCGCCGGCTTTTTGGTGGCGATGGGCAGATTGTCGAGACCGCGCGCCGGGGGCATCTGCACCAGCGATTCCTCGATCCAGCTGCCCTTGGGGATGTCACGCACGGCGTAGCCGATGGCCACGTCATAACGCACGATGGCCTCGCCCTGCTTGAGATCGCGCAGCGCGATCTTGTGGCCCTGGGGCACGCGGTCGACGAGGGTCAGGCCGTCGGGGAAGACGGTGCCGGCAGGCAGGCCTCCGTCATTGACGACGATGGCGACATTGTCGGTGTCGTTCATCATGATGTAGCGCGGTGTGAATGCCTGGCTGGCGGCGGTATCGGTGCTCATGCTAAGTCCCATGCGACAGAATGCTGCAATTCAAATGAAGGGCGGCCACTGCAACAGCGGCCGCCCGTAAAACGGATCAGGCGTCCTTGAGTTCGACGCGCTTGATTTCCTTGACGATGACAAGATAGCTGATCACGGTCACCAGTGCATTGATGCCCACGAAGACCAGCGCACCGGAGAAGGAACCGGTCTCCTTGACGATATAGCCGATCACGATCGGGGTCGTGATGCCGGCCACATTGCCGAACATGTTGAAGAGGCCACCCGACAGGCCCACGATCTGCTTGGGCGCGGTATCGGCCACCACCGCCCAGCCCAGCGCGCCCACGCCCTTGCCGAAGAAGGCCAGGGCCATGATGCCCACCACCATCCACTGTGCATCGACGTAATTGCACAGGATCATGGTCATCGACAGCAGCATGCCGCCCACGATGGGGATCTTGCGCGCCCAGGTCACCGACATGCCGCTCTTGATCAGGCGGTCCGAGATCAGGCCGCCGACCACGCCGCCAATGAAGCCGCACACCGCCGGGATCGAGGCCACGAAACCGGCCTTGAGGATGGACATGCCGCGCTCCTGCACCAGGTACACCGGGAACCAGGTCAGGAAGAAGTAAGTAATCACGTTGATGCAGTACTGGCCGATGTAGACGCCCAGGAGCATGCGGTTGGACAGCAACTGGCGAATGTAGCCTTTACCCTTGGTGGAAGGGGCGGCGACCTTCTTGTTGTCCATGTCGACCAGGCCGCCACCGGATTCGATGTGCTCCAGTTCAGCCGGGTTGATGCGCGGATGGTCCTTGGGACTGTAGATGATCTTGCCCCAGACCATGGCCAGCAGGATGCCGACCACGCCCATGACGGTGAAAACATGGTGCCAGCTGTAGGTGTGCACGATCCAGGCCATCAGCGGGGTGAAGATCACGGCCGCGAAATACTGTGCCGAATTGAAGATGGCCGAAGCGGTACCGCGTTCCTTGGTCGGGAACCAGGCGGCGACGATGCGGCCATTGGCCGGGAAGGACGGCGCTTCGGCCAGGCCCACCATGAAGCGCAGCAGGAACAGCGCGATCACGGCCGCACCCGTGCTCATCCACGTCACACCGGCCTGCAGGAAGGTGAAGAAAGACCACAGGGCAATGCTCCACATGTAGATCTTCTTGGAACCGAAGCGGTCCAGCAGCCAGCCGCCCGGCAGCTGGGCCAGCACGTAGGCCCAGCTGAAGGCCGAGAAGATGTAGCCCATGGTGACCGGGTCCAGCGACAGCTCGGTCTTCATGGCCGAACCGGCAATGGAAAGCGTGGCGCGGTCAGCGTAGTTGACGGTGGTGACGACGAACAGCAGGAACAGGATCAGGTAGCGGATATGGGTCGGCTTGCCGGCCGCTGCCCCGCTGGGGGTGTTGCTTTGCGCCAATTGGATTCTCCAGGTCTCTCGCCATCCGCTCCGCCTGGCCGGCCCCGAAGCGCCGCCGCAGGAACGCGGGCGGACTGGCATCGGGGCTTGCCGGAAGTGTCTCTTGGCGTATTGTTGTGTGTTGGGGTGATTGTTATAAGACGTCATACAACAGCAAGCGCAGTATAACAGGACACGAAACGGACGCAAGCGGTGAATGTGAAGGAATCTGCACTTCCGGCCGCTGGCACGGGGCGACACGGTTGTCTGACATGTCCTTATGGCGCACTGACGAAGTGGCGCGCGGCAGGTATCATGCGCGCACTCTCCTGCTCTCCCACGATTCTTTACCACCAGATCTTCCCATGACCTTCTCATCCTCCGCCTCGCGCGGCTCTTCTGCCTGGCTCAAGCCGCTGCTGTTCATCCTGGTGGCGGCCATCGGCCTCTACTATGTGAAGTGGTCGCCCTACTACCTGAAATCCTTCGTGGCCGCCGACAAGCACAGCATTGGCGCCTCCATCCTGGCCAATGCGCCCGCCGCCCCGTGGTCGGCTGCGCTGGAATATGCCACGGTCTACTTCCTGGCCATCTGGAAAGCCGCCGTGCTGGGGGTGCTGCTGGGTTCGCTGGTGCAGGTGCTGGTGCCGCGCGACTGGCTGCTGCGGGTGTTCGGCCGCGCCGGCCTCGGCTCGACCCTGCGTGGCGGCCTGTTCGCCCTGCCCGGCATGATGTGCAGCTGCTGCGCCGCACCGGTGGTGGCGGGCATGCGCCGCCAGCAGGTGTCGGTCGGGGCTGCGCTGGCCTTCTGGATCGCCAACCCGGTGCTCAATCCGGCCACGCTGGTGTTCATGGGCTTCGTGCTGGGCTGGCATTTTGCCGCGCTGCGTCTGGTGGCCGGCGTGCTGCTGGTAGTGGGTGTGTCGCTGATCGCGCAACGTGTGGCGCAGACCGAGACCCTGCCGCAGGCCGCCCTCGATGCGGTGGCCGCCGCCGAATATGAACCGATGGACGATGGCCGTCATTTCCTGGTGCGTTGGGGCAGCAAGCTGTGGCAACTGTTCTGGACCACGGCACCGGTCTACATCGTGGTGGTGCTGGCGCTGGGTGCGGCCCGGGTGTGGCTGTTCCCGCAGGTCGATGCCAGCATGGGCAACAGTCTGCTGTGGATCGTGGCGCTGGCGGTAGTGGGCACGCTCTTCGTGATTCCGACGGCCGCCGAGATCCCCATCGTGCAATCCATGCTTTCGCTGGGCATGGGCGTGGGGCCGGCCGTGGCGTTGCTGATGACCCTGCCCAGCATCAGCCTGCCGTCGCTGCTGATGCTGCGCAAATCCTTCACGCCGCGCGTACTCACGACCGTCACCCTGCTGACCATGCTCATCGGCGTGGTCAGCGGGCTGGTGGCGGTGGTGCTGCTGTAAATTGATTCAGGGCCGATACTGGCGCAGGAAGCCGACCACCTCGGTCTGCTGCCCTGCGAACAGCAGGCGGGAGCGCTTGGACTCCCGCTGGAAGGCATAGATGGGATCGTAGTATTCCGCCAGCAAGGCATCGATCCAGGCGCGGTGCAGGTCGACCACGCCGTCTTGTTCCTGGCGCGCCAGCGCCGTTTCCATCATCTGCAGCAGGCGGCGGTAGCGCTGGTCGCCGAGGCGCTTGACCAGCTTGCCCAATGCAGCAAGCAGATGCGCGCGATAGCGTTCAAACCCGTGGCGCGGATCCAGCGCCACGTATTCCTCGCACAGGCCACTGACGTAATCGCGCAGGATACGTTCCACGCGCCCTTCCCTGCTGTCTTCCAGCCACACCATGGGCAGGCTCTGCATGCGCTGGTGCAAGGCCAGCGGCAAGGCGCAGGCACCGATCAGGCGGCTCTCGTCTTCCAGCGCAAACCAGTGATGGCCCTGCGCTTGCAGTTTGATGAGGGCAATGGCCAGACGGTGTTCGAAATCGATGGGCGCAGGCTGCGGGCTGGCGCGCTTGCCGAAACTGGAGCCACGATGATTGGCGCAAGCCTCCAGGTCCAGCGCGTTGTCGAGCTGCAGCAGCACGTCGGTCTTGCCGCAGCCGGTCATGCCGCCCACCACCACAAAGGAACACTCGGCCAAAGCCTGATCGATGGCTTCCATCAGGAAGTGGCGCAGCGCCTTGTAACCGCCGGCCACGCGCGGATAGGCAATGCCGGCTTCGCTCTTCAGCCACTGCTGCGTGATCTGCGAGCGCAGGCCGCCGCGGAAGCAATACAGGCAGCCTTCCGGATGCTCTTTTGCGAACGCCGCCCAAGCCGCAATCCGTTCGTCCTTCACCGCTCCGCTGACCAGTTGATGACCCAGTTCGATGGCGGACTGCTGGCCTTGCTCCTTGTAGCGCAGGCCGACCTGATGCCGCTCGCTGTCGTTCATCAGCGGCAGGTTCACCGCAGTCGGAAAGGCACCCTTGCCGAACTCCACCGGTGCCCGGGCATCCAGCATGGGCGTATCGGCGAGAAAGAGTTCGCGGCTGGGCTGCAGATCGGCCATCAGAGCACCTCGACCGCGTAACGCTGTCGTTCCACCAGTTCGCCGATGGGGGCCAGTTCCAGTCCGAGGGCAGCGGCGGTGGCCAGGAATTCCGGATTGGCTTCGGGCCGCACCGCTACCAGCAGGCCGCCGCTGGTCTGGGGATCGCACAGCAGGTTCTTCTGGGCTTCGCTGAGCGGGCTGATCTTGCTGCCGTAGCTCTCGACATTGCGCCCGGTGCCACCCGGCACGCAGCCTTCAGCCAGGTAGTAAGGCACGCCTGGCAGGCTGGGCACCAGCGCGTGCTGGATGCGTGCGCTCACGCCGCTGCCTTCGCACATTTCCACCAGATGGCCCAGCAGGCCGAAGCCGGTCACGTCGGTCATTGCGGCCACGCCCGCCAGCTTGCCGAAGCGGCGGCCGGGCTGGTTGAGCTGGCACATCCAGTCGCGCGCCGTGCCGACGTCTTCGGGGCGCAGCTTGCCCTTCTTTTCTGCGGTGGTGAGGATGCCGATGCCCAGCGGCTTGGTGAGGTAGAGCAGGCAGCCGGCACTGGCGGTGTCGTTGCGCTTCATGTGGCGCTTCTCGACCACGCCGGTCACGGCCAGGCCGAAGATGGGTTCCGGGGCATCGATGGAATGGCCGCCGGCCAGCGGGATGCCGGCCGCGTCGCAGGCGGCGCGGCCACCGCGCACGACTTCGCGTGCCACTTCCGGCGGCAGCACGTTGACCGGCCAGCCGAGGATGGCGATGGCCATGAGCGGATCGCCGCCCATGGCGTAGATGTCACTGATGGCATTGGTGGCGGCGATGCGGCCGAAGTCGAAGGGATCATCGACGATGGGCATGAAGAAATCGGTGGTCGAGACCACGCCACGCTCTTCATCGATGGCATAGACCGCAGCGTCATCGCGCGAGGCATTGCCAACCCAGAGTTTGGGATCGAGATGCTGGGCACCGCTGCCGGCCAGGATGACTTCCAGCACCTGCGGCGAAATCTTGCAGCCGCAACCGGCGCCATGGCTGTATTGGGTCAGACGAATGGGGTCGCTCATCGGAAAGTCCTGGCTGATCGGGGGGGATGCCGATTCTAGCAGCGTTTAATTGACAGGAAGTGAAACGGAAAAGGCCGGTAGCGACTGCTACGAGATGAAGACACGCTGGGCGAAGCAGATATCTGGTGAGCTAAAACCCAGCTCAACTGTGCTCGTTTCCAGCGCAGTGCGTGAGCATCACAAGATACGAAGCCAAAAACAAAAAAGCCCCGCAAGAAACTTGCGAGGCTTTCGTATTCTGGCTCCCCGACCTGTTCACACAACGAACCAGCCGGCCGCAATTTATTCGCATTCCATTGCCACAGAAATTCCACAGTTTGAGCGCAGCATGATGAAGATTTTCACGAGAGCGCGATAAGACCCCTCATCAATCACCCAATACCAGTGCGACATTCAGACGCGCAGCCCCCGTCCTAAGCACTCTACGAATCGCCCGTTCCGCGTTTTGCAGGCCTCGGCCAAGCCTCCTTCACCTCCTCCTTTAGCTCGCTTTTAATCCACGACAGAGTGCCCGGCGCATCGGGAAAATAGAGGTATTCGGCATGCTTCACATCCCAGTAGCGCTGGTTGATGAAGAACTTAAGACGGCGAATTTCCCACAGAGCAATTCTCATCTCGGGGGACTTGCTCTGCTCCCAGAGCAGACGCAGCTCAGCAGAGTTCAAGGGGTGAAGGTCGGGCGGAAAGTTGGGAGGGAGCTTCATGGGATGTAAACTACTGTATTTTTAAACAGTAGTCATCAGCCCCCCCTGTGTTTGCCCCGTTATCGGGGCTATTCTTGGACGTCGGCCTCAAAGGCCAATCCGGCAGGAGCCGGGAAAAGGACGGGCGATCGATGCAAGTGTTGCAGCACCGGCATCAACCACCTCCCGCTGAAACCGCCAGCGTTTAGCCAAGGCCCGTCACCGTCGCGACGGCAGCCGAAGCCTAACACAAGGCTCGTATCTTGAAAGAAATTCGATGCGCTAATTGCAATAAAAAACTTGCCACAGGTGAATATATTCACTTGAACATAAAATGCCCCCGATGCGGGGCATTCAATCATTTGAGCACCACGCGTGCCGAATATGAGCGCCACGGAGCGTCTAGCAGAAAGGACCTGCTCGATGACCTCACCGCGCGTTCGCAAAGCCACTCAACTCGTCCGCCTCCCCGGCGCTGAACTTCATCGCGGGGACTGCCTGGCAGTCCTCCCAACCTTATCTCCTGGCTTTGACGCCATCGTCACTGACCCTCCCTACTCCAGCGGTGGCCAGTCCAAGGGAAGCCGTGCCGCGTCCACCGGGCAAAAGTATTTGAATACTGGTGGCACGGCCTTTCCTGACTTCGCGGGCGACAGCAAGGATCAGCGCAGCTATCTCCACTGGTCTGCTCTTTGGATGGCCTTGTGCTACGACAAGCTCAAGGACGGCGGCCTGGCCATCGTCTTCACCGACTGGCGCCAGCTGCCTGTAACTAGCGATGCCTTCCAAGCAGCGGGTTTCACCTGGCGCGGGGTCGGCGTCTGGGACAAGGGGAGCAGCAGCCGCCCCTATAAGGGCGGATTCCGCGCGCAGACAGAGTTCTTCGTGTGGGGAAGCAAAGGCATGCTGGCCGGCGACACCTACTCGCCGGGTGTCTTCAACGTCCAGCAACAACGCGGCGGGAAACTTCACCAGGTCGGGAAGCCTTTGCCTCTGATGGACGCGCTGTTGAAAGCCTGCGGCCCTCGGGTCTTGGATCCGTTCATGGGCAGCGCCACCACCGGTGTTGCGGCGATCGCCCAAGGCAAGCACTTCACTGGCATCGAATTGACCGAGCACTATTTTGATGTGGCGGTCGAACGCATCCGGAGCAAGGACGCGTAGGTCCGCTCCCCCCCTCCTTATGTATTGACGGAGGGGGCACACTGGCTCAGTCACCAGTACTGCATCTGAGCCCAGTGTCCAAACGCAACCAAAATCAAGCCCTCAACGAAGTTACCTTCCAATGTGGCTGCGGGAAATTCAAAGCCGCGCCGGATCGGATCGAGGACGCGCCCGAGGATGAATATCATCCCTGGCGCTATTTCGCTGAATGCCCGCGCTGCGGTAGCGAGAGCACCCAGGCAGCGTGGGAACGCGCTTTGCTCAAGGCATGGATCAATTCCACCGGGCCCAAGACGGCAGCAGGAAAAGCCGCCAGCGCGTCCAATCTAGAGGGCCATCCGACGAAGGAAGAATCCCTGCGCACCCGCTTCAATGCCATGAAGCACGGCGCATCCGCGAAGGTCGCCACCTACTTCCCTGCACGCCCGGGGAAATATGCCCTCTGCAACACCTGCGATGTAGACCGCATCTGGTGCCGACAGCAGCCCTGCTGCGTCAAGCAGACGCAGAACTTCATGCTCCACCAGGCAGCTTTCGAGCAACGCAAGCCAGGCGTACTGCAAGGTATGTATTCAGAGATGCAGGCGGCGGTCTATTCCATCCTGCAGCAGATCATCCTGACGATCATCAACGATGGGGTGAAAGTCGAGCGCCCCGAGTTTCATTTTGATGCGAACGGCACGCTTGCACTGGCCCGTTACACCGACGAGTATGGCGAGCAACGGACCATCACTGAAATTTCAGCTCACCCGCTCCTCAAGCCTCTGACTGACTTCCTGAGCAAGAACAACCTGACGCTCGCGGACATGGGCATGACCAACAAGGTGGTCGACGAAGAGGATATCTTCCCCGGGCACCTCGGCGGCTCCACCGCTGCACCAGCGATCAGCGTCGACGAGTATCAACGCAGGAAGCTGGAAGCCCTGGAAGACCTCCGAAACAAGGTCATGCGGGCGAACGCGTCGACTGCCGCCGATCCCATCCTGCTGGAGCATGAAGCAGAAAATGCCGGTGTCCAGGCACGGGGATCGGTCGATGTGATCGATGTCCAGGCCGTTGAGAAAAAATGACCGGCCAGCGCGTTTCATCGCGGCAGCGCATCACCGTCTCAAATCGAGCGGAGGTGGAGATTCACCGTTACAAGGATGACCACGCGCTGTGGCATAAGCATGTGCATGGCGTGGACTTGGACCCGGTGCAGATCTTGAAACAGATCGAGATGGACGAGCACCGCAACACGGTCGACTATTCCTGCCGCCGCGGCCGAAAGACCTCCGCCAAGGAAATGTATGCACTGAAATTCCTCGCGTGCCACCCTCACCAGGAGGAAGGCATCTTCGCTCCGCGCCAACAGCAGTCTCAAGCGAATCTCCGGTACCACCTGGAGGCCATCGAGCGCTCACCTATTCTCAGCGCCTACATCAACTACAAGAACGGACGTCCCCAGAAGTCCGACACTAAGTACGAATTTTTCAATAAGAGCCGTGCGCAGGCATACGGGATCATGTCCCAGATTGACGGCGATGGCCTCTCGCTCGCGTCCCTGGAAGAGATCGACGATATGCCCGCCGATCGCCTCTACTCTCGCCTCTTCCCTATGCTGGCCGGCACACAGCGCCTCGGCGCTCCTGATGGCACCGTCTTCGAGCCACAGATCCGCATCACCGGCGTATTCAAAGGCGCGGACACCCTCTCCGGCCTTATCGAGTCAGGGGGGTACCACGTGCTCCCGGTCGTCAATGTGTACCTCGCGCTGGAGCTCGGCATTCTCGACCAAGCCTACATTTTGCAGAAGCGCAACGAGATGCCCGGGCCGGAATACATACGGCAGTATGTATGCCGAAACATCCAGGCCCAGAACCATATCTGGGAAAAGTACATCCGCCTGGCCATGGCCATCGGCATGCAGGCACGCCTGGAAGTCTCCGGACCTCTTCCAGGGGCACGGTACAAGAAGCGCGGCAAGATCTCGTTCGGTTATGACCACACCGGCCATGGGGAAAGCCTGACGGCCTCGCGATCTGCGCTGGTCGTCACCGAGGAGCTGGGAAGCTTCATCGTGCCGATCTTTGCCCGTGCGTGGCCAGCAGGCACCGACGATAACGTGATCCGGCGCGAACTGGTCGGCCTATGGCGCTACTTCATGCCGGATCACGCGCTGGGCGATGCGTACGGGGTGGGCATGCTGACGTCGGTGAACGATGACCTTTTTCATCAGGGCCTGACCGAGATCGACCGGCGCACGATTGCCGATGGCGAGAGCAATGCGTCCGCCTGGAGGGAATGGGCCTTCGCACCGATCCGCTTCGAAGGTATGACTAAGCACAGCATGGCGTCTGCACTGCGCGCGATCTTCCACAACAGGCGGGCAGCCATACCTGCATTCGATGAAGAGGGCGAGGACGATGTGAGCAAGGACTGGCGCGACCTCATCCGGCAGCTGGGGAACATCAAGGAGGTAGCGAACCAGACCGGCAGCTACCCCAGCTACAAGCAGGTCGATACAAAAATCGGCGACGACTTTTTCGACGCATTTTGTGCTGCCCTCTGGGGCCATATGACAGCCGGCGCGGCAGAGGTGCAGACCATCATCAGCGGTATTCAACGCACACGCGACGAACTGCTCGGAGTATCGGCCGGAGGAATTCACCTTGGGCGATGAGAGCAAATATCAACAGGGGGATCGTCGCGCGCATTCCCCCTCCGCCGTGCTCACGCCGCCGTCGCCGCTGAGTGGCCGCGATATGGAGCGCGCCAGAGAGACGAAGAGCCTGGTGCATCAGCATATGCCAGAGGCTATACCGATGATCCGCGAGCTGGCCAACCTCGGAATGATCGATGGCTGGCGCTCTGTAACCTTTATCACGAAAGAAGAAAATGGGAATTTTTGACGGCTTCGTTCAGTTCTTCCGCGGGAAACTGCCCACAGAGCCTTTGCCTTCCAGCTCGGAAATTGGCATGCGTACCCGGGAGGATGCCCGGTACCGAGATCTCTACAACCAATTCTTCGTCGATCCGGAGCTGCGCGCGGCCATCTTCGATGTCCGTGCCGCTGACCGCATGGACGGCCGCATCAAGAAAATTCACAGCAGAGTGGCCAGGGACATCATCAAGGGCGGGCTGGTGCTGCAGCTTCAAGCGCCCAGTCCGGTCATCTCGCGCGAGTGGAAGGCATTCCTGTCCCGCATTGAGCTGAATCGGCCGGAAAAGCTCAAGAGCGATTGCCGGGGCATGATCATGGAGGGAAATCTCCCGCTGCAGGTGGTCATGGACGAGGGGCGTCGGATCCAGCGCCTGATCCGGATGCCAGCGGAGACCATTGTTCCCGTCGTCAATGCGGCCGGGCAATTCGCTGACGTCGCGAAAGCGTATCGCCAGCATGATTTGGTCACCGGCCGCCCCTGCGCGGACTTTGCTCTCTGGCAGCTGACGATGGTCCGCTTCGACGCCGACAACTACGACGACATGGGCAGCATGGGCCGCCCTTACCTTGACGCCAATCGCAGCACTTGGTTGAAACTGCGCATGACCGAAGAAGACATGGTCGTGCGACGGCGCACACGCGCCCCCTTGCGACTGGCTCACGTTCTGGAGGGGGCCAACCAGACCGAAATGGATCAGTACGAGGCTAAGGTGATGCGTAAGCAGAGCGAGATCACGACCGATTTCTTCATGAACAAGAAAGGGGCCGTGAACGCGATCCAGGGCGATAGCAATCTCGACCAGATCCAAGACGTCGCATTCCTGCTCGACTGCATGTTCTCCGGCACTCCGATCCCCAAGGGGCTCGCCGGCTATACGGAGGGCTTGAACCGGGACATTCTGCAGGACCTGAAGGGCGACTATTTTGACGAGATCGACAGCCTTCAAGACACCATCGCCTTCGCTTACGAGTTCACCTTCAGGCTGCAGCTACTGCTCAAGGGGATCGTGCTGGGCAACGACGAGATCAAGGTGAAGTTCGCAGAACGCCGGACCGAGACGCCGAACCAGGCCGCTGACCGGGCCCTCAAGCTCCAAGCCCTGGGCATTCCTTCCGATATGTTGTGGGAAGAGCTGGGCTTCGATGTTGCCACAGTACGCGCGCGGCGCGACGCCGCACGCGAGGAAGATGATCCATATCCAGATCCTCCAGCTGGATCCGACCGCCCCACCGTCAGCATCACCCCCGGCAATGGCCCCAAGGGCTCCTCGGCCACATCCATCTCGACGAAATAATGGCACTCACTCCCGACCAGGAAGAAGTCAAGATCGAGTCCGAACGGTCCCAGGAGGATCTGGTCGCGCTCGACCGACAGAATCGCTCGCAGCTCATCACCCTCTACGACCGAGCCATCGGCGAAATGAGGGGGCGCATCATGGCTATCGCGGGCGCACGGAACTCCATCCAGACGGAGGCCTTGGCGATGCTGATCCAGCAACTCGATAACGAGCTGCAAACACTTGCGCAGGCTCGCAACAAAATTCTGGACGACGGTATCGCTGCCGCTGCAGATCTCGGTGCCCGGCCATTCGGACAGCGCATCGGAGCATCCGCCGTATTCAATGCACGAAGCGCTGCTATTGAACGAGTTCGCACGTTCCAGGACCCGACCGGGCTCCGGTTATCAGATCGCATATGGCGGCTCGATCGCCGTGCTGACGACATCCTTCGCCAGCAGGTTCAGGCGGCGGTTGCGAGAGGTGACGGTGCAGCAAAGGCGGCCTTGGAATTTACGCAGCGGGGCATGCCTGTCCCGCCCGAGCTGGATATGGCCGCCCGTGCAGCCAGGCCTGAGCAAGTCGCTGAAGGTTTGGCGAGCAGCCTGTCCAGCGGTCCCGGCAATCCTCTCGACAACACCATGCGTGTCCTGCGCACAGAGGTGAACCGGGCTCACACCGTTGCCTATCAAGGCGCCGCCGCGGCGGATCTGGACACCATCGGTACCAAATTCATGCTTTCACCGCGCCATCCTCGCGTTGACATCTGCGATATGCACGCGCGCGCCAATCTCTTCGGACTCGGCCCCGGGGTGTATCCACATGGCCGCAGCCCGCTCCCAGCCCATCCCAACACCTTGAGCTTCGAGGTGGTGGTCTATCGCGACGAAGTCACCGACGAGGACCGGAAAGGAAAACAGACGGTCGTCGATTTCCTGAAGACGGTAGCCAGCAAGGACCGGCAAGGTATTCTCGGCGTCAACAAGAACGAAGCATTCGAGGCGGGAGATCTCCCAGCATCCCAAGTGAGATCGACCTGGCGCGCGGTAAAGAAACGTCTGGAGCGCCAGCAGGAGAAGTAACACCTCCCCCCCTACCGTTGATTTGACCACCCCCTGAAACTATCGCCTGAGTCAAAAAGTTTCGGGTGCGCCGGGTTCCCCCGGGTAAGTCTTCTCCCCACATTGCCGGGGCGGCGCACCACATTTCTACCAGGCGAATCGATGCACAACCCTCGACACATCAAACTGAGTGGCATGGCTGAAGGACCAGTGCGCGTCCTGGCCGATGTATCGGTCAGTGACCGCAACGGGAATCCCTCCTCCTGGATCACCCTCACCCGTACCGGACACTTCTCCGACCCTCGCTATGGCGAGTTCGACATCACGCACAGCATGCTGATGAAGATGGCGGAGAACTTCAACAACGGGGTCTTCGGCCAGGATGTTTTCATTGATGTCGACCACAAGCCTGGCAACGGCGCTGCAGCGCGCATCCTCGCCGTCCGCATTGAGGGCGATCGCTTCCGTGCCCAGGTCGAATGGACCCCCTACGGCATCGACGCGGTGAAGAACAAGGGATATCGGTATCTCTCGCTCGAATATCACGAGCAGTGGCGGGACAACGAAAAGCAGCTCAACCATGGGCCGGTCATGCTGGGCGCGGGCCTGACCATCAGGCCAGTCATCAAGGGCCTTGACCCTATCCGCCTTTCTGCCGGTACCGATGATGGTATTCCGGTCTTCATCCACCCCGAACTGCACTCAACCCTACTCCAGGAGCAAAAAATGAAGTATGCAGAATTGCTGCGCAAGCTGACCGATGCCCTGAAGGCACGCAAGCTGGCCGCCCCGATCATCGACAATCTGGTGGCCACGGCGACCAAGGTCATCGAACTCGCCGCCGACGAAACCGCCGCCCAGGAAATCGTTGATCGCTTCGATGCCGCTGGCCGCGAGCTGGCAGAACACGCGTCCCAGTCGGTACAGCTCTCCGTCAACATCCCGGAAGGCGTGGCACTGAGCGCTGACGATGTGAGCCGCCTGCTCGCCCAACAACTCGACGAGCGTGAGCGCCAGCGCACCGCGCAAGCTGCCAGCGTCGCAGCCAATGAGCGTTTGCTTTCCGAGCTGATCACCGCTGACCAGGGCCTGGACGAAGACACTCGTGTTCTGCTGTCCGAACAGAATCGCCCGCTGGTGGCCGGGATGACCGAGGAGCAAGTCCGTCAACTGGCCGCCGTAGCGATCGCGGGCGGCCAGCGCGAAATCGCCGCACGCCGTCTCTCGTCCATGGGCTTCCCGGCGGCCATCGGCCAAGTACACCAGCCCAACATCGTGGTCGTCCACGATGACGCCATCCGTCTCTCCGGTCAGTATCGCGAGCGCCTGGCTCTCACCGACCTCCACCGGCAAGGACGCCTGCGTCTGCTGCCGACCGAGACGACCTTCATCGAGCGCGTGCTGTCGTGCTTCGATCAGCTGCATGGTCAGGAGATCTCGACGGAAGCCAAGATCCTGGCCGGTGGCACCGTGAACATGGGCAACACCAACCTGCCGGTGGGCTTCCGCCGCGAGGTGATCCGCGAAGCCCTGTCGGACCTTCGCGTCCTGGATCTGGTGCAGACGCTGACCGATTTCCAGGCCACCACCACCACCCAGATTCCCTACGAGCTGCGCGACACCTCGGCTATCGTGAACGATGCCATCGTGTACGAAGGCAAGCCGATCCCACCGGCCGGCATCGGCCAATACATGGACACGGCCTACATCCTGCCCATGAAGCTGGCCATGGTCATCACCAACGAAGTCGTCCACTTCAGCCAGGCCTCGGCCATCAACTGGGACGCGATGGCACGCAACATCGAGTCCAACGCCCGGATCCTGCGTGAGCTGGTCTGCCGCCGCATCATGAACCATCTGCAGCGGGCATCGGACAGCTACGCCGCCGTTCCCGTGTCGGCCGAATCGTTCGCCTCGCAGCTGGATGGCACGAAGTCCACCATCAAGACGGCCAACTTCCCGATCGTACGCCAGCATCAGGACCGTGATCTCCAGGGTACCGCGATCGGCAATGCCGAGAACCCGATCACCATTGTGCTGAACGGCACCACCCTGCTGCCCTATGACGGTACCGGTGAGCAGGCGGCGGGCACCTATTACCGCGTGACCAGCTTTAACCTGGGCTATATCCAGTTCGTGAACCAGGCCGGCGCCGCCGTGACTCCCACTGCGACCAGTGCCTGCACGGCATCCTACTCGCGCGCCACGAACGTGATGAAGTTCGACCTGGATGTGCCGGCCGGTGTGACCATGGAAGTTCACCTGAATGGCCTCCTGCGCGCTGTCGGGTCTCGCAAGGCCATGATGTCCGGCCAGCGCTATGTCGAGCCGGACTTCCTGCTGACCTCGCCGGTGCTGCACGACACCATGACCAACGCGGAGCAGTTCACCGCCGCCGGCAAGCGCAACGGCAGCGACACGACCAACGACGGTGACCTGGAACGCGTGAAGAACATCCCTGCATTCGGCACCAATGCACCGGGCGTGGACCTGGGCGACGAGCGCATCCTGATCGGCCAACGCGGTCTGCTGGGCTACACCATCGCCAAGCCGTTCGTCACTGGCCAGCCCTTCGAAATGACCGACAGCCAAGGTCGTCCGATCGGCAAGCGCCAGGCCTACGGCGAGGAATACAGCGCCATCAAGGTGCCCAAGCCGGTGGCTAATCGCATGACCTCGGTGCTGGCCTACAGCGCGAGCAACCGTTAATCACGGACAACCCCGCGAGCGTAGAGGCGAAGCCCCCGGCACTGGCCGGGGGCTTTTGAGCAACCAAAGGAGAACAACATGGGTATGGTCCCGTACACGAACGAATCCGAGAAATTTGAACACCTGGGCGGCACCACTATCCCGCCGGGCGACACCCGCATGGTGGACGAAACCTTGGTACCGGGCTACGAACCGGCCGCTGATAAGCCGGCTGGCGTCGCTGAAGGCGGTGCCTCCGACGACGGTAAGGACGAGCAAGAAAAGCTGCTGGCTGCAATCACTGCGATGCTGGCCCTGAACGTGCCCGATATCCAGGCGAAGCTGCCCGATCTGAGCGACAAGGAGCTGGACGCCCTGGAGCTGGCCGAATCCGGCAGCGAAGGGAAGAACCGGACCACGCTGCTGCAGGCCATCGCAACTGAAAAGCTCGGCCGGGTGAAGTAAAGCCATGGCTGGAACGATGTCCATCGCCGATCTGCAGGAGGACCTCAAGTTTTCCTTGCGGGATTCCGCTGAAGTCTTCGACGAGGACGACGCCTTTGCACGCCTCCTGCGGACTGCAGCGATTGCCTTCAACGACGAGCGCCCCCGCACGCTATTCGCCGAGGTGAGCATCCTGATGGGCGTGGACACCTACCCAGCCCCGGCAAATATGTATCGCTACAAGGCCGGCATGTGGGGCCGCAACTGCCGCCTGCAGACCTGGGATCCCGGATGGCCTGGAGCCGCACCCGACTTCGTTGCAGTCGAGGAGGACTCGGCGAATGGACCGGTAAAGCTGCTGCGCCTTGACGCCATGCCCACCTATCTGCACCTGCAGGCTTTCGGCTCGACCTTCGGCTTCTACTACCTGGCGAGCCACCATATTGACGAGCAGGCCTCCAAGACGACGATCAGCCCGGGCGATCGCGATCTGCTGATCTTGAGGGCCCAGGCAGAGGCCATGCGGGAAATGGTAATGCGCAACATCAAGAAGCCGGTGCAGCAGCGCGACGGATTGAACTCGGCGCCGAAGAACATGACGCCCTCCGCGTTCTACGACAAGCTCATGGAAGAATGGACGCGCCGCGTCCGGAGGCTGGCAGCATGACCTCGATCAAGATCGAATTGGACCGGGCTATCCTGGGCCAGGTCCCCGGCAAGCTCTCCAACTTCAGCACGGTACTGGACAAGTTCGTGCAGCGCGCCGCCACAGAAGCTGGACGGACGATGAAGCTGGAGGCACCCAAGGCCCTCACAACCCTGACCAACAGCGTCGTCGTGGAGCGTGAGGCGAGCGGCAGCTATCTCATCCGCCCGACAGCGAACTACGCGGCCGCCGTGAACGCAGGGGCGCGGCCGCATAAGCCGCCCCTCATGCCCCTGGTCCTGTGGCTGAGATACACGAAGCGCGTTAGCGATCAGCATGAGTTGCAGCGGCGCGCGCGTGGGCTGCAGCGCGCCATCGCGCGCAATGGGACCCGTGCCAACCCGTTCCTGCAGCGCACTGCCGCTGCTTCCCAATCACGCGCAATGCAACTGATGCGACAAGGCGTTGCGCAGGCCGCCAGTGAGGCATTCTCGACATGAGCAACATCAGTCCCGAAGACAGCCTTCTCGACAGTTTTGCGGTCTCGCTGGCCAATGCCTGGCCCGACCGCCTGGTCACCCGCGCGTTAAAAGACTTTGCTGATCGGAAGCCCGCGGATCTCAAGAAGGGCATTTTTACCGTCATCGCGGATGGCCTGCCTGCTGGCGATCCCGAATTCCAATTCATGAAGTTCCTGGTCGTGGGCCAGATCGCGGTCGGCGAGAAGGAAGGCGGATCCGCCATTGAGAAAGCTGAACTGAGCATGCACCACCAGGTGCGCACCTTCATTCAGCGCATGCTACGCGGTCCGGAGCTGAAGATCGGCCCGGTCGAGCAGTCTGCCCAGCTGGAACAGCCCTACGGCTGGATCTCGATTGCCATCACTGCCGGCCCGTACGACGCCACCGAACCGCTGACCGAGGACTACCCTCTTGCCGGCCTGACCGACTTCCTTCGCTTCCGCGGGGACATCGACATCGGCCGGCCCCACCAGTCGGGCGAGGTGCAGCGACAGTGGTTGGAAGAGCCACCGAATTACCTCAACGGCGCGCCCGACGCGCAACTCGATACCGATTTATCTGGGAGCCCCACATGACCATCAAGAAAATCACGCCCGTTGGCGAAAAAATCATCCCCATGCACGACGGCAATGGAAATCTTCCCGAGGAAGGCAAGAACCTGGTGCTGAACAGCTACTGGTACCGCCTGGAGGCCGACAAGGATGTCTCCTTCGAGGACCCTGACCCGGATCTGCCCGGCGGCGAAGAGCACCACGCCGAGCAGTAAATATCTGCCGGCCTATCCGCAACCACCAAGGAAACAATCATGACCGACAACGTCAGCTTCCGTGAAATTCAGGACGACCGCCGCGCCCCTGGCGTCCTCATCGAAATCGGCACCGACCGAGCCGACACGGGGCTCCCGGCACTGCCGCACCGCATGGTGATCTTCGGCCAGAAGCTGAGCTCTGGCAACGCGACACCGAACGTCGAGACCCAGATCTTCGGCGCCGCCGATGCCCTGGCGCTGGGTGGCCGCGGATCGCTGGTGCACCAGATGGCCATCGAAGTCTTCAAGGGCTACCCCACCGCGAAGGTCACGGTCGTTGTCGCTGCAGACCTCTCCGGCAGCGCTGCGGCCACCGGTACCATCACCGTCTCCGGCACCGCCCAGGAGAGCGGCGTGATTCCGCTGTACATCGACGGGACACGTGTTCAGATCGGTGTGACCAAGGGGGACACTGCAGCGGTGGTCGCCGGAAACATCGCCACCCAGATCAATGCCAATGGGGACTTGCCCCTCACAGTGCCTGTTGCACCTACCGGCGCGGTGGTCAACATGACCGCCCGACACAAGGGCGAGACTGGCAACGAGCTGGACGCACGCGCAGCGTTCTATGCGGGCGAGAAGCTGCCGGCCGGGATCGCTCTGGCCTTCAGCGGCATGAGCGGCGGCGTCGGAAACCCCGATGTCGGCCCACTGCTCGGAGCCATCCGTGGCAAGGATCGCCTGCGCCTGGTCTGCCCCTATATCGACTCGGCGAACCTGGCCGCCATCGAGGCAGACTTCGCTGACCGGTACACCGCCGCCAAGCAGCAGGAATCGCACGTCTTCGGCTGCGTCTCCGGCTCCTATGGTACTTACAACACCTTCCTGAACGGCCGGAACAGTCCGCACTCCAGTTTCCTCCCGCGCGAGGGCAACATGCTGGCCCCTTGGCGCCTCGCTGCGCGCGCAGCCGCCCTGGCGGCGAAACGTGGCGCCAGCGATCCCGCTCGTCCCTACACCGACATGGAGATGACGGGCATCCCCGCCCCTGCAGAGGCTGACCGCTTCGACGAGAACACCAAGGAAACGCTGTTACGCAACGGTGGCTGCAGCTTCCGCTATGGTGACAACGACGGCACCATGCGCATGGAGATCGTCGCGACCACCTACAAGACCACCAGTGCCGGCGCACCGACCAAGGCCTATTACAAGCTGCAGAGCAAGTGGGGCGCGGATTATTTCCGCTTCAGCTGGCGCAACATGATCCTGACCAAATTCCCCGACTACAAGCTCGCCAACGACGGGACGAACTATGCGGCGGGTCAGGCCATCGTGACGCCCAAGGTCCTGACCATGCACACGATCGCGCTGCTGCGTGATCTCGAATTCGCGGGTCAGATCGAGAACGTGGACCAGACCAAGGCCGCGTTGTTGATGCTGCGCTCCAGCTCGAACGTCAACCAGGTCAATGCCGTCGTCTCGCCGGACCTGGTCAATCAGTTCGACATCTTCGCGGCCCGGGTTCTGTTCATCAACTAGCAATACATCTCGGCGCGCGGTGACCACCGTGTGCCCAGCGCATCTTAGGAGATAGAAATGTCGGAAATTCTCTCGCGCCAGAAGATCACGATCGATGGCATCAAATATTCGACCAAGCCGGGCAGCACGCAGGTTGACGTCGGGGGTGAAGACAACGAGCAGGTCGTCGACGAGGAGGGCAATACCCATACCTCGGGCGTCATGAAGGGCGGATCCCTGGAGACCACCATGATTGCCATCGCCGGCCTGAAGCTGCGCACCATCCAGGCCGTGCGCAACGCCACCATCGTGATCGAAGGCAACAACGGCCAGGACTACATCATGCGTAACGCGCGCTGCGGTACCGCGCGCGTGATCGCGCAAGGTGAAGTCAAGGCAACCTTTTTTGGTGATGTGGAGGAAGTTTAAAAATGGAAGATACCAACGAGATCACCCTGCAGCGCCAGTTCAAGCACGGCATGATCATCGGCAAGCAAAAGACGAAGCACATGGACTTCGTCGTGCGCGAGGCCAGCACCATGGACATGCTGGAAGCTGAGATGGAGGCGAGCACCGCTACCCCTCTCAACTTCAACACCCATATGGCCGCGCGTCAGCTGGTGCGCGTGGGTGACTACGAGGGCCCGTTCACCTTCAATATGGTTGCCAAGCTGCACCGCGATGACTGGGCCATCCTGCGCAAGGCCATCCTCGAAGTGAACGAAAAGGGGGAAGACGAGCCAGCGGTGGAGCAGACCGACTAAGGGCTGTCCTGCTGCTGGCTAAGGCCACGGGCTGGTCGGAGGCTGAGATACTCTCGATGCCTCTCCCCCGCCTGCGCTTCTACATCAATACCCTGACCACGAAGAAATCATGAGCAACAAGGAAGACATCTACCTCCGGATCAAGGCCGATGACGCCGATGCCTTCCGTGCTGTTCAGGCCTTCGTGGCCAAGACCGGAAAAGAATTCGACAAGCTTCCCAAGTCCATCGGCGCTGTCGACACCTCGGTCGGTCGGCTGACCAACCGCGTCGACCAGATGGGCCGCAGCCGCGGTCCAGATGCGCTGAACAAGGGCCTTGCCAAACTGCCCGATGTGGTGAAGCGCCTGACAGGTGGAATTGATGCCCTCTCCACAAAGGTCGACAAGCTGGGAAACAGCAACGGCCCCGCAGCCCTCTACAAGGACTTGGCCAAGCTGCCCACCATGGTGCAGCAGCTTGCCGGCAACATTGCTACCTTGTCGGTAAAGGTGGATGACCTCGGCCGCACCAGTGGTGCCAAGCAGGTGGGCCGAGATCTCAACGAAGCGAAGAACCAGGCATCGGCACTATCCCGGGCACTGGACGGCGTGAAGGCGGCAGGCCGTGCCGCTGGTGCGGTGGTCGCCGGGATCGCTGCCGGTAAGATGGTCGTCCAACCCCACATCGATCGCGCGGTCGACTACGACACCCAGCTCAGCCATCTGGCCAACGTCGCGCTGGCCGACAAATCAGTGGCCGAGCGTATTGCCGGCAAGAGGGACCTGGACTCCACCATCGTTAGCGCTCTGCGCTATGGCGGCGGCACCCGAGAGCAAGGCGTCGAGACCTTGTCACGGATCCTGGGCTCAGGCGTTATCAGCGACGGCGACGCCAAGACGATGCTGCCTTCCGTCATGCGCGGTGCCACTGCCTCCGGTGCGACGCCTGACCAGATCGCCGACATCGGTATCCGCTCTATGCAGAACTTCGGCTTTAAGGCGGAGGATCTGCCGCGGGTACTGGACATGGCGATCAAGTCAGGGAACCTCGGTGGCTTCGAGCTGAAGGACATGGCCAAGTGGCTTCCTGCGCAGATGGCCGAAGCAGCTACCCTGGGCATGAAAGGCGAGCGTGGCCTGGCACAGCTCCTCGCACTCAACCAAGCCGCGATCACGACCGCTGGCAGTACCGATGCAGCCGGCAACAACGTGGTGAACCTGCTCTCCAAAATCAACAGCAGCGACACCCAGAACGACTTCAAGAAGCAAGGCATTAATCTGACCGGCAGCTTGCAGGCGGCGGCCGGTCAGGGCATTGATCCCATCACGGCCTTTAGCATGCTGGTCGACAAGGTGATGTCCAAGGACAAGAACTACCTGGCGCTGGAGCAGCGCCGGCGTACCACCAGCAATGCCGGTGAGCGGGGCGAGATCCTGGAGAAGCAGCTCCAGCTTGCCGAGGGCACGGCTATCGGCAAGGTGCTGCAGGACAGACAGGCGCGCAGCGCGTTCTTGGGGTACAAGAAGCAGGTCGATTCCTTCAAGACCCAGGTGGACGCCACGGTGAACGGGGGCGCCGACGGCACCACGGCGGGGAACTTCGCGGTGATCAGCAGCGGCTCGGGCTTCAAGAGGTCGCAAGCGGAGAATGAAACGCTCAATGCGCAGAATACGGCGATGCAGAAGCTACTCCCTGCTTTGGACCGTTACTGGGAGGGGCTGACGAAGACCGCGCAGGAACACCCTGTGCTGACGGCGGCGATGGAAGGCGGGAAGATTGCTGTCTCTACCTTGGCGGCAAGCGCAGGCGCTGCGGCGGCCGTGCTGGCCCTATTGGGCAGGAACGCCAGCGCCGCAGCGGGCGTGGCCACCGCCAGCCGTGCCGTTGGCGCTGGGGGCATTCCCTTTGGTGGCTTCAAGGGCGCCATGAAGGCGAACGCCGCGGTGGCAGGCGCAGCGACCCTCTTGGACGTCTATGGCATCGCCAGTAACGATCAGCTCACCAGCCAGCAGAAGAAGATCGGTTACACCAGCGCGGCCGGCGGCTTGTTGGGTGGTTTGGGAGGTGCAGCGGCAGGTGCGGCCATTGGCACGATGATCTTCCCTGGCATCGGCACGCTTGGTGGTCTCTTGCTCGGCGGCGCGCTCAGCATGGGCGGCAACTACCTTGGCAGCAAGGCTGGCGAGCTGGCCGGCCAAAGTATGTTCAGCGAGCCTTCGGGTGAGAAGGTCTCCCAGGCATTGGCCGACAGCATCAAGAGCAATCCCATTCAGGGCCAGCTCGATATCAAGATCGCCATCGATGACCAGGGCCGAGCGTATGTGGCGAACAAGACTTTCCAAGGCCAGAACTTGCGCGTCGACACTGGTCCGCTTATGGCCTATTAGGATCCCGTGCCGTGGTAGGATTCTGCAAAAACGGGGGATTCTAATGAAGAAAAACATTGCACTTCTACTGGCAGTATGTATCGGCAGTGTCGTGATGGTCGCATCGGTCGCCGTCGCCATCGCTCTTGTAAAGAATGGCGTCGAGGGGAAACTTAGTACTCTTGAATTCGTTGTCGAGATGGCTAAGGCCATTGCCTGGCCAACAGCATTTGTGTTTTTCGTTACGATGTTCCAAGAAAGTATTTCTGACATCGTGCGTAAAATCCAGCGCGTCGTACTGCCTGGTGGTACAAGCATAGATATCGTTCAGGTCATCGAAAGAACGGCAGAGGCAGCTGCTGCGTTAGATTCGGAACAAGCAGCGCAGGCTATCCCAGGTGGTCCTGCGAATCGTGACCAGGCAGAACCTGCACCCTTAAGCGCTGACAGCAACCTCCCCCAAGCTGCAGCTGATTTGCCTCCGCAAGAGACAAAAATCGACGAGGCTGCTCGTCTGTCGTCGAAGGGGCAATCAGAACGCACACCTAGCACCGCAACATCGCACGAAAAAATTATCGTCTCCGAGAGCGAGGAATTTGATGAGCATACGGAGCCGCGCTCACTCCTTACCTCGCACAACCCGAATGTTGTCCTTGTTGCCATCGCGAGCGCAACCCGAGAGCTCTGGAACGCCGTCCTTCCTGATCAACAGGCTCCTCGTTCGATGACGCAACGATGGCAGATTCTTAAGTCTTCGGGCGCTCTTACAGATGCGGAACATCAATCGTTGCAAGCACTGTTCGTTTCGCGCAATAAGCTCAACCACGCTATCAACGGAGATGATGATCGGCTCACCCACGCAGCGCTTGCAGGATTCCGGAATCTGGCAGCTCGTATGTTTATTTTGCTTACGCAAAGGACCTCCTACTATCGAAAAGCAAATTCGAAGGAATAGCTTCATTAATGACGGTATTTCATTTTCGGAAAAGCGAAACTCGACAAACATTCCCATCGGGGATAATATTTGCGTCCGGTGCGTAGAAAACACCTGAATAACAAGCGGCCTGCCACCCCGAAAGCTCGTGGTATTTTTTTCGTCCCTTGATTTGATCAACGGGCGGGATGCGGCGGCACATACAAGACCCGAAAGGGGAAAAACGTCGGCCGGCTTGTTACGGTTTTCTACCATCCCGCCCACCCGCGTAGAAACGGGTGCCATGAGCCTCAACAAGGAGCAACCATGCCAGCTACCCCAGCATCTGGCAGGCCATCGCCTGCCGATTCGATCCCCGTTTCTATAAAAATTCTCTCCGACCTTCGAGGCCAGATTGCCGAGGTCCACATCGCTCTCGACAGCCTGGCCATCCTGCTCAGGCGCAGCCAAGATAACGTGGAGCACGGCTCCGGCATTCTCCTAGGGATGTTGGTGGAGAAGCTTGAGAAGGCTGACAGTGACCTGACTCAACTGGCGCTCAGCGGCTAACACAGCCCCCCCTGCCCGTGCATTGACGGAACGGGGAAACTCGACACCACTTCATCGTGCATGTCGAGATCCCCGTGGACTTCCGAGAAATTCTTCAGCCTGCTTCCTTCCGTGGCATTCCCTTTAAGGTGAAGGCTGCGGAAGTCGCCGTGGGCCGCTCGGTCGTCGTGCACCGCTTTCCTTTCCGCCGCCCATTCGGTGAAGATCTCGGCCAGGACACGACCGAGATCATCGTCGATGGCTTCATCATCGGCGACGAATACCTCAATGGCCGAAACAAGCTGATCAAGGCGTTGCTGCAGCCTGGTGCCGGCACTCTGGTGCATCCAACCTTCGGCTACCTCGACGTCAAGCTGGTGGACAAGACGCGCCTGCGCGAACAGTTCATCGAGCAGCGCGGCATGGTCAGCTTCTCCCTGAAGTTCATCGAAGACAACGACGAAGACGAACTTCTCTCCCAGGTCGATACACAGCTCGCCGTCGACGCCGCCTGTGATGCGGCCTACGCATCCCTTGAATCAGATTTCGCAGACAACTTCAGCACCGAGGGGATGCCCGGCTGGTCGATCGATTCCATCACCAGCGAGATCAACGCCGCCGCGGACAAAATTGCCAGCCTGCGCCAGCAGATCAGTTTCAACCTCACGGGACTATCATCGCTCGTCCTGGCCGGAGAACAGTTCAAATCGAACCTGGTCGGCCTTCTGGCCACGCCAAACGCCTTGGCGACGGAGTTGGGCTCGCTGGTGCGCGGGATCGTCAACCTGTTCGATTTCTCTGCAGCCCAGCAGTCGGTATTCGGCGAATCGTCAGCTGTGCGGCGGCCTATCAACCAACTCCTGGGCTTCACGTCGTATGGGTCGACCCGCCCAACGATCGCGGCGACGACTCCCGTGCGCGCCCAGCAAGCTGCCAACCAGGCGGCGGTTTTCACTCTCCTGGCCCGCGCCGCAGTCATTGAAGCGACCCGTGCATCCACGTTTGAGGTCTTCTCCAGCATGGATGACGCAGTCGAGATGCGCGACACCCTTTATGCGGCCTTGGAAGAGCAGATCCTTGCTGCATCGGATACCGTCTACCGTCCGCTGCTGGACGTTCGTGCTGCCATGGTGCAGGACATCACCGATCGTGGTGCCGATCTGGCCACCCTGGTGGCTACCACCCTGACCGCATCGATGCCTGCGTCGGTCCTCTCCTATCGTCTGTATCGTGACGTTGTCTATGGCGACGAACTGGTTGAGCGCAACCAGGCGAGCGCAGAGCTGATCCACCCGCTCTTCCTGCCGGCGTCTGTACCTCTAGAGGTGCGCCGTGTCTGATGGTATCGAGCTGATCATACGCAGCGCCGTGTACGGCGGTTGGAAGAGCGCCGCCGTGCAGACCGGCCTGGAGCAGTCATCCAGCCGCTTCAGCCTTCACGTGGCCAGCCGCTGGTCGGAGAAGGTCGACCGACGCCGCATCTACGCGGGTGATGCATTCTCCTTACGGATCGAGGGCGAGACGGTGATGCAGGGCTTCGTGGATGATGCAGAGCCTTTCGTCACCGATGAGGACTACGGCATCAATGTCACTGGCAGAGACACCACCGCAGATCTGATTGACTGCTCGGCAATCTACCGCTCGGGCCAATGGAACAATGCAAAGCTCGATCGCATCGCCCGCGACGTCGCCAGTCCCTTCAACATTCCCGTGGTGGTGGACGTCGACGTCGGTGACCCATTCCCAAGCTTCAACATCGAGGAAGGCGAGCGAGCCTTTGAAACGCTCGACCGGGCCGCGCGGATGCGAGGCGTTTTGCTCACGACCGATGGCACCGGACGCCTGATCCTCACCCGTGCCTCAACGGGCGCTGCAGTCGCTAATCTCACCCAGGGTGTTCACCGCATCAAATACGGGTCTGTCATCACCTCTTGGAAAGAGCGATACAGCAAGATCATCGTCAAGGGCCAGGGCAAGGGCAACGACAGTGAGTTCGGCGCGGCAGTCGCGCACGGATCCGCTTTTGCCGTCGACACGGCCATCACTCGCTACAGGCCCCTCGTGGTGATTTCAGAGCAGCATGGAAAGGGGGTCAACTTTCAGGCGCGCGCGGAATGGGAGCGCAATATCCGGCGCGGCCGTGGCACGCGTGGTCGATTCATCGTGCAAGGCTGGCGCAACGATGCCGGGAAGGTATGGCGCCCGAACATGCTGGTCAATGTCCAATACCCCGCATTGGACATCAGCGAGAACCTCCTCGTCGTGAAGCCGGACTTCTTCCTCGACGAGCGTCGAGGAAAGGTCACGGAGCTGCAGTTCGCGCACCCGTCGGCCTTCGAAATCATCGCCGGGGTGAAGGCCACGCGCCTCGGCCGCCGCGCCACCGGTGCCAACGGCATGGAGGTGAACAAGAGAGAAGCGCGGCACCGCGCGAAGAAGGATAAGGACGCGGTGGGCGAGATCGTAACCTTCGAGACCGGCACGTACATCGGAGGGAACCATGATCGATGAGTTGCGCCGTCTCCTAAGCCCGCTCGAACGAAAGATTCGCCTTCTTGCAAGTCGTGCCGTTCTCACGGTCCGCAGCAGCAATGCGCTCATGCAGGTGAAGGCCCTTGAAAACGAGCCCCGCGATGGAGTCGAGCTGTTCCAACAGTATGGCTTCCGCTCCGCGCCCCAGGCCGGGGCCGAAGGCATTCTCATCGCGATCGGCGGCGTACGCGATGCGGCCGTCGTGCTTTGCATGGATGACCGTCGCGTGGCTATCGCTTTGCAGGCCGGCGAGGTGGCCATGTACACGGACGAAGGCGACTCCATCCATATGAAGCGCGGCAGAATCGTCGAGGTCACGACGGAGACATTCGTCCTCAATGCCAGCAAGAAGGTGATTCTCAATTCGCCCGAGGTGAAATCCACGGGCACGATCACGGACCTGAGCCTGGGGAACAGCGTCACGGTCGACCAGCTGCGCCAGCACCAGCTTGACCATACGCACCATGTCAATGGGACCAACGCCGAGAGCAATCCACCCACGCAGGGGCTGTCATGAGCGATATCGCGACAGTCTTCGTCGACTTTACGACCGGGGCGGACTACGCCCTCGACGGCGTGCTGCTCCAGGATGACGATGGCCTGGTCACCGCTGTGGTCATGTCCCTGTTCACCGATGCTGAGGCCAAGGTGGATGACGTTTTACCCGATGAGACCAGCACAGACCGCCGAGGCTTCTGGGGTGACCTGTTCCCAACCGTAGAGGGTGACAAGATCGGCTCCCGCCTCTGGCTAAACGCTGCAGCCAAGCAGCTGAAGTCCGTGCTCCGCACAGACGAGCGATACGCGGCAGAAGCCTTGCAATGGCTGGTCGACGATGGGATCGCAGAAGGCCTGGAGATCACAGCAACCAACCCGAGAATGGGCGTTCGCCTGCTGGAAGTCAGAATCACGCGCCCTGACGGAAGCACCTTGCGCCTCCAATTCCAAAGATTGTGGGAAAACACCTATGGCTGACTTCGATATTCCCTCGCTCCGCAAACTCATCACGGATGCCGAGAGCGATATCCAGGGCGAACTCCCTGGTACCGATGCCACCATCCGGCGCCGGAATCTGAACGTGCTCGCACGCGTCATGGCAGGCTTCACGCATGGCATGTATGGCTTTATCCGGAATTTCCTCAAGCAGTGCCTACCTTGGAGCAAGGGCTTCTTGCTGCGCCAGTGGGCGGAGATCTGGGGCATCTACCAGGAGCCACCAGTGTCTGCGACAGGCATGGTTACGTTCCCTGCAGCGGATGGGAAGGGAATCGATGTCGATCAGAGGATGCAATCTGATGCAGGGCTCGAATACGCCGTCGTGGTTGCCGGCATCGCATCTGGCGGATCCGTGTTGGTCCAAGTCAAAGCGGTGACTGCCGGCGCCGCCGGCAACCTCGCAGCAAGCTCCAGGCTGACCTTGCTGACCACCGTTGAAGGGGTAACGGCTGACGGTCTCGTGGGCAGCGACGGTTTGACCGGTGGCCGGGAACAGGAGTCTATCGACAGCCTCTGGGCTCGTTTCCTTGCACGTGTTCAGAAGCCTGCCCATGGCGGGAATGCCGATGACTATGTCACGTGGATCAAGGAATCGGGCGTTGGCGCTACCAAAGTGTGGGTGCGCAGTGGCCTGGATGGGCTCGATACCGTGCAGGTCTTCTTCATCTGTGAGAACAACGCTGACAGCATCATCCCCTCCTCTGGCTTGGTGGCCCAGGCCCTCGCCTATATCCAGGACCCGAGCCGCAAGCCGGTCGCGGCCTCGGTCGGGGTGTATGCGCCGACGCCGAAGTATTTCGCTCCGACGATCCGGGTCGTGCCCAACACACCTGCGGTCAGGAATGCAGTGCTCGTTCAACTCAACGACCTCATCACCCGGGAGAGGGATCTCGGTGGGAAGCTTCTTATTTCTCATATCAATGAAGAGATCTCCCTGGCTGATGGGGAGACAGATCACACGCTGATTTCACCGACTGCGGATATTCAGTGCGCGGCGAACGAAGTGCTGGTGATGGGCACGCCACAGTGGACCGCCTGAGATGGAAACCAGAAGCCAAGATGAATACACCCAGGCGCATGCGCAGTTCATGCCCACCGGCCTCGCGTGGCCCCGCAAGCGAACATCGGTACTCATGCGCCTGGTGCGGGGACTGTCTGCCGCAGCTCCCCGCGTGGAGTCCTTGCTCAACGCCATTGCACGAGAACTCGATTCGCGCAGCGCGAGCATCTTGCTCGGCGACTGGGAAACCTTCACAGGCCTCCCCGATGAATGCACCACTGCAGAGGCCACCGTTTTCGAACGGCGCGCCGCTGTCACTTCCAAGCTTGTCAGCACCGGCGGAGCCAGCGCCGAGTATTTCATATCGATTGCGGCAGCGATGGGCCGCCCTGGTGCGACCGTCGAGGAATTCCAAGTTCGCCGCTTCGGAAGCCGACTCGGAACCCGCTTCTACGGGATCCAGTGGCGCAACGTCTGGCAGATGAGTGTCCCCGGAGACGGCTACATCCCCAGGAGATTCTCGGATCGCTTCGCCGGCCTGTTCATGCAGAGCAGCAACGGTGCGTTGGAGTGCCGCGTGTTGAAACTGAAGCCAGCCCACACCACGGTCATCTTTAATTACGAGGGATAACGATGGACTACCCCAAAAGTCGGGCAAGCGAGCTCGGTCTCTACAACGGAAAATTTACGAGCGGAATACCTGGGCTCCGGCCGGCGTCGGTCGACGATGCCGCTTTCATGAACGAACTGGTCGATTCGATCTTGGCAGTGCAGGTGGCAGTTGGCCAGGTCAATGCAGAAGGCGATGTAAATCAGCTCTTGAATGGGATCCGTGCTCTCATCCAGAAGCAGGTGATTCTTGACGACGTCGGCACCGCTGCTAACACCTATGCCGGGGCCAACACAATTCCTCTGACGACTGAAACGCTCGGTCGCGGCCGTGAGCAGCGGATCGTAATCGCCCGGAGCAACACCGGCGCAAGCACATATGCACCTGATGGTCTCACCGCGAAGAAAATTCTTAGCATCGACATGCGCCCCCTCAAGGGAGGGGAGCTGCTGGCCGGTAGCATCGCGACGCTCTCATACTCCCCGAATGCAGATGGGAATGTCGGAGCCTGGGTTCTACAGTCTTGCAATGGCGTCCCACCCTCCTCGCCCAACATCACTGGCACGGTAAGGAACGCCTGGATGAATATCGGTGCGGGGAGCACTACTGGCAGCTTCGCTGCAGATGAGATTGTGCTCGCTGCAGCAATTGGTGGTGCACATTACAACCTCGGCAACTTCAATGCAGCTTTCAATCTTGCAACCGTGGGTATTGGCGGCATGGATGCCGGAGCACCACCCGCAAACGGCTTCCTCGCTCTATATGCCGCATACAACCCCATCACGAGCGAGTCGGGAGTCTTTTGGCAAAATGCCAGTTCCTCTAAGGTGCCAGAAGTATACGGGGGCGCGAACCGGCCTTCCGGCTACACAGTCACTGCGCTATGCAGCGTCTGGCCCACGGATGCAAATGGCAAGCTTGTCGCAGGTTATCAGCGCGCGCGGAACATCAGTATCACCAGGAAAACCGTACTTACGACGAGCGTTCCCGCCCCATCCATTACGCCCATATCGATTGCATCCGCTGTTCCGCTCAATGCGGTCAGCGTTACGGGTGACTTTCAAGTTCTCGCTTCGAACTCCGCAGACAGCGCAGGTGCGTCTGTAGCGTGTTCGCCACTGGCCCTTCAAGCAGTGAACGCATCAGGCTTATATAACGTCCAGCCTCCATTCTTCGACATGCCGATCATCACAAATCGGACGCTGTACTACGGAGCCACTGTCTCCGGCAGTTCCAGTATGACCGCCATCCTGAATATCTGCGGATATTCGTTCTAAGGGCCGCACCATGAAAGTTCATGTCCAGTTCGCCGATGAAACGGCTGCCGAGATCGTCGCATTTTTCGCAACGGCTCAAGACCCAAACTTCTATCCAAACCAGGGAGAGGTCGAAACCTCTGATGATCGTTATGTCCACTACTGGAATTCTCTGCCGGCAGCGGTAAGGTCCGACCTCCCCTCGCCCAACTAGGGCGCAACAGTCCCTGTATCTGCAAGGGAAATTTATATCCAGGAGAAGTAATGTCGGACGATCAGATCAGCCAAGAACGAATACCAGTAGTCAGGGAGAGCCGCTTCTTTGACACGCGAATCAATTTACAAAATCTCATTTGGGGTCTGGCTGGCGCAGCGGCAATGATGACATTCGCTTGGTTTCAGCTCGTGGGAGATGTGCGTGAGCTGCGAGCAGACTATCGCAACAAAGAGGCGGCTCAGGACGAGCGCATGACCCGGATCGAGCAATCTGCTCAGCAAGATCGGTCCGAAAACAAAGAACGCTGGGGGCAGGTAGCGGCGGGCCTCAAAGAGATGAACGACAAGTTAGATCGGCAACGAGAAATGTTTGTTCAAAACAGCCCCATGGGGCGTCAAGAAATGAGGAGGTGGGTGAAATGAAGTCGATTTTTGCAGCTGAATGGGCCGCTATTCGCACCTGGTGGTCGGTCTGGATTGGTGCTATCTCAGCGGTCATCGTGACGGCCGTACCGATCATCGCCGATCACTGGCCCGATGTCGCTCCCGGCTTCGTCGCTCTCTTCCCGAAGCACGGCGAGCAGGTAGCGCCGGTGATCGGCCTGCTACTGACACTTGCCGCCCGCCTGATTAGCCAGCGAGCCGTAATCGAACAGGTACGCAAGATCTTCAAATCTGATGGTGGATCCAATGTTCAAGAAAAATAAATCGCTGATATCTATCGTTGGGGCGACGGTGGCGGCTGCGCTGCTCACTCTGGTTCCCAGATTCGAGGGTACCGTGTACACCACGTATCGGGACCCGATCGGCGTACTCACCTACTGCACTGGCGCGACGGAAAACGCAGCATGGGGAAAGACCTATACCCCGGCAGAGTGCCAGGCCCAACTGGAACGCGATCTAGCGAGACACGCTGAGGGGGTCATGGCATGTATTCATGTCCCTCTGTCCACCGGACAGAAGATCGCTTTCGTAGATCTCGGATACAACATAGGAACGACGGCCTTTTGTGGATCGACGCTCGCTCGGAAGGCGAATGCCGGCGATATGGCGGGTGCATGCGCAGAACTCTCTCGTTGGGTGCGAGCGGGTGGACAGGTTCTCCCCGGCTTGGTCAAACGCCGCCAGGCAGAGCGAGAGCTATGCGAGAGGAACGAACCATGAAATATCTCTCGTCAATCCTGCGCGATCTTGGGGCTGGTCGCCTCTCATTCTGGTGCCCCGGCTGTAATGACGCACATCAAATCTTGTACGGTACCGGATCAGGACCGCGCTGGGGTTACAACGGGAACGCAGACCTACCCACCTTCACGCCCAGCATCAAAGTAACGTGGTCGGAACCCAGCGACAAACCGGAGGAGCAGCTAGACGAGACCAAGGATATCGAGAAATGCTGCCATTCATTCGTGACGAATGGACAGATCGAGTTCTTGTCGGACTGCACCCATGCACTGGCGGGCACGACCGTGCCCCTCCCTTCTTTTCCACCCGGATGGGGAACATCATGACTATCACCGTAATTCTGCAGATCCTCTCCCTGGTCGCTGGCATCGCTGGTGCGCTGTTCGGATATGTGCGGCACCAGCAGGCGAAAGCCACTCAGGCCACCGCAACTGCCCGCGTCTCCGAATTGGAGAAGGCCGAGGCGAAAGCGGACGCAGCGGCCGCAACTGCCCGCGTTGACGCTGTAGCCGTACGGCAGCAGGTAGAGACGCAGAACGCAGCCAAATCCTCACAGGAGGTACAACATGAAATGGACCAATGGCGCATGTAGCGCGCTCATCGCTGGCATGGCCCTAGCGGCGTGCACCGCCGTCCCCGCTCCGCAAGCACCGGTGATAGTCACGCGGACGATCGACACATCCTGCGACCTGTTCAAGCCGATATACCCATCTTGCAGTGACGTCGTTGCGGACACGACCGCGCGCCAGATTGTTGAACACAACCAAGTCGGCGCAGCGCACTGCGGATGGAAGCCACCCACGGGCAGCCGTTGCAATGCTCCGCCAGGTAAGTAAGCCACCCTCTATCAGCCCAACAAGGAAAATCAAATGCCAAGCCCTGATATCGCCAACGGCGTGCTGAAAGGAACGATCGACGCCACCGGAGTAAAGGTGTTTGCGGTCTCAGCCTCTAGCCGCGTAAACCTGACCGCCACTCTCAAGAGCGGTGTCACAGCAACTCGCAAGATCGAATTGTCCGCTGACGGCGGCGATGAGTTCTTCCCGGTTGATTACGACGTGACTACCGCAACTATGTTGGTGCTGGCCATCGGCACCCCGATCTCCCATATTCGATTCACCGGTGCCGCAGGCGATACATGGAGCGTGCGATGAGCTTCCCCGCTAAAGCTACTTCCCTCACGCTTGATCTGATCGATAACGGTAGCTCGGTCCTTGCCGTTATTCCCAAGGGCTTGATCTATACCACGCTGCAATGGTCCCGCGTGGACGGCAACGGTGTATCGACCGACATCGCAGGTGCAGCTGGAAATGCAAATCCGTACATCAAAACCACGGCGGACCGGGGATACGACCTCTCTGCACGCGCAACTGGAGTTTCGATCGGTAGCCGTAAGACCTTGAGAATACCGGCTGTTGCGCCCGGGGCACCCACCAATGTTGTAGCCTCCCCGGGCAATGGATCGGTCACCGGCGCCTTTACTGCGCCAGCGGACAACGGCGGCAGTGCGATCACCGGCTACCAGATGAAGGCCTATCGCGCTTCGGACAATGCTTATCTGGGCAGCGCGAACGGCAGCACCAGCCCCCTGACGCTCAGTGGCCTCGCGAACGGCGTGGCGGTTTATGTGACCGTCGCTGCTGTGAATGCCATTGGTGTGGGCATGCCGTCGGCGGTGTCCAGCAGCGTCACGCCGAAACTCGCAATCGCAAGCCAAAACATTCCGAATCATGCCCTTCTCACTGTCGGCGGGAATAAAGGAATAACGACCGGCTGCATGCAGCAAGAGGCATCTGGGCAAGTTGTCGCTGTGCGTCTCTGCATTGCTACGAAGACACTGAGCAGCCAGGTGCTTCCGCAGTTCAAGGCGGTCGTCGCTACTTCCGATACCGCAGGCGGGAACAACGTGAACGACACATGGCAGCCGAACGTGAATGGCACTGCGTACCCCGCATTGGCGGACGGCCAAGGGCGCGGCTGGGTTCCAGTGACGTTCAATGGCGGCCAGCCGAACATTGTTATGCCAGCTGCTACCGGCGATAGTGCAAATACAGCTAACGCGGTAATTCGTTCTGACCGAATCGCGCTACCTTCGCGCCCGCGCAAGAGCGGCGAGACTGGTGGTCCTATGTTCCTCGCCCGCATTGAGCAAATGCTGGGTACGGGGCAATGGGCCTATGTTGCCGGCAGCTATAACCCGTATGTTGCAGCGCTGGGACAGGCTGGCATGAAGGTATGGCGCTCTTCCCGAGTGGACAACTCGGGCGTTTCGAATCTGGCGTTGAATCCGCCCGACCTGAATTCCTGGTACATGCTGCCGTTCTGGTTTGAATTCGAGTACGCACAGCCGCATATTGCGCTGATCGTCAGCGGCGACTCCAGATACTCCGGCGGAGGACACCCTGTCATCGATGGGCTTTCTTGGGCGGTGCAGCCGTTGCAAGCAGCCCAGCTTCGGCTTCCGATTGACATCTGCACGCTCGGTGCATCTGGATTTTCCAATTCGCAGTACATGAAGCTGGTTACGGACTATTTGAGTGCAGGCGGCAGCGGCACGCACGTGCTGGTGCCGGTTCACACTCCTAACGATGGAATCACCACGTCCACCCAGGGTGATGCCGCGCTGGCTCGCGTCGATTCGTTCATCAACACAATGACTGCAGCGGGCATCAAGACCATTCTTTCGACCGGCTATGCTTGCGGATACAACGGCACGGCAGAGCAGCAACGGCAGCGCATGATCCAGTGGGCCAAGGATCAAGCTACAGCGGGGCGCGTCATTCTGTTCGATAATGATCCGATCATTTCGGACACTACGACGACGCCAGGGACCGGCGTCATCAGTGCGTCTTATTTCTACAGCGGCGACAATATCCATTGCAACGGCGCAGGCAACACTGCGATGGGCAATGCATTGGCAACGCTCTTCCAAGGTTTGTGACTCAGTGGCCCGTCGAGGGCTGCATCAGCGTATAGACCTAAGCTGCGCCAGTCTTACAGTGCCCGCTTCTGAATGGAAACGGGCACTTTTATTTCAGCTTACCGAGCCCGAGTTCTGCCATTGATAGAACGACTTGGCTGACCGCCTGGCGCTTATCAGCAGACATACTGCGATAGCTACTGAGCAGGGCCCTTTCGTCTGGCGTTGACACTGCCCGCTCGCCTTTCGCTAGATTCTCGAAGAGCTTACCCGCATGCGCATATTGGACCGCATGAGGAATAAGCGCCGATGGTGAAGAGAAAAGGAAGTAGGAGCCAAGCTTTCCCGCCTCTAGGTCCCTCATCATGTCACAGCCGATCTGCAGAACTCTGTGAATTCCGAACGCAGTCGCGCGTGCAATCGTATGCGCTCCAAGCGCACCGCACACTATCTCGACGAGGCGATAGTTGATGTCGCGATATTTCTGATGGCCGGCGCTGTCCTTACCGTCCTTCACCTGCACCTGGGCCGGCTGGCTGAGCACGATGGCCACACGGCTCTCATCGGTGATCACATCCATTTCCCAACGCTCGACAAGCAGTTGGTCGAGTAGTTCGTGTGCAGATTCATCACATAGGCACGCATTGACGGAGAACGGGCTGCCCCGTCCTTCCAGCAGCCAGTCGGTACGCACATTCTCGACGCGGTGAAGGTGCGCCAGCGACTCATATGAGAGGCCATTCCCCTTCATCACGTTTTCGATGCTGATCTTTGGCAGGCCGATGGCCTTGGCCCAGCCGTGGAGCGCTCTTCCCGCCGCAAGGAATTCAAGGCGTTGTGCGAGCGGGGAAAGTTCTTTGTTCATAGGCGGATAAAACTCTTGCAATTCCTAATAATAGGAATACAATTCATACAAATAGGAGTCTTAAAGATTATTGAGGAATCTTTAAGACGTTGGGCGGGCTGAGTATAGCAAACGGGGATACCGAAAAATGAGCAAGTCAGCGGTAAATAGGAGCAAAAAAGTCGCGCACAGCGCAAAACCTGAATTTGTGATGGTGACCTTTGGTGTTCATCACCGCAGTTTGGGAAAACAATTCTTCAATCTCCTGTCGAGCACCGATCAGAGCGCATCGGGCCTCGCTCGCGAACTCATCGCGCGCGGAATGAAAAACTATCCGAAGTAACGAGCCTGCAGACCGTTCAAACGGTCGCGGGCTTTTCTATTTTTCCGCGCTGGATGGGCACTTCAGCACACCATCAGTGTGCCGGAGTCCAGCAATAGCGGTTTATTAATCTTTCGCTGGAATTCATATGTCGCACAAACCTTTGTTTGATGTGCAGGAGGCTTTTCGCGCCATCGTTTTGGACTACGGTGCACCGAAGCTTGCCAACCTGATGGGTATGCCGGTCGGCTCCCTCTACAACAAGGCCAACGCCAACGAGACCAACAAGCAGAAGCCGACGTTGGCCGACGCCTTGCTCGTCCAGGTCCTGACGAAGGACCACCGCATTGTCGAGGCAATGTCTGCCACGCTGGGCGGCGTGTTCATCCGCCTTCCCATCGATGAGACGGTTTCGGATGAGGCGCTCCTTGATGTGATGTTGGAGCTCGGTGCCAAGTCAGGCGAGTTCCACCAAGAGATCAAGGACGCACTCGAAGACGGCCGCATCAAGCCCGACGAGCACCAGCGCATCGCGAAGCGTGGCTGGAGCTACATCCGCGCGGTGATGGAATGCGTCAGTCGCATCGAGGGCATGGTCGATGACAAGTGATCACCGCCCACCACCATCGCTGCGCCGCCTCGGGGTCACTCGCGTCGAGCACCAGATCCCAGCCGGCAAAGCCGTCGATATCTCTGCGATCTTCCTGGCCCTTTTCAAGAGCCAGCTCATGAAACAGGTTTTCACCGAGAAGGCCCGCCATGAAGAGACCCGACCCGAGGCAGCGCTCGCTGCACCTGCAGATCAACCTGCGCCCACCGACGGAAGCCGAGCTGCGAGCAGCGTACGACGCCTGCGTGTTCGACAAGCAGCGTCTGCCCTTCGAGGCAGCGTTGGAGCACCGGTCGATATCGCTGGCCCTTAAAAATTTCGCCCAAGCGGCACAACTCCGGAGGAGAACTTCATGAACGAGAACAACAGCGACGGAAAGACCAGGCCGATCGACTGGCTTTCAGCCCTGGTGGCGGTGCTCCTGTTCATCACCATCGCTGGCCTGCTGGACGGCACTTTCTAAACCCACCCGCGCTGGGGAGCGCGGGCCACCCATACGCATGGAGAACCACATGCTGCGATACCTGACACCAGAAGAACGAAAGCGGCTTTTCAAGGCTGCTGGGCAGTCCAATGACATCTACGCCCGCCGCGACAGCGCCATCATTCGCGGCCTCTACTTCTCCGCCGAGCGCGTGGGGGAGTTCGCCCTGATGACGGTGGGCGATGCTGAAGCGGCCCTGGCCGATAAGTACCACTTCATCCCGAAGGAGAACCGCAAGGGCGGCAAGCGCGATCACAGCGTGTACGTCACCTTGGGGCTTTCGAAGGCACTGCGCGACCTCTTGGAGGTCCGGATCCTGATCACCGGCGAGGAGAAACCTGCCAAGACCGCCCCGCTCCTGGTGAGCCGTCAAAGCACTGACCGGCCGATGACGGTGCGCTCGATCGAGCTGCGCCTGAAGAAGTGGGCGATCGCCGCCGGCCTCACTGACAAGTTCAGCCCCCACTGGCTGCGCCATACGCGCGCCATCGACATCATGCGCCGGAGCAAGGCCGCTGACCCACGCGGCGTCGTAAAGGCTGCTCTCGGCCATAACTCCATCGCCTCGACCGGGGTGTACACCGGCGTCCTGCGTGAGGATGTTGAGAACACCCTCGACGACCTGGACCGCCATCAGGGCAACCGTATCACCCGCGCCGAGCTGCGCCGCCGCTTTGATCGGAGACACAACGATGACTGACCTTCTCGGGCTGCTGGTCCAGTGCTGGATCCTCGCCACCAGCGCCGGCTCCGTGCTCTACATGACCCGTGGTGGCGAAGAGAACCGCCGCCTTGGGTGCTTCATCGGCCTGGCGGGCCAGCCCTGCTGGTTCATGGAGACCTTTTCGTCGCACCAGTGGGGCATGTTCCTGCTGGCCATTTTCTTGTCGTATCGCTACCTGCGTGGCCTCTGGGCGCGCCCTCTTTCTGGAGTTTGACTATGACTGCCGTATCTCACGAGATCAAGCCGATCTATGGCTTGCCCCTGAAGGCCGAGGCGATCGCGCCCCGCAACCTTGTCCCTGCCCGCGTGACCATCATGCTGCATAACGATGGGCTCTTCGCTACCTCCAGCCTCAACGCCGACCAAGCGCGCGAGCTGGCCGCCGCTCTCATGAGCATGGCCCTCGCCGTCGACAAGATGAACAAGTGGCGCGTCAGCAGTCTCGTGGAGGTCTCGCAATGACCTATCGCATTGGCGTCCTGCTCGTCATCAGCAAGCGCAGCATGCTCTTGCGTCTCCTCGGTGCCTGGCTCGCCGGGGTCCTGTCCGCCTTCGTGCTGGCCGGCATGCTGCCGGTGCAGCACATTCAGACCTCGTCCGCGCGCAGCAGCTCGATCAAGCCCAGTTCCTGGTGCGCCCGACCGCCGGCGCCCTCCTCGATCACCAGCAAGTCCATCTGACCTACCGAGATCCCAAATGAAACCGAACTCGATCTATACCACCCTCGGCAACTACGTGAGCCTCACTGAGGCCACGCCAGCCGACATCCACATCATCGACATCGCGCATGCGCTGTCCCAGATCTGCCGCTTCGGTGGCCACACTCGCCAGTTCTACTCGGTGGCACAGCACAGCGTCTGCGTGGCCGACCTGCTGCCCAAGGAGCTGAAGCTCTATGGCCTGCTGCACGACTCGGGCGAGGCCTACCTGGGCGACATGGTGCAGCCCCTGAAGTGCATGCCGCACAACAGCGAGAACCGCGAGCTGGAGGTCGGCATGCTGGCGAAGATTCACATCGCCTTCGGCCTCGATCCTTATCCATCGTCGGCGGCAGCAGCGGCAATTCACGAAGCGGACCTCGTGATGCTGGCTACCGAACGGCGTGACCTCCTGGCACCGGATAGCGCACCTTGGGCGGCCCTTGCCGGGATATCGGCCCGCCGCGCTCCCATCACCCCCAAGCTCCCCTTGTCGGCAGAGGCTGAGTTCCTCCGTCGCTTCAAGGAAGTCACCGGCCAACTGTGAGGAGACGGACATGAACTTGCAATACCTCGACGAGATCGCGCGAGAGGCCTGGGCGGGCAACTACCGCCGCGTGGGGCCGCTCTCCACTGGCGAAGTGCTGTATGTCGCCCTCGCCTCCGGCCGCATGCGTGAGCTGGCTCCCCAAGATTCGATTCCCTACGCAGTTGATCGCGTTGGCCCTGAAGCGATGGAGCACATGCTTGATGTGTGGCGGTCGAGTAGCCAGCCCGCCGAAGGGAGGCAACTGTGAACGCCCGCCAGCCAGCAGAACCACCTATCAAGATTTTTGGCCTCCTCCTCCTTAATCCAGACCAGAAGGATCTGATCCAGAAGCACTGCTTTGGTGACTGCGGAAAGATTTCCCTTGCGGGCTGCATTGACGATCCGCAAACAGGAGGACTGGGGGTCTGCTGTGAAACGGTATGCCCGTGGCTCAAGGCCGAGATGGATGAACCCTACGGCAACACCATGTCGTTCGGGAAGCCCCACCAGATTTATCTTCGCGCCATCACTGACAACCCCGGAGAAACGAGCCGCACCTGCATCAGCTGCGGCGCCAGGACCAACGTCGCCGGCGAGCTGCCGTGCGGTCACTGATCTCATCGAGAACACATACATGAAGCGAGACACCTTTACAGGGATCAAGGACAACGTCCATGAGATCCGCCACTTCCACCTGTTCGGCGCTATTGGCGGCGGCGCACGTGGCTTCAGCCGGGCCAGCGCCCGCGTGGGCAACATGGTGGCCAAGTTCCGCTGCATCGGCAGCGTGGACGTCGATGCTGCCGCGAACCGAGATTTCGGCCGCCTGGTCGGAGTGCCGGCCACGACCCTGGACCTGTTCGACCTGGACCAGTATCTGGCCTTCCACGGCCACATGCCGCCGCCTGGCTGGCGCGAAGCGCTGCCCGCTGATATACGCCGAGCTGCCGGCGGCGAGCGCCCGCATATCGTGTTCCTCTCCGCACCGTGCAAGGGCTTCTCCGGCCTGCTGGCCGAGGGCAAGAGCAAGACCGACAAGTACCAGGCCCTCAACCGCCTGACCCTGCGCGGCGTCTGGCTGATGCTGGAGGCCTGGGCCGACGATCCCCCTGAGCTGATCATCTTCGAGAACGTGCCGCGCATCGCCACGCGCGGTCGGCACCTGCTTGACCAGATCGTTGCCCTGCTGCGCCAGTATGGCTACGCGACCGCTGAGACCACGCACGACTGCGGCGAGATAGGCGGCCTGGCCCAGAGCCGCAAGCGCTTCCTGCTGGTCGGCCGCCACATGGCCAAGGTGCCGAACTTCCTCTACGAACCGCCGAAACGCAATCTGTTGGCGGTGGGCGATATCCTGGGCCGCATGCCGCTGCCGGGTGATCCGGTCGGCGGACCGATGCATCGCATCCCGTCGCTGCAGTGGAAGACCTGGGTGCGCCTGGCGTTCGTGGAAGCCGGTAAAGACTGGCGCAGCCTCAACCGCCTGGCGATCGAGGATGGCCACCTGCGGGATTACCTGATCGTGCCCGAGTATCACAACGGCTTCATGGGTGTACGCAGCTGGGAAGAGCCCACCGGCACCGTGGCCGGCCGTTCCAATCCCAGCAACGGAACATTCTCGGTCGCCGATCCGCGCGCCGCTGCGGGTGCCGCTGAGTACCAGCAGTATGGCGTGCTGGACTGGCGAGAGACGTCCGGTGCGGTGATCGGTGTCAAGTCGCCTGGCCAGGGCACCTTCTCGGTGGCCGACCCGCGTCATGGCGGCCCGGCCAAGCACTCCAATGAGTTCCGGATCGTTGAATGGGACCGCGCATCGTGCGCGGTGACCAGCGCCCACGGCACTGGCCAAGCTGTCGCGGATCCTCGGCGCGCGGGCGAGTCGTATGGGAAGTATGGCGTCACGCCTTGGCAGGATCCGGCGGGCACCGTGATCAGCGGCAGCACCACCGGCCAGGGCGCCTTCGCCGTTGCCGATCCGCGTGCTGCGCGCGAGGGGAAGCTGTTCAGCAAGTATCCGGTGGCGCAGTGGGATGGTTCAAGCGGTACCGTGATCGGCGGCGATGACACCGGCGCGTACGCGATCGCCGACCCGCGCCCGGCAGGCATCCCGCAGAAGGGAGACCACTACCTGACCGGCGGGCACTATGGCGTGCTACCCATGAGCGCGCACTCGGGTGCCGTGGCCTCGGCGGCCAGCTACGACAACGGCCGCTGGTCGGTGGCTGATCCGCGCATGCCGGCGGCGGCCGACAAGCTGGTCTGCGTCATCCGCGCGCTGGACGGCACCTGGCACCGCCCCTTCACGACCCTGGAGCTGGCTGCACTGCAGTCACTGGTGGACCCGGAAGAAATGCTGGAGCTGGACGGCCTGTCTGATCAAGCCTGGCGCGAGCGCATCGGCAATGCCGTGCCGCCGGCAGCGGCCGAGGCCATCGCCTCCGAGATGGGGCGCACTCTCCTGCTGGCCTGGTCTGGCGAGACCTTCCAGCTCAGTGCGGCACCGATCTGGGTTCGGCCGGTGGCCGTGGCCATGAACGTCGCCCAGGGTGGAGATCATGGTTGCGCAGCTTGAACTGTTCCAACGGCCTCCTGCGCGCGACAGCCGCGATATCGCAAGAGAGAAAGCCTTCTCGATCGAGGTCGAGAAGGAAATTCTCGCGGTTTTTGCCTCCCGACCTGAAGAGTGGCTGTCCTATAGCGATTTCCGAGAGCTGACCGACAAGCACAAGATCCATTCTTGGTTGGGGCACGTGCTCCATCGCATCGCGCGGGAGGGGAAGCTCCAAACGTCACGGCTGTACTACGGCGCCGAGTGGCCCGGGGATCCAGACTATCGCGGCTTCGATGATAGGTACAAATGGCCAGAGGGAAACACCAAATGATCGCCACCTCCCTGAACCTGCGCTCCCTCATGGAGGAGCTACGCGTCAGTGTCGTTCCATCCTTTGGGGCCGGCTGGGAAGTGGCGATCTACTGTGACGCGGCGGAGCCGCAGGCCTGGGGCGAGGGGGAAACGCTGCTGGCCGCAGTGAACGCAGCCCTGGATGACATGCAAGAGGATCCAGACATGGAGGGGCACCTCTCTCCCGACGTCTGGGCCCGCATCAACGGATATAGATAAAAAAGATGGCATCAATCGAAGAACTTCGGAACCGCATTGACCTCCACGACCTGGCCGAAAGGCTGGGCCTGAAGCGAGGGAAAGGCGGCAACGCGAACTACCACAGCCCGCACCATGAGGACAAATCACCATCCATCGGCATTGCGAAGGATGGCCGGAGCTTCCGCGATTACAGTGCGGAAGGCCAGCCGCACGCACGCGGCTCCTGCGTCGACCTGGTCATGTGGGTCCTCGGCATCACTGAAGTCAGCGAGGCCATGCGGTGGCTTCATGACCAATATGGGATCCCGACCGAGCGCCGAGTCCAGAACACCCAGGAGGCGCGCGAGAAAAGCCTCGTGGAGCACATCGCTGATAAGTGCGTCGCCGAGGCAGCTCAGGTGCGTGAATACCTCACCAGCCGCGGCATTGCCGACAAGGTGATAGACAAGGCCATCAGCCGCAAGACTCTGGGCTTCAACAACTACGTCTCTCCTTCGAGGCCCTCTGGAGAGGTTGGCCACGGCGGCCCTGCTGCAGCCTTCATCATCCGCGACCAGCACACAGATCAGGTACGTGCCGTCGACCTACGTTACCTGGATCCCGACATCAATGGCGGCGTGAAGACGCAGTCCCAGGGTGAGAAGGATGGCGTCTTGTGGTGCAGCGACTGGCGCCGCCTGAAGCACGCCCGGAATGTCTTCATCGTCGAGTCTGCGATCAACTGCCTGTCGATCGAGACTGCCGACGAGCATGCCTTCGCCATCGCGCTTCGCGGTCTGGGCAACGTCGACCACGCGGACTGGACTTTCCTGCGCGGTAAGCAGGTGGTGCTCTGCCTGGACAACGATCAGCCGTTTGAACCGCCCCACAAGCTCGCTGGACATCGACAGGGGCCGGAGGCAGCGTGGCGCCTTGTGGAGCGTTTGGTGGCCCTGAATATCGGCGTGATGCTGGTTGACCAGGCCGACTGGAAGGATGAGGACGATGAGCCGATCAACGATGTTAACGACATGCTGCAGGAGCTCGGCGCGGACAAGCTGCGGGCGGCCCTCGATAAGCACGAATACTGGCTGATCCCTGGGCTGTCGGGCGAGGTCGGGACGCCCGGCATCAAACGCGTCTACCTGCCCGCGCACGATTTTGCGCAGTACTGGAAATTCCGTGTCCGGAAGGATTTCACCAGCTACATCGCCAAGATGGAGGAGAAGGAAGGCGAAGATGGCGTGATCAAGACGCCGATCATGGTGGATCTGGCAGGCTTCCGCGTGGCCTCTATCTCCCGCGTCTCTGTGGCCAGCGCCACCGCAACCATGACCGGAGATCCCGACCAGCAGCCCCAGGTCTACTTCGCTGTGTCGGTACAAACGCCACGGCATGGTCCGGTGCTGCAGCGGCGCGTCATGCTGGACGAGCAGCTCCACAATGTCGACGGCTGGAAGAAGTTCGGCCCGGTCTGGAACAGCGGTGCATTCTCCCGCATGGTCAACATCTTGGAGCGCACCGCGGATCTTGGCGCACGCCAAGCGGCGAACTTCGTTGGGGTCGCCTGGCGCGATGGCCAGCTGATCGTCAATGAGGGGCCGGACTGCTATTTCACTGAGCCGGAAAAGCAGTGTCCCTATCACAACCTCACCTTTCCGACCGGCGGTGACCGCGAAGCCCGCCAGGTCATTGGGGCCTTCCAGGAGACGTTCAAGCACAACGCCGCCCTCTTCCCCTTGGTCTGGGGCCTTGGCGCGCACCTGAAGGTTCTGCTGGGCTTCTGGCCTCACATGATGATCCAGTCGGACAAGGGCAGCGGGAAATCGACCCTGATCAAGCGCCTGGAGCGCGCCATCGGCATGACGATGCTGTCGGGCCAGTCGCTGACCACCGAGTTCCGCCTGCTGACCTCGATCAGCCATACCTCACACCCCATCGGCTGGGAGGAGCTGTCCGCCCGCCGTCAGGAGGTCATCGACAAGGCCGTGGGCATGCTGCAGGAGAACTATCAGTACACAGTGACGCGCCGCGGCGCGGAAATGACGGAATACCTTCTCTCGGCACCTGTGCTGCTCGCCGGCGAGGATGTCCCGGTCCGCTCGCTGCTGGGCAAGATCATCCGCACGGATCTCACCGGGAAGAAAGGGCCGCTGCTGCCTGACGATCTGCCTCGCTTCCCTGTGCGTGCATGGCTGGAATACATCACCCGGCTGCCGAAGAAGGTGGTGCTCGATAAGTACCGCGAGGTCCGCGCGACGTTCCTGGACGCATCGATCGCCAGCGGATCGGACAGCGGCGCCCTCCGCATGTCGGGCAACTATGCCGCGCTGTACCTCGCCTGGATCTACCTGTGCGACTTTGCAGGGATTGACACGGCCCAGGGCGAATTCGATAGCGATCTGTTGACAGAGATGAACAGCCACATCGGCGAGACCAGCGCCGACCGGGAGCCTTGGGTCTGGATCATGGAGACAGCTCTGTCCGAGATCGCGGCGGGCCGCTTTTCATACCCGCATTATTGGGATCGTGATCATCAAGAAGGGGGAGCCCTTTTGGTCCGGACAAGCCACATCATGGACCACCTATCTACAAGCCCGGCATTGCGCGAAAAATGGAACGGGCTGCCTGTCAAAAGCGATCGCGTCTTCAAGAAGCAGATGGAGAACGCCGGCATCATCGATGGCTCGGCAGAGCGGACGATCCACGGCCGCCGGGTATCCAACCTTCAAGTGCTCCCGCTGGAAAGACTGCTGCGCTATGGCCTGCACGGAGCCCCTCGCATCGAGCCCGCATGACCGTATCTCGCCCGGCCAGCTGGTCGGGCATTTCCTCACCCAACTATAGGACGCATATGAAGGCTTTATCCATCCGTCAGCCGTGGGCTTGGCTCATCCTGAACGCCGAACACTACGAACAGCCGAAGCGAATCGAGAACCGGACCTGGCGTGCCAAGCATCGGGGGCCGCTGCTGATCCATGCTGCTGGCCAGTACGATCATGAGGGCCACAGGGCGATCCTGGAGGCGCGCCCCGATCTGGTACACGTGATCCCTACGGAGGACCTGATCGGCCGAGGCGGCCTCGTGGGCGTCGTGGAGATGGTGGACTGCGTAGATGACAGCAACTCGCCCTGGTTCTTCGGCCCGCATGGCTTCGTGCTGGCCAGGCCTGCGTCGTTCCCGTTCATCCCCATGCCCGGCAAGCTCGGCCTCTTCGATGTCGCCGAGGAGCTAATCCTGCAGCGCGTGTCGCCCCATCTTCCAGCCTGGCCAGGACTCCCTCGGCCGCAGGCCGCTGATCAGGATATCGGCCGCCCGGACCCGTTCGCCTCGCCTGTTCCCCCGTTCCCCCTCAGCAAGGAGCCGGGCCGGGGGAAAACCTCGGCGAGGAAAGCCAGGGAGGCGCAATAGCCAATTTCTATGACGGGGGATATGGGGGCAGCGCAAAAAACCTGTGGATTCCTGTGGAAAACTCGCTAAGTCTTTGATTTTGTAGAGAACTACGTCCACAAGTTCATGCCGTTTTTCCACAGGTTAGCCCTGTTTTTCCACAAGTCAGAAAATCAGCTATTTACCCTTCTACCTTCTTTTATCTCTCTCTATCTCTTTGATTAAAAAGGAGAAGAAGAGAGAAGAGAGGGTAGGAAACGCAGAGCGAGAGATCCACAGGTGGAGGCCAAAAATCCACAGGTCACGCGGTTGCCTAAAAAATAGTTCCACAGGTTAAAGGGTGCGAATACCCCTAACCTGTGGATTGAATAGAAAATAAAACACTTTAAAATCAATTGGTTAGATCATGAATCAAGCGATCCACAGCTCCACAAGTTGCGCTGCCCCTGGTACCCCTGAGGAGAAGGCCGAGAGCGAGTACATTGCCCGCTTCCGGCGCTTCATCCGGTTCAACAAGGGGCGCGGTGCCAAGACCGTCGATATGTACTGCCGCCACCTGGCGCGCCTGGAACAGTTTCTCGGCCAGGACGGCTTGCTGGCGGCAACCGAGGAGCAGCTGGAAATGTTCACCGGCGCATGGCTCCACAAGCAGGGCGTCCAGGCCAATAGCCGGCGGCCGTACGTCGCAGCGATCAAGGCCTTCTACGAATGGGCGAAGCACCACAAGGTGATCACCCAGGATCCGGCGGAGGCCCTGCACTATCCCAAGGCCGGAAAGCGCCTCCCCTCGATGATGACCCTGGCCAATGCCGAGAAGCTGATGTGGGCACCGGACTTCAGCACGCTTCAGGGCGTGCGCGATGCAGCGATCTTGGCTCTCATGGCGGGCTGCGGCTTGCGCCGCGATGGCGTGGCCGGCCTCAACGAGTCGGCGCTCATGGCCACCGAATATGACAGCCAGGCGCGTTACATGCTCCGCACCTTCGAAAAGGGCGAGAAGGAGCGCCTGGTGCCCGTGCCGAGAGAGGCCGACATGCTGCTGCGACTGTACCTGGAGCATCCCGACCTCCAGGCCATCGACCGCAACCTGCCGAACGGGGACCGGGTGCTGTTCATCTCGTTCATGAACATGATGGTGCCGGAGCACCTGTACATCGGGGAGCGCAGGCGGCTCGCGCCGAAGGCCGTGTGGGAGATCGTGAAGAAGCATGGCCGGAAGGCTGGCATCGATGAGAAGCAGCTCCACCCGCATGCCCTGCGCCACCTGTTTGGCACCGAACTGGCCGAGGACGACATCGACCTGCTGGTGCGCCAGGAATTGCTGGGGCATGCCAAGGCCGACTCGACGAAGATCTACACCCACCTGGCCACCAGGAAGAAGTTTGCCGCGATCGACAAGTCCAGCCCCTTGGCCAAGATCAAGACTCCAGTCAACGAGCTGCTGGCGAAGCTGCGCCGCTCCTGACGAGCCCCAGATTTTTTTGCAGGATCTGCCATGCGACCCCGAGCAAACCAGACGGCGAACGAAACGTATGTTGCCACCGCCTGCCAAGACATAGGAAAGCAGTGTTTATGCGATGTTGCGCGGTGTTTCCGCAGCGCTCGAAACTACACCCCAAAACGGGCAAAATCATGAAGCCGAATAAAACTAGAACCCGATCCCCTGTCCCTCGCGAGTTTCGCATTCTGACAAAAAGCGAAGCTCAGCTATCGCTATTCCCGGATGACACCGTGCCTGCTCCAATGGAAAAGCGAAGCTCAGGCAGCGGAATTGCACACATGGTGCAGCAGATGCTGTCCCCTGCCCCTGCTGCCCCGAAGAAACTGCAGGGGGTGGGGGCTCGGCGTAGAAGGCCGCCCTCCCCCAGCGGGGGGGGTGGGTACCAAAATATCTGCAATATTTTTGAAATCGCGGGCGGGCAAAAAAAATTCGCCGACCCGCGGGTCGCCGAGCTCTACACCATGGGGATGCAGGGCTATTGGCTGGTGGTGGCCGATTATCTCGGCATGGACAAGTTCCTGGGCATGTGGCGCCTGCTGGACTCCATCGAGGCCAGCATCCCCAAGGGCAAGCGCTCCGGCGCCATGGCGCTGATGTTGCGGCCCTACGCCAACTTCGAGCGCTTCCAGAAGAATCGCTACGTGGCCACGCTGGTGGCAGATGGCCACTCGCCCAAGGAAATTCAGGCGATTGTCAAGAGGGACCTTAAGGAAAATATGACGATTTCTAATATTGGCCGCCTGGCCAGGAAGCATAAGATTCGCGCATGAAAACAGCCATCATTTATCTGCGCGTCAGCTCGGTCCAACAGGCCAAGAAGGAGCTGCCCATCGAGAGCCAGCTCAAGTTCGCCCGCAAGAAGGCCGAGGACCTCAATGCAACTGTAATCGCCACCTTCACCGACAGCGGTATCTCCGGCCGCACGGACCGGCGCCAGGACTTCCAGGCGGCCATCGCCTATTGCGAGCAGTACAAGCCGGATTTCTTCATTGCCTGGGACACGGCGCGCTTCGCGCGCAACCGCATTGATGCGGCGATGTACAAGCGGGACCTGCGCGCCCTCGGCACCGATGTCGTCTACGTCTCCGTGGATCTCGACTCGTCGACCGATGAGGGCTGGTTCATGGAAGCTCTCCTGGAGGTGATGGACGAAAACGTCAGCCGCCGGATCTCGAAGGACACCAAGCGCAGCATGATCAAGAACGCGGAGGAAGGCTTCTACAACGGCGGCAGCGTCCCGTTCGGCTACGAGACGGTCACGCTGGGCGCGCGCAAGAAGCTGGTGATCAATCCCGGCGAGGCCAGTGTGGTCCGCGACATGTTCCAGATGTGCCTGCAGGGCGTGGGCGCGACAGCAATCGCCCACAAGCTCAATGGCGTCGGCCGGCTTCAACGTGGCCGCCGCTGGAACCGCTCCAGCATCAATTTCATGCTGAAGAATGAGGTCTATACCGGGCACACCATCTTCGGAAGGCGCAAGGGCCGCGTGGTGCAGCCAGAGGAGGCATGGGTGCGCACGAAGAGCCACGAGGCCATCATCGATGAGATGCTTTTCAAGGATGTGCAGAGCTGCATCGAGGACCGGGCACCGCTCGTGGCCGGCGGCGCGCCGCGAAGCCATCATCTTCTGACCGGGATTTTCCGTTGCCACCTGTGTGGCGGCACCATGCATATCGAAAGCGGTACCGGTCGCAGCCGCACTTACCATTACTACCGATGCGGCCAGGCCAAGGCTGGCTTCTGCGAGAACTCCAAGCGGGTCAGCGCACCGGAAATGGACGAATTCGTGGCGCAGTCGATCCTGGATGAGATCCTGACAGAGGACCGGGTCGTTGCGATTATTCGAGACATCCAGACGGCGACCCAGACCTGGTGGAAAGATCGCTCCGAGCAGCGCGCCCACCTCACCGCCAGCCTGCGCGAGGCCGAGCGCCGGCAGAAGAACCTCTTCGGTATCCTGGAGCTGCACGGGGTCGACGCGCCGAACCTCGGCGACATCACCGTGCGCCTGCGCGAGATCAAAGCGGAGATCGAGGGGGCCACGCGGGCACTGGCCGACTTGGACAGTGCGCATGATCCGGAGATCAACATCAGCGAGGATATGATCGGCCAGGCCACGGCCGTGCTGCGCGCGATCATCACCGACTGCGAGGATCCGATTGTCGTGCGTCAGTTCTTCGCCAGCTTCGTGGACAAGATCGTGGTGGAGGGAGAGGCGCTGGTGATCAAATACCAGCCCCAGAAACTAATGAACCACGGTCTTTCGACCGTGGTTCACAGTGATGTTGGGTGGCTCCCCGACCTGGACTCGAACCAGGGACCTGCGGATTAACAGTCCGTCGCTCTACCGACTGAGCTATCAGGGATCAATTGAGGGCGCGATTATGAACGATTTTTTTCAGATTTACCAGAGTGTAAAACGAAAATTTTTTACATCGTTCTGCATCGTGGCGGCATAGCCCTGCCGCCCTTCGTACGAGACCAAAACACCAGCCTCACACTAATTGAAAAGGCCCCGCAATTGCTTGCGAGGCCTTCGCATTCTTTGGCTCCCCGACCTGGACTCGAACCAGGGACCTGCGGATTAACAGTCCGTCGCTCTACCGACTGAGCTATCAGGGAACAGCTGAGAAAAAGATTATGACGCGATTTTTACTTCATGTCAAACTTTTTTCAGGGAAAGGCGCATTTTTTCATAGGAGAAAGCGCCCTGCGCGGCCCCTCCGAAGACGGGGCCGCGCATGCCAATTAGAGCACCTTGGCGATGGCGTCGACCACCACGTCGATGTTCTTGGTGTTGAGCGCAGCCACGCAGATGCGGCCGGTGTCGACGGCGTAGATGGAGAACTCGTTGCGCAGGCGATCCACCTGGGCCTTGGTCAGGCCCGAGTAGGAGAACATGCCGCGTTGCTTGATGACGAAGTCGAAGTCATGGCCCGGGGCCTTTTCCTTCAGCTTGGCCACCAGCAGCTGGCGCATTTCGCGGATGCGCACGCGCATCTCGGCCAGTTCGTCTTCCCACAGCTTGCGCAGTTCGGGCGACGCCAGGGCGGTCGCGACCACCTGGCCACCGTGGATCGGCGGGTTGGAGTAGTTGGTACGCACCACGCGCTTCAGTTGCGACAGCACGCGTGCCGCTTCTTCGGCGCTGGCCGCAGCGATCGACAGTGCGCCGACGCGTTCGCCGTACAGCGAGAAGGACTTGGAGAAGGAGTTCGACACGAACAGCGGGCCGCCGGCTTCAGCGAAGCGGCGCACCACCTGGCCGTCTTCGGCGATGCCGTCGCCAAAGCCTTGGTAAGCCATGTCCAGGAAGGGCACCAGGCCGCGCGAGGTCACCACTTCAATGACTTGCGTCCACTGGTCGTCGGTCAGGTCGGCACCGGTCGGGTTGTGGCAGCAGGCGTGCAGCAGCACGACCGAGCCGGCGCTCATGGACTTCAAAGCCTCCAGCATGCCGGCGAAGTTCACGCCACGGGTAGACGGATCGTAGTACGGATAGGCGTTGACCTTGAAGCCGGCCATCTCGAACAGGGCGCGGTGGTTTTCCCAGCTCGGATCGCTGATCCAGACTTCGGTACCGGCCGGCGAGAAGTGCTTCAGGAAGTCGGCACCCAGCTTCAGGGCACCGGTGCCGCCCAAGGCTTGCACGGTGATCGCACGCTTCTCGGTCACCACGGCACTGCCGGCACCGAAGACCAGCTCCTGCACGGCGCGGTCATAGGTGGCCAGGCCGTCGATGGGCAGGTAGGTACGCGGGGCCAGCTTGGCCGCCAGTTCCGCCTCGGCTTTCTTCACGCATTCCAGCAGGGGGACCTTGCCGTTGTCGTCGTAGTACACGCCCACGCCCAGATTGGTCTTGGCCGGGTTCTGGTCGGCGTTATAGGCTTCGGTCACGCCCAGGATGGGGTCGCGCGGCGCCATTTCGATGGCGGAAAACAGGGAGGCGGAGACAGGTGCGTTCATCGTGATAACATGAAAAGTTAGCTGCAACAAAGCGCTGCAGAAGGAAATGGGTGCACAGGGAGAGATTCGGATGTGCACCTTTTTGCAACACTGCATTCTAACAAATGTGGATGGCCAATCACAGACACAGTCAGGCCCAATTGCCTGCTGAATCTGCATGACACCATGTTCTATCGACATAACCCCGATCTGCACCCACCCCGCGCCAGGCCGTCCGCCCCAGTGGATGAGCTGGCTCCTGACGCGGCTTTGCGTCCGGTTTTGCCGGCTGCGGAGGCGCAGATTGTGTCTTGAACTTCAGCATCCCGGCAGCATTTGATGAATATTCACGCCTCCACCTTGCCTGTGTGCAATGCCCCGTTTGCGGGCCTTGCCAGTTCTTCCTGCACCGTGGCGGCTCACCGGAACCCGCGCGACAAAGGCAACCCAGACCATGGCTGAACTGACCCCCATCAATACCGAGCTGGACGAGAGCAAGTTCGTCACCTTCCCCGACTCGCCCTTCAAGCTCTACCAGGTCTTCCCCCCGGCGGGCGACCAGCCGGCGGCCATCGACAAGCTGGTCGAAGGCGTCAACGACGGCCTGTTCTACCAGACCCTGCTGGGCGTGACCGGCTCGGGCAAGACCTACACCATGGCCAACACGATTGCCCGCCTGGGCCGCCCGGCCATCGTGTTCGCCCCCAACAAGACGCTGGCGGCGCAACTCTACAGCGAATTCCGCGAATTCTTCCCGCACAATGCGGTGGAATACTTCGTCAGTTACTACGACTACTACCAGCCGGAAGCCTACGTCCCCCAGCGCGACCTGTTCATCGAGAAGGATTCCTCGATCAACGAGCACATCGAGCAGATGCGCCTGTCCTGCACCAAGTCGCTGATGGAACGGCGCGACGTGGTGATCGTGGCGACTGTCTCGGCCATCTACGGTATCGGTAACCCGAACGAATACCACCAGATGATCCTGACCCTGCGCGCCAAGGACAAGGTCTCGCAGCGCGACGTCATCGCCCGCCTGATCCAGATGCAGTACACCCGCAACGAAGTCGATTTCGGCCGCGGCACCTTCCGCGTGCGCGGCGACACCATCGACGTCTTCCCGGCCGAACACGCCGAGCTGGCCGTGCGCATCGAAACCTTCGACGACGAGATCGACAGCCTGCAACTGTTCGACCCGCTGACCGGCCGGGTGCGCCAGAAGATCCCGCGCTTCACCATCTATCCCGGTTCGCACTACGTGACGCCGCGTTCGACCGTGCTGCGCGCCATCGAGACCATCAAGGAAGAGCTGGCGGAGCGCCTGGAATTCTTCCGCAAGGAAAACAAGCTCATCGAAGAACAGCGGCTGGAACAGCGCACCCGCTTCGACATCGAGATGATGACCGAGATCGGTTTCACCAAGGGCATCGAGAACTACTCGCGCCATCTGTCCGGGGCCAAGCCGGGCGACCCGCCGCCGACGCTGGTGGATTACCTGCCCAAGGACGCCGTCATGTTCCTGGACGAATCGCACGTGCTGATCGGCCAGTTGAACGGCATGTACAACGGCGACCGCGCGCGCAAGGTGAACCTGGTGGACTACGGTTTCCGCCTGCCCTCGGCACTGGACAACCGGCCGCTGAAGTTCGACGAATTCGAGAAGAAGATGCGCCAGACCATCTTCGTCTCGGCCACGCCCGCAGACTATGAAAACACCCACGCCGACCAGGTGGTGGAACAGGTGGTGCGCCCGACCGGCCTGGTGGACCCCATCATCGCCGTGCGTCCGGCCACCACGCAGGTGGATGACCTGATGCAGGAGATCAACGACCGCATCGCCAAGGACGAGCGCGTGCTGGTGACTACGCTCACCAAGCGCATGGCCGAGCAACTGACCGAATTCCTCTCCGACAACGGCATCAAGGTGCGCTACCTGCACAGCGACATCGATACGGTCGAACGTGTGGAAATCATCCGCGACCTGCGCCTGGGTACCTTCGATGTGGTGGTCGGCATCAACCTCTTGCGCGAGGGCTTGGACATTCCCGAAGTCTCGCTGGTGGCGATCCTGGATGCGGACAAGGAAGGCTTCCTGCGTTCCGAGCGCAGCCTGATCCAGACCATCGGCCGCGCGGCCCGCAACCTCAACGGCATGGCGATCCTCTATGGCGACGTGGTAACCGATTCCATGCACAAGGCCATCGGCGAGACCGAGCGCCGCCGCGCCAAGCAGCTGGCCTTCAATGCCGCCAATGGCATCGTGCCGACCGGCATCAAGAAGGAAATCCGCGAACTGATCGACGGCATCTTCAACCCGGCCCAGGCACGCACCGAAATGATGGTGGCCGAGGAGAAGCGCAACTACGAATCCATGAGCGAGAAGCAGATCAGCAAGGAGATCAAGCGCCTGGAGAAGCAGATGCAGGAACACGCCAAGAACCTGGAGTTCGAAAAGGCCGCCGCGGCGCGCGACCAGCTGCAGCTGCTCAAGCAGCAGCTCTTCGGCGCATCGGGCAGCGATTCGGCAGTGGCCTGATCCTGCAGGGAGGCCGGCCGGGCGGTATACAATGCCGCCACTTCATTCATACGGCCGTGCCTCCCCTTCATTTTCCATGTCTTCCGTTTCCGCCCTCCCCGCTCCCCTGCTCGACCTGATCCACACCGCCCATCCCTCTTGGCATGCCGCCCTGCGCGCCGGCCTGGAGGCGATCCAGCAAGCCGATCCCGCCTATCTGCCCACCTTGGCGCAGGACGATTACCTGCCCACCGAAGGCCGCCTGTTCGCAGCCTTCACGCAGCCCATGGACCAGGTGCGCTACGTACTGGTGGGCGAAGGCCCCTACCCGCGCGCGGCCAGCGCCACCGGCGTGTGCTTCATGGATGGCGCGGTGGGTTCGCTGTGGTCGGAAAAGGGCTTGTCCAAGCAGGTCAATCGGGCGACCTCGCTGCGCAATTTCATGAAGATGCTGCTGGTGGCCGAAGGCGCGCTGCAGGCGGGCCAGACCAGTGGCGATGCGCTGGCCGGCATTGCGGCGCAGGCCCAGGCCGATGTCGAAGGCAGCATCCAGACCCTGGCCGACCTGCAGGACAACCTGACTGCGCAAGGCTTCCTGCTGCTCAATGCCAGCCTGGTGTTCCGCAGCCATGTCGCCCCGGTCAAGGATGCCAAGGGCTGGAAGCCCTTCTTTGAGACGGTATTGCGTGCCCTGGCCGAGCATGGCCAGACACAGGGAAAACCCCTGCCGACCCTGGTGCTGTGGGGGAAGATCGCCGAGCAGCTGAGCGGCCTGCCGCTGGTAGCGCAATTCCCGCGCGCGGTGGCCGAGCATCCCTACAACCTCAGCTTCATCGAGCACAGCGGCATGCAGCAATTGTTTGCGCCCATGCAGTTGCTGAAGAAGCGGGCCTGAGGCGGCCCGCTTCCATTTCCTCGCTCAGAATTCTTCCCAGTCGTCGCCACCACTGCTCTTGGGCGGTGCTTTCGGTGCGGCCTTGGGCGCGGCAGGCGCAGCCGGTTCGGCCGGCAGCGCAGGCTTGCTGGCGGGCTTGGCCTTCAGCGGTGCCGGCTTGGGCGTGATGTTGACCGGTGCCGGACGGGCTGCTGCAGCCGGCGGCGGGGCTGCATGATGAACCGGCGGCGGCGTGATCGGTGCGGCCCCGCCGCTTTCATCCAGCTTGAAGCCCGCCACCACGGCAGCCAAGTGAGCCGCCTGTTCCTGCAGGGACTTGGCCGCTGCCGCTGCTTCCTCCACCAGCGCCGCGTTCTGCTGGGTCGCCTCATCCATCAGGGTCACGGCATTGCCCACTTCGGTGATGCCGGCACTCTGCTCCTGGCTGGCTGAACTGATCTCACCCACGATGTCTGTCACGCGGCGCACGCTGGAGACCACTTCATCCATGGTCGAACCGGCCTGGGCCACCAGCTGGCTGCCCGCTTCCACCTTCTGCACCGAGTCATCGATGAGCTGCTTGATCTCCTTGGCGGCCGTGGCCGAGCGCTGCGCGAGGGAACGCACTTCCGACGCCACCACCGCAAACCCGCGCCCCTGCTCACCGGCACGCGCCGCTTCCACGGCAGCATTCAAGGCCAGGATATTGGTCTGGAAGGCGATGCCATCTATGACGCTGATGATGTCGACGATCTTGCGGGAAGACTCATTGATGGAACTCATGGTGCTGACCACCTGGCCCACCACGGTGCCACCATGCACCGCCACATCCGAGGCCGACACCGCCAGCTGGTTGGCCTGGCGGGCGTTATCGGCGTTTTGCTTCACGGTCGAGGTGAGTTCTTCCATCGCCGAGGCGGTCTCTTCCAGCGAACCTGCCTGCTGCTCGGTGCGGGCGGACAGGTCCATGTTGCCGCTGGCGATTTCGCTGGAAGAAACCTTCACAGACTCGCTGGCGCGCCGGATATCGAGCAAGGTGCGCGAGATCTTGTCGGCAAAGTGATTGAAGGCGCGGGAAATTTGCGCCAGTTCATCCTTGCCGCTGGTATCGAGCCGGCGCGTAAGATCGCCGTCACCTGACGCGATTTCTTCCATCGCATTGCGCACCACGCCCAGGCGGCGCAGCAGGCGCGTGATGGTGTAGCTCAGCAGCAATGCCGCCGCGACGATGGCCACCACGGCCAGAATCACCGCCAGCGCCATCAGCGCCCCAACCGCATGCGTGGCCTCGCGATAATCCAGCGCCACCACCAGCGACCAGTCAGTGTTGTCGATGGGTTGCGTAAAGAGCAGATAGGGTACGCCGCCGATGGTCGCGCTGCCGCCCTGCTTCATGCCCGCCAGCGAGGCGGCGGAGAGATTCTGGTCCAGCGCCGACACCGGCTTCAAGGCCAGCTCCTTGTTGGGGTGGGTGATGATGAGGCCATCCTTGCCGACGATGAAGGCGAAGCTGGATGGCGTGGGCTTGATGCCGGCCACGGTACGCACCACGTTGTCGAGTTGCACGTCCGAGCCCAGCACGGCCTGCAGGGTCCCCTTGTCGCTGACCGGCTCGGCGAAGGTCACGACCAGCTTGCCGGTGGTAGCGTCCACGTAGGGGGCAGTGAGTACCGGCTTGCCGGCATCGACCGCCTGCTTGTACCAGGGCCGCGCGGTCGGATCGTAGCCGGCCGGCATCGGGTGCAGGGCCAGCATGCGCTTGTCGGGATAGCCGATGTAGGCGTCGTCAAAGGAACCTGCTTCCTGAGCCGCCGCGACGATGGGCAGGACATCGCTCTGCTTCAAGGCCTGCTTCATGGCCCCGGTGATGATGCGTTTGCTGCGCACCCACTCGGTGATGTTGGCGGCGTAGCTTTCGGTGAGCTGGCGGGTCTGGGTCGAAATGCCCTCCAGCGTATCGCTGCGGACGGTGTAGATGTTGGCACCACTGAGAACGATCATGGCCACCGCCACGATCAGTACGCAAATGACGATCAGCCGGGCACGAAGTGAAGACAACATGGCGAACTCCCCTGTAAGAAGCAATGAAGCGGAACCTGCATGAACAGCAACATATTTCTTTTCCCCGCGACAAATATAGCAGTGCTCCACTACCGCGCGATGTCATTTTTGTTAAGAGGAAAGTGTCAGGAGCGGGCAAGACGGCATGGCTTTTCAGGAAACACACGCGTAAACGACAAATCCCCGCAGCAGCGGGGATCGGGGGTGTTCAACGCAGCGTGCACCTGGCCATGTTGGGGGTGCTGTCGGCCATCAGGCCACCGTTGCGGTTAATACGGGTACTACGGAGATGCGTCGGGCAGGGTCTGCCTCTGTGGGCGACTGCTGGCTGCCTGCTGCGGCTCCGGGCATGCGGAGCCGGTCTCTTCTTCGTCGTTCTTCAGGCGCATCGGGCCTGGTCCTGCCGGGTACTGCGGTACTTCATTGCTGCGGGGGCTGCCATCAAGCTGGCCGCATCGGCATTCAGATCTGCGATTGCAGCTTCCAGACGGCGTGCAGGTGGCTGTGATCCAGCTGGCGCAGGCGCACTTCCATTTCGAAGTGGTCGGTCACGCCTTCGAAGTAGGCGGCGTCATGCAGGTCGGTAGCATCGTTGCGCACGGGCTTCAGGGCATGGGCGGCGATGACTTGCTGGACAGCAAACTTCACCAGCTCGACCAGGGAGCGCAAATTGTTAGAAAAACCGGCATCTTTTGCCAATATACTGACGTTGTTCACGATGAATTCCTTCTGTTTGACGTTTGGGTGATTGAAGAATAAGGTCGCCCCTGGCTTTTGCAAAGCAACATTTTCCGTCACCACTATAAGTTTTTCTTACAGCATGTCTTCATCCTTACCCCCGCTCAAGGCCCTCAAGGTGTTCGAAGCGGCAGTCCGGACGCGGAGTCTGACGCTGGCGGCCCATGAACTTTTCATCACCCATAGCGCGGTCAGCCAGCAGATCAAAACGCTGGAAGAGTATTTCGAACAACCGTTGTTTTTACGCCAGTCGCGTGGCGTGGAACCCACAGAAGCGGCCCTGGCCTTCTATGCCGAGGTCAAGGCCAGCCTGGACCGCATTGCGCTGGCGGCCGAACAGCTGTCGCTGGCCGGCAAGAGCCGCGTGGTGCGCCTGATCGCCGCGCCCTCGGTGGCCATGCGCTGGCTGATTCCGCGCCTGTCGCAGTTCCAGATTGACAACCCGCGGATCGAGGTGCGCGTCACCACGACCATGTCGGAGTATTTCGAGGATGTGAAGGATCCTTTCGACGTGATCATCTGGCGCAGCCCGCTGGAGCGCAGCGGCTACGACTGCGTGCGCTTCCTGGATGACGTGTCGGTGCCGCTGGCCTCGCCGCACTTCCTGGAGACGCACCCGATCCGGGTCCCGCGCGATTTCGTGGAGGTGCCGCTGATCCACCTCTCCAGCCGGTCAGCGGCCTGGTCGCAGTGGCTGGGCAAGGCCGGGGTGGCGGTGCGGCGCAAGATGCCGGGGACGGTCTATGAACATTCCTTCCTGAGCCTGCAGGCGGCTGCTACTGATCAGGGGGTGGGCATGGGCACGCTGGCGCTGGTGGATGACGATCTGGCCGCAGGCCGGCTGGTGCGGCTGTTTCCGGAGATCGTGCTGCACGGGGAGGGTTACCACATGCTCTATCGCAGCAGCGCCGACACCAATCCGGCACTGAAGACTTTCATCACGTGGTTGAAGCAGATGGGCCAAGCGTCTTCGTTCGATCCGCAGCAGACCTGGCCGGCGGATTTTCCTGGCGAATATTGAGGGAGTCCATCCCCGCGCCGGGCGCGGGGACAAACGCGGCGAGGATCAGTCCGCCGACTTCAGCACATGCACCTTGCGATCTGCGATCAGGTCCTTGGACTTCTCGCGATAGTCAGTCATGTGCGGCAGGGTGAAGTGCAGTTTCAGCGCTTCTTCGTCCTTCCACTTCTCGACGAAGGCGAAGGTATCCTGCCCCAGCGGCGCCTGGTTCGGGCCGAAGCCATCCACATCCACCACCAGTCCATATTCGATGCAGCCTTCCTCGGCACGCACGGCGGCCAGGTTGGCGCGGGCGATGGCCAGCAGCGCTTCACGCTGGCCGGGCTTGGCGGTGATGATGGCGACGACGGTAACGGTGCTCATGCGGGAATTCTCCTATGCAAGGTGACGGACGCCGCCAGGGCGGCGGCGCGGGGCCACCAGCATACGCGATTTGTCGCGCCTCAGTTGAGACGGATCTTTTCCAGCAATTGCGTGATGTTGTAGCGCATCAGCGAGAGGTAGTCCGCTGCCGGGCCATCCGGTTTCGACAATGCATCGGCGTACAGCTTGCCGCCCGGTGCCGTCCCGGATTCGCGGGCGATCTGCTGCAGCAGCTTGGGGTTGCTCATGTTCTCGAAGAACAGGGCCTTGATCTTCTCGCTGCGGATCTGGCGGATCAGCGAAGCCACCTCGCGGGCGCTGGGTTCGCTGTCGGTAGACACGCCCTGCGCAGCCAGGAAGCGCACCTTGTAGCGCGCACCGAAGTATTCAAAGGCGTCATGCGAGGTGATGACCTTGCGCTTGGCATCCGGGATCTGGCTGAACTGGCGTGCAGCCCAGGCATCCAGGTCCTGCAGCTTGGCGACATAGGCCTCGCCGTTCTTGCGGTAGACCTCGGCACCGGCCGGGTCCAGCTTGGCCAGGGCGGTGACGATGTTGCGGGTGTAGACGATCACGTTCTGCGGATCCTGCCAGGCGTGCGGGTCGTCCTTGCCGTGATGTTCATGTCCGGCACCGTGGGCGTGATCGTCCTCATCGTCACCCACGCGCTCGCGCGGCTTGATGCCGGCCGAAGCCACCACGATGGGGCCACGGTAATTGGCCGACTGCGCCAGGCGCTCCATCCAGCCTTCGAAACCGAGGCCATTGACCACGATCAGTTTGGCACGCGAGACCGCCTTGATGTCATCCGGCGCGGGCTGGAAGACGTGCGCATCTTCATCCGGACCGACCAGGGTGGAGACGGCGATGCGCTCGCCGCCGACATTGGCGACCACGTCGCCCAGGATGCTGAAGCTGGCCAGCACCGGGATGCGCTCGGCAGCGGCCGCCGGCAGGCTCGCCGCCACGGCCAGGGCCGCCAGCAGCGCAGAGAGAGGACGAAACAGTTTCATGAATACTCCGGAGAAAGAGAAGCAGAAGAAATCAGCAATAGACAGGAGAAAGTGAAGTCTCAGGCCTGCAGGTGCGGTCGCCGCAACAGGCGCGGCAGCCAGCCGCGCGGGGCCAACAGCAGCGAGGCGGCATACAGCACGCCCGCGCAGACGATGATGACGGGGCCGGACGGCACCGAGGCGTAATACGAGATCAGCAGCCCTGCATACCCGGCCAGCGCCGCCTGCAGCACGCTGTTGCACAGCTGCGCAGGCAAGGTGTCGTGCCACAGCCGCGCCGAGACCGCCGGCAGCATCATCAGGCCGACCGCCATCAAGGTGCCCAGGGTCTGGAAGGAGGCCACCAGGTTCATCACCACCAGCATCAGGAATACCTGCTGGTAGATCGCACCGCCGCTGCGTCCGCCGCCCACGGCCATGTAGGAAGGATCGAAGCTCTCCAGCAGCAACCCGCGATAGAGCGCGGCGATGCCCAGCACGCTGGCGCTGGCCACACCGGCAATGAGTACCAGGCCTTCGCTGTCCACGCCCAGCACGTTGCCGAAGAGGATGTGCAGCAGATCGAGCTGGGTGCCGTGGCGCGAAATCAGGATCACGCCCAGCGCCAGAGCGACCACGTAGATGGCGGCCAGGCTCGCGTCTTCCTTCAGTTCGGTATGGCGGCTGATCCAGCCGGCCACGGCCACCACCAGCACCCCGGCGGCGAATCCGCCGATGGACAGCGCCGGCAGCGACAGGCCGAAGAAGATGAACCCCACCGCCACGCCCGGCAGCACGGCGTGGCTCAGGGCCTCACCGAACAGGCTCATGCGGCGCAGGGTCAGCAGCACGCCCAGCGGGGCACTCCCCAGCGCCAGGGCAAAAGCAGCCACCAAAGCGCGGCGCATGAAGGAAAATTCCAGGAACGGGGCAATGGCCAGCGTTTGCAACGTCGAAAGTACACTCATGCCTGGCCTCCCGGGCTGGCGGCATGGTGCGCGTGGGGATGCCCATGTGAATGTTCATGCGCATGGTCATGCACGCGCGACAAGGCCAGCACTTCCGCCTCGCTCACCTCGCAGACGCCGGCATGCTCATCGACCGCCTCGGCCATGGCGCGGGCGCGCTGCAGGTTTTCTTCACACATGACCTCGGCCGTCTCGCCCCAGGCCACCACATTGCGCGCCAGCAGCAAGGTCTGCGGGAAGGCGCGGCGCACCTGGTCGTGGTCGTGCAGCACCGCAATGACGGTACGGCGTTCGGCATGCCAGGCCGAGATGATGCGCAGCAGGTCGCCGGTGGTGCGGGCGTCGATGGCATTGAAGGGTTCATCCAGCAGGATCACCTCGGCATCTTGCAGCAGGATGCGGGCAAACAGCACGCGCTGGAACTGCCCGACCGAGAGGCTGGACACCGGGCGTCCGGCAAAACCGTCCAGCCCGACTGCCGCCAGCGCCTGCACCGCACGCTGGCGCATGGCGGCGTCGATGCCGCCCCAGTTGCCCTTGGCCTGCCAGTAACCCAGTTGCACGCAGTCGATCACCGTGATGGGGAAGCTGCGGTCAATCTCGGCCTGCTGCGGCAGGTAGGCGATGCGGCGTGCATCGACATGGGTATGCACGCGTCCGTCATTGCAGCGCACCAGCCCCAGCATGGTCTTGAGCAGAGTGCTCTTGCCGGCCCCGTTGGGACCGACGATGGCCGTGAGCGAACCACGCGCAAAGGCCCCGTTGACATGGTGCAGGGCCGGATGGCGGCGATAGCTGACGGTGAGGTTGTCCAGCGAGATGGCAGCGTCCATGTCAGCCCTCCCCCAAGGCCCAGTGCACGCCCAGCCACAGCAGCAGGACTACGGGCACAACGGCCAGCACACGCTCCCACCAGGGGCTGGCGAGCACGCCTTGCTTCAACAGGAATCGAGAGAGAAACGACACGGCAGGCAATCTGAGAAGAAGCAACACGGGCACCGGACAAGGCGGCCAGCAAGGCCGGGAAGAGCACACTTGCCCGTTGGCGCAACCGAGTTGCAGAAACAGGAAAAGCAGGCATTATAATGCAACCCTGTTGCAGAATGTAACAACGCTGCAAATCTGCCCTTGGTCCGGGGCACAATGCCGCTCTGAGGGCGGATCTTCTGCCCTGGTTTGCAGTCTGTTTCCTTGCGTTGCCGGTTTGCCGCCCCCCTTAAATTCTCTTTACAACAAGCACAAGAAAGAAGCCGCCCATGTTCCGATCCCGTCCATCGTTGCGCCTGATTCCTCTCGTCCTGCTGTCCCTGGCCAGCCTGCCTGCGCTGGCCGCCGATGAAGGCCATGACCATCATGGCAACCATCCCGCGCACGTGCACGGCGTGGGCAAGCTGGACGTGGCCCTGGAGGGCAACACCCTGACTTTGCACCTGGACAGCCCGCTGATCAACCTGGTCGGCTTCGAACACGCCGCCAGCAGCGGCAAGGACAAGGACACCGTGCGCGCCGCCGTCAAGAACCTGCGTGAGGTCAACCGCATGTTCGCCACCGATGCCGCTGCCCAGTGCAAGCCGGCCGAAGTACAGCTGGAGTCGGCCGTGCTGCCACCGGCTCTCCTGGGTGAGAAGACGCCCGCCAGCAGCGAGCCCGCCCCCAGCGATGGCCATGCCGACCTCGATGGCGATTTCACCCTGGTCTGCGCCACCCCTGGCGCACTCAATACGGTGGATGTGAGCGGCCTGTTTGCCGCCTTCCCTGGCTTCCAGCGCATCGACGTGCAACTGGCCACGCCCAAGAAGCAAGGTGCGGTGCAACTGGTGCCAGGCAGCGCCCTGATCCCCCTGAACTGATCCTCCGAACCGCCGGGGCCACTTGCCCCGGCGGCCAGTCAGGCCAATGACAGGCAGCGGCGCTATGATCGGCCCTGCCCCTCTGCCTCGGCACTCCTGCGCTTTTCCTTCATGTTGTCATGACTCTCCCTGAACGCCCCTCCCCGGCCGCAGCCATCGCCATGCGCGAGCTGCGCTTCACCTGGCCCGGCCAGACGCACCCGGCGCTGGCCTTGCCGCATTTCCAGGTCGCGGCTGGTGAACATGTCTTCGTCAGCGGCCCCAGCGGCAGCGGCAAGAGCACCCTGCTGGCCGCCATCGGCGGCATCATCGTGCCGCAGGCCGGCACCGTGGAAGTCCTGGGCCAGTCGCTGCACAGCCTCTCGGCGGCGCGCCGGGACCGCTTCCGGGTGGATCACATCGGTTTCATCTTCCAGCAGTTCAATCTGCTGCCTTATCTGTCGATCCTCGACAACGTGCTGTTGCCCTGCCAGTTCTCGTCCTACCGCAGGGAGCGCGCCGGCCAGCAAGGGGCCGATCTCAAGAGCGTGGCGCAATCCCTGCTGGCGGCGCTGGATCTGGCACCGGCCCTGTGGACGCGCCCCGTGACCCAACTCTCCATCGGCCAGCAGCAACGCGTGGCCGCCGCGCGCTCGCTGATCGGCCGTCCGGAAATCATCGTCGCCGATGAACCGACCTCGGCCCTGGACAGCGACCGCCAGCAAGCCTTCCTCGACCTGCTGCAGCGTGAATGCGCGCAGAGCGGCGCGGCACTGGTCTTCGTCAGCCACGACCAGCGCCTGGCCGAACGCTTCAACCGCCGCATCGCGCTGGAACAGCTGAACCAGGCCGCCCGCCCCGAGGAGGCCGCATGAAGCTGCTCCTGCGACTGGCCGCGCGCAGCGCCTGGAACCGGCGCTTCACGCTGGGGCTGATGCTGCTGGCCATTGCCCTCTCCACCACCATGCTGCTGGGCATCGAACGGGTGCGCCATGAAGTGCGGGCCGGGTTCTCGCAATCGGTGTCCGGCACGGACCTGGTGGTCGGTGCGCGGACCAGTCCGATCCAGCTGATGCTGTACGCCATCTTCCGCATCGGCGGGGCCACCAACAACATGGGTTGGGACAGTGCCCAGACCCTGGCGCGCAATCCCGCGGTGGCCTGGACCATCCCGATCTCGCTGGGCGATTCCCATCGCGGCTTCCCGGTGCTGGCCACCAATGGCGATTACTTCACCCATTTCCGCTATGGCAGCGGCCAGTCGCTCAAGCTGGCCCAAGGCCAGCCCTTTGCCGGCGTCTTCGATGCCGTGCTGGGGGCGGACGTGGCCGACAAGTTGCACTATCACCTCGGTGACGTCATCGTGCTGGCCCACGGCATGGGTGGTCTCGGGCTGACCCAGCACGCCGACAAACCCTTCAAGGTGGTCGGCATCCTGGCCCGCACCGGCACCCCGGTGGACCGCACGGTACATATCGGCCTGGATGGCATGCAGGCCATCCACCTTGACTGGGAAGGCGGTGCGCCCTTGCCGGGGGTGCATATCCCGGCCGAATTCGTGAAGAAATTCAACCTGACGCCGACCAGCATCACCGCCGTCCTGGTGGGCCTGAAGAGCCGCGCCCGGGTGTTCGCCGTGCAGCGCGCCATTGCGGATGGCGATGGCTTCAAGGAGCCGTTGATGGCCGTGCTGCCGGGCGTGGCGCTGGACCAGTTATGGGACGTGGTCGGCATCGGCGAGAACGCCTTGCTGGTGGTCTCGGGCATGGTGGTGGTGGTCGGCCTGGCCGGGCTGGTGGCGGCGATCCTGGCCAGCCTGGGCGAGCGGCGGCGCGAGCTAGCCATTCTGCGCTCGGTCGGAGCGCGTCCGCTGGATGTGCTGTGGCTGCTGTGCGTGGAGGGATTGGGCGTGATGCTGTGCGGCGTGCTGGCGGGGCTGTTGCTGCTGAGCGGACTGATCTGGGTGCTGGGGCCGATGCTGGCTGACCAGTTCGGCATCGCCCTGCATCCCGCCTGGCCGGCGGCAGGCGAATTACAATTGCTGCTCTGGACCGTGCTGGCCGGACTGGTGGCCAGCCTGTTGCCGGCCTGGCGCGCGTATCGCCTGAGCCTGTCGGACGGCCTGACACCAAGACTCTGATCTGGAAGCAATGATATGAAGACTCTTTACTGGATAGGCGGCATCGTGGTCGCCGGCCTGTGGGCCGGGCTCGGCGTGCGCCTGCTCTCGCAAGTCAACGCCCACGCGGCCCCGGCGGCCGCGCCTGCAGCGGTCAGCGCAGCCCCGGCGACGTCTGCCGCGCTGGCCGGCGCGGTCCCCGCTGTCACGGCACGCGCCGATGCCGGCAGCACCGTGCCGGGCGTGGCGGACGCATCCAACGGCCCCTACAAGGTCGGCGACCAGTTGCAGCAAAGTGCCGCCGTGACCGAAAAGCCTTACCAGGCCTCGGGCAAGATGGTGAACGGCTTCCAGGAGATCGCCTGGGAATCGTTGATCCCCAAGGACTGGGACCCGATGGCCCCCTTCAAGGGCTTGAAACTGGACCAGATGACCGATGACGATCCGCGTGCCGATGCGGCGCTGTGGAAGGCCAAGAAATACTGGAAGGATGCCCCGGTCGACCCGGCCATGGAAGGCAAGCCGGTGCGCCTGCCCGGCTTTGTGGTATCCCTGGACCGGGAAGGCGAGGCACTCAAGGAATTCCTGCTGGTCCCCTACTTCGGTGCCTGCATTCACGTGCCGCCACCGCCGGCCAACCAGATCATTCACGTCAAGAGCGCCAAGGCCGTCAAGAATGTGCGCACCATGGATGCGGTGTGGATCAGCGGCGTGCTCAAGGTGGAACGCTCGGATTCTTCCATGGGGGCCTCCAGCTACAGCATGAAAGCGGTCAGCGTTGAACCCTACAGCGCGCCGGACAAGAGCTGAGTCGTCGCCCGACGGCTTATCCCCAGTTTCTCCTCTGCCTCCTCCAAGGCCTGCCCTGCGCAGGCCTTATCCACATTTTACGGGGGCAAGCTTGTGGACAAGGCTTTGACAAGCCACCCAAGCCCTTGATTCTTCAGTACTTTTCCCTCCCGCCTCGGCAGCGCGCAGAAATGGTGCAGTCGCCTTCCGCCCATCTCGCGGCGCTGACTTGTCCCCGTCCCGTGAGCGGATATCCACATTTTTTGGGAGCAAGCCTGTGGAGAAGCGCTGGGCAAGTCAGGCAAGGTCTTGATTGCAAAGGACTTTCCTTAGCCGAGGCTGCAGCAGGCAAAAAACGGGCGGCCCGGCAGACCCGATAAGCGTTGCAGGACCTGCAAGGATATCCACATTTTCTGGGAGCAAGCTTGTGGAGAAGCACTTGACAAGCCACTCAAGCCGTTGATTCCAAACAACTTTTCATTATCGCAACTGCGGCTGGCAAAGACCACCCAAATACGCCCGACCTTGGCTTTTCAGCTTGCTCCGGACTCGAAATACGGCATTGCCAGGCGCTTTCGGCAGGATATCCACACATTTTGGGAGCAAGCCTGTGGACAAGCGCTTGACAAGAGATCCAAGTAATTGATTACAAAGGAAAAACTATTTCAGATGCAAACCCGGGCAGTTTTTTGGCGCACCAGTCCGTCCGCCGCAAAGCCGCGCCCAGACTGGCCGAGCGGGGTGATATCCACACTTTTTGGGAGCAAGCCTGTGGAAAAGCACTGGACAAGCCACTCAAGCCATTGATTGTTAAGGGCTTTATGAAAAATGATACGAGACGGGCAAGGCCCGTTGGCCTGCAGCCCTTGCATGGATATCCACATTTTTTGGGAGCAAGCCTGTGGAAAAGCGCTGGGTAAGCGCATCAAGTCGTTGATTGCAAAGGGAATTCACCACCAGGGCAGCGGATGGGCAACCGGCGGGCAACACGGGGAGCAGAAGAGAGGAAAAAGCGATGAGCAGGCCCCGGTGACGGAGCCTGCCCGGAAGGGAGGGACGCACCCCGCGCCGCGCACCGACAAGCTTGCGCCTGACGGGAAGGGAGGACTGCGGCTTCCATTACGTGTGCGACCTGCCGGGTTACGACGCCACTGTCCGGCCTGGGCGTGAAGCATGAAGCTGGGAGAAACTGGCTGACCCGCAGAAAAAAAGGCCTGCGACGCGCTCGCATCGCAGGCAACAACATCTGCACAGGGTCAGAGGAGACGTGTTGAAGTCTAGTGGCCGCGTATGACCGCGCCATGACAGTGCTCAGGGGATATGAAGGAAAAAGCGAGAGCGGCAGCGGCCGGGAGAAAAGTGATACCGAAAATGTCATGAAGCCGTCATAACGACGAACTATAGTGTGAATCTTAGTGCGGTACATGCAACCGATATGCATGATCGCATGGTGTGTTGGACATCTGTCCAGCACACCCTCCTCTCGGAGGCGTCCGCCTCCATGACATTCCCGAACTACATTACTGAAGAAAAACGACGGACGTCTTACCAGACGCCTTCGATGGCCGTGGCCTGCAGTTTGATGCGCGAGACTTCGCCATCGGCGCCTTGCAGGGCCAGGTCATCCGGCATGGCCTTGGGCGGCTTGCGGAACCATTCCAGGCACAGTTGCGAGAGATTGGTCAGCGCCTTCTTGGCCATGAACTGCTGCAGCAGCTCGCGTGTCAGTTCCAGGTTGGAGGCCAGGAAGAAGTCGCCCGGCTTGGCCAGTTCCTGCACGTCCGCGCTCATGCGCTGCAAGTCCTTCTGGAACATCTGGCGCGGCACCGGCAGCGGGTGGCCGGCCGAGACCAGCAGCTCCTGGAACAGCGGTGCCATGAAGTCCAGCGCATAGCCATCGCACTGCACCCAGGCGTGGAAGGCATCCTGATGGCTGTTCACGCTTTGGCCGTCTTCGGCCAGTGAACCGAAGGACAGCGCACCGCCGCCATCTTCACGAATCAGGTAGAACGCCGCACCGGCGACGGGGAAGGCATTGCGCTTGTAGAACTTCTTGAGGATCTGGGCGGCGGTGACGGAAAAGAAGAAACTGGCGGCCGGGATGTCCGCTTCCACGCTGTGCAGCACGGAATGGATGACGCGGAAGATGCGTTGGTAATCGGCCAGGGGGATCAATGGGCGCAGGTTCTGCGCGGAGGAATGTGAGCTTTGCATGGGCGCTATTTTCTCATGGAAAAGAACGGGCAAGCCGCTAGGCCGCTCCACGGGTGTGCCGGACTGCACACTCCCGTTGCGTGACGCGCTTTGGAACAAAAGCGGCTGCACGACTTGCCGTTCCACCCTCAAGACATGTTTACTACGCAAAACTCTGCTGCTACTGCTACGGCTACTTCAACTGCTGCTACGCACTGCAACTGCAACTACCACTACAAACCCATTGCAAAACGAAACGACATTGGTTCACTGCTGCTGCGGATGCTTGCTGTTGTTGCAGGCACTACCCCTAGTGCCACGCAACGGTACTGCCTTTGCTGCTTCACTCCCCCTCGCTTCACTTCCCTTCACTTCCCCTCACTTCCCCTGCTATCCCTCGCCCCCAGGCACTGCTCCCCTGGAATTCAATCCGGCTTCTTCGGTTCCTGCATGAAGCAGGTGCAATCGACATCGTGATACTGTGCGCAGTGCTGCAGCGACGGCCGGGTCAGGCCATTGTCGAACAGCGAACGGTCTTCGGCATCCACCTTCACGTAGCGCAGGGCCGAGGCCATCACCTGCTGGTCGCGCCGGCCGATGTCGTCCAGCGACACTTCCAGGCTGCCCCACTCCTTGTCGGTCTTGACGAAGAGATACATCAGTACGGTGCAGAAGACCAGGTAGCTGATGAACATCAGGGTGATTTCACCCGGTACGGATTCGGTAACGAAATGCATGGCTGGCTCCTGAGGCAAGATTCTTGGTCAAGGTCTTGCGTGCCAGTCACGACCCCACTGTGTGGTCGGGGGTCCGGGGCACAGACCGTGTTTCATTGGTTCCCATGGTAGTGGCCCAACGTGACTGCGAACATCGGGAAATTCCTGATCCTGCAACGCGGCTTGTCAGCTCGACAGCAAGCTGGCACAAGGCTTTGCCGCATATCAAGCTCTTCCATGACCTGTAAAAGTTACGTGAATTTCATGCCGAGCTGCCGCAGGGAAACAGCCGAAAAAAAACCCGCCAGGCTTGCGCGTGGCGGGTTCAGGCTCGAATTGTCCAAGTCCAAGGACGTCTGAGGAGACGCCCTCAATGTACCGGGCTACGCAGCGGCTGAAAACGAAGCATTCGTCATGCGCTTATGCTGTTGATGCATAAGCCTCGCGCTGCCCCTCTCAGCCAGCCTTGACGGACAGCCATCGCTCCACCAGCCGGGTCCAGAAGGCGGCTCCCACCGGGATGTTGGCATCATTGAAATCGTAGCCTGCGTTGTGCAGCATGGGCTGGCCCTGCCCGTTGCCCACCCGCAAGAAGCAGCCAGGGCGCTGTTGCAGGAAGTAGGCAAAATCCTCGCTGCCGGCAATCGGACCGAAGGGCGCGATCACCTTCTCCGCACCCACCAGTTCCTCAGCCACGCTACGGGCGAATTCGGTTTCGGCATCGCTGTTGACCAGCACCGGATAGCCGCGCAGGTACTCGATATCTGCCCGCGCACCGTAGCTCTCGGCATGCAGCGCCACCAAGGCGCGGATGCGCTCTTCCAGCAACGCGCGCACCTCGGGCTTGAAGGAGCGCACGCTCAACTCCAGCGTGGCGAATTCGGGAATCACGTTGGAGGCCTTGCCCGCATGCAGGCTGCCCACCGTGACCACTGCCGTTTCCATCGGATCGACATTGCGCGAGACCACCGTCTGCAAGGCCATCACCAGGCTGGCGGCGGCCACCACCGGATCGACCGACAGGTGCGGACGCGCCGCGTGGCTGCCGCGCCCGGTGAGGCGGATCTTGACGGTATCGCAGGCCGCCATGAAGGGACCGCTCCTGAACATGAATGTGCCCGCTTCCACGCCCGGATGATTGTGGATGCCAAAGACGGCATCGCAGGGAAAACGTTCGAAGAGCCCATCGGCCAGCATCTTCTGCGCGCCGCTGTCGAAGCCGGCTTCTTCGGCCGGCTGGAAGATCAGGTGCAGCGTGCCATCAAAACGGCGCGTGCGGGCCAGGTGCTTGGCCGCCCCCAGCAGCATGGCGGTATGGCCATCATGGCCGCAGGCGTGCATGGCACCGGGCTTCACGCTGGCCCAGTCCAGGCCGGTTTCTTCGTGGATGGGCAAGGCATCCATGTCGGCGCGCAGGCCGATGCTGCGGGTACTGCTGCCGGCTTTGAGGGTGGCGACCAGGCCATTGCCGCCGATGTGGCGGGTGACGGCATAGCCCCACTCTTCCAGGCGCGAGGCGACCAGGGCAGCGGTATCGACTTCCTCGAAGGACAGTTCGGGATGCTGGTGCAGATGGCGGCGGATGCCGGTGATTTCGTCGTGGATATCGTGCAGGTCGGCGACCTCGCACAGGGCGTGTTCATGCGGGTGACTCATTGTTTCTCCGTGGGGGATGGGCGTCGCGCCAGCACATCGCGGCCCTGCTCGGCCAGGTCCCAGAACAGGCCCGCCATCAACTGCAGCGACTCGCGCGATACGCTGGCCAGTATATGCTCGTTGGGCGCGTGCTGTGAGCAGGCCGGATAGGAGTGCGGCACCCACAGCGTCGGCAGGCCGAGGGTCTCGGAGAAGACATCGTTGGGCAGCGAGCCTCCCAGGTTGGGCAGCAAGGTCGGTGTCTTGCCGGTGCTCTCCTGCAGCGAGGCCAGGCCCCAGCGCACCCATTCATCATCCGGATCGAGCCGGGTCGCGGAAAACTGCACGCCCGACAGCGTCACCTGCACATCGTCATAGCCGTGCTCATCCAGATGTGCGCGGATGTGTTCGATGAAATGCGCATCATCGCTGCCGACCACGAAGCGGATCTGGCAGTGCGCCGTGGCACGCCCCGGAATGGCATTGACGGGGGCCTCCGGATTGCCGGTCTTGAAGGCCAGCACTTCCAGCGTATTCCAGCCGAAGACGCGCTCGGCGGGCGTGAGGTCGGGCTCGCCCCAATCCGGATCGATCTCGGGATCGGTGAGGCCGCCGCCCAGCTTGACGCTGGCCAGGGCCTTGCGCACGCTCTGCGGCAGGGCATCCGGCAGCAAGGCCGGCACGCGGATGGCACCGCGTTCATCGACCAGGCAGGCGATCGCATTGGCCAGGCGCACGCCAGGATTGCGCAGCAGGCCGCCCCAGTTGCCGGAGTGATGGCCGCCGTCGCGCAGATGGCAGGTCAGATCAAAGTTGCAGCCGCCGCGCGAGCCCAGGAACATGGTCGGCGTGGGAGCGTTCACGCGCGGGCCGTCGGAGGCGATGAAGAGATCAGCCTTCAGGCGCTCTGCATACTGGCGGCAGACTTCGTTCAGGCCGGGTGACCCGGTTTCCTCGCCCATTTCCAGGATCAGCTTGACGTTGTAGCCGAGCTTGCCGCCGCGTACCTTCATGACTTCTTCCAGCGCGGCCAGGTTGATGGTGTGCTGGGCCTTGTTGTCGGCGATGCCGCGTCCGTACCAGCGTTCGCCCTCGACCACGATCTCCCACGGCGAGAGGCCGGCGCGCCATTGATTGTCATAGCCGCGCACCACGTCGCCATGCCCGTAGGTCAGCAAGGTGAAGGCGGCCCCCTCTTCGATGCGCTCGGCGATCAGGAAGGGACTGCCGCCCGGCAACGGATTGTCGATCACTTCGCAGTCAAATCCCAGCGAGACGAGATAAGGCGTGATCTCCTGCCGCAGGTAGTCGTAGAGGATGGGCAGGCTGGCCGCTTCCTGGCTCTCGGTACGGATGGCCACGCGGCGCTTCAGGGTTTCCATGAAACGGCCGTCGTCGAAGTAAGCCTGTACGCCGGCGATGGCTTGTGCTCTGCTCATGCTGCTGCTCCTTGGTTTTTTACAGTTTCGTTCATGTTCTCAAGCCGCTGCCGCCAGCGCCGGAATGCCCATGCCCGGATCGGGCGTCAGCGCCGAGGCCAGCAGCATGCGGGTATACGGATGCTGGGGATCGCTGAAGAGTTGTTCACGCGAGGCCAATTCCACGATGCTGCCCTTGTTCATCACGGCCACCCGGTCCACCAGGTGCTCCACCACGCCCAGGTCGTGGCTGATGAACAGGTAGGTCAGCCCGAACTCGGCCTTCAGGTCCAGCAGCAGGTTCAGGATCTGCGCCTGCACCGACACATCCAGCGCCGAGGTCGGTTCATCGCAGATGAGGATGTCGGGCCGCAGGATCAGCGCCCGCGCAATCGCCACCCGCTGCCGCTGGCCGCCGGAGAGCTGGTTGGGATATTGCGTGTGGGTGCGCTCCGGCATGCCGACCAGATCGAGGATCTGGCGCACCTGGCGATTGCGCTCGGTAGCGTTGCCGATGCCATGCAGCTTCAGCGGCAGGCCGACGATCTCGCCCACGGTCTTGCGCGGATTGAGTGACGAATACGGGTCCTGGAAAATCGGCTGGATGTGACGTGCATGCGCGCGGCGCTCGGTCGGATCGACCTCCTGGCCATTGATGAGCACGTTGCCCGACGTCGGCGCCAGCAGCCCCAGCAGCATCTTGGCCAGGGTGCTCTTGCCGCAGCCGGACTCGCCGACCAGGCCCAGAGTCTCGCCGCGATAAAGACGCAGCGACACGTCATCGACCGCCTTCAGTTCACCGGGTGCCTGGAACAGCCCGCGCTTGAGCGGATACACCTTCGACAAGGCGCACAATTCCAGCGCAATATCGTCGAGCGGTGGCCGTGGTGTCAGGGAATTGTTCATGCTGCCACCTCCATCGCCGACACCGGCGCATCGAGCTTGAAACAGCGCGCCTCATGCGGCAAGCCGGGGCCGCCCTGCTGCACCATGGGCGGATCCTGTTCGCAGCCGCTGTCGGCCAGAGTACAGCGATTGCGGAAGGCGCAGCCGCTGACCTGCCCGACCAGGCTGGGCACCACGCCCGGAATGGCTTGCAGCCGGCTGCCCGGCAAGGTCTTGCCGCGCACCGGGATGCAATTGAGCAAGCCGCGCGTATAGGGATGGCGCGGCTGCGCGAAGAGTTGGGCCACACCGCTGGTCTCCACCACCTGCCCCGCATACATCACGGCCACGCGATCGGCGATGCGCGAGACCACGCCCAGGTCATGCGTGATGAAGATGACCGCAGTCCCGAACTCCTGCTGCAGTTCGCGGATCATGCGCAGGATCTGCGCCTGGATGGTCACGTCCAGTGCGGTAGTGGGTTCGTCGGCGATGATCAGGTCCGGGCTGCACATGAGCGACATGGCGATCATCACGCGCTGGCGCAGGCCGCCGGAGAGCTGGTGCGGATACTGGCGCAGGCGGTCTTCGGCATTGCTGATGCCGGTCCGGTGCAGCAGGTAGAGCGCACGTTCGCGTGCCTCGCCACGTGTGACGCCCGGCTGCTGCAGCATCGCCTCGCAAAGCTGGTTGCCCAGCGTGTAGGCGGGGTTCAGCGACGTCATCGGCTCCTGGAAGATCATCGACATGCGCTTGCCGCGCAACTGCATGCGCTGCCGCTCGCTCATGGTGTTGAGATCCGCGCCATCGAAGAGGATGTGGTCGGCACTGCATTGCGCCTTGCGCGGCAGCAGTCCCATCAAGGCCAGCGAAGTCATGGACTTGCCACAGCCGGACTCGCCGACCAGGCACAGCATCTCTCCCTTGCGCACCTGGAAATCGATGCCGCGCACGGCATGCAGCATGCCGTTTTCGGTGGGCAGGTCCACCTTCAGGTTCTTCACGTCCAGCAATATGCTCATGGTGTGCTCCTTGCGTGAACCCTCAGTTAGTTGCGGCCATCGGGCGCATTGACATCGCGCAGGCCATCGCCGACCAGGTTGATCGCCAGCACCAGCAGCGCCAGCGCCACACCTGGAATGACGATCACCCAGGGCTTGAAAAACATGTAGGTCTTGCCCTCGGCCACCATCAGTCCCCACGACGGCGTGGGCGGCTGCACGCCCAGTCCGAGGAAGGACAGCGTGGCCTCCAGCAGAATGGCGTGGGCCATTTCGAGCGTCGCCACGACGATCAGTGCACCCATGATGTTGGGCAGGATCTCGCGCAGCAGGATGTAGGGGGTCGAAGCCCCGATGGCCTTGGCGGCCGCGATGAATTCGGCATCGCGCAATTGCTGCGTGGCCGAGCGCGTGACCACCGCAAAGCGGTCCCACAGCAACAGCCCCAGCAGCACGATCACCACCTTCAGCGAGCCGCCGACCAGCGAGGCCATGGCCAGCGCCACCAGCACCACCGGCATGGCCAGGCGCGTGGTGATGAGATAGCTGATGACGGCATCGGTGCGTCCGCCGAAGTAACCGGCCAGCACGCCCAGGGTGGTGCCGATCAGGCCCGAGATGAGCGCGGCGGCAATGCCGATGGTCAGCGAGACGCGCGCACCGAAGATCAGCCGCGAGAGATAGTCGCGCCCCAGCTTGTCAGTACCGAGGATGTGTTCCCAGCTGCCCTGGGCCTGCCACACCGGCGGGATCAGGCGCGCCGTGACATCCTGCTCGAAGGGATCATGCGGCGCCAGCAGCGGTGCGAAGATGGCCGCCAGCACGATGATGGCCAGGAACAGTGCCCCCAGCACCAGGCCGCGATGGCCCAGCAGGCGGCGCAGCTTGCGGCGCCACGCCGGCAGCGGTGGCAAGGCCGCACTCAACACGGCAGGGGGCGGCAACGTGGATGATGAGGTAACGCTCATGTCGTCTCCAGACAAGATCAGCGGGTACGGATGCGCGGGTCCAGCAGCGCATTGATGACATCGGCCAGGAAGGTCAGGCCGATGTAGAACATGGCGATGATGAGCACCACGGCTTGCACCACGGGATAGTCGTTGCGCGAGATGGCGTCCCAGGCGAGCTGCCCCAGCCCCTGCATCGAGTAGACCGATTCGATGACCACAGAACCCCCCAGCATGAATCCCAGCTCAACTGCCGCCAGCGCCACCACCGGGATGACCGCATTGCGCAAGGCATGCTTGAACACCACCCGTGATTTGGAGAGGCCCTTGGCACGTGCCGTGCGGATGTAGTCCGAACCCAGCACCTCCAGCATGCCCGAGCGGGTCAGCCGCATCATGGCCGGCATGGCGTAGTAGCCCAGCGCCACGGCCGGCAGGATGAAATGCTGCCAGCTCTCGTTGCCGGCCACCGGCAGCCAGTGCAGGGTGACGGCGAAGAGGAGGATCAGCGTCAGGCCGAACCAGAAGCTGGGCATGGCCTGCCCCACCACGGCGATCAGCAGCGCCGTGCGATCCAGCCAGGTATCGCGATAGAGCGCCGCCAGCACGCCCAGTGGAATGGCAGTCAGGATCGCCAGCAGCAAGGCACTGCCGCCGAGTTTGAAGGTGATGGGCAGGCGTTCGGAAATCATTTCCATCACCGGCCCCTGGAAGTAGAAGGACTTGCCGAAGTCGAGCTGCACGGCGCGGCCCAGCCAGTCCACGTATTGCGTGGTCAGCGGGCGGTCCAGGCCGAACTGGGTACGCACCGATTCGACCTGGGCTGCCGTGGCCTCCGGCCCGGCGATGGAGACTGCCAGGTCACCGGAGAGATGCAGCAAGGTAAAGCTGACGACGGACACCGTCAGCGCTACGCACAAGGCGATGGCGAGGCGGCGCAGGAGGTAGATCAACATGGCGATCCTTCCTTGCAAAAGCTGGGCGGATGACGTCAGGAGCGGCGCACGCAGTGCGTGCGCCACCGGGTTTATTTCCAGGAGGCTTCGTAGAAGCGCGGCAACTCGTCCGGATATCCCTGGAACTTCAGCTGCGCATTGAAGGCATAGAAGGTCGAATAGGAGAACATCGGTGCCACGTAAGCCTGCTTGGAAATGAGTTCCTGCGCCTTGGTGTAATTGGCCTTGCGCACCGCCGGGTCGATGGAGGTATCGGCGGTCTGCAGGAACTGCTGCAATTGCGGATCCTTGGTGATGTCATCGGCACCGCCCTTGAAGTAGACACCGGCAAAGGCCGAGGTATCGTTCATCGAGAACGAGCCCCATGAATAAAAGCTCATGGGTGTCTTGCCGCTGCGGTATTCGGTCTGCAGGGCCGCGAACTTCATGTAATGCAGCCGTGCGCGGATGCCGACCTTGCGCAGGTCGCCGATGATGGCTTCGGCGATTTCACGCTCGCGGTAGGCGTAGATGTCGGTATCGAAGCCGTTCGGATAACCGGCTGCCGCCAGCAGCTCCTTGGCCTTGGCCGGGTTGTAGTCAAACTTGATGGCGGCGTTGCTGTCGCAGCCGAACTGCGTGCGGAAACAGGCGGTATAGACCGGCTGGCTGCCGCCGCGCATCAGGTTCTCGGCATAGCCCTTGCGGTTGATGGCGTGATTGACCGCCTGGCGCACGCGCACATCCTTGAAGGGAGAATTGGGCGCGGAGGTGCCGGTCGCATCCAGGGTGATGAAGCCCACGCGCATGGTCTCGCCACTCTGCACGGTCAGCTTGGGATTGGTCTTGAGCGAATCGGCCTGGTCGGGCGGCACGCGCCAGATCCAGTCGATGGCTCCGGTCATCAGTTGCGCGGCACGCGTTTCCGGATCGGGGATCACCACGAACTTGATGTTGCCAATCGAGGGCTGGCCCTGCGGGCTGTCCTTGAAGTAGTTGCCGTTCTTGACCAGCGTCACGCCCTGTCCCGGGGTCACGCTGGTGACCTTGTAGGGACCGGTGCCGATGGGGGCCTTGGAAAAACCTTCCAGTCCGACCTTCTTGAAGTAGGCCGCCGGATAGATCGGCAGCGGACCGGCCAGATATTCGAGGGCAGCGGGGAACGGCCCCTTCAGGTTGATGCGCACCTGGTAGTCGCCCAGCTTGTCGACGCTCTTGATCCAGTCGGTGTTCTGGCGTGTGACCGCCTTGGATTCCGGCGAGACGGCGTAGTTGAAGGTGAACACCACATCGTCAGCGCTGAACTTGTCGCCGTTCTGGAATTGCACGCCCTGGCGCAGATCCAGCACCAGCGCAGTGGGCGACTCCCACTTCCAGGCGGTGGCCAGTTGCGGCTTGTACTCGTTGGTCTTGGGATCGCGATAGATCAGCGTGTCCCAGATCAGGTGCGCCAGGATCACGCCTTCGCGCAGGTTGTTGTGGTACTGGCTGATGTTCTCGACTTCGCTGTCGGAAGCGTAGATGAGGGTGTCGTTGGCCTTGCCGGCATGGGCTGCCATCGCGCTCATGGCCCCCGCCACGAATACCGCGCAACGTGACCAGCGCATGAGGGATTTCGGTAGTGCGTTCATTCCTGCCCCTTCGTTCGAATAAGACAATTTAGAAAAAATCGCGACGTCGGGGCTGATACTAGGCTAGGATTTATCGATGCCACAATCATCAAATTTCTAAGCCTGCGTTGCCGAATCCAGAACGCAGAAATGCTGCACCACAATGAGACCACCCTGGCAAAAGCCGCATCGCTGCTGGGCTGCGGGGCGTGGAGCAGGTGCAGCATCGCAGTGCGCGCCCAGCCCGCAAGCACTGCACCAAAGCCGTGAAGCACGCACCAAATAAAGCGCGAAATTATTTGCACCGACCGGGTAAAGTGCCGGTCAGCCTTGGTCAGGACGGAAGGAGTCACCGGATGAAATCACAGCAACTGCAAGACACCGCGCTGCGCTACTTTCTCGAAGTAGTCCGCTGCGGTTCCATCAGCGAAGCCTCGCAGCGCCTCAACGTGGCCAGCTCGGCCATCAGCCGCCAGATCAGCAGTCTCGAAGAGACGCTCGATACGGTTCTGTTTGAACGCCGTCCACGGGGCATGGTGCTCTCGGCGGGTGGCGAAATGCTGGCCGCGCATGCGCGCAAGATGGCCCTGGAGGCAGACCGCGTGGTGGCCGACCTGCAGGCCCTCAAAGGCTTGCGCAGCGGGCGTGTGCGGCTGTCGGCCTCGGAAGGTTTTGCGATCGATTTCCTGCCGCGCCTGATCAACGCTTTCCAGAAAAAATATCCGGGCTTCGTGTTCCAGCTCTTCGTGGGCGCGCCGGCAGTCGTGTCGCGCCAGGTGCGCGAAGGCAATGCCGATATCGGCCTGACCTTCGCACGACTGCCCGAGCCGGAGATCAAGGTCGTGCACCGCCAGCCCGGCCCGATTGCGCTGGTGATGCGCAACGATCATCCGCTGGCGCGCTTCCGCCATGTGTCGCTGGGCCAGCTCAAACCTTATCCTCTGGCGCTGCCCGACCCGACCACGACGCTGCGGCAATTGTTCGACATCGCCTGCAGCCGCCAGCAAGTGGTGATCGAACCGGTGATGACCAGCAATTACATCCAGTCGCTGCACAACTACGTGCTCGATAACGACGCGCTCTCCATCACCGGCGACGTCACCGTGCGCTACCGCATCGAGCGCGGTGAACTGACCATGCGGCCGATCCGCGATTGTCCGAGCGATGGCCGCTTCGTCGAAGTGCAGACCCTGGCCGGACGGACCTTGCCGCGCAGTGTCGAGATTTTCCTGGATTACCTGGTCGCGGAATTGAGCAAGGACCTGTAAAACGCAACAACGCAACGCGGCCGCTACAGAAGCGGCCGCGTTGTTTCTTCTTTCAGCTTTTCAGCAGGTCAGTGCATCGCTCAGAAGCGCCAGCTGGCTTTGATCGCCGCCGACTGGTTGATGAAACCGCTGCGGCCTTCGGCATCGAAGCGCAACAAGATGTCGGCCGCTTCCACCAGCTTGAAGCGATAGCTCACACCCGCTTTCAACAACCACGGCGAGCGAGCGGGTCCGGGCGTGGTGAAGGACTGGCCCGGCGCACCGGCATAGGTGGCCACCAGGTCATCGCGATCGTTGATGACGTCATAGCTGGCACCGAGGTAGGTACTGATCTGCGAAGACGTTGTCAGCGCGTAGTTCAGGCGCGCCGCCGTGCCGAGCAACAGGGCCCGGCTGCGCTTGCCCTGCACCGACAGGTTCAGGTCCCCTGCCCCGTTCTCGCCGTAGGACGGGCTTTGCAGGCGGGTGTAGTCGAGCTGCAGGGCCGGTACCAGGCTCATTGCTTCACTCAGCGGCAGCGTGAACGATACGTTCGTGCCCAAATGCGCATGCCAGCTCTGGAAGCGGCTGCTGGCGATGCGATTGAGGCCACCGAACTGCATCTGGCGATCCAGGCGGTTGCCATTGCGGCCCAGGTCGGCTTGCCAGCCGAGTGATATCTCTCCCAACGGGAGGCTGCCGTAGAGGGCCACCATGTTGGACTCGATGCGGCTGCGACTGCCGGTGCCGGTGATGGCGGCATTGCCGCTGGCACTGGTGCTGGCGTAGGCGTAGGACAGGCCGGCGCGTGCGCTGTCGAACTCCATCTCGGCACCGGCTGCCAGGCCCGAAGTGCTGGCGCTGAAGCCGGACTCGCCGCCACGGTCGCCCTGGTTGGTGCGCGACTCGAAGGGCATGATCCACACCTGGCGGTCGCCGCCTGCCTCGCCTGAGGACAAGCCGCTGCCTGCAGCGGCGCTGCCCATGTTGCCGCTCTCGGTGCGGGTGGCGATGACGCGGTTCAGGGACGCCATGGTGCCACGGATGGCACTGGCGCTGACGTCCCTGGGCAAGGTCTGGCTGACGGCGCGCAGCAGGCTTTCCGCATCGGGCATGCGGCCCAGGGCGGTGACCACCTGGGCCATGTCCGCCGTGGAGGGCTGGCGGATCTGGCGGTCCAGTACCGGGGCGACCCGTGCAGCGGCCGTGGCGGCGTCGATGAGTGTGGCCGAGGGGCGCACTGTGGGGGCGGGCGCTGGAGCCGGTGATGCTGCTGCAGGGGTTGCGGGTGCTGCTGCCGGTGCTGCCGATGCTGCAGCCGGTGCCGCCGGTGCCGCCGGTGCCGCCGGTGCCGCTGGAGCTGCTGGTGCTGCTGCTGGTGCTGCTGGTGCTGCCGGTACTGGTTTATTTGCGGCCGGACCAGTTGGAGCTTGCGTGGTGGACGCTTGGGTGGTCGTAGCCTGTACAGCTGGAGCCGGTGCAGTGGATGCTTGAGTACTCGTTGCCTGTACAGCTGGTGCAGGTGGAGTGGACGCCTGAGTACTCGTGGCCTGTACAGCTGGTGCAGGTGAAGTGGATGCCTGAGTGCTCGTGGCCTGTACAGCTGGCGCTGGCGTAGTGGATGCCGGTGTGCCAGTTGGCTGTACAGCAGGCGCTGGCGTAGTGGATGCCGGTGTGCCAGTTGCCTGTACAGCTGGCGCTGGCGCAGTGGATGCCGGTGTGCCAGTTGCCTGTACGGCTGGCGCAGGTGTACTGGACGCCTGCGTGCTGGTCGCCTGTACGGTTGAAGCCGGTGTACTGGACGCATCCGTGTTCGTTGGCTGTACGGGCGGAGCAGGTGTAGCGGCCGGCTGCGTGCCCGTTGCTTGTATGGCAGGGGTCGGTGTCCCCCCCGCATCCGGCGTCAGCACCGCCTGGGCGACCTGCTGAATGCTGGTCGCGTCGACGATGTTCAGGTCAAGCGCAGTAGCGGACACCACAGGCTTGAAGTCGAACAGCAGGGAATTGTCCGTGACATTCAGGCGCGGTGCCGTGAGGCTGCCGGCCGTGACCACGCCGGCCAGTGTCTGGCCGCTTCCCAGACTGGCGGTCTTGTAGACATCCACGGCCAGGTGCGCGTCGGGCGCGAAGCTGGCCGCACCGGTGACCGACAGCTTGCCGTATTGGCTGGCACTGGCCACGCCCACGCTCAGGGTCTGGTCCGTCGCCAGGCTGAAGGCCGGAACGCTCAAAGTGCCCGCGGCGATGGTGGTGTTGCCGCTGTAGCTGAGCGGACCGAGCACGTGCAATGTCCCGTCCCCCTGCTTGACCAGGCTGCCCTTGCTGCGGCCATCGGCGATGCCGGCATGGAGCGTAAGCGTGAAAGCCTGGGTATCGAAGCGCCCTTCGCCACTGACGCTGACCACATTGCCCATGGCCAGTTGGTCGGCCGCCGCACGCAAGGTGGTGCCATCGGACATGGCCAGCGGGCCGGTGCCCAGCGCGGTGGAAGACGCCACGCCGAGCGTGCCGCCCTCCAGCCGGGTGCCCCCCGAATAGCTGTTGTTGCCCGACAAGATGAGGCTGCCCTCGCCGGTCTTGACCAGGCTGCCGACGTAATCGGCATCGGTCTTTTTGCGGGCGGCGTCGAGATAGGTGGCCTGGGCGTGATAGTCGCCCAGCGCCACCGTGGCCGGATCTGCGGCGATCAGCCTGGCCATCAACTCCTCCTTGCTCAGCGTGGGACCGCTGCCGGACTGCTTGAGCAGGGCCGCTGCCAGCGGATTGGCGGCGACTGCCTTGTCGGCTTGCTGGAAGGCAGTGTTGTCCTCTTTCTTCTTGCTGGCCTGGAAGGTGGCATTGCGCTGCGCGCGTGTCTGGACCAGTGCCATGGCCTGGCCATAGCCGCTCTCCACATTCGATGCGATCTGGACCGCCGCGCTGGCAGCGGCCGCCTGCAGGGCATCCGGCGAGGCAGCCTCACGGGCTGCCAGCTGGGCACGGTCATCGCTCTTGCGCTGGATCAGCGCGGCTTCGGAGATGTCGTTGCTCCAGGTGTCGCTGCGGCCGGCGGCGATGTTGGCGTTGAAGACACCCAGCAATTGTCCCGGACCATTCAGGGCCTTGTTGAGGTCCGGCACACCCCAGCCGAACATGGCATTGGGCACGTCCGCCGGACCGCTGCCCAGATGCTTGGCGGTAGTCAGCAGGATGGTGCGGATGGCCTGGTTGTCGAGGTCGGGATAGCGCTCCATGAGCAGCCCCAGTGCGCCGGTCACGTGCGGGGCGGCCATGGAGGTGCCGGAGGCGTTGACCAGGTCGGTGTCGGAAGTGATGTTCAGACTGGTGATGGCCGAGCCGGGGGCGGACACACACCAGTACCTGGCCAGTCCACACTGGTTGGAGAAGCTGGGCAGCACCGAACTGGCATTGATGGCGGCCACCGCGATCCAGTTCTGTTCCAGCTCCGGCCGGAAGTAAGGCAGCGCCGAACGGATATTGATGTTGGCCTTGGCGGAATTGCCGGCCGCCCAGACCATCAGCGTATTGGAGTCTTTCGCCACATCGGCGGCGACATCCAGCCAGCTTTTCTTGCCACCACCCTGCAGGCGATCGTAGGCCGCGGCCACGCCGCCGATGCTGCTGAAGTCATCGCGCGAATCCGGACTGCCCCAGCTGCTGTTGATGACCCGCACACCGGCATTGGCGAGGTTGCCGTAGGCTGCCTTGAAGTAGTTGTAATCCGCGTTCACGCCATAGACCGAACTGTCGGTGCCGTTGGTATTGGTGATGTGGTAGTCGCTGGCGAAGGCCACCCCCATGATGCCCGCGCCGTTCTTGGCCGCGGCGATGGTGCCAGAGACGTGGCTGCCGTGCTTGTCGTTGAGCTTGCTCAATGCCCCGGTGGTGCTGAAGGCGTCCCCTGCTTTCCAGGCCTGGCTGCCGTCCTGATATTGCGAACCGTCATTGGCGTAGGTGCCGGTGACGGCCAGGGCCTTGACGTTGCGGGTGACGAACTCGGCGTGGGACAGCAAGAGCCCGGAATCGACCGCGCCCAGCTTGATGCCCAGGCCCGAGAAGCCGGCCGCGTAGGCGTACTGGGCATTCATGGCCCCCAGCCCCCAATCGGTCTGGAATTCCTTGTTGCCTGTCCAGCTGGCCAGGGCGGCGGCAGAGTCGGTGGTGGTACTGCCATCGTAGTTGACGAAACTCTGGGCGCCAGCGGGCAGGCTCAGGGCCGGGCTCAGGGTCAGCAGTACGGCGGTGCAGAGACGGTGTAGGCGCAAGCCGGCGGGCGGCGTGGTGCAGGCGGACTTGTCCTGCTTCTTTTTGTGTTTCATCTTCCCTTCCTCGGTCGATCTTTTGGAATTGGCCGGGTCATCGGGAAGGCAAACCCGTCCCCCGTCCTTCTTGTCGTCGCCCCTTGGTGCCGGTTCGGACCGGCTTTTGTAGGGGCGCATTGTCGGGGGACAAGGTCTTTCTGGACATTGTCTTTTGGTGCTGTTCAGGGCGGAGGGAGGTGAAGCTTCGTACCTCAGGTGAGGGGGCGACCGAAGGGAGGATGACGCGCGAAACCCGTCTGCGGGTCACTGCCAAAAGGAAGAAGCGTCAGTGCCGTCCATGCAAAGGCACCGAGAAAAGAGAGGATAAGAAAATCGCCGCAGGCATTGCAGCCTGCGGCGATGTGAAGAAAACGGAGAAAACGGAGGTGGCTGATACGGGGCTCATCACCCGTATCGGCTGCCGCATGTCAGAGCGCTTCCTCCGACCACCCCAGCCCCAGCGCCTTCTGAATTCCCACAAAACTGCGCGTCAGATTGGCCTCGGCCTGCAACAGATTCTGCTGCGCGGTGATCTGCTGCCGCGTGGTGTCGAGCACTTCGATCAGCGTCCCGGTACCTGCCTGATAACGCTGCCGCGCCAACACCAGCGCACGGTCGGCGGAGACCTTGGAACGCGCGATGGTGGCCACGCTCACCCGGCCATAGCGGAAGCGCGAGAGCGCGTCTTCGGCATCACGCAAGCCTTCCAGCACGGACTGGCGATACTTCATCTCGGCCTCGTCGCGCAAACGCTCTGCTTGCGTGACACGTGCCTTGGCGCGGCCAAAGTCGAGGAAATTCCAGCTCAGCATGGGTGCGCCCAGCGCCGCAAAATCATCCAGGCGCGTCAGGTCCGAAGGATGTGTTCCACCCAGCCCGATCACGCCGAACAGCTTCAGGCTCGGATAGCGCGCCGCTTCAGCCTGGCCGATCTTGGCCGTATCGGCGGCCAGCGTGCGTTCAGCAGCGCGGACATCAGGACGACGACGCAGCAGCGAGACAGGATCTCCCACCGCCACCTGCTGCGGCGGCAGCGGCACGGGGGCTGTGGCCGCCAGTTCGCTGTCCAGCGTGCCCGGCTCCTGTCCCAGCAGCGTGGCCAGTTGGTTGAGGTAGGCATCGCGCTCGGCCTGCAGCGGGACCAGGTCGGCACGACTGGCATCAAGCTGGTTCTGCACGCGCAGCTGATCCAGCGAAGAGGCCGTGCCGCGCTCGACACGCTGCCCGGTCAGCTGCAGCATCTGCTCTTGCGCCTGCACCGCTTCCTGGCCCAGCGACAGACGCAGCTGCCGGTCGCGCAGGCTGATGTAGGCATTGGCCACTTCAGCGGCCAGGCTCACCTGTACATCAGCCAGCGAGGCCTGCGCCGCATCGGCCGTGGCCGTGGCCGCTTCCACCGCTCGGCGGCGGGCACCGAACAGATCGATCTCCCAGCTCGCATCAAAACCCACGCTGTAGAGATTGGCGCTGGTCGGCGAGCCATTGCCGGAGCTGGAGCCGCCGGTCAGCGCGCCCAGGTTGGCCGGCGGCAGGCGCGCATGTCCGGCCAGGGCCGAGGCACCGACGCTGGGGGCGGCATTGGCCTGTTCCAGCGCCAGCCCCGCACGCGATTGCTGCAGGCGGGCACGCGCCACGCCCAGATTTGGATTGGCTTGCAGGGCGCGCTCGATGAGGCTGTTCAGTTCGCTGTCGCCCAGGCCTTGCCACCACTGGTTGCTCGGCGCGGCGCTATTGGCGCTGTCGCCGCCGCGGACGAATTGCTGGCTGTGTGCCGCTTGCGGGGCGGCTTCGGGCGGGCCGGCGTAGTCCGGTCCGAGGGCGGAACAGCCGGCCAGCAGCGCAGCGGCCGCCAGCGCGATCAGGCGCACGGCCGGGAAGGAGGAGTAAGTCTTGTCCATGTTGATCATCAATGAGAAGCCACCGGTGCGGCATTGGTCGGCAAGGGGCGCAGGAACAGCACCAGCGGAGTCACGCAGAGGATGGCCACGCCCAGCATCCAGAACAGGTCGGCATAGGTCATGGTCAGCGCCTGCGCCTGGATGGTCGCGCCCATGAGCTGGATTGCCACATCCTGCCCGCCCAGCAGATGGGCTTGCGCGGCGATGCCGGACTGCACCAGGTCGGAATTGGCGTTGAGGCTTTCTTCCAGGCGGCGGCTGTGCAACCACAGCCGCTGGTCCTGGATCACGGCAATGGCTGCCAGCGCCAGCGAGCCACCCAGGTTGCGCGCGGCACTGTAGAGGCCGGATGCATCCCCGGCCTGCGACGGCGGCACCGAGCGGATCGCCGCCTGATTCAGGAACAGCATCGCCAGCACCGTGCCCACCCCGCGCATCAGCTGCGAGGCCACGAAGGAGCCGCCATAGGACAGCGGGCTCAGGTCGGTCTCGATGAAAGCCGAGGTAGCCAGCAGCAGGAAACCGGTGCCCACGGCAATGCGGATATCCACCAGCCGCATCAGCAAGGGCGTGAAAGGCATCATGAGGATCATCGGCACGCCCGAGAGCAGCACGATCCAGCCCGATTGCAGCGAGTTGTAGCCGGCAATGCCGGAGAGGAATTGCGGGATCACGTAGGCCGTGCCATAGAGCGCCACGCCGACGATCATGGCCATCATCACCACGGAACCGAACTGGCGGTCGCGCAAGAGCCGCAGCTGGATCACAGGATGGCGCGCGCGCACCTGTCCGATGGCCAGCAGGATGAAGCCGAGTACGGAGGTGGCCGCAAGCCAGCGGATATCCGGGGAGGAAAACCACTGCTCGCGCTCGCCCTCTTCCAGCACCACCGTCAGCCCACCCAGCCCCAGTGCCAGTCCGGCGATGCCGAACCAGTCGGCCTCGGCCAATTGTTCGAACTTGGGACGTTCATAGGGAATGGCCACCAGCAGCAAGGTGATGAGGGCCGCACCCACTGGCAGGTTGATGAAGAAGGCATAGTGCCAGCTGACGTTCTCGGTCAACCAGCCACCCATCACCGGCCCCAGCACCGGACCGAGAATGGCGGTCGCACCGAACAGGGCATTGCCGACCGGCTGCTGCGAACGCGGCAGGCGCGTGGCGATGATGGTCATGGCGGTCGGAATGAGCGCGCCGCCGGTGAAACCCTGCCCGACCCGGCCCACGATCATCATCGGCAGCGTGGTCGAGAGGCCGCACAGCACCGAGAACAAGGTGAAGAGACTGGCCGCCGTCAGCAGCAGCACGCGCAATCCCAGCAGCCGTTCCAGCCAGGCCGACATGGGGATGATGACGATCTCGGCCACCAGGTAGGCGGTGGCGATCCAGGTGCCTTCAGTGCCTGAAGCTCCGATTTCACCCTGGATGGTGGGCAGCGAGGAATTGACGATGGAGATATCCAGCGTGGCCATCAGCGCACCCAGCGTGCCGGCCGCAACCGCCAGCCAGGCGGAGGCATCGGCTTTCTCCGGCTGGGCGCCCTGCCCGATGGGCTGGGCGGGGGCCGCGCCGCTCACTGCGACTCCTTGCGGGTGGCGTTGGTCTCGCTGTTGCGTTCGCGCAGTTCACGCAATTCATCCTTGGCCGCGATGGTGTTGACTTCCACCGTCACCGACAGGCCGGCCACGAAGGCACGGGTTTCTTCCGGTGTCGCATCGACGGCCACGCGCACGGGGACGCGCTGGACGATCTTGGTGAAGTTGCCGGTGGCATTCTGCGGCGGCAGCAGCGAGAACTGGGCGCCGGTACCCGGCGAGAGGCTTTCCACATGGCCGTGGAATTCCACGCCCGGCAAGGCATCGACCTTGATGATGGCAGGCTGGCCGATGCGCATGATGCCGATCTGGGTTTCCTTGAAATTGGCCGAGACGTAGAAGCGGGTCGGCACCACGGTCATCATGCGCGTACCGGGCGAGACGAACTGGCCGACGCGGACCTGCTTGTCACCGATGCGGCCATCGACGGCGGCGCGGATCTCGGTATAGCCGAGGTTGACGCTGGCAGCATCGTATTGCGCCTTGGCCGTCTCGCCCTGGGCCTGCGCCTGGCGCACCTGGGCCTGCAGCGAGCGTACCCGCAGCTGCGCCGCATCGAGCGCAGCACGACGTGCGGCGACCGTGCTGCGGGCTTGGGCCTGCTGGTTGCGCAGGGTGGTCAGGCGTTCACGGGTCTCGGCACCGGAGGCCGCCAAGGGGGTGTAGCGCTCCACTTCTGCGGTAGCGAAGCGGGCATCTTCATCGGCTGAGGCAAGCTGGGCCTTGGCCTGCGCAATGGCGGCCTGTTGCTCGGCCAATTGGGCATGGGCAGCTTCCTCGCTGGCGCTGGCGGCGTCGATCTGGGCCTTGGCCTGGGCGGCTTGCGCCGAATAATCGCGCGCATCGATGCGCACCAGCGGCTGGCCAGCCTTGACGATCTGGTTGTCCGCCACCAGCACCTGGTCGACATAGCCGGTCACCTTGGAGGAGACCGTCACGCTGTCGGCCTGGACGAAGGCATCGTTGGTGCTCTCCAGATACTTGCCGCGGAACTGGTAGTACAGCACCCAGGCCGCCACGATCACCAGCACCAGCAAGCCCAGCGCACGCAGGATGAAGCGGGCGCGCGGACTCATGCGTTTCTTGGGAGCGTTGTTCTTGTTGCTGCCGTTGGTGGAGGCATCCGGCCGGGAGGGACTGGCTTCTGTAGTGCTCGGTGTGTTGCTGGGTGTGGCGTCGGTCATCTTTTTTATCCTAATATCTGGGCGCGGAGGGCTGCTAACTGAATCAATACACTGGGCAACACTGTATTGATACGGAGCAATACACTTCACGCGCCAGCACCAATACAGTGGCAATACGGGGTCAATACAGCTTTCCCCAACCGAACGGGGAAATTAATGAGGTACCATATGATATGGTATCTGGAAAAATCATGTCTACAGGCTTTACAAACGATGACAGCAGCAGTGCCGCCGAGGCGCTGCGCGACTTCTACATCCGCTCGCACCGCACGCTGGACAAGCTCATGGCCGGCGAAGGAGCCTCATTGGCGCGCAACAAGATGCTCGGCCACATCGAACGCAACAGCCCGGTACGCGCGGCCGACCTGGCCACGGCCTTTGGCTTCGCGCCGCGCACCATCACCGAGGCCATCGATGCCCTGGAGCGCGACGGACTGGTCCAGCGCAATGGCGACACCACTGACCGCCGGGTCAAATACATCGCTTTGACAGCGTCGGGAAAAGAAGTGCTGCGGGCCTCGGAGCCGGTGAAAAAAACCTTCATCGACGGACTGTTCGCTGCCCTGAGCGAAGAGGAAATCGGGGCGCTGACCACTGTATTGGGCAAACTCAACCATCGGCTGGGTGAATTGGAAGAGGTGTATTCCTCGAACGCCCCTGTGCCAGCCGCAGCAACGGATGAGCTACCCGCCAAACGCAGCCGCAAGAAAAGCTGAAACGAACGAACAGGTAAAAAAAAACGCTCCCGCAAAGGGGAGCGTCAGACAGACTGCGCGGCCAGATCGCTGGCCGCGTTCACCGCAACGGCATCACAGATCGGCGAACCGATCGGTGGCCGCGATCAGCTGATCGAGGATGCCGGGTTCGTTGTAGGCGTGACCGGCGCTGTCGATCAGGTGCAATTGCGAACCGGGCCAGGCCTGGTGCAAATCCCACGCCGACTTGGCCGGGGTGGCCAGGTCGTAGCGGCCCTGCACGATCACGCCGGGAATGCCTTCCAGGCGCGAGGCATTAGCCAGCAACTGCCCCTCCTCCATGAATCCCTTGTTGAAGAAGTAGTGGTTCTCGATGCGCGCAAAGGCCAGCGCGAATTGCGCATCGTTGAAGGAATCGATCAGACGTTCATCGGCCACCAGCGTGATGGTGCTGGCTTCCCAGCGGCTCCAGGCACGCGCGGCCTGCAGCTTGGCCGCTTCGTCGTCGCCGGTGAGGCGCTTGCGATAGGCATGCACCAGGTTGCCGCGCTCGGCGGCCGGGATGGGGGCCAGGAATTCGTCCCAGCGATCCGGCACCATCCACGAGGCGCCCTCCTGGTAGTACCAATCCAGCTCGGCCTGGCGCAGCAGGAAGATGCCGCGCAGGACCAGTTCGGTCACGCGCTGCGGATGGGTCTGCGCGTAGGCCAGCGCCAGCGTGCTGCCCCAGGAGCCGCCGAAGACCTGCCAGCGCTCGATGCCCAGCAGTTCGCGCAGGCGTTCGATGTCGGCCACCAGATCCCAGGTGGTGTTGGCGTCGAGGTTGGCATGCGGCAGCGAGCGGCCACAGCCGCGCTGGTCGAACAGGACGATGCGGTATTTCTCCGGGTTGAAGAGACGGCGATGCGAAGGACCGCAACCGCCACCGGGGCCACCGTGCAGGAACACCACCGGCTTGCCCTTGGGGTTGCCGCAGACTTCCCAGTAGACCTGGTGACCATCACCGACGTCGAGCAGGCCGTGGTCATGCGGTTCGATGGGAGGATAGAGGCCGCGCAGGGTGGCAGGAGCAGAAGTGGTCATCAGCAGATCCTTGAGGGTGAAGACAAAAGATGCAGTATAGGGTGTGCGTGAAAGGAACGCAGAGTCCTCATTCCACCACGAGTTCCGGATTGTTCTTCACTTCGTTGAGCACGAAGAATGAACGCAATTGCCGCACGCCCGGCAGCCGCAGCAGCGTATTGGCGTGCAGGCGGTTGAAGGCCTGCAGGTCCTTCACGCGCAGCTTGATCCAGTAGTCAAATTCCCCGGCCAGCAGCAGGCACTCCTGCACGGCGGCGATCTCGCGCACCGCTTTCTCGAACTCGGCAAAGCTTTCGGGAGTGGAACGGTCCAGCACCACGCCCACGGTAACCAGCACCGGCAGGCCCAGTTTCTCGGGGTCGAGGATGGCCCGCACTTCCTTCACATAGCCCTCATCCATCAGCCGTTTGGTATGGTTCCAGCAGGCGGTGGCGCTCATGCCCAGCTTCTTGGCCAGCTCGGCATTGCCGATGCGGCCGTCCTTCTGCAGCGCCTTGAGGATGCGCTTGTCCATGCGGTCCAGTGACATGATGAATCTTTCTCTTAAATCTTGTTTATCGCAATTTTCTTTGCCTGAAATAATTTACATCGCTTTTTCATCACGAATCATGCCATAAATTCGGAAGCACCATTTTAATCCTCCGGCGTAAAGTTGATCCCGGCGATTCACCATGAATCGAACCAGATTCGGACCCCTTTCGACCATCCAACTGAACCGGAGCACTCCATGCTGGCACTCGACAAACTCTTCCCTCGCAAGACCCTGGGCTTCTTCCCCTCCCCCATCCACAAGCTGGAACGCTTGTCCGCCATGCTGGGCGTGGAAGTGTGGGCCAAGCGCGATGACGTCTCCTCGGGCCTGGCCTTCGGCGGCAACAAGATCCGCAAGTTGGAATGGCTGGTGGCCGATGCCCTGGCCAAGGGCTGCGACACCCTGGTCTCGATCGGCAACATCCAGTCCAACCACACGCGCCAGGTCTGCGCGGCCGCTGCCGCCGTGGGCATGAAGTCCTATACCGTGCAGGAAACCTGGCTGGAATGGGATGATCCGGTCTACGACAAGGTCGGCAACATCCTGCTGACCCGCATCATGGGCGGCAACCCGATCATGGGCGGCTATGGCTACTCCACCACCGAGAAGGACACCTGGGCCCGTGCCCTGGAAGAAGTGCGCGCCAAGGGCGGCAAGCCCTATGCGATTCCGGCCGGCGCGTCGGACCATCCGCTGGGCGGCCTGGGCTATGCCAACTTCGCCGACGAAGTGGCGATGCAGGAACAGCAGCTGGGCATCTTCTTCGACAACATCGTGGTGGCGACCTGTACCGGTTCCACCCAGGCCGGCATGGTGGTCGGTTTCGCCGCCCAGGAGAAGCGCCGCCGCGTGATCGGCATCGACACCGCCGACGATGAGGCCATGACCCGCCGCGCCGTCACCAAGATCGCCAACGACACCAGCGAACTGATCGCCGCCAAGGGTGGCCAGCGCGTGGTGGTGCGCGATGCGGACATCGAGATCATCCCCGACTACAGTGGCCCGGCCTACGGCCTGCCGAGCGAGCAGACCATCGCCGCCATCCGTACCGCCGCCGAGATGGAAGCCATGCTGACCGATCCGGTGTATGAAGGAAAATCCATCGATGGCTTGATCGACATGGCCAAGAAGGGCCATTTCAAGGGCCAGCGCGTGCTGTATGCCCACCTTGGCGGTGCCCCGGCACTGAACGCTTATTACAAGGCCTTCGAAGATCCGGAAAACCTGACCAAACTGGCCCGCGAAGCGCGTTACAAGGAGTAAGCGGAATCCCCGCGCACAGGCGGATATCCTGATAGCGATACGGATATCCGCCACGCTGCACACCAAGCCCCAGCCTGTTCATGCAGGCGGGGCTTGTGTCGTTTTTGCGTGGCAAGTTCCCGCCGGCGAGGGCATTTTTGCCCGATGTATCCACGCGCTTGATCGGCATCAAAGCCTGCAGAAAGCTTCACGCGTACCTTTCGGACATCCTCACTCGACAGGTAAAACACCGTGAAAAAAATCGTCACCATCACTGCCGCCGTTGCCGCCCTGGCTTCCTCCTTCGCCGCTGCTCCCGTGTTCGCGCAAGAAGCGCAAAGCCCGTGGCTGGTGCGCGTGCGCGCCGTTGATCTGAGCCCGGAAAACAAGTCCGACCCGGTCGGCGGCACCGGCGCCTCGGACCGCATCACCATCAACGAGAAGGTGATTCCGGAACTCGACATCAGCTACTTCTTCACCCCGAACATCGCCGCCGAACTGGTGCTGACCTATCCGCAAAAGCAGGACGTGCGTCTGGACGGCAACAAGATCGGTACCTTCAAGCACCTGCCGCCAACCCTGCTGCTGCAATACCACTTCATGCCTGAAGCAGTCTTCAGCCCCTACGTCGGTGCCGGTATCAACTACACCCGCATCTCCGGCGTGGATCTGGCCAACGGCCTGCAACTGGACAGCAACAGCGTCGGCGGTGCCCTGCAGATCGGTGCCGACTACAAGATCAACAAGAACTGGCTGATCAACTTCGATATCAAGAAGGTGCAGATCTCCAGCGACGTCAAGACCGCTTCCGGCACCAAGATTTCCAGCGTCAAGATCGACCCGTGGCTGATCGGCGTTGGCGTGGGCTACCGTTTCTAAGGTATTCTTGCCGCACCCAAACGGCGCGATCCGTCATCGATGATGACTGGTCGCGTTGTTTTTTGGGATCCGCGCTAACGTCCCCGCCACCGGTTTTCCGGCCGCCATTTCTTGCAATGCCATCCGCCTTGCAGCGTTAGCTGGAGCAGTCTCTGCGGCATGCTCCGCCCGTCCACCGTTTGATAGTAGGAAGAGGTTAATTACGATGTCGACGACTTCGCACCCCAATACCCCGGTCGCGCCCGGCGCGCCGATGCCCCATCGCAAGATCATCCGCTCCTGGGTGATCCCCATCAGCCAGCGCAGCACGGCCATCGCCCTGGCACTGTCGGTGCTGGATTTCTGCCTCTTCGGTGCCAGCCTGGCGGCCATCGTCTGGGCCCCGTGGCTGCTGGCCAAGATCGCGCTGGGCGTGGTCAATGGCTTCATCATCGGCCGCCTGTTCATCCTCGGCCACGATGCCTGCCACCAGGCTTTCACACCCAGCCGCAAGCTCAACACCTGGCTCGGCCGCCTGTTGTTCATGCCCTCGCTCACGCCCTATAGCCTGTGGGCAGTCGGTCACAATGTGGTGCACCACGGCTATACCAACCTGAAGGGTTTTGATTTCGTCTGGCAGCCGCGCTCGCTGGAAGAATTCCGCGCCCTGCCGCGCTGGCGTCAGCGCCTGGAGCGCATCTACCGCAGCGGCTTCGGTCCTGGCCTGTACTACATGATCGACATGTGGTGGAAGCGCATGTACTTCCCCTCGAAGAAGCAGATGCCGACCCGCCGTGCTGAATTCATGTGGGATGGCGTACTGGTGACCGCCGTCGCCGTCGTCTGGATCGCCGGCCTGGCCTGGGCCGCGCAGGCGACTGAACAATCCTTCTGGACCCTGCTGGTGACCGGTTTTGCGATTCCGCTGCTGTTCTGGAAGGCCATGATCGGCTTCGTGGTGTATGTGCACCATACGCATACCTCGGTGGCCTGGTATGAAGACAAGATCACCTGGGCTGCTGCACAACCCTTCGTTTCCACCACCGTGCACCTGACCTTTGGCCGCTACTGGGGATCGCTGCTGCATCACATCATGGAACACACCGCGCACCACGTGGACATGAGCGTGCCGCTGTATCGCCTGAAGCAGGCGCAGAAGAAACTGGAAACCATGCTGCCCGGCCGTATCGTGATCCAGCGCTTCTCCTGGCGCTGGTACTTCGACACGGCGCGCCGCTGCAAGCTGTATGACTTCAAGCGCCTGTGCTGGACCGACTATCGTGGCCGCCCGACCAGTACTCCGCTGCCATTGCCGGACATGAGCAAGCCTACGGCAGAAGTTTGAACGGGAGCCAAGGCAGCCCCATTCAGGAAGCCACGAAAGTTCTGAAGTTTCAATAACAAGACGGTCGCATGGAAGGGCATTCGCGGGTCCCCGGTAACCCCGCGATACCGCCCACTTTCCCCCATCAAGGCCGCTTCTCTTCCACGTACTGTCAGCCGTCGTCATTGGCCGTCAGTTCTGATGTTTTTAGGTGAAATCCGCCATCACACGGTAAGCCTGCCCGCCCTTTCGGGCGCTTACTTGGACCAAGTTTGATCTGGGACAAGAAATGCCGTCTGATTCGGGAATACTGTGCTGCCTATCACGTTCCGCGCACTTAAAATCGAGTCATTCGATTGCCACAAGTCCGCCGGGAACATCGTATGAACCAGCCTTGCCACTCCACTTCGCTCGCCGCTGCCAACAACGCCGCCGCGCCCCTGACCCAATGCTCGCCGCTGACCGCCGCGCGCGAAGCCGCCGCCAGCTCTGCGCTGCGCAGCTGCACCGCCTGCGGCATGCACCAGCTGTGCCTGCCCATGGGCCTGGATGAATCCGACATGAAACGCCTGGACAAGATCATCGGCCGCCGCAAGGTCGCCCGCGATGACTTCCTGTACCGTATCGGCGACCGCTTCACCGCGCTCTACGCCGTGCGTGTGGGCCATTTCAAGACCTATCAGGAAAACCTCGACGGCGACCGCCAGATCACCGGTTTCCAGATGCCTGGCGAACTGCTGGGCATGGATGCCATCAGCACCGAGCAGCATCAATGCGATGCAGTGGCCCTGCAGGACAGCGAAGTCTGCGAAATCCCGTTTGCGCGCCTGGAACAGCTGTTCGGCCAGATTCCCCATCTGCTGCGCCACTTCCACCGCATGATGAGCCACGAGATCACCAGCGAACAGAACGTCATCATGCTGCTGGGGAACATGCGTGCGGAGCAGCGCTTTGCTGCCTTCCTGGTGAATTTGTCTTCACGTTATGCCGCACGCGGCTATTCCTCGACGCGATTCCAGCTGCGCATGACGCGTCAGGATGTCGGCAACTACCTGGGCCTGACCATCGAAAGCATCAGCCGCCTGATTTCCAAGTTCCGCAAGCAGGGCCTGCTGGCGGTGGAACAACGCGATGTGGAAGTGGTGGACCTGGCCGCGCTCAAGCGCCTGGCTGCCGGCGTCGATGCCTGCACACCGGCACCGGCGGCAGCAGCTACCGCACGAGCAGCCAGCTAAGGCTAAGGGCTGACAGGCTTGAAACCGGTAGCAGCACCGGCTTCGAGCCAACCCCAGACTGTTCAAAGTTGATTGAAGCGCTCCAAGGCGTTCAGCCCTGGACGTAATGACGCAAGCGCTCTCTCGGCAGGGCGCGTGTCAGCCTCACGGCCAGCAGGCCGCAGACGGCGAAACTTCCCCAGAAACAGAAGAACCCTACGGTGTAGGCGCCCAGCGCTTCCCATTCATGGCCGGACGCCATGGCCAGTTCCTCGGGATTGAACAGGGAAAAGAACACACCCTCGGCCGCGATGGCCATCAGGAAAGCCACCCAGACCACGATGGCGAGATTGCGTTGCTGTTTGCGCATGGCTGTCTCCTTGACGCATGAAGTTTCATCCGAAGATGGCCGGTCTTGAAGCCGGCTTCACTCCAGCTTAGCGCATTATTCGGCCGGTGCGTAGGCCTCCGCATTCATTTCGATGCTGCGCTGTTGCGGCCACACCCAGGTACCGTGCAGGCGCCAGCGATGGCTGCCGTCCTCGGCCACCAGGCGCCAGCGTGCCTGCTCCATCTCCGCCAGCGGTACCGAGAAGCTGCCATCGGCGGCCGGACGCACCAGCAGCGTGCGGTCCTTGGCCGGCTGGGTCGGGTGCACCAGGTTCAGCACCAGGGTCTGGCCCTCTTCGCCGACGGCAGGCACCTGGCGCAGCTGCAGGCGGCCGCGCAGCACGGCAGCGGCCGGGTCATAGGCGATGCCGATGGCCGCGCCCAGCCTTTGCGCCTCATGATCGCGGCGCAGGTCCTTGTTGATGGCCTTGCCCTGCTTGTAGTAATCGTCGGCCACCAGGGCATCGGCCCGCGAGATGGCCAGCCAGGCGGTAAAGATCCCAGCTACCACCACTACGGCCGGGCCGGACATCAGCAGCCAGGGCCAGCGGTGGCGGTACCAGGGAGCGGTGTTGCCAAGCTTGGGGGAGATGGTGGTCATGGTTTCCTCTCGATATGAAGTTTGGTTCACGTGTGTTGCAACGCTTGCCGCACTCAGCGGCGCGGCACCAGGAACACGGCCTTCTCGCTGACATGCAGCGCCGGCTGGTCCTCTGCCTGCAATTCGATATGAATCTTGTTGGAGCCGGACTCACCCGCTCCATGCGGCGCCCTCACCCGCACCGGCACCATCAGGGTCTGGGTGGCGGCCAGTTCGATGGGGCCGGCCGGATCGACGGTCAGTCCTTCGATGCCGCTCGCACTGATGCGATAGCGATGGCCGCGCTCATCGGTGTTGATGACTTGCAAGCGGTAGACGTTTTCGATGATGCCGTCCTCCACCTCGCGGCCCATGGAACCGCGATCACGGATCACATCGAGCTTCAGCGGCGTGCGCACCACCAGCGAGCCCAGGAACAGCGCGATCACCGCACCCAGGATGGCGGTGTAGATCAGGATGCGCGGACGGAACAGGCGGCGGCGGATTTCCGGCGTCGAGAAGCCCTGCTCGATGGCGTTCTCGGTGGAATAGCGGATCAGGCCGCGCGGACGGTCGATCTTGTCCATCACGCTGTCACAGGCGTCCACGCAGGCCGCGCAGCCGATGCACATGTATTGCAGGCCCTGGCGGATATCGATGCCGGTCGGGCAGACCTGGACGCACATGGTGCAGTCGATGCAATCGCCCGCCTTGCGTCCCTCCTGCAGCTTGGCTGCCTTGGCCGCAGGCATGCGCGGCTCGCCACGGGCGTTGTCATAGGTGATGACCAGGGAGTCGCGGTCGAACATGGCGCTCTGGAAACGGGCATAGGGGCACATGTACTTGCAGACCTGCTCGCGCATCCAGCCGGCATTGCCGTAGGTGGCGAAGGCGTAGAAGGCGATCCAGAAGCTCTCCCACGGGCCCAGTGCGAACTGGCCGATTTCCGGCAACAACTCGCGCATCGGCGAGAAGTAGCCGACGAAGCTGATGCCGGTCCACAGGGCCACGCTACCCCAGGCCAGGTGCTTGGCGGACTTGCGCCAGAGCTTGTCGAACGACCAGGGCTGGCGGTCCAGGCGCATGCGGGCACTGCGGTTGCCTTCGATGCGGCGTTCGATCCACAGGAAGATCTCGGTGTAGACCGTCTGCGGACAGGCGTAGCCGCACCAGACGCGGCCGGCGATGGCCGTGAAGAGAAACAGGCTGAAGGCGCAGATGATCAGCAGCGCGGCCAGCCAGATGAAGTCTTGCGGCCACAGTACCAGGCCGAACAGGTAAAACTTGCGTGATGCCAGGTCGAACAGCACGGCCTGGCGCTCGTTCCAGTTGATCCACGGCAGGCCGTAGAACACCAGCTGCGTCAGGAATACGCACAGCCAGCGCAGGCTGGCAAAACGTCCCTGGATCTCGCGCGGGTAGATCTGTTCACGCGCGGCATACATGCGGATGACGGCGTATTCATCCTTGCCGTTCTTGCCTTCCTTCTTTGGCGCCTCCTGCTGCGTTCCTGCCTCGGGTGGCGGGTCCCCTTCCTTGCTCTGCCTGGGTGTCATTGCGGCCTTGTTCATGGTCTTGCCTGCTCTGCTTTCGCTCTCTGTCATGCGCCCCTTGGCCGGGCGCGTGGCCGATATGGCCATCACGAAGAACGCCGGGGCCGCGCAGCTCTGTGTCTGCGTCGGCCCCGGCGCGGGTTCAACTGCTCATCGGGGCCTACTTGGCCTCTGCATTGCTGGGCTTGTTGGACAAGCTCCAGACATAGGCCGCCAGTACGTGCACCTTGGGTTCACCGAGGAATTCGCCAAACGCCGGCATGGTGTTGTCGCGGCCCTTGTTGATGGTCTCCTTGATGGTGTCGATGCTGCCGCCATAGAGCCAGATCTTGTCCGACAGGTTGGGCGCGCCCAGTGCCTGGTTGCCCACACCGCCAGGGCCGTGGCAAGCCATGCAGGCGGCAAACTTGGACTTGCCCAGTTCGGCCTTGATCGGATCATGGGCCGAATTGGACAGGCTCAGCACATAGTTGGCGACGTTGTCGACATCCTTGTCGGTACCCACCGCCGCAGCCATGGGCGGCATGACGCCGTGACGGCCCTTGAGGATGGTTTCCTTGATGATCTCGGGCGTGCCGCCATGCAGCCAGTCGTTGTCGGTCAGGTTGGGGAAGCCCTTGTTGCCGCGCGCATCCGAACCGTGGCACTGCGCGCAGTAGGTCAGGAACAGGCGCTCGCCAATGGCATGGGCTTGCGGATCGGCGGCCACCACCTTCAGGTCCTTCTTGAGGTAGCTGTCGAAGAGCGGTCCGTACTTGGCTTCGGCCTGCTTGACGTCGGCATCATGCTCGCCGGTCGAACGCCAGCCCAGGGTGCCGGGCAGGTTGCCCAGGCCCGGATAGGCGATCAGGTAGCCCACCGAGAAGATGATGGTGAGGTAGAACAGCCACATCCACCAGCGCGGCAGCGGGTTGTTCAGTTCGGTCAGGTCGTCATCCCAGACGTGGCCGGTGGTCGAACCGGCAACCGGCTGGTCGCCCTTCTTGACCTTCCAGCTCGACTGCTGCCACAGCAGCAGCGCGCAACCGGCGATGCCCAGCACGGTCAGGACGATGATCCAGATGTTCCAGAAACCACTGGTGAAATCAGCCATGGCGCACCTCCTTGTCGCTGCTGTCGGCGGCGGGCTGGCCGATGTCGCCATCGGCAAAGGGGATCATCTCGGCTTGCTTGAAATCAGCGGGCTTGTGGCCGACATAGGTCCACCACAGGATGCCGGCAAAGGTGATGAAGCTGATCAGCGTGATCAGGCTGCGTGGGTCGGTCAACATTTCAATCATGGTCTTATCTCTCCGCCTTGATCAGGATGCCCAGGCCTTGCAGGTAGGCGATCAGCGCATCCTGTTCGGTCTTGCCGGCCAGTTCGGCCGGGGCATTCTTGATGTCTTCTTCGGTGTACGGGTCGCCGATGCGCTTCAATGCCTTCATGCGCGAGACGATGTCGTAGTTGTCCAGCTTGGCCTGCTCCAGCCACGGGTAGGCCGGCATGTTGGACTCCGGTACCACGTCACGCGGGTTGTGCAGGTGGGCGCGATGCCATTCATCGCTGTAGCGGGCACCGACGCGGGCCAGGTCCGGGCCGGTGCGCTTGGAACCCCACTGGAAGGGGTGGTCATAGACCGACTCGCCGGCCACCGAGTAGTGGCCATAACGCTCGGTCTCGGCGCGCAGCGGACGGATCATCTGCGAGTGGCAGTTGTAGCAGCCCTCGCGGATGTACACGTCGCGGCCAGCCAGGCGCAGGGCCGAATAAGGCTTGAGGCCGGCGATCGGTTCGGTGGTCGATTTCTGGAAGAACAGCGGCACGATCTCGGCCAGGCCACCCACACTGACCACCAGCAGCACCAGGCCAATGAGCAGCCAGGGGTTCTTCTCAATCCATTCATGCGAAAACTTCATACTTTCCCCCAATCAGTGCGCAGCGTTGGTCACGGTAGGAATCGGTGCGACAGCCAGTTCGGTGCCGCGCATGGTGCGCCAGGTGTTGTAGGCCATCACCAGCATGCCGGACAGGTACATCAGGCCGCCCATCAGACGAATGATGTAATACGGGTAGGTTGCCTTCACCCCTTCGACGAAGCTGTAGGTCAGGGTGCCGTCGGCGTTGACCGCACGCCACATCAGGCCTTGCATGACGCCGGCAATCCACATGGCGGCGATGTAGAGCACGATGCCGATGGTGGCGACCCAGAAGTGGATCTCGATCAGATCCTTGCTCCACATCTCGGTCTTGCCGGACAGGCGCGGGATCAGGTAATACATCGCCCCCATGGTGACGAAGCCGACCCAGCCCAGGGCACCGGAGTGCACGTGGCCAATGGTCCAGTCGGTGTAGTGGGACAAGGCGTTGACGGTCTTGATGGCCATCATCGGACCTTCGAAGGTGGACATGCCGTAGAAGGACAGCGACACCACCAGGAACTTCAGGATGGGATCGGTACGCAGCTGATGCCAGGCACCCGACAGCGTCATCATGCCGTTGATCATGCCGCCCCAGGACGGTGCCAGCAGGATCAGCGAGAACACCATGCCCAGCGACTGGGTCCAGTCAGGCAATGCGGTGTAGTGCAGATGGTGCGGACCGGCCCACATGTAGGTGAAGATCAGAGCCCAGAAGTGCACGATCGACAGGCGGTAGGAATAGACCGGACGGTTGACCTGCTTGGGGATGAAGTAATACATCATGCCCAGGAAGCCGGCGGTCAGGAAGAAGCCCACCGCGTTGTGGCCGTACCACCACTGGATCATGGCATCCTGTGCGCCGCTGTACATCGAGTACGACTTGGTCAGCGTGGCCGGCATGGTCATGCCGTTGACGATGTGCAGGATGGCCACGGCGATGATGAAGGCACCGTAGAACCAGTTGGCCACGTAGATGTGCTTGACCTTGCGCTTGATGAGGGTGCCGAAGAACACCACGGCGTAGGCCACCCAGACGACGGCGATCAGGATGGTGATGGGCCATTCCAGCTCGGCGTATTCCTTGCCTCGGGTCAGTCCCAGTGGCAGCGTGATGGCCGCACCGACGATCACCAGCTGCCAGCCCCAGAAGGTGAAGGCCGCCAGGAAGTCGGAGAACAGCCGCACCTGGCAGGTGCGCTGCACGACGTAATACGAGGTTGCCATCAGCGCGCAGCCGCCGAAGGCAAAGATCACTGCGTTGGTATGCAAGGGACGTAGCCGGCCGAAGCTCAGCCAGGGAATCCCCATGTTCAATTCGGGCCATGCCAGCTGGGCGGCAATGATCACGCCGACCAGCATACCGACTACGCCCCACAGGATGGTCGCCACGGTGAATTGGCGCACAACCGTGTAGTTGTAGCTATTTTCTTTGCTCACGAAACTCTCCCCACTTTGTTGAGTACTGTTCAATGCGAGCTTACGGGGCAAGCCTCCGGGGGGCATTGACGTGTATCAAGTGGAAAGAGAGCCAAAGAAAAATGCAGGCAATTGAGGCGTTATTTGCACGAACGGGCAGGCGCGAGAGCAGATCAGGCGGGATCGTGCCGGTCCTGCTGCGGGGGAATGTCGTCGTCGTGGAGGATGCGCATGGCCGGTCCTTCGAGATCATCGAACTGACCGCTGTCGGAGGCGCGGAAGAACACCCAGATCGCCAGGAAGACCAGCAAGGTACTGAGTGGAATGAGGAGATAGAGCGCTTCCATCAGGCCCCTCCCGCCAGCGCTGGCTGGACCGCTGGAGCACTTGCCGGCACCTGCCGTGCCGCGCGCGTGGCACGGCTCAGGCGCAGTGCATTGCCGACCACCAGCAGCGAACTGGCCGACATCCCCACCGCCGACATCCACGGATCAAGCAGCCCGAAGGCCGCTGCCGGAATGGCGAGGAAGTTGTAGACGCTGGCCCACACCAGGTTCTGGCGCACGATGCGCATGGTCCGGCGGGCCATCTGCGCACATTGTGCGACGGCCGACAGGCGATCACTCATGATGACGGCATCCGCACTGACCTGGGCCAGAGCCGCACCTTTGCCCATCGCGAAGGAGACATCGCCTGCGCGCAGCATGGCGGCGTCATTGATGCCATCGCCGACGATGGCCACCACCGCCCCGCCCTGCTGCAATTGGCGCACCACCTCCAGCTTGCGTTGCGGCGTGCAGCCGGCGATCACTTCGTCGATACCGACGGCCGCTGCTACCTCGGCGCAGACCTCGGGCTGGTCACCGCTCAGGAGGATCACCCGCAAACCCTGCGCACGGAACGCAGCCACGGTATCCACGGCATCCGCACGCAATGCATCGGCCAGGTCGAAGCGCGCCAGCCAACCTTGGCTGTTGCCCAGGTAGACCGAACCGGCCGCTGCCGCAGCGGGCTGGTTCAGTTCGGCAGGCACGGATTGTCCTGCGATCTCGGCCACGAAGTGGCGCGCGCCCAGGCGATGCGGCACGCCATCGATGACACAATGCATGCCCGCGCCCGTGACGGAGCCGAGCTCGGCGACGTCGCAAGCTGCACTGCCGCGACGGTCGGCCTCCTCCACCAGCGCCTTGGCCAGCGGATGCAGACTGCCGCGCTCCATGGCGGCGGCGACCGACAGGGCCTGCGCCTGGGGAATGCAGCTCCACAACGCCGTCATCTGCGGCCGGCCTTGCGTGAGCGTGCCGGTCTTGTCGAAAAGGATGGTATCGGCACGCTGCAAGGTCTCCAGCACGTTGCCGCGCACGACCAGCGTGCCTTCGCGCAGCAGGCGGTCGGTGGCGGCAGCCAGGGCCGATGGCGTCGCCAGCGACAGCGCGCAAGGGCAGGACACCACCAGCACCGCAATCGCGGTAGCCCAGGCGCGCGCCGGATCGATCAGATGCCAGGCAATGAAAGTGATCGCCGCCAGCAGCAGCAAGGCCACCACGAAGCGCGAGGCCACGATGTCGGCCCACTGCGCCAGTGCCGGCTTGCCCTGTCCGGCCTGCTCCGCCAGACGGGTAATGGCCGCGAGCGTACTCTCGCGCGTGGTGCGCACCACGCGCAGCAGCACCGGCTGGCTCAGGTTGACCGCGCCGCCGGGCGCTTCCTGACCGGGCTGGAAAGCTTGCGGACGGCTTTCGCCTGACAGCAGCGCCAGGTCCAGTTCAGCCACGACTTCGAGCAGACAGGCGTCGGCGGCGATGGTGTCACCGGGGCGAGCCAAGATCACGTCACCGGCCTGCAATTGGCTGGCGGCCACCAGCGTCGTCTCACGTTGCAGCGGATACCCGCGCAGTACCAGCGCCGACGCCGGGAAAGCCTGTTGCATGCGCTCCAGCGCGGCCGCCGATTTGCGCCGCGCGGCAGTCTCAAGGTAGCGGCTGGCCAGCAGCAGGAAAATGAACATGCTCACGCTGTCGAACCAGATCTCGCCCTCGCCGCGCCAGGTGGCGATGGCGCTGCCGGTGAAGGCCGCAGCAATGCCGATCGCCACCGGCAGGTCCATGCCCGGCGCACGCGCCCGCAGTCCTGCCCAGGCACCGGTAAAGAACGGCAAGGCCGAATAGAACACCGCCGGAATGGTCAGGAACAGACTGGCCCAGCGCATCAGCGCCATCATGTCGGGATCGATGCCTTCATGCGTCATGTAGACCGGGATGGCATACATCATCACCTGCATCATCGACAGCCCGGCGATGAACAACTGGCGGAACAGGCGGCGGCCGGCGCGGCGCGCCTGCTCGCCCTGGCGCAGCGGATCAAAGGGATAGGCCGTATAACCCAGGCCGTGCAGGCCGCGCAGGATGGTGGAAGTAGAACAGCGCGCAGGATCGCGGCGGATATGCAGGCGCGCACTGGCCACGTTGAGTTCGGCCATGTCGATGCCGGGCATCCGGGCCAGGTATTTCTCGATCAGCCAGACGCAGGCGGCGCAGCGCAAGCCATCGATGGAAAGCACCAGTTCCTGCGCGTGGTCCCCTGCGTCAGAAACTTCACTATCGGCTGTCTGCACGGGCAGATCCACCAGGGCCAGCTCTGGCGGCAGCAACTGTTCTGGATCGATGCGGGCAGAGGGAACGGTCCGCCGCAGGTAGAAATCTTCACATCCGCTCTCGACGATGAGCCGGGCCACGCTCTGGCAGCCCACGCAGCACAGGGTCCGGTTGAGCCCACCAATGTCCAGCGTCCAGGACTCCCCCGCCGGCACCGTCTGGCCGCAATGGAAACACAGGTTCGCCGCATCACTCCCGTCGTTGTGCATGCTCATCCTCCGTGCACCGGACTGACACAGAACACGTCAATCCAGCCGCGCGCAATGCCCAGGCCGCCAATCTCGGCGGCACGCAGCAAACCCAACAACCCGAAGGCCAAGACGATCACGCCGGCGCTGCGCCGCACCCAAGGGCGCGCAGCCAACTGGCGCAAGCGTGCACCGGACATGCCGGCCACCAGCAGCATCGGCAAGGTGCCCGCCCCGAAGGCCAGCATGGTCAGCGCGCCTTGCACGGCGCTGCCGGCCATGAGGGCGGTGAGCAAGGCGCTGTAGACCATCCCGCACGGCAGCCAGCCCCACAGGCTGCCCAGCAGCAGCGCCTTGACCGGCGTATCCACTGGCACCAGCCGCGCTGCATGGGGACGCAGTCGGGACCAAAGACCGCTACCCCATTGCTCCATGCGGGACAGGCCGCTCCACCACTGGGTGAGGTACAGCCCCAGCAGGATCAGGACAAGATTGGTGATGACGTAGGCCACCGTCTGCGCCGGTGCCAGCCAGCCCAGCACATCGGCACCGCGCAGCAGGCCGGCGGCGATGCCGCCGGCCAGTGCGCCGGCCAGCGCGTAGCTGGACAGGCGACCGAGGTTGTAGCCCAGCACGCGCACCAGATCCTGCCCGAAGGCCTGGACCTGGGCGGAGCCGGCGACATGAAGGGGAATGATGCGATGCGCCGCACGCCCCCGCGCTGCGGCCATGGCCAGCGCCTGGGTGGCGACCGCCGGGGCAAGCGGCGGCGCGGCTGAACTGAGCGCACCGATGATGCCGCCGCACATGCCGATGCAATGGACGCTGCCCATCAGGCCTACCAGGAAGATCGGCAGCAGGTTCATCGACGCGCCCCGCTCACACGGTCTGCGAATAACGCTGTGGTGTGTCCTTGTTCTGGCTTGCGGCTTTTTCGCGGTCCTGGTTCAGATAGCGGTCGAACACCATGCAGATGTTGCGGATCAGCAGACGGCCCTTGGGCTCGACCGTGATCCATTCGGGTTCGATATTGATGAGGCCGTCCTCTTCCAGTTGCTTCAGCTTTTCCATCTCCGGTGCGAAGTATTCGCGGAAGACGATGGGATAGGCAATCTCCAGCGAATTGATCGACAGCTCGAAATTGCACATCAGCCGCTGGATGATCAGACGGCGCAGCACGTCATCCATGCCCAGCTGGATGCCGCGGGCGATGGGCAGCGTGGAATTTTCCAGGCGGGCGTAATAGCCATCCAGGGTCTTTTCATTCTGGCTGTAGCTGCCGCCCACGGCGCTGATGGCCGAGACGCCGCACGCGACCAGGTCGGTCTCGGAATGGGTGGAGTAGCCCTGGAAATTGCGATGCAGGCGGCCCTGCTGCTGGGCGATGGCGAGATCGTCAGTGGGCTTGGCGAAGTGGTCCATGCCGATGTAGACGTAACCGGCGCCGGTCAGCTGGCGGATGCACAGCGACAGCATGTCCAGCTTGCTGTCGGCGCTGGGCAGGTCTTCTTCCTTGATCTGGCGCTGGGTCTTGAACAGCGCCGGCATGTGCGCATAGTTGTAGACGGCGATGCGGTCCGGGCTGGCGGCGATGACCTTGGCCAGCGTGCGCGACATAGACATCACGTTCTGCTTGGGCAGCCCGTAGATCAGGTCGATGCTGACCGAGCGGAAGCCGGCTTCACGCGCGGCAGCGATGATCTGCAGGGTCTGTTCTTCGGATTGCACGCGATTGACCGCCAGCTGGACTTCCGGATCGAAATCCTGCACGCCCAGGCTGATGCGGTTGAAGCCCTGCTCGCGCAGCTTGTGGACACGCGCCACCGACACCGTGCGCGGATCGATTTCGATCGAATATTCACCCACGTGATCCGGAGCCAGCGTGAAGCTGTGGCGGATATGGTTCATCAGGTCCGACATCTGCTCGTCCGAGAGATAAGTCGGCGTACCGCCACCGAAGTGCAGCTGCTCGACCTGGTTCATGCCGGAGAAGAGCGAGCCCTGCATGCTGATCTCGCGCTTGAGGTAGCTCAGGTAGAGCGCGGCCTTGGCGCGGTTCTTGGTGACGATCTTGTTGCAGGCGCAGTAATAGCAGATGGTGTCGCAGAACGGGATGTGCAGATACAGCGACAGCGCCCGCCAGGCGCTCATGTTGCGGCGGTCGGAGACCGCATGCAGGTAGTCGGTGACGGCGAAGTCACTCGAAAAGCGATCTGCCGTGGGATAGGACGTGTAACGCGGACCACGCTGGTCCATTTTGCGCAGGACGGCCTTGTTCATGCCGGCGAGACTGGCGGATGGATGCAGGATGGACGGATGGGCGACTTGCATGCGATGCTCCTGGCCGGCTGCCACGCCGGACTGACGCGGCGCGCACATGCGCTGGGCCGCGAGCCCACCGGGCGAGCTGGTATTGACTGGAGCTTGCAGAATAGACAGATCACTGCAGGACCGCATTGATGTGCATCAAAGGGTCAGGACCTGTTGCCGGAGCGGCATCTACAGCAAGCCTGAAACCGCCGTCTGTGGTGCCAATGTCACGCGGCGTCTTCGTCCTGCCGCTTTTTGATTGCATTTCGGTATTGTCGCGCTTTACAGAGCGATGTGCCAAACCCTAGGCTGCGATGGACGGCATCTGACCGTCTTTCATCTTCAATCCCGGGGGATTTCTTCGTGCACCGTTTCCAACTTTCCTGCGCTTGTCTCATCAGCCTGGCTGCCCTTGGCAGCACCGCCCAGGCCGCCAATCTCGGCCTCAGTGGCGAACTCGGCACTACCGGCGTGGGCGTCCACCTGAGCGTGCCGCTGGCGCAACAGCTCAATGCCCGCTTCGGGGTCAACTATTTTGATTATTCCTTCAACTCCAGCACCAATGATGTGAACTACGATGCCAAAGCCAAGCTGCGCACCTTCGATGCGCTGCTGGACTGGTTCCCGTTCGACAACGGCTTCCGTCTCTCCGGCGGCGTGGTCTACAACGGCAACAAGATCGACGCCACCGGCAAACCCAAGGCCAACGGCATCTATACCATCAATGGCAACGTCTATACCGCTTCACAGGCAGGCCAGGTCGATGGCCGCATCGATTTCAAGAAGTTCGCGCCCTACGTGGGCCTGGGCTGGGGCAACGCAGTCGCCCCGGCCAAGCCGGGCTGGGGCTTCACGGCCGACCTGGGCGTGATGTTCCAGGGCAATCCCTCGACCTCGGTCAGCAACTCCGGCTGCAACGCCCCCGCCGCAATCTGCGCGCGCCTGGCCACCGACGTGGCGGCCGAAAACGCCCAGCTCAGCGACAAGGTGCATGGCTACAACCTGTATCCGGTGCTGCGGGTGGGCGTGAGCTATCAGTTCTGATTGTGCTCTTCGGCCTTGCGGGCCGATCCGTAACAGGCCCGCAAGGCGCGATAGTCGTAGTAATGGCTGCCCGGCGAAAGCCGCGCAGCATTGCAGTCCGGCTTGAAATCCATCTCCGCTTCGTTGTACAGCAGGCGCACCACGGTGCGTCCTGCGGCATTGGCGAACATGTCCCATTGCAGGTTGGCGGCCATCGGCGCGATCAGCGCGCCACGCCAGCCATTGCTGGCCGGGGCATAGGGTTCGCGCTCGGTCACCTGCTGCGATGCGCCGGGCAGGCCCAGCAGCGCAGCCAGCGGGATCACGATCTCGGCGTGGGCGAACCGCAGCTTGGCCAGATGGCGACGCTGCCCGCGTTCAATGGCATCGGCCTCATCAAAAAAATCCTGCAGCAGGATGCGCGCCATGCGCCAGGTCACATCGCCCTGCTCCACCATGCCCGGCCCCTTGCTGTAGAAGTCTTCAGCATCTTCAGCCTCGGCATAACGCTGCGCCGCCAACGGCGGCATGAATCGTTCAAACTCCTTCACATCGCTGCCAGCCTGCTCCAGTTCGCTGCGCATGCCGGCACTGATGGCATAAAGGTCATACAGCGCCCAGGCGGCCTGCAAGCCGTTGACGATCACGCTGCGGCCATCGCCGGTCAGCGTGCTGGTGTAACGGCCATTGGCGCTGGAAAATGTCAGCGTGCCGCTGTTGCTGAAACGGTAGCTCCCCTGCCCCAGCCGGCTCAGAAAATCCGGCTTGAACAGCTGTGCCAGGACCACATCGGCCGCCTCCTGCAAGCGCGGATCCTGCCGGATGCGGGCCAGTTGCGCCTGTAAGGCCGGACTGCGGGCATAAGCCTGGTAGGCCTGGCTGTCGCGCCAGGTCTGCAGGCGCAGCGCCTGCTGAGGATCCGCGCCGGAGGTCTCTGCCGGGGGAGTCTTGGGCAAACGGTGGAAATACAGCAGATAGGCATCGCTGGACGGCCCCTGCACCTGGTCGCGCAGACCAGGGCGGACCACCAGCAGCGCCCGGGTGAAGGCCTCGGCACTGTCCACTGCGCGATCCTTGCCGGAACTGACCACGACCACCGCGCGCCCGGCGCTGCCGGCCTGATCGAACAGGCCGGGCAGGCGCTGCACCATCCGGTGCGCCAGATCGGCATGCTCCTGCAAGCCGGTCCGGGTCTCGTTGCCATAGCCGGGCTGGCTGATGCCGGGCACCCCGGCCCCGAGCAAGAAGTTGGCGCGCAGCATGGCCTGCAAGGCCGGTCCCAGTTCGCGGCCCAGCGGGGTCAGCGCATCCTCCTGTTCGGCTTGCTGCCACAGTCGATACAAGGCCAGATCGGATTTCATCCCCGTCAGGCCGCGTGATCCATGGCGCGCCAGCAGTTGCGTGAACACCGGTTCATATCCAGGCGGAACCGGCTCCAGGCTGGCCATTGTCTGGCGTGGTGCGTAGGGGGTCTTGGTCTGGCGATCATCACGATCGGCGGCCTGCGCCAGGCTGGCGGCCAGCAGCATGCCACTCAGCCAGACAGAGGCCCTCGCGGGCTTATGGGAGAACAGGCCACCGATCATGTTGTTTCATCCTTTCCGAATCAGGAAAACCTTGGCACTCAGAAGTCTGCGCGCACGTTCAGGTTCAGGGTACGCGGCGCACCCACGTTCAGATAGGTTTCCTGATAGTAGGTCCAGTACTTGCGATTGGCCAGGTTGGTGATGTTGGCGCTCCAGGTCGTCATGTGGCCACCGATGCGGGTGCGATAGTTCAGCCCGGCATCAAACAGGCTGTACGGCGAGAGCATGTTGGCATTGGCCGAATCCAGTGCCATGGTGCCGACATACTGCGCGCCGGCATGCAATTGCAAGCCCGGCAAGGCCGCCACGCGATAGCTCAGTTGCGCCCCGGCCTGCATATCGGCCGCACCGACGGCACGCTTGCCGTTGACCGCGGCCGCCGCATGAGTGATCTCCGAGCCCATGACCATCACGCTGCCATCCAGGCTCAAATCACGCGTGAGCTGCAGCGAGCCATTGGCTTCCACGCCGCGATACACGCTCTGGCCATCGGCCACGTAGACGTTGGCGCTGTTGATGTACTGCGAGCCGCGCTCGATGCGGAACAATGCCAGGCTGCCGTTCCAGCCATCGTGCTCGGTCTTGACACCGACTTCAGCCTGTTTGCTCTTGATCGGCGCGAAGGTCTGGTTGGCATTGACGGTAGTGGTCGGGGCGGAGGCACTCTGCTCGAGTGCTTCGGCATAGCTGACGTAGACCGTGGTATCGGCGCGCGGCTTGTACATCACGGCTGCCGTCGGGCTCAGCGGATTGGCGGTGAAGCGCGCGCTGGTGGTGTTGGCAGTGCCGTAGGCGGTATCGATGTAGTTGGTATAGCGCACACCGGCCAGCACCGACCAGCGCTCGTCGAACTTCATCGTATCGCTGGCGAAGAGCGCGGTCTGGGTGGTCTTTTCATCGCGATACGTGCCGCCACTGTAGTTGACGCTGTCGGCCGAGTAGATCGTCGGCGCATACAGGTTGCCGGTGCCGATGTAAGGCTTGGGCGTATTGACCGAGGAGGTCGACAGCAGGTTCTGCGCCATTGCACCGAACACCAGCTCATGCTGGAGGAATCCAGTGCGCACCTTGCCCTGCACCATGGCTTGCGCCTCGTTGAATTCATAGCCGTGGTATTCCGAGGTCACACGATCACGGTAATTGCCGCTGTTGCTGGTGATGTAGTACTGGTCCTTCTTGTAGATGCGTACCGATTCGGAGTGACGCACGGCGACGCTGGCCTTCCAGTCATCCGAAAGACGGTAGTCGGCGCTCAGCGTCACCAGTCGGTAATCGACATCGGTGAAGGAGCCATTGCTGTAGAGCCGGGTCGTGCCATCCAGCGGCGAAGGAATCCTGAATCCGCTGACGATGACATCGGTACCGCCGGTGGCGATGCGGCGCTGGTAGATGGCATCCAGCCGCACGGTCAGGTCGCTGGTGAGGCGGGCATCAAAGGATGCGCCGATGGACTGGCGGTTGATGCTGCCGTGATCGGCCTCGGTATCGCCGCTTTCGTTGACCAGGTTGACGCGGTAACCGAAGCGCTGGTCCTCGCCAAAGCGCCCACCGGCATCGACATGTTCCTTCCAGGTACCGCCGCTGGCATAGCCGAGATCGGTGGCGAAGAAGGTGTCATCGGTCGGACGCTTGGTGACGTAATTGATGATCCCGCCCGGCGAGCCGAAACCATACATGAAGCCGGACAAGCCCTTGAGCACTTCCACCTGATCGAACATCTCCAGCGGCATTTCGGTACCGCGGTTGATGTTGGCCAGGCCATCGATCTTGTAGCCGTTCAGGTCATCCAGGCGCAGGCCGCGCACCGAGATGGTGGCCGGGTGCGTGCCATTGACCGGACTGTTGTTGCTGACGCTGGCGTCGTACTTCAGCACCTCGGCCAGCGAGGTGGCCTGGCGATCTTCGATCTCGTCGCTCTTGACCGCGCGCGTGGAGAACGGCGTCTCCAGTTCGGAGCGATCACCGAGGGCACCGCTGCTGACCTTCTCGGCCAATTTCTTCTTGTCGGCGCTGTCGGTGACGGTGATCTGGGGCAGGACGCTGTCATCGGCCTGCGCCATCAGCGGACCAGCGCTGCCCAGCAGGAGGCCGGCGCCGAGCAGGGCACGGCGCATGGTGGACGGACGGAAACGGGCAATGCGTGTGGAAATCATGTCGGACTCGCAGTGGATGTGGAGAGAGAGGGAGTTGATTTGGCTATGCAATGGACCGACCGGGCAATGCCGGTCAGTCTTCTCTTTTTTATCGGGTCGTTTTCGTGTTCATGGCCGCGGATCAGTCACGAAGCCGATCTTGGCCAGCCCGCCTGCCTGTGCCATGGCCATCACCTGTGCCACTTTTTCGTAGGGCGTGGTGCGGGCTGCTCGCAGATGCAGTTCCGGCGGCTGCGGTGCAGAGGCTGCCTTGCCGATGCGAGCCTGCAGTTGCGACTGATCGACCGGTTCGTCATTCCAGAAGGTCTTGCCGTCGGCATCGATGGCGAGGTTGATGCTGTCCGGCTTGAGCGTATCGGGTTGGGCGGTGGCGCGCGGCAGGTCGATCTTGACGGCGTTGTTCATGACCGGGACCGTGATGATGAAGATGATCAACAGCACCAGCATCACGTCCACCAGCGGTGTGGTGTTGATTTCGGGATTGAAGTCATCGTCCGAATCGGAGAGGGAACCCATGCCCATCATGCAGCTCCCCGCGTGCGCAGGCGCAGGGCCGGGGCCTGTTCCGGCGCGGCAGAGGCGGAGTCGGCGCGCGCCCCGGTGACGAACAGCGCATGCAGTTCGAAACCGAACTTGTTCAGTCGCGCGATGATGCTCTTGTTGCCGCGCAGGAGCGCGTTGTAGCCAAAGGTGGCGGGAATGGCCACTGCCAGCCCGAGCGCCGTCATGATCAACGCTTCGCCGACCGGACCGGCGACCTTGTCGATGCTGGCCTGGCCGCTGCTGCCGATGGAAACCAGGGCGTGGTAGATGCCCCAGACCGTGCCGAACAAGCCCACGAAGGGAGCCGTCGAACCGACCGAGGCCAGCACCGCCATGCCCGACTGCAGGCTGGCCGAGGCTTCATCGATGGCCTGGCGCAGCGACAGCGTGACCCACTCGCTGACCGGCAGACGATCCTGCAACTGCCCTTGGTGCGTGGTGTGATGATCGACTGCGCCTTGGCCGGCGCTGGCAAGCGCGGCAAAGGGATTGTCACGGCCCAGCAGGGTGATGCCGGCGGCGACGTTGCCGGCCTCCCAGAACGCGTGGCCTGCGGCGTGCGCCGGAGTACGGTAGCGCCACAATTGCAGGGCCTTGGTCACGATCACATACCACGAGGCCATCGACATCATCGTCAGCAGAAGCGCCACCGCCTTGGTGACGACATCGCCTTGCGACCACAGGGCCGTGAGGCCGTAGGGACTTGCATCCATTGCTGATTCCTTTCGTTCGGGGTTACTGCGTCAATTGAAATTTGATCGGTACGACCACATAGGCAGGCAGCGCCCTGCCCTGCTCCACATAGGGCTGGAAGCGCGCGCGCCGGACGGCCTCGCGCGCGGCCTGGTCGAGGCTGGCGATGCCGGAAGAACGTTCCAGTGCAATCTGCTCCACCCCGCCCTGGGCATCGATCAGCACGCGCAGCAGCACCTCGCCTTCATCGCCGCGACGGCGGGCCGCAGCGGGATAGACCGGCTGCGGTGCAGTAAGGTACTGAACGCCGCTGGTAATGACGGGCGGGCGGATCATCGGGGCGGCCGGCGTCACCGGGGCAGCGGCGGCCTCGGGCGCAGACGCTGGAGCAGCTGGCGAGGAAGGAGCAGATGGCGCGGATGGCGCGGATGGCGCGGATGGCGCAGACGACGTATCGGCAGAAGTGACCATGGTCGGCGCGGGTGCCACGGCCTGACGGGTGTGCGGCACGGGTGTCGGCCGCAATGGCACAGTGCGCACGGGGGCTGCAGGATGCGGTGATGTCGCAGGCAAGGGCGGCTGCGGTGCGGACTCGAGGAGCGCCAGCATCACGGTGGGCGGTACCGGTGGCTTGGCGGTGGACGCTGGCAAGGCGTGCATCTGCGTGGCCAGCCACAGCAAGCCCAGATGCGCAGCCAGCACCAGCAGCGCCGGCTGCGCACTGCGCAACATGGCTGCACCGTGAACCGTGCGCTGTGGAGAAAGAGGGAGGGATGACAGCATGACTCTCGCCGCATCGCGCGGCCTTGCTCTGAAAAAAGCAGGAGTCTAGGCAGTCAAGATGACCTCGCCGTTACGCATCGATGACAACGGCGTCAGGAAAGCCCCGCGAGATGTAAAAATTTGTTGGCAGCATGCCGGGGCAGTGAACTCTGCGGATCAGATCGGGAGATCACGCCTCTCTGTGTCCTGCGGAGGTGGCACGCCAGCAGAGGATCGATCCGGCGCACACCAGCGCCGCGCCGACCCAGAACGACGGCGGCAGCGGCGCACGCAGCAGCGCGGCCGACAGTGCCGAGGACAACACCGGGATGAAATACGATGCCCCCGCCATCACCGTCACGTTCCCGTGCAGGATGCCCACATTCCAGGCCGCATAACCCAGCCCCATGGCGGCAGCCGCCAGCAGCAGATAGACCAGCGCGGGCACGCTGAAGGAAAGTTCAGCGGCATGACCGCCCAGCAGGACCTTCACCCACAAGGCCAAAGCCACCAGCATGAAGAAAGGGGTCACACCGTTCCTGCCCTCGGCGATGCGGGTGGTCACGGTGCAGTAGGCCGCCCAGATCAGGGCACCGATGAAGGCCAGGCCGTAGCTCAGGGGATTGTCCTGAATGTTGGCCAGCATGACCGGCAGGTCCAGGCCCTGATTGCCGCCCAGCACCCAGCAGATACCCAGCATGGACAGGATGAAACCCGGCACCACCAGCAGCGTCGCGCGCTGCCCGCCGAAGAGAATCGCCGCCACCAGCGTGAAGGTCGGCCACAGGTAGTTGACCATGCCCACTTCGATGGCCTGGCGGCCGCTATGGGCGTAGCCGATCGAGAGCGACAGGCACAGTTCATACGCCACGAACAGCGCGCTGCCCCACACCAGATACCTGCGCGGGAAGCTCGACAGCCGCGGGAAACCGACCGACACCATCAGGAACAGCGAGGCCACCGTATAGATGGCTGCCGCGCCGCCGGTGGCACCGAGATGTTCGCTCACGCCGCGGATCAGGCCAACGATGGCGCTCCACAAGACCACGGCGCTCAAACCGATCAGGGTTGCCTTCTTGCTGTTCATTGCACCTGCCCAAAAGCGCAAGAGTTTACCTCAAGGGCCGGGACCGGGCCTTGTGATAAAATCCTGCCCCTTCTGTCCGGTCTTCGGTGGCCATTGCCCGCGCGGCGGCCGGACGTGTTCCATGGGTTCCCTCGCCCCCATTCATCAAAAAGGTTCATATGACAACACTCGACCTGCGCCGCCATGCCGCGCTGCTTACCTGGCTTTCGCTGTTTCACCTTCTGGTGATCACTTCCAGCAACTACCTGGTGCAATTGCCCGTTTCGATCTTCGGGCTGCATACCACCTGGGGCGCCTTCAGCTTTCCTTTCATCTTCCTGGCGACCGATCTGACGGTGCGCTTCTTCGGTGCGCCACTGGCCCGCCGCATCATCTTCGCGGTGATGCTGCCGGCCCTGTTCATCTCCTACGGCATCTCGGCTCTCTTCTACATGGGCCAATGGCAGGGCTTCGGCGCGCTGGCGCATTTCAATGTCTTCGTGGCGCGCATCGCGGCGGCCAGCTTCATGGCCTATGTGCTGGGGCAGGTGCTGGACGTGCAAGTGTTCAATCGCCTGCGGGCTTCGCGCCACTGGTGGCTGGCACCGTCGGTATCGATGATCTTCGGCAATGCCAGCGACACCATCGCCTTCTTCTCCATCGCCTTCTGGCGCAGCAGCGATCCCTTCATGGCCGAGCACTGGGTGGAGATCGCGCTGGTCGATTATGGCTTCAAGATCGCCATCAGCCTGCTGTTCTTCCTGCCGGCATATGGCGCGCTGATGTCCTTCCTGAAGAGCTGGTTTGGCCGCCCCTTGGCGGCCGATCCGGCTTGAGTCCTGCAGCGATTTCCATCCAACGGTAAACTTGCGGCTTTGCGCGGTCTGCCCTGGCCGCGCCCTCCTCTCCACCCTCCACCTGGACTGAGCATGAACTGGCCCCTGTTTGCCCTCGCCGTTGCCGCCTTCGGCATCGGCACCACTGAATTCGTCATCATGGGCCTGCTGCCCGACGTTGCGCTTGATCTGGGTGTCACGGCTCCGGCCGCCGGCATGCTGGTCTCGGGCTATGCCCTGGGCGTGGCCGCCGGTGCGCCCATCCTCGCCATCCTTACTGCCAAGTGGCCGCGCAAGCAGGCGCTGGTGGGGCTGATGTGCCTGTTCATCCTCGGCAATGTGCTGTGCGCGCTGGCCCCCAATTACCCGTTCCTGATGGTGGCGCGGGTGGTCACCGCCTTCTGCCATGCCGCCTTCTTCGGTATCGGCTCGGTGGTGGCAGCAGAACTGGTGACGCCGCAGAAACGCGCGCAGGCAGTGGCGCTGATGTTCACCGGCCTGACCGTCGCCAACATCCTGGGCGTGCCGCTGGGCACCGCCTTCGGCCATGCGGCGGGCTGGCGCTCCACCTTCGGCGTGGTGACCGGCATCGGCCTGCTGGCCGCCGTCATGCTGTGGACCATGCTGCCCAAGAAGATCCCCATGCAGGCCGGCAATATCTTCCAGGAGTTCCGCTCCATCATCGATACCCGCGTGCAGCTGTCGCTGCTGACCTCGACGTTGGCCTCGATCAGCATGTTCAGCGTGATCACCTACATCGCCTACATCCTGCTGGACGTGACCGGCTTCAGCGCCCGTGAAGAAAGCTGGGTGCTGCTGCTCTTCGGTGCGGGCATCACCGTGGGGGGCCTGGTCGGCGGCAAGCTGGCGGACTGGAAACTGATGCCGGTGATGTGCGGCGTGTTCCTGTGCATTGCCATCGTGCTGGGACTGTTTTCCTTCACCAGCCATTACAAGTGGCCGACGCTGGCAACGATGTTCGCCTGGGGGGCCTTCGCCTTTGCGGTGGTGCCCGGTGCGCAGATCCGCGTGCTCGACACCGCACGCGGCGCGCCCAACCTCGCCTCGACCCTCAACCAAGGGGCCTTCAACCTCGGCAATGCCACTGGTGCCTGGGTCGGTGGACTGGCGATCTCGGCCGGCCTGCCGCTGACCGACCTGCCCCTCATCGGCTCGGCCTTCGCCCTGCTGGGCCTGGTCACGGTGGCCGTCTCGGCCTCGCTGGACAAGCGCGTTCGCGCTCCGGCCTGACTTTTCCCCGCTCCGGAAAAAAGGCGCTTGACCCTCACGGGCAAGCGCCTTTGTTCATTCCGGCGAAGATGCTGAAGCGATCAAACCGCCTTCAGATGCGCCGAAGCGACGAAGTTGTCGAAGAAACTTTCACATCGGGCCAATTGCTCCAGTGTCACGAACTCGTTGGGCTTGTGCGCATGGATGATGTCGCCCGGCCCGCAGATCACCGCCGGCATGCCGGCCTGACCGAACAGCCCGCCTTCGGTGCCGAAGCCGACCTTGCGCGCACGTTCACTACCCAGGATGCGCAGTGCCGAACTCACCAGCGGATCATCGGGCGACGTGCTCATGCCCGGATAGGCCGTCAGCGTTTCGAATTCGATGCGTCCTTGCGCACCTTCAATCTGCATCTGCGGCAGCACTTCCTGTTCTGCATAACGCTTCACTTCGTCGAATACCTCGGCCGGGTCGATACCGGGCAGGAAGCGGTGTTCGAAGACGAACTCGGCCTTGTCCGGAATGATGTTGGGCGCGTTGCCGCCATTGGAGAGCGTGGTGACGATGGAGGAATACGGCACGTCGAAGTCGTAATCCTGCGCTTCCGAATGGCGCACGCGCAGCGCGATCTCGCGGATCTTCAGCTGCATCATGGCCGCATAGTCGATGCTGTTGATGCCCAGGTGCGGACACGAAGAGTGCGCCGCATGGCCATGCACCGAGCAGCGATAGGAGCGCTTGCCCTTGTGCGCGATCACGGGCTGCATCATGGTGGGCTCGCCGATGATGACGCCGGTGGGCTTGATGTCGTTACGCTGCAGGTCAGCCAGCAGCTCGCGCACCCCCAGACAGCCCACTTCTTCATCGTAAGAGAACGAAAAGTGCAGTGGTGTGTGCAGGCGATCCTGCGCGATGGCCGGCAGGCGCGCCAGACAGACCGCGATGAAACCTTTCATGTCGCAAGCGCCGCGGCCGAACAATTTGCCATCGGCCACATGCGCCACGAAGGGGTCGGTATCCCAGTTCTGTCCCTTGACCGGCACCACATCGGTATGTCCGGAGAAGACCGTACCGAAGCGGCCGGGACCGGCATCGCCCAGGGTGGCAAAGAGATTGGCCTTGCGCCGTTCGGCGTCGTAGGTCAGGCGGGTGGTGGCACCGTGGCGTTCGAGAAGATCGCGGACCCATTCGATGAGGTCCAGGTTGGATTCGCGGCTGATGGTGTTGAAACCGATGAGGGTCTTGAGGATGTCCAGCGTCGCCTCGGTCGGTTGCGCGGCGGCTGATGTCAGTGGTGCATTCATGATGATGGTGTGCCTGTTCAAATCCGGAACGGCGGGCCAGCGGTCAACAGGACAGCAGGCTGCATGTTCCCTCAGAAGTGCAGCAAGCGGCGTGCCACGGCGGGCGCATGCTGGCATAGCGGCCGGTCAAGGCAAACGGTGCCCGCGCTGATCAATTCCCCGATTTTCACAATCTCACCTGACGGGAATTGCATAATTCAAGCGGGTTCGCTGGCGTGCAAATGAAGGTTTAGCTTACACCGCAATGCAGATAGGGGTTGGGGAGATGAAGGATCTTGACGGCAGAGGCCTGGATGCCGGCCGGCAAGGATTTGCCTTCAGAGCCAATTGGAACTCGCTCAACCGCCTTGTAGACAGTGACAACAGCGCTTATCAGGAAATTCCTGCTAGGAGCTTTTTCGCATTTTTGTCAGACTGCAGATGAAGTTTTGTGCCCGGAGAAGCGCCCGCAGAGGCCAGCATGGATTCCCGCGGCACAGGAATGGTGATCAGGGTCACTACAAGAGAAGGACAAGACCATGAAACCGCCGATCATACTGATGATTGAGTCGAACGGCGAAGCAGTAGAGCTGGCGCGCTTTGCGCTCTGGCGCAACAATTTTCACTGTGTATTGCAGTGGGTTGACGAAGCAGACGCGGCCATCGAGGGACTGTTGCAGCGTCGTGCGGATGGCGAGATGCAGCTGCCGGGCATGATCTTTCTGGACCCGGGCATGATGGAAAACAACGGCCTGGACTTCATCCAGGCCATGAAGGCGGGCCGCGACACGCGTGCGGTGCCGATCGTGGTATTTCCGGACAGTGACTATCCGCCGGAGATGCCTGCCTTGCTGGAAGCCGGAGCCGTGGAATATCTGCTCAAACCCGAGACGGCCCAGCAGTTCATGGAGGTGGTACTAGACCGTGCGCGGCGCTGGAGCAAGCGGCGGCGCAGGCGTTCAGCTTCAGCGTCGACTTCCAATGCAAGTGCAGGCACAGGGGAGGCGGACGGAGAAGCGGGAACATCCTGAGCGGAAAGAAAAAACGCCGTGTGCTTCAGTGCTCACGGCGTTGTTCTTGTGCCCGCGCGATGGACGGGCGAGGTGATGCTTATTTCTTCACGCGCGTACTGATGTGGCCATCGAATTCGCGCTGCGCGGCTTCGAGCTTCTTGAGGGCTTCCTGCCAAGGCTGGTAATCCGCCTCGGTGAGCCAGGAGCCGCCGGGATTCTGCTTCCACTGTTCGAGCTTGGCGGTCATCTTTTCATATTCTTCCAGCTGGGCGATGAGAAGCGATTCCATCTGCGTCTTCAACTCTTCGGCACGGACGATCCAGGGATCTTGTTCCAGTTCTGACATGGGCGGCTTTCCTTGGTGTGAATAATGTGTCGGATGCTATCACGAAGAGGACTGCTCACAGCCGAGAGGCGATTCGGGTGCACCAGGGCCCTTCTCTTTGACGGCGGCGGCGGAAGCGACTCCAGGTTTCAGACCGAGGCGGGGAAACGACTGACACAGGCATTTTCAAGAAACGAAAAAGAACCTGCCGAGGAGAAAAAAACTTCACTGAGGGTCAACGGCAAAAAAGTGAATCGGAAGTCACGTAAAGCAAAACGGCTGTTCCCAATCGCATGCACCGTCTGGACAACCTTACCAATAGCACCCGTCCTGGTCTCGAAATCGGCTTTAATCCCGATATGAATCAAAAAACAAATAAATCAAATTTAATATTTTAAAAGCATAACAACAGCCGTTTTTCTTATTGGAAACCACCGCGAGCAGCTGCTATTACAAACCACCTCGTTGTCTGGCAAGGGGATGTGAAAATTGGCTAACATTTGCCAAGTATGCAGCATTATCTGGTTATCATGTTCTCTCTCCCAATAAAATGTTTCTTGCCAAGCAAGCATTTAGTTGACGCAATACAGAAATCCAACAAGAAACACAAATAAAATGATTTAAATAGTTTTTTGTCGTATAGTTTCCCTGTTCGATCAACGACGATGCATCTGAATCAGATGCGCATGTCTAATCAGGCCTCGTGAAAGAGGCAATTTAAGGGGGCATTATGAAGATGACCGATATCAAAATTAGCGTGAGACTTTGCATCTGCTTCGCTACGCTGATCCTGGTGACGTGCGTGATTGCAGGCGTTGGTGTGAAGAATCTGTGGACCATCAGCGATGCGACAAATGAAATCGTCAATGATCGTTATGTCAAAGTCGCGCTGGTCAATCAGGCCACTGAGAAAGTCAACATTGCAGCTCGAGCGATTCGCAATGCGATCATTGCCCCGGACCAGGCGACGATCGACAAGTACCTGGAGCGTGCCGTCAGCAATACCAGCGAAGTGACACAGCACCTGGCTGATCTTGAAAAACGCATCAATACGCCGAAGGGCAGCGAGTTATTCAAGCGCATCAGGGACGCGCGTGCAGAATATGCCAAGCCACGGGATAACGTGCTTGAAATGATCCGGCTACAGAAAAGGGCTGAGGCCGCCGACTACCTTTTCAAGGAAGTCATTCCCGCGCAAGACAAGTTCTTCGCTGCAATGAAGGAAATGTCGGCTTTTCAGGTGTCGCTGATGGACAAGAGCGTGGCCAAAAGTGATGCCGCATCGGCCGATGCCATCAATCTGATGGTTGTGCTCTCTTGCATCGCCATTGTGCTCTCGACGGCCTGCGCCATCCTGATCACGCGCTCCATCATTCGTCCCCTCAATGAAGCCGTTGGGGTGGCCAGCGCGGTGGCGGCGGGTGACCTCACTGTGCAGATCGCCGCCACCTCCCGGGATGAAACGGGCGCGCTGCTGTCGTCACTCAAAACCATGAACGAGAACCTACATCGTATCGTCACCGAGGTTCGCCAGGGTACCGACACGATTGCCACCGCGTCGGGCCAGATTGCTACCGGCAACCTCGATCTGTCCTCGCGGACCGAACAGCAAGCCGGTGCACTGGAAGAGACCGCCTCGGCGATGGAAGAACTCACCTCTACCGTCAAGCAGAATGCCGACAATGCCCGTCAGGCCAACACCCTGGCCGCGAGCGCCTCGCAGGTCGCCGTGCAAGGTGGCAGCGTGGTGGGTGAGGTAGTTCAGACCATGAGCCAGATCAATGATGCCTCACGCAAGATCGTAGACATCATCACGGTTATCGATGGCATCGCTTTCCAGACCAATATCCTGGCCCTGAATGCTGCAGTGGAAGCAGCACGAGCTGGAGAACAGGGACGTGGCTTTGCCGTGGTGGCTTCCGAAGTACGTACCTTGGCGCAACGCAGTGCTGCAGCCGCCAAGGAAATCAAGGCTTTGATCGATACCTCGGTCGAGCGTGTGGAAAACGGCAGCCGGCTGGTGGAACAGGCGGGGGCGACTATGCACGAGGTGGTCGCCAGCGTCAAACGCGTCACCGATGTCGTCGCCGAAATCACCGCTGCCAGCGGAGAACAGAGTGATGGCATCGAGCAGATCAATCAGGCCATCGTGCAGATGGACGAAGTAACGCAGCAGAACGCAGCATTGGTAGAAGAAGCCGCCGCTGCCGCCCAATCATTGCAGGAACAATCCAGCCGCCTGCAGGAGACCGTCGGCATCTTCAAACTCAGCGGCAATGACGTGCGCCACGCCACCGCGGCGGTTGCCACTCTGGTACGCAACAGTGTGGATATCACTCCGCATCCAGCAGGAATGCCCCGATAGAGAAGCACCGTACAGAACCCCTTGCCAGTGCTGACATACCACTGGCAATTCACCCCGCCTCGTGCGGGGCTTTTTTTGACGGGATCACATCACCAATAATGGGGGTAGCGTCAACATGACTTCTCCCCCCCCTTTTATTCGGAATTTCAAATAAAGGTAAAACAACGCAACCGAGCATAACAAAGCCATTTATTCCGCTGTTTGGAGCGAAGGATGTCTCAAAGAAATTTAAATATAATGTCGACTACCCAATTTTTCCGGCAGCATTGCAGAGGCATCAGGCGTATAAGTAAATGAGATCGACATTAACGGAACTTGGTGCCGAGCTAGCGTTATATTCAATTGACGCAGTGAGCGACATGATTATTTGGCTCGACGAAGACGGATTTTACGTATTCGTCAATAAGGCTGCCACAGAGTTTTTAGGCTATACATCTCAAGAGCTAAGTCAATTGAGAGTCTGTGATATTGATCCAGACTTTGACGAGGTACGCTGGAAAGATCATTGGAAGGAGCTTGAGATAAAGCAGTCCGTTTGTTTGGAAACGACCAACAGGAACAAATCTGGCCAGATTATTCCAATCGAAGTGAATGCAAGCCTGGTTCAATTTGAAGGAAAAAAATTTAATTGCTCTATCGTTCGAAATATCTCTGAAAGGAAGCGTACTGAAGCCTCACTGCTCGCGCTGAACAAGCAAATCTATTTGCTGAGCATTACCGATGACCTGACCCAAATAGCGAATCGACGCTATTTTGATGAGGTGTTTAAAAGAGAGCTTCAACGTGCGCTAGAACAGAACATTCCTTTTTCTTTGGTTCTTATCGACGTCGATTATTTCAAAGCATTCAATGATCTATACGGGCATATACAGGGAGATCATTGCTTAAAACGCGTAGCAGCCACGATCAGCGCATTGATTCAATCGACGAATGAATTGGCCGCGAGATACGGAGGGGAAGAATTTGTATGCATTCTGCCTGGCATGTCTCCAAATAATGTTTTGATATTTGGTGAAAGACTAAGACAAGCAATCCAAGATCTCGCAATTCCACACAATGGATCTTCTTTCGGGACTATTACCGTCAGTATCGGCGTGTCCACCTTGGAGATTGACAGCAACATCTCGACCGAGAACCTGCTCTTTGAGGCCGATCAACATCTCTATCGCGCCAAAGCGAACGGTCGCAATCGGGTCGAAGGAAAATCTGGCCGGTAGCTCAAGGTGTTACCAGGATCATGCCGCAGTCGCCTGTAGTGGTTTCTGGCCCCAAGGAAGAGATCGATGCTACGGAATGGTGGTCGAAGACCGTCACGCATTGCATCACGGGAAGCGGCTTTACTTTGCGCATCGCGTTCAAGAAAAAAACCCAACCGGGCGACACTGAGCGCGAGCGCGATCATGATCCAGAGGAAGGCATCACCGACGTGAAAGCGGAGTGGCGGACAAAGCCAAAAAGAAGAACAACAAGGGCATTGAGCTGGTTAGCAAGGTCCACAATATGAAAACGTTCAAACGAACTTGCACCATCAAGCAAAGTGCGAAACGTGCCGCGGCTCTACATCAGGCCAAAATCAAAGAGGTCCGCGAGGTCATCTCGGAAAACAAGCAAGATTCATCAAGAATAAAAATGAGGAAAACTCCAGCAGGGGTTTTCCTCTAAATCATCGTTGGCCTTTACAACCTCATCTACATTACTTCGCCGTTGTAGCGTTCGACTCGCGTGCAATTTCCTCGTTGAAGTTGGCATTAAAAGAAACATTCTGCAGAGCCCATCGATCCTTGAAGCGGTACAGAGTCAGTTCAAACAGAACAGGCTGGCGTTCATAGTTCAACATGTACTTCATGTAGACGTAACGGGTGCCGATGGTACGTTCCGAGATCATCTCGGCGTCACCGAACTTCCCCATTGACTGTTGGTAGGTCTTGACCACTTCGCGCAGACTCCGGATCTGGTCAGAAAGCTCCTTCGCATAGGGAGATGTCTTCGTGAGGTAGTCCAGCGCTTCCATCGGCTTTCCGGATTGATACAGAGACAAGAAACGCTCAGGGATGCCATCGTAACGATCGGCTGCGTATGCATTCAACGAGAACATCAACATGATAGCAATCAAAAAGCGGCGCATGGTTTTCTCCTGGTCAGGTAGTGGCCCCGTCAATCGCTGGGCCATGTAAAACATCATGCAATGGCTAGGTTGCCGCTCTGTTTCGTGCTGTCGAATTTTTATTACAACTGAAATCTGCAAGGCGTTCCAAGATTTAAACGCTTCAATTTCCGAGACATCTTGCATTTCATGACGTGACATATCAAATGCCTGCACGTCAAGACACACCAATTGATTACCAAGGATAGGCGCTAAAAGTCGCGCTGCATTGGAATGCGCGAAGATAGGAAAGCAGGGAGATCATCTCGGGGAGCAGCTTGGATTTACTATCGCAGCTTGGACCACAATGATTTACTGATGGTGGCGTCGTATATGCATTCGTTGATCAGACCGCCATCTATCCTTACGAACCTGCCACTCGGGTATGCCTTGCCTTCGAAGTAGCACGTATTGTCTAAAATTTTTCTGTCTCTACTGGCGCAGGACAAGTGATCGTTTATCAGATGCGCCGTAACGGCGTTGAGATTGCCTGCGAGCTGCTGGGCGATGAGGCGCGCAATATCGGGGAGCTTCGCGTGGGCGTCTTCGAGGATGGAGATCGCCGCCGGCCGACCAAAGGTGCCCGGCTGCAGCGTGACAGCGGCGAAGTCATCATGGAGCTGGTGGATGTCCAGGTGGATGCCATCAAGGCCTCGCGCATGGTCATCAAGGGGATCGAGCGACGGCAGACCGAACGCGGGGTGGTCGAGTTCGCGCAGGCCTGGCTGTGCGTGCAGGCGGGGACGCCTTTGCTTGAGACTTCGCGGGAGAGGTTTTTCAAGCAGATTGGCGACGGCAGGCAATGAACTGTGCATTTCAGCGAACATGGGCAATCAGTTCGGCGAGAAGTCCACGTTCAGCTCCCCCATTGCTCTTTGAGCTAAGATGTCCGCAATCGGCCATTACCGGATGCTACTTACCTACCATAGGTCTTTTTCTATCATTCCCAATGAAGCTTGTTGATGCGATCTTCCTCTCGGCACAGATGCCGGAAAATTCAGTCGTATGTGCTCGGGAACCATTTCATCAAAGTAGTGAGGCTGTGATAGTACAGATGGAAAGTAACGGAGGCATTCCTGCGCACATCAAGCAAGAAGGCTATGTTTATTTTCTCGAAACGGACGGCGTAGTCGAGTTGCTGGAAATGATGAGCAAGAAGCGCAGTTCAAGGGAAACGAAGGCTGAGTTCGTTTGTTATTACGCCTCTCATGACGCGTATCCCGCCTTCTACTACGATTTGACAGATATTGTCAGCGATAGGTAGTCCGCTATCGCCCAGAAGCGGACGCAGGTGGCCCTCAGACAACCAGACCTCGGACTTATTGGAGTATATGTATGGCTCAAGCCCAACCTTTACTGTGCGCGGCTGCAAACGTGGAAGTCCCGGCCTACCTCGTCCTCAGCCAGAAGGCTTACATCGTTACCGCACCCGGAAATGACGGCTGGTACGCCGAGAAAGACGGCATGAGTTTTCAGGCCGAAAGTTTGATAGAACTACTTGGGCTTGTGAGCATGTATGAAGCGCGTGGTCCCAAATAGGCAGCTGCCGATCACGAGATTGACGACTTCTTGGCGAAGCACGACCAGTAAATTCCTGTGTCCACTTTGGAGTCGACTGCTGCCAGTCCTGAATCTCCGGGAATTTTCCAGCGCAGCGACTTGCTATCCTGGCGCTCTTCTTGCGGCGGCGAGACCAGCTGCGATGGTTCGATAGATTCTGCCGTCCGCGTTACCGGCGTGATCGCTCATGGTTGCTTTCCCTCATTGGCAGGAAGTTGATAGGGACGGAAGCGGACCACCTTTTGGCCGGCCCACTCATTCAAACAAAGAAACTGCCCCTGCAACGGCTCAATCTCATTGCAGCCAAACACAGCAGCCGCCTTCGTCACATCTCCGAACCCTCCGGTGTTATTCGGCATCGTCCCCAGCAACTGCGGCGGCACCCGGTGCGCGGCCAGCACATTATCCCGCGTGCAGTTCTTGATATTGAAGAATTCATCCTTGGCCGCGATCTCCGCCACCGGCAGCATCTGCCCCCCATCCTTCTTCCCGCCAGGCGCATAGAGAAACAAATTCCGAAAATTCCCCGGCGCCTTGCTGTTGCGCATGGCCTCGCGCAGCTTGTCCACATCAGCGACGTTGCTCAAGTACGTTTTCCCCTATCGGGGCGGGCGGATCGTGGAGATGGGAAACAACGGCGGGAACCAGGCGCGCGAGCGGGCGAAATTGCCGCAAGTGCGCGTGCATGACCTCCGGCACACGTATGGCACCCGCCCGCGCGCCGCCGGTGTCTCCGAGGAAGACCGGGCGCTATTGCTGGGCCACGCCAGCAAGAGCATGCCCGAGCACTACGCGACTGGAACGGTCGAGAGCCTGGTCGACCAAGTCAATAAGGTCGAGCTCACGCGGAAGAGGATGACGATCTTACGCGTGGTCAACGGCTGAACAACGTCACGCAAAAAGTCACGCAGGCCGTTTTTGCAGAGACACGAAAAGCAAAAGGCCTCTAACGCGGTAACGTTAGAGGCCTTTATCTGCAAGACTTTCGCCTTAGTGCATTTGGTTGCGGGGGCGGGATTTGTTATTCAGAAACAGCGTGTGAAGCTAGCATAGCGCCCTGCCCGCCCCCTGATTATGGAATAGCCTTGCTGTGGACTAAAAGTATATAAAAATCAGCCGATTGGAAATAGATCATGGGCTATTCGACGTGTCGCCTGGCAGCTGAAACTGCTTGATTTCCTTAGGGTGCGCTGTTCAGCAGCCGATTAAAAGCCACAGCCTACACCCTGCCTAAAATGGACACTGCAATTTTCGCTTTATGCAAAATTCGGATTTTTTTTTGATCTGTCCTCGTTTATCTTCATGCATAGTGGTCTTTCAAACACCTAACATCCATCCAGATGACCTATGCTTAAAACTACCCTCGCGGCTCTTATTTTTGGTGCCTGTTTTACTGGCCACGCATTCGCTGCAAACTCCGACCCAGATGATGAGGCACTTAATAGCTGCCTCAAGAGTCAACATCGCTCTACGCCTGAGGAGGAGTTTAGTTTGTTTTATCGACTTCAATCCCGTGCTCCGACGGTGATGAGTAACGTAAAACGAATTTATTATGGCAAGAAGCTGGATCAATACGGAGACCTCCGCCTTCCTCCTGGGCAGGGACCATTTCCTGTAGCTATCGTTGTTCACGGCGGCAATTGGCTTGCGGTCGTCAATTCGGATTATATGGCTCCAGTTGCAGAGATTCTTACTAATTCAGGCTTCGCTACGTGGAATATTGAGTACAGCCGTATCGGTAGCGGAGGAGGATGGCCGGGATCATTTCAATCTATCGCAGCGGCAACAGACTTCGTCCGAGATTTGGCGAAGATATACCCACTTGACCTTAATAGGGTAATGTCTATCGGGCACTCGTCCGGTGGACACTATGCGCTATGGATGGCATCTCGTAAAAATATTCGCGAGCTGTCTGAGGTCTTCGTGCCAAATCCTTTACAGCTTAAGGGGGCAATTGCACTCGACGGTTCGCCGGACATTGACGCTTTCGGGAAGCTTCCACGTGGCAAGGTAATCATCCCTCAGTTAATCGGCTCAACAGAACCTGCTGTGATTTCTGAACGAATGCGGGATATTTCTCCTACCCTACTTTTACCTACTGGTGGAAAGATATTTATCATCTCCCAAGATAGTGACAGAGCGCCAATGCAGCGCGAATATGTGAGGAATGCAAACGCAAAAGGAGACCGTGCGGCGTATGACATTATCTGTCCAGCAAATCATTTCACTACGGCTGATACAGAGAATCCTGTGGTTAGAGAAAAGATTATTCGATATTCACATGAAGTTATTGACGCTCGCTAATACAACGAAAGCGAAATGCAAAATGCAAAATGCAAAATGCCCGCTGGTCGCGGGCATTTTGCTAACTGGAGCACCTGATTACAAGTCCGGCGCGAATTTCAATTTTATCAAATACTTAGCTCATTTTTTGCTTCGCAATTACGAATTTTAGCGCCTCGGAAACCCTTACAGGGCCTCGGTCGTTCGGAAATTGCGAAGCGGATTTTATACCGCCAAATGCGAATAGCGTAGTGGCTGTGATAAATTTGAACCATGAATAAAAATGAAAAGAAATCCATGGCCACCAGGCATATTTCTGCTCAATCGGATTGGGACTTCATCTTTCAAGAGGTGACAGACGCGTTCTCTCCAGGGGCACCTGTCCAAGAAAAAGACCTCTTCGCCGGGCGAGCTGCACAAATTCTGTCACTTCACGATGCCGTGTTGCAGCGCGGGCGTCACGCAATAGTCTATGGCGAGCGGGGTGTAGGGAAAACGTCGCTTGCAAATATCTTGCGGCTAGTTATGCATCGACCGAACAAGGAAGTGATTTATGTTCGGGTAAACGCTGATCCAAATGATACTTTTACCTCTCTCTGGACCAAGGTGTTCAAACGGATTTCCTTTGCAGTCGAGGTGGAGGGTGTTCTACAGAACCGGACATTTGCTGACGACATCACTGGCCCTCTTTCCCCTGATGATGTTCAACTGCTCCTCTCCAATTTCTCTCCTAATCAAACTCCCATAATCGTTTTGGATGAGTTTGACCGGATTTTAGATAAGTCAGTGACCACCCAGGTTGCTGACACCATAAAATCATTGTCCGATTACTCGACGAACGCCACGGTAATTATTGTCGGTGTAGCCGAGGATGTTTCCAGTCTTATCCTCGGCCACAACTCCATTACGCGTTCGCTCATCCAAGTTCAGATGCCCCGGATGTCTACAGATGAGTTGAGCGAAATTATTCTTACTCGGTTTAAGCGATGCGGAGTTAAAACGGACGAAGATGCAGTATGGAAAATGGTCTTTCTATCTCGTGGACTCCCTTACTATACGCACCTTCTGGCGATGCACTCGGCGCGCTACTGTATCGAGAAGAAGTCCCTTTTCGTAGGCCATGACGATGTGGATCAGGCTATCGGTAGGTCGCTCTCGGAGCTAGATCAGTCAATCAAGGAGCGCTACCATACTGCAGTTAAAAGCCAGCGGGGAGAGACCTTATATGCGTCTGTCCTTCTCGCGTGCGCGTTGACCCCGCCAGACGAGCTAGGCCAATTTCAGCAGTCCGCAGTTGCAAGCTCCTTGAATCGTCTCATCCCTGGAAAAAATTATTTGCCGTCCACATATGCACTTCATATGAATAGCTTTTGTGAAGAGGAACGAGGTTGCGTCTTGCAACGTTTTGGTTCGTCTCGGAACTTTCGCTATCGGTTTGCTGACCCAATGATGCAGCCCTTCGTAATCCTCAAGGGGCTTGACGAAGGCAGGTTAAATGATGCTGTGGCGCAAGTTTTTGCAAATCGGAGACAGTTGAACTTGGGAATTTGATCTACGGGACTGTTCGATTGTGTACATTCTGTGCTGCGCTGCAGTTTTTGTTATTATTCGTTGTTATGTCTGCTGTTTTTGGTCTTTGGAGAAAATCATGAAATCGGTAATTGCAAAGGTTGTGGACGACCATGATGTGTCTCGTAAGGAACTGAAGGCTTCTGACGTCAAGCCCGCACGAATCAAGGTGGGTGCAGCCACAGTTGTTCGCTCCCAGCACATGGGAAAATATGGCGCAGTTTTAAAGGTTGAAGTGGCAGCTGCGGACCGCCGCAAGCTTATTCGAGAGACCGCGAAGCAAATCCGCGCCATTGTTGAAACTCCAATCACTTCGCAGCAACGTCAACGGGCAACAGAGTTGGCGCGCAAAGCACGTGCAGCGAAAGAGTCGTCAGCGACTGCTCGCTTCAGGAAAGAAGCCGCTTGAACCTGTCGGAAGATGGCTTCACGGGCCTTATTGCAATAAGTGAAGTTGAGCCGACTGAGTTGCATCGTATTGACTCCTTCACCTCCGGCAGAGATGAACTTGATGAATTTCTTACGCAGCAAGCAGCAGCGTTGCATAGCGATCATTTAAGTCATACCAGTTGCCTTTTTCACACTGACTTCCCTAGTTTGGTCGGTTTTATAACGCTTTCTAACGACGCGATTCCGCTTAATCAAACGGAGGTCGGGGAGTTGGGGTTAGCGTACCCGGTCTCGCTAAGCTTCTACCCTGCCATTAAAATCGGCCGGTTGGCGGTCCATTCTGACTTAAAACGCCAAGGCGTTGGCCGCCGCATTCTTGATTTGGCAGTCGGTGAAATTACCGGCCAGGCGACCATCACCGCTTCACGCCTGCTTATAACCGATGCCGTCAACGACAAAGAAATTCTTTCTTTCTATGCATCAATGGGCTTTGAAGAGTCGCTGTGGGCAACGGCGCAAAATCGAAATCACGGACGCGGAAAAGAGCGAGCGACCATCAAAATGATTCGTGACATTTATCATTACTAGTGATTTTTAGACGTCGCGAAAGAAAAGGAGCCATTGGCTCCTTTTTTTTTGCGCTTCATGCGTCAAAATGCGTCAAATCTCATCCCCGCCAGTAGCACGGTCAGGCCAGGCGGGACGGACTTCGGCGCTTGACGCAAATCTGAGTCAAAACCGACCTATGTAGCGGGCAGGCGCGGGGTGGGGGCAACCGCGCGCGCAGGGCCGGGAAAGTGATTTGTACTGTACGTATATACAGTATTATCAAAGAATCACCATCCCTAGTTGTCAATATGTCACGCCTCACCTACCCCGCGCCGATCCCGCCAGGGAGTCCCGTCAGGCCCGTGCCGGCCATCCAGTTCGCCGGCGGACCGCTGGCCCTGCACATCACGCACAAGCTGCACGCCGGCTTACCCAGCCCCGCTGCCGACTACACCGCCGATCCGCTGGACCTGAATCAATACCTGGTGGATCGCGTCGCCTGCACCTTCCTCTTCGATGTGGTCGGCTGGTGCATGAGCGGCGCACATCGTCAAGGGCGACAAGGTGGTGGTGGACGAACCGCAATACAACAACGGCCGCACCGTGCCCCTGCCCGAGCCGACCGATGATCTGCGGGTGATCGTCAAGGCGGCGATGTGGGGTCTGCGCCGGATCTACCGGCCCGAGTTCCTCTACAAGAAGGCCGGCATCATGCTGATGGATCTGGCCGAATGCCAGGCGCGTCAGGCCACGCTCTTTGGCAGCGGCGTGTCGGCGATGTCATCGGCACCGTTGATGGCGGCCTTCGACAGCATCAACAAGCGTTTCGGACGCGACACCGTGCGCCTGGCCAGCGCCGCCGGTCCGCACCGCTGGGCGGCGCGCTTCGAGCACGTGACGCCCCATTACACAACCGATTGGGCGGCGCTGCCGCGCGTGAGGTAAGCATGCAAGTGATCGTTTATCAGATGCGCCGCAACGGCGTGGAGATTGCCCGGGAGCTGCTGGGTGATGAAGCGCGCAACATCGGGGAGCTGCGCGTGGGCGTCTTCGAGGATGGAGACCGGCGCCGGCCGATCAAGGGTGCCAGGCTGCAGCGCGACAGCGGGGAGGTCATCATGGAGCTGATGGATGTCCAAGTGGATGCCATCAAGGCATCGCGCATGGTCATCAAGGGGATCGAACGACGGCAGACCGAACGCGGCGTTGTGGAATTTGCTCAGGCCTGGCTGTGCGTGGTAGCGGGGACACCCTTATTGGAGACTTCCCGAGAGAGGTTCTTCAAATCAACCGGCGGCACTCAGCATTGACGCCTTCGTGGCTCAGCTTGTTGTTAGCGCTCGTTTGTCTAAACTCTATCTTCGACGCACAGAAATTTGGAAGAGCAATTCCCTGCACCTTCTACTAAAACACCCCGGGGATGATATACGGGCGGCTTCCAGAATTTTTCATCATGCAATCGCTCAACTATAGCTTCGACTATCAAGGATTCGAAATCCTCATCATCGGATACGAAATTGGGGGTGGATGGCGTATGGCGATTGAACTCCGCAAAGGAAGTGACATTGAGATCATCAGGGATACCGCGACCGTTTATCCGGACTTCGACAGCCTGTGCAGCATGGCTATCTGGACCGCGCATGCAAAGATAGCGAGCAAAGTAAGAGATGAAGCGCACCAGTAGTTGGAGCGCTGCATATCTGCACGGTCATGGCGCAAGCTGCTCGAATACTTTACTAGAAAAAAGCCCGCTACCGGTTGGAAGGCGGGCTTAAACCAAACCACCACACTGATTTGGAGGAGGAGATTTCAATCTATTTCATTGCACCAGCTAAATCAAGGACTTGAAAAACATTTAGAAATGCGAAATAGGCAGCAATATGCTACATTCTGATGCCCCCTACTCGGGGGCTTCCCCAATGCAACGCAGGATGCCCCTACACTTGCATCTTCGCCTCGTAGCATTTGCTGCGAGGCCTTTTTATTTCTACCGATTGACTCACCTGCTGCTCAGGCCGGCTCGCTGCAAGGCAGTTTTCTCGCGCTGATAGTCATCACGGCAGTCGATATTACAGAACAGCAAATTCGGCGACACCACCTCATCACAGAAATGGCAGCGGCAGTCTGGCTGAAGAGCTGGCGCTCGTCGGGCGACTGCCAGGCCAGCCGCGATAGTACGATAGATGCGGCTGTCCGCGTTGTCGGCGTGATCGCTCATGGTTATTTGCCCTCATTGGTAGGAAGTTGATAGGGACGGAAGCGGACCACGTCCTGGCCCGCCCACTCGTTCAAGGAAAGGAACTGCGCCTGCAGCGGCTCAATTTCGTTGCAGCCAAAGACGGCGGCGGCCTTCGTCACATCGCCGAATCCGCCGGTGTTGTTGGGCATGGTCCCGAGTAATTGCGGCGGTACGCGGTGCGCGGCCAGCACGTCGTCGCGCGTGCAGTTCTTGATGTTGAAGAATTCGTCCTTGGCGGCGATCTCGGAAACCGGCAGGATCTGCAGGCCATCCTTCTTGCCGCCTGGCGCATAGACAAACAGGTTGCGGAAGTTGCCAGGACCTTTGCTGTTGCGCATCGCCTCGCGCAGCTTGTCCACGTCATTGACGTTGCTGGCCGTGTCGGTCATATAGAGGATGAAGCCGGCATGCGAGCCGTTGAGGTAGTAGCGCCGGCGGAAGAGCGTGGCGGATTCGTTGAGCCAGGCCGATTGCAGCGCGCTCACGTATTGAGGCACGCCATATACTTCCTGATTGATGTCAGGGGCCTGCAGGTGCCAGATACCGTCCCGCTCAAATTCGTAGGTGTCTCGCCAGCCGTTGACGAAGAAGTAGCGCCCTGGCTCCACGCCCACACGCGTATATTTGGCCAATGCCGGCTTGAGGTTCAAGAGCTTGCCCGTCATGCTCTCGCGCCGCTCGGCGTAGCAGTTGCCGAACAACAGGAAGTCCAGCGCCAGACGCGTGAAGTCGCCACGCGACAAGACGGCGGACGGCTGGAAGGTCGACGCCAGGATATTGACCTTGCACCAGATCGCGCTGGCATGGTGGACGCTGGCATTCAATGACTTGGCTAGGCCGACCATGCTCAAGGGCGGCTCGTACCAATCGCCATTGCGGTAGCACTCGACGTCGGCCAGCATGTCCCGGCCTTCCAGCACGGGTGACGGGTCGCCGAAAGAAAACGCCTCAACGGCCGGCGACGGCGCCTCGACCTTGGCCGGCAGGGTATTGTCGGATGCAGCCGCGCGGCGGCGTGCTCTGTGTTTCATCAGAAGAACTCCATGGAAGAGGTGTTGTTAGCGGTGGTGCCTTCGAAGGGCTCGTAGTCGAGGGCGTGCATGACCGACCAGGCCAAGTCAGCGTGGCCGGTTTCTTCCGAGCGGCCAGCGTCATAGGTGATGGCGCGGCCGCTGGGCGTGAGTATCTTGCGGATGGCCATGAAGGACTGCGCGATGTCAGTCCAGCCTGCATCGAACTGCAGGCGGCCACTGCGGATGATGTTTTGTGCCTTGAGCACCATCCGCGTTTTGACCTCCGGCGAATAGCTGATGGCGGTGGCACCTGGGAAGAACTGTTTCACCAGGGGATAGACGCCCACGCCCATGCCCGTGGTGTCGATACCGATGTACTGCACGTTGTAGCGGCCGCACATTTCCTTGATGAGCGCGGCCTGTTCCGCAAAATCTTTGCCGCGCCATTGGTGCCGCTCAAGGATGCGGAAATTGCCGCCAGGGACCAGTGGCGGGGCAATCACCGAACAGCCGGCGCTGTCGCCCGTCAGCGAAGGGTCATAGCCGATCCACACAGGGCGGTGGCCGAAGGGGCGTGCCGTGAAGGGCTTGTAGTCGTCCCAATCTACCCACGAATCGACCATGCCGCGCTGCAGATCAGCCAGGGGGAACACCGACGCGGAATCGTCGATGAAGTTACACATCAACAGGTTGTCGAACTGGTCCGGCGAGTATTCGAAGTCGCGCAGTTCGTCGATGTCGAACAGGTCGCAGCCACCGGCCGCCGCGTCCATGATCGTGACGATCTGACGCCAGATTTTGTCCTCGCCGGTGAAGCCAGATGACAGCCGCTTGTGACTCACATCGATGTTGACCTTCTCTCCCTTGGCGCGGCGCTTGTTGAACGCCTCGCCGGTCCAGAAGGGATAGGCTTGGTGCGTGGTGGCCGAAGGTGTGGAGAAGTAGGTTTTACGCCACTTTTTATGCAGGGCCATGCCGGACGCCACCTTGTTCAGCTCGGTGAAATTGTGCGTCCAGAAGAATTCATCGAAATAGAAATTGCCGTGGTAGCCCTGGGCGGTGCGTGCATTCGTTCCGAGGAAATACAGGTGCGCGCCATTGGGCAGCACGATAGGATCGCCGGACAGCTCAACACCGCATGCGTCCTTCGCAAACTGGATGATGTATTGCTTGAAGACGTGCGCTTGCGATTTCGAGGCCGACAGAAAAATCTGATTGCGCCCGGTCTGGATCGCATCAATCAAGGCTTCGCGGGCGAAGTACCAGGTCGCGCCGATCTGGCGCGATTTCAGGATGATGCGAGTGCGCTCGCTGCCGTTTCGGTACCAGACCTTTTGATAATCGAAGAGCGAATCATTGAAGGCCTCGACGATACGCTGCTGCGCCTCTTCGCTGAACTCGTTGCGCACCGGTTTCTTCTTCGGTCCGGCATTGCGATTGGCGAGCTTGGGATTGAGGTCGGTTTCGTTTCCGCCCGGCTGCTCATAGCGGCGCACGCGTGCGGCCTGCACAAGTTGGCGCATGAGGGCGTCGAGTTCCTTGTACTCGCCATTGCCCTTTACTTCCTTGGCGATCAGTTGCACTATGCGCGCTTCAAGGGCAATCTCTACGCGCTCAAGGCGCGAGACCTTTTCCCATTCATCCCGGTGCTTCCAGCTATTGACGGTGGAACGCTTAATCTTCAGGTGGCGCGCAATCGACGAGATGCGCCAGCCCTCGAAATAGAGCCGGCGCGCAACGTGCCGAGGCTCGGCCGCCTGGTCGATGTTGTCCTTGATGTCTTCTGGAATTTCTAACATGCCGCAAGCGTAGGCGGCGCGCGCGCGTAGCGGGGACTTTGCCGAGTCGCTATCCCTGATAACAACCCTCACTTGATTGATGCATTTCGCCCATCGGCAGAAGATGACGTTATCCGATCAACCGATAACGAGCGCGAAAACTCATGGCAACCAAGAGCAAATTTTTCCGCGTCGCGACCGAGGGCGCGACCACCGACGGCCGTAGCATCAGCCGCGAGCAAATCCAGCAGATGGCCGACAGCTACAACGTGAAAACCTACGGTGCTCGCGTGTGGGTCGAACACCTGCGCAGCTTGCTTCCTGATGGCCCGTTCAAGGCCTACGGCGATGTGCTGGCAGTGAAGGCCGAAGAGGTCGACACCGAGAACGGCAAGCGCCTGGCCCTGTTCGCTCAGATCGAACCCACGCCCGCGCTGATCGCCATGAACAAGGACCGCCAAAAGATTTTCACCAGCATCGAGCTGGCCGACAAGTTCGCTGATACCGGCAACTCCTATCTGGTCGGCCTGGCCGTGACCGACAGCCCCGCCAGCCTGGGCACCGAGATTCTGCAGTTCTCGGCCACCAATCCCAAGGCCTCGCCCTTTACTCCCCGCAAGCTGAAGCCGGAGAACCTGTTCTCTGAAGCCATCGAGGCCAAGCTCGAATTCGAAGAAGACGGCCCGAGCGTGGCCGAAACCATCAAGCAATTGTTCAGCCGCATCGGCGGTGGTGAGAAGAAGGCTGATGCCCAGCACGCCGACGTGGTCGCCGCCATGACCGCCGTGGCCGAGAAGGTCGGCGAGTTCGCGCAGTCCGCCACGCAGGCGGGCAAGGATGTGGCCGAGGCGGTGGCCCGGCTGGAGAAGCTGGAAAAGCGCGTGGGAGATGAATCGACCGCTGCCGAGCAATTCCGCCAAACCATCAACCTGACCGACAAGAGCAAAGTGCAGCGCCCGCCAGCCACCGGTGGCGGCAACAGCGGTACCGTGCAGACCGAGTTCTAAGCCACCGGCCGACGAAGCAACCCATTTCCGCATTTCACTGGAGCAGAACACATGAAGAATCAGACCCGCGCCGCCTATAACGCCTACACCTCGCGCCTGGCCACGCTCAATGATGTCGCCGGCGGCGCCGTCCACTCCACCTTCTCGGTGGACCCGAGCGTGCAGCAGAAGCTCGAAGACAAAATGCAGGAATCGTCCGAATTCCTGGGCAGCATCAATATCATCGGCGTCGATGAGCTGGAAGGCGAGAAAATCGGCCTGGGTGTGTCCGGCCCCATCGCCAGCCGCACCGATACGCGCGGCGACAAGCGCCGCAGCACCCGCGATGCGTCGGCCATGACGAACACCCGCTATCGCTGCGAGAAGACCAATTTCGATACCCACATCACCTATGCCAAGCTGGATGCCTGGGCCAAGTTCAAAGACTTCCAGACCCGCGTGGCCAATGCGATCCTGAAGCGCCAGGCGCTGGACCGCATCATGATCGGTTTCAACGGCGTGAAGGTCGCGGCGGATACCAATCTGACGCAGTATCCGCTGCTGCAGGACGTGAACAAGGGCTGGTTGCAACAGATCCGCGAGAACTCGCCGCAGCGCGTCATGGGCCTGGTCGGCCAGGACCTGCCCGGCAAGGTGATCATCGGCGGTGGTGCCGGTGCGGACTATGCGAACCTCGATGCTGCCGTATATGACGCGGTGACCAATCTGGACCCGTGGTATCAGGACGATACCGGCCTGGTGGTCATCGTCGGCCGTGAACTGCTGCACGACAAGTATTTCCCGCTGATCAACAAGGACAAGGCCCCGACCGAGACTCTGGCCGCAGACATCATCATCAGCCAGAAGCGTATCGGCGGCCTGCCGGCGGTGCGCGTGCCGTCCTTCCCGGCCAATGCCATGCTGATTACCCGCCTGGACAACCTGTCGATCTACTTCCAGAACGGCGGCCGCCGTCGTCGTGTGGTGGACGAACCGAAGGCCGACCGCATCGAGAACTATGAATCGTCCAATGACGCCTATGTGATCGAGGACGAGGGCCTGGCCGCCCTGGTGGAAAACGTGGTGCTGCAGGATGCGGCAGCGGGCGGCGCCTGATGTCCCGCCTGTCTCCTGCTGCGCGCCACCGGGAGCGCATGCTCGGCAAGCTGGCGGCGTCCGCCGGCGAGCCGGGCGGCGTGACCACCGGCAGCGCCTATGAGCTGATGCTGATGAAGCTCCACGAAGACCGGCGCACGCTGTCCAACATCCAATCCATCGAACGCAAAATCGAGATGAAGGCCACCCTGCTGCCGGCCTATCAGGACTGGATTGATGGCGTACTGTCGGGCGGCCGTGGCGCCCACGACGAAGTTCTGGTCAATGTGCTGGTGTGGCACATCGATGTCGGTGACTACGAACGCGCCCTGCAGCTCTCGGCCTATGCGCTGGAACACAAGTTCACTTTACCGGATCGCTACAACCGCACCTTGCCCACGCTGCTGCAGGACGATTTCGCCGGCGCCAGCCTGGGCGGCAAGCTGAAGGATGACCCGGCCCGCGCGGCCGAGATCCTGCAACAGGTGCTGGCCATGACCGGCAATGCCGATACCCCCGACCAGGCGCGTGCCAAGGTGCATAAGGCGCTGGGCCTGGCACTGCTGGAGTTAGTCAATCAGGTGGACGCCGAGAACATCACGGCGGCCACGGCTGACAGGGCCTCGGCTTCGCTGCAGCACCTCACCCGTGCGAGCGAGCTGCACCAAGCGGCCGGCGTCAAGAAGGAAATCGAGCGGCTGGAACGGCGACTCAAAAAGTTCGCCGAACCGGCCAAGTAAAGAGCACCCCACGGCGCAGGGGCGGCCCGAGACGGAAGCGACATTGTTCGTCGGATGTCTCGGCCACCGCCCCCCACATATTCAAAACCATGAGCTATATCGACGAGGTGCCGGTAACGGCGGGGCCGACCATGCCGGCGGACGTGAAGGCCATCACCAATGACGGCTTTTTCCCCGACATCAGCATGCCAGCCATGCGGGATGCTATGCGGCTGGATTCGACCGTGACCGACGCGCGCCTGCGTCCGGCCCTGGTGGACGCGATCCTGACCACGAATCGGCTACTGCGTGAATGGCAGGCCAGTTACCTGGCCAAGGGCATCCAGAAGCTGGAAGAGGTGCCCGCGCTCAAGGTGGACGGCGAAAGCCAGTACGTCGCGCACTACCGTCGTGCCGTCTACAGCTTCGCCAAGGCAGACATCTTCGAGAGCTATCGGGACTACGACACTACCGCGAGCGCGCTGACCGACAAGAAGAACATGGAATGGATGGACACGGCGCCGGACGTGCAGCGCCGTAACGGCCATTGGGCCATCAATGACATTCTCGGCCGCACGCATGCGACCGTGGAGCTGATCTGATGCAGGTGCGCAGCCAGCAGGGCGACACGCTCGATGCATTGGTGTTTCGCTACCTGGGTGCCAGTAGCGGCTATGTGGAGCAGGCGTTAGCGCTCAATCCAACCTTGGCCGCCTTGGGGGCGGTGCTGCCATCGGGCACGATGGTCACGCTGCCCACTGCAGCAGAAGCGCCCAGCACCACGCAAGACAGCATCAGCCTGTGGGATTGACAACATGAATACCAAATCACTGACAAGGGGAAACCACGTTATGGCAGCAGAATCCGCTGGTGGCATCGCTGCCATCCTGAAAATCTACGGCATCAAGGCCGTGCTCGGCATGGTCGGTGCCGCGCTGCTCTATATCGTCCTGCCGCCGCGCAATCTCGATGGCTCCTTCAACGAAAAGGAGTTCGTGGTGCGTCTGGCCTGCGCTGGGGCGTTCTCCATCATGTTTGGCGACCTGGCGTTTTCGGTGCTGCTGCAGCATGTGCCGACGATTGCCGCCGTGCTCGGCCCGAAACCGGTCGATTTGATGGTGGGTGCGCCGGCCTGGTGGATCACTCGGGCGGTGGCGCTGTGGTTTCAGCGACGCCAGGGCAAGGACATTGCCGAGCTGGCGCGCGACGTGAAGGAAACGCTGTGAACGCCACCGACAACCGCCGCGCCTTCCTGGGTATGCTGCGCTTCTCCGAAGGCACGTCCAATTCGCCGACCACGCGCGACCGCGGCTATGACCAGATCGTCGGGCGCACCCGTTTTACCAGCTACGCCGACCATCCGCGCGTGCGCGTCTGGATTCCTCGCATCAAGAATTGGTCCACGGCAGCCGGCGCGTATCAGTTGCTGATGCGCTACTACGATATCTACCGCAAGCAGCTCGCGCTGACCGGGTTCGGGCCGGAGGTGCAAGACACCATCGCCCTGCAGCAGATCAAGGAATGCCGGGCCTTGCCGGATATTGATGCCGGCCGCCTGGCCGACGCCATCGCCAAGTGCAAGAACATTTGGGCTTCCTTGCCAGGTGCCGGCTATGGTCAGTTCGAGCATCGCTACCTGGATCTCGAAAAGGCATTTACGCGGGAAGGCGGCGAAGCCATCTTGCTGCCGACCCTGAAAACCAGCGAGGAACTGCACTTGGCCTTCCTGGATGCCGGCGGGGTGTTGGCATGACGCTGAACGACACCTGGCGCACCCGGTTGCGTGCTGGGCTCGGCGTCAGCTTGCTGGCGGTGGCCTTTATATCCGCCTGGGTCATCCAGGGATGGCGCAAGGATGCCGACATTGACCACCTGAAGGCCGGCATTGCCGTGGCCAATCAGGCAGCGGCCGATGCCAGGGCCGAACGCACGCAACAGGTGCTGCAGGCCGAGCGCAACGCACGCAACGCTATCCAGGCCATTACCGACAAGCTCACCAATGAAAGGGATGCCGCCCGCCATGAGAAAGACACTTACATTGCTGGCGTGCGCAGCGGCGCTATCCGGCTGTCAGTCCCCGTCGTCGCTGCAGTGTCCGCCGGGGCCCGTTGCACAGATACCAGCACTGCCGGCGGAGCTGGCCAGGAAGCGCGAGCCGAACTTACGCCAGCGGCAGCAGAGTTTTTTGATGACATCGCCAGCGAAGGTGATGACGCCATCCGACAAAGCAATGCCCTGATCGACGCCTACAACGCCTTGCGCGACAAACTGAATGTACAAGCCCAAGAACCTGCGGGATTACCTGCGCAAGGCCATTAAGGATCTGGCACAGAATCCGGACAAGCTGCACATCTTCATCGATGAGGGCGGATCGCGTGCCACGGGCACGGCCGGACTCTCCTTCGAGTATGACTATGTGCTGAACCTGATCTTGACCGATATCGGCCTGGACCTCGATCTGGTATTCGTGCCGCTGCTGGCCTGGATGCGGGTTCATCAGCGTGAATCCTTCGCCAACCCCGAGAACGCCAAGAAAGCCATCCGCTTCGAAGTGGACATGAATAGCGCCGATTCTCTCGATCTGTCGATCAAGCTGGCGCTCACCGAGCGCACCATTGTGAAGCGGCAGGACGGCGGCCGGCTGGAGATCATCCACGCGGCCGAGCCTCACATCACCCCGCCATTCGCTGATGACTTCTGGCAGCTCTACCAGGGCGATAGTCTGCTGGCCGAATGGGACGTACCGAAGCTGCCATGAGCGACGATCTGCAACGCCTCGAAGAATGGGCCGGCGCCCTGATCGCCAAGGTGCAGCCGGCGCAACGGCGCCAGCTGGTGCGCCAGGTGGCCAATGATCTACGGCGCGAGCATGCGCGCCTGATCGCTCAGCAGGTGTCGCCCGATGGTACGCCCTACCCGGCGCGCAAGAACCGCAAGGAACTACGTGGCAAGTCTGGTCGGATCAAGCGACAGAAAGCGGCCATGTTCAACAAGCTGCGCACGAATATTTACCTGAAGGTCCAGGCGGATGCCAACCAGGCATCGGTCGGTTTCTTCGGCAAGGTAGCGCGTATTGCTCGCGTGCATCATGAAGGACTACAGGACAAGGTGGCACCGCGCGGGCCAAGCTACAAATACCCAGCACGGCCTCTGCTGGGATTCAGAAGCGAAGATTTAACCAACGTGCGAGAATTACTGATCCGACATCTGAACTTATAGGAACGCACAAATGAACAAGAAAAATGAAGTGAGCGTTATTGTTCTTGAGCAGATCGCCAGCAAAGATATCGTGAGTCTGATCTTTGATGTCGCACCGCGAAAAGTATCGTCCAGAGTTGCCAAATCTGCCGACCATATAAACAAGGCTCAACGATTAATTGATGTCGACGATGAGATGGGCTTCATACGGCTAATAGCAGCAGAAGAAGAATTGGTCGTAGCTATATTTGAACAACTGAAGCTGAATGCCACTCGGATGCCCGAGCATAGTGATTTTATTAAAAAATATAAAAATCACTATGTGAAGCTTGCCTTTCCGCCTGTGTTGATCTGCTTAGCTAGCATCTTCGAAAACATATTCAGCACCGGAGTTCACCTGGAAGGATTTGAAGGCCTGAGGTGGACAGCAAATATTGTGCGTAAAAACAATCGAGTCATATTGAGAATCTCTCCCGAGAACAGCAAGAAATCTTTCGATTTAAATCCATTAGACGTGCAGCTAAACCGGGGGGAAGATGATGAACGTGTTTCGGACGCCGAACTGTTCTTGGAATTCTCTAGATTTATTAGGGAAAGAGCGGGAAAGTCGGTAAAGGAATTCGTAACGGATAGGGCCGATTTCAGAAATAAGATCTTGTATGCGGAAGATGCGGGCTTCGCTACTCTTTACGATAAGCTCGGTGAAGTTTATGAAAAAAGCTTTGTTCCCAGTTACAGACTCCTATTACAAGTGTTAGCGGTTTTGCTCACAAATGTTCCCCTTTCCAAGAGTTGGGGCGTCGTAGAACAATTCATATCTGTCTACCGAAGAGTGCTATCAGAATGCAAAATTATACAAACGCAAGATAGCGCTCAAAGCTAATCCATAATCAGCGTTATCAACCCGCCGGCACGTGCCTTCGCACGCGCGATCCGGCAACATGGGTTGCATGACGCCCGACCTCTCCGAACTCGTTCGCACCATCCCAAATTTGATCCGTACCGGCAAGATTGCCGAGATCAATGCGGACAAGGTGCGCGTGCGCTTGTCGCCTTCGTTGCTCACCACCTGGCTGCAGTGGATTGCGCTGCGCGCGGGTGATGTCATCGATTGGTGCCCGCCGTCCGTGGGCGAGCAAGTCATCGTCTTCTCGCCCAATGGCGACCTGACCCAAGGTAAAGTCCTGGCCGGCCTGTTCTCGGCCGATTCGCCGGCGCCGCAAACCTCCCTCAATATCCGCTCCATCCACTACCCGGATGGCGCTGTGGTGCTCTACGATTTCAGCAAACACTCGCTGTCAGCCATACTGCCGGCCGGCAGCTCGGCCCTGGTGAAGGCAGATGCGGTGACCGCCGATGCACAACAAACTACCTGCACCGGCAATGTGACCATCAAAGGCAATCTCGTTGTGGAAGGCTTCAGCGCCCTGAACAATGGTGCGAAGGTCCTGGGTGGTGACGGTGGCACCGCGATGGTCATCGATGGCGAGGTGAACGCGACCGGCGATGTGAAGGCCGGCAATATCAGCCTGCGCAATCACCCGCACGGCGAGATCAAGCGCGGTGATGAGAAGTCGGGAGTGCCGCTGCCATGATCGCCATGAACGCCTCTACCGGCAGCAGCATATCTCTGCTGGATCACATCCGGCAGTCCGTGCGCGATATCCTCATGACGCCGCTGGGCACCCGAATCTACCGCCGTGCCTATGGATCGGAAATTCCCGAGCTGATCGACCAGCCCCTGAATGGGGTGACGGTCATGCGCATCTATGCCGCCGTGGCCTATCGCCTGACGCTGTGGGAGCCGCGCATTTCTCTTTCGTCGGTGAACATCAACCGGGACGCCAGCGGCGCAATCTCTGTGGTGCTGCAGGGCGTGACCAATGGCACCGCTGTCGAATTCTCCGTGCAGATCCGTGAAGGGGCGACGCAATGAGCTCGCCCATCGACCTGTCGCTGCTGCCGGCACCGCAAGTGCTGGAAACCCTCGACTTCGAAACGATCCTGGCCAGCCGCAAGGCGGCCGTGCTGGCGCTGCTGCCGGAAGACGAGCGCGAGGCAGCCGCTAATGTGTTGTCCCTGGAGTCTGAGCCGGCTACCAAGCTGCTGCAGGAGAACGCCTATCAAGAGCTGTTGCTGCGCAACCGCGTCAACGATGCCGCCAAGGCAGTCATGTTGTCGTTTGCCATCGGAGCAGACCTCGACCAGATCGGCGCCAATACCAACGTGAAGCGCTTGGTATTGGTCGAAGCTGATCCGGACGCCTCGCCACCGGTGGCCGAGGTCTTGGAAGGTGACGATGCGTACCGCCTGCGCATTCAGGAGGCGCCTGACGCGCTCTCGACGGCCGGCCCGCGCAATGCCTATGAATTCCATGCGCGCAGTGCTGACGGCCGCGTGCTTGACGCGCGCGCCGTCAGCCCAGCACCGTGCGAAGTCGTGGTGGCCGTCTTGGCGAACTCGGATAACTGGCAGGCGCCGGCTGACCTGCTGCAAACCGTCGATGCCGCACTGTCGGCCGAGGATGTCCGGCCCCTGGGCGATCTGGTCTCGGTGGTACAGGGCCAGGTCACCGACTACGAGCTGGAAGCGGTGGTGTATGTCGAGAAAGGTCCAGAGGCGCCCATCGCTCTGAACGCCGCCCGGTCGAACGCGGCCGCCATCTCCAAGCCGCTGCGCCCGCTCGGCTATAGCGTCTATCGCAATGCCTACGTGGCTGCACTGAAGGTCGAAGGCGTGCGCAATGTCGTCGTGAAATCCCCGGCGGCGGACATTCTGTGCGGGCGCACGCAAGCGGCACGCTGCACCGGCATCACGATCACCGCCGAGGTGCTGGAAGAGGTGGACGATGTATAACCCGGTCCCGACCCTGCCGCCCAATACCACACCCCTGGAGCGAGCTCTTGCGCGCGCGTGCGCCGCCCTGGCCGACACGCCGGTGCCGCTTCGTCTGCTGTGGAATCCCGACCGCTGCCCGGTGGAGTTGCTGCCCTTCCTGGCCTGGTCCTTTTCGGTGGATCGCTGGGACGACACCTGGCCCGAGACCATCAAGCGCGGCACGATCAAGGCCGCCCGCTACATCCACCAGCACAAGGGCACCATCGCTGCCGTGCGCGGCGTAGTCGAATCCCTGGGCTACATCATCAAGATCAGTGAATGGTGGCAGACCGAACCGCGCGGACCACGCGGCACCTTCGCGCTTGAGGTCGGCGTGCTGGATTCGGGCATCACCGATGAAATGTTCCTCGAAATGGAACGGCTCATTGACGACGCCAAGCCGCTATCGCGTCATCTGACCGGGCTGCGCATCCATCTGGAGACCCGCGGAAAAATCAATGTCGGCTCCTATGCGCAGTTCGGCGAGGCCATCACGGTCTATCCCTGGTCACCTGAAAGCATTGAGGCAAGCGGCCGGCCATTTATTGGCTGTGCCACCCACATCATCGAAATCATGAGCATCTACCCATGAGCACCTATTTTTCTATTCCGACCGAGATCGGCGAGGCCCGAATCGCCAATGCTCTGGCGCTGGGCATTCCACTGAAGCTCACGCACATGGCCGTGGGCGATGGTAATGGCGTCGTGCCGGTGCCCGACCGCAAGCAGACAAGCCTGATCAAGGAACAGCGCCGCGCCCCGATCAACACTCTCGACAAGGATCCGAAGAACGCCAGCCAAATCATCATCGAACAGGTGCTGCCGGCAGATGTCGGCGGCTGGTGGGTGCGTGAAATCGGCATCTTCGACGATGCCGGCAACTTGTGCGCAGTCGCGAACTGCCCGCCCAGCTATAAGCCTCTGCTGAGTGACGGTGCCGGAAAGGATCAGGTCGTGCGCGTTGTCCTGTTGGTGTCGAGCACCGCAGCCGTCGAGCTGAAAATTGATCCGGCGGTGGTGCTGGCCACTCGCAAATATGCGGATGATGCCATCGTGGCCTATGCGGCACCGAAAGCGCATACGCATGCCGACCTGGCACCGCTCAAATCCCCGGTGTTCACTGGCCAGCCGGTAGCACCTACTCCGGCGGCCGGTGCCGATGTGGGGCAGGTGGCCAATATCGAGTTTGTGGCCAGCGCGATTGCTCAAGCCATGGCGGGCGTGATTCCGTTCCTGACGGCTATTCCCGCAAAGAAGCTGGTCGATGTCGTGATGGTCAAGAGCATTGGCCTGATGGAGTGGGTGGACGTGGCCGGCACTGGCGAGTTTCATGGTTACCGCACCTTGCGCTGTGGTGCGTTGGAATTTGGCACCACGGCTGCACCTCGATCGTATGAGGCCGATTTGGTCGGCGGGCTTGGTTCGAAGACTAGCCAGGCATCGATTTGGGCATGGGCGCAGCAGAACGGGCATAGCGTCGCCGCCGCGAGTTGGAGCGCGAAGACGTTCAAGTTTGCCGATGTGGATGCCAATACCTTCCGCTTTCCGGATCTGCGTGACGTGTTTCCCCGTTTCACCGGCACCGATGCCGATAACGGCAGTGCGCGCACACTTGGCGCTTATAAGGGCGACACGCTCAAGGACCACAACCACGGCCTGATCTTTTCCAGCGGGGTGGGCGGCACTGATGTCGTTCCCTACGGCGCGGGGGGCTCACAAGCCATTGGCACGCGAGCCGTGACCGGTGTTGTGGCCGCCGGCATCGCAGGCGCAGAAACAGCCCCCAAACATACCGCATTCAATCCACGTATTCACCTCTGATCATGCCCCCGATTACTTGCTACCAGACCGACGACAACGGCATTTTTCTGCATACCGTGACTGCTTACCCCTTCCCAATGGAGGATCGTCTCAACGTGCCTTATCAGGCAGTGCAGACGGCCGTGCCGGAAATCCCGACTGGACACCGCGCGCGCTGGCTCTCGCCCTTCCGTCCGATGGATCCGGAATACGACACCGCCGGCGAGTGGGTCATCGAAGAAATTCCCGCGCCGGCGGAACCGGTGGAAGAGCCGACCGCAGAATCCCCGGCGCAAGCCTAAACCGCACTCACTAGGAGTTATCAAATGGCAGCTGACTATCACCATGGCGTGCGCGTCATCGAAATCAACGAAGGCACGCGCCCCATCCGTACCATCTCCACCGCCGTCATCGGCGTCATCGTCACGGCCGATGATGCGGATGCGACTGCCTTCCCGCTGGATACCGCAGTTCTGATTACCAATGTTGTCGCGGCGCAGGCCAAGGCTGGCAAGCGCGGCACCATGCGCCGCGTGCTGGAAGCCATTGCGGCACAAGCTAAACCCCTGGTGGTGCTCGTGCGCGTGGCTGAGGGCGACGACGAAGCCGAGCAAACCAGCCTGGTCATCGGCGGCGTCTCGGCCGAGGGCCGCTATACCGGTTCCAAGGCTCTCTTGGCGGCGCAAGCCAAGCTCGGCATCAAGCCGCGCATCCTGGGTGCGCCGGGTCTGGATACAAAGGCGGTCACCAATGCACTGGCCTCCCTGGCGCAGACCCTGCGCGCGTTCGTCTACGCATCGTGCTGGAACTGCGCCACGGTGGTCGCAGCCACGGCCTACCGTACCGAGTTTGGCCAGCGTGAGGTCATGCTGATCTGGCCGGAATTCGTCTCGTGGGACACAACCTCGAATGCCGATGTGAGCATCTCGGCCGTGGCCTACGCGCTGGGCCTGCGCGCCAAGATCGACGAGCAGACCGGCTGGCACAAGACGCTGTCCAATGTGGTGGTGAACGGCCCGACCGGCATCAGCCGGGACGTGTTCTGGGATCTGCAAGACCCGGCGACGGACGCCGGCGTGCTCAACGCCAAGGAAGTCACTACCCTCATCAACATGAGCGGCTACCGCTTCTGGGGCTCGCGCACCTGCGAAATCCAGGGCGGTTACTTCCCCTTCGAGAACTACACCCGCACAGCACAGGTGTTGGCCGACACCATTGCCGAGGCGCACATGGTCTATGTCGACCTGCCGATGACGCCCTCGCTCGTCAAGGATCTGGTGGCGAGCATCAATGCCAAGTTCCGATCCTTGAAGGCCAGCGGCTACATCATCGACGGTGAAGCTTGGTTCGACGAGCAGTTCAACGAAAAGGAAACCCTGAAGGCCGGCCAGCTCGTGATCGACTACGGCTATACGCCAGTTCCTCCCGTGGAAAACCTGCTGTTCCAGCAGCGCATCACTGACCAATACCTGGCCGACTTCGCCGCGCGCGTCGCCGCCTAATGGGTAGCTGGCCGGTACGCCCGGCCGCCTCCCGACATCACATCATAGGAGCAAGACATGGGCATGCCCCACAAACTCAAGGATTTCAACCTGTTCGAGAACGGCATCAGCTTTGCCGGCATGGCCACGGAGGTGACCTTGCCGAAGCTGTCGCGCAAGATGGAGGAATATCGCGCGGGCGGCATGTCCGGTCCGGTCTCGGTGGACCTGGGCCAAGAAGCCATCCAGCTGGAGTGGACCGCCGGCGGCCTGGTCAAGGAAGCCCTGAAGCAATACGCGGCCAAGTCCCACGGTGCCGTGCAACTGCGCTTCGCAGGCGCTTACCAGAACGACGATGATGGCTCCGTGCAGGCGGTGGAAATCACCGTGCGCGGTCGCTATAAAGAAGTGGATATGGGCAATGCCAAGGTGGGCGACGACACCTCGCATAAGTTCAGCATGCCCCTGAGCGCCTACAAGCTCACCATCGACAACGAAGTGATGTTCGATTTCGACTTCATGAACGGCATCGAGATCGTCGGCGGCGAAGATCGCCGCGCCGACATCCGTAAGGCTATCGGCCTGTAATGGCCAGGCGGCATCCCGCCGCCTGCCTCTCCCAATTCCCAATCTGACAAGGAACCACCATGACCACCACAACCGTCCCCAAAATCGAAACCGTTGTTGTCGAACTGGACGAACCGCTGGCGCGCGGCAATACCCAAATCACCGAGCTGACCCTGCGCCGCCCCAAGTCCGGCGCCCTGCGTGGCGTCAGCCTGATGGATCTCATGAATATGAACGTGAGCGCACTGCAGGTGGTACTGCCGCGCATCAGCGAGCCCGCCCTGACGCAGTTCGACGTCGCCGCCATGGATCCGGCCGACCTGATCAAGTGCGGCATGGAGGTCTCTGTTTTTTTGGCACCGAAGGCGGACCGCGCCTTGGTCTCCCAATCGAAGTAGAAGACGCCATGGCGGACATCGCGACGGTGTTCCACTGGCCACCGGCCGCGATGGATGACTTGGAGCTGGCAGACCTCATGAAGTGGCGCGAGCGCGCCCGAGTAAGAAGCGGGGCAGAGTAAATGGCAAATGAACTGAAAATGCAGGTGGTGTTCTCCATGATGGAGAAAATCACCGCCCCGCTGAAGAAGATCGCCAGCGGTGCCAAGGACACCGGAAAGGCACTGAAGGACACCAGCGACCGGCTGCGCGAACTGAACAAGCAACAAAAAGACCTCGACGGCCTGCGCGACCTGCATCAGGGCATGCGCAAGACGAATGTCGAACTGTCCACCGCGCAGCAGCGCGTGACCGAGCTGGCGGCCAGGATGAAGGGTGTAGAGAACCCGACCCGCGCCATGACGCGCGAATTTAATGCTGCCGTGCGCAGCGTCAAATCCCTGCAGGAAGCCAGTGAGCGGCAAGGCACGCAGTATCGCGCCTTGCGCGAACGCTTGGCCGATGCCGGCATTGGCTCGCGCCAGCTCGCCAACGCGCAGACCTGGCTCAAGAACAGCATCGCCGCCACCAATGCCGAATTGGCCGACCAGCAAAAGAAGCTGGCCGCTAGCCATCGTCAGCAGCAGGTGATGGCCAATGCCCGCCAGCGTGCCGACAAGCTGCGCAGCACGGCAGGTGGGTTGGCTGCGGCCGGCGTAGGTGCCACGGCCAGCGGTGCCGCCATGGGCGCCCCTGTGCTGGCCGGCCTAAAGGAAGCCAAGCACTACGAGACCGAGAACGGCCGCGTGCGTGCGCTCGGCCTGGGACCGGCCGCCACCGCCGAGGCGATCAAGTTCGCCCGCGACATGAAAACTTACGGCACCAGCCAGCTCGACAACCTGCAGTTGCTGCGCGACGGCATTACGGCCTTTGGCGACACGCACCACGCCGAAATGGTCGCGCCGATGATGGCCAAGATGAAATTCGGCAATCACGCTTTCTACGGGGAAGCCGAAGGCGCCGAGAATGAGCGCAAGTTCATGGACATGCTGAAGGTCATTGAAATGCGCAACGGCACCAAGGACATTGGCACCTTCTCCAAACAGGCCAACATGGTGCAGCAGGTGCTGACCGCCACCGGTGGCCGTGTGGGGCCCAGCGAATGGCTGAACCTGATCAAGACGGGCGGTATTGCGGCCAAGGGCATCAAGGATGAGGCGTTCTATTACCAGATGGAATCCCTGGTGCAGGAAATGGGTGGTAACCGGGTCGGCACCTCGATGATGAGCGCTTACCAGAACCTGTACCAAGGCCGCACCACCAAGCGTTCCATCGGGATGCTGGCGGACCTGGGCCTGATCGGCGACCAGTCCAAGGTCAAGCATGACAAGGCCGGGCAAGTCTCGTTCCTGAATCCGGGGGCCATCAAGGGTGCGGACCTGTTCCGCGAGAACCAATTCGAATGGATGGAGAAAGTGCTCTTGCCGCAACTGGCCAGCAAGGGCATTACCGACGAAAAGGGAATTCTCGACGCGATCGGCGGGATCTTCTCGAACCGCACGGCCGCGCAGCTTTTCTCCACCATGTACCAGCAGCGTACGCAGATCCACAAGAACGAGAAACTGAATCGGGGCGCTGCCAACATCGACGAGCTAGACAAGCTCGGGCGCGACACGGCCAGCGGCAAGGAACTGGAAACCCTGGCCAAGGTGGCGGATTTGAAATTGGAGCTGGGAAGCAAGATCTTGCCGCTCTACGCCTCCGGCCTGCAGATGGCCACCAATGCCGTCCAGGCGCTGACCGGCTTCATGGAGCGTAATCCCGCCACGGCCAAGGCCATGATCGTGGGCTTATCCGCCATCGCGGCGATCATGGTGGTGATGGGGCCGCTGATGCTGGCCCTGGCGTCCGTCATCGGCCCCTATGCCATGTTGCACGTTCTGTTTGCGAGGATCGGTCTGCAGGGCAATTTGCTCATGCCCGTCTTGCGGGGTATTGGGACAGTCTTCATGTGGCTGGGACGGATCTTCCTGATGAACCCGATTGGCCTAGCGGTGACCGCCATCGCTGCCGCTGCCTATCTGCTGTACCGCAATTGGGAACCCATCGCCGGTTTCTTCGGCAACCTGTGGCAGCAGGTACGCGGTGCCTTCGCGGGCGGCCTGGCCGGAATTGGCGTGCTGATCTTGAATTGGTCGCCAGCAGGCCTGTTCTACCAGGCATTTGCCGGGGTCATGAGCTGGTTCGGTGTCGAGCTGCCGGCCAAGTTCACCGAGTTCGGCGCAATGATCCTGCGCGGCCTAGTCAACGGCATCACCAGCGGCATTGGTGCGGTGAAGGATGCGGTGTTGGGTGCCGGTGCCAGTGTCATTGGCTGGTTCAAGGAAAAGCTCGATATTCACAGCCCGAGCCGGGTCTTTGCCGAGCTGGGCGACTACACCATGCAAGGCCTGGCCGTGGGCTTGAATCGCGGCCAGGACGGCCCGCTGTCTACCGTCAGCAGCCTCGCCGGCAAGCTGGCCAGCGCCGGCGCGGCCGTGGCCATTGGCGCGGGCAGCATGCCGGCGATGGCCTTTGACAGCCGCCCGCCGATCAGCGCTGCAGGCGGGCAGCCTGTCGTCTACCAGGGCGACACCGTGCAAATCATTATCCAGCCGACGCCCGGCATGGATGAGCAAGCCATCGCCCGCGCGGTGGCCGCCGAGCTGGACCGTCGCGACCGCATGAAGGGGTCGCGTCAGCGCTCGAACCTTGCAGATTGGGATTAAGGAAAAATCATGATGATGATCCTGGGAATGTTTGTCTTCAGCCTGCCTACGCTGGCCTATCAGGAACTCCAGCGGCAGACGCAATGGAAGTTCGCCAGCAATTCGCGGGTGGGCCGGCGTGATGCCCTGCAGTTCACCGGCAAGGGGGATGACGCCATTACCTTGTCGGGCTGGATCGCACCGGAGCTGACCGGCAGCGCCTTCTCACTGGACGCCCTGCGCCTGATGGCCGATACCGGAAAAAGCTGGTTCCTGATCCAAGGTACGGGACGCATCTATGGTTCCTATGTCATCGAGAGCATGGAGGAGGGACGCACAGTGCTGGATGGTTATGGCGATGCCAAGCGCATCGAATTCACCATCAAGTTGAAGCGCACAGACGACAGTGTGCTGTCGTCGCTCGGACTGGGCGATATCTCGGATCTGCGCAACATGGTCGACATCGACGGCGTCACGAACAGCATCACGGACAAGGCGCGCGACGTGGTCGGCAGTGCCATCGATGGCGTTAAATCCACGGTCGGTGGCATCGTCGGTAAGTTCGGAGGGACTGGCCAATGACCACCACCGCGCCAGCCTTCCGCATTGTCATCGAGGAAAAGGACATCAGCCGCCCTGTCTCCGACAGGCTCATGAGCATCACCTTGCGCGAGTGCCGGGGTGATGAAGCCGATCAACTGGACATCGAGCTGGACGACGCCGACGGCAAGTTGAAGATTCCGCCCAAGGGGGCCAAGCTGAATTTCTCGCTTGGCTGGATGGGTTCGCCTCTGGTGGACAAGGGGGCGTTCGTGGTCTCGGAGGTGGAGCACAGCGGTGCGCCGGATCGGCTCACCATCCGCGCCAGGTCGGCCAGCATGATCGATGCTTTTCGGCAGCAGCGAGACCGCAGTTTCCATGAGACTACTCTCGGCGCAGTGGTGGATGCCATCGCCGCCGGCAATGGGCTGGCATCGGGGATATCGGCCGGCCTGCGGTCCATCGCCATCAAGCATCTGGACCAAACACATGAAAGCGATTCCGCACTGCTGCGCCGCCTGGGCAAGAAATATGATGCGGTGGCCACCGTGAAAAATGACACGTTGTTGTTCATGCCGATCAACGAGAGTCGCACGGCCAGCGGCAAGCCCTTACCGGTGGTGAAGGTGGTGCGTGCGCTGGGCGACCAGCACCGATATCACAGCTCGGAATCCGATGCGTATAGCGGCGTTCGCGCGTTCTGGATGGATGAGAAATACGGACGCCGCCGCAGTGTCGTCGCGGGCCAGGCAGGCAACAGCAAGCGCTTGCGCACCACGTTCGCGAATGAGACTGATGCGCGTGCTGCCGCCGTGGCCGAGTGGCAGCGCATTGAACGTGGCTTGGCCACCTTCGAGATGCAGCTTGCGCTCGGCGATGCCAGCATCATGCCGCAATCGCCTGTAGTGGTTTCGGGATTCAAGGCAGATATCGACGCCACGGAATGGCTATCGAAGACCGTCACTCATTCCATCACAGGAAGCGGCTTTACGACGCGCATCGAGTTCGAGACCAAAACCGAACCGGCCGACACTGAGCGCGAGCTCGATCATGATCCAGAGGAAGGCATCACCGGCGTGAAAGCGGAATGGCACGACAAGGCAAAAAAGAAGAGCAACAAGGGCACTGAGTTGGCAGGTAAAGCCGACAACGCCAAGACGCTGAAACGGACCTATGCCACCAAGCAAAGTGCCAACCGTGCTGCAGCTCTGGAGTGGGCCAAAATCAAAGAGGTTCGCGAGATCATCGCGGAGAACAATCTAGATTGATCAGCACCGAGTGAGATTTTCGTTGCTGATTGCACTCACTTAGCGCGACCAGGCGGCCGAGCGGCCATCTGTCGCAGCGATGCACTCGCTTAGCAATCCACCGGCTGTCTTGATTATGCTGCCAGCCGAATACGGCTTTCCGTCATAGATGCAATGAGCATTGGAATCCATTGCATCACTAGGCGCAGGCATCTTATACAGCAGCCATGCACTTGATGCGGCTAGGAGAAGAACTAATGTCACCAGCGCAAATATCGCCCGCTGCGAGCGAGAGAACGACGCATCTTTTTCCTTGCAGATCGCACACTCGACCAGAGCATGAATTGGCGCAGTCGAATGTGGAATAGTTTCTTGAGCAAGTGCTGCAGGGACAGCAGGAACAGTAGGAACAGCAGGAACAGTAGGAACAGCAGGAACAGTAGGAACAGTAGGAACAGTAGGAACAGTAGGAACAGTAGAAACAGTAGGAACAGTAGGAACAGTAGGAACAGTAGGAACAGTAGGAACGATACTGGATTTAGCCACGCCTGCTGCAATCCATTCTTCCAATGTTTTTTTAACTGTCATATAGTGCTCGATGGGCAGTTCGCGAAAATATTTGATTCCATAATCAGTGATGAAAATTTTATAGATTTCAATCTCTTCGTCGCCGCATATCGCTGCCCATTCCTTCACCAGCATATTGATTCTTTTTCGCTGATACTCAGTAATTCTTTGTACTTCCTTTTTGGCCTCGCTCAAATTCAGAGTCATCACGTTATTAAACCGCGGTGCCTCATGAACGTTGCCTTCGATAATTTGGCCAATATCGCGCTGCGCTTCAATTTTTTCTGACATTCAAAAACCTAATGGTTACTACTGACGCGTTACTCCCTGTCACGCGTCGAAGCACACTAAAACATGCGCGGTTCGCCAGACACGCAAAAACGGAACTTGGCGTAAGCGCGCCAGATACTTTTATTTCTTTTTTGCGGCAGATTTTGTGTAAGCACCCTCGGCGACATAGAAGCCTTGAGACGCTGATTTAACCGAAATCGGGACGGCCTCTATGATGGGCGAGTTTTCCGATGTCAGCACCTTGAGTCTTTCGCCGGGACCGGTAAGAACACAGCGCTTAGAATCGAAAAACGATTGAAGCCTTGTCTGCTCACCCGATGCGGCCATTTTGAACGCCGACAGCAAATCCTCGGGCGTTATGCAGGCCACTGTGGCATTGATTGGTTCGATGATGTCTTCGGCTTTGAATTTTGGTGCGTCCGCCAGCGCCGAAATGGAAAGCAATGCGCAGAGGCATGCTACGAAAATCTTGTTCATAAATCCCCAAACGCAAGTCGGCACCCTTGCACCGACCTTCATTTTTCACTTCTTCTTTATCGTTTTATGGACCATGACTGGGCCTTGAAGCGTCCCATGGATATCACCAGTAATATACTGGCCAATGCCACCGCCAGCGGTTATGTGTGAGGCGTTCTTGCTGCCGGTATCAGCGGAGGCCGCACCTTCTAAGATCCCGAGAATTCTTGCTTTTGTTCTCACGTCAATCGTTCGATAGCCATTGAGTAGTTCTTTTTCATCGTCCTCCAGAACCTCTGCGGATGGGGAGCCGCTGAACAGGAACACTATGTCTACACCCGCCTCGAATAGCCCTTGCAGATAGCCGGAATCCGGCTTGCGCGATCCATTTTCATAGTTCATCTGGGCATCCCTAGTTACCCCACCGAGGGATGCAAATTTCTCCTGGCTCAAGCCAAGTCGCTTGCGCTCAAACTTTAAACGTTCTTGAAATGAAGTCATTTGACTTGAATGTTTGTTGACTTGCGGCCGCATGACCGCTATATTCTCGTCATTGCTAAGTGACGTATACAAATTTTACCCTATGTCTACACCTGCCACTTCATTGCCAATAAGAAATGAAACTGACATTCCAGCTACCAGGGATGTCACATCGGTGGTTATGACCACCCGCCTGGATTCTCGCGAGGCGGAAAAAGTCTCGGCCTATGCAGTTCAAGACCATCGAACTCGCTCGTCCTTTCTCCGCCTCATGGTCCTGAAAGGTATTCAGGCGTACGAAAAAGAACACCAATCCGCAACCGCCTGACCAGGGGGAACCTATGTACGACGATCCGCGCCACATCCGCGATCACAGAATCGTGATCCGCTGCAACGCCGACAACTACGCGTTCATGAAGTCGCTCGCCCAGCTGCAGGGTGAAAACTTGGCGACCTTGGCCCACGACATGATGCTGCATATGGCCGTTGAGTTCGTCGTTGCTCGTGATGTGCCCATAGTAATCAATCAAAACATGCAAACCAAGGCGCTCAAGAGCCACTTTTTAGTGCCTCAAAATGCCTGATATCGAACTGACGCTGATAAGTCCTGCACTCGTTGAGGCATTGGAAATACTGATGGCGTGCGAGGGATTCGAGACAATCGAAGACGCCGCCGAGTTCGTTTTTTCCGCAGCGGTTCGTGAAGGTGCAAAGCGTGTTACCGGCAAGGCAAGAGTGCTCTATGCCGTTGAGGGGAAGAAGCCATGCGCGTAATCAGCATTCCATGCCCACACTGCCAACATCGTGTGAGAGCAGCCAAAAGCCGCACCATGTCGTCAATGATGAAAGAAATCACGTACCAGTGCCAGAACGTCGAATGCGGCCATACCTTCGTGGCCACGCTTGAGGTCTCGCGCACCGTATCGATGTCGGCCATGCCGAATCCAGAAGTGCGCATTCCGATTTCTTCGCGCGCATTTCTGGCTGCCAAGAACCAGATGACGCTAGACCTCGCGACCGTCTAAACGGCCGCCCCACTCCCGACAAATCAATACCTGCCGTGCGCCAAATGGCGCACGCAGGATTCGCTCACCCTGAAAAAACATGGCCACGATTACCGATCAGCAAAAAGCCATCAACGCACTCACCTTGATCAGGCTCCGAATGGATGAGGATCTTAAGGAATTCCGCTGCGCGCAGCGCATGCTGATGCACGAGGCCGCGCTCATCGACGAGGTGCGCTGGAACGTCATCTGGCAAGGTAAGAAAGTCATCTCGAACCGGCTCGCTGCGCGCCTGCAACGCATTGACGGCCTGCTCGGGGAATGGTGATGCGTAGCGTGCTGAGTTACTTCGTTGCCGGCTTGCTGCTGCTGGCGCCGGCCGTGCTGTCGGCGCTGGGCTGGGTGAAAGGCTGAACATGCGCTGCGCCCGTATCAAGGATCATGCGTCGTTCCGCCCTGCCACGGATCTGCTGCGCGAGCGTGCGGCACAGGTGCCAACACCACCGGGTGATGAGGCCGCAAAAGCCGAGCTGGAAAAGGCCATGATGCTGCTGCGCACACGCAAGCGGCCAAACCATCAGATCGGCGTCGCCTATTCCTGGGCGGCCACTGCCAAGCCGGTGCGCCGGCACATCCTGGCCTTGGCAGGACTCTCGGCGGACCGCTGGGAATCCCCCATTCACTCCTTTACCGAAGCCGAACGCCTGGCCATGCGCCATGCCGTGCTGCGCGCAATCTCGACCTACGAAAGAGCCCTCAATGCAGTATAGAAAAGTCGATGCGAAGACGCGACGCCAGCACAAGGCCTTTCTCGATTCGCCTCAGTTTGCCAGCGAACTGGAACGCATCCCACTGAAGTGGCGCGGCCGTGTGGTCAGCCAGGCGCTTGAGCTCATGTCGGTATGGCACTGGCGCCGGATCTTCGAGCCGGTCGCACTCGATTTCGTACGTGACTTTGCCGCGCACTACGTGCCGGCCGGAATTGATCTTTCGCAGGATGATGCTGAAATCTGCGCCACTGCCGAGAAGGCGGCCGAAAACGTCAAGAAGATGCTATGGAAGGCGATATCGGACACGCACGCTCGCGACATCATCGAGCAGGAATGCAGCGATTACGGCATTGACGTGCCCGAAGTGGACGACGATGACCTGCGCGCGATCATCGCGCGGGTAGTGGACCCACGCTGGTGGCGCCGTCAACTGCGCAAAGTGGTCGGCCGTGCCTTCGAGGGCGGCAATATCCGTCTTGGCTACGTCCATTACCATGGCGAGCCCTATGCCAGCAATGATGCGGTGCTGTCGCGCCTGGCGCAGAACAAGCGCAATGCAGCGGCGTTGGAAGCGACGATGGTGCGCAATGAGGCCGGCCAGGAATTCAGCATTGCGGAATTGGCCGAGAAAACCACCGCGAACAAAACCATTCGTCGGGGTGAGCTGATGTTGCGTATCAATGGTTTTGAGACCATTGCGCGGGAGTGCAAGGACGAAGGTCTGTTTCTCACATGGTCCTGCCCGTCGCGCTTCCACGCCACAATGCACAGCGGCAAGCCCAATCCGAAATATGACGGCTCAGATCCGCGCACGGCTAACAAGTACCTGGGCAAGATGACGGCCCTGGCGCGCTCGGCGCTGGCACGGCGTGGCATCGGCCTGTACGGCTTCCGCATTGCTGAACCGCATCACGATGGATGCCCGCATTGGCACATGCTGGTGTTCGTGCGCGCTCTGCCGGGCTACACCACCCCGCACGTCAAGGACGTGGCTGGCCGCGCTATCCGCGTCATGAAGCGTTACGCCTGGCGAGTGGACCGTGGCGAGCCTGGCGCATTCAAGCGCCGGCTTGACGTGAAGCGCATTGACTGGTCGAAGGGCAGCGCCGCCGGCTACATCGCCAAGTATGTGGCCAAGAACATTGACGGCGTGGCCGACCACAAGACCAAAGAAGGTTACGTGGTGACCACCGACACGGCCGGTGATTATGAGCTGACACCATCGGCGCGCGTCGAAGCCTGGGCCGCCCGTTGGGGAATTCGGCAGTTCCAGCAGTGGGGCGGCGCACCTGTGAGCGTCTGGCGTGAGCTGCGCCGCGTGCCGGCAGACATGGTGCAAGAGGCACCGCCAGCGATGGCCGCTGCCTGGGATGCAGTGCAAAAGGTCGAGGGTGAGAAGCGTGCATGCTGGGCGAGCTACCTGCGTGCGCAGGGTGGCGCCATCGTGAAGCGCGACGATCTGATGGTCACCCTGGCCAAAGAAACCAAGACTGTCACCGGCCGCTATGAAGAGTGTGAGCGAGTGATGCCCTATGGCGTGCAATGCCGCCAGATGGCCGGGGTGGTCTTTAAATCCGTTCGGCACACATGGACACCAGTTCAAGGGCACGACGCCCGCGCATCGGCGGGTTCGGGGTTCCCTTGGACTCGTGTAAATAACTGTACGCAGCCCGCTGGGCCTGACTTTGCGGCTGATGTGTCCTTCGAGCCGAAGACTGCGCCAGCGCCGGTCACGTTCCAGCCCGACCAGGCCGCACAGATCGATCATGCCTGGCTCGCCCTGGGCGCATGTCCCTGGCCTCGACCGGTGGTGGACGACATACCGACCTGGCCAAGGCCAGCCATGACCGCCGATGAACAGCGCCGGGCCCTGGCCGCCTGGGATGCCATCAAGGCGTGCCCCTGGCCACGCGTGGTGCCTGTGCCGGACAAGTCCCCGCGCCACGGTACGCCTCGCCAGGTCGCCGACTGGCGCGCCGGCCGGCTCGATGTCAGCGAACTTCCGATTGATCCCAACCCAACGAAAGGGAACGCCCCATGACCGCGTTTCGTGTCGTCGTGCGCACTGCCAGCGCACGCCATTCCTACACCGCCATCGCAGCCCATAGCTGCGACGTGATCGCCGCTGCCGTCGATCGCTTTGGCGTGTGTTCCGTAACGGCCACCAAGGAGAAAAAACAATGAATGCACCCGTGAAATTCGATGTCATCGTCACCACCAGCAAGCCGCGCGATTTCGTAATGCAGCCCCCGCAGGCCCTGGACCGCATCACGTTCAACACGCCCGACGATGGCGTGCTGGCAGGCTATGTGTCGGTCATTCGTCAGCACCTGGGCAACGGTGAGCGATTCGCCTGGGTCGAGCTCGACAACGAGCCGGCCGGGCTGTTCCGCGGCGTGCCGTTGGCAGACATCCTCACTTGTGATGATGCCGGAGACGTGCGCCGCAATAGCCCGAACTGCGAAGCTAGACGTCTATGCCTGAGCGACTACAGCGCGAACATTATCGACAGGGGGAGAATGGATGCTCGCAATTAAAAATCCAACCGCCTGGGGCCAGCTTCTACGAATGCTGGCCGAGCAGGTGGCAAACGAAGTTCTGCAGCAGGCGCCGGAAATAGGCGGCGATCCTGAAACCGAAAAAGCACTCTATATTCAGCACCATGAAAGCAGCGATCTACGCACGCTATAGCACCGACAAGCAGCGCGAGGCCTCCATCGAGGATCAATTCACCATCTGCACCCGGCGCGCCGAGCGTGAAGAGCTTAAAGTGGCACAGCGCTACAGTGACGACGGGGTATCCGGCTCCACGCCGGTAGCCCGGCGTGCTGGCGGCGCGCGGCTGCTCATGGATGCGTTCAACGGTCGTTTCGACGTGCTGATAGTGGAAGGCCTGGACCGTCTGTCGCGTGACCAGGTGGAGCAAGAGCAACTGGTGCGCCGCCTGGAGCACCGCGGCATCGTCATCATCGGCGTGGCCGACAGTTACGACAGCCGCATGGGCGGCCGCAAGATCATGCGGGGCGTGCGCGGGCTGATCAATGAGATGTTCCTCGATGATCTGCGGCACAAGACGCATCGTGGCCAGGCCGGCCAGGTCGAACGCGGCTATGCGGCTGGCGGCAAGTCGTATGGCTATGACATCGTGCGCGACCAGCTGGGCAGCAAGTACCAGGTGAACGATGCGCAGGCCGGCTGGGTGCGGTGGATTTTCACGCGCTACGCGGAAGGCTGGAGCGTGCAGCGCATCGCCCATGAGCTCAACGCCCGCAAGGTGCCCTCCCCGCGTGCAAGCACGTGGGTGGTTTCGGCCATCTACGGATCGCCCAACAAGGGGAGCGGGATCCTGAACAACTGCTTGTATCAGGGCCTCTATATATGGAATCGCTCGCAGTGGGTGAAGGATCCGGACACGGGCAAGCGGCAGCGGGTAGACCGGCCGCGCGAGGAGTGGCGGGAAATCGATGTACCCGAGCTGCGCATCGTTGATGATGAGCTGTGGCAGACCGTGCGCAAGCGCATCGATGGCCGGCTACCTGGCCGCAAGCAGGGGGCACCGGTGCGGACCTTGTTCGGCGGACTGATGACCTGCCCCTATTGTGGCGGGGCCATCGTGGCTATCAATTCCCGGCTGTACGGCTGCGCCAACAGAAAGGATCGCGGACCAACGGTCTGCAAGGGCATCCACTTCAAGCGGGAGACCGCCGACAAGAACCTGCTGGAGACCTTGCGCGATGAGCTGCTGTCGCCTGCCGCGCAGGAACAGTTGCGGCGCCAGGTGCAGGCCATCATCGCCGAGCGTCAGCGCAGCAGTGCGGCCGACGGCGCAGCGGCGACGGGCCGGCGCAAGGAGCTGGACGGGGAAATTCAGCGGCTGGTGGATGCGATCGCCAGTATCGGTGCCTCTCAGGCGCTGGCGGATCGGCTGCGAGCGGCCGAGGCCGAGCGCGGCCAACTGGCGGCGATCAAACCAAGAGCCGGCAGTGACGGGCCGTCTGCAGGAGAAATCGGGGAAAGGATCAAGAAGACTATGGCCAACCTGGAAACCGCCCTGACCGCTGACGTGCAGCAGGCGCGCATTTTGGTAGCCGAGCTCTATGGGAAAATCGATGTCGTCGCCGAGGGCGAGAATATCTACGCTGAATACAACAATGCCGCTGAGAAACTATTACTAGCTTCTAGCGGCATGTCTCTAAAACTGGTTGCGGGGGCGGGATTTGTCCGTTATCTACCGTTCAGAATTAGATAGCCAAAACACACTTATAAGGCAGAGCTTATTTCAGCGGTTTATAAGCTAGAACAAATATCCCCCTTTCTTTGGTGCAAATTAGTCCTGTCTGCTCCGCACAATTTCTGCAAACGATATTTCAAGGCGACGTCAAAAATCGTACGATGAGAATCGTTGAGTTTTTAAATATGGCTGGATATACTGTATATACATCCAGTGCTTATGTTGTCGGCCCTCCGCCATCGCTGGGTGGAACGCCCCGATCAATTCCGTTCGCGGCCAATTTACTTATCAGATTGGAAAATTATGACGACGGCTTACAGCGTTTCGAATGCAGTTCCTTTTTCCGCTCTTCCTACCACCAACGGGGTGCAGCAGCAATTTTTTGCGCCCAATACAAACGATGGGCCGGCGACTTTCGCTCCCGATGGACTCTCTGCGGCTCCCATTGTTGGCCTCGCGGGACATGCCCTGCAGGGCAACGAGATTCCGGCAGGAGCGCTGGTCACCCTTTCCTCCTATATCGGCCCGCTATTAAATTCCGGCGCTCTTTGCTGGTTGTTGATCGACTGCGCCGGTGGCGCGCAACAAATCACACCTGCGAGCCGAGGCGAGCAAGCTGTCACCTTGGACCAGCTCAATAAGACTGGACGCTCAGGGATTCGCGGACTCGTTGGCAAAGCAAACGCAACTTCCCCTGCAACTAAGTTCGATTTCTCCACTGCATCGCGCACATTCCGTGACCCGAACACAGGAATTGTTCAGACAAGCTACAACACATCAGTCATTACAGTAGACGCCAACTTGGCCGGTCCAGTGCTGAACGGCCGTGATCAAGCTGCCGCTTTCACGGCGGGTAGCTGGATCTACCTATATGCCCTCTCCGACGGAAAAGGGTCCGAAGGTGCAGTCTTCAGCGCAAATCCGCCCTCAGTTGGGCCGAACAACGTTCCTGGCTACCCTTATGTCGTCCTGATCACAGCCCTCTACTGGACCAGCCAATCGGTAATTCGACGGGTCGTCGCATCGGGCAATACGGTTTATGAGGCTGCCCAAATTAGCATCGCCGCCTCCGGCAATACCGCTGGATCTGAAATCGCGTTCAGTACGGCGCTTGCTTGCCCACCAATTGCACTGCGTTGGAAAGCTCGTATCAATTCGTACATTTCCACCAATTCGGGCGGAGGAGGCACCGCTTCGGCGAGCTATCGCTTCATTTCTGGATTTGAAGCGAAAGAAATCCCGTTGGGGCAGCCAGTGGCGAATGCGACAGCATATGACAACGAGGAAGTTGAATTCCCCAATGTCTCCCAACAGCTCTTCTTGGTGTTTTCTCTTACGTCGGGCCCGGGAAACATCGCGTCGATCCTCACCAACGTGAAGTCTGTCGGCTACGTTGTTCCCAATGGAGACAACTGAGTCTGACAAACACCGTGCACGCAAAAATAGCGAGCAGCGATGGCTAGAGGAAGATTTGTCTTAATCAGACCAGTCTAGGTCACTTGCCAGCAAAGAGAGCCCGGGTACTGAAAAAGACTCGGGCTCTTTTAATTAGGAGAAGTCACCCGGATTGAAATTAACTTGAGTATCGAGAACGCCATATAAAACTCTGCGGTTTCGATATAAGCCATTGAGAACCAACATTAATGCTCATCCTTGCCAAGGGGGTAGCATCCATTCGGCACCCTCAGTAACCAAAAATGTTAAGCTTTTGCACCTCCACATTTACAAACACTTAACAGACTGGCTGGGAAAGACTAATGTCGCTTATTAATGAGTCAAAAATAAATAAACTTTTCAAGGTTGGGATAATACTGATATCGCTGAGCGCCTTAGTCTTAGTTTTTACTGCAGGAATGACACAAGACGTCAGCTTCGACGCGGCATTCAATCTGCAAGTCGCAAAAAGCATTTCTCATGATTTGGTTTACTCGTCAACGTATAACCCTAGCTACATTAACGACTATCGAATTACCACCAACGGGCCACTACAGTATCTTTGCGCATTGCTTTTGACAATCTTCGGAGACCGGCTTGGATTAGCGCTCACGCTGACTCTAGTAGCGTTCTTTTTCTTATACTCCGCCAAGAAATATTCTTCATTAGCCTGGCTCCTTTGCATCACCATCATTTTCACCAGCGCGACTTTCTCAGATCAACTGACGTCGTTTTTGGGTGAAATAACAGCCCTCGGTTTTTTGATACTTGGACTACATACCATAAGCAACGCTCCATTGAGCCGAAACGAAGCTGCGTCTCTCGCAATGGGTAGTGTCTTCTTCGGCTTTGCTATATCAACCAAACTAATAAGTGGTGTAGTCATTCCCTTCTTGGCATTCGGAGTGTGCGCATTGCACCAACCGAAGTTGACGTGGGCGAATTTCACCTCGACCACCGTTCGCGCAATTGCTGTAAGCTTGGGAGCGCTCGGTGTCTTTATAGCAAGCTTCTATTTCTCCAGCTTCACATCTGAGCTCTTAGTGAAGTTTTTACATGCGGGAAGTCTTGAGATGCCGCCGACTGCACCGGGGCTGGGAAAATTCATTGAACATCATTTCTGGCAGCGCTCAACAGCTGCAGGGAGATACATGCTTCATTTAGATTCTTTTTCTAATCCGCTCACGCTACCTTTAATTTTCTTGGCCTCCGCCTTACTTCTAGTTTTCTCTATTTTCTGGGCGCCACTCGTTCTTTTATGCGGCTACATTCTCATCTCTGGAATGGATGAGCGTCGTATCATGCTAATTTACTTCCCCCTTTTGTTGGCGGCCGCTTGGTGCGCCTCGAAGCAACTGAGACAGGTCAGCGAAACACGTAACCAATTCATAACATCAAGAATATTGCCGGCCGCATTTGTAGCAACTACGCTCCTTCTTATTGCGCCGCAAATGCAAAAAAGCACCCGCCCGGGTCTTATGTTACAGGCAGAGAAATTCGAGAAACTTTTATCGATCAAAAGAGCTGACCTCGCTTCCTTTCCAGTAAATCCAAACATCATCCAGATGTCACAAATTATCTCAGCAACACCTGGCAAGGTTTTAACAAGCGGATGGTGGCAATTTCCAGAGTACCAGTTGGCTAGCGGCCGAAATTTCTACGATAGAACTGCTCCCGCTCCTGCAGAGCAACTAAAGGGAAGAACGGATTTACTGCTGCTTTTTGACAAAAGCTTTAAATGGTATCCGGAAACCTCTATTGCGCTTTGCAGCGACGTGATCGCAGAGAGGGGTGATTTGGTTTTCTGCAGGTTCAAACCGGACACAAGACTTAATATTCGAGTTGGAATAGAGCAATCCTAAGCTCGTGTCACACAGGTAATGAGGGCAATTTGAGCCTAGTGATAGTAATCCACGCGACTAAAATTGGCAGAGGATGCTGGCATTCTGCAAAGTCGTGAGCACGCAGAAACTGTGAAGCTGAAGACGATAGAGTTATGCCAAGCAAAAGGCCTGGAACGCTGTCACGTTCGAGGCCTTAATTTGAAAGGCTCTTAACCTTTAGATTTGGTTACAGGGGCGCGATTTGCCCGTTATTTACCTTTCAGAATCCGATAGCCAGCAATGGCGCGGGGGTTCGAGTCCCCCTCCTCGCACCAGACAATCCATTTAAAGTCAACTACTTAGATACAATGGGCTGTCATTATTTTGGGTGTTTTGGGGCTCTTTTGGCATAAGAATACCAACTTAATGACAGCATCATGCCCCTATTTGGAGAGCTGCTATGACTGCTGTGATGATCTGGCTAAACAAGGAGTCTCTGCCTCACTTTGAAGATATCTGGGCAGTAGCAGATACTCAGGTTTCAAAGGGGGAAAATCCTCTTACCAAGCAAGCGCCTAAGATCTTCTCGATACCGGTGAATTGCTACTGGCCAGGTGAATCTGGCTTCTTCGATACGGTCGGCTTCGCAGGCTCCGTAGGAGTGGCCTTTGCAGGTTCCACATTGATCGCCCACAGCGCAGTGCTAGCTGTAACACCTCTTTTTGCGAATCTAATCTCAACCTCAAAGGCAGTCCCCACCCTGGAAGGACTCGCCCTGTACTTCCTCGACTTCTTGAAGCAATATTTCCTATCGACCAACGCTATCACGATGCCGAATGACCGCGCCACCGTCGAATTTTGCTTCTTCGGCCGGTGCCCCCGCTCTGGAGAATTGGGTGCGTTTCGCGGTATATCAGATGTATCTTCTGCAGAGATAGGATGTGATCCCGTCCAGTTCGACGAACAGGAAACCGTGATTCATCTAGGAAGCCACAAGGCTGAAATCGCGCAGATGGTGAATGATGAGCGCGCCAGACATCCAATTGGATCACTTCCATGGTGGCGATCACCATACCCAGTCATGCGTAGGATAGTGGCCGCCGAACTTTTTTCTGACATTGGCGGCACTACTCTACTCGCCATTACTTCAGGTTCCCGCGTACAGACGTACACTCGACCATGGGTACCAGGAGCCGGCCATGCCCATTTCAGCTACTTGGGCACCAATGTAGAGGTGGAGTTTGACGACTGTAGAGTGGGCCTGCCCAGCCTGTACTGAGCATATGGACCGTACCGCTGATGCATGCGTTTAATTAGCTAAGAAGCTTTAGCAAGCTGAGTTCAATGTATGAGCCCCCACCGGATCGCCATACTCAAATTTAAGCGAAGGAACTTTATAATCCTACGGCTAAGATCAAATTGTAGATCTTGCTAAAACTCAAATAAACTAGGGGAAGCAATTTTGGATGATGAAGACGGCAAAGTCCGCCGAAACCTTGTGACTGTGGCCTTTGCAACCATTGCAGGTTCTTTTGTCAAAATATCGGTAACCAAACTAGCGGTGTTTGGTTTGTCGGTAAGCACGTCCCACCCCGGACGCGTATGGCTGGTTCTATTTCTTGTGCTCGTTTACCTTATTCAGAGGTATCACTTTTCTGACATCGCCATAAAAGAGCGAAAAGCGCTTGGCGAGAACTACGGTTCTGCTCTCAAGGTTGCAGTAGCTAGGCGTCTTCAGAAAGACATGCAGAATGTAGTCGTAAAGAAAAAAGCACCGTCGGTGCTGGGGCCGTTTGCGACGGGCACTATTTTCAAACAGGCCCAAGATCTACCAGATATAAAGATCTTTAGCGGTACTTTCTTCATTGCTGGCAACCTCGACTATCCCCCTCATGACTTGATCTCAATCCTCCAAAGCGGACATCTGGGCGTGCAAGGCGCGACATTTTCAAATGCGACAAAAAACGTTGCAAACTCCACCCACGGCCACCTAGTTACGCCATATAACATTCCGAGACGCCAGTACGTAACGCTTTTACTGCGTGCTACCGCTGAATTCCTATTCAACTCTAAACCATCGGTAAATCTTGTCTTTCCCTACGTGCTAGGAGCTATCGCCAGTGTCATCTGTGCGAGCGAACTTGGCATGGCGGCATATGCCAGATTGACGATGTAAGAACAATCAGTCTCAAAAAGGCGGCCCTGGGTTGACCTCACCAAACGCAATCTGCCAGGTCTGCCAATAGGCCACCGCCGGCCGTTCAATGCCGCCGAGCCGCTCGATTCCGTAAATAACCATACCTCTTTTAACGAAATAGCAGTCCCACCAAAAAGAAGAGCCAGCGAATGTCAATCTATTCGAAGCCCATGTACACAAGGGAGCAGGTGAATGCCGCCGGTAGACAACTGGTAAGCGGAGACCCAGATTTACCTAGCTATATGCCAATAATTGAAAACTGGCGAGCAGCTCATTCACATCCGCTAAACTCCTTTTATGTGACGCTACAGCGGAGGGCTAAGAAGGTCAGTCGCCTATCTAATACGGTACAGCGCATAAAGCGCCTAGAGTCAATCTCCGCCAAGCTCAGCGCAAAGGACAGCATGAAATTGTCCCAAATGCAAGACATTGCCGGCTGCCGAGCGATAATGCCCACCCTCGGTACAGTGGGCAGGCTAGTGGAACTCTATCGCATCTCGCGAACTGTACATAGGTTCAATGGAGTTAAAGACTATATCTTGGAGCCGAAAGATACAGGATATCGAGGGATACACTTGAAATACAGTGTCGGCGGTGACAATCCTGACAATCCCTATTACGGATTGAAAGTCGAACTGCAAATCAGGACCCAACTTCAACACCAGTGGGCAACAGCTGTCGAGGCTGCGGAAACATTTACAGGTCAAGCTCTGAAATCCAACATGGGACAGCAAGCGTGGCTTCGCTTCTTCGCGTTGATGAGTTCCATTTTTGCGCTGCGAGAAGGCCAACCTACCGTCCCAGGAACTCCATCAAACCAAGAAGACCTGTTCAACGAAATTGTTGAGCTTGATCGAGCCAACCATATCGAAGCTACCTTCAGTGGGTATCAGGCTATCCTCCCAAAGGTAGAACGACGCAGGAACTCCAAATACTTCGTAGTGAGATTAGATCCTGTCGCACGCAGGGTATCAGTTCGAGGATTTAGCGGAAGCGAGTCAACAGAGGCAAACCGACTTTATACCGCTCTAGAGAATGAGATACCTACTGACTCTCCCACCCGCATTGTTCTAGTCTCCGCATCATCTATAAGTGCACTTCGCAGAGCTTATCCAAACTACTTTTTGGATACGACGACTTTCTTACAAGAAGTGGTGAAGATTATCCGCCCTGATCGCCAAGGCGCACTCTTCTAAGCTAACACCGGTGATACCACTCAAGTTTGAAAAACCGGCGGATAAGAAAATGTATAAAATTACGGAAATAACAAGGTAAGTGGGTAAGAACAATATGCTCTCGAAGAGGGGGATGATTGCAGGACTGGCACTTCTGCTGACTACAGGCGCTGGCAGCGCATCTGAGCTTTTGGAAATCTACGGGGACTCGACTCTTATGGGCGTAGATGGGGGTGCCTTAGCGCAGAACCCTTCGGATATACGACTCGTTGCATCGCCCGTCCAAGACTTTATTTCGATCCCTGGCTTCGTTATTCACAACTCATCGGTAAGCGGCGATTCAACGAAGACGAGCCTCAATGGGCATTACGCCAACTTGCGGTGGCCGGAGATGGCCCGAGCGTCGTGTGCGACGGTGATGCTCTTCAACTACGGAATTAACGACAGCCTCACCATTTCTGAAGATGACTACGTTGCCAACCTAAAGGCAGTTATCAAGCACGCGAGAGAAAACGGTCACGACGTCATTCTCCAGACGCCAAATCCTTCCAGGTTAGGGGGCGTTGCACACTACGCTGAGATAATGCGAAAGGTAGCGCGCGAGGAAGGCATTCCAGTGATCGATGTTCAGCAATATTTTTCCTCGATCATTCCTGCGTCACGAAGATCAGAATTTATCCCCGATGGCATCCACCCAAACCAACAGGGCTATGAACTTATCGGGAAGTACATGCAGGTTCGCCTCAAAGAAATTCTGCTAGATCGTCGAATCGCTGCCCAACTCCCTTTGAAGGCCGCACGAGAGGTCAAAGAAGGCGCACGCCCCTTCCTCAGAAAATAACATTTGAGTCGTATTCATTCTATTCCGGGGCCTTGTTCACCTAGTGACCAAGGCCCCAACTTCGAACACTATTCGGCGGCACCTCTCTTCTTTGATTCGAAGATCACCTGTTCGGCGCGGTGGTATTTGTCGACGCAGGCGTTGAGCTCCCGCACGATGTCATCGCCTTCGATGGCGAAATCGAGAAGAACGTCAGCAGCCGCTGGCAGAAGGTCGGCTCGCGCTTCTCGATCCCCAGCGCTGGCAGCTCGGGCAGCGGCGGCTGCACTAGCCGCGTCGACGGCGACTGACAGGCGCACAGCGCCAGTGCGCAGCTTACCGCGCAAAATATCCATTTGCTTCTTTGCATTGTCTTTCTCCTGTTGAGCGGCTGCCGTTATGGCGGCAACGGCCGCCTGGCCACTGCGTTCAGCCTCTCGGTATCGTTCGGTGGCGCTGGCCAGCGCAATGGCATGCTGTTCACTGACCTTCGCCGCCCTGCCCTCATCGATTTGCGCCTGGCGGTGCCCGCCCCATAGGTGGCCGCCAATCAGGCCCAGACAGAGGGCCAACAGCACAGCACCCAGGGCGGTCGCCACGGTCTGAAGCCGGTTCATGGGATCACCTCCAGCGCTCGCTCATAGATGGCCTTACGTTCGGCAAAGCCATTCGCGTCACCGATGACCGCCGTTTTCTTGCCTCGGTTGACCACGTCGCTGACGCCATCGATGTCGCCGACATCAGCCCACTTGTTCAGGCCATTAACCGTCCAGAACCAGCCGGCAGCACGACAGCCGTGGACCGGCTCGCACAATAGGCGCGGCTGTTCCACGCAATCCACGTGAAGCGCCATCATGGCGGCCAGATGGTTGAGGTAGCCTGTGATCTGAATCGGCCCATGGCCTTTCCAGAATCGGCCCGGCGTGGAGCCGTAAGCGGCTGCGATCCGGATCGCTTCCGGATTGGTGTTACCGAGATCGGCGCGATTATCATAGGCCGCACCGCTGGCCAGTTCCTCCATGAAGCGGAATTGCCCCGATTCATGGCCAATCTGCGAGAGGAAGGCCGCAATGCGCAGGCGCGTGTCGATCCCGAATTCCTGCATAGCTGCATTGAGGGGCTCCAAAAACAACGATGCCCGCGTGGAAGCGGGCATGATGCGTTGGAGCTGGGCAAGCGTGAGAATCATCTTGGTTCTCCTGTATCGGTTGCACGACGGTTGCGGTAGAGCCACCCTCCGGCCAGCAGACCCGCCACCCCGACGTTCGAGATCACCTCGGCGGGCTGTGGGCTGATGTAGCCATACAGAGGTCCGGTGATCACCCCGAATGCGCCTACGGCCGAGATGACGTACCACGCGCGCACCAGGTGATTGCTGCGATGGTTCATTCGGTTCAGCGCGAAGACGCAATGAAGGAAGAGCGCGAGGCTGGCGATGAAGTTGACGACCAGCAGGTAATTGGTAGCGAGCAGGATCTTGGTCATTTGGATGGCTCCTGGTTGATGTTGCCCCCTCCGAATTTCGTACGCATCCAGCCCAGCCCCAGCGGGATCACCGTTTGGGAGCTCGCCCCGATCAGAAAGCCGCTGCAGAGCCTGGTGGCCTCCGAGTACTTCCCGGACCAGGCGAACACGTCGGACTGGATAGCCCAGGCGTGCAGCATGGGGCCGACATAGCCTCCCATGAGCGCGCTGGCGATCAGGATCATCACCGCACGTGGGCGGGAGACCGGGGGCAGGCTGGAAAGCATGGCCAGACCACCGGCCAGCCCTGCCAGCAGCATCTCGTACTGCAGTCCCAGGAATGACCCTGTAATGGTGATGGTGCCGACGGCAAATGCCCCCGAGCCGGCACCGATCACTGCCCCTGTTGTTGGTTCTGGCATGTATGTCCCCGATGGATAAAAAAATAGCCGCCCTCTGGCGGCTGTGTGTTGTGTGCAGACGTCTGCACTACTCTGCGGCGGCGAGATCCTCCGGAGTGGCAACGGTGAAGTTTGCCGGCAGCGGAGAGCGGGTGAATGCCGTTCCGTCCCACTGTGTCACATAAAGAGGCGCATCGAAGTCGTCAGCCACCTCCACACCGACCCCGCCTGCAATCTCTTCCAGGAAACCAATCGCGATCAGGCGTTTGGTGGTTTCATCGTAAAAGGCCTTTTTCATTTAGACATCTCCATTCGATACGGTGAAACCGACTCCTTGCAGCAGGCTAGAAACTGCAGAGAGGTTGCCAGCACCACTGGTCAAGGTAAGGGCACAGACCAGCTGCTGCCCGACGTTCGGGAACACACACTCCTCGGTGTAGTAGGACGTGTCGAGTGCCTGAGCGCATCCCATGTCGATATCCTTGCCTGCGAACGCAGCCAAGAAACGCCACGACGCGGTCGCGGTCCCTCCTCCCGCCGAATTGGACGATAGATAGGACTTGATCCGCGTCACGCCCAGTTGCGCCCAAGCCGGCCAGGCAAGAGAGCAGTTGGCAACGACCTCGGTCCCACTGGTATTGCCAACCGTCAAAATCGACTGCCATGACGCCTCGAAATTGCGCGAACCCCGCATTGCGCAACGACGAATAGCCGTGCCAGTCCAATAGGCGCTGTGGCCAAATACCCAGCTCACGTAAGCACCGAACATATTGGGGCCTACAGTAGGAGCATTGGTACTCCACACTGCCGTCTCGTTGCCAGCGGCGTCGATCAGGAAGAACAGATTCAGCCACCCTGCTGCAAAAGCCCCGGCCTGGTCACGTCCACTAGCAACAGGACCGGCCACTGCGGCATCGGCCGAGATCGTCGCAGCGCTGCGCGAAATGACCGTGTCGCCAGTACCGGGATTACGGTAGATCCGCTGAGCACACGTGAAGTCATACTTGGTGGCTGGCACCGCCGCATTGCGGTCGCCTCGCAGGCCGCGCACTCCCGAGACTGCCGGAGCGCGACCGACAAGCTTTTTGATGGCCAGCAGCAGCTGATTAGAAACAATCTCGCTCGGGACGAGGCCTGCATCGATAATCACCGCCAGAAGTTCGTCTGTCGTCAGATTCCCCCAAGCAGCTGGGATCAACGATCCTTGCTGCCCTGTCTGCTCATCTTCATCCACGAACTTGCCATTGACCAGGCCAACGCCTGGCACACTCTTCGGAAAATCCATTCTCGTTCCTTTATTCGTATTCGAAGAGCACCACAGTGAACGGCGGTGCCCAGCGCTTGATCACGCACTCCACAGCCTCATTCGGGTTCGCACCGAAGCGCTCGCCCCAAACGGCAATGCCGAAGCGTCGTCCACCTGCATGCCGGCGACCCAACTTGATCGTCCAGATAAATTGCGCGGCCCAGGTTCCGAATCGGGCTTTGCCAAAGCGTGACCGACCGAACCGAGGTGCGCGCCACTCAATGGCAGTTGCATCGGGATAGCCCAGCTCCCGCGCCAGGCTAACGAAGTAAGCCAGGCTCTGCCCCCCTTGTGCCAAATGCCGGCGCAGGACGGCCGCCTTACGCTGGTCAAAGCTTGGATCGTCAGAAAGGCACTCATCGGGCAATCCCATGACCGCCTCCCAGTCGCTGACCAGCTCACGCATCGTGGGCGGGAACAGCTCTGCCAGAAGTGCATCTGCCCGCACATCGATGCGCGCGAACTCAGGCGCAAGGCCTTGCAGAACTTGATCTACTTCCCCGCCGTAGAACTCTCGATCCCACGCAGGGCCGGGCGGCAGCAGCTGTCGCATCTGTTCCAGGTAGTCCGCTTCGGTCATAGCCATTCGATGTCTCCGAAGGTCGCGATCTCATTACGCAGCACCGTGACGTTCGCCGCCGGCACCAGCATCTCGTGATCATCCTCGCCGGCGGCACCGCTGATGGCTTCATCCTGGTGACTGCGTAGCAATGTCACTCCCAACGACGCTTCCGCCAGGATCACAGCCTTCAACGCCGCCCTCACCGCGGCACGCACCGGCCCGGTATCCGGCGTTAGCCTGATCTGGTAGACGATGGGCTTGGGCGTGGGCGCGAGCACGTAGAGCTCACCGGTGGCATGCCGTTTCTTGTCGAGGTACGCGAACACGGCCGTACGGAAGGCTTCGTTAGGGAATGGATCATCATCCCCATCGCACATGATGAACACGGCCACCGTGCCAGGACCGAGCCAGTTACGTCGTGTCCAGGCCCTGGTCACGCCGGGATACTCCAGCGCCCAGGTCTCGTAGTCATCGGCAGAACCCCCTTGCGGGACGAGGCGATAGGTCCGCAGCACCGCTGCCCGCAACTGCTCCAACGTTTCCTGGTTGACCCCACCGGTCATGCCCGCCGAGGTGATCACAGCCTCATCACTCACGCCCAGCACTGGAGACACCGCCGTGAGCTTCGTCCCGCCATCGAGATTGCCGGCCGCTCCCGCGACCACAGCGCGGATCGGGACCGCCGTCACTCCGTTGATTACCGTATCTGCAGTCACGATGACCTGACTGCGATCCGGTGCCTGAAAAAGTGTCCCAGCGTCGACCGGCGCGCCCGTTTGTCCTTCGCACTCCATAGATCCAGTCGCGTAGGTCGCCGCGCGGTAGCCACGACCCAGCCGCCATTGGGCGTAGCGCAGCAGCATATCCTCGTCGCACTTATCCGGCAGACTCTGCGCGGCGATGTAGTCCTGGTGCTGGTAGAGGCCAGCCGCCACACCGCTATGCACGCGCGACAGCACTTCGGCATCGGTTCGGCGAAGTGCATCGGTCGAAGTAGCAGGGACCAGATCTGCCCTCACCCGCTTAATCAAGGCCACGAGGCCAGGAATGTTAAACGGCATTGATCACCCTCCAAAAATCATCGATCTCGATCTGCAATGGCTCATCACCAAGCAGATCAATCACTGCAGTCATCGTCACGCCGTCGGTACCGGTACGAGCAACCGTCACCGTGACCTGGCTGGCATGGCCATCAGAGACGAACCACGCCAGCGCCTCTTCACCGAATGCCACAGCATCACGAAGTGCGTCGTCCGTAATGGATCTGCGCTGCAGCAGCCAAACGCGCGAGCCGATCTTGTCATCGGCCACCGTGGGGTAGCTATCGGCCCACCAGCCAAGCGGATCTGCTCCATCGTTCGGATCGGATGGATCTGCACGACGCCAACTGAAAAGACTGATGACAGCGGCCCGCCACAGAACGGCGCGGCGGTCATCCTCAGAAAGCGTCAGGATCATCCGCCACCTCCCGCCTTCGGCGAGCTGGTAGGGGGGCCATCGTGTTCCTGGTGGAAGTGCTTACTCAGCGGAACGTTGTCCACGATCACCTCCGGCATCTTCATCGGTCCCGTCGATTCCGCTGTCCCCGAGGCGGCGAGTTTGAAGTCACCGGTGGCGATGCTGACGGCTTCCTCGGCGATCACCTCATAGCGCTTCGCCTTGACCCGATAGACATCGCACTCGACCTCGATAACGCGTCCCTGCTTCAGCACGATCCGTGCACCTTCGTTCGTATAGATGGCAACCTCGCCAGGCTTCAGGTCGGTCGGCCGGTAACGCTTGTCGCTCGGCATGATGACGGCCGCATGAGAGCGGTCGCCATCAAAGAACAGCGCCAAGCCGCCCGCGCCTGAAAGAGGAATGGAGGTGATGCCGTACTGCTCGAACAGCTCCACATCGTCCTTGCTCTCCCCGTCGAGGATGCTGACTTGCATGCGCTGGCGGCGCTGGCCAGGCTTGGTTAGCACCACCGTACATCTTGCGATTGGACTGTCGTTGCTCATGAATTCCTTTCCCAATCCGCAGGCAGCAGGTATTCGAAGCCATCTTTCGATTTCTTCAATTTCATGCGCTTGCGTTTGTCATTTGGTTCTGGCTCGAAGCCATCCGGAGGCGCGACCTTCAGTACCGCCGTCGTACCGGCAGAGCGGGACCGCTTGTAGCTGACTTCCGAAATCAGCATGTCGCGGTCAAAGCCGATAATCCGGTCGACCACGCGCACCACCATATTCGGTCGCCACAATGCGCCATTGGACTGATGCCAGCCCTGCACGGTGTAGGTCGCCTCGAGCGCACGACTGATCCGACTTTCACGCTCCCAGTCGGCCCGCCATTGAGCCAGTTCCTTGGTAATCTGTCCGGACTCCCGAATCACCAGCCGGCGATGCCGAGAGACTCGCGTATCCACAGACGAGGCTGCCACCTGTGCGCTGTTCTCTTCGTCATCGTCGTCATCGCTTCCGGACTGCTGCCCCTTGGCCACGTATTCGGAGAACACGTTGGAGAAGTCGAGATCTGACTCGCCGGTCAAAATGTTCTCGCCGCGAGCCAGTCGATCATGCGCGCGCCCAGCACTCCCAGGCCTGACCATCACCATGCGGCCGTGACCGTCATCCATTGCCAGAAGCCGGGACAGGGTCAGCAACCGGTCCAGAGATTCGAACACTGTCTCGCCAGGCTTCACCGTATGATCCTTGACCATCGTGCCGTCACCTGCCTCATTGATCACAGTGATGCCATAGGGCTTCACCAGTGCGCGGGCAATGTTCTCGATGGTTTGATTACGCCACTGGCCGGGCTTGTCATCCGGACAGCAGTCCACCAGATCCGCCGTGAACGAGCGGCCCTTGATTGAGAGGGAGAGCGATTTCGCGTCGTGTCGTACTGGTGTGCCAAAGACGTAGCCGGTCAGCACTAATTCGCCATCGATGCGCACCTCGCACCGGTCACCCTGACGAATACGCACGTCGCCGCCCTGGTTGCCAGGCCAATCCCACGTCACCGTCAGAGTAAAATCCCGCGCCAGGCGCAGCACGCCTGCCCCGATATCCACATCCATCCAGCCGGCGTAGTCCTGCCCGTTGACGGTCAACGTCACGATTCCACGATCCGCCATCACGACCTCGCCACTTGCAAGTCGACCGCCGGCACGAAGCCGGCATGCCGAATACGGTTCCGGGAAACGATCTCGGTGCCACGCGATGCGTCTCCGTAAAGGCGGTAGGCCAGCACCAGCGCCGGCAACGTTGCGGCGGGCGTCTCGGTCCGCAGCCTGACGCCGGCACGCGCTACCGCCGAGAGGTGAGCATTCACGGCCTGCCGCGCAGCATCGAGCGTGTCATAGTGGCTCAAGGGTGAATACAGGGCGTACTGGAAGACTGCTTCGGCCAAGTCATCCCTGGCGGCCGCGATGTCATCAGCGACCGGGACCTCGGCTGGCGTCGTCACGGTGGCCGCCTGCATATCCAAGCTGGGCGTCGCGCTTGCCGCGACTAGCGGTGCCGGGATCGGAACAGCCGCGGCATCGAGCATGCCGTTATAGGTCGCCGCGTCTTGCATCAACCCCACCAGGGCGCTCTGTACACCCTGCGCATCCTGGCCACCGGAGACAGGGGCCTGGGCGAGCGCGGTGATTGCCGCTCCACTGCTCGACACCGAGCTACTGGAACTGCCGAAACTGCTAAACGGCCGTTCCAGATCCGCCAGCGCAGAGAAGACCGTCGCTCCAAAGGAAGACGGAGCGTTCATCAGCGAATCGACCATCGCGCTAGTGGACGAGAACAGGGAGGACAACGGCTTGATATAGTTATTGACCGCACCGTAGACGGCCGCCACGTTCGCCTGGATGGCCACCACCTTCACCTTGGCCATGTTCACCGCTGCCATCGCGTCAGAGAACCGGCTGAGTGCGGAATCCTTGACCGACTTTGCAGACGTCTGCACCTGCTGCGCGGTGTTGGCCGTCGCGATGGGGAAGCCGAGTTCGCCCGCTTCCACAAAGACCAGCTCGAAGCGCACCACGCCGCCCTCGTCCCAACTATGGCTAGCCGTACAGTCGCTAGTGGCCGTCACCTTCATTCGCCCGTACCAAGGGTGGATGAGCTCCCCCTCGCCTGGCTTGTCCAGTGCGGCCAGCAGGGCGTCGCGCTCGTCCAGACAAGCTGGGCCGATCACGAAGGCAACAAAGCGGATGGTCCGCGTCTTGCGCCCCATATCCTCCACGCGGGGCTTGTCCTTGCCTGGATACTCGAACACCACCACATCCCGGCCGACCGGCGAGGTCTCCGTATTGACACGGAATGGGACGCCTCGGAAGGAGGCCGGCTTGAGCCGTTTTTTCCAATCACTCATCAGTTCCGTCCCAATGTTCTATAGCCGACCTTCGGCGTGATGTTCAGCCCTGGCTGGTTGGACTGGTTGCTATCAACGCGCATGCCCGCTGGCGCATCTTCGAACCGCACCACCATCTCACCTCTCATGTTCGCGGTCGCGCCAGCACGCCCTGCACCAGCAATGAGCTGCTGCCGCCAGCCTGCTGGACCGCCGCCTGCGAGCGGAGGCGCATCGCCGGAGCCGGCCCCATTGCCCGCCGCCGTCACTCTCGGGAAAACACCAGGCGCACCAGAGGAAGCCATACCACCAGGGCCCCCAGCCACGACCGGCACCTTGCGGCTGAACACGAAATTGAAGCCGTCGATCAACGGCTGCACATAGGGGCGGATGCGATCCCACATGTTCCGGAACCAATCAACGATGGGCTCCCAGTTCTTGATGATCATGCCCAGCGGCGTGAAGCCGAACACCGTCTTGATGAATTCCCATCCTGCAGCGAAGCCCGACTTGACGACATCCCACATCTGGCTGAAGAACGGCCCCACCGACCGCCAATTCGCGATCAGGAAGCCGGCCGCCAATGCGATGAGACGCACGGCGATGCCGATAGGCGTCAGGTTCGAGACGGCCAGGAACAGCTTCGTCGCCATCGTTGCACCCAGCACCGCGATACGCAGACCGACGAAACCAACAGCGGCACCCACCAGCCCTTTGATCAGCCAGGGATTAGCTGCCGCCATCGAGGCGATCCCATCTGTGATCGGGCCGGCAACCGCCAACAAGCTATTGAGCGGTGGCAGCATCACATTGCCGACGTTGATGCCGAGCGCAATCACCCGATTGGTGAACAGCTGGATGTTGTTCGCCGTGGTCGCTGCCCGCGCCGCATACTCCTGATTCATGGAGTTGGCGAACTTGGTGGCATCCGTGACCTTGTCCAGGTTCTCCTTTAGCTTGTCCAAGTTGGTCAGCATCGGCGCAATCGCCTCAATCGACTCCCGGCCGAAAAGCTGCTGCAGCACCGATGCCTGCTTCGGCTTGTCGACTTTGCTCACCGCCGTCAGCACCCGCAGCATCGTGCCCTGGGCGTCCTTCTGCATATCGACGGCCAGTTTCTTAGCATCGAGCCGCAACGCCTTGAAGGTCTGTTGCTGTTGCTTCGTGGCCGAAGCCCCGGCCGTCAAGGTCAGGAAGAAGTTCTTCATGCCGGTGGCCGCCACATCCTCCTGGATGCCGACACCCGCCAGCGTGGCACCCATGGCCGCGATCTGGCCCGAGGCCAAGCCCGCCACCTCGGCCAGTGGGCCGATGCGCGTCACGATGGCCGAGATCTGCTTGGCCTTCGCCGGCCCGGTGTTGCCGAGATAGTTGATCTTGTCGGACAGCGCGACCACCTCATCCTGCGTCATCCGGAACGAGGTACGCCACTTCGCCATCATCTCGCCGGCCTCGGTGGCGGTCTGGTCAAAGGCCACGCCCATCTTGACCGCATCCTCGGCGAAGCGAGGCAATTCACTGCGAGCAAAACCAGCCTGGCCACCAGCTGCGACGATGGCTGCGATGTCCTTCGCGGCCATCGGCAGCCGCCGCGACATCTGCAGCACCTCCTGGTTCATCTGTTTGAACTGGGCCGGCGTATCGAAGTTGACCACCTTCTTGACGTCAGCCATCGCCGATTCAAAGTCGATAGCCGACTTCGTTGCCGCGATCATGGTGGCGGCGAAGGCCCCACCCTGCACCAGCTCGCCCAGCGAGATCTTCTCGCCCAGGCTGCTCGATGTCAGCTGCTTCCGAAATGATGCGACGTTCTTCCGAATGCCGGCCAGCGTCGGAGAGAGCTTGTCGACGCCTGTGATCAGCGCCTTCAACTGAAATTTATCTGCCATCCCTATCTCTCATTTGCTCAATACGCCAGGCCTGAGACCGATGCTCCATCAACTGGGATATCGTTCGCTCCAACTCGATCTCAGGATCGACCTGCCAGAACCATGCGCACTCGTAAGCGATATCGATCAGCTCGCTTGCGTTTCGGAAGTCCCACCCAAGAAAAAACCTGCGACCGCCCAGTACAGGGAATTGAGCTCCCGCGCCGACAGCTCGTCCAGAACTTCCTGCTCTTTGCCCGAGCAATGCAGCAGGTACTTGCCGGCCGCGTCGGTATTGATGGTCATGGAACCATCCGGGGAGACCCAGTACGGCAAGGCCTTGACCTCCCGCGTGAACTTGCCGGTCGGCTCCTTGAGATCGAACGGGAGTTGCACCTCTTCCTCGTTCTCCTGGCCCATAAAGAAACCCGCGACTTCCCAGTACAACTGGTTGCGATCCACTGCCGCCAGCTGGTCGACCGAGGATTGCGGAATAGCCGCGCAGGCCACCAACAGCCGGGAGGCCGCCTCGGTATTGATCGCCATGGCGTTGTCGCCGGCCATCCAGTACGGCAAGGCGCGAGCTGCACGGATCTGCTGCCCGGTCGGCGACTTCAGGGTAATTTCAGTGAGCTGCTGGCCATGGGCCATGATGGGCTTGGAGAGCTTCATTGCCAGGTCCCCTTGATGCCGTGGAATTCGAGGCCGGCCTTTGCATCGTCGCCGGACGTGGTCGGATCGCCCACCAGATAAGCGCCTGTCAGCACGTAGGTTTTCCCGTTCTTGAATTCGCATGTCACGGTCATGTTCGTGCCCTCGGCCAGCTTGGCGCGCGGGAAGTTCGGCGTATCGACTGCATCGCATTTGATGTACGGCGTGCGCTCCTTTTCCGAGAAGTAGCCCGGCACCACCGTCTCGCGCGTGGTATCCGTGAGCGGGGCCTCGCAGCCACCGCTGACCACGAGCTGGTCACCGTCGACCTTGATGTAGCAATCGCCTGCTGTTTTTTGTCCCATAGGATTCTCCAAATGACGCGGCCCGGACTAGCCGGGCCGATAAGGGTTGATCAAGGATGCTTACGCCGTTTCCGCGTACTGCAGGCGGAATTGGTTGAGCAGCGCGAAGATACGCAGCTGGTTCACGTAGTCGGGCGGGAACAGCACATTGAGGCGGTTCGGATTGTTTGCATCGCGCTCCACGATCAGATACTTCGCAAACAGTGCCGAGTTCTCCACCAGGCCGGCCGTCTCCATGAGCTGATACTCACCGATCAGCTCATTGCGAATCACCGAGGGCGTCACGATGGCGTCACCCGGCCCGTACTTGGTACCGTCATTGGCCAGCTTGTGGCGACCGTATTTGCTGGTGATGATCGACTGCAGGCGGCGCATGACGGTCCCACTGATATGCATCGTTTCCGAGTCGTAATACGAATCGTCGGGCTGACCGTAGCTGTTGCGCTGGTAAGTCGTGCGCGCACGCTCGATCTGGACTGCGGAGCCTGCATACTTTTGCGTCGCGATACCGTTCTTCAGCAGGGCGCTGCGCTCCAGGTAGACGAAGCGCTCACCGGACGGCGCTGGCGTGGAGCCGACCAGTTCACCGGTTTGCGTGGGGCGCGCCGGATCTGCCGAGATGAACGCTGCCTGACGAGCCGTGTAGGCGGCCACGTCCTCCCAGATCAAATCGGGCTTGGTCGGCTCGAAGCCCTCGATGGTCATGTGCGCATCGTTGCGATCCTTCCCGAACGCCGACAGCTGGCCCATCGTCCCACGGCGACCGGTGTAGACATGGCCCCACAACTGCTGGGCGAAGGACCAGCGGCCCGAGCTGTCATTCATCCACTCCTTGAAGTCATCCAGACTGGCCGAGTCCGAATAGGGATGGCAGATGAATTCGAAGGGCTCATCGCCGACCAGCGCCAGGAGAGACACCAGATCCGGCGAACCGGCACCACCCGTCAGATTCGTCAAGGTAATTGTGACGCCGGCCGGCGTCTTCTCGTTGGCCGAGGTGCCCTTGAAGTTCATGGCCAGGCGAATATCGTTGCCGGTATCGCCCTTCCAGCGGCAGGTCAACGTGACCTCCCCTGCAGCCGCAACCGCTTTGACTGGCAGACTGGCCGCATTGATGGCAGCGGCAATGGCCGCAGCGCTCTCTGCAGCGGTCTGACCGATGACCACCGTCGCACGCACGCGGGTCGCGCCCACGTACAGATTCAGCACGCCGCCCTCAGTCGCAACACCGGCAAAGGTAACCTTGCCGGCCGCCGCCGTCCCGGTGTCCACTTTCACCGGCAACACCCAGACCTCGCCAGCCGGATCAGACTTGCGCCAAGCGGTGTACATGGTGGCGAGCATCGAGCCGGCACCGCCCAAGGCCACGGCATCACTGACGCGTGCCATGGGCTGCAGCTGGTTGACCAGCAGCACCTGATCATCGTTGACCTGGGCAATCAGGAGGCGACGCAGCGTCGAGGTCGCGCTGTTGGCCAAGCTGTTGTCCATCTCACCGTAGAACAGCGGCACGTTGGCATCAGCCGGCGTATTGTTGAACGGGACCGTCATTTCGACTCTCCTTCATCCGTTGCGGACTTGGCTGCCGACTTGCCGGCAGGCTTTGCAGTACCGGCGGCGTCATCACTCTTCGCGATGACAACGTCGCCGGAATTCACGGCGCGCACCCAGTAGGCGGTACGCGGTACGCTCCGGCCCTCGGCCGGAAGATCTTCGTTGCGTTCGGGGTCATGGACAACACGGCCCTCGCCCGGCTTGACGAAAATGGAGCGGTCATTACTCACTTGTAAACTCCTGGTTGATGGTGATTTCAATACGCCCATCCGGGCCGGGGTACTTCAGGTTTTTGTCCGCCATCGGGTCGATAGCGTCCAATTCAAACTTGATGCCTTCGAGCCTGGGGAGCTCATCGCGTACCACATCCCCCCAGTTCTCGGCCGGCCCCGCCGCATCTCCCCGTCCGAGCTGGAACTCGGTGAGATAGGAGAAGCGATAGACGATGCGCGACCGGTTCTGCAGGATCAACTGACCTCCGACGAACTCGATGGGATCAAAGTCCGGCATGGGCTTCCAACCGACCAGCGCCAGCGACAACAGGCTGCGCACCATATGCACGTCGTCAATGCGCTCCAGGTCCTGACCATTCGGCGCGTCCAGCACCACGACCACATCAAACTGATCGGTGACGTCTTGAGCGACCAGGCTCTGGTACTTGTTGCGCTCGGCATCTGAATCGCCGACGATCACATAGGCACAGGGCGTGGCCAGCTTGGCGCTATCCTCCAGCGCCTCCCAGTCGATACCGCCAAAGATGCGGCGCGCAAAAAAGGGCACGCGGTCGCGCAGCTGCGCGACAACGGGACTCAGCTTCATGGGATGTCCTTACTTGATAACGAGGGCTTTTTCGAAGGCTGACTGCAGCATGCGGCGCACCTCTTCACTTCGATCCCCCAGCGCGTCAACCATGTAGTTCCCGCGCGGCTCGACGCGATTGCTGCCGCTGCCCTTCCCTCCTGCCTTCCGCTTACCGCCAGGCTTGCGCTTGACGCCGTAGTGCAGGAATGCCGGATAGAACTGCTTCATGTCCGAGGTCAACTGCGGTGCCACCCTGACCAGGAAGCCAGACCGCGATACCTTGAGCTTGATCGAGCGCTGCAGCCGACCCGTACGGCGGCCGGGATAGGCACCAGGCTGGGAGCGCATCGACTTGCCGACCAGCTTGCGCGCGGCCTGCTGGACCGCACGGCCCGACTGCCGCATGGCACGGCGGATCTGTTTCTTGTCGAAGTCGATCTTCTTGTCGAAGCCTTCAAAGCCTTCGAGGTGAAGATAGAAGCCTTGATCCTTTGCCATCTCAGAGCTCCTCGACTTCCAGCAGGGTGAAGCGCGGTGCGCCGTTCATCGCCATGGACCGGCGCACCCGGTACACCTGGTCGCCATGCACGATTTCATGGTCCGTGGTGATGCCCAAGATCCGCCGCAGGAAGATGCGATGAGTCACCTTCTCCTCGATCTGCACGCTCCCCGCATAAGTGGCAGCACCCACCGGTTCGATCTTGGCCCAGCGGCGGCGCTGGCCCCCAAACTCATGCGAGAGTTCGGCATCGGCCAGCGGCAGATCCTGTCGGTGACGGATCTCGATCCGGCGATTCAATTCGCCGGCCATCGGTTCATCGAGCGCCATTACACCCCCATGCACTTACGATACGGTTGCAGCAGGGACAGTGATCCGCGCGGCAACTCGAAGATGTCTCGCACTGCCACCACGTCCGAGCGATGTTCATAGAGGTGACCGAGGATCAGCAGGATCGCCGCCTGGATGGCAGGATTGACCACCATGGGAGCTGCGCCTGCCGTATCAGCGGCGACGGCTACCGCCATCGCCGCTTCCGACTCGAACACCTGCCGATTGAGAAACTCCACGGCGGTCGCTTCAGCCGCCCCCAGGTAGATAGCGATGCCGGCATCTTCATCGACCTCGTCTACCTTCAAGTGCATCTTGGCGACATCAAGAGAGACGAGGGACATGGATCAATCCTCCGCGCCACCACCATTGCCGGCATCGGACTCAGCGCCAGCAGACGGAACTTGGTCGCCCTTCGTACCGTCAGCGCCCTGTGCAGACGTCTGCACAACTTCGCCCTGCTGCCCACCTTCACCGACTTGCGCCCCGTCGGCCAGATTGCCGGCACTCGCGCCTGCTGGCGGCGCGTTCAGCTTCGTCTCACCCACAGGCGCGGGAGGCTGAGAGCCAGCTGCCGAAGGCGTTTCCTTCTTGGCGCGACCGGTACGGGCGGGCGCGGTGCCACCTTTAGCGGGTGCAGCCGGTACAACGGGCTCGCTGGCCACGCGCTTCACCAGCGATGCACGCTCCAGCTCGGCCGCCACGGCTTCGGGAATCGTGGCCTCCTGACCCTTGCGCAGATCGAGGCGGCCATGCATGAGCGACTGAAGCGCAATAACTTTCACATCCATTGAATTCTCCTAAGCCGGCACCTGACGGCACCGGCCTTACGTTGAGAGATAGACCAGCGGCGATCAGGCAGCCGGCGTCAGGTCACCCTTGACGAAGGCTTCCGGACGATAGTCCGCCAGCGCCAGGCGCTCTTCGGCCAGGATCGTGACCAGGTTCTTCACGAAGTCGTCTTCGTTCTGCGTCGCGATGGTGACGCTGGCCTGCTCGCGATCGAAGATTTGCGCGCCCATCTTGAACGCACCGACCAGGAACTCGTCGAGGGTCATGGACTTGGTCGTGACCACCGGGCGGCCCCACAGACCCGGCTGCGCCGTGGACTGCGGATTGGTGAAGATGTAGGCACCGGTGGAGTCCTTCTGCAGCTCGATGGCGGTCCAGTCGGCCGGGTTCAGCACGATGCCAGTGGACGGATATTCCGCCAGCTCTGCCTGCAGCAGCGCCAGGCGCAGCACATCGATGCGCGTGGGGTTGTTGATCACGATGGGCGCGGAGTACTGGCTGGCCTGGGTATAGATACCATTCAGGTTGTTGCCGATGCCGGAGCCCTTCAGCAGCTGGGCTTCTTCGATCAGCGCCAGGCCGTAACGCAGGCGCGTATCGATGATCGATTGCAGGGCCGGGAAGTCGTTCATGATTTCCGACGAGGCCTTGATGAAGTGGGCGATCTTGGCCACCACCGATTGCGCCTCGGTCATCGTGATGCTCGACTCGGGCTTCTTCGTCCCCTCGGCGACCATCCCCGCATTGTTCACGAAGCCGGTTTCCTTGATGTACTGCACCAGGTTCGAGGAGGTCCGGCCCGGCGACAACAGGTCGCGCACGGTCAGGCGCTGTTGCGGCAGAGTCACGATGCCGGGCAGGCGATCCGGTGCCACGGCAGCGCCGGCACTGTTGGCGGCGCTGGTGACAGCCTTCACCTGGACGGTGATGCTCTTCTTGAAGTTGCCTTCCTTGACGTATTCCTTCAGTTCATCGGACTCGACCACCTGGCCGCCGATGGATTTCAACTCGACCGATGCAGGGCCAGTGGCGTGCTTATCGAGCTTCTGTTCCGTTTCCTGCAGGCGAGCCTGCAGCTCACCTTGCTTGACCAGCAGTTCATCGACCTTTTTCTTGGTGTCTTGCGACAGCTCGCCGGCCTTCTCGGCTTCCTTCAGCGCCTTCTCGCCGACTTCCTTCACCTGGTCGCCGATGCGCTTGAGTTCCTTCATGATCGGTTCGGGGTCACCCTCGAACAGGATGCCACCGGTGCGCACCATGTAGATGAACAGATAGGCGTGCAGGAACTCGCCGGTGTAGGTGATTGCTGCGGCCATCTTCTTGGAGATAGCCGCGTAGAGTGCGCGAACTTGATTCATAGTTTTCCTCATGGATTGAAATTGAAGGCTTGCAGCGAAGCCAGGATGCCGCCGTCGGTGCCACCGGACTCACTCCGGTCAAGCAGGGTCTTCAGGCCGCGACTGGCGACAATCGTGGCCTGACTCTTCGAGAACCCTGCCTCACGCAAGATGCCCTCGAATTCGGGGAGGCTCGGCAGCTTCCCGCCATGCAGGCGGGACTTCACGCTGTCGATCAGCGCCTCGGTATTCATGGGGAAGGTCACCGCGCTCACCTCCAGGAGATCGAGCTCCTTCAGCGAGCGGGTCCGCTCTTTCTCGTTCCAGCTGTCGTCCAGGACGTAGTAGCCGATGGACAGCCCTTTGACGATCCGGCGCTTCATCAGGGAATGCGCCTGCGCGGCCAGGGGGATATCGTCCTTCAGCAGGAAGCCCTTCACGCGCAGACCGCGCTCATCCTCCTCCAGCTCGTCATAGCCGCCGATGGGCTGCGTCTCATCGTGCTGCCACAGCAACGGCAACGGGTCGCCAGAGGCTTTCAGCCTCGCGAGGCTCTTGGTGAACGCACCCGGCATCACGATGTCGCGGCCGAGATCCACATTGCCGAAGATCGAGGCATAGCCACTGAAAGTGCCATCGTCCCTCACTTCGTCCGCAATGAAGGGAACGCGCTTGCGCGCCATAGTCTTGAAGCTCATGGTTCTGTCACCTTGTCTCGTGAAAGCCAGGCGTTCAGTGCCTGGCGAACCTGGGTAGCGCCATCGGCACCCAGGCCCAGTTGGTCGATAGGAAGGAGATTCGATTGCACGGTCAGTGCATCGGCCTGGCCACCATGGACCGGCAAGTTCTCCAGTCGCCGGCACTCGTCGCGGGTCATGATCCCGTTCTGCACCATCTGACTGTAGAAGGCAGCTCGCGCTTTGCTATCACCGCGCAGCAGACCTTCCAACGAGATCTCTGCGTAGTAGCGGCGCTTCTCCTCCGGCCGGAGCAGATCCTTCCGGATGGCCTGCTCCAGCTTGACCGCCCACGGCCGCATGGCGAGCGTCACCAGCCAGGTCATCTTCTCTTCCAGGCCGGTGCCCCAGTTGCTGTCCTTCCCACCGTGGCCGACCAGCGAAGGGTCCACCCGGTACCAGCGGCAGATCTCCTCAATGTTGAATTTGCGGGTCGACAGCAACTCGGCGTCTTGCGGGTTCATCTTCAATTGCTGGAACCCGGCCCCCTTCTCCATCACCATGACGCTGCCGGTCTTCTGCACCTTGTCCACGTGCTGACGGATGTCCTCCCGCTGCTCTGGCTTCAGCACCGAGTCCATCATCACCAGTCCGGGCGACTTGAGCCCATTGGTGAAGGTCTCGGCGCTTGCCTTGTCGGCGGCCAGAGCGGCACCGAACACGTTGGCACCAAAGGCAATCGGCGACAGGCCGTCGATACCGTTCAACGTAAAGGCCGGCACCTCCCACTGATTGGCGGGGGCGATGACGCGAGACGTTCCGAGAATCGGATCGTTGTAGTGCCACTCGTAGACGCCGGGCGCAATGCGCCGCCGAGAGATGCACTCCGGGACCAGTGGGATCAGCGAGGTGATCGTGCGCCCTGCCATCCGCTTCTCGACCCTGGCATACCCGTGCAGCAGCATGCTGGCCATGAAGACCTGCCAGAACGTCGAGGCGGTCATATCTGCATTCGGCTGGGTATGGATCAGGTAATACAGCTGATGATCACTGGCCGCGATGGGCGTACCGTTCTTGTCCTTCTCATACAAGCCGAAGGGCAACGTCGAGATCACCTCGGATAGCAGGCGAACGCATGCCATTGCCGTGCTCAGTTGCAACGTGGAATTCACCGTCACGCGCTGGCCTGAGAAGTTGTTGCCCAGCCAGCCGCGCCAGAAGTCGCCATCCGTCAGCTGGATCTCTCGACCAAGCCAGCCAGAGACCGCGCCGGCCACCGCCGACTTCATGCGGCGGGGCCATGTTTGCTTATCTGTTTTCATGCAATGATCGGATTCTTCAAAAAGTCGTCCAGGTCGCCGGAGTCCTCGGGTTCTCCGAGCGTCCCGCCAACCGCCATGACCGCCGCGACCATGCCATCGACACGTCCCGTCGCCCTCTCCTTCGCGATCTTTCGATTGCCCGCTGGATCGGTCAGCAGAACCGCGTTCGCTGCGCACCAAGTCATCACGGGATTGCCGTCATGGCGCAGGCGCTGATCGAGCAACATCCGTTCGAACTCATCGATGGCCGGTGCCATGTCCTTGAAGCCCTGTCCAAACGGTAGAAGGGGTGGCAATGCCACCCCTTCTCGGTTGATCAGATGCTGGAAGTCTTCCAAGCGCCAGCGATCACAATGGATCGCCCGTAAATCGAATGATGCTGTCAATGCAGCGGCCCGATTAAGCACCGCGAGACGGTCCACCGCCCGGCCAGGCAGCGCTTCCAAGTAACCGGCATCGCGCCACACCAGATAAGGAACCCGATCCTTCTCCGCTTTGACGTGCAGCCCATCACCCGGCAACCAAAAATACGGAATGATCCGAGTAACCGGATCTTCCGGCGTGGGGTCCAGCGCCAGCACCAGTGCGGTCAAGTCCTGCGTGCTGGACAAGTCGAGACCGGCCACGCCGGCCCGGCCGTAGTACGCTTCCAGCGGCTGCTTCTCTTCCTCCTGGCAGGCGAACCACACATCTGCCGAGATCCACGGGCTATCAGCCTCGGTCCACTGGCAGAAATTGAGGCGGCGGACAATGGCCTCTTTCGAGGGCATGCCGCGAGCATCGGTCACCTGCTCACGCAGGTATTTCAAGCCAGGAATGCCGACCGACAGACTCGGATTCGCCTTCTCCCAGCAGCTCTCATCCTGGAACGGATCGTCGCCAGGATCGAGCGAGCAAATGAAGGCGAAGAGACTGTCATTCTCTTCCGTGCCAGCAACGACCTTGCAGCCGTACTCGTGATAGCTCCAGCAGACCGACCGCTTGTCGGTACCGGAATTGGTGATCATGAAGATCAGCGCCTGCTTCCGGCTCTTCGTACCGGCCCGCATCATCTCGATCACCAGCGGCGACTTGTGCTCATGCACCTCATCGATCAGGGCCATGTGTGGCCGTGGGCCGGACTGTCCATCGTCCGCACTGATGGTGCGGAAGAAACTGGACGTGGCGTGGTACGCCAGGTTGAACTCCTTGCCTTTGCTCCCCGAAGTCACCAGCCGCGCCGCCAACTGGGGCGACTGTTCATACATCGCAATTGCGTCCCGGAACAGGATCTGCGCTTGTTCTTTCTTGGTCGCCGCCGCGTAAACCTCGGCGCGCTGCTCCCGGTCGGCAGTCAGCCCGAAGAGACCGACGCCCGCCGCGAGCGGTGACTTGCCGCTGCCCTTGGCCGTCTCGATATATGCCACACGGAATCGGCGCAGACCATCTGGGCCCATCCAGCCGAACAAGCTGGCGACCACGAAGCACTGCCAACCGATCAGCAGGAACGGGCTTCCCTCAAAGACGCCGCCATTCAGGCAGAGCACTTCCTCGAAGAAGGCGATGGCGTGATTGGCCGCTTCCAGATCCCAGCGTAGGCCGCGCTTCTTCCCTTCCTTCAGATCGCGCAAGTGCCTCTTGCAGGCATTGCGCACGTCCGGGCCCGCCACCAGCGTGCCTTTAACAACAGCACGCGCGTAGGCGGTCGCTCGATCAGTCGCTGAAGAACTTGTTCGCGGTTTCCTTGGGCTCATTGGGGAAGAGCTCCCCTTGAGGAGCGTTGACGTTCAGGCGCATGCGCGCCGATGGGTTCAGGCCGAACGATGCGCCGGCGGTCCGCATCCGATCCTCGGCGCGGTTCGATATCTGCATCCAGACGGACATTTGCTTGTAACCACTGGGCGTCATCTCGGAAAAACCTTGCTCGCCCAGCTCGGTGATCTTCTCGCGGGCGCGCTTCCAGTCGCCCCAGGCCTGGCAGTACACCGCCAGTTCGGCCCGGTCGACGCGGGACAGCAGCCCCATCACGAGCAGGTCTGCGACGATGCGATTCCATTCTTCGCGCGCATCCTCCGAGAGGAACGCGGGACACTCGGGTGGCGCAGCCGGTGCGACGACCGGCCGGCCCGCGCCAGCCAGTTCAGCCGCGCTTTTTTTACTGCGATTGCCGCCAATCAGATGCAATGCTGCTGGGATCGGCTTGCGGCCAGAGTTGGAATTGCCAGCCATGCTGACCTCCTATGTCGAGATACCCCCCTCCCATATTTCCCGCTCTGAAAAAAAACGGGAGGCGAGCGGTGTGGGAGAGGCGCGGCCGGAACTTTCGACCCGCCCCTGGCCCATTTTGTTGTAAAAATGCAACTTTTATTGAAAAAATGCAACGTTTTGTGCACCAGCCCGCAACCCAAAGCCGGGCGCGGCTTTCCGGGCGGCTCTCTAGCCCTCTGCCACGGCCAATGCAACTGGCGGCATCGAACCACCAAACACAACCAGACCGACCGGCTTACCGGCAACCAGCAGCGCGATCTCTTCTTCAGTTGGTTGCCAATACGAGATCACGACCTGTTGCCCGTTGATCTCCGACCAGGTGACAGGTAATGCATCGCAAGCGATGCGCTCATGGTCCCAGTCCACTGGCGCACCGAGCATGCCGTTGTTACTTGGATGTGAGGTGAAATTCATTTCCGGTTCCAATGATGGTTTCGATCTAAAGGCAGGCCGAATTCATCGCAGCCGCGCATGACACCGCTCTTCTCCATTTGCTGCTTGATCGAGTCATGGCATGGCTTGCATAAGGACTGCAGGTTCGTTGGGTCGGAGAACTTTGCTTCGTCACCGCGATGCGGCTCGATGTGGTCAACAACGGTGGCCGCGGTAACGCGGCGTTGCTCCGCGCAGAACTGGCAAAGCGGTTGCTTCTGAAGCTGGTGATAACGCAACCGGTACCACGCCTTCGTCCCATAAAGATGTCTATAAGCTGCTGCCATTGCTCGGCAACTGTTCAACGAATTCGCGTGACAAATCGATGTCAAGCGAGACACCCACAAAGGTAATCACTGCCTCAATCTCGCCTTCGCTGGTTATCGGTCGCAAGTCAATGCGCGTCACCCCAGGAACGACCGTACCGTCCGGCATCACAACCCGCGTTCCCATTCCACTACCATCGCTCACAATCTTGAGCTTCTGATCGTTCCACCTTGCCATGACCACCTCGACGATGAAGAGCGCCGGTGAACGAAGCTTCCGGGCCGGCGCGCTGATTCGGAAAACTGAAAATAGAGACATCTGCAGTTCGTTACTGGTGGCCGCGTATGGCGGCGGCCTCGCCAATAATTCAGGCGAAAAAAAACCGCGCAGCGGATGCTTGCGCGGTTTTTACGGACTTGTGACGTGTATCGGATTGGGACTATAAATTGCACCGATTTATGCAGTCAAGCGATTTCTGTGGAAAAGTAGATTCTAACTTTCGTGCAGCTCGGCCGAGCGGATCCCGATGACATCGCGGTAGGCCGCCAACGCCTGGACCTCAACCTGCTTCAGTCGCTCATGGATCTTGTTACGTTGATTGTGCACATTGCGGATCGGCACTTTAGCGCGATCAGCGGCGTCCGTGATTGATGTCTTCTTGTCGAAATAATTCTTGATGATGGCCTCACGCACATGACCATGACTCAGGCCACTTACTGCCGTCTGCGACCAGTAGCGCAGACCGGCAATTGCTTCTACCCATTCGGGCATAGCTCTATCACCATGGCAGCATGGGCACTCATCGTATTTCGGAGAGAAGCGCGCCGTCAGGCAATGCCGGAAAAGCGGATCCAGGGTAGAGAGTTTCTTGCGCAGTAGGCCAGCCTGCGCCGCACCATCCACCGATACGAGACCCTTGCCAGTACCGAGCGCCTTGATGCCGCCGAGCTTTGACATCGGCGACAGCGGGTACTGCTGGCTCTGGAAGTTAAAGGCAAAGGTCAGCGCCTCGTGCTCATTGCGGAACAGGTCGTTGATATCGAGCCCGAATTCGTAGTTCATTTTTCCCTCGTTTGATGTTCACCGGTCTTGCCCGGCCCAATTTTTAAATCGCTTCCACCCTGACCGCTGGCGTAATCCTCGGCGTATCGATTGCCAGCAGCATCAACTCTGATCGCGCCGACCGCTGGGGGCAGGGGCGTTCCAATCGCATGGCCTCCCTCGGCGGCGAAGAAGACTGGCTCGCCACGCACACCCCTTCGCAACTGCTCATTGATCTCGGCTTCTCCGAAGGCCTGCCGGAGAAGATCAATCCAGGCGGCAACCGTTGGCATTGCCTCACGTGATTTCATCGCTTGCCTTTCGTACCCTTCACACCGTTAACACGACTATCAACACGTTGAAACCCTTATGTTTATTGAGTTTGTTAATAGTATTAATAGTGTGAAGAGTAAAAATTGATATCCAAGACGCAGTAACATTTCCTCCCCTCGCACGTGCGCGCACGCACACACATGAAGGCACCTCAAAAATCTGTTCATACTGTTCACACTGTTAACAAAGCCCGATTTCATGCGGCTTTCAGCGTGTTGACAGTTGCGGTCGGTGTGAAGGGCTGACCGTTAACTCTCTTCCGGCTGGTCGTACACATGGCGATAGCGGCGCAGATCCTTCTCAAACATGTCGCAGGAGTTCTTGACGTAGTCCTGCAGCGACCGGCCTTCCTCCGGCTCGCCCAGGAGATAGACCGTGCGCTGCTTGAACGCCTCCCCAAACTCATACTTCACGACGCGGTCCTGCAATGCATCACCGGCAATCCGCTTCACCTCGGATCCGAATCGTGTCTTCGTTGGCGTATAGCGCTCCCCGTTCAAGGTGCACCATCGCTGAAAGGCGCTGTATAGCTGCTGTGAGCTGCAGGTCATGAAGGGGACCGGCAGCGTCTGGTCTTCCCACTCGCGGTAGAAGCGCTCTGACGGCGAGAGACCCAGGCTGATCAAGTTCTGCTTGGCCTGGTTCATGATCGGTTCTGTGTGGGGCGTGAAACCGTCAAGGTCGACCTCGTACTTCAGGTAGTGGAAGAAGGCCTCCATGCCTCCGTCGTCAAGCTCTCGGCCGACGTCGGCATAGAATTCCTTCTCGCGCTTGGGCGGCGTCCAGAGCACCAGGTAGCGGCGGTCGGTCTTATCCAGGGCGAGCGGCTGCAGCTCGTTGGAGAGGAAGACGAAATTCATATGGTTCGCCTCGTACCGCACGGACAGGTTCTTCGGATTGATCGGCAACTCATCGCCCGAGATCATCTTCTTCATCCGGCCCTTCAGTTGCTTGAGCTCGTTGCGCGTGACCACCTCATCACAGACCAGGAACAGCTTGCGTGAGGCCCACTCGTTGAAGGGGCTCTCCAGTTCGGCGTCCCCGATCACCCAGGAATACTGGCCGTAGATCTGGCGGACCACCTTTTCCCAGAACAGGTTTTTCCCTGAGCCCTCATCGCCATGCATGATGATGGCCGTGGCCATCTTCGCGCCTGGATGCTGGAGCGGATAGGCAATCCACTTCAGCACCCAAACGAACATCACCTCATCGTTGTTGCAGAGGTGCTTGAGCAACTCAAGGATCTTCTGGCACCGCCCTTTCCTCGGAACGACGTCGAAGCCGTCGTACATGTTCACGTGCGTGATCTCATCCACCGTTTCCGTCGGATCGAAGACCAGGTTCTTGATGTTGATCATCTGCCGGCGCTTCGTGTTGAGCCAGCCCTTGACCACGTCGTTGCCATAGGCCAGGCGCAGGGCCGTGATCTCGATCTGCATCTTGCTGACGCGGTCCCAGGCAGTGCTGGTGCCGTATAGCAGGACGAAGTTATCGACCAGATAGCGCCACTTCTCCAGGTACTCGGGATCAGGCTCATCACCATCACCCTTGGCCTTGTCTTTTCCCCTGCCCCCACGCCCGCCACCGGCGGCCGAGGTTTCGCCATCCTTACCAAGTGCCGAGTCGTCCTTGCTTTTCCCCTGCTTTTGCTCTTCGGGGGCGGAAGCCCCCGACCGACTTGCCTCCTCGGGGGAGCGGGGGACAAGGGAAAGCCGAGGGCCGGCCGCGACCGCGTCGCGTGCTGGCACCTCCGGGGCAATCGCCTCGACGATGGCAGCGGAGATCTGCTCGGATACGGCCTCAAGGCCGTCGGCCAGATGCAGGTCGTTGAAATCGGTCAGCTTCTGATCACCACGGTCCCGGAATAGAGGCTTCACGATCGAGGCATTGCCAACCTCGAAGGCTGCAGCGTGGCAAGCAGACATGCCGGCATTCTCGAAACGAATCTCCTTGATGACGCGCCCGCACCGGATCTCGACATGCAGATAGGCGACGGACTGGCGGTCAAAGCGATACTCCGCACAGATCTCGGCCAGGTCACCACGAGCGGTCTTGACCTTCCGCCACCCGCCATCGACGGCCGGCGCTGGCTCGATGCCGAAGTCCTCGCGCAGGCGCTCCTCGTAACGAAGCTCCAGCTGGAAGTCATCGTCCGCGAGGAAGAGCAGGTGCGCATCGGGGAAGTCCGAGCGGAGCTTCCGGGCGATATGAAGGATATTGCCGGCGTCGAAGGCCACCATGACCGGCAGGTCGTGGCTGTGCTTTTCGGAACGGGCCGCAGCCATGCGCGCTGACTGGCAGGTCGCATAGCCCTCCCCAACTCCGATGATCGGTGCACCTACGGCAGCACCGAGCAGGAAACCAGCACCGATCTTGTCGAGACCTTTGTTGTAGCGCTTCTCCCCGCCTTGCGATATCTTCTGCAAGCCGACCAGGCGAGCACCCTCATGGGAATAGTGCCTCATCGGCACCAGGAGCTGTCCTTCGCTATCGACACGTAGGCCCTCTGCGACAACACCCTTGCGCACCAGGTAAGGATGAGTCCCAGCAGAATCCTCTACGGCAGCTGACCATTGCCCCTTCGCGCGGTTCGCTGCCAGGCGCGCTGCATTGGCACGATCAGCCACTGCCTTCTCCTCGAAGGCACGCTGGCGTTCCGTGTACTCGGCGACATCCTCGGCCGAAAACTTCTCAGACGTGATGCGGACCGGGACTGTGTTGTGATTGCTGCCACGATTGATTCCAAAGTGGCCGGCCACCACTTCCTTGCCGGACTTCAGTGTGAACTTGCGCAGGGAATACCAGCCCTTCTTCTTCGGGCCGAAGCGCAAGACCTTTTTTGAATTGAAGATGGGATGTCCAACTGGCAGTTCTGGCAGCTGATGCTCTCTCATCAGAGCAATGACTTCAGCCTCAAAATTCATGCCGGACGTCCCTCAGGCGTGTCATGCCCTTCTACAGGACAGTAGATGGCGAACATCAAGCCCACCAGTTCACGCACAGTCTGGTGGATTTCGTCTGCAGTGACCTCGAGCTGCGAGCGCTCACGCTTGTCGATATGGTTATCGGAAGTGAATTCGACGTATTGATGCGAAAGCCTACCCAATTCCTGGTACAGCTCTTGGAACTTGTCGTGCAGCTCTTCACGATCCACGCTGCCTGGCTCAACCAGCTTATAAAACACTCCGCCCGCATCGGAGGCGATAGCTTGTGCGAGCAGCGTCGTGCCCGAGGTCTTTTGCATCTGCACCGCGAGATCCAGGCTGACCGACTGTCCGCGCCGCTCATACACCCGATTTTCGAGGGCGTCACGGGTCATCCCCATTGCGGCGGACATGCTGTCCCAGCCGCCTGGGAATGCCTTAATCATTCCCAGCAATGCCTGCCTTTGATTCACAACGATTCCCCTTCAGTTGTGGTTTTGAGATTTCTTCCCACCGGCTATGCTTCACCCCATCAGAAAATCAACACGAGGGAGAATGGGCATGAAAGCCGAGAGATACTTAGTACTGATCCATTTCGCTGCCAAGGTCACCAGGGCCAACTTGTCCGAAGTAGCCGTGCAGGTAACGCGCGCAGTCCGAAGCATCCTGCTGAACTGTGAGGCGATTTGCTCGACCGCTTCCTCCGTCGCATTCGTGGGCGAGTCCCGTGCATCGGCAGATTCCCTATTCCGCTTACTGGCGAGCGATCTCCGGCCTGGCGATAACCTGAGTATTTTTTCGCTGGGGCAAGGCATTGCCACCTCGCACTCAGGCTTGCATAAATGGGCAACGCGCCAGGGAGTGATTCAAACAGCGGAAACCGGCGACCCGTAAATATCCGGCCGCAGTTCAAAGCGAGAAACCTCGCCGCCAGTTGCTCGTTCGATTGAAAGACACCGTTCGGCGGGAGCGGATTTCCTCGCAACCCACTGTTGGACGGCCTGAGGAGTCACACCGACCTTCTCGGCAAGCTCTGTTTGTCCGCCCACCAAGCGGCAGGCTTTCTCAATTGAAGTTTCCATGCGCCGAGTTTAAAGGCTAACTTGTATGAATACAAGTATTTCTTCAAGAGACAATTACAAGCCCAGCTTGTACCATCGCGCGATGGAATTCAAAAACCGATTACAGCAATTACTCCAAGCAAAAGACGGTGGGAACATGTCTGCCCTTGCGTCTTTTTGCGGAGTCACGCCTCAGGCGGTCCAGCAGTGGATCGCGCAGGGTCGAACGCCCCGCGCGCATCGCCTGCAGCAAATTGCGGAATATTTTGGAATTACCGAAAAGGATCTTCTCTTTGGAGAAGATGTACCAAACGTTGCGTTTGACACGCCGGAAGCTCCTGGCCTTCTTCCAGACTCCTACATTCAGGTTCGTGCATACGAACCCGGTGATGACGACTTTGTAACAATTAAGACAGTAAGACTCAAACTTTCAGCGGGCATAAGTGGGTACTCGACCGAACCCGAGCGCGGTGAGGGAATGCCGATTGTTTTTCAGAAGGAATGGCTGGAAAAGCACGGTTATTTCCCGGACAACCTTATCGCACTGAAGATCCGCGGTGAAAGCATGCGCCCCAAACTGGATGATGGCGACCTGGTAGTGATCAATACCGCAGACCGTATCCCGAAAGATAACCAGATATATGCCGTAAATTTTGATGGCGAGGACGTGATAAAACGCCTGCGTCGAGAGAATCGAGAATGGTGGCTTGTCTCGGATAATCCGGACCAAAAGAACTATCCAAAACAGATCTGCAGGGGTGCTAATTGCATCATCATTGGACACGTGATTTACATGCAAAGCAGAGCCCTCTAACGACGTTACGGTAAGCCATTCACCAGTCACTAAACCGCGCTCCACAAACCGCCTCTCAGGCGGTTTTTTTGTTTCTGGCACCCCGGGGAAATTAGGCACTTAACTTAAACTTTAAAAACAACACTCCTTAATACAAGTTTTACTTGTCGCATTACAAGTTTAACTTTATTATCCCTCCATCTGTGCCGTGCACCCTAGATGGAGGATTAGATGCAATCAGTCCGGAAAAAAGCCGCAGCCATTCAGCTGCCAGCCAAGTTCAACTTCCTTGCCGGTCGCCGACCGCCGTCACGCCGAGAATGGCCCCTCAGCGCGCCAGTTTCGTCGGCGCAAGGCGTTGCAGCAAGCGAACCTTCGCCGCGAGGCGCCAAATGACCCGCTTCCACCTGGCGCCGGAATCTGAGGCACGCTTCCGCGCCGTCACCCACAAGACCCTCCATGTCTCGCACGTGCGTCACAAGTGCGCTTGCGGCAAGCAGACGACCGCCAAGGCCCTGACGCAGTACGGCCATTGCGTGAGCTGCCAGAAGGCAGCGGAGAAGCATGCTCCCAAGATCACCTTCATCACCAGCCCCAGCGCCGGCCTGCTCCCCGGCAACGGTGACCGCCGCTTTACCGTCTTCCCTTACGCTTGGACGAAAGCGAGGAAGGCATGAGCCATCCACAACACCATGACTATCAATTGGAGCAGCGCTCACTCACCCTGACGCTTTGCATCCTGGAGGATGGCACGCGCTGGGCAGGGCTTTATTCCAAGCCGAGAAATAGGTGGGCTCCGGCCACCTTGCTTATGAGTGCGGCGGCGGAGGCTATTCGCTGCGATCTCTATGAGCGCCGCCGAGAGTGGATCCTGCTTGTTGGGACCGCACATTTCCGGATTCCAGCGAAGCACGTTGACAGCATCGCCGAGAAGTTCGGCATGCGCGCGACGAAGATCGAGGAGGCAGCGTGAAAGCCTTCCTCCTGACAGTCACTCGCGAGAGCGGCATCCCGCTGACCCTGACCATCATCGCGCACTCCTCCTTCGATGTGCATACGTCTGCACTCGATATGTTCGGCGTCTGCAAGATCTCGGTGAGGCCAGCATGATCCGAACCGCCCTCACCCGCCTCATCGCCGCCATTGTGGCCGTCTATCTCCTGCTGATTGCCCAGGCATTCACCAAGAACGGCCCCGAGCTGGAGGCCTTCGTGGATCTCGGCCGCGAGATGACTATCGAGGAGCTACCGTCTGTCGATCAGCTGCGCTCCCTGTGTTCAGTCGAGTGGCCGAGGGATGTTGCTGGCCCTAGGACCGCAGAGGCCCGCCGTAATGCCTGCCGCGTATTCGGGGAGTGACCACATGCGCCACCTCCCCAAGACACTCGCCCCACAGATGACGCTCCAGGAGTTGGGGCTTGCCGTCGCATCCAAGGCCGGCTGCTCGCCCCTGCTTGGCCAGGATGTCGCTCGTACGCTCCTAGACGAATTCAACTCAATGCTGGCTGCCGGCTACCAGCTCAGCGTCCCACAACTTTGCCGGCAGACCAGGCCGGGCCATACCACCTGGCGCATCGATGTCGCGAACCCGGTTCTCGGCTTCGCTGGTGCCCTGCTCTTCACCGTCCCCACCACTCACTAATCCGGAGATGACCATGAATCAAGTCACCCAAGCGCAGTTCGGGATGATCCCGCTGCAATTTATCGAGACCGATCCCAACCAGCCGCGACGGACATTTGATGAAAACGCCCTGCAGGAACTGGCAGATAGCATTAAGGTCAGCGGCGTTATCCAGCCCATCCTGTTGCGCACCATTGAAGATAGCGATACGCGCCTGCAGCTGGTCGCAGGCGAGCGCCGATATCGAGCATCCCAGATCGCCGGCCTGACCGAGATCCCCGGCATCGTGCGACAGTTGACCGATGCCGAGGTGGCCATTATCCAGCTGGTCGAGAATCACCAGCGCGCCGGCGTGCCACCGCTCGAAGAGGCCGAGGCTATGGCCCGCGCCATGCGCGACCACGGCCTAAAGATTGACGATATTTGCACCGAGCTGGGCGTTAAGCGCCGCTGGGCGTATTCACGCCTGCAGCTGCTTGACCTCTGCGCCGAGGCACGTATCGGCTTAAACGACGGTCGGCTTGCACCATCGACCGCATTGCTCATCGCCCGCATTCCAGTACCCAGCCTCCAAGAGCGAGCTGCAGGCGAAGTTCTGACAAACAATGGAGCAGGCTCCCCCATGTCCTACCGGCAGGCTAAGACTTGGATCGAGCAACGCTACACCCTTGACATCAATCGAGCTGTATTCAGCCTGGTGGATGCGAAGCTCTGCAAGGCAGCAGGATCATGCGCAGAATGCCCGAAGCGTACCGCAAACGATCCCGATAAGTTCCCCGACATCACTGCAGACGTCTGCACTGATCCCGACTGCTTTGAAATGAAGACCGAGGCGCACAATACGGCTGAAATCGATAAAGCCGCAAAGAAGAAAATCCGCTTCTACGAATCCTGGGAGCAATGCAAGACGGAGCGCAACGGTGATCTGAGCACGGACTTCGTCCTGGCGCGTACCTTCGACCGGCTTATCAACGCTGATCACCAGAACATGCCTGTCGATGATTTGCTCGGCACCGACCGAATGCCCAAGCCTATTGGAATATTCAAGAATCTATCTGGACACATCACGAACATCTACTCGAAGAGCGATATCCAGTGCGCGCTCGAGAAGACAGGCTTGGCCAGGACCGAAGCAGAAGAAGAGGAATTCGATAAGCAGGAAGAGCAACAGCGCATCGAACTGGCGAAGGAGAAGAAAGCGACGGAACAGGAAGACCCCGCCGCCGTTCTGCGCAACCGTCTTGTTGAGATCAACTGGAAGATCGCCAAGGCCTATAACGTTTTCCATGAAGATCTCCTGGAGGAAATCAAGGATCTCGTCGATCAGCAGACCTTACTGCCAATCTACCGGACTCTGGCTGTCTTCTCAGCAGGACAAGCAGCGCGCTCCGAACAACTCAGTTTTTCGCAGAAAGTGGATGAGTCCTATAACGTCGATTTTATGGAGGCAGCCGCCGTCGAGGAGTTGGTAGAGCACGCCTCCGATGAGGATGTATGCCGCTTGCACCTCGACGCGGTACTCAGCAACATTCCGAGTGTCTACGGTGGCGCCATCGATGGTGGCCTCATCAAGTTCGAGGACGAATGGGAAGAATGGAATTATCAGCACTATCAGACCCTCATCAAGCTCGGAAACATCTGCGGCATCGACATCGATCTGCTACGAGACAAGCACCTCGCCGAGCCACTGCAAGAGCTTGCCGAGGCAATGACGCCTACCAAGAAAGAGCCGACTGAAGAGCCCGCCGAGACACCCAAGCCCAAGGCCGCGAAGAATCAGCCTGCTCGACCCAAGAAGACTGCGCCAACCCCGGATGCTGATCCGAAAGCTGCCTGGCCCTTCCCGAAGTCGAAGGACGGATCGTGAGCGGCCATCTGCGCAGTCGGGCAAAGCGCGCAGCCCGCAAACACAAGCACCAGGTCGTCCGCGACCACGGCGGCCTGTCGATGGCACAGATGCCGTGGCGGATGCGCGCCACCTTTGGACCCGTCGAAGATATCCTGACGACGCTCGAGACTACTGGCGACATCGATGCGGACAAGGATGGCGCGGTCTATCGCGCTCCTAGCAGCCACATTTGGTACGACCTTGCCGGTGCCATCGAGGGCTTCGCCGAGTTCTACGAGGCGCACGCCCGCATCAGCGGCCGCGAGATGCCCACGAGCTCACTCCGCCAGTTGGCGAACAAATTTGCCTACGGCGTGATGATCTTCCAGTCGGATATTGATGCAGTCCGCCGCGACCTCGCGATCCTCAAAAAGGAGACGCTTCCCATGACGGAGCACTACACCACCACCATCATCCAGAGCATGACGGAGGATGTATGAATAGCCCGATCAAATTCTTTTTGGACATGCATGAACTGTGCATAGCGACAACACTCAGCGAGACTACGATACAGAAGCTCATCCGAGAGCAGCAGTTCCCCGCACCTCGCCATCTCGGCGGCCGACGCGTAGGCTGGTTGGTGAAGGAGGTCTTGGAGTGGGCAGAAAACCGTCCAGTATCAGACCTACCGCCACCACCCAACACGGGAGCTAGAAAGCCGAAGCCCAAGCAGAAAAAGCTGAAGGTGAAATGATGAAGCGCACCAAAAACAAATACCCGAGTTCCCCATTTATGGGGACTGATATGCTTCAAGAAAACTCAAACATGCGGCCCCTGATCAGAATGCTTGCGTCTCAGGCTGTTAAGAAATGGCTGATCGGAAATCCACCAAATATCGAAACGTCAACAACACACGATGGCAATGAAGGCAACGATCTACGCACGGTATAGCAGCGACAAACAGAGCGAGACCTCTCTCGACGATCAGTTACGCGTGTGCCGCGCCCGTGCTGACAGGGAGGGCGCAACTGTCGAATTCGAGCGTTGTGATGCTGCCATCTCTGGCTCGACCGCGGTGGGCACCCGCCCTGCCGGCAACGCGATGCTGGCTGACGCGCTCGCCGGCCGCTTTGATCTGCTACTGGTGGAAGGCCTGGATCGCCTTGCGCGCGACCAGGTCGAGCAAGAGCAGATTGTCCGTCGCCTGGAGCATCGTGGTATCCGGATCATCGGCGTTTCGGATGGCTACGATTCGCGGCACAGCGGTCGCAAGATAATGCGTGGCGTCCGAGGGCTGATCAACGATCTCTACTTGGACGACCTACGCAGTAAGACGCATCGAGGCCAGGCCGGCCAGGTGGAGCGGGGATATATCGCCGGCGGGAAGTCGTATGGGTATGACATCGTGAAGGCGGACGGCGGGAGCACGTACAAGATCAACGAAAGCCAGGCACGCTGGGTCGTTTGGATTTTCGAGCAATATGCCGCTGGAAACAGCGTGCAGCGGATCGCCCATGAACTGAATAACCAAGGCGTACCATCGCCGCGCGATAGTACGTGGGCCGTGTCCGCAATCTATGGCAGCCCGGTAAAGGGCTCGGGCATCTTGAATAATTCGATGTATGTGGGGCAGTACATCTGGAACAGATCTCAATGGATCAAAGACCCGGATACCGGCCGGCGCCAAAGAACAGAGCGCCCCCAAGAGGAATGGCAGATGGCTAGCCTACCAGAGCTACGCATTATTGATGACGAACTCTGGCGCCGCGTGCGCGAGCGCATCGATGCCGGACGGGACGAACATGGGCGCAAGCGCCAGGTCCGGCCGGCGACGACTCTGTTTGGGGGGATGATGCTCTGCCCGCATTGCGGCGGGGCCGTGGTGGCGATCAATGCGGAGCGTTACGGCTGTGCGGCCGCGAAGGATCGTGGCCCTGCCGTGTGCAAAGGTTTCTCCATCCCAAGAGACATGGTTGAGAAACGCCTGATTTCGATTATCCGGGCAGAGCTGCTGTCACCGGTGGCGGCCGCCGAGTTCGAAAAGGCTTTTGAAGAGTTGCTGATAGAAAATACTGGATCGACTGAAGATGTGGCCCAAGCTACCAAACGGATCACCCAGCTCACAACCGAGATCGCGCGAGTGATTGACGCCATCACCATGGTCGGCGCCTCGGAGGCGCTGGCCGCCAAGCTGAAAGCTTTGGAAAATGATCGTAGCGCGCTGCAGCGCCGGCTTGCACTCAAGGCAGCAAGTGAGGCGGCACGCACACCCAACGTCGGCAGCATCTTCAACGAGATCCTGATGAACTTGACGGATGCCCTGCGGGAGAACCCACTGATAGCCAGGAAGATCCTGGGCGATATCTTCGGCTCGATCCAGCTGGAAGTGAGGGAAGATAACCAAGTGTGGGCCAGAATGGCAACGGCCCAGCTACTTAAGCAAGTAGCCGGGCCGTCTATATCGGTGGTTGCGGGGGCAGGATTTGAACCTACGACCTTCGGGTTATGAGCCCGACGAGCTGCCAGACTGCTCCACCCCGCGTCTGAAGAAAACAATTATAGGGCAGGTAAAATCGGAATGCAAACATTTTCTGCAATCTTTTTACAGTGATACACTCCTAACCGCATTGCAGCTTCCCGCAGCCGTCCAGGACAGCGTCCCAACGCCCCGTCGCCGCGGCAAGAAAATGCACCAAGGGCCTTTCCCTACTATATATATAGACAGACACCTTCCGAGCCTCTATGAAATTCTGTTCCGAGTGCGGCCACACAGTCTCCCTGCAGATCCCTCCCGATGACACGCGGCTGCGCCATGTGTGCGGCAACTGCGGTGCAATCCATTATCAGAATCCAAAGATGGTGGTCGGCTCCATCCCCGTCTGGGATCAGGATGGCCAAACCAAGGTCCTGCTCTGCAAGCGCGCCATCGAGCCGCGCCTCGGTTACTGGACCCTGCCGGCCGGTTTCATGGAAAACGCCGAAACCACCGAAGACGCCGCCCGCCGCGAAACCGAAGAGGAAGCCGGCGCCCGCATCGATCTGCACGAACTGTTCTCCCTGGTCAACGTGCCCCACGTGCACCAGGTCCACCTCTTCTACCGCGCCACCCTGCTCGACCTCGACTACCAGGCCGGTGTCGAAAGCCTGGAAGTGGCCCTCTATACAGAAGACCAGATCCCCTGGCAGGACATCGCCTTCCCCACGGTGGAATTCACCCTGCGCGCCTTCTTTGCCGATCTCAAGAACGTGCGCAGCGGTGAAGGCAGCTTCACGCTGCACACCGAAGACATCCGCCGCCGCATGATCTGATCCGCAGGAGCACGCGGATGATCGCCTGGCTGGACCTCGATACGCCCTTCCCCGATGTCTCCCGCGCCCTCGCCGACCCGGCCGGGCTGCTGGCGGCGGGCGCTGACCTGTCGCCGCAGCGGCTGCTGGAAGCCTATCGCCACGGCATCTTCCCCTGGTTCTCCGAAGGCCAGCCCATCCTCTGGTGGAGTACCGATCCGCGCATGGTCCTGCGCACCGATCACTTCGTCGTCTCCGACAGCCTCAAAAAGACCCTGCGCCGCATCGAACGCAGCCGCCACGGCGACGGCCTCTGGCAAGTCACCTTCGATACCGTCTTCGAACAGGTCATGCAAGGCTGCGCCGGACCGCGCCGCCATGAACAGGGCACCTGGATCTCGCCCGAGATCATGGCCGGCTACACCGGCCTGCATCGCGCCGGCTACGCCCACTCCTCCGAAGTCTGGCTCAACGGCGAACTGGTCGGCGGGGCCTATGGCGTCTCCATCGGACGCATGTTCTACGGCGAATCCATGTTCGCCCGCGTGAGCGACGCCTCCAAGGTGGCGCTGGCGCATCTGGTGTTCTTCCTGCGCAGCCACGGCGTGGAGATGATCGACTGCCAGCAGGAAACCTCGCACCTGGCCTCGCTGGGCGCTCGCCCGATCCCCCGCAGCGACTTCCTGCGCCACCTGCGCGCAGCCATCCAGTGGCCGCAGATACGGGGCTGGGAGCCGCTGAACCTGCTCGAGCACGGCATCCCGTCGGCCCGACGCGACTGAGCCTGGCGCGGTTCTTCACTGCAGGCATCAAAATGGTGTAAATTGGAACCTGACTCCAAGGACCGCACGGGGCAGCAGAGACCTCGCCGCCGGCCTCCCGCAAGACAGGACAGGACGCACATGACGCATCTCAAAGACTTGCCGTTCTCCACGTTGCAGTTCTATGCAACCGCGCCCTACCCGTGCAGCTATCTCGATGACCAGCAGGCCCGCTCGCAAGTGGCCACCCCCTCCCATCTCATCAATGCAGATGTGTACTCGGAACTGGTCAAGACCGGCTTCCGCCGCAGCGGCATCTTTACGTACCGCCCCTACTGCGACGGCTGCAATGCCTGCACCCCGGTACGCATCCGGGTAGCCGACTTCGAACGCAACCGCAGCCAGCGCCGTGCCTGGGAACGCAATCGCGGCCTGCAAACCTTGGTCACCAACCTGACCTACGCCCACGAACATTACGAGCTCTACCTGCGCTACCAGTGCGCCCGCCACGCCGGCGGCGGCATGGATCAGGACAGCCGCGATCAGTACGCGCAGTTCCTGCTGCAGAGCAAGGTCAATACCCGCCTGGTGGAATTCCGCGAGCCTGACGGCACCCTGCGCATGGTCAGCATCATCGACGTACTCAATGACGGCCTGTCCTCGGTCTACACCTTCTTCGATCCCGACCTGCCCGCAGCGTCCTTCGGCACCTACAACATCCTGTGGCAGATCGAACAGGCGCGCCAGCTGGAGATGCCCTACGTCTACCTCGGCTACTGGATCAAGGAAAGCCAGAAAATGGCCTACAAAACCAACTACCAGCCGCTGGAAGCCCTCCATGAAGGGGAATGGAGCCTGCTGGAAGGCTGAAGCAAGCTTCACCTTTGTGGCGCAACGTCTGCAAAAACAGGGGTAGCGGGATCAAATTGGGGGCAACTACTCCGCCGAGGCAGGGAATGGGCGGTGGCACGCGTTAGAATAGCGGCAGTTTTTTGGCCCTCTTCTTTCCTGATCGTCCCATCGTGTCCGACAAATTCCTCTACGCACTCGCGCGCCCGCTGCTGTTTTCTCTGGAACCTGAAACCGCGCACCATCTGGTGCTGCCCGCCCTGCGCTGTGCCGCGCGCTACAGCCTGACGGACTTCGTCACCAAAAAGCCGGCCGCCGATCCGCGTACCGTCATGGGCATCACCTTCCCCAATCCGGTCGGCATGGCCGCCGGGCTGGACAAGGACGGCGCCTACATCGACGGCCTGGCCGCACTGGGCTTCGGATTCATCGAGGTCGGCACGGTCACGCCGCGCGCCCAGCCGGGCAATCCGCTGCCGCGCATGTTCCGCCTGCCGGCCGCCAGCGCAGTGATCAACCGCATGGGCTTCAACAATGGCGGGGTGGATGCCTTCGTGGCCAATGTGCAATCCTCGCGCTTCTACCAGGAGCGTCAGGGCGTGCTGGGCCTGAATATCGGCAAGAATGCCGATACCCCCATCGAGCGCGCCGCCGAGGATTACGTGGCCTGCCTGGAAAAGGTTTACCCCTACGCCAGCTATGTGACGGTGAATATTTCTTCTCCGAACACCAAGAACCTGCGCCAGCTGCAGGGGGCCTCTGAACTGGATTCCCTGCTGTCGCAGCTGAAGTCGGCCCAGCGCCGCCTGGCCGATCACCATGGCCGCTACGTACCGGTCGTGCTCAAGATCGCACCGGACATGGAGTTGGAGCAAGTGAAGAATGTTGCCGACGCGCTGCTGCGTCACCAGATCGATGGCGTCATCGCCACCAACACCACCATCACCCGCGATGCCGTGCAAGGCATGCCGCATGGGGAAGAAGCCGGCGGCCTGTCGGGCAAGCCGGTGCTGGAACTGTCCAACCAGGTGATCCGTGGGCTGAAGGCGGAAGTGGGCGACGCCCTGCCCATCATCGGGGTGGGCGGCATCTTCAGCGGTGCCGATGCGCGCGCCAAGATCGATGCCGGCGCTTCACTGGTGCAGCTCTACACCGGCCTGATCTACCAGGGACCGGCGCTGGTGCATGAATGTGCCGAGGCGCTGCGCGCTCCGCAGGGCCCGGTCGCCGCGCATCACTGAAACCATCCGTCGCGCGCAAATGAAAACAGCAGGCCGCGTGCCTGCTGTTCTTCTTTGGGAAATCGCCGCGTTCAGTCCTTGGACGACTCCTTCTTGAGATTGAAAATCCGGCGCGCATTGGCATCGGATTCGGATTTCTTTTCAAAGTCGGTCTTTTCGCAACCGGCCAGCACAACACCGACGACCAGCGTCAGCAGCATGACGACGACACGCATGATATTCCCCTGAAGATTCGGATGAGGCCCCGGATGGCCGCACTCCCCTCCCAAGGGCAGGCGGACAGCGCCGCCGCATGGACCGTTGCGGCCAGCAGAGGGGGCCGGCAGGCTGCATTTTATGCGCAAAAGTTCAGGATTCGATGACTATCCCTGAAAGTTTTCGCTCAAAAACGCCTGCCCGTTCCCCTCTATAATGGCAAGTTTCCGACGCCCGGCCGTCGCCCTGCTCAGTCTCCATGTCCGTCAACACCATCGCCATCAACCGCCAGATGCGCCGTTTCGATGACCAGGCCAGCGTCTGGCTGTTCGGTTACGGCTCCATCATCTTCAAGGCCGATTTCCCCTATCTGGAACGCCGTCCGGCCCACATCACCGGCTGGGCGCGACGCTTCTGGCAAGGCTCGCACGATCACCGCGGCACTGCCGAGGCACCGGGCCGGGTCGTGACCCTGGTGCCTGAAGAAGGCGCCGACTGTGCCGGCATGGCTTACCTGATCACGCCAGAAGTCTTTGTCCATCTGGATCATCGCGAAAAGAACGGCTATCTGCGCCTGGCCACCACCATGCGCTTCGAGGACGGCCAGGCGGCAGAAGGCCTGATCTACATCGCCGCCGAGGACAATGAAGCCTTCGCCGGCCCGGCCAGCGAACTGGAGATCGCGCGCCAGATCGCCGGTGCGGTCGGTCCCAGCGGCCGCAACAGCGAATACCTGCTCAAGCTGGCCCAGGCCCTGCGCGACCTGGGCGCCGAAGACCGCCACGTGTTCGCCATCGAACAACATCTGCTGCAACTGACCGGGCAGCCAGCCGTGCTATCGTCTGCCCCTCGCCCCTGAGCACCGCATTGAACACGCCCACAAGGAAGAAGAACATGATCAAGTCCCTCGCTGCCAGCCTCACCCTCCTCATGGCGCTGACTGCCTGCACCACCCCGGTGGAGCGCACCGCCAGCGGCGATATCCCCGCCGCCCGCGTCTACATCAAGAGCATGACCGAACAGGCCGCCGGCCTGTCGCAGATCAGCTTCACGCGCGCCGCCGGCCTGCTCAACAATGACATGCTGGAACTGGCCATCAACGATGTCGTGCTGGCCCAGATCGCCGGTGGCGAGCGCTTGTCGATCTGGCTCAAGCCCGGCAGTTACGATTTCAGCGTCAAACGCGTCAACAGCCTGGGCAGCAATGCCGGGCCGACCACCGACAAGCTGACCCTGCAAGTCGCCCAGGGCGGCAGCTACCAGATACAGATCAGTACCGAATTGCGCGGCCTGAACCTGCAACTGGCCAAGTAAGCCTGATCCTCCGACGCAACAAATTGCGACGGATTGCGCAGTTTTACACTTCAGCCCCTGTGGTACGGACGACACACCGTATCACAGGGGCTGGTCGCTTCTGGCCAGACGGAATTATCAAGCCATTGATTTAAAAGGAAAAATTTTTTAAATCCGGACGCCCCTGACGACGCAAGGCGACATTATTCACAAATCAGATAACTGGTATTGGGATTCAAAAGTGGAAGCACGCCCGTGAAGCGAATATATTGCAATGCAACAGATCAATTTCTTCCTCACGGAGCTCACCATGAACATCGTCGCCGACATCCTCCCGTACACCCTGCTCATCGGCGCCATGGTCGCGCGCTACCTGATTTCGGTCAAGTAAGCAGCCTCCTGGCCGGGTGATCGCCGGTCTCCGCAAGGAGACCCGCTGGCATCCCGGAGCAGTTCTGAAAAGCGGTCATTGTCGCGTTGCAACGCTGACAAGCCGCTTTTTCTTTTGGCCCGGATCGGCGGCATGATCCGCACCATTCTGGCGCAAAATTGCACCATTATCATCATTATTGATATCTGAGTGATGTTCCCTGGTGCAATGTTGGTAGCCGCCTGCAGGTAAATGTCAGGTCGCGGCCTCACTTGCAAAGCTGCTGCAGCGCATTACACTCGCAGGCTTTGCCAACGCAACGAAAGTGAAGCATGAAGCGACTTGCCTCTCTCCTCGCCGCCTCCGCCCTGCTGCTGGCCGTGCAAGGCTGCGCCTGCGCGCCCGGCTTCGTCGGCTTTGACAGCCGCTGCCAGTTCATCAACGTTCCCAGCGGGCAACCCTGAATGAACAAAAGCGCCGGATCGGCTCCTGGCGGAGCCCGTCACGGCGCTTTACATGCGTAATTTCAGGTTAAATCCTGAACCCTTCTTCACGCTGATTTCAGCGTTCATCTTTCCATCCCGCCTGCTTTGTCCGGTTTTTACTCCGCAGGCGGCAGTTGCCCCAGCCACTCCCGCAAATCGTGCATGGCCTGCTCGCGCAGCCCGGCTTCTTCGTTGAAGATCTCGTGATAGGCCGAGGCATACCAGTGCAGCGTCTTGCGCTCGCCCGGCAACGCCTCGAAGAAGGCGCGGCTGCCGCGCGGGGCGACGAAGGCATCGTCTCCCGCCACCTGCAACAGCACCGGCCGCGTGAATTGGGCGGCATCGCGCGCCACATGGTGCATGGCATCGAGCATGAAATTGAGCATGCGCGGCGCAATCTTGCCGTGGTTGAGCGGGTCCTGCCGGTAGGCCCGGACCTCATGCGGATCGTGCGAGATGCGCTCGGCCGGCAAGGCGGTCGGCAGGGCCAGCCCCGGCGCGATGGCCGACGACACCTTCAGCAGCAGCCGCTGCCAGCCCGACAGATCCAGCGCCAGTGCCGGCGAGGACAACGCCAGTGCCCGCACCGGACTGAAACCGCCAGTGGCAAACCGCGCCGCCACCAGCCCGCCCATGCTGTGGCCGAACAGCAGCGGCGTACACTGGGTGCGGCGGCTGAAGTCATCGAAGGTCTGCTTCAGGTCACGCAACAGGTCATCCGGCTGGATCAGGCTACCCTGCCGCCCTCCTGAATTGCCATGGCCGCGATGGTCGCAGATGCGCACCGAACAACCCGCTGCATTGAACAATTGCGCCAGCGCGCCATAGCGCCCGCCGTGCTCGCCCAGTCCATGTACCATCTGCACCGCCGAGGTGGCCCCGGGCAGCAGCCAGTCGCGGCAAAACAGCCGGGTACCGTCGGCGGCGTCGATCCAGTGTTCTTGTACCGGGAGGGGAAGCGTCATGGTTTGTCGAGAAGAGTGGAATTGACGTCGGCCTGGCGGCGCGCGGTGCGCCAGGCCTTGCGCAGGCGGCGGCTCTGGCGCAGGGCGAGGTGCAGCGATGCGGCCCAGGACAGCGGACGCGGATGCACCACGGCGCGCAGCGCGCGGGCATAGTCCAGCACCATGCCGGGGGTCCAGGCCATGGTCACGGCGCGTTTGCGGATCTGGCTGGCGACCCAGATCTCCGGCGTGAACATCATCCTGACCGCATTGAACCAGTGCCGGTCGCGTCCGCCGATGACGCCTTCCAGCGCGGCCTCCAGCGCATGCGCCACGGTGCTGGAGCAGTTGCGATAGGTCAGGTTGTAAATCTCGGTCTGGCGGTAGTGCTGCCAGAAGCGGTCCAGCGAGGCGCGGCGGTAATCACGGAAGACGATCTTCTCGGTCGATTCGCACCAGGCGGCGGCTTCGCTGCGGTAGTCGGTCAGGTAGCGGCCCTTGACGTCATTGTCGGCCGTGGCGCGCAGCAGGCGGGCAAACTGGTCCGGCGAGCGGTCGATTTCTTCGGCCGGATAAAGGCTGATGTAGAGCTCGGGCAGGATTTCCAGCGCCGCATGGCCGGTCGAGATGACCCCCTGGTTGTCGACGGCGGCGATGTAGCGGTCGATCAGCGGCTGCCGTCGGGCAGGGCCCTTGGCGCTGCCGGCGGGCGTCCACACGTGCACGGTCAGCGGGGGCTGTGCCCCGGAAGGCGGCTTTGCCGGGGCCGGCGCCCCGGCACCCAGTTGCGCCTGCAGGTCAGGCGCACCGTCATGCAAGCCGGCATCGAACGGGCGGTCATCGCCGCTGTTGCGCGCAACCAGCACATCGGCCGAGGCCTGCTGCGGCAGCATGCGGCTGCGCAGCGCCAGCCAGATCATGTTCCAGCCGCCGAAGATCAGGCCCAGCGCCAGGCAATACGGTACCGTGCCCTTGTAATGCGTCGGGTAAGGCTGGAAGAAGAAGATCGCCAGCAGGATCTGCACGATCCCCCCGAACATGGCCGTGCGCCAGCGCGGAAAGCGCACCACCAGCGCCGAAGTGATCTGCAGCGAGCCGCCGATGGTGAAGGCAATGCCAAAAAGCATGGCCAGCGCCATGTTGCTGGCCTGGTGCTGGGTGATGACCAGCACCGCAATGAGCAGGAACAGTCCGCCCTTGGCATAGCGCAGCGTCTTCTGTGCTCCCACGCCGCTATTGGCCATCCACAGCGTTACCAGGCTTTCCACCAGCAGCAGATAACCGAACAGGGTCAGCGGGAAATTGAGCACGCCATCAAGCGCATCGATCATCAGCGAGACGCCAACGGCGCCCCAGGCCAGGCCGGCCACGGCCAGCGCATGCCAGTTGCGGCGGATAAAATCGGCACCCAGCAATAACAAGACAAGTCGTATCACGGCATTCTCCGGGGCATGCGCCCTTCCCTTTGCGATCCCGCATTCTGGGGGATTCCCTGCGGCGAGGCAAATCGCCCTGCCGGCAAGGCTGGCCGACGCGGTCGCAATCGCGCACAATGCCGGGCTGTCTTCCCTTGCTGCCGCCCATGTCCATGTCCTTGCCGGTCCTGATCTCCGCCCTTGCCAGCAGCCTGCTGCTGCCGCCCGTCTCGCCCTTCCTGATGTGCCTGGCCGGGTTCTGGCTACGCCGTCGCGCGCCCCGCCCCGGCCTGGCCCTGATGCTGCTGGGCGCCCTGATCCTGCTGGTACTCAGCACGCGCATCGGGGCCCTGTGGGTGATCCGGCCACTGGAAGCGCAATACGCTCCACTGGCCAGCGCCGGCAATGCGCAAGCCATCGTCGTCCTGGGATCGGGCCGGATCGACCAGGCACCGGAATACGGCGGCAGCGATGACTCCACCGCCATCGGCATGAAGCGCCTGCAATACGCGGCCTATCTGGCGCGCCACACCGGCTTGCCGCTCCTGGTCACGGGCGGCAGCCCCGACGGCTCGCCCGAAAGCGAAGCCGCGCTGATGGCGCGCAACCTGCAGCGCGACTTCGGGGTGCCGGTGCGTTGGCAGGAAACGCGCGCCGATACCACCGCCCAGAACGCCAGCTATTCCGCCGCCATGCTCAAGGCTGACGGCATCGAACGCATCCTGCTGGTGACCGACAGCATCCACATGCCGCGCGCCATGCGCGTCTTTGCGCACACCGGCTTGCAGGTGCAGGCCGCGCCGACCGTGTTCGCCGGCCGGTCGCGCCCGCGCCTGACCGACTACCTGCCGCGCGCCGGCAACCTGGAGCTGGCCAGCTACGCCCTGCGCGAGTGGGTCGGTCAGCTGTGGTACAGCCTCAGGCGCGCCGTGGGGCAGTGAAAACAAGGGTTGCAGCACAAGCCAACTCATAAAATGAATGCCCTTGCGCCTCCTGTTCCGCCATTCAGCACGGCGACGGCGCGGTAGAGTGACAAAGTCGCGCGCATTTCGTCAGTAAACGCCCGTGCACACTACCTTGACCTAGCAACAACACGCTCACGCAAGCCGATGCACCCGGCCCGCCAGGCCAGGTGCCACCGTCCCGGCACAACGATGCCAGCGAGCGCCTCTACACAATGGGAGATATCATCATGGGCCAGTTGTCCTTCAGTAAGAAACTGTGGCTGCCACTCGGTTTGAGCCTCATCGCACTGCTGGCGATATCCATCTTCAGCGCTGTCATGGTGCGCGATGTGCGCATGGAAGAGCGCAAGAACGACCTCACCAACATCGGCCAGACCGCGCTGTCCATGGTCAAGGGTTATGGCGCGCTGGCCGAATCCGGCGCGCTGACCAAGGAAGAAGCGCAAAAACGCGCCAAAGCCGCCATGAAGAGTCTGCGCTACGGCACCGACGGCTACTTCTCGATTTCCACCTCGGCGCAGATCATCGTCATGCATCCGATCAAGACCGAACTGGACGGCAAGGACCTGACCAACTTCAAGGATCCGGCCGGCAAGAACCTGTTCGTCGAGATCACCAAGGCCGGCAGCCAGCCCGGCGGCAGCTTCGTCAATTACCTGTGGCCCAAAGTCGGGGCGGCCGAACCGGTGCCCAAGACCTCCTTCGTGATCGCCTATCAGCCCTGGGACTGGAACCTGACCACCGGGGCCTACATGGATGACATCAACGCCGCCTTCATGCGTACGCTGACACAGATGGCGATCCTCTTTGCCGTGGTGGCGGCGGCCCTGATAGCGCTGGTGATCGTGATCAACCGCGGCATCCTGCGCACCATTGGCGGCGATCCGGCCAAGGCGGCCGAGGTCGCCAACCGCATCGCCCAAGGCGACCTCACCCCCAACATCGACACCGCACCGGGCGATCGGAGCAGCCTGCTCTACGCAGTGCGCAGCATGCGCGATTCGCTGCTGAGTACCATCGCCAACATCAAGACCTCGGCCGACACCATCGCCACTGCCAGCCAGGAAATCGCCAGCGGCAACCTCGACCTGTCAAGCCGCACCGAGCAACAGGCCGGCTCCATCGAGGAAACCGCCTCGGCCATGGAAGAACTGACCGCCACGGTCAAGCAGAATGCCGACAACGCGCGCCAGGCCAACCAGTTGGCCGAATCGGCATCGGAAGTGGCGATCCAGGGTGGCAGCGTGGTCGGCCAGGTGGTGCAGACCATGGAAGGCATCACCGACAGCTCGCGCAAGATTGCCGACATCATCGGCGTGATCGACGGCATCGCCTTCCAGACCAACATCCTGGCGCTGAACGCGGCAGTAGAAGCGGCGCGCGCCGGCGAGCAGGGGCGCGGCTTTGCGGTGGTGGCCTCGGAAGTGCGCTCTCTGGCCCAGCGTTCGGCCTCGGCCGCCAAGGAGATCAAGTCGCTCATCGATGACTCGGTGGCCAAGGTCGACACCGGCAGCAAGCTGGTCGAACAGGCCGGTGCCACCATGACCGAAGTGGTGGCCAGCGTGCGCCGCGTGACCGACATCGTCGGCGAAATCAGCTCGGCCAGCCAGGAGCAGAGCGCCGGCATCGCCGAAGTCGGCCGTGCGATCACGCAGATGGATGAGGGGACGCAGCAGAACGCCGCGCTGGTGGAGCAAGCCGCCGCTGCGGCGCAATCGCTGCAGGATCAGGCGGCCACCCTGGCCGGTCTGGTCGGACGTTTCCAGACTGATGGCAGCCAGGCGCGCGCCGTTCCATCTGCACCGGCGGCGGTCAAGCCGGCCGCACGCCCGGCACCTGCCGCATCGGCGAGCGCTGCGCCGCGCAAGCCGGCGGCGGCTCCGGCGGCACGTGCGACCATTCCAGCACCCAAGGCCGCCCCGGCCAAACCCGCTGCAGCCGCCGCGCCCAAGGCGGAGGCACCCGCAGCCAAGCCCGCTGGCAAACCGTCGCGCCTGCCTGCGGGCGACGATGAAGGGGATTGGGAAACCTTCTGAGCCCCCCTTGCCTTGCGCAACACCAGCCCGCTTCACGCGGGCTTTTTTCATGGAGACGCCATTCAGGCCAGGGCGGCGCGGCTTTCCCCCACCAGCCGGCTGATCAGCCCGGAGTCGGGCGCCACCGCCAGTGCGCGCGCCGTATCCTGCTTGCCGCTGGCCAGCAGGCCCTGCTCATTGGGAGCAATGGTGTATTCGCTATGGCAGGCCGGGCAGTACAGCGTATCGCCGGCCACGGCTTCCCGGGGCCGTACGATGATCGGGCCGCATGAGAGGCAGCGCTGCAGAGGAATGCCCTCATCGCTGTGGCCCACGATGTGGGCCAGTTCCGCATCGGCCTGCAGGCCAATGAAGCGGCGTCCCAACTCGGCATCGAACTGCTTGCCGAGCTCACCCTCGATGATTTCCATGGCCCGTGCAATCGGCATCCCGCTGCGATAGGGACGCGTGCTGGTCATGGCGTCGAAGGCGTCGCAGATGCCGACGATGCGCGCAGCCAGCGGGATGTCCTCACCGCGCCGTCCGAAGGGATAGCCGCGCCCGTCCGGTGTTTCGTGATGCAGCAGCACCGCCTCTTCGGCCAGGGCTGCCAGCGGGTGGCCCGCCAGCATGCGGTGGCCGATCTCGGGATGCGTCCTGATGACCGCATATTCCGCCTCATCCAGCCGCGATTTCTTGCCCAGTACGGCATCGGGGATGCCGATCTTGCCGAGGTCATGCAGGAAGGCACCGATGGTGATGCGGGCCACCTGCTCCGCGGGCAGTCCGGCGGAATGCGCCAGCAGACGCGACAAGCGCGCCACCCGCCACAGATGCCCGCCGGTATAGGGATCGCGCGCCTCCACCGCCCAGGCCAGCAGGAACAGGCTCATCAGCAGTTGCTCGTCATGTGCCGCCTGGCGCGCAGCTTTGTTGCGAGTGGCGCGCTGCCACAGGGAAAGCAGATTCATCCGGCAGCTCCTTGTCGGGCAGGCTCATCGTAGACCAGGCGGATATCGACCTCGCGATCAACGAACTGCCATTCGGCACTCCGGCGCAATCGCGCGACCAACTCTTCGAATGCTTCAGCGTGTTCCGGCGCGTACTCGAACCAAGTCAGGAAATCAAAAGGCTGGCCCAGTTCGCGCGCATGGTAGAGACGGCGCGCAATCGGTGGCAGGTACTCCAGTCCGATGGCGATGTGGTGCGACTGCTCCTCCAGGATCGCGCGGCGCTCATCCTGCGCCAGCGCCCACCAGGCCGGGTTCTTGCGGATCGGGATGAGGGCTGCGCAGCGCGCCTCGGGCCGCCCCAGACCCTGTTGCACCGCGCCCAGCGTATCGAGTTCGTGCCGCGTGGCATAACGCGCATGACCGGTGGCACCGTCCAGGCGCCACTGCACGCCAGTCGTAGCGGTGGACTGCGCCTCGCCGGGACCGGCGACGGCAAGCCTTCCCGCCATTGCCAGCGATTCGCCGACCACGGCGTCGACGCGCAGGATACGCCAGCCTCCACTGAGACCAGCGACGAATGCGGTATGGATCACGCTCATGCTCAATCTCTCCAGGACTTACCAGCGCAACAGGCGCGGACCCAGCAGCAGGCCAAGTGCTGCCGGAATGAGGATCCCGAGGAAATACCAGATTCCCCAGAACGGCACGCCCATCTCCGGGCAATGCAGGCAATACACCATGGTCGCCGTGGCACCGGCCAGCAGGCCAGCCACCGCACCGCTCAGGCGCAGCCGGGTCGGGGCCATGCCGCGCACGGCCCAGAAGATGCCGATGAAGAGTGGAATCGACAGCAGCGCGATGTTGAACGGGCAGCTGCGCCAGCTGATCCCCATCAGCAGCGGCAGCCGCTGGGCTACCGGTGCACTGAGCAACACGGCTGCGCCACCGAGCCACACTGCCATGGCAGGCAGGGCGATGCCTGCCCAATTGGCACCCACGCGCAATCCCGGACGCACCAGGCGTCGCAGCACCAGCATGGCCCCCACGGCCAATGTGGTGGGAAAGGCCAGCTTGATCCAGAACAGCGGCACGCCCAGCATCACCGCCAGATCGGGACGCAGCCCGTAGATCTTCAGCAACAGCAACAGCGCACCCAAGCCGCCCAGCACCAGGGCCTGGGCCATCTGCTTGACCGGCAAACGCCGGTCCACCGGTGCCACGCCGCTGGCCATCATCGAAATAAGGTCGTCAGTCTTCATGCTTGCAATTTCTCCCGGATCTTCAGGGCCAGGGCCTTGAGGCCACGATGGATGCCGACCTTCACGGCCGATTCCGACATCCCGGTCAGTTGTGCCGTCTCGGCCACCGACAGGCCTTCCAGCTTGACGTGAACGATCGGCAAACGCTGCTTGTCGGGCAATTCCTCCAGCAGCGCACCGACATCGCGCCGCGCCTGCGCCGGTTCATCATCACAGGTGGTGAGCAGGTCGTGCTCTTCGTCCAGCGGGTCGTTGAAGGCTTCGCGGCGCGAACGGGCGCGCAGGAAGTCCATCAGCTTGTAGCGCGCGATGGCATGCACCCAGGCCGTCAGCGGCTGATCGGGGCGATAGGTATGGCGGGCGTTGTGGATGGCCAGCAGGGTTTCCTGCACCACATCCTCGACGTCATCCTGCAGATGCACCAGGCGCTTGCGCAGGAAGGCGCGCAGGCGGCCGCTCAATTCGGCCAGAAACTGGCGATAGGCCACGGCGTCGCCGTCGAGACCGGCCAGCAGCAGCATGCGCAGGCGCTCCTCGGCGGGATGCGAGGGCTTGCCGGGACGGCCTGCCACCTCATCCGGCAAGGCCGGTCCGCCAGTCGCCAACAGGAAAGGACTTTCAGTCATGGAACGCCGCCCAATCACCAACGAAGCAGCCACGGGCCGCACAAGGCGCCGGCCCCCGTCGGCAGCGCCACCCCCAGTACATACCAGACACCCCAGAACGGCGGCGCCATCTCCACGCAATAAAGCGAATAGACTAGCACGCCCTGTGCGCCGGCCACCAACCCAGCCACCGCACCCGCCGCACGCAATTGCGTGGGGGCCATCCCGCGCAGGAACCACAGCATGCTCGCCAGCGTGGGCAAGGACAGCAAGGCCACATTGGCCGAACATACTTCCCAGCTGCTGCCCAGCAGCAGGTCCAGACGCTGCGAAGGCGGTGCCAGGGCCAGCCAGCTGCCACCGGCCAGCCACAGCAGGGCCGGTGGCAACAGCAGTCCTGCCGCCGGAGCCAGCCCCATGCGCATGCCTGGCAGCGCCAGGCGCGAGGCAGCCAGTTGTCCGGCCAGCAGGGCCGCCAGCGGGAACGAGACCTTCATCCAGAAGAGCGGCTGCTGCAACAGTTCACGCAGGTCGCTGCGCACCCCATAGAGTATGGCCAGCAGCAGGGCCGCACCCATCAGGCCCAGGGCCAGCGCCACCGCCATGCGCGCGGCCACGTTGCGCACCAGGCTGCGCTGGACGGGGCCGGGGGGCTCGCCCGTTCCCGTTGCCAGCATGTTGACCAGTTCCATCGTTTTCATTCACATCCCCTTTGGGCCCGTGCGGGCGGACTGCGCAATGGCGCGCGCTCTTTTGTATTCGTTCACAACAGCGCTGCGGTTACAGCAGATGCGAAAAATATTTTTTCAAAAAATCTTCATCGTGCTGTAACCGGCCAGCCACTCCCTGCGAATTAACAAGCAGATCGGACGCAAAGCAGCAGCAAGCGAAACGCCGGTCAGTGTCATCTTCCACTTCATCCATTTTCAGGAGCACACCATGAACCACTTCGTCGCCACCGCCGCACTGACCCTCGCCACCCTCGCCTCCGGCGTCGCCATGGCGCAAGACAAGCAACCGATGAACAAGACCGCCGTCGAGAAGTGCTACGGCGTCTCCCTGGCCGGCCAGAACGACTGCAAGGCTGGTGAAGGCACCACCTGCGCCGGCACCGCCAAGATGGATTACCAGGGCAATGCCTGGAAGAACGTCCCGGCCGGCACCTGCACCTCGATCAAGACGCCGCGCGGCATGGGCTCGCTCAAGCCGGTCTGATCGTTCCGGAGCCATCGGCCATGACAACGTCACCCCTCACCGCCGGCCTGGGTCTCAAACCCCAGCATTTCGATGCAGCGCTGGCCTGCAAGGCCGCGGGACTGTGGTTCGAAGTCCATCCGGAAAACTACCTGATGGACGGCGGCCCCCGCCTGGCCTGGCTGCAGGCGATCCGGGAGCATCATCCGGTGGCCCTGCACGGGGTGTCGATGTCACTGGCCGGGCCCGACGCGCCCGATCCGCTGCATCTGCGCAAACTGGCACAACTGGTGTCGCGCATCGAACCGGTACTGGTGTCCGAACACCTCGCCTGGTCGCGCATCGGCGGCCACTACCTGCCCGACCTGCTGCCGGTGCCGCGTACCAACGACACACTGGCACGCCTGGCTGACAACATCAGCCGCACCCAGGATGTTCTGCAGCGCCGGATCGCGCTGGAGAACCCGTCGCATTACCTGCACATGGAACAGCACAGCTGGAGCGAGCCGGACTTCCTGCGCGAACTGGTGCGCCGGACCGGCTGCGGCTTGCTGGTCGACGTCAACAATGTGCACGTGAGCGCCTGCAATCTCGGCACCGATGCGCGCCACTACCTGGACCAGTTGCCGTTCGATGACATTCTCGAAATCCATCTGGCCGGCCACAGTGCCGATGCCAGCCTGCCCGGCCTGCTGGTCGATTCCCATGACGCCCCGGTGGCGGCAGCGGTCTGGGAGCTCTACGCGCATCTGCTGGCACGCACCGGGGAGCGTCCCACCCTGATCGAACGGGATGGCAACGTGCCCGCTTTCGACGTGCTGCTGGCCGAGCGCAACATGGCCGGCACCTTGCTGCATCCGGCAGTTGCCGCGCACGAGGAGCAAGCCGCATGAACGCCCCCGACCATCGCTACTACGCCAGCTTCCTGCAGGCCCTCCTGAACGGGCAGAGCGACGACCCTGGCGTTGCCGCGCTGCTGGCGCAACCGGCCTTCGCGGTCTATCGCAATACCGTCTTCAAGGGCTGCGTCGACGCCCTGCTGGCCAACTATCCGGCGGTGCACCGGCTGGTCGGCAGCCCCTGGATGGAATCTGCAGCGCAAGCCTTTGCGCGCGAGCACTTGCCACAAGAAGCCAGCCTCATCTGCTATGGGGCGGGCTTTGCCGATTTCCTTGCCAAGCTGGAAGCAGCCCGGGAATTACCCTACCTGCCGGGCGTCGCCACCCTGGACCGCTGCTGGACCGAAGCGCACCTGGCCGCCGACGACCCGCTGCTGGACGTGTCGGCCCTGCACACGGCGCTGGCCGCCGGCCAGGACGTGAGGCTGGTGCCGCATGCCGCCAGCCGCTGGCATCACGATCTGCAGCATCCGGTCTACACCATCTGGAGCATCAACCGCAGCGACGCTGACGACACCGAAATCGCCCCCGAATGGCAGGGCGAAGGAGCCCTGCTCACACGCCCGCACGGCCAGGTGCAGTGGCGCCCGCTGAGTGCGGGTGCAGCACGCTTTCTCGATGCCTGCCGCGATGGCTGCGGCATCGCCAGCGCTGCCGGCCAGGCGCTGGCCCGGGAGCCCGGCCTGGAGATCGGCACCATGCTGGGCCAGTTGATCCAGGCCGATGCCTTTACCTCGTTTCACTGAACGGAGACTTCCATGAACCAGCCCGCCACCCTGCCTGCCGTCGTGCAGCCCTCTCCCTCGCTGTGGTCGCGCGCCGCCGACCTGGCCACGCGGGTGATCAGCGACAACGTGCTGACGCTGGTCGCCCGCGTGGCGATCGCAGCGATCTTCTTCCTCTCGGGCCGTACCAAGGTCAGCGGTTTCCTTGACATCAAGGACAGCACCTATGTCCTGTTCCAGGAGGAATACCACCTGCCGCTGGTACCACCCGACCTGGCCGCACACCTGGCGACCTATGCGGAACACTTCTTCCCGCTGCTGCTGATCCTGGGCCTCTTCACCCGCGGCGCGGCCCTGGCCTTGCTGGGCATGACCACCGTCATCGAGATCTTCGTCTATCCCGATGCCTGGCCCACGCACCTGTCCTGGGCCGGCTTGCTGCTGCTCCTGGTGGCGCGCGGCGGTGGCAAGTGGTCGCTGGACCGATGCTTCAGTCTGCGCTGAACGGAAACACGATGGATCGCCCGTCCACCGGCCTGCTGGCCGACATCATTGAAGAAAGCTTCACTTCGGCCTTCAACCACCATGCAGCGGGCCGCCTGCAAGCTGCCGAGGAGGACTATCGCCTGGTTCTCGCCATGGAGGAGCAATACGCCCCGGCCCAGCACTACCTGGGCGTACTGCTGCACCAGTGCGGACGGCATGAGGAAGGCCTGGCGCTGATGCACGAAGCCGCGCGCACTACACCGCCCGATGCCGACTGGTGCAATGATCTGGGCAACGTCCTGTTCGCCTGCGGGCGTTTCGACCAGGCGGAGCTGGCCTACGGACAAGCCCTGACCTTGCGCTCCGACGATGCCCAACTGTGGACCAACCTGGCCGCCGCGCGGCGTGCGCAGCACCAGCCGCAGGCTGCCATCGCCGCCTGCGAGCAGGCCCTGTTGCGAGATCCGCATTGCCTCCCTGCCCTGTACCAGCTGGCTGACCTCTACGCTGCGCTGGGCGACCGCATGCGGAGTTCGCGTTACCAGTGCCTGGCCTTCGTACTGCCTCCGCATGAGGGGAAGTCACGCGAGCTGCTGGCCATTTCCTTCTACTTCCTGGGACGGATGGAAGAAGCGGCGCAAGTCTGCCGCCAGTGGCTGCAGGAAGAGCCGGGCCACCCCATCGCCAGCCACATGCATGCGGCGTACGCGGGTCTGCCCAGCCACAGCGTACCGCGCGATTACATCGTGCGTCGCTTCGATGAGTATGCCGATCACTTCGACAGCAACCTGGTCAGCCACCTGGACTATCGCGGACCGGAAGTGCTGGGCACGTTGCTTAACGCCTTCCTGCCGGGGATGGCGCCAAGTGTGGTGCTGGACGCCGGCTGCGGCACCGGGCTGTGTGCGCCGGTCCTCGCGCCTTACGCGCTGGCTCTGGAAGGCGTGGACCTTTCCCCCAACATGTTGCGTCATGCCGCGCAACACCCGCAGTACACGGCGCTGGCACAGGCGGACGTGGTGGAATGGATGGCAGCCCATCCGGCACGCTATGGCCTGATCGCCGCCTGTGACGTGCTGATCTACTGCGGGGAGCTGGCGTCCTTCTTCGCAGCGGCGCGACGCTCCCTGCAGACGCAGGGCCATCTGATCTTCACGGTGGAACTGGCTGGTGAAGAACACGCCGCTCCCTACACGCTCCATCCCAGCGGCCGCTTCCGCCACCAGCGCAGTTATGTCGAACACTGCCTGCAAGCCGCGGGCCTGGAGGTGCTGCTGGTGCGCGAAGAAAGCCTGCGCGTCGAAATGCAGCAGGCCGTGCCGGGACTGGTTGTCCTGGCACGGGGGTGAACGATCGCGCCGGAGCGTCGGCGCGACTTGGCCGCGCTCAGGCGATGGCGCGAGCGATGGCCGGCAACATGTCCGACGGTTCCGGACGGCGGGTGTAGTCAGGATTGACTTCGGCATAAACGATCACGCCATCCGGCGCGATCACGTAGCGGGCCGGCATGGGCAGCGTCCAGCTGGCATCGCCATTGAAAGCCGGCAATTCATTCTTGAGCGAGCGATACAGCTCCACCAGATAATCCGGCAAGGTGAAGCGCAGTCCGAAGGCGGCGGCTACCTCATTGCCCGCGTCCGAGAGGATGGGGAATTCCAGCCCGTTCTGGCGCATCGCCTTGCGGCTGTTGGCCGGCAGCTGCGGCGAGATCGCCACCAGGCTGGCTCCGGCCTGCTGCAACTGCGGCAGGACTTCCTGCAGCGCCTGCAATTCCATATTGCAGTAAGGGCACCACACACCACGATAGAAACTCACCGCCAGCGGTCCTCGGGCCAGCAGCTCGGCGGAGGAGACCGGCTTGCCATCCGGATCGGCCAGCGTGAACTGCGGTGCACGGTCACCCGCCTTGAGCGCCCGTGCGGCCGCCCCTGATGCGATCAGTTCATCGGTGGCGCGCTGCATGGTGGCAATGACCGGTGCGGGTACGTTGTAGGGTGGCTTGCCGGCCACGAAGTCGGCTTTGAAGGCGTCCAGCTTGTCTTGCAGAGTCATGAAGAGGCTCCTGTCATTGAGGTAGGTAAATGGGATAAGGCTGCTCGGCGGTGTTCCTCACCACCGATGCAGCGCATTCTGGTCCTCTGCCGACGAGAATGGCAGACAGGCAATGGCTATAATGCTTATTCCACTTTGGAATAAATGAGATCACTATGGATCGCTTGCTGGCCATGACGGCCTTTGTACGGGTGGTGGAGGCGGGATCGTTCTCGGCGGCGGCGCGGGTACTGGGCGTGGGACAGCCGGCAGTCTCCAAGACCGTGGCGCAGCTGGAAGACAAGCTCAAGGTCAGGCTGCTGCTGCGCTCCACCCACGGTCTCACGCCGACCGAAGCGGGGATGCGTTTCTTCGAGCGCGCCCGCGTGGCCATCCAGGAAGCGGAGGAAGCGGAACTGGCCGCACGCGGTGCCGGTGCAGGCCTGGCCGGACGCTTGCGGGTTTCGGCCGCCCCCACCTTTGCGCGGCTGTTCGTGATTCCCTTCCTGCCGCTGTTTCTGGCACGTCATCCCGCACTGGAGGTGGACGTGATCCTGGATGACCGCACCATCGACCTGGTGGCCGAAGGCATCGACGTCTCCCTGCGCATGGGGAACCTGGCCGATTCCGCCAGCGTCGCGCGCAAACTGGCCACGACGCGGCGCTCGGTACTGGCTACCCGCGCCTATCTGGAGCGGGTTCCGGCACCACGGGTACCGGCAGATCTGGCCAGGCACGAGACCCTGGTCTTGAGCCAATTGGACAATGTCTGGACCTTCACCCGCGCCAGTACCGCAGTCTCGGTCATGGTGCAGGGGCGGGTGCGTTTCAACGCCGCCGAGGGCATCCGCGCGGCCGTGCTGGCCGACATGGGTCTGGCCATTGCCTCTCACTGGATGTTCGCCCCTGAACTGGCGGCCGGCAGCGTGGTACGCGTCCTGGAAAAATGGACGCTGCCGGACATCGCCCTGTGGGCGGTCTTTCCCACCGGCAGGCTGGCCAGTGCCAAGGCGCGTGCCTTTGCTGATTTCGTCGAGGAGATCATGCTGCAGCAGCAGATCCTGACCTGAAGCAGGCGTCGATCAGGACGCGTGGCATGGATCCTGCATCGCATCGCGGCAAGCCTGCCGCCCCAAGCATGCCAGGACGGCAACGCAGGGGCACGAGCCATATCCACCGTGCAACACGGATGAAGAAAGTTTCACTTTTTGTCGCACTTTTAGACCAAGGTACAGTCGTACCGGCATCCGGCATGGCTTAGAATAGCCAAAGCTCACGACGTAATCGATTGGTACGCACCGGCTTGATGCGCGATGAATTCCCCCTTTTCGTCGCCCTGGACAGGCCGCCCAGGTGCGACATCTGAAAAGGAAACGTAATGACGCAGTCACCCAAAAACATCTCGGCCCTGATGTGTGAGCTCAGCGTGGCGCTGGCGGAATTGTCGGAGAAGATGAGCAATCTCTCGGTCACGCTGGAAAATTCCTACCTGGAATCCAACGCCCCGGAACCAGCCGCCCTCATGGAAGCGGCCCGCGAAACCATCGAGAAGGCCCGCGGCAGCTAAGTCCATGCCGCGCCCGCATCTCCCTGCAACTCACCTCATCCGGCAGCCGGATTCATTCCGGCCTGCCCGGCTAACCGGCCACCCAGCCACAGCAGCGGCCTCCCTCATCAAAAGTCATATTTCAGTTCGGCAAAGACCGTGCGCTGCGGGAAGGGATGGAACAGGAAGTAATCCCGGTTGGTCAGGTTGTCCACGCCCACCGCACCGCTCCAGTGGCGGTCGATGCGATAGCGCACGCGGGCATCGAAGACGGTATAGCCATCGAAGCCCTGATAGGTGTGCGTGTTGATGTCGGTATTGTCGACGGTCGCGTAGACCCGCCCGCTGTAGCGCCCTGCCACCGTATAGCTCCAGCGGTCATCCGGCTTGTAGCTGGCCACCAGCGTGGCGCGCCATTCCGGCACGTAGGGCGTGCGCTTGCCCACCGAGGTCGCGCCCGCCGTGGTGGCGACATAGCCCTTGTTTTCCAGGATGCGGGCATCGACCCAGGTCACGCTGCCGTTCAGCGAGAAACCGCGCACCAGCAGATCGTTGCGCTCGAAGGCCGCCTCGATGCCGCGCTGGCGGGTGCGATCCACGTTCTGCGTGAAGGAGGCGACACCGCTGCCGATGGTGGAACTCTGCGAAATCAGCGCATCCGACACCCGCTCTTCGAACAGCGAAACGCGCCACTTGCCCTGCCCTTCCTGCAACTGCTTTTCGATGGCCAGTTCGGTGGACCAGACCTTCTCGGGCTTCAGGTTGGGATTGGCCTGCAGATAGACGCCATTGAGCAGCACGTTCTGGTACAGCTCGCCCACGGTCGGGAAGCGCAGCGCGCGGCCGGTGGAGAGCGTCGTCACCCAGTCGTCCGCCAGGGCCCAGGCCAGCGAGGCTTTGGGCGAGAGTCCGCTGTGGCTGACCTCCGGCTGGTTCACCGCGAAGACGGTGCTGCCTGAGGTCGAGACATTGCGGCCATCGAAGGCACGCCACCATTCGTACCGTGCGCCCAGCGTGGCCTTCAGGGAAGACGACAAGCGCCACACATCCTGTGCCCACAGCGCGGAAGTCTCGGTCTTGCCGCGCGAGTCGGAGGCCAGCGTGCCGTTGCCACCGCTGATCCAGTTGCTGGTGTTCCAGGTCGGCGTGGCCAGGGTGTAGCGATCCAGATGCGCACCAAAGCTGATGACCTGGGCACTGCCCTGTGGACGCCAGATGCCCTTGGCATCGACCGTGCTCCAGCCGGTGCCGCTGGCATCGGCGATGGTGCCGGCCCCGCCGCTCTGGCCTGCCGGGAAGGTGGCCGTCGAGGTGCGCGTCAGGTCACGCGACGCGGACAAGGTCGACGCCGCCAGTTGCCAGTCCCACTCGCCCCCGGTCTTGCTGCGCAATTCCAGCGATTGCATCCATTGCTGCTGGTCCACGTCGTTGCTGGAAAAGCCGCTGGTATAGGCCGTGGCGCCACTGGCGGTCTTCAGGAAACTCTGCGGATTGGCACTGGCCTGGTTCTGCCAGAAGCCCAGGGTATAGGTGGCCGTGAGCGCCGGCGTGAAGTCGTAGGAGACCTTCAGCCGCGCCGTGTCCTGCACCGTATGGGTTAGATTGCCGGCCCCCAGCACATACAGGTTCTTGCCGGTACGATCCTGCGCCAGCACCGCGCCGGTAGTGCCGGCCGGCAGGCTGGTGGCGGTGATGTAGGTCACCGGCTGCGAGTAGCTGTCCAGATGATTGACCGAGAAGCGCCAGGCCAGCGCCCCGCTGCGATTGCCCAACCCGACGTTGTACTCCTGCGCGCGATAGGTACCGGACGCGCCGTACTGGCTGAAATCCTGCTGCGCATATTGCGCCTTGATGCTGGCCTCGAACTGCTGCGGCATGCGCGTGGTGATCTCGGTGACCGCACCGTAGGAATTGCCCGGATACTCCGCCGCAAACGGTCCATACATCACGTCGATGCGCTCGATCTCTTCCGGTGCCACCATGAACCAGCGCGGCGAGCCATTGCCATTGTTGTTGTTCACCAGCGCCGAGAGCAGGATGCCGTCGGCATAGATCAGGCTGCGCGCACTGGCGTTCACGCCCGTGGTGCGAGTGGCCAGCGGGGATTGCGTATCGCCGATGTAGCGCTTGCGCACCGAGAGGCTGGGCAGATACTTCAGCGCATCCGAACTGTCGGTGACGTTGATGCTGTTGGCAGCGGTATCGGCAGTGACGCTGGCCGTGGTCTGCGGCAGCTGCTTGCGCTCGGCGACCGAGCCACTGCTGCGCACTTCGATGGTGGGCAGGGTGGCGGCCTCGCTGCTGCCGTCACTGGCGGCGGCCTGCTGGGCCAGGGTGCTGCCGCTCCAGGCGCAGAGCACGGCCAGCAGCAAGGGATGCAGGCGAAGCGGACGGGAGACGGCAGAAGCCGGCGAAGACGGAGACAATGAGGAGCAAACAGGCAGCGTGTTCATGGCGAGGATGTCTGGCTTTTCTTGGTGTTGTGAGGGAAGCGCGCGCAGCCGCACCCGCGACCGCCGTGACGTTCGCACTCCCTGTTTTTTCATCGGCGCAATCTATCACGCAGCCTGTGCGCTGCAATCCCGTGGCCGTGCTGCCGTCCGGCAAGAGCGGCTTGCGGATCCGAAGAAAGTCCTTTTGGCACAAGCAGTTAGCGGCAGCGAACAACAAAAAAAAATGGGCTGCGACATATTGCCGCAGCCCGCAAATACAACAGAGAGGAGGTGTGATTGGACCCGATTTCCGTCCTCCGTCCCTTAATCCACATCAAACACGCTGCGCTGATCCTTGCCCTTTTACCTTCACGCACAACATGCGGTCACGCCACCAGAAGCCGCGGGTGAATTGCGCATCGCCACGCCTGCGCCGCCTTTTGCGGAAATAAAAAAATCCGGCTTCTTGCGCGAAGGCCGGATTTTTCATTCATCGATTCCAGAGATGAATCAGGTGCGCATCATCAACTGCCGCGATAAGTCGAATAAGCCCACGGCGACACCACCAGCGGCACATGATAGTTCTGCGAGGCATCGGCCACGCCGAAGGCAATCACCACTTCGTCGACGAAACGCGGTTCCGGCAGGCTCACGCCCTGTTCCGCAAAATAATCACCGGCCGCAAAGACCAGTTCGTACTTGCCGGGCTGCAGCGCCTCGCCTTCCAGCAGCGGCGCATCGCAGCGGCCATCGCTGTTGGTGACGGCGTGCTTGAGCAGCGTCTTGCCGCCGCCAGTCACCGCGTAGAGCGCCAGCTTGACGCCCGCGCCGGGCTTGCCCTTGGTGATATCCAGCACGTGCGTGCTCAGTTTGCCCATGTTGCTGTCCTTTCGCTGTGTAATGGATGAGTGAGGATGAGTGATCGTGAGCGCCGATGATATACCGCCGCCCGCCAAACCCTATACGAGTGCGCTTATACCGGCCATCGATGCAGCGGACATAATGCCTTACCGCGCAGCCCCCTGCCAAACCGGAGCCGACATCCGGACCGCAGATACCAGCACGGGCCCGGCGCGGCAATCATTTAAATCATTTATATCAAACAACATCCATCACTGGAGGAGACACCATGCCCATTCCATCCCTGCGCCTGCACGGCACGCTCGCGGGCGTCCTGCTCATGGCCGGCGGCAGCGCCATGGCGGCCGACTGGGCCGACAACTCGATCGGCTACCGTTACGGCACGAAGTTTGCCGAGCCCTTCAATACGCAGGACATCAGCAAGAACATCGTCAACTTCCAGCATGCCAGCGGCTACAAGTACGGCACCAATTTCCTCAACGTCGACCTGCTGATGTCGGACAGCAAGGATGACAATGCCCAGGAAGCCTATGTCACCTATCGCCATACGCTGGACATCGGCAAGATCAGCGGCCGCGACCTGTCCTTCGGACCGGCGCGCGGCGTCGGCCTGACGCTGGGCTTCGACTGGAACACCAAGAACGACAACAGCTATGCCTCGAAGAAACGCATGTGGGTGGTCGGCCCGACCCTGATGATGGATGTGCCGGGTTTTCTCAACGTGAGCGTGCTGGCCCTGTTCGAGAGCAACCAGCCCAAGGGCATCAGCAGCCGCTACACCTATGACACGCACCCGATGCTGAACCTGGCCTGGGGGATCCCGCTGGGCGGCAGCGGATGGGCCTTCGAGGGCTACCTGAACTACATCGCCGCCAAGGGCAGGAACGAGTTCGGCGGGTCGACTGCGCCCGAACTGAATTTCGACGGACAGCTCATGTACGACCTCGGCACGGCCATGGGACTGGGCAAGAACACCTTGCGCCTGGGCCTGGAATATCAGTACTGGCGCAACAAGTTCGGCAACCCGAGCAACGTGCCGGGCTCGCTGGCCAAGACACCGATGGTGCGCGCCGAATATCACTTCTGATCGCCTCCGGCAGCGGGAAGCCGCCCGTTGCGCCAAGGAGTTGGCCGCTCCTGATTGAAAAAAATCGAGCTTCCGATACAAATTTCAATCTTCAAAAACTCCTGCAAAAAATCGAAATTTGCAGGAGTTCTTTTTTTCTCCCCGCTTCCTATACTCAGCCGGATCCGCTCCCGGCACGTCGCCATCGCCGGCCGGATTCCCCCTGACATCTGACCGCCAGCCCCCGCCCGGACGCGCATCCCGCTTTTTTCACAAAGCTTCATATCGTCCCGGACACCGCTCATCGCCAGCCCAGAGATTTCGCCACCCTTACTCTCGGAACCTGACATGAGCTTCATCAAGAGCAAAAAGCACCCCTCTTCCCCGCCCTCTCCTGCCTCATCCAGCTGCTGCCTGTCGGCGGCGCTGGCGGGCGTCCTGCTGCTGCCGGCAGTCACCGCCCAGGCCCAGTCCGCTGGCGGCACACTGCCTTCGGTACAGGTCGATGCCGTCAAGGAATCGCCCTACAAGGCCGAGCAATCGGCCTCCCCCAAGTACACGCAGCCGCTGGTGGATACGCCGCAGACGCTGCAGGTCTTCAAGCGTCCGCTGATGGAACAGCAGGGTGCCACGACGCTCACCGAGGTGCTGCGCAATACGCCCGGCGTGGGCACCTTCTTCCTCGGCGAGAACGGCAGCACCAGTACCGGCGACACCATCTACATGCGCGGCTTCGACATCTCCAGCGCCATCTTCGTGGACAACGTGCGCGACCTTGGCGCGATCTCGCGCGACGTCTTCAACCTGCATCAGGTGGAGGTCCTGAAGGGAGCCGCGGGCACCGACAACGGCCGGGGTTCTCCGACCGGCTCCGTCAACCTGGTCACCAAACAGCCCGAAATGGCCGATGCGGTCAGCGCCAGCGGCACCTATGGCAGCTGGAACCAGAAGCGCGCCACCGTCGACTGGAACAAGGTACTGAACCCCGACCAGGGCCTGGCGCTGCGCCTGAACCTGATGAAACAGCACAGCGGCGTACCCGGCCGCCACCAGGTGCACAGCAGCCGCGACGGCTTCGCGCCGTCGCTGGCCTGGGGATTGAACGGCCCTACCCGCATCCTCTTCAACTACGTGCACGTGCAGCAGGACAACGTCCCCGATGGCGGCGTGGTCACCGTCGGCCTGCCCGGCTATCGCTCGCCGGATCCGGCGCGTCCCTTCATTGGCGACGCGCCCAAGGTGAATCCGAGCAACTACTATGGCCACGTGGACGACTATGACCGGGTCAACGCCGACATGTACACCCTGCGGGTGCAGCACGACTTCTCGCCCACCCTGAAGCTGGAAAACAGCACCCGCTACGCCCGCACCGACCAGGATTACCGGCTGGCCTCCTTCATTGCCACCGGCAGCGACCGGGGCAAGTACAAGTCCGGCATCCGCACGCCCTCGGCCACGGACCGCACCACCTGGCTACTGGCGCGCAACATCGTCACGCGGCGCGACCAGGCCAACGAGATCCTCAGCAACCAGACCCATGCCACGGCGCAGTTCAATACCGGCGCGATCCGACACACCCTGGTTGGGGGCCTGGAACTGACGCGTGAACGCCAGCATGCGCTGGCCTTCACGGTGGACGGATTCCGTCCCCCGGCCAACCTGTACCAGCCGAATCCCCGCTTCGACGAATCGGAAGTCAGCATCCAGGCCACCGGCCGCAACGAGGGCCAGATCGATACCGTCGCGCTGTACGTGCTGGACACGCTCAAGTTCGGCGAGCGCTGGTCACTGAACCTGGGCTTGCGCGAGGACCATTACCGCACCTCCTTCGACGGCATCGCCTCCGGCACCGCCACTGCACTGAAAACCTCGGGCAACCTGCTGAGCTGGAAGCTGGCGGCCGTCTTCAAGCCCACCAGCTACAGCAGCGTCTACGCCCTGCTGGCGAGTTCGCAGCAGCCACCGGGCGGCAACAATCTCGCCCTCAGTGCCAGCCGCAGGAATCCCTCCCACCCCGACTACGCGCCACAAAAGACCCGTACCGCCGAAATCGGCACCAAGTGGGACCTGCTCGACCGCCGCCTGGCCGTCACCGGCGCGCTCTATCGCACCGACGTGCACAATGAGATCGAGCCGGGAACGCTGGCCGACACCTGGTTCCAGATCGGCGAGAAACGTACCGAAGGGGTGGAACTGGGCGTCACCGGCGAGCTCACCCGGGACATTTCGCTCACCGCCGGCTACAGCCGCATGAACAGCCGCGTCAACAAGGGACGCGTGGTCACCGCCAACGGCGAGAACTACCTGGCCTACGCCCCGCGCCAGTCCCTGACCTCGTGGGCCACCTGGCGCGCGGCACCGGGCCTGGCGCTGGGCGGCGGCCTGCGCTATACCGACGGCCTGCTGCGCGGCACCGACAGCAATGCGCTGGGCACGCCCACCCGGACCGATGCCTACTGGCTGGTCGATGCCATGGCCAGCTATGCCATCAACAAGACAGTGGAGCTGCAGTTCAACGTGACCAACCTGTTCAACAAGCAGTACGCCGCTGCGATCAACAAGAGCGGATATCGCTACACACCGGGCGGCACGCGTGCCTTCTCGCTGACTGGCAACTTCCGCTTCTGATCCCCTCCCTGCGGTGGCGGCGCTCTGCCGCCACCGGTGAACTCTCCCTCGCCCCCCTCACGGCAGCGCACTGCATCACGCAGCGCACTGCCGTGAGGCTTCGTATTTTTTATGCAACAAATGCAGTTTCGACTTTCCCCTTCCGCCTTCCCGGATGCGGTGCGGCTTTGCGCGGGATGTTCTGAATGGAAGACCAAGAGCAGACGATCAGGGAACAGAAATTTTTAGAATAAGAATCACTTTTATTTGGAACCGTGGCTATAATTGTAAAAATCTCGTAGCAATTTGAAACATTGCGATATCAACGAGATACAAAAACTACAATCTCGCCAGCCATTACGGCGGAGCCTGCCAGGTCTCACCAGACCATGCGATTGCCCGTTCGACTCATAGCCAGCCAAGAGAACTCTCAACATTTTCTCTCGGAACCCTGCCATGAGTTACATCAAGAGCCGCAAGCACGCGCAGCCTGCCTTTGCTTCGACCCGTCTGTCCGCCGCCGTTGCCGGCGCCCTGCTGCTGCCGGCCGTGGGCGTGCACGCACAGACCAGCACCGCCCTGCCCAAGGTCGAAGTGACCGCCACCCAGGAATCGGACTACAAGGCCGACAAGGCCTCCTCGGCCAAGTACAGCCAACCGCTGGTCGACACCCCGCAGACCCTGACCGTGATCAAGAAGCAGCTGATCGACCAGCAGGGCGCCACCACGCTGACCGAAGCCCTGCGCAACAGCCCGGGCGTCGGGACTTTCTATCTCGGTGAAAACGGTTCCACCAATACCGGCGACGCCATCTACATGCGCGGCTTCGACAGCTCCAGTGCGATCTTCGTGGACAACGTGCGCGACCTCGGCTCGATCTCGCGCGACATGTTCAACATCCAGCAAGTGGAAGTCCTGAAGGGCCCGGCGGGCACCGACAATGGACGCGGCTCGCCGACCGGTTCGATCAACATGGTCACCAAGCAGGCCGAGATGAACAACTTCTTCAATTCCTCCGCCACCTATGGCAGCTGGAACCAGAAGCGCGCCACCGCCGACTGGAACAAGGTGATCGATGAAGAGCGCGGCATCGCCATGCGCCTGAACGTGATGAAGCAGGACAGCGGCGTCCCCGGCCGCCATGAAGTCAAGAACGACCGCTGGGGCGTGGCGCCCTCGCTGGCCTTTGGCCTGAACAGCCCGACCCGCGTGTTCCTGAACTATCTGCACATCGACCAGGACAACGTGCCCGATGGCGGCGTGCCCACCATCGGCCTGCCGGGCTATACCTCGCCGGATGCCTCGCGCTCCTTCCTGAGCGGCGCGGCGCGGGTGAACTCGTCGAATTTCTACGGCCTGTCGGGCGACTACGACAAGGTGACCGCCGACATGTTCACGGCGCGCGTGGAGCATGACTTCTCGCAGGACGTCAAGCTGCAGAACACCACCCGCTATGCCAAGACCAGCCAGGATTACCTGCTGACCGCCTTCATGGGCACATCGGCCAACCTGGTCACGCCGTCGGCCAGCAATCCCTCGGCCTGGACCCTGTCGCGCTCCAACCCGACGCGCAAGGACCAGAGCAACGAAATCATCACCAACCAGACCAACATCACGGCCGATCTGCAATCCGGCAGCCTCAAGCACACGCTGGTGGGCGGTGTCGAATTCACCCAGGAGAAGCAGCACGCGCTGTCCTTCACCCGCAGCGGAACGCTGTCGGTGGCCAACCTGTACAACCCGAATCCGAACGACCCCAAGACCTACACGATGACGGCCACCGGCTACAACGATGGCAAGACCGACACCGTCTCGGCCTATCTGTTCGACACCGTCAAGTTCAACGACCAGTGGTCGATCAACGCCGGCATCCGCGAGGACCATTACCGCACCACGTACTATTCCAACGCCGCCGGCACCATCACCAACCTGTCGACCTCGGGCAACCTGTTCAACTGGAAGCTGGCCGCAATCTACAAGCCGACCGATTACAGCAGCATCTATGCCCTGTACGCCACCTCGCAGCAGCCGCCGGGCGGCAGCAACTTTGCCCTGTCGGCCTCGGCCAACAGCGCGGCCAACAGCAACTACGCCCCGCAAAAGACCAAGACCTCCGAACTGGGCACAAAGTGGGATCTGATGAACAAGAAGCTGGCCCTCACGGCGGCCCTGTTCCACACCGAAGTGACCAATGAAGTCGAGCAGGATCCGACCTCGCTGCAGTACTTCCAGACCGGCAAGAAGACCGTGCAGGGTATCGAACTGGGCGTCACCGGTGACGTGACCAGCACCCTGTCGCTGGCAGCGGGCTACACCTGGATGGACACCAAAGTGAACAACGGTGCCATCACCACGGCCGCCGGCGAGAACAATCTTGCCTATACGCCGAAGCAGGCCTTCACTTCGTGGGCCACTTATCGCCTGCCGCAGGGCTTCACCGTCGGCGGTGGTGCACGTTACGTCAGTTCGCTGCTGCGCGGCACCGATGGTGCGGTCGGTACGCCCAAGTACGCCAACAGCTATTGGGTCTTCGATGGCATGGTTGGTTATATCGTGAACAAGAACGTTGATCTACAGCTCAATATCTACAATATTTTCGATAAAGACTACGTAGCGGCAATCAACAAGAGCGGCTATCGTTACACCCCAGGCACGCCGCGTTCGGTGGCGCTGACCGCCAACTTCAAGTTCTGATCCTGCCCCTGGCATTGAAGCCCTCACCGGGCGGGGTGCTCTGACTCGCAAGAGTTCGTGGCCCCTCCGGTGAGCCAGTGATCGGCGACTTGACGGCCCCTCCCGTGCGGAGGGGTTTTTTCATTCGCTACAGGAGAATTCCATCATGATGCTGCACATCCCCCAGGTCCTGACCCCGCAACAGGTCAGCCACATCCGCTCCGAACTGCAGCGCGCCGACTGGGTGGACGGGCGCGAGACCGTGGGTGAACAGGGGGCGCGCGTGAAGCGCAACCGGCAGTTGCCGGAACATTCGCCGCTGGGTTTCCAGCTGGGCGAGATCATCCTGGAAGCACTGCGCAGAAATCCCCTGTTCTTTGCCGCCGCGCTGCCCAAGAAGACCATGCCGCCGCTGTTCAACAGCTATGAAGGCGGCGAGCACTATGGCCTGCACGTGGATGGCTCGGTGCGCCTGCTGCCCAATGCGGCGGGCAGCATCCGTACCGATGTCTCGACCACCGTGTTCCTGTCGGAGCCGGACGAATACGATGGCGGTGAACTGGTGGTGGTCGATACCTATGGCACCCATGAAGTGAAACTGCCGGCGGGAGACATGATCGTCTATCCCTCCACCAGCCTGCACCGGGTCGAACCAGTCACGCGCGGGGCGCGCGTGTGCTCCTTCTTCTGGACCCAGAGCATGATCCGCGACGACTGGAAACGCAGCATGCTCTTCGAACTGGATCGCAACATCTTCGGCCTGCGGCAGAAACTGGGCGATACCGAAGAAGTGGTGGGACTGACCGGGCATTATCACAACCTGCTGCGACAGTGGGCGGATGTATGACCACGCCAAATTGTTTATTTGTTTTATATCGTTTTTGAATTGGCGTAGCTCGATACGCCAAATACGAAGGCCGCCCGGCATTGCACCGGACGGCCTTTTTCATGCAAGCCAGTGCGGGATCAGACGAAACGCCCGATTGCACCGATCACTGCCTCCCGCACCGATCCGCTGACCACGAAGTCATGCGCAGCGCGCACGTCATCATGGAACCAGCGATCGCCCTCCAGACACGCCGGAATCTGCCGGCGGATCTCCTCATAGGCCGCCTGCGTACCCTGCCCCAGCTTGAAGTCCTTGAGCAAGTCCTCGGTCATGGTCAGCGCCTGCGCCGCCAGCAGCATTTCCACGCCGACGATGTATTGCGTGTTCTGCACCACCGTCATCGCCTTGCGGGCGCACCAGGTCGAGTTGGAGATGTGATCCTCGCTGTTGCCCTTGGAGGGGATGCTGTCGACGCTGCCGGGCATGCACAGGGTGCGGTTTTCCATCACCAGCGAACTCATGGAACACTGCACCACCGGATAGCCGGTGTTGACGCCGCGCACGCCGCTCATCAGGTTGCGCGGCAATCCCCACGACAGGGTCGGATCGATCAGGCGCGCGATGCGGCGTTCGCAGATGCTGCCCAAGTCGGTGATGGCCATAGCCAGCAAGTCCATCGCCTGCGCCAGATACTGTCCGTGGAAGTTGCCGCCGGAAATGATTTCGAAACCTTCGCCGTCTTCCTTGTTGAAGATCAGCGGATTGTCGGTAGCGGAGTTGGTTTCCTTCTCGATGATGGTGTCGATATAGTCCAGCGCATCGAATACCGGGCCATACACCTGCGGAGCGCAACGCAGAGAATACACATCCTGAATGCGCGCGGTGTAAGGGATATCGGTGCGGCGCAATTCATCGGGCAATTGCACGGCGCGCGCTTCATGCGTGGTACGGGTGGAGCCCTTGAGCAGCGTGCGGATGACTTCCGCCGTCTTGATCTGGCCCGCATGCGGACGCGCCTGCTGGATACGCGGATCGAAGGCCGACATCTCGGCCCGCATCGCTTCCAGCGTCAGCCCGAGCGACAGGCAGGCATCGGTCAGCAGATGGCGCGCATCGTGCGCGGCGAGGATGGCGACGGCCAGCGAAGCGGTGCAGCCATTGATGAGGGCCGAGGCATCCTTGGCCTTAAGATCAAATTTGACCGAACCTATCCCGGCCTGCTCGATGGCCTGCGTGGCGCGCATGCGCTGGCCTTGATACATCACTTCAGCTTCATCGAAGCCGGCAATGGCAGCGGCCAGATAAGCCAGCGGCGCCAGATCGCCGGAAGCACCCACCGATCCCTTCTGCGGCATGATCGGGTGGATACCCGCATTGATGAAAGCCAGCAGGCGATCCACCACTTCCACGCGTGGCGCGGAATAATTCGAGGCGAATGCATTGGCCCGCAGCAGCATGGTGGCGCGGCTGACCTCTTCTGAGAACGGCTCGCCGATGCCCGCACTGTGCGCGCGGATCAGCTGGGTCTGGAACAGCTCGATATGCTCGACCTTGATGCGGGTGTCCTTGAGCAGGCCCACGCCGGTATTGAAGCTGTACATCATGGGCGCTTCATCGTGCATCCAGGTCGATTCGATGTAGTCGCGGCTTTGCTTGAGGGCGGCACGCGAAGAATCGGCCAGCGCCACTTTCAGGTGAGGCGCACGAGCCACGCTGACAACTTGCGCGGCGGTGAGATTGAATCCGTCGATGGTAATGGTTTGCATGAGTGCTCTCTGATGGAATCGGGTGCGATTACTTGGCCCCAGCCTGGAACCATGCGGCCAGCTCGGCGCGTTCCGCATCGGTCATCTGGGTCATGTTGGCCAGCGGCATGTCCTTGGTCTGGACGGCGCGCTGGAAGATCTTGGCCGCGTGCTGATGAATCAGCTCGGGCGTTTGCAGCATCATCCCGGCTGGTGCGGTGGCGAAGCCGGCCTGGGTCGGCTTGTCCGAATGGCAGCTGGCGCAACGCTGGGTGACGATGGCCTGGATGCGGGCAAAGTCCGGTGCGGCAGCGGCCACCGGCGCTGCGCCCTCACCTGTGGAGGCAGCAGGTGCAGCAGGTGCCACGGGACGCGGGGCAATCGCCACGGCCACCGCCAGCAACAGGACTACTCCGGCGATGGGATAGCCCACCGACACCTTGCCCTTGTGCCGCAAATTGAAGAAGTGACGAATCAGCACACCGGCCGCCATGATCGCCGCCAGCACCAGCCAGCTATGGGCATGCGTGTAGGTCATCGCGTAGTGGTTGCTGATCATGATGAAGAGGATGGGCAGCGTGAAGTAGTTGTTGTGCACGCTGCGCTGCTTGCCCTTGCGGCCGTGGATGGGGTCGGGCGAGCGGCCGGCCTTCATCGCCTCCACCAGCTTGCGCTGGCCGGGGATGATGACCATGAGCACATTGCCCACCATGATGGTGCCGATCATCGCGCCCACGTGGATATACGCCGCGCGGCCCGACAGCAGGTGCGTGAGCAGATAGGCCACCGCCACGATGAAGACGAACATCACCAGCCCCAGCAGCCCTTCGCGCTTGCCCAGCGGCGACTTGCACAGCAGGTCGTAGACGATCCAGCCCAGCACCAGGGTACCGATGCCCACACCGACGGCTTCCGGCCCGGTGAGGTTGGCTACGGACTTGTCGACCATCATGGCCGAGGCGTTGAAGTAATAGACGATGAAGAGCATGGCCACACCGGTGATCCAGGTGGCATAGGCTTCCCACTTGAACCAGTGGAGTTCTTCCGGCAGCTCGGCCGGCGCGACGAGATACTTTTGCGGATTGTAGAAACCGCCGCCGTGCACGGCCCACAGCTCGCCGGAGACGCCCTTCTTCTCCAGGTCGCTGCCCGGCTTGGGCGGGCGGATGGAGTTGTCCAGCCAGACGAAATAGAACGAGGCACCGATCCAGGCGATGCCCGTGATCAGGTGCAGCCAGCGGACCAGCAGGTTGGCCCAGTCGATGCCATATGAAACCAGGAGTGCTTCCATGTCTTCCCCACGCAGGATTGCTGTCCGCCACCGCGACCTACTCCGGACAGGCGAGGCATTGCCTCAGGAATGGGCCGCCATGGAAGTCTTCCCACCGCCCTGCGTGTACCAAGGCTGCAACTGGATGAGTGGAGTGAAGGCTTCCCGCGCGCCGGGAAGCGCAGGCGCCTTGATGGCGCCCTGGCTGGTCTCCCGTCGTGCTGCCGCTACGACCCGATGGCTGATGCCATCTGTTTTTTTGGCCATCCTGCTGATGCGGGACGGTTGCAGGAAAGATAAACGTGAGGGTCACGCAAAACATGGCCATCAACGTATATTTGACATACGAATGACGATATACAAAAATGCCCCCTGGATGTGGGACGCTTGCGCTCGCATCACGCCAGGCCGCCGCCCGAGCCGGCCCGGCACACGACAACGATAATGCGCCTGCCCCCGATGCAGCCGCCCCAGAGTGAACGAAAAACCGTCACCTGCCCCGCACCACAAGACCCCGGAGACATTCCCATGTCCAGGCTGCCTGACCATCTCGACATCCACCTCATCCGCATTCTCTATCTCCTGCTCTGCGAGAAGAACGTATCGCGGGTCGCCCTGAAACTGAACCAGCCGCAGCCCTCGATTTCAGCCTCGCTGCGCAAGCTGCGCGAACTGACCGGCGACCCGCTGCTGGTGCGCGGCGCGCGCGGCATGGTGCCGACCCAGCATGGCGAGAGCCTCTTGAAACCCGCCAAGCGCATCCTCGACGAGACCGAGCGCCTGTTCGTGCCCAAGACTGCCTTCGTGCCGCAGGAGGAAGAGCGCACCTTCCATATCGCCGCGCCCGACTACATGAACACGCCCTTCTTCACTGAGGTGATCGCCCGCCTGCGGCGCGAGTCGCCGCGCAGCCGCATCGTCATCCATGCGCTGGGTCCGGATAACGATTACGTGCGCCTGCTCTCGGACGGGGAACTGGACCTGGTGATTGCCAACTGGGACGAGCCGCCTGCGCATTTGCACCTGTCAAAGCTGTTTGACGATCCCATCGTCTGCCTGATGCGCGCTGACTGCGCCTACGCCAAGCGCACCGCGCGCGACGCCATGAGCATCGAGGACTATCTTTCGCTGCCGCACGCCGCGCCCTCGCAGATCCTGCCCGGCTATCACGGCACCATCGATACCTTCCTCGAAAAGCAGAACCTGCATCGCAACGTGGTGGTGGAATCGGCGCACTTCCGCATGCTGCCCTACATGGTGGCGCAGACCGACCTGGTGCTGACGGCTGGCCAGCAGTTCGCCAGCTTCTACGAAAAACTCCTGGGCCTGAAAAGCTATACGGTACCCATCAAGTTCCCGCCACTGCGTTTTTACCAGCTGTGGCACGAGCGGGTGCACCAAGCCACCGAGCACAAATGGCTGCGCGCCCAGGTCAGCGCGGCGGCCAAGATGATGGCGCAGGGCCGCGCCTGAAGCGGTGCCGGGCCGCTCCGGCAAAGGAAACGGGCATTCCGGCATATATCGGCGGCGCGCCAGCCGGTATGCCGGGGCTTATATATCGCACTCCCCGGATTGCATTAGTATCGCCAGCATCAGACCGGCATCCGCACACAAGCCCCACCAAGACGCGGAGCACGGTACTGGGCCGGAACCACCTTCAAGCGGCAAGGCACGCCACCCTCTCAGAATGATCACGGTGGCGCGGTCACATGCCAGGTTCCATCGATAAAAAATACCAGGAGACAATCCCATGCAAGCCACTCGCCATCCGGTGGATGAACGCCTACCCGTATTCAAGCTCTTTGCCCTCGGCATGCAGCACGTGCTGGTGATGTATGCCGGTGCGATTGCCGTGCCGCTCATCATCGGTGGTGCGCTCAACCTGCCCAAGTCCGAGATCGCCTACCTCATCAGTGCCGACCTGTTCTGCTGCGGGCTGGTGACCATCATCCAGAGTGCCGGTCTCTGGAAATTCGGCATCCGCATGCCCGTCATGATGGGCGTGACCTTTGCCGCCGTGGGGCCGATGGTGGCCATGGCCAACAATCCGCAGCTGAACATCCTGCATATCTACGGGGCGGTGATTGCTTCGGGCGTGTTCTGCATCCTCGCCTCGCCCTACATGAGCAAGCTCATGCGCTACTTTCCGCCGGTGGTCACGGGTACCGTCATCACGGTGATCGGCGTCTCGCTCATGGGCGTGGGCATCAACTGGGCCGCAGGTGGACAGCCGGTGATCGGCAAGCTGGTCGACGGGGTGTTCGTGAAGGTGCCCAATCCCGACTACGGCTCGCCGCTGTCGCTTTCGATTGCGGCGGTGGTGCTGGTCTCGATCCTGCTCATCACCAAGTACACGCGGGGGTTCATCTCCAACATATCGGTGTTGATGGGCATGGTGGTCGGTTTCGTGATTGCCTTTGCCTTGGGCAAGATCAGCTTTGACGGGCTGGATGCGGCGGACTGGTTCGCCTTCATCCAGCCCTTTCACTATGGGCTGCCGCAATTCGACATTGCCTCCATCATCAGCATGTGCCTGGTGATGATCGTGACGATGATCGAATCGACCGGCATGTTCATGGCCCTGGGCGACATCGTCGGCCGCCGCATCGACGACCGCACGCTGGCCAGCGGCTTGCGCGTGGATGGCCTGGGCACGGTGATCGGCGGTCTCTTCAACACCTTCCCTTACACCTCCTTCTCGCAGAACGTCGGGCTGGTGGGCGTGACCGGCATTCGCAGCCGTTTCGTCTGTGTGGCGGCCGGGGTGATCCTGATTGCGTTTGGCCTGTTCCCCAAGATGGCGCACGTGGCCGCGTCGATTCCGCAATTCGTGCTGGGCGGTGCCGGCATCGTGATGTTCGGGATGGTGGCGGCGACCGGCATCAAGATCCTGTCCAAGGTCGATTTCCACGGCAACCGCAACAATCTCTTCATCGTCGCCATCAGCATTGGCGTGGGCATGATCCCCATCGTTGCGCCGACCTTCTTCGACAAGATGCCGCATCTGCTGGGCACCATCTTCCACAGCGGCATCCTGCTGGCCTCGGCCATGGCGGTCGGATTGAACCTGTTCTTCAATGGCCGGGGCAGTGAAGAGGACGTGGCCCGCTATGCGGTGGCGGCGGCGCAGAGTTCGGATCACTGAAGCGGGTGCGGCGAGATATGCCGCTGCGCATACGGCCCAGATGAAACCGTTGATGCCATCCGGGCCAAGATGTTTTAAAGTCTCATCTGCGCTGCAGACCGCACCGGGCGGGCTTTGGCGCAGACCGTGAGACGACAGCCGCAGACAACAATCGGTGCCGACAATCCTGATTTTCATGAGGGATGTCGGCGTCGGCTTTGCGGCATCACCCATGAACACAGCGAGGGAGCCGGCGGCGAGCCGACCGGCCAGCACATGACGACGACACTGGAACACCTGAACGCAGCCGAGACTTCGGCCTTCATCGCCGCCTTGCACGGCATTTACGAGCACTCTCCCTGGATTCCCGAGCGGGCGGCGCTGCAGCGTCCGTTCCGCAATCTCACCGCCTTCAAGCTGGCCTTGCACAAGGTCGTGACCGACGCCAGCCGAGCCGAGCAGTTGGGCCTGATCCGCGCCCACCCGGAACTGGCGGGTCGCGCCGCGATTGCCGGCGAGCTGACGGCCGAGTCCACGGGTGAGCAGGCCAAGGCCGGACTGAACCTGTGCAGCCCGGAAGAATTTGCCCGGCTGCAACAGCTCAATGCCGACTACAACGCGAAATTCGGTTTTCCCTTCATCCTGGCGGTGAAGGGCCCCACTGGTGCGGGCCTGACGCGCCAGCAGATCATCGCCACCTTTGCCCGCCGCCTGCGCAACCAGCCGGAAGACGAACTGCGTGAAGCCCTGCGCCAGATCGGCCGCATTGCCGAGATGCGCATCAACGACCTGCTGGGCTATCGCCCGGCGATGGGGGCGACGGTGATGCAGTGGGCGGAAGAAATCGGCGCCCTGTCGGAAGACGAAGGCGCGCTCACCTGCACTTATCTCACCGAGACGCACCAGCGTACTGCCGAGCAGATTGCGCAGTGGATGCGCGAGGCGGGCATGCATGTGCATATCGATGCGGTGGGCAACGTGGTGGGGCGCTATCTTTCCACCGATCCGCAGGCCAGGACTTTGTTGACCGGTTCGCACTACGACACGGTGCGCAATGGCGGCAAGTACGATGGGCGCGAGGGAATCTTGCTGCCCATTGCGGTGGTGAAGCATTTGCATGAACGTGGCGAGACCTTGCCTTTCCATTTCGAGGTGATTGGATTTTCGGAAGAAGAAGGCGTACGTTTCAAGAGCACCTTCCTGGGCAGCAATGCGGTGACCGGCCATTTCGACATGAAGCTGCTGGACCTGCAGGACAAGGATGGCATCAGCATGCGCGAGGTGATCTCCCAGGCGGGCCATGATGTGGCGGCCATCCCGCAGATTGCGCGCGATCCGGCCGACATCCTGGGCTATGTGGAGGTACACATCGAGCAGGGACCGGTATTGCTCAATCGTGATTTGCCGGTGGGCATTGTCACCTCGATTGCGGGCAGTTCGCGCTACCTGGTGGAGTTGAAGGGTGTGGCCAGCCACGCCGGTACTACGCCGATGGACATGCGCAAGGATGCGGCGGCAGCGGCGGCCGAGATCATCCTTTATGTGGAACAGCGTTGTTCGCAGGACCAGCATGCGGCGCTGGTGGGCACGGTGGGCCAGTTGCAGGTACCGCGCGGGTCGACGAACGTGATTCCGGGTGCGTGCCAGTTGTCGCTGGACATACGTGCGGCGGTGGATGATGTGCGTATGGCGGCGGTGAAGGACATCCTGAGCAAGATCGAGGAGATCTGTGGCCGGCGCAGCATTGATTTCAAGCTGGAGGAGACCTTGAGCGCAGCGGCAGCGCCGTGTGCGCCGTGGCTGATGGATCAGTTGCGTGCCGCGACGGAGCGTGCGGGGGTGACGCCGTTCGAGTTGGCTTCCGGAGCCGGGCATGATGCGATGGCGATAGCCAAGCTGACGGATGTCTGCATGTTGTTTACGCGATGTGGCAATGGCGGCATCAGCCACAATCCTCTGGAGACGATGACGGCGGATGATGCGGAGGTATCGGGGCAGATTTTGCTGGATTTCCTGCGCAGTTTTGAGGCGAAGCGTTAATGATTTATATGATTTAGCGTTCTGCGCGTCTTCGATACGCGGCTGCGCCGCTACTCAGTCCGAACGGGAACTTGCAGCACCGGGCCGGACGACGCCGCAGGCGAGTACGACCGAAGCCGCAGGCGAGCAAAAAAGGGCGAAGCCGCAGGCGAGCCCGAGTGGGGGTGGTCCCCATAGAGCCAGCCGCCGCAGCGGAGCGAAAAGTGGATCAGAAGGATAGCCGGAGCGAAGCGACTCTATCCTTCCCACTTTTCGCTTCGCTGCGGCGGGGACCCTCCGGAGGAGGGCTGGCTCTTTGGGGTCGCCTTCTTTTGCTTACTTTTCTTGGCGAGACAAGAAAAGTGAGCGGCTGCCGGGCCGCTCCCGGCGCGTTCTTCCGACCGGAGAGAGAAAGTAATTAAGCTAGAGCGCAGGAAAGCGATCCGTGCAGACTACCCAAAACACAAAACCAGCAAAAACAGCAAAAACAGCGAAACACCAGCATTAAGCAAACCTTAACGCAAAACAAAACCAGCATTAAACGGACCTAAACCCTCCCAACAACCCCACCCGTCGCAGTCGTTAATAGGGCAAGAAAGGGACTCCCCCCTGTCACCTGCGCCGACCCGCAAGTCAAACACATCAACAAGGAAGCCAAGAAGGAGTCCAACATCATGCAAGAGCAAGCAACAGGCAAGACGCTGTTGATCAGGAACGCGCGCGTCCTGGTCACGATGAACGAGGGCCGTGAAGAGATCGCCGATGGTGCGCTTTACATCAGGGGCAAGGTCATCGAGCAGGTTGGCAAGACGGAGGATCTGCCGCAAGAGGCGGACGAGATCATTGATGCCAGTAATCACGTGGTCATCCCGGGCCTGATCAACACGCACCACCACATGTACCAGAGCCTGACGCGTGCGATCCCCAGCGCGCAGAATGGCGAGCTGTTCAACTGGCTGACCAATCTGTATCCGATCTGGGCGGGCCTGACGCCGGAGATGATCCGGGTATCGACGCTGACGGCCATGGCAGAGTTGATCCTGTCGGGCTGTACCACCAGCAGCGACCACCTCTACATCTACCCCAACCAGACCCGCCTGGACGACAGCCTGGAGGCCGCGGCCCAGATCGGCATGCGATTCCACGGAGCGCGAGGTGCCATGAGCGTAGGCCAGTCCAAGGGAGGATTGCCGCCGGACCGTGTGGTGGAAGAAGAGCCTGCCATCCTGAAGGACACGCAGCGTCTCATCGAGACTTACCACGACAGCCAGCGCCACGCCATGCAGCGCATCGTCGTCGCCCCTTGCTCCCCCTTCTCGGTCTCACGCGACCTGATGCGCGAGGCCGCCGACCTGGCGCGTCACTATGGCGTATCGCTGCACACGCACCTGGCCGAGAACGTCAACGACATTGCCTACAGCCGCGAGAAATTCAACATGACGCCGGCGGAATATGCCGAAGATTGCGGCTGGGTCGGCCACGACGTCTGGCACGCCCACTGCGTGCAGCTCGACGAGCATGGCATCGAGCTGTTTGCCCGCACCGGCACGGGCGTGGCGCACTGTCCCTGTTCCAACATGCGGCTGGCCTCCGGCATTGCGCCCATCCGCAAGATGCTGGATGCGGGCGTACCGGTCGGCCTGGGCGTGGACGGCAGTGCGTCCAATGACAGTGCCCACATGCTGGGCGAAGTCCGCCAGGCCATGCTGCTGCAGCGTGTCGGCTTCGGCCCCGACGCCATGACCGCACGCCAGGCGCTGGAAGTGGCTACGCTGGGCGGCGCCAAGGTCTTGAATCGCGACGACATCGGCGCGCTCAAGCCCGGCATGTCCGCCGACGTCGTGATGTTCGACACGCGCCAGATCGCCTTTGCCGGCGCACTGCATGATCCGGTGGCCGCACTCGTTTTCTGCACCCCGGCCAACGTGAACACCAGCATCATCAACGGCCGCGTGATCGTGCGCGAGGGACAGCTCACCACCATTGACCTGGGGGCGGTGCTGGAGCGGCACAATCATCTCGCGTACCAGCTCGCCGAAGCGGCGCGCTGACATGGGCAAAAGGAAAAGCAGCATGCGTATTGCAGACATGAAAATAGGGGCGCGACTGGCGCTGGGTTTCGGAGCCGTCATGGTGCTGTTGCTGGCCATTGCGGTACTGGGCAATCTTCAACTGGGGCGACTGGCCGATGGGATCGGCCTGATTGTCAAGGACCGCTACCCCAAGACAGTGATGGCCAACACGGTACAGATCCAGGTCAACAAGATCGCGCTCGACATCCGCGACATCCTGCTCACTGATGATCCGCAACGCATCAAGGCCCTGGTCGCCGACGCCACCGCAGCGGACCGCAAGATGAACGAGTCGCTGGCCAGGCTCAAGGAGGTAGCGCGGTCCGAAGAAGACAAGCGCTACGTCGAGGCTGCCATGACCGCGCGCCAGGCCTACGTACCGGCGCGCGACAAGCTCCTGGCCCTGGCACTGGCGGGCCAGGTGGACGAGGCCAAACAATACCTGCCGCAGCAATTCATGCCGGTACAGATCAAGTACTTCATCGCGCTCGATGCCATGTTCGACTACCAGGGCGGCCTGATGGATGCAGCCGGCGAGGCCGCCACCCAGGACTCCGCCAGCGCCCGCAACATCATCAACGGCCTGGCGCTGGCTGCCCTGCTGCTGGCGGCGGGCGTGGCATGGCTGGTCTCGCGCAGCATTGCGCGGCCGCTGGTCAATGCGGTGGACGTGGCGCGGCGGGTGGCGCAAGGCGACTTGTCGGCGCGGGTCGAGGTGAGGTCACGGGACGAGACAGGCGAACTGATGATGGCCTTGAAACTGATGAACGACAACCTGCGCAACATCGTCAGCCGCGTGCGCCTTGGCACCGACACCATCCATCATGCTGCTGAAGAAATCGCCAGCGGCAACCTGGACCTGTCGGCGCGTACCGAGCAGCAGGCAGGCTCCATCGAAGAGACTGCGGCCGCCATGGAAGAACTGACCTCCACCGTCAGGCAGAACGCCGACAATGCCCGCCAGGCCACCGAGCTGGCCGGAAATGCTTCGCACATTGCGGTACAGGGCGGCACAGTGGTGGAGCAGGTGGTCAGGACGATGGCCGACATCAATGCCTCCTCGCGCCAGATCGTGGACATCATCAGCGTCATTGATGGGATTGCCTTCCAGACCAACATCCTGGCCCTGAATGCGGCCGTGGAGGCGGCGCGCGCGGGCGAACAGGGACGCGGCTTCGCGGTGGTGGCCTCCGAAGTGCGGTCACTGGCACAACGCAGTGCCACCGCCGCCCGTGAAATCAAGGAGCTGATCAACGATTCGGTGGGCCGCATCGACAGCGGCGCCACGCTGGTACAGCAGGCCGGCAGCACCATGCATGACGTGGTGCAGAGCGTGCAGCGGGTCAACGCCATCATTACGGAAATCAGCGCCGCCAGCCGGGAACAGAGCAGTGGCATCGAAGAGATCCACCGTGCCATCACCCTCATGGACGAATCGACCCAGCAGAATGCGGCGCTGGTGGAAGAAGCAGCCGCAGCGGCCCAGGCCATGCACCATCAGGCCGGACAGTTGCGGGAGGCGGTGGAAGTGTTCAGGCTTGAGGCGTGAGGCTCGGGGAGCGCAACGCCGGTTCGCCACGATCCTCTGCAACCGGCGCAGGTGCAAGCGGTGCCCTGACAACTCTTGCAAGATGGATTATTATTTCTCCCGTCATTGCTGAGCTGCGCCGAGAGCGCAGGGCAGTGGCGAAAAATGAAGAAGTAGAAAAATAAGACATTCAACAACACAGATGTCAGGGGAAAAATGAGATTGACTGGATTGGCTTTGGCCACGGCCATCGCATTGACAGGCTGCGCAAGTCTCAAGCAGACGCTGCCGGAAAACTATCAGGGGCCGAAGGCAACCATCAAGGATTCGACCAAGCGCCACTCGTCCCAAAAAGCCGATATCTTCTACATCGATACCGTTGATGGCGAGTCAGTCCTCACTTCCCCCATGCGTACGCGCGCGGAGAACCAGGGCAAGTTTTTGTTCATGCGTGTCTACCTGATCAGCCACGATTTCCCGATCCAACCCACCACCTTGGGCATTCGCGGCGAGACGCAATATGCCGCGCCCATCCTGGCCTTGACCAATCCTGTCTATCGCGTTGAGGGCAAGGTCCAGTTCACGCCGGAAGCCGGCAAGGTCTACGTGGTCAAGGGGGAACTGGGCGAAGATTATTCCGCGGTATGGATCGAGGAAGAACAAACGCATACCGTGATCGACAAGAAGATCGAGACGAATGGCTCCGCCAAAGCAGGCGCCTTCCAGAAATAAGAAGCAAGAAAGACATCGCCGTCACAACCCAAGGGGAAAACCAATGAAAGCCATGCTGTTCAGTCTCGCGCTGGTCTCAGCGCTGTCCGGTTGCGCCGTACCCATGGCCGATCCGGCCAAGGATGCACAACTCAAGGAATTCAAGATCGACAAGGACAAGAGTGCCGTCTACATCTATCGCAATGAAACCATGGGCGCGGCCGTGCGCATGGATGTCGCGGTGGATGGCGCGCCCCTGGGCCGCACGGCTGCACACACTTATCTCTACAAGGAGCTGACGCCTGGCAAGCACGTCATCACCTCCACCGCCGAAAATACCGAAACGCTGGAGATCGATGCCAAGCCGGGCGTACTGACCTATATCTGGCAGGAAGTGAAGATGGGTATCCTGATGGCGCGCAACAAGTTGCACCTGGTCGATGAAGAAGAAGGACAGGCCGGCGTCAAGGAAAGCAAGCTGGCTGAATCAAAGTAAGCCGCCATGATGAAGCACGGCCCCTTGTGACGTCCTCCTCCAGAACGTCGCAAGGGGTCGTTTTCATTGTGTCGGCCCCCTACCCCCACACCTCCGCCACCCGCAACAGATTGGTACTGCCCGGCTGTCCGAAGGGCATGCCCGCGGTGATCGCGATCTGATCTCCCTTGCGCGCAAATCCTTCCCGCACGGCCGCCTGGCAGGCGGCGCTGACCATCTGGCGCTCGTCATGCACGGCTTCGCTGATGGTGGAATGCACGCCCCACACCAGCGCCAGCCGCCGTGCCGTGGCCAGTTGCGGCGTGATGCTCAAAATGGGCGCAGCAGGCCGTTCACGCGCCGCGCGCAGGCTGGTATGCCCCGAGCTGGTATAGGTCACGGTGGCGCTGGCCCCGAGGATGCCGGTGACGTCGCGCAGCGCCGCGCAGATGGCGTCGGGCCGGTTGCGCTCGGGGGTGGCGTATTGCGCCTGCATCAGGGTGCGATACAGCGGATCCTTCTCCACCTCCGCAATCACCCGGTCCATCATCGTGACCGCCTGCAAGGGATAGCTGCCATTGGCCGACTCGGCCGACAGCATCACCGCATCCGATCCGTCATAGATGGCACTGGCCACATCCGAGACTTCGGCGCGCGTGGGTACCGGTGCGGCAATCATCGATTCCAGCATTTGCGTGGCGATCACGATGGGCTTGCCCTGCTGGCGGCAGGCGCGCAGGATGCGCTTTTGCGTGCCCGGCACGCACTCCGGCGGCAGCTCCACGCCGAGGTCGCCGCGTGCCACCATGATGGCGTCCGACACCGCCACGATCTCGTCGAGCCGCTCCAGCGCGGCCGGTTTCTCCAGCTTGGAGAGGATGGCCGCGCGGCCCGCTACCAACGCCCGCGCCTCCAGCACATCCTCGGGGCGCTGCACGAAGGACAGCGCGATCCAGTCCGCCCCCATCTCCAGCGCGAAGTCCAGATCACGGCGATCCTTGGCGGTGAGCGCAGGAATCGGCAAGACCGCGTCGGGCACATTGACGCCCTTGCGGTCGGAGACCACGCCGCCATTGACCACGCGCGTGCGAATGGCATGGCCATCGCTGGCTTCTACCTGCAGGCGCAGCTTGCCGTCATCAATGAGCAGGCTTTGTCCTGCTTGAATGGCCTCGAACAATTCTGGATGGGGCAGGCAGACGCGGTGCTGGTCGCCGGGGGAGGCATCACGATCGAGCGTGAACGCCTGTCCGGCCTGCAGCACTGCCCTGCCCCCGTCGAACTGGCCGATGCGCAGCTTGGGTCCCTGCAGGTCGGCCAGCACGCCGATGGGGCGGCCGATTTCGCGCTCCACCTGGCGCACGATCTGGTAACGCGCGTGATGATCGGCGTGGCTGCCGTGGCTGAAGTTGAAACGAAATACGTCAGCCCCGGCGTCGAAGAGCGCGCGGATCATCTCCGGCGTGGCGCTGGAGGGACCCAGGGTGGCGACGATTTTGGCCTGGCGCAGGCGGCGCATAGGAATCTCCCGTAATACAGGTTGTGATGGCGTGGACGACATGCGCGAAGGCGCAAGCGATGAGGGCTTGCCCCCGGCAAGCCCTCTTGGCGATGATGCGGCCCGCTCAGGAAGCCTTGGCGATCTCGTGATTGGACAGGATCTCCACCGCCCGGCACAGCGCCGAGTGATCCATCCCCGCCAGCCCATTGGCCGCGCAGGCGTTCATCAGCTCCTGGGCCGCGGCAGTATTGGGCAAGCTGATGCCCAGTGCCTTGGCGCCTTGCAGGGCCAGGTTCAAATCCTTCTGGTGCAGCTCGATGCGGAAGCCCGGCGCGAAAGTCCGTTTGACCATGCGCTCGCCGTGCACTTCAAGGATGCGCGAGGAGGCAAATCCACCCATGAGCGCCTGCCGCACCCGTGCCGGATCGGCTCCGGCCTTGGAAGCGAAGAGCAAGGCCTCGGCCACGGCCTGGATGTTCAGGGCCACGATGATCTGGTTGGCGACCTTGGTGGTCTGGCCATCGCCGTTGCCGCCGACCAGGGTGATGTTCTTGCCCATCAGTTCAAACAGCGGCTTGACGTCGTTGAAGGCCGATTCCGAACCGCCGACCATGATGGTGAGCGAGGCCGCCTTGGCGCCCACTTCACCGCCCGAGACCGGCGCGTCCAGATATTGGCAGCCGAGCGCATTGATCTTCTGCGCGAACTCCTTGGTGGCGATGGGCGAGATGGAGCTCATGTCCACCACGATCTTGCCCGGCGACAGGCCTTCGGCCACGCCCTTCTCGCCAAAGAGAACGGCCTGCACATGGGGCGTGTCCGGCACCATGACGATGACGATGTCGGCGCGCCGCGCCACTTCCGCACCCGACGTGCAGACGGTGGCCCCGCCCTCCAGCAAGGGCGCCGGGGGATTTTTCTGGTCGTGCAGGTAGAGCTTGTGGCCGCCCTTCTGCAGGTTGTCCGCCATGGGTGCACCCATGATGCCCAGGCCGATGAATCCAACTTTTGCCATGCTGTATCTCCTCAAGAAAGATGAAATCCTGCTGTCATGTGATCAAGCTGTCTGCAATCCGTGTTGCGCGATCCAGCCCAGTCCGGCGGTGGTCCCGGCCTGCGGTTTGTATTCGCAGCCGATCCAGCCGCGATAGCCGATCTCCTCCAGCCACTTGAACAGGTAGCGGTAATTGATTTCGCCGCTACCGGGTTCGCCGCGTCCGGGGTTGTCGGCCAGTTGCACGTGGCCGATCAGGGAGAGGTTGGCCTTGAGCGTGTTGGCCAGTTCGCCCTCCATGCGCTGCATGTGATAGATGTCGTATTGCACGAAGAGATTGTCCGAGCCCGTGGCCAGGATCAGCTCCACCGCCTGGCGCGTGGTGTTGAGGAAGAAGCCGGGAATGTCGAAGTGATTGATCGGCTCGATCAGCAGACGGATGCCCTGCTCCTTCAGGCGCGTGGCCGCGTATTTCAAATTGCCGACCAGCACCTCGCGCGCCGCTTCGCGCGAGACGCCCGGAGGCAGGATGCCGACCAGGCAGTTGAGTTGCGGCACCTCCAGCGCGCGGGCATAGCGGATCGCCTCATCGACCCCGGCACGAAACTCCGCCACGCGATCGGGATGGCAGGCGATGCCGCGTTCACCGGCGTCCCAGTTGCCGGCCGGGAGGTTGTGCAGCACGAGTTGCAGGCGATGCGTGCGTAATTGATCGGCGATCTGTTCCGGCGCGAAGGCGTAGGGGAAGAGGAATTCCACTGCACGAAAGCCGGCCTGCGATGCGGCCTGGAAGCGTTCCAGGAAAGGCTGTTCAGTAAACAGCATGGTGAGATTGGCGGCGAGTTTGGTCATGCGAGTCTCCTTGGTTTTCAGTCGAGCAGGCTGATGGCAGTGGGCGCATCATCGGCGCGTTCGGCCAGGGGTTCGAATTCATTGATGGCATCGATCTCGGTGCCCATGGCGATATTGGTGACGCGTTCGAGGATGATTTCCACCACCACCGGCACGCGGTATTCGGCCATCCAGCGCCGGGCCTGGGCGAAGGCATCCTGGATGGCATTGGGATCGGTGACGCGGATGGCCTTGCAACCCAGGCCCTCGACCACCGCCACGTGGTCCACGCCATAGCCGTTCAGTTCGGGGGCGTTGATGTTCTCGAAGGCCAGCTGCACGCAGTAATCCATTTCGAAACCGCGCTGCGCCTGGCGAATCAGGCCGAGGTAGGAGTTGTTGACCAGCACGTGCAGGTAAGGCAGCTTGAACTGCGCGCCCACGGCCAGTTCCTCGATCATGAACTGGAAGTCATAGTCGCCCGAGATGGCCACCACCTTCTTCTGCGGATCGGCCGCCACCACGCCCAGTGCAGCGGGAATGGTCCAGCCCAGCGGCCCGGCCTGGCCGCAATTGATCCAGTGGCGATCGCGATAGACGTGCAGGAATTGCGCGGCGGCGATCTGCGACAGACCGATGGTTGCTACATAGCAGGTCTCACGGCCGAAGGCGCGGTTCATTTCCTCATACACGCGTTGCGGCTTGACGGGCGTGTTATTGAAGTGGGTGCGCCGTTGCAGCGACTTCTTGCGCTGCTGGCATTCGGCCAGCCAGGCAGAACGGTCGGGCAGGCGGCCGGCGGTCTTCCACTCTTTGGCCACTTCGACGAAGAGTTTCAGCGCGGCACCGGCATCGCTGACGATGCCGTAATCCGGACCGAAGACGCGGCCGATCTGGGTCGGTTCGATATCGACGTGGACGAAGGTACGGCCCTTGGTGAAGACATCGATGGAACCGGTATGGCGATTGGCCCAGCGGTTGCCGATGCCGAGCACGAAGTCCGAGGCCAGCAGGGTCGCGTTGCCATAGCGGTGGCTGGTTTGCAGGCCGACCATGCCGGCCATCTGCGGGTGATCATCGGCGATCGCACCCCAGGCCATGAGGGTCGGGATCACGGGGATGCCGGTGATCTCGGCGAACTCCACGGCCAGTGCGGACGCATCGGCGTTGACCACGCCGCCGCCGATGGTCAGCAGCGGGCGCTGGGCCGCGTTAAGCATGTCGAAGGCCTTCTCGATCTGGGTGCGGGTGGCGGCGGGACGATAGACCGGGAGCGGCGCGTAGGTATCGGGGTCGAAATCGATCTCGGCCATCTGCACATCGAAGGGCAGGTCGATCAGGACCGGGCCGGGGCGGCCGGAGCGCATGAGGTGGAAGGCTTGCTGGAACACGCGCGGCACCAGGGCTGGTTCGCGCACGGTGACGGCCCATTTGGTGACGGGCTTGGCGATGGATTCGATGTCGACGGCCTGGAAGTCTTCCTTGTAGAGCCGGGCGCGGGGGGCCTGGCCGGTGACGCAGAGGATGGGGATGGAATCGGCCTGGGCGGAATAGAGCCCGGTGATCATGTCGGTCCCGGCCGGCCCCGAGGTACCGATGCACAGCCCGATGTTGCCGGCCTTGGCGCGGGTATAGCCTTCGGCCATGTGGGAGGCGCCCTCCACGTGGCGGGCGAGGATGTGGCTGATGCCGCCGTGTTTCTTCAATGCCGAGTAGAAGGGATTGATGGCGGCGCCGGGCACGCCGAAGGCTTGCAGGCAGCCTTCCTTGACCAATACGTGCACTGCCGCGTCGACTGCTCTCATCTTTGCCATGCTCGTTCTCCAGGATGTCCGTTGGTGGATGTGTGATCGCTGGAGGCCATGCTAGTCATTACAAATCCGGATGATAAGTATCATCACAGTCCACTGATTACTGAGAAAAAGTATGGAAACATCCAAAAAGTATTGAATTACACTCAGGCCGGGAGGGATTGATGGACAAACTCAAGCAGATCGAAGCATTCGTGCTGGTGGTGGACAAGGGCAGCCTGGCAGCGGCGGCGCTGGAAGACAAGGTGACGCCGGTGATGATGGGGCGGCGCATTGATGCGTTGGAGAAGCGTTTGGGCACCAAGCTCATGCATCGCACGACGCGGCATTTGACGTTGACGGAGCAGGGCAGCGTGTTCCTGGATCATTGCCGCAAGTTGCTGGAGCAGATGGACACGGCCGAGAAGAGCATTGCCGAGGGGCGCCACAAGGCCACAGGCCACCTGGTGGTCTCGACCCCGGCGGCGTATGGGCGGCTGCATGTGGCGCCGCATGCGCCGGCGTTTTTGGCGGCGCATCCGGAGGTGCAGATTTCATTCAATCTGACGGATCGCGTGGTGGATCTGGTGCGTGAGGGGTATGACCTGGGCATCCGCATTGGGGGGGCGATTGAGCCGAGTTTTGTGGCGGTGCGGTTGGCGAGCAACCGGCGGGTGGTGTGTGCGGCGCCGGAGTATTTGCATCGTCATGGTGTTCCGCGCACGCTGGATGATCTGGCGCAGCACAACTGCCTGGCGTTCAATTTGCAGGGTGGGCAGCAGCGCGGGTGGTATTTCCAGCAGGGCGGCAAGCCGGTGATTGCCAAGGTACAGGGTAATCTTGATTGCAACGATGGGGAATTGCTGCATCGTTGGGCCAGTGAGGGATTGGGGCTGGCGTGGCGGTCGACGTGGGAGATCCAGGCGCAGTTGGCGTCGGGGGAGTTGGTGACGGTGTTGGATGAGTATGCTTTGCCGCATTACGACATCATGGCGGTGTATCCGCAGCAGCGGCATTTGCCGGCGAAGACGCGGTTTTTCATTGATTACTTGAAGGACGTTTACGGGCAACAGGATTACTGGAATCGGGCGCGGAAGGTGTGAAACAGGGGACGGTGCGCCTTCGATACGGGCCTGACGGGCCTACTCAGGACGAACGGGCGTCGATAAAACAAGGGCAAAACCAAAGCCGACGAAGCCGCAGGCGAGTGCGGCCGAGGCCGCAGGCGAGCGAGAAAGGGCGAGGCCGAAGGCGAGCCCGTATGGGGTGGTCCCCATAGAGCCAGCCGCCGCAGCGGAGCGAAAAGTGGATCAGAAGGATAGTGGGAGCGAAGCGACTCTATCCTTCCCACTTTTCGCTCTGCTGCGGCGGGGACCCTCCGCAGGAGGGCTGGCTCTTTGGGGTCGCCTTCTTTTGCTTACTTTTCTTGGCGAGACAAGAAAAGTGAGCGGCTGCCGGGCCGCTCCCGGCGCGTTCTCCCGACCGGAGAGAGAAAATAATTAAGCTAGAGCGCAGGAAAGCATTCCGTGCAGACTACTCAAGCAAGCAAGCAAGCAAGTAAATAATTTCCACGAAACAACAAACCAAGCCCCAAAAAGCCCCCGCCAGATAAAACTGGCAAAATCTCGCCTGCGAAACACAAGATTCCATACCTCCGTGTCACCAATGCGCAGCAACAATCTCCAGCGCCAGCGCTGATTTCCGCCGAAAATCCCACTTATAACTCCAGGTTAATAATGGCTATGTGCCATCCCTTACATCCCTCAGATGAAATTCAACGACATTAGCAACGCTGCCAAAACAATGCGAAAAGCACCCCCACCAGCACCGCCCATTTTTTGCCTGCCCCCGGCCCTGACGCATGCTCAAGCGCATGCACAGCGCCAATGCCAGGCAAGTTTTCCGGCGCATAAAAACGGACCAAACGGAGACAACCCACAATGAACGCCTTGAACAAGTTCTTCCGCCTGGAAGAGAACGGCACCACCGTCCGCACGGAGTTGCTGGCCGGCCTGACCACCTTTTTGACGATGGCTTACATCATCTTCGTCAACCCCAGCATTTTGGGCGATGCCGGCATGCCCAAGGACTCGGTGTTTGTGGCCACCTGTGTGGCGGCGGCGGTGGGCACGCTGATCATGGGCCTGTATGCCAACTATCCGATTGGCCTGGCGCCTGGCATGGGCTTGAATGCCTACTTTGCCTATGCCGTGGTCAAGGGCATGGGTTTCCCGTGGCAGGCTGCGCTGGGCGCGGTGCTGATTTCGGGCTGCCTGTTTTTGCTGGTGAGCGTGCTGCGGGTACGTGAGCTGATCATCAAGAGCATCCCGCAGTCCTTGCGCACGGCCATCCCGGCCGGCATCGGACTGTTCCTGGCGATCATTTCCCTGAAGAGCGCCGGCATCGTCGCTGCCAACCCAGCCACCTTCGTCACCCTCGGCGACCTGCACCAGCCGGCCCCGGTGATGGCCATCATCGGCTTCCTGGTGATCGTGGCGCTGGACCGATTGAAGGTGCGTGGCGCGCTGCTGATCGGCATCCTGCTGGTGACGGTGCTGTCCTTCGTCTTTGGCGGCAACCATTTCTCGGGCATCTTCGCCGCCCCGCCCTCGATCGCCCCGACCTTCCTGCAGCTGGACATCAAGGGTGCCATTTCCATGGGCCTGTTGAATGTGGTGCTGGTGTTCTTCCTGGTCGAGCTGTTTGACGCTACCGGCACCCTGATGGGCGTGGCCACCCGTGCCGGCCTGATGAAGGACGGCAAGATGGAACGCCTGAACAAGGCCCTCATGGCCGACAGCACCGCCATTGTCGCCGGCTCCCTGCTGGGCACCTCCTCCACCACCGCCTACATCGAAAGCGCTGCCGGCGTGCAGGCCGGTGGCCGCACCGGCCTGACTGCGGTCGCCATTGCCGTGCTGTTCCTGCTGTGCCTGTTCATCGCCCCGCTGGCCGGCGTGGTCCCCGCCTACGCCACGGCACCGGCACTGTTCTTCGTGGCCTGCCTGATGCTGCGCGAACTGGTGCACATCGACTGGGAAGACACCACCGAATGCGTACCGGCCGTGATCACCGCATTGGTGATGCCCTTCACCTACTCCATTGCCAATGGCCTGGCACTGGGCTTCATCAGCTATGCCGGATTGAAGCTGCTGACGGGTCGTATGAAGGATGTATCAGTGGTAATCTGGATCATCGCCGCGATCTTCCTGTTCAAGATCATCTACCTCGGCGGTGAATGAGCGGCCAAGCGGCCTCATGAAGTAAAAGGAAAAATCGAAGAGGCAGCCCGGTAACAAACCGGCCGCCTCTTCGGGATCGTGACAAGAGGGAGCCCGACAATCGTCCGCAACAATCGCGCGCGGACAATCCGTTTCCTCTTTTGACGACCCCGGCACGTTTCTTGAATGCCATCTGGCCACGGGAGACACCACAGGCCGGCCACCGCCCCAAGCGGAGGTGCCGCCTGAAAGCAGATCCAACAACAAGAAGCACGCCCCACGATACGCCCTGGAGCGCGCCATAAAGCAGTCTGTTTTGTAGACAATCCAAATTCGAGTAAAGCCAAATGCCAGAGACCACCCGCCCCATCCAGTTCTACTTTCGCGGCCAGACCCACGAAGTAGCAGGCCAACCCACGACCCGCACCGTTCTGCAGCATCTGCGCGAGGACCTGCATTGCACCGGCACCAAGGAAGGCTGTGCCGAAGGCGATTGCGGGGCCTGCACCGTGGTCGTGGGTGAACTGCGCGATGACCAGCTGGAACTGAAGACGGTCAATGCCTGCATCCAATTCCTGCCGACGCTGGACGGCCGCGCCTTGTTCACCGTGGAAGACCTGAAGCAAGCCGACGGCTGCCTGCATCCGGTGCAGCAGGCCATGGTGGAATGCCATGGCTCACAGTGCGGCTTCTGCACGCCGGGCTTCGTGATGTCGTTGTGGGGCCTGTACCTGAAGCATGACAAGGACGGCATCACGCCCGACAAGCGCGAGATCGACGACGCCCTCTCCGGCAACCTGTGCCGCTGCACCGGCTATCGTCCCATCATCGATGCGGCACGCCGCATGGGTGAATTGCCCAAGGTCGAGTTCGACCGCGAGGCCGTCAAGACTGCCCTGCGCGCCATCGATCAGGACACGCCGCTGGCCGTCACGCATGCCGGCCAGACCTTCCACGCCCCGCGCACGCTGGCACAACTGGTGCAACTGCGCGCCGACCTGCCCAAGGCGCGCATCCTGGCCGGCTCCACCGATGTGGGCTTGTGGGTGACCAAGCAGATGCGCGAGCTGGGCGATATCGTCTATATCGGCCGCGTGGAAGAACTGCGCGCCATGCAGGTGCAGGACGGCATGCTGGAGATCGGGGCCGGCGTCTCGCTGGAAGAGGCTTACGCCGAAGCCGCGCGCCACTATCCGGACGAGCTGTCGGAACTGTGGCAGCGCTTCGCCTCCCTGCCCGTGCGCAATGCCGGCACGCTGGGCGGCAACGTCGCCAACGGGTCGCCCATCGGCGACTCCATGCCCTGGCTGATCGCACTGGGCGCGCAGATCGTGCTGGCCAGCGTGCGTGGCCAGCGCGTCATGCCGCTGGAAGATTTCTACCTGGCTTATCAGAAGTCGGCCCTGCAAGCCGATGAAGTGGTGCAGGCCGTGCGCATCCCGCTGCCGCGCAAGGACGTGCGCTTCCGGGTTTACAAACTCTCCAAGCGCTTCGATCAGGACATCTCTGCGGTCTGTGCCGCCTTCGCGCTGCGCATGGACGGCGACACCATCGCCGAGGCGCGCATCGCCTTCGGCGGCATGGCCGCCACCCCCAAGCGTGCGGCCCACGCCGAAGCACTGCTGCAAGGCGGCGCCTGGAGCGAAGCGCAAGTGCAGGCGGCCATGGCCGCACTGGCACAGGATTACGCACCGCTGTCGGACATGCGGGCCAGCGCCGCCTATCGCTTGCGCACGGCGCAGAACCTGCTCTATCGCTATTGGCTGGAAACGCGCACCGATGCGCCCCTGGCGCGCCAGGATGTGCGCGCCTTCGCGATCAGCGCCGCGTGAAGCCCTTGGACCGAACCTGCAGGAGAACCGCATGAACAAGCAAACCGAACAATTCCTCAACACCCTGGTGCAGCCGCCCAAGGACTGGGCCACCGTGGGCAAGCCGCATCCGCATGAATCGGCGATCCTGCACGTGACCGGCGAAGCCACCTATACCGATGACATCGCCGAACTGCACGGCACCCTGCATGCAGCGCTGGGCCTGTCGCAAAAGGCCCATGCGCGGGTGCGCGGCATCGACCTGGAGAAGGTCAAGGCTGCCCCCGGTGTGCGTGCCGTCTTCACCGCTGCCGATATTCCGGGCGAGAACGAATGTGGCGCCATCATTCACGACGACCCGGTACTGGCCGATGGCCTGGTGCAATACGTGGGCCAGCCGGTCTTCATCGTGGTGGCCGACAGCCATGACCAGGCCCGCCGCGCGGCCCGCCTGGCCGTGATCGACTACGAAGAACTGCCGCCCATCCTGACCCCGCGTGATGCCCATGCGGCGCAATCCTACGTGCTGCCGCCGATGCATCTGTCGCGCGGCGAACCGGCGGTGGCGCTGGCACTGGCACCGCACAAGCTGCGCGGGCAATTCGATGTGGGCGGGCAGGAACAGTTCTATCTGGAAGGACAGATCTCCTATGCCATCCCCAAGGAGGGACGCGGCATGCACGTGTATTGCTCGACCCAGCACCCCAGCGAGATGCAGCACCACATTGCCACCGTTCTGAAACTGGCTTCGCACGATGTGCTGGTGGAATGCCGGCGCATGGGCGGCGGCTTCGGCGGCAAGGAATCGCAATCGGCGCTGTGGGCTTGCGCAGCGGCGGTTGCAGCGGCCAAGCTGCGGCGCCCGGTGAAGCTGCGCGCCGACCGCGATGACGACATGATGGTCACCGGCAAGCGCCATTGCTTTGCCTATGACTACGAGATCGGGTATGACGATGACGGGCGCATCCTCGCGGCCAAGATCGACATGATCTCGCGCGCCGGTTTCTCGGCCGACCTGTCCGGCCCGGTGGCCACGCGCGCGGTCTGCCACTTCGACAATGCCTACTATCTCTCGGACGTGGAAATCCACGCCATGTGCGGCAAGACCAACACGCAATCCAATACCGCCTTCCGCGGCTTCGGCGGACCGCAGGGTGCGCTGGCCATCGAATACATCCTCGACGACATCGCCCGCAATCTGGGACGCGATCCGCTGGAGGTCCGTCGCAACAATTTCTACGGGCCCAGCGATGCCGAGGGACCGGAGGCACGCAACGTCACCCACTATGGCCAGAAGGTGGAAGACAACGTCATCCATGGTCTGGTCGATCAGCTCGAACGCAGCAGCCGTTATCAAGAACGCCGCCGCGCCGTGGCCGAGTTCAATGCGGGCAGCACGGTGTTGAAAAAAGGCCTGGCGCTCACGCCGGTGAAGTTCGGCATTTCCTTCAACGTGCCGCACCTGAACCAGGCCGGCTCGCTGGTGCACGTCTATACCGATGGCTCGGTGCTGGTCAATCACGGTGGTACCGAGATGGGCCAGGGCCTCAATACCAAGGTCGCGCAGGTAGTGGCCAACGCCCTGGGCGTGCCGCTGGAGCAGGTGCGCTGCACCGCCACCGATACCAGCAAGATCGCCAACACCTCGGCCACCGCCGCCTCCACCGGCAGCGATCTCAACGGCAAGGCCGCGCAGGACGCCGCCCTGCAGATCCGCGCGCGGCTGGCCGATGTGGCGGCTCGTCATTTTGGCGTGGAGGCCGCAACGGTGCGCTTTGCCGATGGCCTGGTGCTGGCGGGAGAGCAATCCCTGCCCTTCGTCGAGCTGGTGATGAAGGCTTACCTGCAACGCGTGCAATTGTGGTCCGATGGTTTCTATTCCACACCGAAGGTGCATTGGGATGCAAAGCGCATGCACGGCCATCCCTTCTTCTATTTCGCCTATGCGGCGGCGGTGTCGGAAGTGGTGATCGACACCCTCACCGGCGAATGGAAACTGCTGCAGGCCGACCTGCTGTATGACGCCGGCGAAAGCCTGAACCCGGCGCTGGACATCGGCCAGGTCGAAGGCGGTTTCATCCAGGGCATGGGCTGGCTGACCACCGAGGAACTGTGGTGGAACAAGGACGGCAAGCTGATGACGCATGCCCCTTCCACCTACAAGATCCCGGCCATCTCGGATTGTCCGGAAGCCTTCCGCACGGAACTGTATGCCAACAGCAATGTGTCCGACACCATCCACCGCTCCAAGGCGGTCGGTGAGCCGCCGCTGCTGCTGCCGTTCTCGGTGTTCCTGGCGATCCGCGATGCGGTCTCGTCGGTGGGCGCGCATCGCATCAATCCGCCGCTGCGCGCACCGGCCACCAGCGAGGCCATCCTCGATGCGGTCGATGCCGTGCGCGCGGCCACGCTGACCCAGTAATACGCGGCGGAGAAACATCATGAGCACATGGTTGAGCGCATTACGTCTGATGCAGCAGGACAGCATCCCGGCAGTGCTGGTGACGGTGGCGCAGATCCAGGGATCGACCCCGCGCGAGCCAGGGGCGCGCATGCTCTACACCGCCGAGGGCCAGTTCGACACCATCGGCGGTGGCCACCTCGAATGGCGTGCGGCGCAGATCGCGCGGGCCATGCTGGCGGCGGATTCCGACGCGCTGGCCGATCAGCGACGACTGGAACGCATCGCGCTCGGGCCGAGCCTGGGACAGTGTTGCGGCGGTGTGGTGTTTCTCTGTTTCGAGCGTATCGATACCGAGGCTACCTCCTTGCACACCTGGCAGGCGCTGGAGCAGGCGTGGTGCAGCGGCACTGACCGCTGGCGCGCCTTGCCGCTGGATCACGACGCGCCCCTGCAACTGCTGGAGAACGATGCATCTGACCTCAGCCTGCCGCCGGAGGTCATCCGTCACGCACACCAGACACAGCTGGTGCGCGATGACCAGGGCCGTCGCTGGCTGCTAGACCTGTGCCGGGCACATCAGCCGCAGGTGGTGCTGTTCGGCGCCGGGCATGTGGGAGCGGCCATCGTCAAGGTCTTGTCGACCCTGCCTTGCCGGGTGCTGTGGGTGGATGAGCGCGAGGACATGTTCCCGCCGGGCCTGCCGCCGCAGATCCGCATCGAGGCCACCGACGTGCCCAATGCCGCGGTCGACATGGCCGAACCCGGCGCGTATTATCTCGTGATGACCCACAGCCACGCCCTCGACCAGCAACTGAGCGAACGCATCCTCAAGCGTGAAGATGCGGCGTGGTTCGGGCTGATCGGGTCCATCACCAAGCGCAAGCAGTTCGAGCATCGCCTCTCGGAGCGCGGTTTCTCGGCGGCGCAGCTGGAACGTATCACCTGCCCCATCGGCATCCCCGGCATCTATGGCAAGGAACCGGCCAGCATCGCCATTGCGGTGGTGGCACAACTGATGCAACTGTGGGAACTGCGCTTTACCCAACCCAAACCCAAGGCATGGCCACTGAGTCTGGCCACACACGCTCTGGACGGCAGAGGCTGAAGGAACACCCTGCCGTCACCCCTTCCGGGAATCCTGTCGACACGTTTTGGCTGATCGCACCGGATTCCCCTTCGATTCCACTCTCGCAACACGGAAAGCATCGTCACGACCATGCCTTCCAGTATGATGACCACTGAATCGACGGCCCGCGCCCGTGCGCGCGGCGCCGCCTGCATCGAGGAAACACCATGAGCCCATCCCTGCAAGCCTACCGCGCCAGCCTGCTGTATTTCACCAACGATCCCGCCTTCGACGAACACGCCACGCAATGGCACAGCGATGGCCTGCTGCTGGTGCAAGACGGCAAGATCCAGGCCGCCGGCGACTACGCCACGCTGGCCACAACCCTGCCGCCCGGCACCGTCATCGAAGACCTGCGCGGCAAGATCCTTTGCCCCGGCTTCATCGACACCCACATCCACTATCCGCAGACCGACATCATCGGTTCGCCCGCACCGGGCTTGTTGCCCTGGCTGGACAACTACACCTTCCCGGCCGAGCGCCGCTTCGAGCAGCCGGAACACGCCTCCGAGGTGGCCGATTTCTTCCTGGCCGAACTGCTGCGCAACGGCACCACCAGTGCGGCTGTGTATTGCACGGTGCATCCGCAGTCGGTGGATGCCTTCTTCGCCGCCAGCCATGCACGCAACCTGCGCATGGTGGCCGGCAAGTGCCTGATGGATCGCAATGCGCCGGATTTCCTGCGAGATACGGCCGAGTCGGGTGTGCGCGAGAGCGAGGAGCTGATCGCGCGCTGGCACAACAAGGGCCGCCAGCATTACGCCATCACCGTACGCTTTGCCCCGACCTCCACACATGAACAGATGAAGCTGGCCGGGGAGCTGGCGGCGCAGTATCCGGACACGTATATACAAACCCACGTGGCCGAAAATACGGACGAAGTGAAATGGGTCAAGGAGCTCTATCCCGATGCCCGCAGCTACCTGGACGTGTATGACGGCTACGGCCTGATGCGCCAGCGTGCGCTGTATGCGCACTGCATCTGGCTGGACGACCAGGATCGCGCCCGCATGGCAGCCACGCAGTCGGCCGCCACCTTGTGCCCGACGTCCAACCTGTTCCTGGGCAGCGGCCTGTTCGATTTTGCCCGTGCCGATGCGGCGCGGGTGCCGCTGTCGCTGGCCACCGATGTAGGCGGCGGCACCAGCTTCTCGATGCTGCAGACCATGAACGAGCTCTACAAGGTCGCCCGCATGGGCGGCACCTACCTGCCGGCGCAGCGCATGTTCTATCTGGCCACGCTGGGCGGTGCCCGCGCGCTTCAGCTGGAAGGTACCATCGGCAGCTTTACGCCGGGCTGTGATGCCGACTTCATCGTGCTTGATCCGCAGGCCACGCCTTTGCTGGCCCGCCGCAGTGCCACCACCGACAGCCTGGAGGAACAATTGTTCGCACTGGCCATCCTGGGTGACGACCGTGCCATCGCCGCAACCTATTCGGCGGGGGTGCGAGTGCATCAGCGCTGAAATCGTTCATATCTGCCCCGATGCGGGGGAAGCCGGGCTTGCCGTTGAGGCAAGTCCGGTTTTTCTGAGGGACTTCATTTTGTGACCATTGATCCAACTTTTTCGCATGCGTGGAAGCGTGAATTAAAGGAAGATCCATGCCGGATCAATTCTGGTCTGCCCCGCCTTGCAGTCGCCCGGGTCACCGAGTGCTTCTGAATCCCCTCAGCGCGGCTGATAAAGATAAAGGAAAGCCTCCACCGCCCGCTCCGCCGAAGTCCGCAGCTGATCCGGCGGGATCTCGGTGACCACATTGAGCATGCGCACGTCCATCCATTCTGCTTCGATCAGCGCGCGGAACTGCATGGCGGCAATCCAGGGATCGCCCGCATGCAGCTTGCCCTCGTCCATCTTGACCTTCAGAAAATCGGCAATGCGCGTCCAGCCACGTTTGGGTCCGCGCTCGTACAAGAGCGGCCCCAGTTCCGACTTGCCGGCGTAATACATCCCCAGCCGCTTCACCGCCACAATCTCCGGCCGGAACACCACGCCCAGATAATGATTCGCCAGCCGCAATAAACCTGCGCGTACTTCGTCTTCGTTACGCAAGGCCATGAACAATTCTTCAAACTGGCAACCCACCTGCTTGATCATCACCTCCACGAAGATCTCTTCCTTGGAGCTGAAATAGTTGTACAGCGTGGCCTTGGAGCCCCCGATACGGGCCGAGATTTCCGCCATGGAGGCGCCTTCGAACCCGATTTCGTTGAATACCTCGGCGGCGATGTCGATCATCTGCTGCCGCCGTTCTTCACTCTTCTTGCGCATGATTGTCCTGTAATGCCGGCCAGAAAACCGGCCAATCCCGAATTATAGGCGACGATGCCGCCGAAAGCCGCCTGATTGCCCTCAAATCGCGGCCAAAAAAACCTGTTGCGGCAATGCCTCGAAAAGACGAGCAATTTATCGCAAAGCGCCTTGACACTTCATGAAAGCGAATACTATACTGAACTGTACAGTTAATAAACACCTGATTTTCTGATTCAGTCGTTCACTCCACTCTCCACGCAAATGAACAAGAACTCATCTCTCCCCGACCAGCGCGCGCCCTATCCGGCGCTGCGGTCCGAGCGGCCTACCCTGCCGTGGCGGCGGGCGGCGGCGGTCTCGGCGGCCGTGCTGGCAGCGGCGCTCATGGCCGGCTGTGCTTCCTTCACCGATCTCGGTGCGCGCGCCGAACCCAAGTCCATCGACCACTACCAGAGCAGCCAGACCCTGGCCGCCACGGCCGTGCAAGCCGCCTGGCCGAGCGACCAGTGGTGGACGGTCTACGGTGATGCCCAGTTGAATGCCCTCATCGCCGAAGCCCTGCAAAATGCGCCCTCGATGGCCGTGGCCAAGGCCCGCCTGATGAAGGCCGAGGGCACGGCCCAGCAGCAAGGTGCGGCACTCTATCCGCAGGTGAGCGGCAATGCCTCGCTGGACCGCATGAAGCAGTCCTACAACAATGGCGTGCCGCCGGACTTCGTGCCCAAGGGCTACAACAACGAAACCCGCGCCACGCTGGACTTCAGCTACGAAATCGATTTCTGGGGCAAGAACCGCGCCGCGCTGGCGGCGGCCACCTCCGAACTGGAAGCCAGCCGGGCCGATGCCGCCCAGGCGCGCATCACCCTGGCCACCTCGATTGCCTCGGCCTACGCCGACCTGGCCCAGCTCTACGCCCAGCGCGACACCAATGAAGCCGCGCTCAAGGTGCGTGAAGAAACCCTGGACCTGTTCAACCAGCGCTTCACCAATGGTCTGGAGACGCGTGGCTCGGTCAAGCAGATGGAAGCGCGCCGCGCCATTGCCCAGGCCGACCTCAAAGCCACCGACGAATCCATCGCCCTGCAACGCAACAAGCTGGCCGCACTGGCCGGGGCAGGCCCGGATCGCGGCTTGCAGCTGGCGCGTCCGCAGATCGATCTGTCCAAACCCTTTGGCTTGCCCGCGCAATTGCCGGTGGAACTGCTGGGCCGCCGTCCCGACATCGTCGCCGCTCGCCTGCGCGCCGAAGCGGCGGGCAAGCAGATCAAGGTGGCGCGTGCAGCCTTCTATCCGAATGTGAACCTGTCGGCCTACTTCGGCTTCCAGTCGCTGGGCATCGACATGCTTACCCGCAGCGGCTCCGACATCGGCAGCTTCGGCCCGGCGATCTCGCTCCCCATCTTCAATGGCGGCCGCCTGCGCGGTCAGTTCCGCTCGGCCAGCGCCAGCTATGACGAAGCCGTGGCCAACTATGACCAGGCCGTCACCCAGGCCCTGCAGGATGTGGCCGACGTCGGCGTGAGCGAGAAGGCCCTGGCCGGCCGACTGCAGGACGTACAAGCTGCAGCCGACGCTGCCGAAGAGGCCTATCGCATCGTCAGCAACCGCTACAACGGCGGCCTCAACACCTACCTCGACGTGCTCAATGCGCAGGACACGCTCATCAGCAACCTGCGCCAGCTCTCCGACCTGCGCTCGCGCCTGTTCACCCTGGATGTCGCGCTGGTGCGCGCCCTGGGCGGCGGCTACCGCTCCGCCGACGACAGCAAGAGTCAAAACAGCGCCACCGCGCCCCACACCGAACAGCAAGCGAAAGGTTGAACATCATGTCCCACAGCGATTCCCAAGCGGCCCACACCCTGGCCGAAGAAACCCGTCAGCGCAATGAAGCGGCCACCAAGGCAGCCGCTGCGCAAAAGCGCAAGAAGCTCTTTGCCATCTTCGGCGGCGTGGTCGCCATCGCCGCCATCGGCTATGGCAGCTACTGGTACCTGATCGGCTCGCGCTACGTCGAGACCGACAATGCCTACACCGCCACCGAAGTGGCCACCGTCACCCCAGCCATCAATGGCATCGTGGCCGCCGTTGACGTGGTCGATACCCAGGCAGTCAAGAAGGGCGACGTGCTGGTGCGCATCGACGACGCCGATGCCAAGCTGGCCGTGGACCAGGCCGCGGCCGACCTGGACCGCACCGAGCGCAAGGTCAAGGGCTACTTCGCCAACGATGCCGGCCTGGCCGCCCAGGTGCTGGCCCGTGAGGCCGAGCAGAAGCGTGCCAGTGCCCAGTTGCTGTCGGCGCAGGCCGATATGAAGCGCGCCGAGATCGACCTGCAGCGCCGCGAGGCGCTGGCCAAGTCGGGTTCGGTGTCGGGTGAAGAACTGAGCAATGCGCGCACTGCCCTGCTGACCGCCCAGGCCAACCTGAAAGCCGCTGAAGCTGCCGAAGTGCAGTCCCGCGCCAACATCAAGGCGACCCAGGGTGCGCAAAAGGCCAGTACCGTACTGACGGCCAATACCACCGTGGACGACAACCCGGAAGTGGTCCTGGCCCGCGCCAAGCTGGATCAGGCCAAGCTGGACCTGGAGCGCACCGTGCTGCGCGCCCCGGTGGATGGCGTCATTGCCCGCCGCCAGGTGCAGGTCGGCCAGCGCGTGCAGAGCGGCGCCAGCCTGCTGTCGGTGGTGCCGCTGCAGCAGATGCACGTGGATGCCAACTTCAAGGAAGGACAACTGACCAAGGTACGCATCGGCCAGCCGGTGACCATGAAGGCGGACATCTATGGCGGCTCGGTGGAATACCACGGCGTGGTCACCGGCCTCTCCGGTGGTACCGGTTCGGCCTTTGCGGTGATCCCGGCGCAGAACGCCACCGGTAACTGGATCAAGGTGGTGCAGCGCCTGCCGGTGCGCATCTCGCTGGATCCCAAGGAACTGGCGCAGCGTCCGCTGTCGGTGGGCCTGTCGATGGTGGTGGAGATCGATACGCGCGGCCAGATGCAGGCCGGTGACGCTCAGCCCAAGTCGGCCAGCACCGAGACCCGGGCCGGCGCGCTGTAAACCGGCGAGCACAAGGAAAGACTCATCATGTCATCCACAACAAGCGCAGCGGCGGGCGACCTGCCCGCCCCCAAGCCTGCCGCCCAGCCCGGCCTCTTCGAGGCCCCGCTGACCGGCGGCCAACTGGTGGGCGCCGGCATCCTGCTGGCCGCCGCCAACTTCATCGCGGTGCTCGACACCACCATTGCCAACGTCTCGGTCTCGACCATCGCCGGGGCTCTGGGCGCCTCGACCAGCCAGGGCACCTACGTCATCACCTCCTATGCGGTGGCCGAAGCCATCACCGTGCCCCTGACCGGCTGGCTGGCCAATCGCTTCGGCACGGTGCGCGTGTTCATCCTGTCGATGGTCATGTTCGGGCTGTTCTCGGCGCTCTGCGGACTGGCCAATTCGCTGGGCATGCTGATCGCCTTCCGCGTCATGCAGGGCCTGGCCGGGGGGCCGCTGATGCCGCTGTCGCAAACCCTGCTGCTGCGCATCTTCCCCAAGGAAAAAGCGCCGGCTGCCGTGGGGCTGTGGGCCATGACCACGCTGGTGGCGCCGATTGCCGGCCCGATCCTGGGCGGGGTGCTGTGCGACCAGTACAGCTGGCCCTACATCTTCTGGATCAACGTGCCGGTGGCGCTGATCTGCGGCTATCTCGGCTGGCGCATGCTCAAGCGCTTCGAGACCAAGACCAGCAAACTGCCCATCGACCGCGTGGGGCTGATCCTGATGGTGGTCTGGGTGGCCGCCCTGCAGCTGATGCTCGATGAAGGCAAGGAGAAGGACTGGTTCGCCTCCACCGAGATCGTGCTGCTGGCCGTGACCGCCGTGGTGTTCTTCATTGCCTTCCTGATCTGGGAGCTGACCGAGCACAATCCCATCGTCGACCTGCGGGTGTTCCGCCATCGCGGCTTCACCGCCAGCGTGACCACTATCTGCCTGGCCTTCGGTGCCTTCTTCGGCTCGGTGGTGTTGACACCCCTCTGGCTGCAGGGCTACATGGGCTACACCGCCACCTGGTCGGGCTGCATTTCGGCGCTGACCGGCATCCTGGCCGTGTTGACCGCCCCCATGGTGGCCAAGATGTCCACCACCGTCGATGCGCGCAAGCTGGTCTGCATCGGCGTGACCTGGCTGGGCTTCATCACCTTCCTGCGGGCCTTCAACAACACCGACATGTCGTTCTTCCAGATCGGCTGGCCGCTGTTCCTGCAGGGGATCGGACTGCCGCTGTTCTTCGTGCCGCTCACCGGCCTGGCGCTCTCCAGCGTGAACGAGGAAGAGACCGCATCGGCGGCCGGCCTGATGAGTTTCTGCCGCACCATGGCCGGGGCGATTGCGACCTCCATCGTCAATACCAGCTGGGAAAACGACGCCACCTACTTCCACGCCGAACTGTCCGGCCTGGTGGATCGCAGCGGCGATGCGGTCAATGCCATGATGGCCTCCGGCATGAGTGCCGAGCAGGCAACGGGCTCGCTGGCGCAGACGGTGCAGAACCAGGCCGTGATGCTGGCCACCAACCACATCTTCATGATGGCGGCGGTGTCCTTCTCGCTGGCGGCGCTGGCGGTGTGGCTGGCACCGAAACCGACACGGGTGGCCGATACGAGCTCGGCGCACTGATCGACAAGCTCTCCCCCCACAGTCCGTCTCCCCCCTGCGGACTGGGCAGGCGGCCACTTCGGTGGCCGCCTGTTTTTTTGGGCCCAAGGCTTGATTGAACAGTCAAAAAAATCGAACTTTCTGGACATGCGCTCGCTTCTTTGTCCTGCTTCAACCCCATGCAGGGCGCTACCCTTGGCTGCACTCCCCCAATGCGCGTACAATCCCGGCTCAAGCATGCGGACCAAGGTCCGCATTTTTGATTTATGGTGGCCCGCCCGGCGCGGCCGCCAGGCTGACTTCCCGCCGCCCGCCGTGGCCTGATCACACCGTGGCCTGCCCGCGCGGCCCTGCATTCCCGAACTTGCAAGAAGCGATCCCTGCATCGCCACCCAGACTCATGACCAAAGACCTCGCCGCCCACACGCCAATGATGCATTGGGGTCTTCTCCTAGCAAGCCGCCACACAAACTGACGAAATTACGCCAAAAGTTACGCCAAAAATAAGGTGCACCACCTAGTCAAAATGGTGGTCCGGGATCGACCCGACCGAAGGCGATCTGCCAGGTCTGCCAATAGGCAACGGCGGGACCGTCAACACCGCCGAGCCGCTCGATGCCATAGATAACCATCCCCCGCTCATCGAGCCAGAGGATCTCCGGATTTAGCAGGCACATTAGCCTGGCGGGAAAATACCGAAGATGCGGGTCCAGCTGATCATTGAAACTTATGATTTCCGCGATGGATTGAAATTCAGCCCGATCATGAACGCGCGAGATCTTCAGCTCGCCGACCACTGGCACTGCCTGGCGCCGCTGGACAACAGAGAGGTTTACTCCGCGCTCTTTGAGTCGCCGCACGGTAACCAGAACGCCATGGCGTGGTGCCCGGCACATTTGCGCGCCATGGCCAGGCCCGGCCGATCTGGGAAGGCCAATATCATCCGGCTGCGGATGCGGGTCCATTTGGTCGAGAGCGATAGGCATTGCTTTTTATTAATACTGTATATAAATACAGTATTTTAAGCAAAAAAAAGCGACCGTGCAGACATCTGCACTAATCGCCTTAATGGTGACTGGATCTCAGTCCACCTGCCGCAAGCACGCGTATAAGGAGTTGCCCAATGGCGTAGTCTGGTACTTCAAGTCGCCACCGCCCATGCTTCCATCGGCATACAACTCGAACAACCCCGCATTGGCGAGTCGTGGTACGGCCAGCATGTCATCGTGCACAGGCTCGCCTTCGACTTGAATGAAATACTCGAGATCCCCAAGGTATGCAACGTCAATTGCATGGGCCAACATAAAGAATGCTGTACGCGTCAGCTCATCATTCAGATATGCGGCGAAGATTCTACCCAGCAATACCGGCTTCTGCAGATCCGAAAATTTCTCGATCACCAATAGAAGTCGCTCACCTATCTCCTCCGCGTACTCATCCTCTATGAGCTTGTTGCGCATCGCCTCGCTTTCTAGCGTCCGCTGGAGCCTCGGCTCCTGGAGAAACTTCTCCAACTTGCTCATCAGAAGCCTGTCACGAACAGCCCCCAATTCTTTAGCCAACGCGACTGCATAGTTGACTACTGGTATCGCCTTGACCAGTGGACTGTCGACGACGATATCAATTACCGCCTCGGCATGCTGCGCCAACACTTTCGCCAGCTCTCCGCCCGCTTTCTTCATTTTTTCCCCCGTTGTATGTCGGAGAGCTGAGTATAACCAGCACCGAGCTAGAAGAGGCCCGCTGGTTCCATGTCTCTATCCCAGCTGTAAATGATCAGCTCGCCTCGCTTGACAGCCTTGCCGCCGCCGCCGACCGTGTAGTCAATGCTCAGCTCGTCCAGTTGGAAGCCTGCAAAGATCTCTCGGATCGCCGGGTGGTCGTTGATGCTGACGATAGCCTTGCCCTGCAGCGAACGCATCAGCGATGCCATTTTCTCGTACTCACCAACCGGGAATGGCACCCCGTACCCTTCCGTCTCCAGGTAGGGCGGGTCCATGTAGAAAAAGGTATGGGGCCGATCATAGCGCTCAATGCACTTTGCCCAGTCAAGACGCTCGATCTGCGCTGCTGCCAGACGCAGGTGTGCGGCCGACAGCGTCTCCTCGATCCGGAGCAGGTTGACGGGAGGTGCCGTCGTGGCCGTGCCCCATGTTTGTCCCTCGACCTTTCCGCCGAAGCAATGCTGCTGCAGGTAGAAGAACCGGGCCGCACGCTGGATGTCCGTGAGGGTTTCAGGCGGCGTATCCTGCAGCCACTTGAAGATTTCCCTGCTAGACAGTGACCACTTGAACTGGCGGACGAACTCCTCCAGATGGTTCTGGACGACACGGTATAAATTGACCACATCGCCATTAACATCGTTGATCACCTCGACCTTGGCCGGCGATCTCAGGAAGTACAGCGCCGCGCCGCCTGCAAACACTTCGACATAGCAGGTATGGACGGGAAAACGGGGGATGATGATGTCGGCCAGGCGACGCTTGCCGCCGAGCCAAGGAATGATAGGGGATGGTGTTGCCACTGTGAACCTTTCTTGTTGTGGTAGACTCCTGCCCGCCTCGCGAGGCTGGTAGGGCCTTGCTTGATTCACTGCTAACTCAGTGGATTGAGGCCCGGTCCGGTTGCTCCAACAACCGGCCGGGCGCTCTACTCTTACTGCCGCCCTGCTTCGTTAATCACTTGCTCTGCACGGTGGTACTTGTCGACGCAGGCGTTGAGGTCCCGCACGATGTCGTCGCCTTCGAGGGCGAAATCGAGAATTCGCTCAGCAGCCGCTGGCAGAAGGTCGGCTCGCGCTTCTCGATCCCCAGCGGCGGCAGCTTGGGCAGCGGCGGCTGCACTAGCCGCGTCGACGGCGACTGACAAGCGCACAGCACCAGTGCGCAGCTCATCGCGCAGAACAGCCATCCGTTTTTTTGCATCGTCTTTCTCCTTTTGAAGAGCGGCCGTCATGTTGGCGAAGGCCTGCTGGCCTCCCCGTTCGGCCTCCCGGTATCGTTCGGTGGCGCTGGCCAGAGCAATGGCGTGCTGCTCGCTAACCTTCGCCTCCCTGCCCTCATCAATCTGCGCCTGGCGGTGACCACCCCATAGGTAGCCGCCAATCAGGCCCAGGCAGAGGGCCAGCACGACAGCGCCGAAGCCCTGAAGTCGGTTCATGGGATCACCTCCAGCGCACGCTCCCAGATGGCCTTGCGCTCGACAAAACCATTAGCGTCCCCGATGGCCACCGTTTTCTTGCCTCGGTTGACCAGGTCGCTCACGCCATCGATGTCGCCGGCATCAGCCCACTTGGCCAGGCCATTGACCGACCAGAACCAGCCAGCAGCGCGACAACCGTGGACTGGCTCGCACAGGAGGCGAGGCTGCTCCACGCAATCTACGTGCAGCGCCATCATGGCGGCCAGGTGGTTGAGGTAGCCGGTGATCTGGATCGGACCATGGCCCTTCCAGAAGCGGCCCGGCGTCGTGCCATTGGCGGCCGCGATCCGGATCGCCTCCGGATTGGTGTTACCGAGATCCGCGCGATTGTCATAGGCGGCACCGCTGGCCAGCTCCTCCATGAACCGGAACTGCCCCGATTCATGACCGATCTGCGAGAGGAAGGCCGCCATGCGCAGGCGCGTGTCGATCCCGAACTCCTGCATGGCTGCGTTGAGGGGCTCCAAAAACAACGATGCCCGCGTGGAAGCGGGCATGATGAGCTGGAGCTGGGTAAGCGTGAGAATCATCTCGGCTCTCCTGTATCGGTTGCACGACGGTTGCGGTAAATCCACCCACCGGCCAGCAGGCCGGCCACCCCAACGTTCGAGATCACCTCGGCCGGCTGTGGGCTGATGTAGCCATACAGCGGACCGGTGATCACCCCAAATGCGCCCACCGCTGATATGACGTACCACGCACGCACCAGGTGATTGCTGCGATGGTTCATTCGGTTCAGCGCAAAGACGCAATGGAGGAAGAGCGCGAGGCTGGCCAGGAAGTTGACGACCAGCAGATAGTCGGTTGCGAGCAGGATCTTGATCATTTGGATGGCTCCTGGTTGATGTTGCCCCCTCCGAATTTCGTACGCATCCACCCCAGTGCCAGCGGAATCACGGTCTGCGAACTCGCCCCGATCACAAAGCCGCTACACAGTCTGGTGGCCTCCGAATACTTCCCGGACCAGGCAAACACGTCGGACTGGATGGCCCAGGCGTGCAGCATCGGCCCGACGTAACCGCCCATGAGCGCGCTGGTGATCAGGATCATCACTGCACGCGGGCGGGATACCGGGGGCAGGCTGGAGAGCATGGCCAGACCACCGGCCAGCCCTGCCAGCAGCATCTCGTACTGCAGTCCCAGGAAAGACCCTGTAATGGTGATCGTGCCGACGGCAAAGGCCCCCGAGCCGGCTCCGATCACTGCCCCTGTTGTTGGTTCTGGCATGTATGTCCCCGATGAAAAAAAAGCCCGCCTTCTGGCGGGCATGAGCTGTGCAGACGTCTGCACTGTTCGCGTTATTGCGGAGGTGCAATAGAGAATTGCGGGTCGCGATCCGTTTCCACCCACTCGGCTCCGTTCCACCGCGTGGCGTACAGCGGCTTTTCAAAGTCGTCCGGAACGTCCTCGCCGACAGCGCCTGGGAAGTCCTCCAGGTAGCCATAGGCCACGAGGCGTCCATCGGCAGCTGAATAGAACGCTTTCTTTGTCATGCGACATCTCCATTGGGCACGGTGAAGCTGGTTACGGAAACTTGCGACTGAATCGCACTCAGGTTCGGTGCACCTGTGGTAAGGGCGACCGAGACGATCAGCTGCTGATTCAGGTTGGGGAAATCGATATCATCGTTGTAGTACGAGGTCTCGGAGGCCGACGACACGCCAACAGAGATCGCCTTGCCGACGTAACCGGAGATGAACCGGTAATCGATAACTGCTGTGCCCCCGCCACCGGAATTTGCGGAAAGGAAGGAGAAGCAGCGAGCAGCAACCCTATTAGCCCATGCCGGCCATAGGGACTGGCCACTGAACACGACCTCGCCACCGCTAGTATTCCCCACGACGCCAAGCCCGATAGGTGATGCATACGAATTAAGACATCCGCTCAACACGCAGCGGCGAATGGCGGATCCGTCCCAGTACACCGTGTGGCCATATACCCAGGAGGAAAAGCCACTGATGGGATTAGGACCGAGGCCAGGCGCGTTCTTGCTCCAGACGGCCCGCTCGTTTCCGGCATCATCAACAATGAAGAACAAGTTAATGAAGCCGCTGGAGAATGCTGCAAGCTGATCCCGTCCACCGGCTGCCGGCCCAGCGACCGCAGCATCCGCTGAGATAACAGCCGTGCTGCGCGAAGCCCACACTGCCCCGGTGGCAGGGTTGCGATAGGCCCGAGCAAGACAAGTAAAGTCATACTTCGTCGTCGGAGCGGCTGCGTTTGCTTTTCCGAATAAGCCGCGCACCCACCCGCCCCCCGTCGCAGCAGGGTCAGGCAATGCCAATACGCTTCTCAGCGTAGCCGCATTGGCACTGTCTTCCCCCAGGAATGCGGCAATGAAATCCCGTAAATCACCCAGCGCCTGGCGCATCTCTGCATGCGTAGTCGCGGGAACCTTGTTCCCATTCAATAAAATCTTACTCGGCAATGCCGTCATTTACTTCTCCTCAGTAACCTTGAATATGCGCGTCTACGAGACCAGCGACAGCAGCTCCCGCACTATTGAAGCAACGAATCAACGGGCCCGATACATGACTCTTGTCCATGCATCTAGCGGTAACCGCTGCTCCACCGTCTGCCTGCAGCGTGAGCTGGACGTTCTGAATGTTCAGGAAGGATTTCTTCAGAGGTAGGCGCGTACCCGTCTCTGAGATGGCGATATCGTCAAAGCGCTCGTCAATATCGGGGACATCAATGAGCGCCTTGCACTTGCCAATCTCACCGCGCTCAGAACCAATATCTACGCTGAAGCGGAACTGATATTGAATGGCCTGAGCGGCCAGTGATCCAGGCCAGGGTATGTATCCAGACAGAGGCCGATAGAACAGATCATCATCACCAGCAAAGAACTGCATCCCATCTGCCTGGAAGAAGGGCTCTCCGCCTCCGGACCGATATTCAATTGTGCGAGCCCCGCCCTGAAACTCCACGTCCAGAGTCAACTGCAAACTGGCCGCCACGGCCGCAGGGATAATCGCGGGCGTCTCGTACACCATCCTTTTGTAGCTATCGGAGAAAAACACCTGACTATCATCTAGCGGCCAGAAATCAGCGAGATCGTTTTTCCAGAACTGCAGCGTGCCTTCGGCAAGCAAGGCCCCATCAATGATCTGAGCACCGTCAATCACTCCGGGATATCCGTCTGCATGAAAATCGAACTCCTCCACCACGTTTGCCACCAGCGCGTCACCGAGCTGCGTGACGATGTAACTCGGGGAGTTTGAGACATCCCCCTGGCGGTTTTCGGCCTTGATCAACAACGTCAACGGCCCCTGCGGTGTAGAGACAAGCTTGTAAGGGCTGCTCATGACCAAGCCATCTACCAGATCGTTGGCATCACCCCAGCTTCGGTTAGAACCGTAGTGATATCTCAATCGATACCCGGCAAGCTCCGCATCAATGACTGCGCCCCATGTCAGAACATCCCCGTTGATCGAGAACCAAGGAACGTCTTGTGGCGGCCCCTGATTTCCCTGCAACGGTGTCACATTGCTAAGCGCCACGGCTGACCCAACGTCAATGCTGTTGAATGCCCTTACGCGTACTTGATAGGCACCGGCATAGATCCCTGGGACTTCAGCACTGAGCCCGCCCGTGCGCGGCAATGCATACCATTCACCGTTATCGCGCCGCCATTCGATCTGGTACTCACTTGCCCGCACAGCCGCGTCCCAGGCGATCACAAGCGTTGTTATCGAGGCCCCCTTCGTGGAGGTCGTATAGGTCGACAATCTAACGTTGGTAGGCGGGGGCTGAAACCGCATTGGCACTACGCTGGTTGGCCGATCACCTATCAGGGTGCCCTGCTCTACATAATCGAATTTCCCAGGCTCATGCTGAAGAGCTGTGATCTCGAAAATGAGACCATCTTTCTGAGTTACCGACATCACCTTGTAGGTTGGCGCGACCAGGTCAACGCTTCCGACATACCAGATCGATTGCGGCTCAGGATTAGAAGAAAACGCAACCGTCACAGTCACGTCATCACCATCCACCGACTCCACCAAGCGATCTTCAGATACCGCGGTCGGCATAATGACTGTGAACGTATCGCCCGGCGACACCGTCGGAGCCTTATCCAAGGTGATTGTCCGGCCGTTGACCGCCCGGATACGCCCACCATTTCGGCGGCCCATCTTCTTGGGATCTGCCACGCGGACGATCTGCCCAGGCGCAGCAATTGCTCCCTCCATGCCCACCTGAAACGTAATCGTCTCTGTTTCCAACCTTGAAGTGGCCAGTGCCCAACGACCTGCTCGCTGGGCTTGCCCTTGGGATGTGCAGCCGAACGCCGTCAGCTCTAAAGGCCGAAAGCCGTACCGTTCAATACCGATGGCGTCTTCGACATACTCATTTTTGGCGCGGTAGAAGTCAGTCGGGTCATTCCAGCTCACGAGCGCGGTGGTGTAGCGTGTACGACGACTGCTACCAACCCTAGTGAACTTCCCATCAACAACATTGGCAGCCGTGTACACATACATGGGCTCGCCAGGCATATCGGCCGAGGTCATCATCTTGCCGCCGCCCCAGTAGACGATGCCACGGAAGATCGACGCCAGATCCTGCAGCACCCGATATGCGGCGGCCTCCTTCTGGATGTACACGTTACAGGCGAAGCGCGGCTCGTAACCACCCTTCCCGTCAGGCACCAGCTCGTCGCAATATCGAGCGATGCGATAAAGCTCCCACTTGTCAATCTGCGACGCATCGACCCGTTTTCCAGCTCCGTACCTCTTGTGCAGCACCAGGTCGTAATAGATCCACACCGGGTTATCGGTCCAGGCCGGCTTCCAAGTGCCGTCCCAGAGCCCCGAATAGGTTCGCGCATCAGGGTCATAATTCGACGGTACCGCGATGATGCGCAACTTCATCAAATACGCCCGTGATGGAACGCTCTGAAACTGAGAGGCATCAACCATCAGAGCCATCAACGCCGACATCGGATAGCGCAGCTTTGCATCAATCAACTCGGTATACGACTCCACCATCGTGGTATCGACGATGCGCGCACTATTGGCATTCGGTGTCAGACGGCGAACCCGCACGCGCCAACCAGAAACCGTGGCGCGTGGCAAATTGAATCGATGGCTGCGACTGTACTTACTGGTCGTTTTTCCGTCGAACGCGGAACTGACGACCACCTGAAACGCGCCACCATCTGTCGAAAGCTCGATGACATACTCGACCCTATACCCCTTAACATCACCATTCGAACTATCGGTCTGGCTCAGCCCAGGGACCGACAGACGCACACGTAGGCCGGACAGCTGAAGGTTCGTGATACTTCGCGTCCACGGAGTATCCGAGCGCAGCTCGCTCGATGCTGCTAACTCGTTGGCAACTTCCGGGAAGCCTGGGATGTAAGATTGAAATTGGGTACCAGGCCTGAATTCCCATTGGAAGCCCGAGAAATTGTACGAGCCGTCGGCGTTCTGCAACGGCGTCTCATTAAGGAAGATCGACTGCGCGCCATTGACCAGGCCGACCACTGGCCCCTCTGAGACCAGGTCAATCACCTTAGCGTAGGAAATACTCTTGAGGCTATCCGGTGCCTCTTCGGCCGCATGTCCTTCGCTGCCACTCTTTCCACCCCCGCCATATCCAACAAGACCTCTCATGCCTGATCCTCCGCAAAGATACCGGCCGAGATAACCGCAGATCCACACATCATCGTGCCGTAGCCCAATGGAACAGGATTGCCCTGGGCACTTGTATTCACTGCTCCGTTGAAGTTATAGCTGGCAGCATTGTCTGGCTGGTCTTGCGTAGATGTTCCTCCCTTCTGTGGAACAAGCATCTGCACGACACCTCCAGCCATCATGGCGAGCCCGAACTGCATGATTGGCACACCGGAGCCGGGGAAGAAGTAGTTGACTACAGCACCGACAACCACGATGATCGCGCCGACGATGGTCTGCAAGGCACCTGCTTGCTTACTCCCCCGAAGGATAGGCGCAATGCGAATGTCGTCACTTCCGGCAGGATAAGCCAGCTGCTCGACCGTGATATTGGCCTTCCCAAGAAAAACGGAATAGACCACACCTCGGGTATGCGCTGTCATCAATTCGCGCTCGAATCCGGGCAGCAGAACGCACAAGGCTTTTACAGCCTCGCGAGCGCTCGATACGGCCAAGCGATGAACTCTGCCAAATCTCGCGCCGAGATTTCCATACAGCCGAATTGTCTTTAAGCTTTCGTTCATATCGTGGCTAAAAAAAAACGCCGGCTTGTGCCGGCTAACTTCCGCTGTAACGAACTACCAAACGCGTCACTTCGCGCCAATAGCCCCCATAAATATCGTGGCGCGACGGCCTGCCATATAGGTGGTGCAAAATCTTGCCGTCGCCGACGTATATTGCCGCGTGGTTGACCACGTTTGCCCGCACCTGCATCAAGAAACAGTCACCGACCCGAAGATCTTCAAGCTCAACTGGCTGGAAGCCAGCTGACCGAAAATGCTTCATGTAGAGATCTTCACCGCTTCCGTCGCCCCACCAGTTATCGCGGCGGGCAAAATCGGGCAGCGTGATGCCGCGCACCTGCTCAAACCAATCACGGACCAGGGCATAGCAATCGAGGACGCCATGGTAGAACTCACGACCCTCAAGAGGCGCTCTGTAACCCGAAGGCGTAAGCTCCTCAATCTCGGCGGCCTCGACGCTGCCCTCAGTGCCATCGACGCGCACGATGAACCAGGTAAGGCCCGATGCCTCGCAACTAACCCGATCAGCCTGCGTTGCCCGAGCGGGCATATCAGGGTGCGAATGCACGAGAGCAAGCAACTCTCCACGGTCCGCTGCGGCAAAGTAATCTTCCTTCGACAACACGAAGTGGTCTCCCTGTCGGCCTATGGCAGCGACATTGCGACAGCGGACGTACACATCTCGCCCACCTTCGTTGATAATCAGTCCGCAGCATTCACGCGGGTATTCGGCCACCGCATGAGCGCGGATCGCGGCTTCGATTTCAGGACTCATATCAGTTTGCTCGTATGATGTCAGCAGCGGGAAAACCACCGTAGGGCAATTCGGAATAGTCACCGAACCGGCACCGACATGAGGAAAGCCGCTTGCCACAGCTATCTAGGTTCGCATTCGCAACCGGCTGGTCCTTCGAGTTGAAGAACACCACACCCGTCCAACCGCACTCCGAACTGCGATACTCCCAGGCGCAGAGGTTTGCAACAATCCGCCGAGCAGGGAGCTGCAGCCCGTCGAAGTCCAACGGACTAGATAGCTCGAACTCGATAACTTCATCGGTTTCCGAGGTCTTCTGCTCGACGTACCAAATCTCTGAAGGAAATTCCTCGTCCGGATCCGCGTCCGGATTTCCGTCTGTGAAATTCCTTGCATCGAGGTACTTGCCAAGAGTAGTTCGCCTGGTCAACTTGGCCCCGACGAAGTCATCCAGATAGAGGCAGGCAGCACCGATGGATCCATCGATATTCGCCACTGTCAGCTTGGGCGTCGGCGGCTGGCCATCACTGGTTCTCGCAAATCCTTCAGCCTTGATAGGCCAGGCCGAGTATTCGTTACCCTGCCACCAGATCGGCCCGTCCTGCGCATAACCGTGGAATCGCAAGAAATCCCCGCTGATGGCAGTCGCATCCAGCTCAAACAACTCAACCACAGCACCCAATTCAAGCTTCTGCACATCGCTACGGATACTCATGGAGTGTTCGCCCTCTTGAAAGTCACGGTCACAGTAGATACCCCCCCGCCGGCGTCAGCAGTTGAGTACCCGCCTTCGCTCACGCGCACCAGAACCTGACCCTTGCGTGGCGCGGTCCAGTAAAAGGCTTTTCCGGCACCACCGTTGCGATCCAGGAATTCCTCAACCTCTGCGATGAGCGGCTCGGGGCCGGAAACGCTGACCGTCCAGGTATCTTGGACAGGATTCAATCCAGCCACTCCCACCTGCTCATAACCGTCGCCGAACCCGACCGTACGCAAACTGAATTTGGCCTGCCGCGTGCGAGCCCCGGATTGCTGCCAGGAGAAAGTTTCAATCGTCATCAGCTTGGTACCCCATTACGAATCTTCCAGATCACGCCATTCTGCCGCTGCTCTGCCAAGAAACGCTGGCTGATCAGCTGGTTCACAAGATCGCCGAGCTGTTTGGCAGAGGCATCGCTCTCCGACTTGGTCGAGCTATCGCTAGAGCCGTCACCGTAGAAATTGACAGTCGTCGCGACCGAGATCGGTGCGCCGGCTCCATACGCCTGCACCCCGAGGGCTCCATTAGGTCCGCGCTTTAAGGGAAAGATGCCTTCCGGGCCGGCCTCGCCCATCAGCCCCGCTCCTTTCGCAAAGGCGAACAGCGTCGGACGCGATACGACCTGTCCGCTATACGCGCTCAACGATGGCGATTCGTAGACTCCACCCAATGCGTTTGCCTTGAAACCCAAGCTGCCCCCAGAGGTGGATTGCCAGTAGTCAGCGGTACTAGATGAAGATGCCGCTCCGGAGGAGCTCGGCCCGAACGCCGACGCCGCAGCGGAGATTGCCATATTGAAGAGACCAGAAATCGCAGCACGCGCCTGCATGCGGGCGATGTCAGCAATGACCGACTTCGCCAGCTCACTGAAACTCAACTTGCCGCTCGTAGCGAAGCTCGCGAATGCATCCTCCATTCCGCGCGCGGCCGAGCTGAAGAGACTCTCCACCTGCCCCGCGACGTTTGCTGCCTGGTCAGCGTAGTTCTGCATAAACCGGCTCGCACCCACCCAACCATCCTGCTGCACTTTCTTCGTTTGCTCAGAATAGTCACGCTCCAGCTGTAGACGGGCCTCCAAGCTCGTCTGGAGGGCGGCAAACTCCTGGTCATACTGCGATTGGCTGATGCCACCGTGGGCCTCGCCTTTCTCGCGCGACTTGCGCAAGACGTCAGCTGCGCGGTCAAACTCTTGCTGCACTTGGTTGAGACGATTCAGCTGATCCCGCGCGGCATCGCCCAAGCCGGCACCATCGATCAAATTCCGGATCGCGGCCGCGCGCGTGTTGTAGGAGGCGTTGAGCGAATCTACGTATGCCTGCACATCGCGCGTGCTTTTCTCCATGAGAGAACGAGTGTCGTTGGCATACTTCTGCTCGTTCTGCAGCTGCTCATCGCGGATCTTGCGCTGCTGATTCTTTGCCTCTTCCAGCGCGCTGAGGTTCTTCTTTCGGCCAGCAATCGCTTCCTGCTGCTGTGCCAGCACCATCTCTTTATCCAGCGCCGCGCGACGGGCCTCGTAGTCGGCCCGCAGGTAGTCCTGTGTGTTAAGCAAACCGACGTCATACAGAGCCTTGTTGTTCTGAATCGTCGTGCGCAGGCCACGCTCGGCTTCTTGCATCTGCCCCTGGATGGCCTTGATCTGGGCATTGAGCGCGTTGTCAGTACCAGAGGGCGCTTTCTCTTTGTACTTATCCTCGATGTCCTTCTGCAGCTTGGCGAACAGGCCGCCCGAGAGCGGGTTTCCGGACTCACTAAAGACCACTCCGTCCAGGCGATCATTGGCAGCGCCCGTACGGTTTGCTTCCCGCATCATGGCAGTGAAATTCTGGGAAAGCTTCGCCAGCTCGTTCCGCTTACGGATGCTTTTGTCGACCGACTCGGTCAGCTGATCGACCGAGCGCGCGGCCTGTATAGAAGCGTCTCCGCTCTTCGCAGCCTCCTCCTGCTGGGCCGCCAGCTCCTTTTGCGCTGCCAGCTGCTTCTTCATTCCATCGACGCGCGACTGCAGAACATCACGGTCCGACTTGATCATCGGCGTAGCCAGACGCTTCTCATACTCAGCAATATCATGCTCAAGCATGTCAGTGCGACCGCTGTTCATCACGGTATCCCAGAAGCCCATCACCGCGTTTTTCGCCCGCTTCCAGGCACTCTCAATGGTGCCAATGTGCTCATTGATGGTGCGCGCCCGCGAGCCCATAGCCTCAGCGTAAGAACGTTCGGCCAGGTCAATGGCCGCCTGGGTGTCTCCCTGTCGCTGCAACGCAGCTATCTGGTCATATACCGACTGCGTCAGGTAGTGATATTGCTCATTCAATTTTGCGCTGGCGTCAACGGGGGAGCGGGCCAGCTCCTCAAACTCGCGCACCGTGTCTTTAACCGCACGGCCTGTGGCCACTTGCATGTCCACGGCGACGGTGGCGATCATGCCGATTTGCTCGGCAGAGTACTTTCCACTGTTTGCCAGCTCCAGGACCACTTCCTTCGCTGCCGACAAGCTGCCAAGCGTGCCAGCGGCCTGCACCGACATATCGTGCAGGCTAGCGGCAGTGGTGCCGGCAGCATTCCCGGTCACCACCAATGCGTCGGCGAACTTCTTCTCTTCAGCATGCCCCTGCAGGTACGCCACAGCGAGTCCACCGACGGCAGCAGCCAGTCCGCCAATCGCAAGCGTGGTGGGCGACAACAGAGCCGGCATCAAGCCTGACTGCTCAGCGAAGATCGAGAACGAGCGGCTGGCACCGCTGAAGTTGCCGCTGGCAATTTCCCGCGCTAGGACGCCCAACTCTCTGCGGCTGCCGCTGGTAGCCAGGCTGAAGCCATGCATACCCTTTTCGGCCTTCTCGAGCTGCTCAATCAATGGCGCAGCCTGGCTGGTCACTCCAAGCTGCGCAGCCCGATACTCCAAGAGTTCCTTTGCACTCTTGCCAGCAGTAGCGGCCTGATCTTTCAGGCGCGCTATAAAAGCGTCAGCCTTCGCGGCAGCCTCAGCACTGGTCTTATTCAGTTGCGCTTCGCTCAAGTCCAGCTGCTTGACCGCTGCAGCGTACTGCTCGGCCGAAATCCGACCTTGACCCCACAGGCTCACCAACTTGTCGGTCTGGGCCTGCAGCTCCTTCTGACTGCTTGCACCACGGCCGATAGAGCCGAGCGCCCGGTTGACCTCTGCGACCCGATCTGCAGTCTCCTGCAGGGCGCGGCTCTGCAGAGAGGCGTCGATGCGGTCGGTACCGGCCGGCGCATTACGGCCGCCTGCCTCCCGAGCCGCCGCTGCAGCAGCACGCGACGCCTCGATTTCCTTGTTGAGAGCGGCTGTCTTTTCCAGAGATGCTGCCACCGATGCGCGGATACGGGCAGCAGCATCTTCTTCGCTCTCGGCTTGAGCCCTGACCGCGACGGATGCCGCGTTCGCGGCCTCAGCATTCTTGCGCTGTGTCGCCTCCAACTGGCGAAAGGTTGCCAGCAAGGGAGCGGCCGCCTCCGAGACGCCGAGCTGCGCCGCACGCAACTCCAACGAGGCGACCTTACCACCTTGCGCCGCAGCTACCTGGCGCTGCAGACCTTCCAAATAGCGCTGCTGCGCCGCGCTCAATGCCGTAGCACCCGATGTACCAGCCGCCGAGATCTGGTTCAGCGCCGGCACGATCTTAGCTGCCGCCGAGCTGGCCTCGGTTTGTACTTCACGGACGGCCTGACCAGCCTCCCGCATGTCGGCCTTGAACTGATCCATTTCGGCCGTCAGGCCGACCGTTACGCTGCCGGCCAGGTCACCTGCGCCAGATTTAGCCATATCACATTACCCAGAAGAAGCGCCGCCCGAAGGCGGCTATTGCTGTTCACGCATCAAGCAAATCGCTGCGTGCTCCATTACCCTCACGTCGTCAAACACTTTCCGCCGCTGCACAGCAGGAACACCAAACAGGCGCATGACAGAGGGGAGCGCCGAATAGTCCAGCCCAACCGGCACCCCCATATCTGTGCGCCATTGCGTGCGCATCGCGTTGAACACCTCGACCGACGCGTAGTTCTCGGGGAAAACATCAAAAGAAGACTTGTCGCCGAGATCTTCCGGAGTCAGACCGAGGGCTGCAAGCTGCGCGGTGTCCGGCTCCGGGGTATAGAGGAACTCCGCAGCGGCGATCAGTTTCCCTGGGAGGCCTTGTAGACTTCGGCGAAGTAAGCTCGGTGAATCACCAGGGCCAGACCGTGGTAGCTGCGCAGCAATGCGCGCAGGCCGTCCTCGCTGAAGGTGCCTTCGACACCATCCCAGCCAACGACATTGACCATCACGAATTCGTCGATAGTCATCCCTGGACTCCCGTCCAGCAGCGCTTTCAATTCGTCCGGCTTGTGATAACGGACGGTCACTTTGATTTTGGTCGGCTGGGGCTCGCCGGCCACCGGAACATCCACGGGCAGGATGAACGTCGGATTAGGTTGCAGTTTGAGCATGCTTCACCTTAGGTCTGGTAGCGAGTGGGACGAGACACCAGGGCCAGGGACGCCTTGGTGGTCATGATGTTGCCCTTGGTGAGGGTCGGGGTCGCGTTGTACGACACGTAACCGTTATAGAAGATCTTCGGGCCGCTAGGCAGCGCCAGCTGCAGCGGACGGATCGCGCGGGCCTCATCAGCGGCCGAGAGCACGTCACCATGCGGCGAGGCCGGATCGTCCGCTGCCGTGATCGAGAGCGTCTGCGGCGACTTGGTCGTGGGAACCTGACGCTGCTGGTCGTCGTCCAGGAACTCCACCGTGGCGAAGTTCTGATCACCACCGGACGATTCGAATGCTGTCACCTGCGGGATCTGCTGCCAGGTCAGAACTTTTTGGAGGCTGCCGACGCCACTTCCAGCCGGGAATTTGTCCGTGCTGGAGGTGTCGATGCCCTCCAGCGTGACAGCGCCGGCGTTGAAATTCTTGATACGCGCGACGCGCTGGTTGAGTTTCAACCAACCAGGAGCGGTGACGATAACGATGTCACCCGTTGCCAAGGCAGCACCTGCTGCGACCGTGCCAATTGCTTCCAACGCGTTGGACAGTGCGGTCATGGCCACGACGGGACCAAAAGTCGCGGCAATGGAGAGTTTCGAACCGTCCGGCAAGGTATAGGACATGATGTCCCCTTTCAAAAAAAATGGCCCCAGTGGGGCCTAGTTGGAAAATATGTGAGCCCTATGCAGGACCGATCAAACGAAAATCACATACGCGGCGATACAGAGCTACCGCCTCCTCGTACAGGCTGACGGGCGCGCCGATTGGTGAAGCCTGCAATGTCTTCATACGCTCTCGAACACTCGACATCAGAGCATTGGCCTCGCTACGCTTGCCCGCGTGCACATCCACCTGCAGGCGCACGAAGTCTTGGCCAGACGGGCCATCGAGGAATTCGATAGGCTCCCCGCCGACCTGCAAGAGGATGATGAAGGGCGCCTCAGTGCCAGCTGGCACCGTATCGAAGAAGATCTTGCTGCCGACCAGATCATCGAGCAGCGTCTGCACTTGCTTTTCGATCATTGCTTCCCTTTCAATGCTTCAGCGACACGCTCCTTCAACCTGTCACGCATCGCAGTCAGCGCCACGTCCTTCTTCGCCTCATATCCTGGACGTAAGAACGGGTGCGCTGGAACAAAGATCGGCTTCGCATCGGCTCGGTGCTTCTTCCAGGTGATGCCCTCCGGCTTGCGAGGGACGTACCAATGTCCGTATTCGACCCATGCCCCGTAGAACGGCACATCGTCCTTTCCCTGTTTGCGCCATGAGACGTGATAGGTCTGCGACGTCTGCGAGGAGAGCTCTTCGATGTGCTTCTGGTAGATGTTGCCCTTCAAGATCCCCTTCTGCCGTGGCGCCCGAGCGATCACCTCTGCCTTGATGATGGAAGCGCCGGCATTAGCTGCAGATCGCAACGCGTCGGACCCAACCTGATCGGGCAGGCCCTCCAGCATCCGGATAACAGCTTCGAAGCCGTCAACCTCCATCCTGGCCATCGAGCAACCCTCCCGTACAGATCAAATACAACTCCAGCCGACGCCCGGTGCGATCAAGAACAGCGCCAATTCGATAGAATCGCCCCTGATGTCGAATCCGCATGTCAGGCGTTATGCCATTGCGGAATCGGATCCGGAAGGAGACCTCCGCCTCGGCGAAACGAGCCTGGGCTGTCTCCAGCAGGCGTCCCGAGAGGTCTTGCTGTTCCGCGTAGACGTCAGCCAACCTAACCCAGGTAGTGACGTTGTCACCGTCCGAACCTCGGCCGGAAGTGCTGTACTGAATCTGCACTAGGTGCCGCATACCTCTCGTGAACATGGCACCTCCTACCGATAGGTTCGACAGGCATCCAGCAGGCCGTCGATGAATTTGGACTGCACCGTCCCTCGATCCGACTTTGTCTCAGGGTCATATTGCTCCGCCAGCTTGGCCAGCACGTAGAGGCGAATATTCGGAGGAACGTCCTCCGGATCCGAACCGTAGCCGCAAGAGACAGAAACACGAACGTCTCGACCGCAGGGCCAGGTGGCTCCGGGGGCAGCAACCAATGTCGACTCCAATTCGCTCACCACCAGCTGATAAGTGACTGGATCTAGCGTTCGACGCATGCCGGTCTCATCCAGAAACGATACGGAGAGCACGCTCTGGACCGGATGGGGCAGATCAATCGCTGGGTACAGCCAGTCTGCTGTCACCAGCCACTCTTGCGGCATAACTGCTTGGCCGATCTGGTGCTCAAGGTCTCGGACAATGCCGAGCAGCCATAGCGTTACCAGATCGTCCATGTCAGTACTGTCGGCTTCGATACGCAAGCTCTTCTTCGCCTGGGCAAGCGTTACCGGCAGCGCGGTCGCAGGGACAACTAGCACGCGTCCCATAGCCGATCACTTCTTCCGACGATTGGCCTGGGCATCGGCGGCGGCCTGGGCATCGGCAGCGGCCTGGGCATCGGCGGCGGCCTGGGCATCGGCAGCGGCCTGGGCATCGGCGGCGGCCT